>NZ_JANWTC010000001.1 GCF_024919295.1 Corynebacterium lemuris | reverse complement strand
ATCACCTGAAAAGCACGAGCGTTGCAACGACCCTCAGAATCCGCCCCACTTCCGGACACGACGAAGCCCCCTGGACCATAAGGTCCAGGGGGCTGTCGGAATTGGTAGCGGGGGCAGGATTCGAACCTACGACCTCTGGGTTATGAGCCCAGCGAGCTACCGAGCTGCTCCACCCCGCGTCGGGTGATATTCACTTCACCGTGCAACTCCGCAACCTTCCGGCCGCTTTGCTGCAGATGTTGAACTATACCCAGAGCCGGGAGATTCTTGCAAATCTCCCGGCCAACCAGGGTTTAGTTCCCCTCGTTGAGTGTCTGGTACTCCTCGACCGCGCGGTCGAGTTCGTCCAGTGCCCGGCCGTAGTCCTCGAAGGAACCGGAGCGTGCGCCTTCGACGCTGCGCAGTGCCTCGTTGATGCGCTCGATGGCCTCACCCTCGGTGCCGGCGGCGGTGGCCGGCTGGTCCGTGGTGGTCTCTTCCTCGGCCGCCTCCTCACCTTCCGGCTCAGGCACGGTCGGGGTCTCGGCGCCGGCGATGTCCTGGGCGGCGCGCGGGTCGATGCCGACCTGTGCCAGTGCCTCAGAGATCGTCGGGGCGTAGCCGACGCGTCCCTTGTAGGACACCAGGACACGCAGGAGCTTCGGGAAGGCCGATTCCTGGTTCTTGCGCTGCGAGTAGATCGGCTCGGCGTAGAGGATCTCACCGCCACCCACCGGCAGGGTGAGCAGGTTGCCGTTGTGCAGCTCGTTGGTGCCTTCCCACAGGGTGCGGTCGCGGGCGACCTGGTCGGAGGACATCAGGGCGTCCTGCGCCTGCTTCGGGCCCTGGGTCTGGGTGTTGGTGGGCAGGACACGGACGGTGATCTTGCCGTAGGTCTCCGGGTCTGAGCTGACGGCCATGTGCGCGGAGAGGAACTGTCGGTTCAGGCCACGGAACGGGGTGATCAGCTGGAAGCTGGATTCCTCGGTCTCCGGATCAGCCGCGACGACGTAGTAGGGCGGCTGGTTGAGGGCGTCCCGGCCCTCAGGGGCAGTCGGATCCTCAGAAACGGACCAGAAGGCGTCGTTAGTGAAGAAGACGCCCGGGTCAGAGACGTGGTAGCGGGCGAGCAGGTCACGCTGGACCTTGAACAGATCCTCGGGGTAGCGCAGGTGCTGGCGGAGCTCGTCGGAGATCTCGCTCTCCGGATTCACGGTGTCCGGGAAGATGCCCTGCCAGACCTTGAGCACCGGGTCCTCGGTGTCGAACTCGTAGAGCTCGACGGTGCCGTCGTAGGCATCGACGGTGGCCTTGACGGAGTTGCGGATGTAGCCGACGTTGTCGGTGATCAGTCGCTGGCTGGTGCCGTCGGGGTTGAGGGCGTCGACGGTGGTCTCGGTCAGCGAGGTCTGCTCGGTGTAGGGCAGGGCGTTGAGGGTGGTGTAGCCGTCGACGATCCACTTGACGCGGCCGTCGACGACGGCCGGGTAGGTCTTGGAGTCGGTGGTCAGCCAGGGGGCGACCTTCTCCACGCGGGCACGCGGGTCACGCTCGAAGAGGATCCTCGAGTCACCGTGGACACGGTCGGAGAGAATGAGGTTCATCTCCTGGTAGCGCAGCGCGAAGGCGGCACGGTTGAACATGTTGCCGATGTCGACGCCGCCGGAACCGTCGTAGGTGTAGAAGGAGTTGTCGGTGTCGTACTCGACCGGGTCGGAGCCGTTGTCACCGACGATGGCGTAGTCGGCACCGTCGGCGGCGTTGGCGATGACCGGGCCGTAGTAGATGCGCGGCTGATCGACCTTGATGCCCAGTTCCTCGGCATCCTCGACAGCCTCACGGGCGGCATTGGTCTGCAGATCGGAGACAGTGAAGACCGGGAAACCACCGCGGGTGGAACCCGCGTCCCGGGCCGCCTCATCGACGGTGTTGGCCTGCGCGGCGATGAAGCCGTTGCCGTGCGTGTAGACGGTGTGGCGGTTGATCCAGTCGCGCTGGTTCTCACTCAGGGCGTTCGGGTCGAGTTCACGGGCCGCGACGACGAAGTCGCGCAGCTCACCGTCCACCTCATAACGGTCGACGGCGAGGGTCTCCGGGAAGCCGTAGAAGTTACGCAGCTGCTGCATCTGGGTGAACGTGGGAGCGAGGACCTCCGGGTCCAGCAGGCGGATGTTGGAGATGGTGGCCTCATCGGCGGCGACCTCGTCGTCGGAGGCGCCCTCCGCACCCCAGTTGCGCAGGTAGCTGACCTCCGAGTCGGTCAGACCATAGGCGTGGCGGGTGGCCTCGATGTTGCGGGAGATGTACTCCGATTCCTTGGCCACACGGTTGGGCTGGACGGAGAAGCGCTCCATCATCAGCGGCCAGGCCACCCCGATGACGAAGGAGGACAGCAGCATGAGGACGACGGCCAGCGCCGGGATCCGCAGGTCCTTGAGCACGATGGCGGAGAAGAAGGCCACGGCGACGAAGACGGCGATGATCATGAGGATGATCTTGGCGGGCAGGACAGCGTGGATGTCGGTGTAGCTGGCACCGGTGAAGGTGTCCTGGCTGGAGTAGAGCAGGGTGTAGCGGTCCAGGAAGTAGGAGGCGACCTGCAGCAGCATCCACAGGCCACCGGTCACGGCGAGCTGGACACGGGCCCCGCGGGAGATGTGTCCCTTGATCCCCATGGCCTGGTTGCCGATCCGGATGCTGCCCAGCAGGTAGTGGCCGATCAGGGCGATGACGAAGGCCACGATCAGGAGCATGGAGAAGGTGTCCACGACCATCCGCAGCATCGGCAGGGTGAAAGCGTAGAAGCCGAGGTCGTTACCGAAGTGGGCGTCGTCGACGCCGAAGGATTCGCCGTTGATGAACATCATCACGGTGCGCCAGGTGCCCTGGCCGATGAAGCCGGCGAAGATGCCCACGACGACGGGGATGCCGATGAGGATGCCGCGGACAGATTTGTCCAGGGCCTGGCGGTACTGATGGACCGGTGAGTTGAGGTCCATGTGTTCGAGACTGTCCGGGCGGTTGCGCCAGGTGAAGAAGCCCGCGAGCCATACGACGAAGCCCGCGACGAGCGCGAACACGAAGAAGAGGGCGATGCGGACGAGCAGCACCTTGGTGAATACGCCCCGGAAGTCGACTTCACCGAACCAGAGCCAGTCGGTGTAGAAACCGATCGCCAGGGGAGCCAGAATGAACAGTGCGGCGATGATGCCGATGATCCAGCTCAGTACCCTGGGTGGTCTGTTTACGGATGGGGAGGGTTGTGAGAGGCCGGTGGCCAAATCCTTCTCCTAAGCAATGAGGTCTAGTTTTCTGCCGGTGTACTGTCCTTAGCCTAGAGAAGTACACCTCTGCGTTTCCAACGAAGGATTGACCATGACAGTTCCCGAGACCACCCCGCAGGCACTCAACCAGGCGATGCTGGAGGCGGTGGAGTTCGTCCACGCCGAGGGCTGGGATGCCGCCCCGACACTGTTTGCGCTGGTCCCGACGCGACTGCTCGCCGATCAGCTGTCAGATCCGGATGAGGCCGCGCCGTTGACGCTGGTGGTCCAGGACCTGCCGGAACACATCCTCCCGGGTTCAGAGGAACTCGGTGACTACATGTCGCGCCTGGCCTGGCCCGAGGAGATCGCGGGCGTCGTCCTCGCCCAGGAGATCATGTTCCGGGACGCCGCGCTCGGCGACGCCCCGGCCCGCCCCGCCCGACTCTTCTCCGGGGTGCTGCGCGCCGAGGACGTCGAACTGACGCTGCTCCAGCTGCGCCCCACCGAGGAGGAGCTGGCCGAGGCCGGCCCGTTTGCCGAGGACAAGATCGAGCTGCGCGGCGGCCCGGAAGTCGCCCCCGGGGTGCTCCAGGCACTGCGTTACGGACTTGAGCAGGACCCGGAGCACCTCGACTAGACTGTCCTGGACCATCACTTCCAAGGAGCCTGTGCCCCCGTGCGATTCCCACGCCCTGCCCGCCTGACCGCCGCATCCGCAGCGGTTCTGCTCAGCGTCGGCCTGACGGCGTGTACCTCCGGGGATCAGCCGGAGCCGGCCACCAGTTCGCCGGCCCCCTCCCCTACCGCCGCCTCAACGACGACCACCACACCGGTCGAGACATCGGAGGCGACGGAGACCACGGCGACGTCGACAAGCAGGGCGGGGCTGCCCGAGGACGTCGCCGAGGTGCAGGAGATCTTCTCCTCCATGGCGCCGGCGAGCCTGTTCGAGGAGTTCGACTCCTGTAACGCCAGCGGACTGGACAACGCCTGGGAGTGCTCGGGTCGGGAGGTGGGGCAGTTCCAGTTCTTCGAGTCGATGTCGAAGGCGGCGTCGACGACCCAGCTGATCACCGAACTCCGCAGCTCACGGGTGGTGGAGGACACCGGCCGCAAGGTCGTCGGCTGGTCGACGCTGGGCACCACCGCCGTGATCACCGTCGTGGACAACGACAAGGGTCTGGTCATGCAGCAGATGGTCTCCTCGGATCGGGTGGACCCGGAGGAGAAGATCTACGAACTCGGCCTTGCGGAGCCGCCCGCGGTCGAGGAGGAACCCGAGGAGACCGCAGACCCCGAGAACTAGGAGCAGGTCTCGACGTCGCGGCCGGCCCCGAAGTCGGCCATCGCGGTGATCGCCTCGTCCAGGGTGGCGACCTTCGCCACGACCATGTCGTTGTCACCGCCGAGCCCGCTGACCGCCTCGGCGCAGTTGGGGGCGGGCGCGAGGAAAAGCTCCACCCCGTCAGCGGCGGCGGCCCGGACCTTGTGCTCGATGCCGCCGATGGAACCGACGGCGCCGTCCTCGGAGATGGTGCCGGTGCCGGCGACCTTCCGCCCGGCATTGAGCTCACCCGGCGAGAGCTTGTCGATCACCGCGAGTGAGAAGACCATGCCCGCACTCGGTCCCCCGATGTCCTGCAGGTTGAAGTTCACGTCCACCCCGTCGGTGGGTTGCGATCCCATGAGCACACCGAGCATGGCCATCTGCTCGTTCTGCGGGTTGGCCCCCAGTTCGATCTCCTCACTGACCTGCGCCCCACTGCGCAGCAGCTCCAGGGTGACCGGCTCGCCGGGTTCCTTCGCACGCACGATCTCCTGCACCTGGCCGGGCTGGTCCACCGTCTGCCCGTCGACGGCGACGATGACGTCCTCCGCCTCGATGCGCCCGGCGGCCGCGGTGTCGGGCAGCACATCGACGACCGTGATCTCCACCGGACGGCCGAGGTGGTTCATCGCGGCCACCGTCGCCGCGGCCTCGGAGGAGGTGAAGGCCTGCCGGTTGGCCTGCTCGATCTGCTCCGGGCTCATGTTCGGCGGGAAGACCTGCTCGACGGGGACGAGCGTGTCGTCGGTGGTCAACCACCGGCTGAGTGCCTGGGCGAGGGTCATGTTGGAACGCACTGACACGGTGGTCATGCGCAGCTCGCCGGTGGTGTCGTCGACGGGGGCACCGTCGATCTCGACGACCGGAATGCCCTCGACGGCGCCGAGGGTGTCGAACATCGGGCCCGGTCCTTCCGCCGCATAGGGCACGGTCAGGGAGATGTCCGTGCCGGGGATCCGGTCCATGGACACCAGGGCGGTGAGCAGGAGGACGGGGACGGCCCCCCAGACGAGGGTCCGGATTCGACGGCTGGCACGGGTCGGCGTTGCATTCACGGTGAATCAGGGTACCTGTGTTCGCTGTCAGCGTTGCCCACCTCATGGCTTGTGGCGCATGCCGCCCGGTAGATTGGGAGCCATGAATACAGGCGGATTCGGCTTCTCCTTCGGACCAGGCGACGATGACGACGACGACAAGTCGCGTCGCGACCAGAATCCCTTCGGCCCGTTCAGCTTCGGCGGGGCGGACGGATCGGGCGGGCTGGGCGACATGCTCAGTCAGTTCGGTCAGATGCTCTCCGGCATGGGTTCCTCGATGAACTCCCCCGAGGGCCAGGGGCCCGTGAACTACGCGCTGGCGGAGCGCATCGCCCGCCAGCAGATCGGACAGGTCTCGGCTGTCCGCGCGCAGGAGACCTCCGCGGTCGAGGAGGCCGTGCGACTGGCGGACCTGTGGCTGGACGGGAGTACCGAGCTGCCGACCTCCGGGGGTCGGGTCGTGGCGTGGAACCCCGAGGACTGGCTGGCCGAGACGTTGCCCATGTGGAAGCGTCTGGTCACACCGGTGGCCGAGCACATGAACGACGCCCAGCTCGCCTCCCTGCCGGAGGAGGCCCGGGAGATGGTCGGCCCGATGATGCAGATGATGAACCAGATGTCCGGCATGAACTTCGGCATGCAGCTGGGCAACGCCCTCGGTGACCTGGCGAAGCAGGCCCTGACCGGTTCCGATTTCGGCCTGCCGGTGGCGCCGACGGATGTCACCGCCCTGCTGCCGACCAACATCACGGCAGCCGGGGGCGAGCTCGATGTCCCGGGCCAGGAGCTGATGGTCTACATCGCCGCCCGCGAATCCGCCCGCCAGCGTCTCTACCACCACGTGCCGTGGCTGGTGGAGCAGCTGGTCTCCTCCGTGGAGGAGTATGCCGCCGGGCTGGTCATCGACACCTCCCATATTGAGGAGGCCACCCGGGAGCTCAACCTGGAGTCCGGTGACCCGGCGGCCATCCAGGACGCGATGCAGCGTCTGCAGGGCATGGACCTCTCCCCGCGGATCAGCTCCCGTAACGCCCAGGCCGTCTCCCGTCTGGAGACCCTGCTCGCCCTCGTCGAGGGTTGGGTGGAGTATGTGGTCACCCAGGCCATGGGTGAGCGCATCCCCTCCACCGGCGCGATGACCGAGGCGTGGCGACGCCGCCGTGCCACCGGGGGTTCCGCCGAGCAGGCCTTCGCCAAGATCGTCGGCATCGAACTGGCCGCCCCGAAGGTCGCCGAAGCCGCGGAGCTGTGGCGTCGCGTGGATGTCGCCGTCGGCCAGCAGCGCCGCGACAGCGTGTGGGAACACCCTGACCTGCTGCCTTCCGCCGAACATCTGGACAACTCCGCCGACTTCATCGACGGTCTTCTCGGCGAAGACGACATGGATGACTTCAACCGGGAGTTCGCCAAGCTCGAGGAGATGCTGCGCGAGCAGGACGACAGCGGCACCGACGACGAGGACGACAGCGGCACCGACGCCGGAAAATAACCTCTGCGCCCCCGGCCACGGGTACCATGGCGGACACACCGAATCCCGGAGGTCACCATGTTATTCCCCGATGTGGCCGAGGGCGTGCACCTGATCCAGCACGCCAACGTCAACTGTTGGCTCCTGGAGGACGACGACGGTCTCACCCTCGTCGACGCCGGCCTGCCCGGCACCTGGCGGGAGCTGGTGGACGCAGTCAACCACCTGGGCCACCAGCTGACGAACATCCGCGCCCTGGTGCTCACCCACGCCCATTTCGACCACGTGGGCATGGCCCGCCGCCTGATCCGAGAACTGGGCCTGCCGGTCCATGCGCATCCTGACGAACGGGAGCTGGCGGCCCACCCCTTCCGGTACGACCACGAGAACAGGATCGCACCTTACCCGCTGCGCCACCCCCGCGCCCTCCCCGGCCTGCTGTCCATGCTCCTCGCCGGGGCCCCGTTCACCCGGGGCATCCACGAGCTGCAGTCCCTGACCGTGGAGGCCCGCCTTGAGGTGCCGGGCCGGCCCCGGGTGATCGCCACCCCGGGACACACCTACGGTCATGTGGCCCTGCATCTGCCCGAGCGGGATGCCGTCATCTCGGGGGACGCACTGGTCACCCTCGACCCTTACACCGCGTTGCGCGGTCCCAGGCTGGTGGCCGGTGCCGCCACCGCCGATGAAGACCGGGCCTTGGCCTCCCTGGACACGATCGCCGCCACCGGTGCCCGCCACGTCCTGCCCGGGCACGGCAACCCCTGGAGCCGTGGGGCGGGCCGTGCCGTCCAGGCCGCCCGCCGCAACGGCATGGCTTGAGCCCTACCCGCCGAAGCGCTGGTAGGCCTCCAGATAACCTTTGGCCCGCTCGGCCTTCGGCGCCCGGTCAGCGTACTCCCAGAACTCGGGGCCGTGGCCGGGGATGAAGGTGTGCACCAGTTCGTGCAGGAGCACCGCGTCGAGCACGTAGTCGGGGACGTGCTGCAACCGGTCAGTCAGACGGATGTCCCCGGTCGAGGGGGTGCAGGAACCCCAGCGGCTCTGCTGGTTGCCCACCCAGCGGATCGAGCCGACGGTGGCGCGTGAACCGAGGTGTTCGCGGTTTAGTTTTTCGGCCCGGGCCAGCAGATCCTCGTCCGAGGTGGCCTGTGACGTCGTCTTCTTCCGCAGCCTGGCCACAATGTCGGCGACGGCCTTCTCCTCCTCGGCCCGGCTCATCCGGGCGGGGATGCGCACCACGATCCGCCCCTCCACTACGCGGGCCTGCACGGTGCGGTGGCGGCGGGGGGAGCGGATGACCTCTATCTCGGACGGCATGACACGGGATTGTATCTGTGTTCAACTGTCTGCAGGGGGGATGCACCATGTTCGAGTTGGCGGCCGGCGCGCATGTTTTCCTGCGTGGCCACGACGCCCTGCAGTTCGGTCTGGATGCCACGCGTGCGGGCATCATCGAGACCTCCCGTGCGCCGGTGCTCATGGCCACGCTGCTCTCGGCCCGCCGGCCCCGCCCGCGCGATGAGCTTCTCGACGGCCTCGTCGCCGCCGGCCTGGGTCGGGAGGCGGCCGCCAGCCTCCTCGACGACCTCATCACCTACCGCATCCTCGTGGCATCCGTGGAGCGGGAGATCATCCTCCTGGGTCGGGGCCTGCTGGCACAGACGCTCACGGAGCTGCTCGCGGGCAAGGGGATCACGGTCCGCTCCCCCATCCGCGGCGAATCCGAGTTCGCCTACCTCGCGGCCACCCGGGTCGGGGTCCCCGTCGTGGTGGTGGACCGGCTCGCCCACTCGAAGGCAATGGCGCCGATGCTCACCCGTTTCGCCCGGACGTGGGTGAGCTGCTCGGTGATCGACCACCGGGGAGTCATCGGCCCCCTGCGTATCGACGCCCACGGCCCCTGCCCCCTGTGCGCCGACCTGCACCGCACCGACGCGGATGTCTTCTGGCACCGGGTGGTCACCCAGCTCCCCGGTGGTCCCGCCCGCCCCGACCCGGCGGTGCTGGCGGCCACCGCCGCACAGGCCGCGGTCCTCGTCGCGGAGCTGGTGGGTATTCCTCCCCCACCGGGTCACGCCCCACCTGTGCTCCTGCCCGGCGCGGTGCACACCGTGGACCCCTGGGCCGGGGTGCACCGGGAGACGATGGCGGTGCATCCGCGCTGCCCGGTGTGTTTCACCTACGGCTGAGGGTTCAGCGGAAGGAGGCCAGGACGCCGAGGAGCTGGACGCCGTAGCGTTCGACCTTGACGGGGCCGACGCCGGGAACGTCGAGAAGCTCGGTGCGGCTGCCCGGCAGCGTCTCGGCGAGGGCCATGAGGGTCGCGTCGGAGAAGACGATGTAGGCGGGCACGCCGGCCTCGCGGGCGGCCTCGGCGCGCCAGGCACGCAGCGTCTCGAAGATCTCCCCATCGGCGCCGGAGGGGCAGTCCGCGTGCCTGCCCATGGTCTTCTCGGCGGGAGCGTCCAGTTCCCCGCCGCAGACGCGGCAACGTTTCGGGCGGACCGTGCGGGCGGGCACCTTCTCGATCTCCAGCTCCGGCACGATGCCGTCCAGGAAGCGGGAGCGGGTGCGGGATTTTCGGCCGCCCTCCTGCCGGGCCAGGGACCAGGAGAGGTGGAGGTGTTCGCGGGCGCGGGTGATGCCGACGTAGAACAGTCGGCGTTCCTCCTCGATCTGATGGTCACCGGCCTTGATGGCGTGGCTGATGGGCAGGGTGTTCTCCACGAGTCCGATGAGGAATACAGCGTCCCATTCCAGGCCCTTGGCTGCGTGCAGGCTTGCCAGGGTCACGCCTTCCATGGTGGGCGGGTGCTTCGACTCTGCCCGCTGGCGCAGCGCCCGGAGCACGCCCGTCAGATCCAGGTCCGGGGTGGCGCGGACGAGTTCCTCCACCAGGTCGACCAGGGCGGACAGTGACTGCCAGCGCTCCCTGGCCTGCGCGCCCTCCGGCTCGGTGGGGGTCAGACCGAAGGGGGCCAGGGCGGCCCGGGTGACGGCGACCGGATCATCAGGCAGGTCGGTGCGCTGGGCTACGCGGACCAGTTCGCTGATGGCCTGGCGGATCTCCGCCCGGTTGAAGAAGCCCTCGCCGCCGCGGACCTGGTAGACGATGCCGGCGTCGGCGAGCGCCTGTTCGAAGGCCTGGGACTGGGCTTTGATGCGGTAGAGCACGGCGATCTCACTGGCCGGCACCCCGTGGTCGAGCAGGCTGAGGATCTGGCCGGCGACCTCCCGGGCCTCCGTCGGTTCATCGTCGTAGGCGTTGAAGGTCGGTGCCGGCCCGGGCGGGCGCATGCCCTGCAGTTCCAGGCGGGTGCCGGCGACGCGTCCGGTGGCCCGGCCGATGACGGTGTTGGCTAGGTCGGTGATCTGCGGGGTGGAACGGTAGTCGCGCTGCAGCTTGACCACGGTGGCGTTGTCGTAGGTCCGGGGGAAGTCCAGCAGGAAGTCCGGGGTTGCTCCGGTGAAGGAGTAGATCGTCTGGTTGGCGTCGCCGACGACGGTCAGGTCGTCGCGGTCGCCGAGCCAGGCGTCGAGGACCCGCTGCTGCAGCGGGGTGACGTCCTGGTACTCGTCGACGACGAAGGTGCGGTACTGTTCGCGGAACTCATCGGCCACCCCGGGTGCGTTCTCCAGGGCGGCGGCGACGTGGAGGAGCAGGTCGTCGAAGTCGAGCAGCATCCCCTCGTCGGTGGTCTTGGCCGCCTCGTAGCGGCGGTAGACCTCGGCGACCTTCTCCGCCGGCACCGGCGGGGTGCGGGTGGAGTTGGCCACCCGGGCCGGGTACTGGTCCGGGGTGATCAAGGTGGCCTTGGCCCATTCGATCTCCCCGAGCAGGTCGCGGACGTTTTCGGTGGTGGACTGCACACCCACTCCACGGGCGGCGCGGCCGACGAGCGGAAATTTGTTGTCCACCAGCCGCCAGGGCAGGGAGCCGGCGACCTGGGGCCAGAAATAGGCCAGCTGGCGGCGGGCGGCAGCGTGGAAGGTGCGGGCCTGCACCCCGCCCACCCCCATGATTCCGAGGCGGTGGCGCATCTCCCCGGCGGCGCGGGCCGTGAAGGTCACGGCCAGCACGCGGTTGGGGCTGACGAAGCCCTGGTCGATGAGGTGCGCGATGCGGTAGGTGATGGTACGGGTCTTGCCGGTGCCCGCTCCGGCCAGGATGCACACCGGGCCCCGGGGGGCGGTGGCGGCGACGCGCTGGTCATCATCGAGGTCGTTCAGGTCAATCACAGGGCGTTCCTCCATGCCGTGATCATCGCATGCGCGATCGAACCGGGACGGGCCAGGGGTAGCTGATCCAGCTCCCCGCGGGAGACCCAGCGTGTCTCAATCAGCTCCCCGTCGGTCTCACTGACGGCGTCCTCGTCCTCGGTGACGGAGGTGAAGCCGACCATGAGGGAGCCGGTGACCGCCCACGGTTGGCTGCCCCAGTAGGCCACCTGCGAGACCCGGCGGCCGGTCTCCTCCCGCACCTCCCGGATGAAGGCCTCCTCGAGGTTCTCCCCGGGGTCGACGTAGCCTGCGATGAGGGAGAAGAAGTGTCCGCGGGTGGCGTCACGACCCAGCAGGATGCGTTCCTCGCCCGCGAGTTCCACCAGGCCGATGACCGCCGGGTCCACCCGGGGGAAGATCTGCCGGCCCTCCCCGCCGATGGCCACCACCCCGTCCTCGCTGAAGCTCAGGGGGCTGCCGTCCACAGGATCGTAGAGGAGCTGTCCGCGGTGCCGCAGCAGCGCCACAGCCCGGGACACGAGTCGGTCCTCCCCGAAGTGGCGGGGCTCGACGAGTCTTCCGCCGGCAGCCTCCGCCAGGGCGGCAACAACCTCGCGTTCCACACTCACCGCGGTCAGCTCCGCACTGACGAGGACTGTGTGCACGGCATCAGGGGCCGGCGGGGTGCTGAACAGCAGCAGCTCCCCCGCGGCCGTGACGGGCACCTGTCCGCCCGGAGCGATGGGCAGGTAACTCATCACGGGCGCCTCACCTCCTCCCCGGTGACGCGGCGGATGTACAACAGCCGGTCGCCCGGTTCGACGGTCTCCGCCTCGGGTGAGTCGATGCGGTAGAGCTCACCGGAACGCACCAGTCCGAGCACGATGTCCGCCAGGTGGCGGGGGTTCGCGCCGACCTCGTCCTCGGCGATGGGCCGTTCCGCCACGGAGAAACCCTCGTCAGGGCTGAGCAGGTCCTCCATCATCTCCACGACCGTCGGAGTGACCGTCGCCAGGCCGAGCAGACGGCCGGCGGTCTCCGACGAGATCACCACCGAATCCGCACCCGACTGCTCCAGAAGATGCTGGTTCTCCGATTCCCGGACGCTGGCCACGATCATCGCCGAGGGCGCCAGCTCACGCACCGAGAGAGTGACCAGCACGGCGGTGTCGTCCATGTTGGGGGCGACCACCACGGCGCGCGCCCGGGTGACGCCGGCGATCTTGAGCACGTCCGCCTTGGTGCCGGAACCGTAGACGGTGACCAGGCCCTGGTTCTCGGCCCGGGAGAGCGCTGACTTGTCGGTGTCGACAACCACTATCTGGTTGGGGGACACCCCGTCGGCCAGCAGGGCCGAGACCGCCGAGCGGCCCTTGGTGCCGTAGCCGATGACGATGGTGTGGTTGCGCACGGTCTTCCTCCAACGCTGGATCTGCAGGGTCTTCCGGGAGTTCTCCGTCAGCACCGACAGGGTCGTGCCGACGAGCAGGATGACGAAGCTGATCCGGATCGGGGTGATGATCACGATGTTGATCAGCCTCGCCGACTGGGTCACCGGGGTGATGTCGCCGTAGCCGGTCGTGGACAGCGACACCGCCGAGTAGTAGAAGGCGTCGATGAACGTCAGTTCCTCGCTGTAACCGCCCTTGTCCACGTAGACGATGAAGGCCACGGCGAACAGCAGCAGGAAGGCGTAGAGCACCCGCCGCCCGATCAGCGACCAGGGGCTGGCCGCCACCGCGCCGGGGATGTTGATGATCCCCAGCAGCGCATGGTCAGGAAGCAGGCTCAGCTCCGTGTCACCACGGAACCGCTCCCGGATGCGGTTGCGCATGCCTGACTCCTTCCTGCCGTGACGTACCGCCCTGTCTGGCTTCAGACTCTACTGGCTCGGGGCCGTGGCATGCGTGAGCAGTTCCACGAGTTCATCATGTCCCGGCAGGTCACGCGGCTCAAGCGTCTCGTTCCAGCCGACGTAGTGGAAGGCGGCACGCACGGAGCCCTCCCCGATGATCCGGCTCCACGCCTCCCGGTAGACCGCCAGCTGGATGATCGCCGCGCGGCGGTCCGGCCCGCTCGGGGGCCGGCCGGTCTTCCAGTCGACGATGAGCCAGCCGCCCGGGGTGTCCGGGTCGCGGAAGACCGCATCCATGCGGCCGCGGACCACGGCATCGCCGATGGTGACCTCGAAGGGCTGCTCCACATGCGCCGGGGTGCGGTCGGCCCACGGGCTCTCCAGGAACTTCTCCTTGAGGTGCTCAAGTTCGTGGGCGTCGACGACCTCCTCGTCGATGCCGGGCAGCTGGTCCTCATCCAGCAGGGCAGTCGCGCCGAAGCGGTCCTCCAGCCACTGGTGGAAGGCGGTGCCGCGCTTGGCGTACTGGTTCGGACGGAAGGGCACGGGGCGGCGCTGGCGGCGGGCGAACTGCTCGGGGTCCTGCCGCAGGGCGACCAGGTCGGTGGCGGTGAGTTCGGCGGGCAGGGCCACCTCCACGACCGGGGCGAGCATCGCCTCGTGTTCCGCCATGAGCGCCGTGGTCTCCGCCTCCCAGAACTCATAGGTCTCGCCGGCGCTGGCCTCCGGCAGCCGGATCATTGCCTCCCGGACGAGTTCCGCTCCGGCCAGGGCGTCCGGATCAGGGTGCAGGTCCGGGAAGCTGCCTTCCCGGGGTGACTCCTGCTCCTGCGTCTCGGTGGTCTCAGACTCGTCCTCCCAGGCCACGACCGTATCGGGGGCCAGATCCCGGAGACGTTCAAGGTGCTCATAGGGCCGGGCGCTGGTGGACTGGGCGGAACCGGTCACCAGCAGGACCCGCTCGGTACGGGTGATGGCCACGTAGAACAGCCGGGTGGCCTCTTCGGCCTCGGCGGCGCGGCGGTCGCCGATGTACTCCTCCGCCAGGTCCTGGAATTCCTTCCGGTCATCCGCGGCCAGCGCTCCGAAATCCGGGTCCGGCACCCTGGTGATGTTGCTGAGGAAGGTGGAGGCCTTCGCCGACCAGGTGCCGGAATCGGTGTGCAGGACACAGACCATGTCCCACTCCAGGCCCTTGGCCTTGTGGGAGGTGAGGATCTGCACGCGGTCGCCGCGCTGGGTGACCTCGCCTGCTGCCAGCCCCTTCTCATGGTCTGACGCAAGGCGGAAGTAGTCGAGCAGTCCGCCCAACGCATCACCGGAGTAGCCGGCGACGTGACCGGCCAACCGGTCCAGATGCACGGTCCCGGTGTCACTGCGGCGGGCCAGGACCTCGGTGCGCACACCGAAGACCTGCTCGATGTCCGCAAAGAGGTCCGGTAGCGACTTACCCAGGCTGTGGGTGCGCAGCCGGCGCAGGCGGGAGGACAACCGCTCCAGGCGGCGTACGCCGTCCGGCGAATATCGGGAACGCTCCCCCAGGTCGGCGACAGCGTCCGTGAGCCCGCTGATCTGCTCGGGCGGGTCGGCGGTAAGTTCCGCCAGCTGGGACACCAGCCGTTCGAGGGGTTCTCCGGGGTGCTCGATGCGCTGCCCGTGGCCGGAGAGGTTGCGGGCGCGGCGGGCCAGGGCCACCAGGTCCGCCAGGCCGAGTCCGACCATCGGGCCGGTGAGCACCCGCAGAGCGGCGGTGGTGTCACCCGGCCGGATGAGCATGGTGGCCACCGCGACGATGTCGGCGACCTCGGGTTCGTTGAGCAGCCCGCTCAGCCCCACCACCTCATAGGGGATACCGCGGGCGGCCAGGGCCTCCGCGATGGGGCCGGTGTGTTTGTTCTTGCGCACGAGCACCGCCCCGGAGAAGGTCTCCCCCGCCTCCTGCTTCGCGTGATACTCGGCGGCGAGGCGGTCGGCGACGTAGTTGACCTCGTCGTCCGGGTCCCGCCACCAGCCGAGGGTGACGTCACCGGCGGGGGCGCCGGGGCGGGGGTCGAGGGGAGCGACGGCCCGGTCGGCACCGTGCCCGAGGACCTCGGTGGACACGGCGTTGGCCAGGGTGAGGATCTCCGGGGGGTTGCGCCAGGAGACGGTCAGCTCACGTTTGGGGGCCGGGGCGTCGTCGACGGGGAAATCCTCGACGAAGGCGGTGAGGTTGGCGGCGGTAGCGCCGCGCCAGCCGTAGATCGACTGCATGGGGTCACCGACGGCGGTGACGGTCAGGCCGGGGTCCTCGGCAGCGAAGAGACTGCGCAGCAGGACGCGCTGGGCATGGGAGGTGTCCTGGTACTCGTCCAGCATGATCACCCGGAAGCGGCGCCGCTGTCCGGCGCCGACAGCAGGGTTGTCGCGGGCGAGTGCCGCGGCGACGGACATCTGCTCGTTGAAGGTGACCACGCCACGGTGATCGAGTTCCTCCCGGAGGGCTCCGACCAGGGGCAGGTACTCCAGGCGGGTCTCCTGGGTGTCCAGCCAGCCCTGGACTGTTTTGTTCAGGGCGTCCCTCTGTCCCTTGCCCTTGGGCAGGTCGGCGACGGTGTCCACCAGTGCGCGGGACTCGCTGACGATCTCCTCGGCGGTGATCACCTGGTTGTTCATCTCGTCGACCAGGTCGATGAGGTTCTTCGTCACATTCCCCACGGTCTGCGTGGCGGTCAGCTTCCCGCGGTAGTTCGTCACCACCTCGTGGGCAATGGCGTAGCGCTCGGCATCGGTGATGATCCGCGCGGTGGGTTCGACGGGGACAAGCAGTCCGTATTCGCGGATGAGCTGGCCGGCATAGGAGTCGTAGGTCGACACCGTTGGCGACTGGTTGACCAGCTTGTCCGCCAGCTGACCGCTGGGGTCGAGGTCGCGGACCTTCGGGGTGCCGGCGAGGGTCTGCAGCCGCTGCCGGATACGACGACCGAGTTCCTGGGCGGCCTTACGGGTGAAGGTCAGGCCGAGAATCTGGTCCGGGGTGGCGTAGCCGTTGGCCATGAGCCACACGACGCGGGAGGCCATGGTCTCGGTTTTGCCGGCGCCGGCGCCGGCGACGACGAGCAGCGGGCCGGGAGCGTCGCCGATGATGGCGGACTGCTGGTCCGTGGGTCCGTGCGCCTGCCCGAGCACCCGGGAGAGCAGGAGGGGTGAGATGTCAGACACGGGTGGTGGCCTTTCCTTCGGGCTGGAGCGGACAGATTGTCCGCACTGCGCAGCGTTCGCAGTTGTCGTTTATGCGGGCGGTCAGCGTCGGGCCGGCCAGCTCGGTGACGAGGCCGGGCAGCCGGGCGGCGAAGTCCGCGAGTTCCTCCGGGGAGTGGGCGGTCTGTTCCCGGGTGCTCGCCGTCTTCGTGCTGCTGCCGGGATAGACCAGCACGCCGCCGCCGACGGGCAGGCCCTCCTCCCCCGGTGCGGGGTCGGTGATCCGGTCACCGTCCAGCACGCCGTTGCGCAGGGCGAGCTGGTAGGCGGTGAGCTGGATGTGCCGCTGGGCGGCGTCCTTGCTGGGCACGGTGGTGCCGGTCTTCAGGTCGACAACCCAGTGCTCGCCGGAGGCGTCCTTCTCAAGCCGGTCCATGCGTCCACGGATGCGCACGCCCTCGGCGACCTGGACATCCAGGTCGAGCTCGACGCCGACCTGGGTGTAGGTGCTGCGTGACTGGGCCAGCCACTGGCTGGTGCGGTCGAGCAGGCGTGCCACGGACTCATGTTCGAGGGCGACCCGCCAGGCAGGGTTGTCCTGCAGCTGCCCCCAGGAGGCCAGGGTCAGGTCTTTCGCCTGCTGCGTGTCGACACCGCTTCCCACCGCCTCCAGGTAGGCGTGGACGAGGGTGCCCCGGGTGAGCGCAGCGGGGGTGTCCTCCTCGGTGATCAGCCGCTGGATCACCTCCTGGAGGGGGCAGGCCAGCAGGCCCTCAATGCGGGAGGGTGAGAGTGCCTCGGCCTGCGGCAACTGCTCCATCGTCGACGGCCGGGTGGTGGTCCACCAGTCCCTCGGGTCGGCCCCGGGGACCCCGGCGGCGGCCAGGCGGGCGAGTTGGCGGGCGGCCTGGGTGCGTTCGTCGGCACGCGCGGCCGGGTCGCAGACCACCCGGCGCAGCTCAGCGAGCAGGGAAGGGACCGACAGCAGGCGCACGTGCAGGGGTTCGTAGTCTGCGGCTTCGCCGGCCGGGTCCGCGGAGAAACGCTGGATCTCCAGGTCATGGGTGGTGGCGAACTCCCCCACAAAGCGGGAGGGCTCGGTGGGTTCGTCGGCGTCCGGACAGTACACGGCGGTGACCAGCAGCCGGGTGGTGGCGCGGGTGGCGGCGACGTGGAAGAGGCGGCGCTCCTCCTTCAGCCGGTCGGCGGTGTGGGAGACGATGGCATCGGGGTCGACACCGGCGTCGAGAAGCTCGACGAGCTCCTCCTGGTCGAAGAGTGAACCGGTCTCCCCGAGTGAGGGCCACTCCCCTTCCTGCGCCCCGGCGAGGACGACATACCCCCACTCGGCACCGACGGTGCCGTGGGCGGTGAGCAGGGTGACCGCCTCCGGGGTGGCGGAACGACGGTCACGCACACCGGTGGGCAGCTCCTGCTCGGCGATGTGGGCGATGAAACCGTGGATGGAGCCGGTGGGGCGGCGCTCGGCGTAGTCGCCGGCGGCGTCGAAAAGCGACATCATGGCGTCGAGGTCGCGGTCAGCCTGGGAACCACCGGCGCCACCGCGCAGGGAGGCGGCGAGTAGATGGTCGGACAGGCCCGTGGCGGACCACACCGCCCACAGGACCTCCTCCACGCTGCCCCCCGGCAGGGCCGCGCGGCCGGCACCGAGCACGCCGCAGATGCGGGCGAGGATGGCCTGTTCGCGTTCGGTGAGCAGGCCCCCGAAGTCGGGCATCTCCGCGTCGGGCAGCAGCAGGCTGCGCAGGGTGTCGATGCCGCGGGTGGTGGGGTCGAAACGCCGCAGCCCGCGGATGAGCCGGCGCAGCGTCACCGGGTCGGCGCCGCCCACGGGACCGAGCAGCAGGTCCTCCAGCTCGGCGGGGTTGAGCTCCTCGGTGAGCGCGCGGATGCCCAGCAGCAGGTTGGAGACGATGCGCTGCTCGGTCAGCACCACATCCGTCGGGCTGATGTGCACGGGCACGCCGGCGGCCAGCAGCGCCCGGCGCACCGCAGCCAGCTGGCCGGTGGAACGGACGATGACGGCGATGTCGGACCAGGCCACCCCCTCGAGCAGATGCGCGCGGCGGATCCGGTCGGCGATGAGCGCATTCTGGGTCGGCGGCGAATCGACGACGACCACCTCCCGCTCCGGGTTCCGGCGGGTGGCGGGCAGGACGATCTCGCCGTCGACGGGCAGTCCGGTGAGGAATTTCGGGGAGGCGCCACGGAAGTGGAAGATCGACTGCTGCGGGTCACCGCCCACCACAACCAGCTCCGTGCCGGGAATGAGCCGGCGGACCAGCTCCGCGGAGGTCGGGTCAAGGTGCTGGGCATCGTCGACGATGAGGGTGTGCCAGCGGGAGGCCAGCGGCTTCTCCAGGGCGGCGGCCACCAGCTCGGAAGCCGAGTAACTGGTGTAGCTGGAGGCGGAGGACAAGGCCATGGTCTGCTCATACTCCCGCAGGAACCCCCCGGCGGCGGTCCAGATCGGGCGCCCGTAGCGGTGGCCGAGTTCCTCGAGACGCTCCGGGGACAGTCCGCGTTCGGCGGCACGCAGGAGGAAGTCGCGCAGCTGGCGGGCGAAACCGACGAAGGTGAGCGCCGGGCGGTGTTCAGCCGGCCAGGTGCCGCGGCCCTCCTCCGCGTGGCCGGTGAGCAGTTCGCGGATGACGGCATCCTGCTCGGCACCCGTGATCAGGCGGACCGGTTCCTCGGAGGCGTCGCGCAACAGGGCGAAAGCCAGGGAGTGCACGGACCGTACGAGCGGGGCCTCGGAGGCGAAGTCCGTGCCCGCCAGCCGGCCGGTGATCTCCCGGCGGATGCGCGCCCCGGTCTCCTTGGATGAGGCGACGACGAGGATGCCGGTGGGGTCCTGGCCGGCGTTGATGCGTGTCAGGACCGTGTCGATGAGCAGGCTGGTCACCCCCGAGCCCGCTGGGCCGGTCACCCGCCAGATGCCGGTGCCGGGCAGGTCCGTCCCCCAGCTGCGCTGGGGCAGGTGCATGTCACGGGGGACGAGCCGGACCTCGGGGATCGGTGGAAGAGTGGCCGGAGTGATCATGCCTAGATTGTGTCAGCAACCCGCGACATGAGCAGATCCTCCACCCGCCTGATGTGGGCACGGGCGTTCGAGGAGGAGGCAGGGTGCAGGTCATTGATGTGCCGGCGGTAGGCCACCGCCCGCAGGAGCAGCTGGTCAATGTCGGGCAGATGGCGGAAACGGTCGATGATGCCGTCATCCACCGCCCCGGCGATCAGCCCGTCCACGATGACCAGCGCCGCGGTGTAGCCGTGCGGGCGGGGCGCGGAGAAAGGCACCAGCTCCGTCACCGCGGGCGCCTGCGTGCCGTGGTAGAGCGTGCAGGCCAGCAGGTCGGCATGCCCGACCTGCACGGGGCCGGTGAGCTCCCGGTACTCCGGGGCGGATTCCTCCCAGGCCCGTTGGTCGGCGAGCACGAAGGGGTCGGCCTGCTCCGGTTCCGGTGGCTCCTGTTTGTCTGCCAGGGCATCGGCCAGGCGCAGCGCCACCAGCACGGTCTCATCCACCCGGCGCGAGAGTTCCCCGTCGATCCAGGTGGAGGCCTTCCACCCGGCGACGATGAAACGGCCGTCGGTGGAGCGCACCGGCCGGGCCAGGCGCACCCCGTCGATCTGCAGGGTGCCCCGCAGCTTGGCGGACCAGCCGGCTGCCACGCCGCTGGCGCGGGAGTAGACGACCGGGCCGATCCGCCAGCCGTTGTCCCAGGCATGGCCGGCGGGTTCCGGCACGCCGGATTCGCCCTGGAAGGCACTGACGACGTGGTTGGGGACGGTCTCCTGGATCATGCCCGGACACTCCAGGTGTTCCGGCCGTCCAGGTCAGAGCACCGCGGGCCGCGGGTACGGCCACGGGTTGTACACACAGGTGACGTTCTCATCCGGGTAGACCTCCTCGGGGCTGAAGGAATTCAGCTCCGCGTTGTTGAGGGAGAGGGTCTGCTGCATCATGATCGGCGCGAGCTCACCCTCCCCGCCACAGGCTTCATGGGCGGCGAAGCCCAGCCCGTGGCCGACCTCGTGGTTGACCAGGTACTGGCGGTAGGAACCGAGGTCCCCCTCGAAGGGGGCGGCTCCGCGTACCCAGCGGGACTCGTTGATGATGACCCGGCTCTCCTCGCCGAGGCGGATGTGGCAGCTGGTCTCCATGGCCAGATCCTCCCCGCCGCAGATCTGCCGGGTGGTGCCCACGCTGGTCAGCTGGATGCGCATGTCCGGGTGGTCCTCCGGTCCGACGTGCTCGAAACGGAAGGCCGGGTCATTGATCCACCCTTTGGGGTTGGCCAGCGTGGCGTCGACCATCGCAGCGAGGGCGTCATCGCCGCCCGAGCCAGATGTGTCCACCCCGTCCTCGGCCTCGATGACATAGCGCAAGACCCGTTCGTGACCCTCGCCGGCCGCCAGGCCGGGGGCCCCCACCACCCGGTAGGTACCCGCACCCTGTTCGGCGTAGGGGCCACCGGGCGGCAGCTGGTCGGGGGCCAGATGTTGTTCGGGGTCATCCGCAGGGTCAGGGCCAGGGCGGCCCGTGTTCTGCGGATGGTCGGCCGACTCCGAGGTGACGTTCACCGCACCGGGATCCTGGGCGTCCTGTTGCGCGGGTGCGCTGAACACGTCGATCAGCACCCAGACGGTGATCACGACGAGCACAGGGATGGCATAGGCGCGCCACCCCAGTTCACGGGCGTAGCGGACCATGGGGGTCACGCGGGAACCAGGACTCATGGGGTCTTTCGGTGGAACGGGGTGGGTGGTGGCCGGGCCTGCGCCCCTGGGCGTCAGGCGCCGGCGAAACCGACGAAACGCTGGGTGGTGGTTCCGAGTTCGACGTAGGCGATCTGGCGGGCCCGGACGATGTACTTCACGCCCTTGGCATCGGTCAGCTGCAGAGTCGCGGCGTCGTTGGACAGGGCCTCGGTGACCTGCCCGGCCACCTCGTCCTGGTTGGTGTCGGTGGTGATCACGAGCTCACGCGGGGATTCTACAAATCCGATCTTGATATCCATGGGCCCCATCATAGACGGGTGCCGATAGTATCTATGTTGTGTCTGCACATACTCCGTCCAAGCCGGATTCCCCGACCTTCGCCGAACTCGGTGTGGCGGTGGAAATCTGTGAGGCGCTCGCTGCCGAGGGCATCACCCGGACCTTCGCGATCCAGGAGCTCACGCTCCCCCTCGCCCTCGACGGGACCGACCTCATTGGTCAGGCCCGCACGGGCATGGGCAAGACCCTGGGTTTCGGTGTCCCCCTCCTCGACCGGGTCTTCGACTCGGCGGAAGTGGAGGAACTCGACGGCACGCCGCGCGCCCTCGTGATCGTCCCCACCCGTGAGCTGGCGGTGCAGGTCGGTGATGATCTCACCCGGGCCGCCGCAAAACTCCCTGTGCGCCTGACCACCATCTACGGCGGCCGCCCCTATGAGGAGCAGATCGAGGCGCTCCGGGAGGGTATCGACGTCGTGGTCGGCACCCCGGGCCGTGTCCTCGACCTCCACCAGCGCGGGGACCTGCGGCTGGACCGGGTGGCGGTGCTCGTGCTCGACGAGGCCGATGAGATGCTGGATCTGGGTTTCCTGCCCGATATCGAGAAACTCCTCCGGGCCCTGGAGCACGAGCACCAGACGATGCTGTTCTCGGCGACGATGCCGGGGCCGATCATCACTCTGGCGCGCAGCTTCCTGAAGCAGCCGGTGCACATCCGTGCGGAGGAGGTCGGTTCCGCCCAGACCCACGCCACGACCAGGCAGGTCACCTTCCAGGCGCACCGGATGGACAAGGCGGCCGTGACCACCCGGATCCTGCAGGCGCAGGGGCGCGGGAAGACGATCATCTTCGCCCGCACGAAGCGCACCGCCGCCGAGGTCGCCACCGAGCTGGCCGGGCGCGGTTTCGCGGTGGGTTCCGTCCACGGTGACATGGGCCAGCCCGCCCGGGAGAAGTCGTTGGCGGCCTTCCGGGACGGCACGATCGACATCCTGGTGGCCACCGACGTGGCCGCCCGCGGCATCGACATCGACGACGTCACCCACGTGGTCAACTACCAGACGCCGGATGACCCGATGACCTACGTCCACCGCATCGGGCGTACCGGCCGCGCCGGCCACTCGGGTACGGCGATCACCCTCGTCGGTTACGACGAGCTGGCGAAGTGGAAGGTCATCAACGACGAGCTCGGCCTGGACACCCCGGAGCCGCCGCAGTGGTTCTCCACCTCACCCGAGCTTTTCGACGCCCTCTCCATCCCCGAGGGGGCCCAGGACTCCGTCGGCCGTCCGCGGCGGGTCTTCGGTGGTCCCGCCGCCGTGCGGGGCCATTCCCCTCGCCCGCCCCGGCGGAAGCCCCGGCACTGATGGTCCGGCCCCTGCGGCGGACCCGCGGCGATCTCATCGCCACCGGGGTGATCGCCGCAGTCTCGCTCGCGGCGGTCGCGGGGGTGTGGGCCACCGCCCCCATCCGCGGGTCCGAACTGACCCCCGCCACCACCGAGTACGTCGCCGCCCCGGGGCTGTCGGCCATCCCGGACAGCCTCACCGAGATGTGGGCGCTGACCGACACCCCCCTGCCCGGCGTCCACCGCCCCGTCATCGTCGACGGACTCGTGGTCACCCACGCCGACCGCACCGTCACCGCCTCCGACCCGGCGGGTGAGACGGTGTGGACCTACCGCCGGGACCTTGACCTGTGCTCCCTGGGGGCGGCGTGGGGGCGGGTGGTCACCACCTGGCGGGCACCGAACGGTTGCGGTGATGTCGTGGCCCTCGATGCTGATTCCGGCACCTACAACGCCACCCGCAGCGCGGTCTCACCCGATGAGGTCGTGGCGGTGACCTCCAACGACCGGGTCGGCACGGCGGCCGGCCAGCGGCTGGAGCTGTGGCGTTCCGACATGGTCCGCACCGTCGAGTACGGCGAGGTCGAGGGCTTCCAGGAACCCAGGTTGCAGCCTCACCCGGACTGCCGGATCACCTCCGCGCTGACGCGTACCGACCTGCTGGCGGTCACCGAGGTCTGCCCCGACGAGCAGGGCACCTGGCTGCGTTTCCAGGACACCACCCCGGAGCAGGCCCGCGCCCCGGAGATCAGCGCGGACGTGCAGCTGGACCACCCGGGGGCCCGTCTCATGGCCATCGGCCAGGAGGGGGCCGCGGTGTACCAGCAGGGTGAGCTCATCTCTTTCGCGGAGGACGGCCGGGAGGTCGAACGACGTGCTGTGCCGCAGGTCCCGTGGGTTGATCAGGACCTGCCCTTCGCGCCGGCCACCGCCGATCTACCGCACCACATGAGTTTCTTCGACGGTCAGCGGCTCTACCTACTGTCCCCGGCCAACCTCACGGTCCGGCATGTCCTGGAGGACGCCGTGGGCACCGGGGTGGCTGTCGACGGCCGGCTGCTCATGCCTACCGCTGAGGGCATCGCGGTGGTCAACTGGGACACGGGTGGGACAGAAAAAACCATCCTGGTCGACCGCGGGGGCCACGACGGGATGGTGACGTTGGGTGTGGTTGGTGACACGGTCGTCGAGAAGCGGGGCGGACTGACCGTCGGCCTGCGTCAGGCCTGGTAGCGGGCCTCTGACCACTCGAAGGAGTTCCGGTTGAAGAGGAAGTACAGCGCGAGGGCGGCACTGACGGCCGTGAACACGCCGAAGAGCCAGGCGCCGCCGGTGAACATGAAGTAGGCGACACCCAGCAGGATGATCTCCAGGAGGACGATCGGCCCGCGCCCCCACTTGTTCCCGCGCAGCATCGATATCGCGCCAGCCAGCACGGTGCCGAAGATGATGAGCATGAAGATCGCCGTGCCCGTGCCCACCCACCCGATGTTGGAGGTGTCAGAGACGAGTGAATGCTCCTCCGCTCCCGTGATGTCACGGAAGACGAGGAAGGCGGCGAACGCGAGGGCGATCACCGACTGCACGATGGCGATGATGCCGGCCCATCGGATCTGGGCGGGCGGCTGGGGGCGGCTGTTCACGTCGGTCACGGCACCTGAGTCTATACACAGTGGTGACACCGGGGTCAGGGGCCCTGTTCAGGGGGCATCGGTCGAAAACAGATTTGACGTTCCAGCTGGAGTCATGCCTCAGGGGAAACGCAGATTACCGCAGGTCAGGAGCATTGTTGAAAAGTGTCCAAACAGTGACACAGAACACTTTACAACCTTCACAAAGCATATAATTGGGTGAGTTCCATCACATTTGATGGTTTACCTCTAGCGCACTTCGCGTTCACATGTCATTATTCTCAGGTAGCAAAAACAGCCGGGCAATGAACCGGCACTTAACCCTGAGACACCAGAGGGTTAACGCAATGTGAACCGAGGTAGGGGCCAACAGGTCCCGGCCCGACACCGTAGCGACTGCAATTTTAACGACGGCCCCTCAAGCAGAGGCCTCATCTGGTGCGCATTTGATCGCCCGTATTTCACGTACTGCCATTTAAGGAGAATCAACCATGTCTGACTGGCGCCACGAAGCCATCTGCCGCGACGAGGATCCCGAGCTCTTCTTCCCCGTCGGCAACTCCGGCCCCGCCCTGACCCAGATCGCCAAGGCCAAGATCGTCTGCAACCGCTGCCCCGTCACCTCCCAGTGCCTCAAGTGGGCCCTCGAGTCCGGCCAGGACGCCGGCGTGTGGGGCGGCCTGTCCGAGGACGAGCGCCGCGCACTCAAGCGCCGCAACTCCCGTGGCCGCGGCCGCACCCGTGTTGCTGCCTGAGCACACACCTGAATTTTCCGCCACCGGTCCCGAGCGCTAGAGTTGGTGGGATCTGTCCATCACCTCACCCAAGGAGAATCACATGAGCAAGCGTGGTAGCAAGCGTCGTGCCCGCCGCAAGAAGAGCGCAAACCACGGCAAGCGCCCGAACTCCTAAATCAGGATCGTAGAACGGCGAAAAGGACCGCCCCCGCATTTGCGGGGGCGGTCCTTTGCTCTTCCTGCCGCCGGGGTCGAGATCAACTCCCCGAAAGGGCCCCGTCGAGAGGGCGCGGAAAATGGCGGTGCGGACGCCCCTCCCGACGGGGCGATCTCGACCTCGCCGGAGAGGGCAGGCTACGCCCGGAAGCGCGTCACCCGGATCTGCATGGTGATGCGCTCGCGCAACTCAGCCGGGGCCTCCACCTGTGCGGTGCAGCAACGCTGCAGCATCGCCCGGATCTCCTGCTCCGACTGGAGGCGCCCGTAACACCGGGGGCAGTCGGAGATCGATGCGATCAGCTCGCGGGCCTGTTCCGGGGTGGTGCCGGGGTCCACGAGTTCGCAGAGCTGGGACTGGATGTCGTCGCAGCTGCAGCCGCAGGGTTCCTTCACTTCTTGCTCTCTTCCCGGGTCGTGATGTCCATGTCGGGGTGGTTGAGTCCGATCCCCTGTTCATGTGCCACCTCTTTCAACAGCTGCCGCAGCTGTTTTCTTCCCCGGTGCAGGCGGCTCATCACCGTGCCGATGGGTGTACCCATGATCTCGGCGATGTCCTTGTACGCCAGGTCCTCCACATCCGCGTAGTAGACGACCATGCGGTAGTCCTCGGAGAGCTGGTTCATGGCGTCGGCGATCTTGCCGTCGGGCATGTTCTTCAGCGCGGCCACCTCGGCGGATTCCAGACCCGTCGAATCGTGGGAACTGGTGGTGTAGAGCTGGTAGTCGCTGATCTCCTCGGTCGGCGACTGGATGGGCTGGCGCTGCCGCTTCCGGTAGACGTTGATGTAGGTGTTCGTCATGATCCGGTACAGCCAGGCCTTGAGGTTGGTGCCGGGTTTGAAGGAGTGGAAGGCATTGAATGCCTTGAGATAGGTCTCCTGGACGAGGTCCTCGGCGTCAGCCGGGTTACGGGTCATGCGCAGGGCACCGCCGTAGAGCTGGTCGAGCAAGGGCAGGGCCTCCTCCTCGAAGCGGGTGGCGAGATCAGTGTCCGACATCGGCGCCTTTCTTGAAACCTGAAGCATTCTGTTCCACTGTAGTGGAGTGTCCACACCCGCTGTCCGTCTGCTCATCGACGCCGCCGTCCCCCACCGCCCCGTCACCTTCGAGGCCGGTCCCGGCAATTTCGGTGCGGCCGCCGCCGCGGCTCTGGGGGTCGACCCGGGACTCATCCTCAAGACCCTCATCGTCGACACCGGGAGATCCCTGGCGGTGTGCTGCGTGCCGGTGTCCGGGAAGCTCAACCTGAAGAAGGCCGCCGCGGCCCTGGGCGTGAAATCGGTGGCCATGGCCGATCCTCTGAAGGCGCAGCGGGTCACCGGTTATGTACCGGGCGGCATCTCCCCGCTGGGGCAGAAGCAGCGGTTGGCGACGGTGATTGACGCAGGCGTCGAGAAACAGCCGGAGGTCTACGTCTCCGGGGGCCGCCGCGGCCTGGACATCGCGCTGTCGCCGCAGGACCTGGCGCGGCTGACCGGGGCTCAGTTCTCCGAGATCAGCTCGGGGTAGTCGTTGCGGGTGTTGCCCACCGCCTTATCCACCGGCCGCACCACCATCTGCTCCGCATAATCCACCGGCGTGGGGTGGAGCAGCTCCGCGGCCTGCTCAGCGGTACCCGTGGTCCACTGCTCCACCTCCTCCTCGGTGAGGAAACGCGGCAGACGGTCATGCAACCAGGCCAGGGGCCCCGTGGAGTCCGTGGTCACCATCGTCGCGGAGAGCCGGTCCAGACCCGTCGCCCACAGCGCCGCGGCCCACATGATCCGCCCCTCCCCCAGGCTGACAAAATACGGGCGTTTACCGGTGCCGTCGTCATGCCACTCGTAATAACCGTCCATGGGGATCAACCCGCGCTGATGTTTGAAGGCGTCCCGGAAGCTCGGTTTGGTGGCCACCGTCTCACCGCGGGCGTTGAACAGCGGCGGGCCGGTCTCGTCCTTCTTCCAGTGCGGGAGCAGGCCCCAGCGGGCCGGGTCGAGCTGGGCCTCCGGCAGCGCCAGACGCACCACGGGCACCATCTGGGTCGGCGCAATATTGTATCTGGGCCCCGGCGTACCCTCCGGCGCATGGACCTCGGTGACCCCGGGAAGGGCGCCGACGTGGGCGAGGAGGGACTCATCGGTGGTGTAGAGAACGAAGCGACCGCACATAAGATCTATTATGGACCACATGACCGCCCCCTGGCCCGCGCCCACTGCTCACGGACCGATCCGGTGGACCCAGCACATCCCCGGCTCCAAGTCGATCACCAACCGTGCCTACATCCTCACCGCTCTCGCCGACTACCCGTCGGTCATCGAGAACGCCCTGCGCTCCCGCGACACCGACCTCATGGCCGAAGCGTTGCGCACCCTCGGTACAGGTGTCCGCGACACCTCCGAGGGTGTCCGCATCGAACCCGGACCACTGCACGGTGGTGAAGTGGAGTGCGGGCTGGCCGGCACGGTGATGCGTTTCGTCCCGCCGCTGGCAGCACTGGCCACCGGCACCGTCATCTTCGACGGCGACCCGCAGGCCCGGGTCCGGCCCATGAACACGATCCTCGACGCCCTGCGCACCCTCGGGGTGGAGATCACCGGCGATACCCTGCCCTTCACTGTCGAAGGCAGGGGCACCCCCACCGGCGGCGTCGTGGAGATCGACGCCTCCGGCTCCTCCCAGTTCGTCTCCGGCCTGCTGCTCGTCGCCCCGCGCTTCACTGAGGGCATCACCGTCCACCACACCGGCCCGAAGCTGCCGAGCCTGCCGCACATCGAGATGACCGTGGCCATGCTGCGCCGCGCCGGCGTGCGCGTCGACGTCTCCGAGAACACCTGGAAGGTCCACCCCGGTCCCATCCAGGGCCGTACCTGGCACGTCGAGCCGGACCTGTCCAACGCCACCCCCTTCCTCGCCGCGGCGGCCGTCACCGGCGGCACCGTGTGCATCCCGCACTGGCCGCTGGACACCACCCAGCCCGGGGATGTCATCCGCGACATCCTCGAGCGCATGGGCTGCGAGGTGGAACTCGTCGCCGCCGAGCAGGGCCCGGGCCATGACCTACGGGTCACCGGACCAGACAGCGGCCAGCTCAAGGGCATCCACCTGGACATGTCCGACATCGGGGAACTCACCCCCACCGTCGCGGCCCTGGCTGCCCTGGCCACCAGCCCCTCCGAGTTGACCGGCATCGCCCATCTCCGCGGCCACGAGACCAACCGCCTTGCAGCGTTGAGCACCGAGATCAACAAGCTCGGCGGGAACTGCCGGGAGCTTAACGACGGCCTGCGCATCACCCCCACCGACCTCCGCGGTGGGGTGTGGCACTCCTACGCCGACCACCGCATGGCCACCGCCGGCGCCATCATCGGACTGGTTGTCGAGGGCGTTCAGGTTGAGGACGTCCAGACCACCTCCAAGACCCTCCCCGGCTTCGAGCACATGTGGGAGGACATGGTCCATGGGTGATGTGCGTGGCTAACCGACAGTGGGACGAATCCGACATCCGTATCCGCCCCAACCGCCGCGGCACCCGCCCGCGCACCAAGGACCGCCCCGCGCATGATGACGCCGAGTTCGGCATGGTCGTGACCAAGGACCGCGGTCGCTGGGGTGTCATGCTCGACGGACGGGAGGAGGCGATCATCGCCATGCGGGCCCGTGAGATGGGCCGCACCGCCGTCGAGGTCGGCGACCGCGTCGGACTCGTCGGTGACACCTCCGGCCGGGAGGGCACTCTGGCGCGCATCGTCAAGCTGGAGGAACGCACCTCCGTGCTCCGGCGCACCGCCGACGACACCGACCCCTACGAGCGCATCGTCGTGGCCAACGCCGACCAGCTGCTCATCGTCTCCGCCGTCGCCGATCCCCCACCCCGCTCCGGCTTCGTGGAGCGCGCCCTCATCGCCGCTTTCGTAGGCAACGTCGAGCCCATCCTCTGCCTGACCAAATCCGACCTGACGGACCCCGCCCCCTTCGCTGCCGAATTCGCCGACCTGAACGTCCGGGTCGTCATCGCCGGCGTCGACGACCCCGTCAACGAGGTCCGCGACCTGGTCACCGGCAAGGTCACGGCCCTGGTCGGCCACTCCGGTGTGGGCAAATCCACCCTGGTCAACCGGCTCGTTCCTGATGCCGACCGGGCGACCGGCGTGGTCTCCGGGGTGGGCAAGGGACGGCACACCTCCACCCAGTCCGTCGCGCTCCGGCTGCCCGAGGGCGGCTGGATCATCGACACCCCCGGTATCCGTTCCTTCGGCCTGGCCCACGTGGACGCGGACACCGTCGTCGGTGTCTTCGAGGATCTCGCCGCTGCCGTGGAGAACTGCCCGCGCGGCTGCACCCACCTCGGTCCCCCGGCAGATCCGGAATGTGCCCTGGATGACCTCGAGCCGGACACCGCCTCCGCGCGGCGCCGGGATGCGGTACGCAAGCTGCTCGAGGCCCTGAGTTCCAACAATGAGTGGGAGATGTAGGGGCCGGGTTCTGCCTATTGTCTGACACGCAGACAGCCCCCGGCCGGATTCACTCCGGGCGGGGGCTGCATCATTCAGGGGTGGACTACACGGCCTTCTGCGGCTCCGGTGCGGCGACGCGGTTGCGCCACTCCGGGGTGCGGCCGGTGAAGTTGAGTACCGCTTCCTTGGCGGAAGGGCGCAGCTTCGCCAGGAAGTCCAGGCCCGAGCGCAGTCCGGAGCGCTGGCCGGCCTCGTTCTCGCCGACCCAGACCTTGTCCTCCAGCTCGGGGTACTTGGTGAAGGCTGCGTTGGAGCGGACCTCGGGCGCGTTGTCGCGGTCGGCGGCCAGGAGCTTGTTCGGCAGGGACAGCTTCAGCAGGGTGCGCTGAACCTTGAGCAGCTGGGCCGGGAAGGAGTCGGTGTTGTAGGGCAGGTCGAATTCCTCGCAGATCGCCTCGACGCGCTTGCCGATCTCCGACAGGCGGTTCGAGGGCATGTCCGGGAAGAGGTGGTGCTCGACCTGGTAGTTGAGGTTGCCCGACAGGATGGTCAGGATCTTGCCACCGCGGAAGTTGGCGGATCCGAGCATCTGGCGCAGGTACCACTCGTCGTGGGTCTCGTTCTTCCACTGTTCCTTGGTGAAGGTCTCGGCCTCGTCCGGGAAGTGTCCGCAGAAGATCACGGCGTAGGCCCAGACGGAGCGGATGAAGTTCGCGGTGGCGTTGGCGGTGACGGTGTGGAGGAAGTTGGGGCCGGACAGCGCCGGGAAGAGGAGGTAGTCACGCAGCCCCTGGGTGCCGGCCTTGCGGGCGGTCTCCCAGAACTTCGGGGCGGTCTCCTTCCAGGTGGTGCGGCCGGCGGCGAGCTTGCCCAGCTCGACGTCATAGAAGCCCACGGCCCACTGGAACAGGGAAGCCAGGGTGACGTTGATCAGCGGCTGGAAGGCGTGCATCGCGGACCACTTGCGGTCACGGGTGACGCGCAGGACACCGTAACCGACGTCCGTGTCCATGCCCAGGATGTTGGTGTACTTGTGGTGGGCGAAGTTGTGGGTGTGCATCCACTGTGAGGAGGGGCAGACGTTGTCCCATTCCCAGGTGGTGGAGTGGATCTCCGGGTCGTTCATCCAGTCCCACTGGCCGTGCATGACGTTGTGGCCGATCTCGAGGTTCTCGAGGATCTTGGACAGGGAGAGCAGGGCGACGCCGGCGAGCCAGAAGGGCTTCTTCCCGGAGAAGAGGAGGGCGCCGCGGCCGGCGATCTCGATGTAGCGCTGGGTACGGATCAGCCCCTTGATGTAGCGGACGTCCTTCTCGCCGAGGTCGGCCTCGAACTCCTCCTTGATGGCGTCGAGGCGGCTGCCGATTTCGCGGATGTCCTCGTCGGTGAGGTGGGAGTATGCCTTGATGTTGTCGATTGCCATGTGGGTCTCCTAGGCGTCGATGGTGACATCGCCGGCGGCGACGCCGACGCAGGTGCGGATGCGGGAACCGGGTTCCTTTGTGTCGCCGGTGCGCAGGTCGTGGACGTGGCCGTCGACGAGCTCACGGACGCAGGTCTGGCAGATGCCCATGCGGCAGCCGAAGGGCATCTGCACGCCGGCGGCCTCGCCGGCCTCGAGGATGGTGGTGGCGCCGTCGACGGTGGTCTCCACGCCCTGGCGGGCGAAGGTGATGGTGCCGCCCTTGGCGTCGGAGACGCGGTCGAGGGTGAAGCGTTCGACACGGATCTCCACGCCGCGCTCCTCGGCCCAGGTCTCCAGCTCATCGAGCATGGTGGCCGGGCCGCAGGCGTAGACGACGCGCTCGGCGTAGTCGGGCACGAGCTGCTCCAGGACCTTCGGGGAGACGCGCCCGTCCTGGGAGGTGACCTGGGTGTGGGCGTCGAAGTCCTCGAGGACGTCCTCGAAGATGAGATCGGCGCGGTTGCGCACGGAGTGGACGACCTTGATGTCGCTCTCCCCGCGGCGTTCCTCCAGGCTGCGCAGCATGGCCACGACCGGGGTCACGCCGGAACCGGCGGTGACGAAGAGCAGCTTCTCCGGCAGCGGGTCGGTGAGGTGGAAGTCACCGGCGGGGGCGGCCAGGCGGACGTTGATGCCCGGCCTGGCGGTGCCGATGAGGTGGGTGGACAGCCTGCCCTTCTCCACGGCGCGGATGGTGATGGAGAACAGTCCGTCGCGGGTGTCGGGGGTGTTGGTCAGGGAGTAACTGCGCCAGGTGTAGCGCCCGTCCACACGCAGGCCGATACCGATGTACTGGCCGGCCTTGAAGTGCACCGGGACGCCCCAGCCGGGGCGGATGACCAGGTGGATGGTGTCGTCGGGGAAACGTTCGACGCTCTCGATTTTTCCGCGCAGTTCACGCCGGGACCACAGCGGGTTGGCCAGGACGGTGTAGTCGTCCGGCAGCAGCGGTGTGGTGAAACGTCTCAGGATGCCGCGGAAGCGGGCGAGTCCGTCGGGCGATTCGGTCATCGACCCCTCCTCAGAAGGAATAGCATTTGGTTACGATCGCGTAGCCTACGCCAACGTAACCTTGTTGTCCATCGCCACGCCGCAGGATTCCCGCGGCAGTTTCCTAGAGCAGTTCGATCAGGAAAGGGAGCTCAGTGGGATCGTAGAATGCCATGAAATTCTCCTGGGCATCCCCCACTGTCAGCTCGGCGTCCTCATCACCGAGGTCGGAGGCGTCGATGACCTTGATCGCGGCCTTCGTCGCCTCCTCCGATTCCTCGATGTCGATGTGGATGGCCGCGACATCGGCCAGCTCAATCACCGCGGGCGAGAGCGCGACCACGGACTCCCCGTTCTCCGGGGCCAGGGTCACCGCTGAGTCATCCACGTCGACGGAGACGACCACCCGGCGGTGCGGGAAGGCCTCCTCGTCGCCGATGGCCAGCAGTCGCAGGGACGCCTCCGCTGCGTCGAGGTAGGCGGCGTAGCCGATCTCCTCCTCGTCACCGGCGGTGTAGAACTCCACCAGGGCGGGCGTGGCGGCGAAACCCCAGCCGGAACGGACGGGCATTGTCCCCGTCTCGTTGAGGCCGGTCAGCATGGCGAAGGTCGCCGGCAGGTAGACGCGCACCTAGAACTCGCCCTCGATGTCGAAGATGGCGCAGATCTCGATGACCGCGCGGTCGAAGACCTGGTAGAGCACGCCCACCAGACCAGCCTCGACGGCACCACGGACATTGAGGATGGAGTCGTCGACCAGCACACAGTCGTTGACCGGCAGGTCGATGGCCTCGGCCACCGCTGCGAAGGCCGCCGGCTCAGGCTTCTCCGCCCCGATCTCACCGGAGAGCAGGACGGCGTCGACGATGCCGCGGTACTCCCACTCACGGATGTGCTCCGCGGCCGGGCCCCCCGGGTCGTTGGAGAGGATGGCCGTGGCCACACCGTTGGCCTTCGCCGCCGCGAAGAGGTTCTTCCAGCGGCGCTGGTCCTCCTCCGGCCCGTCCAGTACTCCGACAAAATCGACGATCAGTCCACGCACTCGCTGCTCCCTCAGATGTGTTATCGCTGTCTGCGTGTCACAATGATACCCAGCCCATCCCGCGTCTGCCCCGAGTGTCCTCACTGGAGCAGTCATGTTGTCCCCCGTACCCGGTCTCACACACCTGAAGGTGCTCGTCCCCCGGCCCCCGCTTGCCGACCTCGCCCCGCCCCCGCCACCGGCCGTCGACGGCTCCCGGCACCGCGCGGAGACACTCGTGCGCATCGCCCTGGAGACGGCCTTCGGAATGCGCCCGGTCCCCCAGCTCAAGGCCCCGCAGTTCGCCACCCCGGTGCGCCTGCACGCGGCGGCCCGCCAACGGCAGGGCATCCGCGGGCCCGTGCGGGTGGACACCCTCCACCTGCGTTCCGGCGGAGAACTCTTCGGCACCGCCGTCTCCGCCGGCCGGGCCCACGCCTTCACCGCCCGGATGTCCGGGCGGCAGCTCGTGAGCTTCCGGGTCCTCTGACGGGCTAGGCCTCGGTGACCTGCGGAGCCGGCTGCGGCTCGAACTGCTTGCGCAGCATGAACAGCTGGCGGACGGTCTCCTCCTTGATGGCGTCGTTCATGGCGTTGAACATGTCGCCGCCCTCCTTCTGGTACTCGACCAGCGGATCACGCTGTGCCATGGCGCGCAGACCGATGCCCTCCTTGAGGTAGTCCATCTCGTAGAGGTGCTCGCGCCACTTGGTGTCGATCACCGGCAGGATGACCATGCGCTCCAGGTTGCGCATCTGCGCCTCGCCGCCGATGGCGGAGACATTCTCCTCCAGCTGACTGTACTCACGCTGGGCGTCGGCGGTGAGCGCCTCGCGGAGCTGCTCGGCGGTGAGCTCACCCGGGGAGCCGTACTCCGAGCCGTCGACAAGCTCCTGCCACGTGAAGCTCGGGCCGTAGAGCGACTCGAGTGCCTTCCACAGGGAGGCCAGGTCCCAGTCCTCGACATAACCGACCTCGGTGGCACCATCCACGTAGGCGCCGATGGTCTCGTCGATCATGTTGCGGATGTACTGGCGGATGTCCTTGGCCTCGAGAATCTCGCGGCGCTCGGCGTAGATGACCTTGCGCTGCTCATTGAGCACCTCATCGTATTTCAGGACGTCCTTGCGCACCTCGAAGTTCTGGTTCTCCACCTGCGCCTGCGCGCCCTTGATGGAGTTGGTGACCATCTTCGCCTCGATGGGCACATCATCCGGCACGTTGAGACGGTTCATCATGTTCTCCATGGACTGGCCCACGAAACGCACCATGAGCTCATCACGCATGGACAGGTAGAAACGGGTCGCACCCGGATCACCCTGACGGCCGGCACGACCACGCAGCTGGTTGTCGATCCGGCGCGACTCGTGGCGCTCGGTACCCAGCACATAGAGACCGCCGGCCGCGCGGGCCTGGTCACCCAGCTCCTGGGCCCGCTTCTTCGCCTTCGGCAGCTCCGCGTCCCAGGCGGCCTGGTAGGCCTCCTCATCCTCGAAGGGGTCGAGACCGCGCGCCCGCAGACGGATGTCCAGCATGACCTCGGGGTTGCCGCCGAGGACGATGTCGGTACCACGGCCGGCCATGTTGGTGGACACGGTCACCGCGCCCGGCACACCGGCCTGGGCGATGATCTCACCCTCCTCCTCGTGGTGCTTGGCGTTGAGGACCTTGTGCGGGATACCGCGGCGCTGCAGCAACTGCGAGAGATACTCGGAACGCTCCACCGAGGTGGTGCCCACCAGCACCGGCTGGCCCTTCTCCACACGCTCGGCGATGTCCTCGGCTACGGCCGCGAACTTCGCCTCCTGCGTCTTGTAGACGCGGTCGACCATGTCCTCACGCTGGTTGTCCCGGTTCGTCGGGATCGGCACCACATCGAGCTTGTAGATCTGGTGCAGCTCGGCGGCCTCCGTCTCGGCGGTACCGGTCATGCCGGCCAGCTTCTCGTAGAGACGGAAGTAGTTCTGCAGGGTGACGGTGGCCAGGCTCTGGTTCTCGCTCTGGATCTCCACCTTCTCCTTGGCCTCGATGGCCTGGTGCAGCCCCTCGCTGTAGCGGCGGCCCGAGAGCACACGTCCGGTGAAGGAGTCCACGATCATGACCTCACCGTTGCGCACGATGTAGTCCTTGTCACGCTCGAAGAGCTCCTTCACCTTCAGCGCGTTGTTGAGGTAACCGACCAGCTGGGAGTTCTCCGGGGCATAGAGGTTGTCGATGCCCAGCTGGTCCTCGACGTAGGCCACGCCCTCCTCCAGCACACCCACCGTGCGCTGACGCTGGTCCAGCTCATAGTGGATGCCCACCCGCATGCGCGGAGCCAGCTCAGCGAAGACGTTGTAGAACTGCGAGGAACCGTCGACCTGACCGGAGATGATCAGCGGGGTACGCGCCTCGTCGATGAGGATCGAGTCGACCTCATCCACGATGGCGTAGTGGTGGCCACGCTGGACGAGGTCGTCCAGGGAGCGGGCCATGTTGTCACGCAGGTAATCGAAGCCCAGCTCGTTGTTGGTGCCGTAGGTGATGTCGGCGTCGTAGGCCTCCTCCCGCTCATCCGGATCCATGTCGGAGAGGATCACGCCGACGGACAGACCGAGGAAGCGGTGCACGCGACCCATCATCTCGGCGTCTCGCCTGGCCAGGTAGTCGTTGACCGTGACGATGTGCACGCCCCGGCCCTCGAGGGCGTTGAGGTAGGCGGGCAGCACCGAGGTCAGGGTCTTGCCCTCACCCGTCTTCATCTCGGCGACGTTGCCGAAGTGCAGGGCGGCGCCACCCATCACCTGGACCAGGTAGTGCTTCTGACCCAGCACACGCCAGGCCGCCTCACGTGCGGTGGCGAAGGCCTCCAGGAGCAGGTCGTTGAGGGTCTCCCCGTCGGCGAGGCGCGCCCGGAACTCGTCGGTCTTCGCCTTGAGTTCCTCATCACTCAGCGCAGCGTACTCGTCCTCGAGGGCGAGAACATCCTGCGCGATCTTGTTGAGTCGCTTGACGGTGCGCCCTTCACCGACGCGGAGCAGCTTGGACAGTCCAAACACGTGCAGTCGTCCTTTGTGGTCGATATGGAAACTAGTTTCTGCGTCATTGTACGCAACAACGACGACACCGCCGCCCCAGCGGCCCGGAAGGGCCTGTGGAGGCGGCGGTGGCGGTGCTCAGGCAGGAATTCCTACTTCTCTTCCTCGGCGAGGGAGATCAGACCGTAGTCGAAGGCGTGGCGACGGTACACCACCGACGGGCGGTTGTTCTCCTCGTTGATGAAGAGGTAGAAATCGTGGCCGACGAGCTCCATCTCCGACAGGGCGTCGTCAACGCTCATCGGGGTGGCGGTGTGCTCCTTGCTGCGCACGACCTGACCCGGGACGACATCCTTGACGGAATCGGCGTACGGATCGACGTCGTACTGGTCCTGGGCCTCACGGGCCTTCTCAGCCTCAGCGACCATCTCGGCGGCTGCGACACCGGTCGAGGTGGGTGCACGGTGTCCCGAACGGGAGATCGAGCGACGTGCCTTGACCTTGCGCAGGGAGCGCTCCATCTTCCCCAGAGCGGTCTCCAGGGCGGCGTAGAAGCTGTCCTCCTTGGCCTCGGCCCGGGCCAGGTGGCCCTTGCCGGTGGCGGTGATCTGGATACGGTCGGACTCCGAGTCACGGCGCGGGTTCGGCTCGTGCTGGAGTTCCACGTGGAAGAACGTCAGGGTCGGGTCGAGGCGCTCAATCTTGGCGAGCTTGCTGTTGACACGCTCAGCGAAGTGCTCCGGGACCTCGACATTCCGACCGGTGATGGTGACCTGTGCCTCGGGGCTCAGGACATCGGTGTTCTCAGCAGGTGATGTCATCTGCTTCCTCCCTTATTTGGTGGGACAACTCAAGTCACCTCCCATGCTACATCGCCGGTCACAACCAGTGCCCCACCACCCCGGGAATCATGCATGGCAGATAACGAGCGCCCCGACCACCTCGCAGCCGGCCGCGAAAAGTGCCTCTGAACTGGCCGCGAGGGTGGATCCCGTCGTGGCCACATCATCAACCAGCAGCACCGGGCCGGTGGGGATCCGGCGCAGCTCCAGCGCACCCGAGAGGTTGGCCCGCCGGCCCTCGACGCCGAGTCCGACCTGGTCGCTGATGCGTCGGCCGTGACGCAGCGCCACGCTCACCGGCAGCCCCGTGGCCGCACAGACGTCGGTCACCGGATCCCCGCCGCGCATGCGTGCCGACGCCGCCCTGGTCGGCGCGGGGACGAGCACGGGGGCGTCAGCAAGCTCACCACGCGCCTGCAGGTGGGTGACCGCAGCGGCGAGCACCGGGCCGAGGAACCGGCGCACCGCCAGATGCCGGTGCTCCTTCATCGCCAGGACCACACGGCGGTGGGGGCCGGCGTAGGCACCCAGCGACCAGACCGGAACATGCGGATCAACGCGGGTGTGGATCCGCTGCGGCGGGGTGCGCAGGATCATCCGGCACCTCCGGCACAGATCACCACCCGGCGCGCCGCAGCCGGCGCAGCGGCGCGGCAGCAGCAGGTCCGTCATCGTCAGCGGCGGGTCAGTAGGCGGCGACCAGCGCGGAACGCACGCCCTGCAGGCCGGCGACCTCACGCCAGAAGACGTTGTCGCCGCCCGTGCCCGGCAGCTGGAGGACCGCGTTCGCGTCCGTCAGGTAGATCATCGACGGGGTCGCGGCAACCGCCACGACAGGGGCGGTGATGTTGCCGGAGGGCAGGGAGGTCACTGCTGAGCCGTCCTGCTCCGCCCGCCAGATCGGGGTCTCCGGGGTGGAGGTGCCCACCAGCAGCGAACCGTCGGGCTGCCAGTCCAGGGACAGGGCGGTGCCACCCAGCTGCGGGGCGAGCTCGCGGACGTTGACGATGCGTTTGTCCGCGGGGCCGACGCGCTGGACCACGCCGACGTGGACGCGGCCGTTGATGATCATGGCCACCCGGGCACCCGAGTGCGAGAGCCGGAGAACCGAGATGTCGCCTTCGAGCCCGTCGAGCTCTGAGGAGTCGACCGTGGAGCGGCTGAACTCCCCGCTGGGGCCGGAGTAGACGACGCGGACAATCGTGTCGCCGTCGACGACGACCCACTGGCTCCGCGAGTCCACCTCGAAGGTGGGCCGTGAGATCGTCTCGGCCCGCAACGCCTCATCCAGGCCCCCCTCCAGGGTGCCCGCCAGCAGCACGGAGCTGTCCGGACCGGTGCCGTTCTTCTGTACGGCGGCGACCTCGCCGTCGGCGGTGATGTCGACCGACTCGATGTTCTCCAGGCTGCCCAGCTCGCCTTCGACGGGCAGGACCTGCTCATCGGCCACACGGCGGACCACGCCGTCGGTGAGTGCGAAGAGCGGGATGATCGCGTTCGTGTTGATCAGCGGATTGAATTCGGCGAAGTCATCGGTGGTCAGACGCTCATAGCCGGGTGAGAGCGGGGCCCCGTCGACCAGCACGGTGTAGGGCTCGGGGATGTTCGCCACGGCCAGGGTCCACACCAGCTGGGCGGAGAAGAGCCGGCGGGCCTCCACGTCCACATCAGTGAAGCCGGTGAACTGGTAGGCACCATCGACGACGCCAGCGAAGGTGGCCTCCGGGGGCAGCAGGGGGTCCACGGCCGGGGCCAGCGCCGGGGAGGGCCCCTCCATCATGAGGGTGATCAGGGCGGTGTCCAGTCCCTGCTGGCCGGAGTAGATCCACCGGCGGTCGCTGATGAGGGCCTGACCGGAGGGCGCTGTGAAGAAAACCCGGTGCGGCTGGAACTGGTTGCGCAGTTCGGTGCGCTCCAGGACCACGCCGGCCGGCAGGGCGGAGATGCGCCACTCACCGTTCTCCCGGACCATCTCGATCGTGGCCTCGTAGACGCCGTTCTCCGGCTCATAGGAACCGCCGGCGGCCAGTCTGCCCACCACCGCGCCACGCACGCTGAAGGAGTGCTGCCCGATGGTGGAACCCGGCTGGGTGACCAGGTCGATGCGGTCAACCACCAGCACCGACTCGCTCGGATTCCACCGTTCGGCGGCCTCCGGGGTGAGGAAGGAACGCGCCGCCTGGTAGTCCTGCGTGGGGTGCGCGGAGGCGGTGTAGAAGTCCCGCAGCAGCAGGTCCGGCTCCTGGCCCTCCGCCGGGCCCAGATCGGATTGCTCGACCACCTGGGGTTCAAAGGAGCGCAACGCCTGCGGCTCGGTGTTGGTGGGCAGGGTGGTGCATGCGGTGAGCAGGGCGGCGGCGGCCATTCCTGCACTCAGTGTCCGTAGGCGTCTCATGTCGTCGGAGCCTCTTCTGTCGGAGCTTCTGCTGCCGGGGCCTCCAGCTCGAGGGGGCTCTGGAGGATCGTCTGCTGCGGCTCCCGCGGCAGCAGCACCCGGAACTGTGAACCTACCCCGATCGTGCCGGCGGCGTCGAGTTGTCCACCGTGGAGGATGACGTCCTCGCGGGCGATCGCCAGACCCAGGCCCGTGCCGCCGGAGTGGCGGCGGCGGGAGGCGTCGGCACGCCAGAAACGGTTGAAGGCCAGCTCCTCCTGACCCGGTTTGAGGCCCACGCCGTGGTCGGTCACCGTGATGGCCACTGCGTTCTCATTCTCGGCCAGCACCACGTCGATCGGGTTGCCCTCGGAGTGGTCGATGGCGTTGGCGATGAGGTTGCGCAGGACGCGCTCGATGCGGCGGGAATCGCCCGTGATCAGCACCGGCTCCTCCGGGATGGCGAAGCGGACGTCGACCTCGAGCTTCGTCGCCAGGTGTTCGGTCTGTTCCCAGGCGGAGGTGATGCAGGAGCGGACGTCGATACGCGCCTCGGAGAGGTCGGCGACGCCGGCGTCGTGGCGCGAGATCTCCAGCAGATCCGTGAGCAGCTCCTCGAAGCGGTCGAGCTCGCGGATCATCAGCCCGGAGGCGCGCCTCGTGTGCGGCTCGAGGCTGTCCGGGTCGGAGGCGATCATGTCGGCGGCCATGCGCACCGTGGTCAACGGGGTGCGCAGCTCGTGGGAGACGTCCGAGGTGAACTGTCGCTGGAGGTCGCCGTACTCCTCCAGCTGGTGGATCTGGCTGGACAGCTTCTCGGCCATGTCGTTGAAGCTGATGGCCAGTCGCGCCATCTCGTCCTCACCGTCGACGGCCATGCGCTCACGCAGGTGCCCGGCGGCCAGGCGCTGGGCGATTCTCGACGCCGAGCGCACCGGCGCCGTCACCTGCTGTGTGGCCAGCCAGGCGATGCCGACGAGCAGCACGACGACGACCACACCGGCCGCCGAGAGCAGGCCACGCAGCAGCGCCAGGGTCGACTCGTCCGATTCCATCGACATGACCAGGTAGACCTGCAGGTCCGGGATGTCCGTGTCCGTCGGAGTGCCGATGACCAGCGCATTATAGGTCGAGCCGTCGGTGCGGCTGACGTTGGCGAACTGGTAGGAGACCTGGTCCTCGGAGACGAAGCGCCGCAGTTTCTCCGGGATGCGGTAACCCTCCGGCGCGGAGATGACCGTCCCGTCGGGGTTGTCCACCAGCAGCACCGGCTCATAGACAGCCGCAATATCCGACTGGGAGGTGCGCTGCGTCAACGAGGCACGGGCCGAGGTGATGCGCACCTGCAGCGTCGACGTGGCCGCGGTCGCGTCAATCTGCTGTTCGACGGTCACACGGGCACGGTCGATCTCCGAGTTCGCGATGTCCAGCTTCGAATCCACCAGACGCGAGGTGACCACGGAGATCAGCGCCATGCCCAGGATGAACATGACCACCGCCGAGGCGAGGAAGATCGACCCGATGACCCGCACCTGCAGCGAGGTCCGCCACGTCTCGCTGATGCGGTCAACCACCCGTTGGAAATAGGCGACGAGCTTCTGGACTATGAGTTACTCCCCCATGCCTGTCTTGTAGCCCACGCCACGCACGGTGAGCACGATCTGCGGGTTCTCCGGGTCCTTCTCGATCTTCGCGCGCAGCCGCTGCACGTGCACGTTGACGAGGCGGGTGTCGGAGGCGTGGCGGTAACCCCACACGTTCTCCAGCAGCTCCTCGCGGGTGTGCACCTGGCGGGGCTTGCGGGCCATCTCCAGCAGCAGGTCGAATTCGAGCGGGGTCAGCGAGATCTCCTCGCTGCCGCGCTTGACGGTGTGCTCCGGGACGTCGATGACCAGGTCACCGACCTCGATGATCTCGTTCGGCGTGGCCTCCGTCCGGCGCAGACGCGCCCGGATGCGCGCGATCAGCTCCTTCGGCTTGAAGGGCTTGGTGATGTAGTCGTCCGCGCCCGATTCCAGACCGAGCACCACATCGACGGTGTCCGTCTTGGCGGTGAGCATGACGATGGGTACCGAGGACTCCTGACGGATCTCCCGGCAGATGTCCACCCCGTTCATACCCGGGAGCATGAGGTCCAGGAGGATGAGATCCGGCTGATGCTGACGGAAGGCGGGCACGGCCTCATTGCCGTCCATGACGGCGTGTGGCTCAAAGCCCTCGGTCTCGAGAACGAGGGTGAGCATGTCGGAGATCGATGGATCGTCGTCGACGACCAGAATCTTGTGCGCCATGGAGAATCACTGTCCTTTGATGATCATCTGAGTTCTTGCAGGATATCCGCCGGATCGGTGGTGACAACCCAACGACCCGCCCAGCCGCGCTGAGCAAGCCTCTGATATGCATCATAGGTGCGTTTCTGCAGGCCGGAGTCAGTTTCATAACGATCCCGTTCCCGGGACGTATCCTGCGCCTCCCGGGAGATCGCCCGCTGCGCCGCAGTGACCGGTTCCGTGGCCAGCAGCACCTGCAGATCCGGAAGCGGCAGACCCAGCCGGTCGAACTCCAGATCATGGACCCAGTCCATCACCGCATCATCCTGCAGCCGGGCCGCAGAGTAGGCCGCGTTGGAGGCGACATAGCGGTCAAGCAGGATGATCCGCTCTGAGTCCACGTAGGGCAGCAGCTGTTCACGCGCACCATACCGGTCCAGTGCGAAGAGGGTGGCCATGGCGTAGGCGGAGTCCGTGAGATCTCCCATCCGGCCGTGCAGGGCTTCCGCCGCCAGCTGGGCCGGGGCGGAGACTTCATAACGGGGGAAGGCCAGGACGTCGACGGGGACACCCGCCTGTTCCCGGATTGCGCGGACGAGGGTGTTCTTGCCTGCCCCGTCGATTCCTTCAATTGCGATGATCATCAGTATCGGTAGTGCTCCGGCTTGTAGGGACCCGCCACATCCACGCCGATGTACTCGGCCTGTTCCTTGCTCAGTTCGGTGACCCGGCCACCGAGAGCCTCCACGTGGATGCGGGCAACCTTCTCGTCGAGGATCTTGGGCAGGCGGTGGACGTCATTGGTGTACTCCCCCGCCCTGGTGAACAGCTCGATCTGGGCGATCGTCTGGTCGGCGAAAGAGGTGGACATGACGAAGGAGGGGTGCCCGGTGGCGTTGCCCAGATTGAGCAGACGGCCCTCGGACAGCACGATGATCGCCCTGCCGTTGGGCAGGTGGAACTCGTCGACCTGCGGCTTGATGGTGGTGCGCGAGACATCCGCCCGGCGCAGGAGGGAGGCCATGTCGATCTCGTTGTCGAAGTGGCCGATGTTGCCCAGCAGGGCGTGGTCCTTCATCTGGAGCATGTGGTCGAAGGTGATGATGTCCTTGTTTCCCGTCGCGGTGATGACGATGTCCGCCTCCGCGATCGCCTCCTCCACGGTGACCACGGGGAAACCGTCCATGAGGGCCTGCAGGGCGTTGATGGGGTCGATCTCTGTGACTTTCACGCGCGCACCCTGGCCTGCCATGGCCTCCGCGGAGCCTTTGCCCACGTCACCGTAGCCGCAGATGAGGACGTTCTTGCCGCCGATGAGCATATCCGTGGCACGGTTGATGCCGTCGACGAGGCTGTGGCGGGTGCCGTAGCGGTTGTCGAATTTGGACTTGGTCACCGCATCGTTGACGTTCATCGCCGGGAAGGGCAGCAACCCCTGTTCAGCGAAATGGTAGAGGCGGAGCACTCCCGTGGTGGTCTCCTCGGTCACGCCCTTGACCGCCGCCGCGGTCCGGGTCCACCGCCCGGCATCCTCCGCCAGGGTGCCGCGCAGCATGCCCAGGAAGGCGGTGTACTCGTCGGCGTCAGTCTCCTGGGCCTCCGGTACCGTGCCGGCCTGCTCGAACTCCAGGCCTTTGATCACGGCCATGGTGGCGTCCCCGCCGTCGTCGAGGATCATGTTGGCTTCGACGTCGCCCCAGCGGAAAATCTGGTCGATGCACCACCAGTACTCCTCGAGTGTCTCGCCCTTCCAGGCGAAGACCGGCACCCCCTGCGGGTTCTCCGGGGTGCCCTCCTTGCCCACGACCACTGCGGCAGCGGCCTCGTCCTGGGTGGAGAAGATGTTGCAGGAGGCCCAGCGGACCTCCGCCCCCAGCGCGGTGAGCGTCTCGATGAGCACTGCCGTCTGCACCGTCATGTGGATGGAACCGGCGATACGTGCGCCGGCCAGGGGCCGTTCCGCGCCGTATTCCTCCCGCAGGGCCATCAGACCAGGCATCTCATACTCCGCCAGACGGATCTGGTGGCGTCCGGCCTCGGCCAGGGAGAGGTCGGCGACCTTGAAGTCGGTTGCCGGCGGCGGGGTGGGCATGGGGAACTCCTTCTCCGGGAAGAAACGGGTCCCTCACACCCTAGCGCTGTTCACCGGCGCTAAGAGACCGCCTCGACGAAGGCCTCCACGTCCTCCTCCTCCCCCACGGTCTCCAGCAGCTCGGCCGCAGCCTCGTTGAGGGTCTCGTCTCCGGAGCCGATGAGCTCGCGGATGAAGGGGTAGGAATCGGCGACCTCGCCGGCGGAGAAGGGCGCGCCCGCCCAGATGGCGGCGATCGTCGCTGCCGCCAATCCATTCAGCCGTTCAACCTCCGTGACCTTCGGCTGTTTCAGCACCAGCAGGCAGGCGTCACGGACCGCCTCCACAATGTCCTCGTCATCGAGATCCGCGAGCTCATCAAGGAAATCGATGTTGTCGTCCTCGCCGAAGATGGCGACATCCCAGGTGGTCATTTTCGTCCACGTCCTCTCCGAATGCGCGTGCGGGACCGGTGGTGATCCCGCGGAATAAGCGTCCGCGCACATGTTTTCTGCTATGTTGTTACCGAGTTGTTACCAGTACGTTTCATGGAAGGGACAAAGGGCCAGGTGAACACCGAGAAGCGTCGCGTCTACCTCTTTATCGCCGTTGGCCTGCTCGCTGCGGCCGCCGTCGGGTACGGAGTATGGCGCGCAAGCACGCCCTCCACTCCTTCCGCCTCTGATATTGCCACGGTCACCGCCGAGGTATCCACAAATTCCGATACCGCTGGTCAGATCGTGCCCACTCCGGACCCCGGGGAATCCGGACTCTCCACGGCGAGCACCCCACCCGCGCCAGCCGCAGCCACCGCCGATGATCCCTATCTGGCACCCAACGCGGTGGTCCAGTCAGCACCCACCGACATCGGCCCCACGGTGATCTACCGGCCGGACAACATCATGGACACGCCCACCACCACGGAGCCGTCCACCGCTCAGCCGACGCCGACACCGACCCCCACCGGGGCGGGGACCGTCTCCGGCAGGCCCGAGGACACCGGGACCACCACCACGCCCCCGGGGCCGGAGCAGACGCAGACCACCCCGACGCCGGATGCCGGCACCCCCACCCCCGCAGAGCCGGCGGCCCCGGAACCTGCCGCACCTGCCACGGCGCCCACGCAGACCCCGACCACCCCGGCAACCACAACCCCGCAGCCCGCCCCCGCAGGATCCAGCCTCCCGGATTAGGCGGTCCCGGGAGCCGCCTCAGGCACTCGCGATGAACAGTTCGCCCGTCCCCGTGGACGTGGCAACGCATGCCGAAGCAGAAGCAGGAATCCACGCCGCCTCACCGGGGGTCAGCTCCAGATCCCCGATCCGGACGGTGCCGGAGGTGCACAGCGCGATGGTGGGACCATCGTGGTCGATCTCCCGGGGTGACCCAGCCGAGACCAGGCAGTGCAGGAGAGTGAACTCCTCTGCAGGGACGGTGTACTCACCTCCGCAGGAGGTGACCACGGGGCTGTCCACCGAGGCGAAGTCGAGGATGCGCACCAGCTCCGGCACATCGACATATTTTGAGGTCAGGCCCCCGCGCAGGACGTTGTCGGAGTTGGCCATCACCTCCACCCCCAGGCCTCTGACATAGGCGTGCAGGTGCCCGGCATCCAGATAGACGCCCTCCCCCGGGCTGAGGTGGATGTGGTTGAGCAGCAGCGCACCCAGGACACCGATGTCCCCGGGGTAGCGCTCCTCCAGCTCCAGCACCGTGGCCAGCACCCCGGAGATCCAGTCCCCGCGGTCGAGCCGGCCACGTGCCGCCTCGACGACGGCGTCGATGAGCTTCGTGCGGGCGGACGTGGGGATGGTGATCCACGTGGTGAACAACCCGCGCAGGCTGTCGGACTCGGACCCCGGGTCGAGGATGGTCAGGTAGCGGTCCAGCTGCGGGCAGTCCAGCACGGAGAAGAGCTCGAGAGTCTGGTCGAGGGGACGGAAACCCACCATGGCGTGGAAATCCGTGAGCGCCACGACCAGCTCCGGTTTATGCCGCGGGTCGCGGTAGTTGCGGTTGCCGGCGTTGAGGGGGATGCCCTGCGCGTTCTCCCTCTCGAAACCCTCCCGGGCCTGTTCCGCCGAGGGGTGGGCCTGCAGGGAGAGCGGTTCGGCGGCAGCGAGGAGCTTCAGCAGGAAAGGCAGGCTGTCCCCGTACTGCCGGTGCACGCGTTCACCGAGGGCCGAGACAGGGTCCTCGGCGATGATCTCGGTCAGGGCACGGTCAGCGATGGTGGACGATCCGACCGGGTGGGCTCCGAACCACAGCTCCGCCTCTGGCCGGCTGGAGGGTGAGGGGAGTCCGCGCAGCTCCGGGATGAGGGTGCGGGATCCCCAGGGGTAGCTCCGGAGCGTGCCGGTCAGCTTCTGCATCTAGTTTAGTCCTCCGATGGTGCTTCGGGCAGGTCATAGGCGGTTGCCGCAAGGCCCCTGGTGATCAGTTTCAGTGCGGCGGCCAACGGACCCGTGCCCGGGGTGTCGCAGTTGGCGGCGAGGGCGTTGGGCAGCGTGGCGGCCACCTCCGGGTCCTCGGCCCAGACAACAGCCTTCAAGGCTAGCAAATCAGTCGGACCATCCAGCAGCGGATCATGGAAGAGGTCGTGCGCGGGCGCCGGCGGGGGCAGTTCGATCTCCTCCAGGGCGGCCGCACCGGAGGGGATGCCCTTGAGCGACCAGATCACGGCCATGAGTTCAGCGATGGCGAAGCCGGGACGGCCCTGGCCGGTGTGCACCACGCGCGCCAGGTCGGCGTATTCACGCAGCTGCCGACCGGGGTTGACCACCGCGTCGCGCTCGGGCGAGAGTTGTTCGAGCTCGTCATCGACACAGGTGGCAGTATCCGCCAGCCGCTGGGCGACGAGGTCGGGGTTCTCCTCCAGCAGGTCCAGCGCGGTGCTCAGGGCTGTGATGGAACGCGCCGGGGAGGCCCCGTAGACGGTGGGCAGTGCCGGGATGACGACAGTGTCATCGGGCGCGTCCTCCAGGATCGGACCGCGGGGCGGGCCGACGAGGATGGTGGTTGCACCCCGGCGGTCGGCGTTGATCATCGCCTGGGAGATGTCCGGGGCATCCGCGCGGTCACCGAGGATCACCACCATGTCGAGGGCACCGACGTAGCTGGGCAGGCCGTCGGTGATCACCAACGGCACGCGCAGGGGGGAACGCATGCGGGAGACGAAGCGGGCGGAGGCGTCCGCCACATGGTCGGAGGCGATGACCACCACGCTGCGTGGTGCCAGTCCGTGGATCCCCTGCAGCGCCGGGATCGCGCCGGCCACGGCGCGGATCTGCGCGCCCTCGTGGGCGACGTCGTAGAACTTCACCGTCTCCCGGTTGTAGGTGGAGCCGTCCATGTAGGCCTCAAGGGAGCTGTTATCCATGCGGTCCAGGATATCCTCACCTGTCTGTCAACAGGCTGTGCGTGTCTCAGGCGCGGATGACGGCGAGGATCTCGGCGACGAGTTCGTCGACCTCACCGCGGGTGGGGGCCTCCACGTTGAGACGCAGCAGTGGTTCGGTGTTGGAGGCACGCACGTTGAACCACGCCCTGGTGCCCTTGAGTTCGACGGTGACCCCGTCGAGGTGATCCACAGAGACGATGCGGTCCGCGAAGGCGTCGAGCACGGCCCGGGTGCTGGCCGCCTGGTCCGCGACGGTGGAGTTGATCTCCCCGGAGGCCTCGTAACGGTTGTATTCGGCCATCATCTCACTCAGCGGGCGGTCCTGGGCACCGAGGGCAGCCAGGACGTGCATGGCGGCGAGGATGCCGGAGTCGGCGTTGAAGAATTCGGTGAAGTAGTAGTGGGCGGAGTGCTCGCCGCCGAAGACGGCGCCGGTCTCGGCCATGGTGGACTTGATGAAGGAGTGGCCCACGCGCGTGCGCACGGCGATGCCGCCCTCCTCGGCGATGATCTCCGGCACCGACTTCGAGGTGATGAGATTGTGGATGATGGTCGCCCCCGCGTGCTCCGCGAGGTAGCGCTTCGCGATGATCGCGCAGATCGCCGAGGGGCTCACCGGCTCGCCCTTTTCATCGATGACAAAACAGCGGTCGGCGTCGCCGTCGAAGGCGAGGCCGATGTCCGCCCCCTGCTCCACGGTGAACCTCTGCAGGTCGACGAGGTTCCTGGGATCCAACGGGTTGGCCTCGTGGTTGGGGAAGGTGCCGTCCAGCTCGAAGTAGAGCGGGCGGATGTCCAGCGGCAGGCCCTTGAACACCTCCGGCACGGTGTGCCCGCCCATGCCGTTGGCTGCGTCGACGGCGACGACCAGCGGGCGGATGTCAGCCAGGTCCACCAGTCCCCGCAGGTAGGCACCGTAGTCGGCCAGCACATCCCGTTCGGTGGCGGAGCCCGCCGGGCCACCGTGGGCCGGGACACCGTCGACGAGCATGTCGGTGATCTGGTCCAGGCCCGTGTCCTGGCTGACCGGGCGGGCACCCGAACGGCACAGCTTGATGCCGTTGTACTGGGCGGGGTTGTGCGAGGCGGTGAACATCGCCCCGGCGCAGCCGAGGGTGCCGGCGGCGAAGTAGAGCTCGTCGGTGGAGGTCAGGCCCAGCATGACCACGTCCAACCCCTGCGAGGTCACGCCCTCGGCGAAGGCGGCGGCCAGTTCCGGGGAGGAGGGACGCATGTCATGGCCGACGGCGACGGTGCCTTCCCCCTCGCCACGCAGCAGATGGGCGAAGGCGGCGCCGGTCTCCCGGATGAACTCGGGGGTGATCTGTTCGCCGACGATCCCGCGGACGTCGTAGGCCTTGATCACGGAGCAGACGTCTTCGCGGGTGAGCAGGGATGACATGGGTGCCAGGGTCACTTTCTACTTCGGGGCCCGGGGGGCGGGCCCGACACTAAGCAGGAAATAATACCCTGCAGGGCTGGGAATTCCCTGCGGGGCAGTCGGACTACTCCTCAGCGTCCCCGCCGTCGCCCTCAACCAGGCGAAGATGCGAACGGCGGCGCTGCCGCTCCTCGTTGACCCGCTTGGACTGATGGACCGGGTGGATGGAGGTCTCCGGGTCGGCCGGGTCCACCGGATCGAGGTCGGGCCCCTCTGATTCGACGAGTCCGCTGGTGACGCGGCCGGCCTCGCGGACAGCTTCGGCGAGGGCCGTGAGGTCCTCATCGTCATCGATGTCGATGTGGTTGACACGAAGCATCTCCCAACCGAGCGGCGCGGTGATCTTCTCCGCGTGGTGGTCGCACAGATCCCAGCTGTGGGGCTCGGCGGCGGGCGCCAGCGGACCCACCACTGCGGTGGACTCGGCGTAGGCGTACGTCATGGTGGCCACGGCAGGTTTGCCGCAGCCCGGGCGGGAACAACGTCGAAACTGGCTCACAGGACCCGAGTCTAAACCCTCCCTTGAGATTCCGGTAACACCGCGCGCCGCGCGCTGTTTCCGGCAGCCACCCCCTATGATCTGTTGACATGCACACCAGGACCCACCGTGACCGGCACGGCAGGGGGCTGCGCGGCCCGCTCCTGCCCACGGCCGCCCCCCGCTACCGCACTCGGGCGGAGTCCTTCGACGTGGCGGTCCTCGAGGCCTACGCCCCCATCCAGCACTCCTTCCCGGAGCAGTTGGCCGGCCTGGACATCGCGGTGGACACCGTGCCCCGGATGCAGCTGCGGGCCGACATGACCGTGATGCCCGACGAGATCGTGGCCGACGGCCCTGTACCCCTGGGCCGGATCATTCCGGCGGGCGTGGACCCGCAGGGCAGGCCCACCCGGGCCCGGATCGTGGTCTTCCGGATGCCCATCGAGCAGCGCGCCGCCCACCCGCAGGAGCGCGAGGAGCTGCTGGCGACGATCCTGACCGTCCTGGTGTCCCAGTTCCTCAACCTGGACCCGCGGGACATCGACCCCGGCTTCCAGTGGTGATCCAAGGGGGAGACTGAATCAGAAAAAGGCCCTGTGGATACAGGGCCGCAGGTGGGGGCTTCCTAACCGATCTGCTTCTTCAGGCGGCGGCGCTCCCGGTCGGAGAGTCCGCCCCAGATACCGAAACGTTCATCATGCTCGAGTGCGTACTCAAGGCACTCGTCGCGGACCGCGCAGGCCATGCAGATGCGTTTGGCCTCCCGGGTGGAGCCGCCCTTCTCAGGGAAAAAAGCCTCCGGATCGGTCTGCGCGCAGAGGGCCTGGTCCTGCCATTCCTGCTCCACGGCGCCGAAAAGCTCGTCCAGGCTCATTTCCACTGCTGCTCCGGTGATGCTGCTCATTCCTCCACGGAGAACGGTGCCGTCAGCCATGTTGTCCATGCTGTCCCCCTTCTCCGTTCGGTTACCTTTAACACTGATGCGATTAGACACCTGATCACTAAATGTCGTCAACCGATACTAACGGGAATTTTTGGTTGCCCGACATAATCGCAGGTCACCAATCCCACCAGTCACAGCAGTCACAACCAAAAAGGCGCGGGGGTAATTGTCGGGGGCACTACATATGGGGGGTAGTCAAATTTCTGGCAACAATTCCCAGGTTTCCCGGCGTGTCGTCACGCATCCGAGGAAAAACGCACCCCGTTGTCCGGGATGACCACCCCCGGCCACACCCGCATCCCACCCACGAGCTCACATCGGGCCCCGATCTGGGCTCCCTCACCAATGACGCAGTTGGTGATTCGGGCGTTCGCGCCGATACGCGCACCTGCAGCGATGATGGAGTCACGGATGACCGCACCCGGCTCGATGGTCACGCCGTCGAAGACCACGGAATCATCCAGGCGGCAACCGGCCCCGATCTCCGAGCCACGCCCCACCCAGGTACCGCCGACCAGGATGGAACCTGCGGCGATACCTGCGGTGGCGTCGATGAGCGCCTCCCCGGTACGCCCCTCAAGCAGCGGCGAGTGCGCGATACCGCGCACGAGATCCGAGGAGCCCCGGACGAAGTCGTCGGGGCGGCCCATGTCCCGCCAGTAGGCGTTGTCCACATGTCCGTAGACGCGCCGATCCTGCTCCAGCAGCGCCGGGAAAGTCTCACGCTCGACGGAGACGACCCGGCCCGCGGGGATCTCCTCGATGAGTTCGCGCCGGAAGACATAACAACCGGCGTTGATCTGGTCGGTCGGCGGGTCCTCGGTCTTCTCCAGAAACTCCAGCACGCGCCCCTCTTCGTCGGTGGGCACGCAGCCGAAGGCCCGCGGATCTGCGACACGCACCAGATGCATGGTCAGGTCAGCCTGGCGGGAGGCGTGTGTGTCCAGGATGGCACGCAGGTCGGTGCCGCCGAGAACATCACCATTGAAGACCATCACCGTGTCATGGCGCAGGCGGTCGTAGACGTTGCGGATGCCGCCACCGGTGCCCAGGGCCTCCTCCTCCACGACGTACTCGATCTCCAAGCCCATCTCCGATCCGTCACCGAAGTATTCCTCGAAGACCTCAGCCCTGTAGGAGGTCCCCAGCACCACGTGGGTGATCCCGGCGGCCCTGATACGGGCCAGCAGGTGCTGGAGGAAGGGATAGCCTGCCGTGGGCAGCATTGGCTTCGGGGTGTTCACCGTCAGGGGGCGCAGGCGGGTGCCGCGGCCTCCCACGAGAATGACGGCGTCGGTACGCGACGGATCGGCCTTGAACTCAGGGTCGGTCACGGTCAGGAGTCCTTTCGGTTGCTGGATCGGGTGCGGGCGACGGCGAGGGCGCTGCGGGTCTTCAACCCGATACGGATCAACAGCCGCGCCGGTGCCTGCCACCAGTGCGGCAACCTGTCCGCCTGGAAGCGGTAGGCCGATTCGTGGTGGGCCGGCAGCATGGTGTCGGCGTGCTTGCCTGCGACGTGCCCCTTCGCGTGGGTGATGGTCGCGGCCGGACAGTAGATGTTCTCATAACCGGCGCGGGCCAGGCGGTCGCCCAGGTCAACGTCCTCCATGTACATGAAGTAGCGCTCGTCGAAACCCCCGACGGCGTCGAAGGCGTCCCAGCGCACCAGCAGGCAGGAGCCTGAGAGCCAGCCGGCGGTGCGTTCGGTCTCCATGTCCGCGTCATCGCGGTAGGCGCGCGTCCACGGGTTCTTCGGCCAGATCTGGCCGAGCAGGGCATGGCCGATGCCGTTGCGCATGCCGGGCAGCGCACGGGCGGAGGGATAGATGCTGCCGTCCGGTTCCACGATCTGCGGTCCGACGGCACCGGCCTCCGGCCGGCGGCGGGCACAGGCGATGAGTTCATCGATCGCACCCTCGCTGAAGACGACGTCGGGGTTGCTCAGGACGAGGAACTCAGGGTCGACCTCCCCGGCGTCGCGAAGCGGCTGCAGGTGGCGGGCACCGACGTTCATGCCCGTGCCGTAGCCGAGGTTGCCGCCGGTGGGCAGGAACTCCACCTTCCGTCGGGTGCGTGCGGCCTCCTCGGGGGAGCCGTCCACGGAGCCGTTGTCGGCGAGGATCACGTGGGTGCCCTGGGCAGTGGCCTCTGTCAGGCTGTCGAGGAAGGCCGTCAGATGGCGGCCCGGAGAATAGGTCACCGTGATGACGGCGACCGGCGGCTTCTGGGAGTAGGTCACAATGTGCACAGCATAGTGCCGCCCCTCGTCTGAGGCCCGGTACGCCACTCCGATGCCCTAGACTTGACGCCCGTGAGTGACAAGTACCGTCGCGTGCGCGATATCCAGGCAGCCCCGCCCGCCGGACCCTCCGTCCGGCAGGCTGGTCCGACCCCGGTGAAGGTGATCATCGCGGCACTGTCCGTGATGGTCCTGCTGGTCTCTGCGCTGGGGTACTTCTCCGTGGGGCGCCTCGGCAACGATCTGGCCTCCGCCGGCAACCTCTCCCTCGGCGGCGGCCAGGGTATGAAGGGCCGTGCCCCGGACGGGGCGACCGACATCCTGCTCGTCGGTTCCGATTCGCGTACCGACGCCCAGGGCAACCCCCTCTCCGAGGAGGAGCTACGGCGCCTGCGCGCCGGCGTGGATGACGGTGAGGAGAACACCGACACCATCATGGTCATCCGCGTGCCCAACGACGGTTCCTCCGCCACCGCCGTGTCCATTCCGCGTGACACCTATGTCCACGATGAGGACTTCGGCAACATGAAGATCAACGGTGTCTTCGCCAACCACAAGGTGGCCAAGCGCGAGGAGTTGCAGGCCCGCGGGCGGACCGATGAGAACCGCATCGAATCCCAGGCCACCGACGCCGGCCGCCAGGGCCTGATCGGCGCGGTCACCGAACTGACGGGTGTGGAGGTCGACCACTATGCCGAGGTCGGCCTGTTCGGCTTCGTCCTGCTCACCGATGCCGTCGGTGGCGTGGATGTCTGCCTGAACAACGACGTCAGTGACCACCTCTCCGGCGCTGACTTCCACGCTGGCGTGCAGACCCTCGACGGTGCCCAGGCCCTGGCCTTCGTGCGCCAGCGCCACGGCCTGCCGCGCGGTGACCTCGACCGCATCGTCCGCCAGCAGGCCTTCATGGCATCTCTGGTGAACAAGGTGCTGGCCGCGGGCACATTGACCAGTCCGGCGAAGCTGACCGACATGGGCACCGCCGTGGAGCGTTCCGTGGTCATCGACGACCAGTGGGACATCATGTCGTTTGCCACCCAGCTGGCCAACCTCGCCGGCGGCAACGTCGTGTTCAACACCATCCCGGTGACCTCCATCGACGGCACCGGTGACTACGGCGAATCCATCGTCACCGTCGATATCCCCACCGTCCATGCCTGGATGGACGAGCTGCTCGGTGAGGACGAAGCCCCCGCCGAAGACACCGGTGCTCCGGAGGAGGCCCCTGCCGCCCCGCTGCCGGGTGTGGACATCCACGTCCTCAACGCCGGGGCCACCGCCGGACTGGCCGGCAATGTGGGCGGCTGGCTCACCGAGGAGGGTTATGAGGTCTCCGAGGTGACCAACGCCCTGCCTGGCATCTACGGACAGAGCCAGGTCGTGGTCGCTGACCCCTCCGACCCGCGTGCCCTCGCGCTCGCCGAGGCTCTCGGCGGCCTGCCGGTCTCCGCCAGTGCCAGCCTGGGCCCCGAGACCTTCGTCGTGGTCGCCCATGACGACTGGAACGGCCCCCTCGGTGACGCCGCCGCACTGCCCTCCCCCACTGCCCCCTCCGCCGGGGACACCGTGGGCACCCCGGGCAGCGATTTCGGAGCCGCCGAGGTCGCCCCTGAGATCGACGCCGGCGGCGACGGCCCCCGCTGCGTGAACTAGGCCCATGCGCACCCCGGTGCTGGCGCTGGTCTCAGCGCTGGGGCTGATCACCCTCCTGCTTATCGACGCCCCGTCCGTCCCCACCCTCCTCTCCCGCATCCTGCCCGTCCTCGGTTTTGTCGCCGCCATGTCCGTGGTCGTCGCGGCCGCCGGGGCCGTCAACACCTTCGGGGCGGTGATCGGGAAGGTGCAGGCGGTGCTCGGCCTGGGCGGGGCAACCCCGGGACGTGGATCGTCGGCGCGTGCCTGGGCACTGATCCTGGGTGTGAGCCTGGTGATCACCGTCTTCTTCTCCCTGGACACCACCGCCATCCTGGTCACCCCGCTGGTGATCACGCTGGCCCGCGGCGTCGGCATCCACCCCTTGGCCGCCGCCTTCGCGGTGATCTGGATGGCGAACCTCGGTTCCCTGCTCCTGCCGATCTCCAACCTGACCAACCTGCTGGCGGTGCAGACCGACGCATTTGACGGTATCGCTGATTATGTGGCAGTGAGCTGGCTGCCTGCGCTGGTGCTGGTGGTGGTGGCGGGGATTGCGCCGCTGGTGGTGGCCCGGTTTCTTCATGTGACCCCTGACGGGCAGGCTGGTGTCATCAGTGGCGGGACTCCTGGCCTCGACCGGGAGACGAAGGTCTTCACCGGCCTGATCGGCGTGCTGCTGATCGCCCTGCTCATGCCTGTCGACGTCTGGATCCCCACCACCGTCGCCGCGCTCATCGCCCTGGGACTGCTGCGCCACTGGTCGCTGCCCACCCCGGTGCACCACATGATCCCGTGGGCGACCCTGCTGTTCGCCTTTTCCCTGACGACGGGTGCGGCGATCATCCACAGTCTGAGTCTGCTGGATCCGGTGCTGTCAGCGCTGTCAGACTCAGGGATGTTCGCCCTCGCCTTCGCGGGCGTGGTGCTGTCCAACTTGATCAACAACATCCCCGCCTACCTTGCACTTGAGCCCGCAGCGAGCTCGCCCGAGAGCTTCATGGCGCTGCTTATCGGAGTAAACGCCGGGCCGATCATCACCCCCTGGGCCTCCCTGGCCACCCTGCTGTGGGCTCATCAGGCCAGGCAGCAAGGGGTGCAGGTGGGCTGGGGGATGTTTGTTGTCGGCGGGCTGGTGCTCGCACCTGTAGCGGTGCTGACGGGTGTCGGGGTGCTGAACCTGAACTATGGGTGAGTGGTTCCGAGGCTCCGCAGGTTTCAGTACCGCCCGGACTCACTCCCCCACATAAGCAATCGCATCAATCTCCACCGTCGCCCCGTACGGAAGATTCGACGCTTCCAGGAATGTCCGCGCCGGGCGAGCCTCAGCGAAGTGTTCAACAAACTGTCCGTTCGCCTCTTCACGCAGCGTGATGTCCGTGACGAAGTAGGTCAACTTCACCAGCTGATCCATAGTTCCACCCGCGGAAGCGAGCCGTTCCGTCATCCGCTCCAGCGCCGCAGCCAGGGCCTCCTTCCGTCCGGACACCGGCTGGTAGTTCTCATCCACGGACAGTGCCCCGGAGACGAAGATGAAATCCCCGGCGCGTTTGGCCATTGCGTAGGGGTGGTCGGAGGTCGGCTGCATGGTAGGTCCTTTCTCGACAGGTGTTTCCTCCATCCTCGCCAGGAACACGACCTTGTGGCCACGAAATGGGCTGTCTACCCCCTATCGAGCGCTATGCCACGGCCACGCTGAGCGCGGGGAATCTTTCGACGCGGACCTTGACACGCTGGCCGGACTCGAGCCAGTGCGCGGCCGTCATGGCGCCGGCCAGAATGGGGGCACCGGCAGGCAGCTCGAAGCCGTAGCGCAACGTCATGGTCGCCAGCTGATCGAAGGCGACGAAAGGGTCACCGAGGATGGCGTCGGTGGTGGAGCTTTCGACGGTTTCTCCGTTGATGAGGAATTCGACGGGCAGGCCGCGCAGCTCACGGGGGAAGTCCTGCCACTGCCCCACGATGAACTGCGCGGCGGAAGTGTTGTCGGCGACGACGTCGCTGAGGCTGAATTTGAAGTCGCGGTAGCGGGAGTCGATGACCTCCATGCCCACGGCGACAGCGTCGACGCTCTCGCGGATGCGCCGGGAGAGGGACTCGGAAGTGTCGTCGGCACGCACCTCCACGGTCTGGCCGAGACGGAAGACGAGCTCGGGCTCGATACGCGGATGGATCAGGCCCTCCAGCTCCAGGGGCTGGTCAGCACGGTGTTCCATCTCCGCGGTGAGGAAACCGACGATGACGTCGGAAACACCCATCTGCTCCATCTTGGACTTCGAGGTGAAACCGAGCTTCGGTCCGATGTAGCGCTCCCCCGCCGCAACGCGGGAGCGCAGGTTGCGGGCCTGAATGGCATAGGCATTGTCCAGCGTGAGGTCCGTGGCCAGCTGGGCGACGGACGTGGCAGTGGCGCGGGCGTTGTCGAGTTCGGCGGCGATCGAAGCGAGGTCCCTGGTCATTCTCTGCGTTCCTTCCGGATGGCGGGGTCTGGGATCCAGGCTAGATGGAAGGTGGGGAGAGGCGGGCGTCGAGAAGCACCGACGGCACACCTATACAGTTCTGCCTACGATGGGCAGGCATGGAGCTTCTTGTACATCTGCTGAATGCGGATCCCGCTGCCCCGCGCCTGACCGTCTACAACGAGTCGACCGGCGCACGGCTCGACTTCTCCGCACAGACGCTGGACAACTGGGCCGCGAAGGTCGGCAACATGCTGCTGGAGGAACTCGACCTCGACTCCTCCTCCACCATTCTTCTCGACCTCCCCGTGGGCTGGCAGTCGGTGGCCATCGTGCTCGGTGCACTGGCCGCGGAGGTCGACTGGGAGCTCGGTTCCTCCGGCGACGCCGACGTCGTGTTCACCTCCCCCTCCTCCTACGAGGAATGGGCGGACACGGGTGCCGACGTCGTCCTGGTCACCGAGGACCCCTTCGGTCGCGGCGTCGTCGAAACCGGCGGCACGCTACCGGTGGGCGCCATCGACTTCGGCCCCACCGTCCGCTTCTACGGCGACCAGTTCTTCGGTCCCGCCCCCGCCCTCATGGATGTCGTCGTCACTTCCGCCCCCGCTGAGCGCGTGCTGTCCACCGGCTGGACCACCGCGGAGGGCCTGGTGAAGTCCGTCCTGGAACCGCTCTCCGCAGGCGGCTCCGCGGTTGTCGTCTCCGGTGGGCTTATCGACGCCGACCGCCTCGACGCCATCGCCACCGCAGAGAAGGCGACCGTCAGGTTGTAACCGGTCACCCTCTTTCCGCCCCTGTCTGGTGCTACGGTTTCCCCCATGGCAACGGTCACATTCGACAAGGTCTCCATCCGCTATCCCGGTGCGGAACGTCCGACGGTGAAGGATCTGGATCTGCAGATCGCGGACGGGGAATTCCTGGTGCTGGTCGGCCCCTCGGGCTGCGGCAAGTCGACGACGCTGCGCGCGCTGGCGGGTCTGGAACCGGTGGATTCAGGGCAGCTGCTCATTGACGGCCGGGACGTGACCGGTGTGGAACCGGGCGGCCGGGACATTGCGATGGTCTTCCAGAACTACGCGCTGTACCCGCACCTGTCCGTCGCAAAGAACATGGGCTTCGCACTGAAGCTGGCGAAGATGCCGGCGAAGCAGATCGAGGAGCGGGTGCGCTCGGCTGCGGAGATGCTCGGTCTGGAGGAGTTTCTGGACCGCAAGCCGAAGGATCTGTCGGGTGGTCAGCGTCAGCGCGTGGCCATGGGTCGGGCGATCGTGCGGGACCCGAAGGTCTTCCTCATGGATGAGCCGCTGTCGAACCTGGATGCGAAGCTGCGTGTGCAGACCCGTTCGGAGCTGGCCGCCCTGCAGCGCCGCCTCGGCACCACCACCGTCTATGTCACCCACGACCAGGTGGAGGCGATGACGATGGGTGACCGGGTGGCGGTGCTCAAGGAGGGGATCCTGCAGCAGGTCGCCCCGCCGCGGGAGCTCTACGACCGCCCCGTCAATGAGTTCGTGGCGGGTTTCATCGGTTCGCCGTCGATGAATCTCTTCCCCGGCGAAGGCGTGACGCTGGGTGTGCGTCCGGAAGCGATGCGGGTGCTCACCGCCGGTGATGAGGTGCCCGCAGGCTGGGTCCCGAAGGAGGGCACCGTCGACCTGGTGGAGGAGCTGGGTTCGGAGTCCTACGTCTACGCCATCTCGGAGGGGGTGCGTCTGGTGGCCCGCCTGGGCCATAAGGATGTGCCCCGACCGGGTGAGCAGGTGCGTTTCGCTTTCGACCCGGCCCAGGCGCACCATTTCGATCTGCGGTCGGGCATCCGTATCGAATGATCACCCCCGCCAAGGGGTGATCTGAAATAAAGCCCACATCCGGTATTAGGTGCGTCACTAGATTTAAAGTTACCAAACGTTATGAAAGGTGACCTATCTGTGAACGCCTCCTTCTTCAAGCGCAAGCCGGCACGCTCCCTGGCCGCAGTTGCCATCATCAGCTCCGTCGTCCTGGCGGGCTGCACCACGACCGATGATGACGCCGACACCACGGCAACCACCACGACCACCGCGGAGGCCTCCGGGGCCGACGGTCGCGGTCCGATCACGTTCGCCATGGGCAAGAACGACACCGACAAGATCATCCCGGTCATCGAGAAGTGGAACGCCGAGAACCCGGATGAGGAGGTCACCCTCCGCGAGCTGGCCGGTGAGGCCGACGCCCAGCGCGAGACCCTGGTCCAGTCGCTGCAGGCCGGCAACTCCGATTACGACGTCATGGCTCTCGATGTCATCTGGACCGCAGACTTCGCCGCCAACCAGTGGATCACCCCGCTGGAGGGCGACCTCGAGGTGGACACCTCCGGCCTGCTGGACGCGACCGTCGAGTCCGCGACCTACAACGACACCCTCTACGCCCTGCCGCAGAACACCAACGGTCAGCTGCTCTACCGCAACACGGAGATCATCCCGGAGGCCCCGGAGAACTGGGCCGAGCTGGAGGCCTCCTGTGCTGACGCCGAGGCAGCCGACGTCGACTGCCTGACCCTGCAGCTCAAGCAGTACGAGGGCCTGACCGTCAACACCGTCGGCTTCATGGAGGGCTGGGGCGGTGGTGTCCTGGACTCCGACGGCAATGTCACCGTCGACTCCAACGACTCCCGTGCCGGCCTGCAGGCGCTTGTCGACGCCTACGAGAACGGCACCATCGCGTCGGGCTCCACCTCCGCGACGGAGGAGGAGACCAACCTCGCCTTCGTTGAGGGCGAGACCGCCTACGCCATCAACTGGCCCTACATGTTCACCAACGCCGAGGGTGAGACCTCCGCCGTGGCCGGCAACTTCGAGGTCCAGCCGCTGGTCGGCCAGGACGGTGTCGGTGTCTCCACCCTGGGTGGCTACAACAACGGCATCAACATCAACTCGGAGAACAAGGCCACCGCCCGTGACTTCATCGAGTTCGTCATCAACGAGGAGAACCAGACCTCCTTCGCGGAAGCGTCCTTCCCGCCGGTCCTGGCCTCCATCTACGAGGATGACGCCCTGATCGAGCAGTTCCCGTACCTGCCGGCGCTGAAGGAGTCCCTGGACAACGCAGCACCGCGTCCGGTCTCCCCGTTCTACCCGGCCATCTCCAAGGCCATCCAGGACAACGCCTACGCGGCGCTGACGGCCGGCAAGTCCGTCGACGACGCCACCACCGACATGCGGGCCGCCATCGAGAACGCCTCCAACTAGGTTCCCTCCCCGCAAGACCCGCTGAAAACCTGCCCACCCGGGCAGGTTTTCTGTGGTTTTGTGGGAGGTGACACTTTTCCTCCAAGGAGCCGCACATGCTGAAACGTGCCAGCCAGACCCGCTCGGCGGCCTGGCTGATCGCCCCCGCGTTGATCGTCCTGGCCGTGGTCATCGGCTACCCGATCCTGCGCGCCATCTTCCTGTCCTTCCAGGCCGACAAGGGCCTCGACCCCGCCACCGGCCTGTTCGTCGAGGGCGGTTTCGCCGGCTTCGAGAACTACCTCTACTGGCTGACCAACCGGTGCATGTCGTCCGCCGGAGTGGTCTCCACCTGCCCCCCGGGCGTGCTGGCCACAGATTTCTGGCCTGCCGTGCGCATCACCCTGTTCTTCACCGTGGTGACCGTGACCCTGGAGACGATTCTCGGCATGATCATGGCGCTGATCATGAATCACGAGTACCGCGGCCGCGGCCTGGTGCGGGCGGCGGTGCTCATCCCCTGGGCGATCCCCACCGCCGTGACGGCGAAGCTGTGGCAGTTCATCTTCGCCGACCGGGGCATCATCAACGAGTTGTTCAACCTCGACGTCAGCTGGACCACCGATCCCTGGGCCGCCCGGACCGCCGTCATCGTCGCGGACGTGTGGAAGACGGCCCCCTTCATGGCACTGCTCATCCTCGCCGGACTGCAGATGATCCCCAAGGAGATCTACGAGGCCTCGCGCGTGGACGGTGCCTCCCGCTGGCAGCAGTTCCGGCTGATCACCATGCCCCTGGTCAGACCGGCGCTCATGGTCGCCGTCCTCTTCCGTACCCTGGATGCGCTGCGCATGTACGACCTGCCCGTCATCATGATCTCCGCCTCCTCCAACTCGCCCACCGCCACCATCTCCCAGCTGGTGGTCGAGGACATGCGGCAGAACAACTTCAACTCCGCCTCGGCTCTCTCTACGCTGATCTTCCTGCTCATCTTCGCCGTGGCGTTCATCATGATCCGCTTCCTCGGCGCCGACGTCTCCGGGCAACGCGGTGTGAAGGGCCGGAAGGTCCCCGGGTTGAGGAAACGTCGGGAAGCAAGGAAGAAGCAGGAGGTGCCGGCATGAAAAAGGCTGCGCTCTGGCACTACGTGGGTGTGCTGTTCATCATGTTCTGGGGGCTCGCCCCCTTCTACTGGATGGTCGTGGTCGCGCTGCGCAATAGCGCCCACACCTTCGACACCACCCCCTGGCCCACGCACGTCACCCTGGAGAACTTCCGGGACGCGCTGGCCACCAACAAGGGCAACGACTTCCTCGGGGCCATCGGCAACTCGCTGCTCATCTCGGTGACGACGACCTCCCTGGCCGTCCTCGTCGGCGTGTTCACCGCCTACGCCCTGGCGCGTCTGGAGTTCCCCGGCAAGGGACTGGTCACCGGCATCATCCTGGCCGCCTCCATGTTCCCGGGCATCGCGCTGGTCACCCCGCTGTTCCAGCTCTTCGGCGACCTCGGCTGGATCGGCACCTACCGGGCGATGATCATCCCCAACATCTCCTTCGCCCTGCCACTGACCATCTACACCCTGGTCTCCTTCTTCCGGCAGCTGCCCTGGGAGCTGGAGGAGGCCGCACGTGTCGACGGTGCCTCCCGCGGCCAGGCCTTCCGCCTCGTGCTCCTGCCGCTGGCGGCCCCGGCGCTGTTCACCACAGCGATCCTGGCGTTCATCGCCACCTGGAACGAGTTCATGCTGGCCCGCCAGCTGTCGACGACCGCGACCGAACCCGTCACCGTCGCCATCGCGCGTTTCTCCGGGCCCTCCGCCTTCGAGTACCCCTACGCCTCGATCATGGCCGCCGGAGCGCTGGTCACCATTCCGCTGATCATCATGGTGCTCATCTTCCAGCGCCGCATCGTCTCCGGTCTGACCGCCGGAGGTGTGAAGGCGTGAGTGCGGACCCCGGCCGGGGGAAACGACGGCAGCTCCAGCACGAGACGCTCGTCGGTTTCCTCGGTTTCTTCACTTTCCTGGCACTGGCCCAGGCGGTGTGGAATGTCTTCCAGCCGGAGCCGGCACTGTGGCCGGGCCTGCTGGCCGCGGCCCTGGTCGGCCTCACGTGGTGGGTGTGGCGGCGGGACCGCCGGTACTCTGGCGCGCATGCCGATCATCTACAACGCCGCCACCACCCTCAACGGTTTCCTCGCTGATGAGCAGGACTCGCTGCAGTGGTTGTTCGACGTCCCCGGTTCCGGCGACGCCGAGGCCGGCATCAGTGCCTTTCTCACCGGCATCAACACTGTGGTCATGGGCTCCACCACCTACGAGTGGCTGCTGAACCACCTCGAATCACCGCAGGCGCTGGCCACCTCCTACGGCACCCGGCCCATCTGGGTCTTCACCTCCCGTAACCTGCCGGTCCATGAGGGGACCCACGTGCGGCTGGTCAACGGCCCGGTGGCCGAGGCGCTGCCACGGATCCGGGAGACCGGTGAGAACATCTGGGTGATGGGAGGCGGGGACCTGGCCGGTCAGTTCTTCGACGCCGGCGCCCTCGACCGCATCACCCTCACCGTGGCACCGGTGTTCCTGCCCGCCGGGCGGCCGACGCTCCCCCGCCGCATCGAAAGTTCCCGGTTGTCCCTGGTCGACCACCGGCAGCTGGGACAATTCGTGGAGCTGACCTACCGCGTTCGTTGACGTGCAGTCCGGGGTGATACCAGGGAATCACCAGTTGTAGTCGAGGAATTTTCCGTCCAGGGTGATCACTACGCGGTCCCCGGCAGGGTCTTCGCGCCGGTCGACGTCCACCCGGAAGTTGATGGCGGACATGATGCCGTCATCAAACTTCTCGTGGATCAGTTCCTTCAGCGCCGGACCGTGGACCTGGATGACCTCCAGCAGGCGGTAGATCGTCGGGTCGCTGAGCAACTGGGGGTCAAAGGTGCGTGTGGGCTGGGCAACGAGGGACTCGCGGACGTCACCGCCGAGCTCCAGTTCAGCGCAGACCTTCTCTGCCGCCTCTGGCGGCAGCGGGAAGCTGCCGAGCAGGGCGGAGGCGGCCCATACCTCGGGGGCGTCGATCAGCTGCGCCAGCTCCGCCCAGGTACGCCCCTTGCGGATGCGCTGGGCGTTGACGAGTTGGCCAGCCTCCTGCTTGTCCATGATCGGTCGGAGGGAATCGGACATGTCTGTCTCCTGTTCGTCACTCTCATCACCGTGCTGGGTGCACGCGCCCCCAGGCTACCGGCGGTCACACGGGGCCGGGGACAGTGAGGATCCGCTGCTCACGCGGGATCCCGGTGAATACTCCTGAGCACGCCCACAGCGACGCCAGGGACGTCAGCCGGGCGGTCGGTTTCCGCCACTCCCCTGACCTGAGGTCCACAGATTTCTCACATGGGCAACGGGGAATTAAGTATCCTGGATTGAACGCTGTACCGCGCACCAGAGGGAGAGGACTTATTCGTGTTGCAGATCATCACCGTCCTACCCGCTCTGGGAGAGAACTGTCACTGCCCCGGACAGATCCGATGAGCCTTCGCGATCTGCCAGGCAGGGAGCAGGTGCGCCGTTTCGGGGTGGAGGAGGAGTTGCTCCTCATCGACCCCCACACCTTCGACCTCCTGCCCATGGCCGAGCAGATGCTCCGTCAGATCCGGGAGCGGGCCAGCACCGGCCATGAACTGACCCGCGAGCTGAAGCAGGAGCAGATCGAGGTCGTCTCCCCACCGCAGACCACCCTGAAGGGACAGCTGGCAGCCATCCGGGCCGGCCGTGCGTTGGCCGAGGAAGTCGCTACCCAGGTCGGTGGCCGGGTGGTGGCGCTCCCGGCCGCTCCGGGGCCGATCAACCCCCTTCTGGTGTCCACCCCGCGTTTCCGGCAGATCCGTGACAACTTCGGTGTCACCGCCGCACAACAGCTGACCTGTGGTTTCCACGTGCACGTGGAGATCCGTTCCCGGGAGGAGGGCATCGCCGCACTGGACCGTATCCGTGGCTGGTTGCCCGTGGTGCTGGCGCTCAGCGCGAACTCACCTTTCTGGCAGGGGGCCGACACCGGGTACGCCTCCTACCGCTATCAGCTGTGGAACCGGTGGCCGACGTCCGGCCCGACGGAGATCTTCGGCTCGGTGGACACCTATGACCAGTTGTCCGCCTCCCTGCTGGCCACCGGGGTTCCGCTCGACGAGGGCATGCTCTACTACGACGCGCGACTCTCGGAATCCCACCCCACCCTGGAGGTGCGCGTGGCCGACGTGTGCCTGGTGGCCGAACACGCGGTGGCGATCGCGGCAATCGTGCGGGCCCTGGTGGAGACCTCCGTGCGCGCGTGGCAGCAGGGTATCCCCCCGGATCCGACCCTCGGTACGCTCATCCGCACGTGGGCCTGGCAGGCCAGTCGCGACGGCGTGGAGAAGACACTCATCCACCCCGTCACCGGGCGGAGCGCCCCCGCGGCCGAGGTGCTCCACAGTCTGCTGGAACATGTCGGACCCGTGCTTGCCGAATACGGCGAGGAGGACGCCGTCACCTCCATTATCGAGGCCATCCTGCATTCCGGTACCGGGGCCCGGCGCCAGCGGGCGACCTACGCCCGGGCACAGGACATCCATGACGTCGTCGCCGATGCCTGGGAGGCCACCCACCGGGGTTGAGGTCAGGTACGCAGGCGTCGCCATGCGATGCGCAGCGCGGAATGCGGCAGGGCCAGGCACTCACGCAGCAGCGCCGGAACCAGCAGGTTCCCTGGCGTGCGGGCGCTGACCACGGTGACGGGGATACCCAGGTGCCGGGCCCACAGGCGGGTGCGCCAGACATGGAAATCACTGCTCACCACCGTCCAGCACCGGGTGTCCGGCAGCAGGGCCTGAGCATTCTCCAGGTTCTCATTGGTGCTCACCGCCAGCGGCTCCAGCAGGATCCGCTGCTCATCGACACCCCTGCCCACCAGCCACTCCGCCATCGCCGCGGCCTCCCCGCGGCCGGAGACGACGACGGGCTGGGTGTCGATAAGCTGGAGCGCTCTCGCCAGCCGCGCGGTGAGGATACGCCCCGGTCGGCCGTGGCGGGTGCGGGCCCCGAGCACCAGGACCGGCCGGTCAGAGGGGAGCGCGGACACGGAAGATGTGCTCATTGGCGAACTCCTGTACGCCCCATTCCCCCAGCTCACGCCCGTAACCGGAACGGCCGATGCCACCAAAGGGCAGGCCGGGCCGGGAGACCCCCGTTTCATTGATGTAGGTCATTCCGGCCTCCATGCGGGAAGCCACCCGCTGGGCCAGCTCCAGGTCGCTGCCGAAGATGTAGCTTCCCAGTCCGTAGTCGCTGTCATTGGCCAGCTCGACCGCTTCCTCGACATCCCGGACGCGGTGGAGGATGGCGACGGGGCCGAAGATCTCGTTGCAGCCGATGTCGGCGGTCGGGTCCACGTCGACCAGCAGCGTCGGCTCCATGAAGGCGCCGGGGCGGTCGATCTTCCTGCCGCCGACGGCAATGCGCGCCTCGCAGGCCTGCTCCGCCGCAGCCAGCCGGGCGACCACCTCATCGCGGGCCGCCACGGAGGACAGCGGGCCGACCTTGGCGTCCCCGTCATCCCACGCCCCGACGGGCAGAGCGGAGATCCGCTCGGTGAGGAATTCGAGCGCGCGGTCGTAGAACTCATCGAGGACGATGAGACGTTTCGGGGCGTTGCACGCCTGCCCGGCGTTGGCCATCCGCGCGCTGACGTAGCAGGAAAGAACCTTCTCCAGGTTGTGGTCGTCGAGCACGAGGAAGGGGTCGTTGCCGCCCAGTTCCAGCAGGGACTTCTTGTAGTTCTCCCCGGCGGTCTTCGCGACGGCCGCCCCCGCCTGTTCCGAACCTGTCAGCGACACCCCGACGATCCGCGGGTCGGCGATAACAGCCTCCATCTGCGAGCTGGCGGCATGGATATTCCGGAACACGTCCGCCGGCAGACCCGCCTCCGTCAGAATCTCCTCACAGGCCTGGGACGACAGGGGGCAGATCGAGGCGTGCTTGAGGATCAGGGTGTTGCCCAACAGCAGATTCGGCGCCGCCCAGCGGGCCACCTGGTAGTACGGGAAGTTCCACGGCATGATGCCCAGTACCGGGCCGAGGGGTTCCCGGCGGACGAAGGTCCGCACCGCGCCCTGGGCCGGTAGTTCCCGGTCCGCGAGCAGTTGCCGGGCATGTTCGGCATACCAGTCGTAGATGTCCGCGACCAGCGCGATCTCCCTCTCCCCCTGGCGGCGCAGCTTACCCATCTCCCGGCCGATGTATTCGGCGAGCCGGGTCTGGTTTTCCCGGTACAGGGCGGCGGTGCGGCAGAGGACGGCGGCACGTTCCTCTATGGCGGTCGTCCGCCACTTCCGGAAAGCAGCGGTGGCACGGTCGAGGAGGGCGTCGCGTTCCCCATCGTCGAAACGCGGGAACGTCTTCTCAGTCTGGCCGGTGCTGGGGTTGTGCAGGGCAAGGTCCATCATGGCCCCTGTCTACCCGCCTGCCGGGGTTGCCGGCCACCTCGGACGGAGAGGACTACCCCTCGAGCAGCTGCCTGCGCAGGGCCTCGTCCTTGGCCTCGACCTCGGCGGCCATCTTCTTCTGGTATCCGGCCATCTTCTCTGTCAGGGTCGGGTCGCCGGCACCGAGGATGCGCACGGCCAGCAGGCCGGCGTTCCTGGCGCCGCCGATGGAGACGGTCGCGACGGGCACGCCGGAGGGCATCTGCACGATGGAGAGCAGGGAGTCCAGGCCGTCGAGGTCCTTGAGGGCGCGCGGCACACCGATGACCGGCAGCGGGGTGGCTGCGGCGACCATGCCCGGCAGGTGGGCGGCGCCGCCGGCACACGCGATGATGACCTTGAGGCCCCGCTCGTGGGCGGATTTGGCGTAGGCGAGCATGCGCTCGGGGGTGCGGTGGGCGGACATGACGCCGACCTCGAGGGGGACACCGAATTCGGCGAGGGCCTCGGCTGCGGGTGCGATGGTGGGCCAGTCAGAGTCCGAGCCCATGATGATGCCGACGAGAGGGGTCATTCCAGTTCTCCTTTAAACGGTGTAGCCGTCAGCCCAGCGGGCGTTGACGAGGTAATCGGCGGCGAGGTTCGCTTCACGACGCACGCGCGGCAGGTCATCGCCCGCCAGGTTGACGTGGCCGATCTTGCGGCCCGCGCGCCAGGTCTTGCCGTAGAGGTGGATCTTCGCGGCCGGGAAACGTTCCCACACATCAGCCATGCGGCGGGCCATGGGCAGCTCCGGGTCGGCGTCCCCGCCGAGGACGTTGGCCATGACGGTGACCGGGGAGGTGGTCTCGACACTGCCCAGCGGGTAGTCGAGGACAGCGCGCAGGTGTTGTTCGAACTGGCTGGTCACGCAGCCGTCCTGGGTCCAGTGGCCGGTGTTGTGCGGGCGCATGGCCAGCTCGTTGACGGCGATGGTGGGCTGGCCGTTCCCGTCGCGGAACTCGAAGAGTTCGACGGCCAGGGCACCGGTGACGCCCAGTTCCTCGGCAATGCTCACCGCCAGTTGCCGGGCACGCTCAGCGAGTTCCTCGGAGAGTTCGGGTGCCGGGGCGACGGCCTCGGTGCAGATGCCGTTCGTCTGGACGGATTCGACGACAGGCCACGGCACGACCTGGCCCGAGGGGCGGCGGGCGACCATGGCGGAGAGCTCGCGGACCAGCGCGACCTTCTGCTCCGCCATGAGGGGCGTGCCGGCGTCGAGAAGCTTCGTGGTCAACTCGGCGAGCTCCTTCCGGGTGGCGGGGAACCAGACACCGTGGCCGTCGTAACCGCCACGGCGGGCCTTGAGGCAGACGGCACCGTCAACGGCGTCGAAGAAGGCATCGGCGTCCTCGACCGATTCGATGGCGGCGAAAGGCGGGACCGGGGCGCCGATCTCCCGCAGGCGCCTGCGCATGACGAGCTTGTCCTGCGCGTTGACCAGGGCCTCGGGGCCGGGCTGGACGTTGACGCCCTCGCTGATCAGCTGCCGCAGGTGCCCGGTGGGGACATGTTCATGGTCAAAGGTCATCACGTCCACACCCCGGACGGCCTCACGCAGATCGTCGAGATCCGTGTAGTCGCCGAGCACCACGTCCGCGGCCACCTGGGCGGCGGAGGAATCGGGGGTGCCCGCCAACAGACGGATCGACTGGCCGAGCGCAATCGCCTCGGTCTGCATCATGCGGGCCAGCTGGCCGTCGCCGATGACGGCGACAACCGGCATACCGGGGACGTGGGCGTTCGGGTTTCCGGAGGTACCTGCAGGTTCAGTCACGTGCCCAACTATAGCCAGCGTGACCCCTGCACCAGTAGTGCGGTTGTTGCGCACCGGTTCACCAGTAGTTCGCCTGCGATGACGGCAGCGAATTCTCAATGAGTCCGGCAATCCTCTTGGCCCGGGGCACGTCCGGGAAGTGCAGCGGCCGGTCATAACCCGCGATCGCCAGGGAAATACCGTTGCGGCGGCGTTTCACGGAGCGGATGTCACGCAGCGGGATGGAGTCCGTGCGGGAGCGTAACGATCCGGCGCGCACCACAATGCGGCGGTCGGTGACCACGAAGCGCTGGCGGCGGGCGCGGAGCAGGGGCAGTCCGAAGCGCCAGAAGGACAGTGCCGCCCAGATGATCACCACGGCATTGCGCAGCTGGGATTCGACCTCCATGCCGGGCTGGTCGAGCCAGCCGATGAGCATCCAGGACAGGCCGGTGACCAGGATGAGTTCGAGCACCGGGAAAGTGAGGGTACGCAGCGGCGACGTGAGGTCGGCGCGCACCACTTCTCCTTCAGCGGGCCGGAACAGTTCCATGTGGCGGCATCATACCCTGCACACCTGTTCGGTACCCGGCTGGCCATAACCAGCCGGGTGACCGGTCAGTAGCTGGCGTCAGTGCGGCGCAGGTGGGTGACGTCCCCGGCGGCGATGAGGTGGCGGGTACCGTCCTCGGCGCGCAGGTCGATGCGCCCGTCGGGGGCGACGTCGGTGACGGTGCCGAAGAGCTCCCCGGTGGGGGCCTCCACCCGCACAGGCTTGCCGATGGTGATGCATTCGGCGCGGTAGTCGTCCATGAGGGTGCGGTCGCCGGTGGCCCACTGCCGCAGCCGGCGGTGCAGGGCCTCCAGCGCCGCCACCGCCATGTCCTTCGCAGAGACCTCGACCCCCTCAAGGGCCAGGGAGGTGGCGTGCGGGACCGGCAGCTGCTCACGCGTCAGGCTCACGTTGATACCCAGACCGACGACGATGCGGGGATCCGCGGGGAAGCCGGCTGCCTCGGAGAGGATGCCGCAGAGTTTCCGCCCGTCCCAGAGGACGTCGTTGGGCCATTTGAGCTCAGGGCCGGCGGCCACTCCGGCGACAGCGCGAACGGCGTCGAGGACGGCCAGGCCGGTGGCCAGGGGGATGGTGCCCAGCCGGTCCAGTTCGGCGGGGGTGGGGCGCAGCAGGACGGAGAGGATGGCCTGGGAGCCGGCGGGGGCGGTCCAGGGACGGCCCAGCCGCCCACGGCCGGCGGACTGATGGTCGGCCATGAGGACGGAGCAGGCGGGGGCTGTAACGTCTGCGAGCAGATCAGCGTTGGTAGAACCAGTGGATTCCGTCCACCGGACACGTGCATACTGCGGCAGTCGACCTGCCAGTTCGCGGGAAATATCGTCGGGGGTCACACCGCCAAGCCTAATGCGTCGCTCCAGCACCATCCGACACACCGATATTTTCGCCCGGAAAAGCGTTTCACCTGCAACTTCCGGACACGTGACACTCATCACACAGGTTTCGTTGTGGAAACTAGCGTCGCAAGGGTCTACTATTCCCAAACATGACCATTTCCTCACCTTTGACGGACCTGTCCGAGCTGTCCGACGTGACCACCACCGCCGGCAAGATCGCCGACCTGAAGCGTCGCCGCGCCGAGGCCACCTACCCGATGGGTGAGAAGGCCGTCGAGCGCGTCCACTCCCAGAACCGACTTACCGCACGTGAGCGACTCGACTACCTCCTCGACGAGGGTTCCTTCGTCGAGACCGACATGCTGGCCAAGCACCGCACCTCCGACTTCGGCATGGGTAAGAAGCGCCCGACCACCGACGGCATCGTCACCGGCTGGGGCACCATCGACGGCCGCGAGGTATGCATCTTCTCCCAGGACGGCACCGTCTTCGGTGGCGCCCTGGGTGAGGTCTACGGCGAGAAGATGATCAAGATCATGGATCTGGCCGTGACCACCGGCCGCCCGCTCATCGGCCTGTACGAGGGCGCCGGCGCCCGCATCCAGGACGGCGCCGTGTCCCTGGACATGATCGCCCGCACCTTCTACCAGAACATCCATGCCTCGGGTGTGGTCCCGCAGATCTCCGTGATCATGGGCGCCTCCGCCGGCGGCAACGCCTACTCCCCCGCCCTGACCGACTTCGTCGTCATGGTGGAGAAGACCTCCAAGATGTTCGTCACCGGCCCGGACGTGATCAAGACCGTCACCGGTGAGGAGATCACCCAGGAGGAGCTCGGTGGAGCCACCACGCACATGGCCACCGCCGGCAACTCCCACTTCACCGCGAAGACCGACGAGGAGGCCCTCGACTGGGTGCAGGACCTGGTCAGCTTCCTGCCCTCGAACAACCGCACCCTCGCCCCGATCGAGGAGTACAGCGCCGACCAGGGTGCCGTGGGCGAGAACATCACCGCCGACGACCTGCGCCTGGACGGCATCATCCCGGATTCCCCCACCCAGCCCTACGATGTCCGCGAGGTCATCGAGTGCCTGACCGACGACGGCGAGTACCTGGAGATCCAGGCCGAGCGCGCCGAGAACGTCGTCATCGCCTTCGGCCGCATCGAGGGCCAGTCGGTCGGCTTCGTGGCCAACCAGCCCTCCGTCTACGCCGGCTGCCTGGACATCGACTCCTCCGAGAAGGCCGCCCGCTTCATCCGCACCTGCGACGCCTTCAACATCCCGATCGTCATGCTGGTCGACGTCCCGGGCTTCCTGCCCGGTGCCGGCCAGGAGTACGGCGGCATCCTCCGCCGCGGCGCGAAGCTGCTCTACGCCTACGGCGAGGCCACCGTCCCGAAGATCACCGTCACCATGCGCAAGGCCTACGGCGGCGCCTACTGCGTGATGGGTTCCAAGGGCCTGGGCGCCGACGTCAACCTGGCGTGGCCGACCGCCCAGATCGCCGTCATGGGTGCCGCCGGCGCCGTCGGCTTCATCTACCGCAAGGAGCTCAAGGAGGCCGCCGACAAGGGTCTTGACGTGGTCGAGCTGGCCAAGTCCTTCGAGCGCGAGTACGAGGACCACATGCTCAACCCATACAAGGCCGCCGAGCGTGGCCTCATCGACGCGGTCATCCTGCCCTCCGAGACCCGCGGCATGATCGCCCGCAACCTGCGCCTGTACAAGGACAAGAACGTCTCCCGTCCGGCGCGCAAGCACGGCAACATCCCGCTGTAAATCATCTCTTTCACCATCCGGCGCAACCCCGCCCGCGTCCCGCGTGACGCGGGCGGGGTTGCGCCGTCTAGACTGTAGGACCATGACTTCCACCTCCCCTGATCTCACGACCACCGCCGGAAGGCTCGCCGACCTGCGTGCCCGACTGGCGGAGGCCGAGGCCCCGGTGGGGACCGACGCCGTTGAGGCGGTCCACGCCTCTGGCCGTGCCACCGCGCGCGAGCGTGTGCTGGCACTTCTGGACGAGAACTCCTTCGTGGAGACCGACGCTCTCGCCCGCCACCGCTCCACCCAGTTCGGCATGGACTCCGAGCGCCCACTGACCGATGGTGTGGTCACCGGTTACGGCACCGTCAACGGCCGCAAGGTCTGCGTATTCTCCCAGGACGCCACCATCTTCGACGGGACGCTCGGCGAGATGTACGGGGAGAAGATCATCAAGATCTACGACCTGGCGATCAAGACCGGCGTGCCGATCATCGGCATCCACGAGGGTGCGGGCGCGCGCATCGCCGAGGGCATCGTCACCCTGTCGATGTACTCGCGGATCCTGGCGCGCACCACCACCGCTTCGGGTCTGATCCCGCAGATCGCGGTCGTCGCCGGCCACACCGAGGGCCTGCACGCGCTGGCCCCGGTCTTCGCCGACATCGTGGTCATGGTCGAGGACGGCGGTTCGCTGCACCTGGCCGCCACCGACGTGGTGGAGAAGGTCACCGGCACCGCCGCCACCCCGGAGTCCCTGGGCAGCGCCGCGGTGCACGCGACGACCTCCGGTACGGCGCACCTCACCGCGCCGACCGACCTGGACGCGATGGCCCTGGCGAAGGAGCTCATCTCCTACCTGCCGGCGAACAACCGTGCCGAGGCTCCGCGCCCGGAGACCGAGACCTCCCTGGCGGTCAACGACACCGACCGGGAGCTCGACAGCATCATCCCGGACTCGGCCACCCACGCCTACGATGCCCACGAGGTCATCCGCCGGGTCGTCGACAACGGTGTGCTGCTGGAACTGCAGGCCGGTTACGCCGCCAACATCATCACCGGCCTGGTACGTATCGAGGGCCGGACCGTCGGAGTGGTGGCCAACCAGCCGACCGAGCTCGCCGGCTGCCTCGATTCGCCGGCCGCGGAGAAGGCCGCGCGTTTCATCCGCACCTGCGATGCCTTCAACATCCCCGTCGTCGAGTTCGTGGACTCCCCCGGTTTCCTGCCGGGTGAGGACCATGAACACGGCGGAGTGCTGCGCCGTGGGGCGAAGCTGGCCTACGCTTATGCCGAGGCCAGCGTCGGCAAGGTCACCGTCATCACCCGCAAGGCGATCGGTCCGTCCTATGTCCTCATGGGTTCGAAGGACCTGGGCGCGGACCTCGTCTTCGCCTGGCCCACCGCGGAGATCGCCGTCACCGAGGCCCGCGCGGCTGTCGCGGTACTGGGTGACAGGATTGACGAGCAGACCTACGCCGAGAACTACATCAACCCCTATCTGGCCGCCGAGCGCAGCCTCGTCGATGCGGTCATCGAGCCGTCCACCACCCGCGCCCAGCTCATCGAGGGCCTCCGTCTGCTCGACCGCAAGGTCATCCAGCAGCCGGCGAAGAAACACGGAAACATCCCCCTGTAAGGAGCCGATCGTGACCATCACCGCCACCAAGCCGCTGTTCAGGGTGCTCAAGGGCAACCCGAGCGCCACCGAGATCGCCGCACTGACTGCCGTGCTCACCGCGTTGGCCAAGCAGCGTCCCGCCGAGGAGTCCGGCGAGCGCAATTTGTGGGGCCGTCCGGAGGACCGCCTCCAGCGCACCACCCTGTACAACCCGAATGCCTTCCGCAACGTCACCTTCTACTGATGCGGATCGTCCTGGCGTCCTCCTCCCCCTCACGGCGGATGATTCTCACCAGCGCCGGTGTGGATCCGCTCATCCGCCCCGCCGACGTGGATGAGGACGCTCTGCTCACATCGCTTGCCGACGCCCCGCCGGCCGAGCGCGTCGCCGCGCTCGCCGAGGCGAAGGCACAGGCCGTCGCTGGTGACTTCCCCGGTGACGTGGTCATCGGCGGTGACTCCATGCTGTTCCTCGACGGTCGCCTCCAGGGCAAGCCCCACACCCCGGAACGCACCATCGGGCGCTGGCGGGAGCAGGCAGGGAAGAAGGCCGAGCTGCTCACCGGCCACTGTGTGCTCTTCGGTGAGCAGAAGGTGGTGGAGACCACCTCCACGCTGGTGCATTTCGCGCAGGCCTCCGAGGCCGATATCGCCGCCTACGCGCACTCCGGGGAACCGTTGCAGTGCGCGGGCGCTTTCACCCTGGAGGCCCTCGGCGGCTGGTTCATCGACCGGATCGAGGGCGACCCCTCCTCCGTCATCGGCCTGTCCCTGCCGCTGGTGCGCCGCGCCCTGTACTCTTTCGGACTCGACGTCAGCGACTTCTGGAACCGCTGAGGCACTCCCGGGGCCGTCCGATAATACGTGACCCCTGGCTGGCAGGCTGGTTGTGAACACCACAACCCGCCGACAGGAGGTGGACTCCCATGACGTTCACGATGCCACCAGTGCGATTGAGCATAGAACAGAAAAGACACCATGCTCTGACCTACGCTGGTCTACCACACGGGACAAAAGGCCAGTACCTCCAGCAACACGCCATCACCATGCGCCAGATCCGGTACTGGATAGCAGCCCTGATGGACGGCGACCTTGCCACCGGCACCATCCCCCGTCAGACTGGCCGCATGACCACGCGAGACAGTGCTGAGATCCTGCGTCTGCAGACCAAGGTCGAACAACTCGAAGCTCAACTCCACACCCGCGACCAGGAACTGATCCAGACCAACAAGGCTGTTGATGCCCTGGGAAAAGCTATCGCGGCCTTGCGCAACCTCACCGAGGACGACGACGAGGCGGACCAGAACTCACCGCCGAACAGCAAGCCGCCCACACCACCTTCCTGAACACCGAAGACCAGCTGATCACCACCTTGATCAGCACCGGAGTGTCAAAGACCCGGACCTTGCAGCTCATCGGACTGTCCAGGTCCGCCTACCACTACCGCCACCATCCCCGCCGTGGGACCACCCACCCGATCCCGCAGCGCGACCGCTACCAGCCACACGCCCTGACGGTCGAGGAAATCCGCGCAGTCGGTGAGGTGATCACCACCGGGTTCACCCACGGTCGCAGTATTGAACAAAGCTACTTCCAGCACCTCGATGCCCACACCTACCTGGCGAGCTTGTCCACGTTCTACCGTGTAGCCCGCCGCCGAGGGCTGTCGTTGCCTCCTGCTCGTCGCCGTCGCCGGCACGCCACGACCGCGCAACGACGCGCTGCACCGATGCTCAAGGCCACGGCCCCGGACCAGGTGTACTGCTGGGACATCTCCTTCCTCCCGGGGGCAACAACACGACAGTCCTTTGCCCTGTACACTGTCATTGACCTGTACTCCCGCAAAATTGTCGGGCATACCGTCCAGCCCACGGAAAATCACTACACCGCAGCGACGTTCCTGGCCGGAGTCATCGACCAGGCCACCAACCAGGTGCAGGTAGTCCATTCCGACAACGGTGCAGCGATGACCTCTGCGTCGGTGCATCATGCCTTGACACACCGTGGAGTCGAGATGTCGTTCATCTGGCCAGGAGTCAGCAACGACAACGCGTTCGTGGAGTCGTTTTTCAAGACTCTTAAGCATGGTCACCACTACCCGGGAGTCTTCGATGACATCGATGAAGCGGCTGCCTGGATCACTGATCAGATCAGTTACTACAACACCACACACCGGCATTCCGGGATCGCCGGGTTTACTCCGCAACAACTCCATGACGGCAGTTGGGTGCACACCGCCAGGCGTCGTCAACAACAACTGACTGCCGCGTATCACCGCACACCAGGTAGGTTTCGGAGACCACCGCTGGTCGAAACCCCCAAAGCCACCGTCAGCATCAATATCGCCAACGATGGTTCCAAACTCCAGCTACCACCAGTCCTGGAAACACTTCTCGCGAGCTAGAAATCGTTCACAACAGGTTGACAACCACCGCAGGTGTCTTTTCCGACATGACGTGACAACATCACCAGCCCTCTCGGGTACCATCTGGACCAACAAGCGCTTCTCCGCCCGGGACGGCCCGGTGCGGTCCAGTACGGACGGGGACGGCCCCGGAACCAGGAAAAGTCTGCACGATGTCTCTGCCTGTGGCGCCGGCCACTACGGTCCGCAGCTATTTCTCCCCCTCGGTGGTGCTCCGCCTGCTGGTGGGTTGGCTCGGATTCCTCCTCTTCTCCCTGCTGGGGCCGCTGCTGTCCGCGGACTCCTCCTCCCCGGTCATCTGGTCGGTGCTGGTGGCGGTCATCGCCGTCATCGTGGTCTGCGCCTTCGGGGTGATGGAACAGGCGGAGGCGCTGGCCCACCGCCTGGGTGATCCCTACGGCACGCTCGTGCTCACGCTCTCGGTGGTGGGTATCGAGGTCATCCTCATCTCGGCGGTGATGCTCGGCCCCGGGGAGCACACCACCATCGGGCGGGACTCCATCATGGCGGTGAGCATGATCATCCTCAACCTGGTGCTGGGGCTGGCGCTGCTCATCGGTGGTCTGCGCCACGGCTCACTGGCGCACAACCGCACGGGTACCTCCCAGTACCTGGTGCTGATCGTCCTGCTCGCCTCCCTGGCCTTCGTGGTGCCGGGGTTCATGGGCACCGGTGGTTCCTTCACCACCGGGCAGGCGGTACCGGTGATCCTTCTGACGGTTGTCCTCTATATCTTCTTTCTCCACCGGCAGATGGGTGTGCAGAAGACGGATTTCCAGGAGGTCAACCTGGCGGGCACACCCGCGCAGAAGGTCCCGGTGGCTGCGGTCATCGCCGAGCACCGCGTGGAGGTGTCCACCCATTTCGGTCTGCTGCTCGCGCTGGTCGCCCCCATCGTGCTGCTCAGCCACAACATGGCCACGCTTCTCGACACCGCCCTCGACCGCGCCGGCGCCCCCGTTGCACTGTCGGGCATCATCATCGCCACCATCGTCTTCCTCCCGGAGACCATCACCACCCTCCGGGCGGCCTTGACTGGCGAGATCCAGCGGGTGAGCAACCTGACCCACGGTGCCCTGGTCTCCACCGTGGGTATGAGTATCCCGGCGGTGCTCATCATCTCCCTGCTCACCGGGCAGACCGTCATCTTCGCTGAGTCTCCCGTGAACCTGGTCATGCTGGCGGTGACAATGCTCATGTCGCTGGCCACCTTCGCCGGCCCGCGGGTGACCGCGGTGCACGGTGCCGCGCACCTGGTGCTCTTCGTGGTCTACCTCATGAGTGTCTTCGCCTGAATCAGAGGAATTCCTTGATCTGCTCCCACAGCAGCGGCGCCAGGGAGTAGGAGTAGGGGACGCTCAGGTGGTTGCCGTCGCGGTAGACGTAGATGTTGCCGATGACCGCCGGGCAGTGCCCGTCCACGCAGAACCACGGCGAGGTGTCGATGGCCTTCGCATGCGGCATGCCCGCCAGATGGACAGCCGCCGGGTCCACGGGCTGGTAGAACTCGTCCTCGACCACGCCACAGGCGTAGATGTCCTCGATGTCGAGCACGCACAGCGGCACGGAGAGTTCCGAGCCGTCCTCGAAGGTCTTCCACGGGTTGTCGCGCAGCCCGGCGAAGGGGATGTCGTTGTCGGCGAGGAAATCCCAGAACGTCAGGTAGGAGTCCGGGACCTCCTCCCGGCTGCTGCCGGTCTCGATGTAGGGTCGCGTGGTCGTGGAGACCACCAGATCCGGCTGGACCTCCGCGAGACGGGTGAGCACGTGCCGGTTGAATTCCACGCAGTCCGGTTCAAAGAGTCCGTCCCGTTCCTCGGCGAAGATCGGACACGACTGGCGCACCAGGGGGATGACCCGGAAACCATGCTCGCGGCCCAAGGCGTTGAGCGGGGTCATCCACTGTTCGGCGTGTGAACCACCCACCAGGTAGACGTCCCGGGTGCCCTTCAGGTCACCGAAGAGGCAGTCCTCGCCGCGCTCATCGACCGGCAGGACCGACGGATCATCGCCGAAGCGGGAGATGCAGTTGTCGGTCCACACCCGCGAGAGCGTCGCACCGATCAGCTCCGGATCGGGTTTGGGTTCGGCGGCGGGGACAGCGGCGCCGAACAGGGCCTGGGCGCCGGGGTAGCGGGCTGCGTCGAGAAGCACACCCCCGGCGTTGTGCAGGCGAACCTGCCACACGCCGTGGACAGTGAGCAGGGCAACCATGACCAGAGCCAGCGCCCCACCACCCACCGCCCGGGCACGCGCGGGACGGGAAGCACGCAGCAGCGCACGCGCCACGCCCACCCGCTGCTCCCCCGCCAACGGACGTTTCGCGTGCTGGCGCAGGGGCTTCTCCACCAGCCGGTGCGTGACATCCGCCAGCACCACCGAGACCACCACGACCATCACGCCGAGGGAGAAGGTGGCATCCTCCCGGCCCACCAGGATCAGGCTGAGGATGAGCAGCGGCCAGTGCCACAGGTACAGCGGATAGGCGATGTCACCCAGCCAGCGCATCGTGCGGTTGGCCAACCAGCCGGACAGCACGCCCTGCCCCCCGCCGAGAATCACCAGGACCGCACCACCGATCGGGTACAGGGCGGCGGGGCCGGGGAAGAGGGCGGCGCCGTCGAGAAGCAGGCCGGTGCTCAGCACCATCGCCAGCCCCACCCACGTGCACAGTTCCTTCAGGCGCGGATGCACGCTCAGACGGTGGCCGTGCAACGCCAGCAACCCGCCGAGGGTCAGCTGCCACATCCGCGACCACGTGGAGTAGTAGTTCAGCGGCTGCTCAGCGAGATGCAGCCACCACGCATAGGCGAAGGAGGCAACCGTGACCACGGCCAGCAGCGGGCCCACCCACCGGGCCAGCTCCAGCCCGGCGCGCCGGGCCCAGATGATGACCATGCCCAGGGCGATGGCCATCAGGTAGAACTGCCCCTGGACCGCCATCGACCACAGGTGCTGCAGGGGGCTGACCGAGCCGGAGGCGACGTTGTAGTCCGCCTGCTGCGAGGCCAGCTCCCAGTTCTGGAAGTAGAGGAGGCTGGCGGTGAACTGGTCGATGATCTCCACGCGCCGCAGCTGCGGCACCCCCCACAGCGCGGCCAGGGCGGTGAGCCCGAGGACCAGCAGCAGCGCCGGGTAGAGGCGGCGGATGGTGCGCCAGATGGGCCACCAGGGGTTGGCGGAGGCGTTCTCCCGGCCGGCGTAGCGCAGCTGGGAGCCGAGGAAGAAGTAGCCGCTGAGCAGCAGGAAGACGTCCACGCCGCCGGAGACCCGGCCGACGAAGATGTGGAAGATGACGACGAAGGCGATGGCGATGCCGCGCAGGCCGTCCAGGTCGTACCTGTACGGGATGCGGCGCACCGCACGCTGATCGGCCATCGCCGCCCCACGGGTTGCCGTCCGCGACACACCCATCATTCCTCTTTCCCTCGTGGTGACACCCCGTCAGGGTACACAGGAGGGAACCCGGGACCGGAATTCCCGGCTAGGCTCGGAGAGCATGAAACTCAATGACATGCTGGCCCCGCCGCCGGTCCATCTCCCCGCCGACCCGGCCGCCGGTTCCGATCCCGCTGCCGCGGGCACTGCTCTCGCGCATCCGGACAGCCCGCTCGTATGGGCCACCCGCGCCGAGGTGCTTCTCGACGCCGCGTCCACCGACGACGAGAAGCTCACCGCCTACGCCACCGCCCGCACCGGTTACCACCGTTCGCTGGACCGTCTGCGCGCCAACGGCTGGAAGGGCTGGGGCCCGGTCCCCTACTCCCATGAACCGAACCAGGCGGTGCTGCGCGCCATCGCGACGCTGGCCCGCGCGGCGCAGCTCATCGGTGAGGACGCCGAGTACGACCGTTGCCGCCAGATGCTCTCTGACGCGGATCCGGAGTCTGTGGGGCAGCTGATCGATCAGGCCTGAGGTCTGACCACGGCCCGTCCGTGACGCCGCCCCGCCAGCAGGGCGGTGCCGGCTTCGGCGACCTCCTCCAGGGTGAGCACCTCGGTGAAACCCTCCAGCACGGAGGTGTCGAGTTGTTCCGCGAGCAGTGCCCAGGCCCGCTCCCGCAGCGGCAGCGGTGCGTCAACGGAGTTGATGCCGATCAGATGCACCCCGCGCAGGATGAAGGGCAGCACAGTGCCCGGCAGGTCCGGGCCATGTGCCAGGCCGCAGGCGGTGGCCACGCCACCCCACTGCAGCTGGGCCAGGGCGTTGACCAGGGTGTGGGAACCCACCGCATCGACGACACCGGCCCAGCGGGTCTGCTGCAGCGGGCGGCCCGGCTCGGCGAGCTCTGCACGGTCGAGGATCTCCACGGCCCCCAGGCCGCGCAGGTAATCCCCGTGTTCCTCCACGCGCCCGGTCAGGGCCACGGGCCGGAAACCCAGCTGCTTGAGCAGGTGGATGGCCACCGAACCCACCCCGCCGGTCGCACCGGTCACCAGGATCTCCCCGCCCTCCGGTTTCAGTCCCTGCTGCAGGAGAGCGTCGACGGACAGCGCCGCGGTGAAACCGGCGGTACCGATCGCCGCGGCCTGCTCGGCAGTGAACTTCCCGGGGGCCTTGATTGTGGAGGCGGAGTCGATACGCAGCCTCTCCGTGTAGCCGCCGTGGCGTCGCTCCCCCAGCCCGGCGCCGTTGAGCACCACCACATCACCCGGTGCGAAACGCCCCGAATCCGATTCCGCGACGGTGCCCACCACATCGATGCCCGGAATGACGGGCAGGTTGCGCACCACACCCGGGTTGCCCTCGAGCGCCATGCCGTCCTTGTAGTTGAGGCTGGAGTAGGCCACGTCGACGAGCAGGTCGCCCTCGCCGAGGAATTCCTCCCCCACCTCCCTGACCTCCGTGAGGATGTCGCCGGCGTCGTTCCTGTCCACAATCAGTGCTCGTGTCATGGGACCGAGTGTAGGTGGGTTGGACTACCTCAGGCCGGGATCCCGGCCGGCAGGCTCGCTTCCACGCGGCCGATCGCCTCACGGGCGACCAGCTCCTGGATGCCCATGTGCAGCTCCGAGGTGAAACCGACGCACGAGCAGTTGATCTCACCCAGGACGTAGGTGTCCGAGCCGTCCGTGGCGGTGTCGAGCATGAAGTCGGCGGTCCAGATCAGCGGGATGTTGTCGCCGCCGAGCTTCTCCGCGATGACGGGGCGGGCCGCGGCGAAGGTGTCCACCAGCTCCTGCCATGCCTCAGGGCGGTCGTAGGTGTACCTGGCGCCGGAGAACAGGGTGGCGGAGAAGTTGTCCCCGCCCTCGGCCGGCTTCTTGTGCACCACGAAGACCGGGTGCGGGCCGACGAGCAGGATCCGGATCTCACCCTCGAGGATGCGCGGCAGGAAACGCATGTCCACGAGCATGCCGTTGGCGCCGAGGATGTACTGGTCGCAGAAGTCCATGAACTCACCCAGCGGCCGGATCTCGGTGTGGTTGTCCACGGCCTCGGTGCACTTGAGCATCGTGTCCAGCGGTAGGGCGGTACCGGGCTCGACGGTGGCGGCCAGTTCCTTGTCCAGCAGCTGGACACGCCAGATGCCGGAACCGGTGGAACCCCGGTTCTGCTTGAGCACCCGCTCCCCGTGGGACAGGGAGGTGGGGAAGGTCCGGTGGAAGGCCGCCACGTCGTAGTAGGCGGCGGTGTCGGCGGGCACCAGGTCCGTGGTGTTGAGCTTGACCAGGGCGTCCTTCGCCCCGTAGGCCATCATCTCCGCCGGGGTGGACATGCCGACGAGGCCGGCGTCAGAGAGCCGGGTGAGCAGATCGAGGTAGCCGTCCTCACCGCCGGGGATGTTGCCGGGATTGACCCGTGAGATGTAGCCGTCGAAGTTCGCGGCGGCGTAGCGGAACAGCTCGTCGGCCCACTCCGGACGGAAGAAGAGGACCTCGGCATGCCAGCCGGCGGCCTTGATGGCGTTGACGATCGGCATGGTGTCTCTGCGGTGTCCGTCGATGGACTTGTCTGATCCGCCCTCAACCTCAAAGACGACGATGGCCTTGTGCAATCTGCACCCCTTCCGGGAAGTTCTGTGGTGATCCGGAGGGGTTCCGATCCCCCGGCAACGTGGGATTTTATCCCCACGTACCCCGTATGGCGCAGCCAGAATCCAAGGAGTAATCAAGGACACAATGAGGGGTGTCCCGTGACCCCTTCGGACGCCCTCCACTACTGTTGGATACTGATCTCATCACACTTTTCGCCCAGAAAGGCGGGACCTCGTGGCCGTACCCTTCGATCCCCATACCCCGTTCCAGGATTACGCCCACCCGGAACGCCTGGTTTCCGCGTCCTGGCTCTCCGCCCGACTGGGCACGCCCGGCCTGCGGGTCATCGAATCCGACGAGGACTCCCTCCTCTACGACATCGGGCACCTCCCCGGCGCCCTGCGGATCGACTGGCACAAGGACCTCAGTGATCCTGTCACCCGGGACGTCATCGACGGCGAGGCCTTCGCCCGCCTCATGAGCTCCAAGGGCATCGCCCGGGATGACACGGTGGTCATCTACGGTGACCAGTCCAACTGGTGGGCGGCACTGACGCTGTGGGTCTTCGACATGTTCGGCCATGAGGATGTCCGGCTTCTCGACGGTGGCCGTGACGCCTGGATGGCGGAGGAGCGCGACACCTCCTTCGTTGTCCCGGACTACCCCGCCACCGACTACCCCGTCGTCGAGCGCGACGATGCGACCTACCGTGTCTTCGTCGACGAGGTGCGCGCCAACCTCGGCAAGGCCACGTTGGTGGATGTGCGTTCCACCGAGGAGTTCCTCGGCCAGGTGGGCGGCGACTACGATCCCGCCTTCGCCCCCACCCTGCGCCAGGGCCACATTCCCGGGGCCGTGAACCTGCCCTGGCAGGACAATGTCCACCCCAACGCCCGTTTCCGCTCCCGCGCCGAACTCCAGGAGATCTACGGTGCCCTGGACCCGGACTCGGAGACCACCATCTACTGCCACGCCGGCGACCGCACCGCCCACACCTGGTTCGTGCTCAGGTATCTGCTCGGCTTCGGGAAGGTGCGCAGCTACGACGGTGCCTGGATCGAGTGGGGCAACATGATCCGCATGCCCATCGCCCGCGGCGAGGCCCCCGGCGCGTAACCTCACGCCCATGTCCGAACGGACCGTTCCACCGCCCGAACAGGAGGCGCGCCGGACGGTCCGAATTCTTTTCGGCGGGTCCTACTGGCGATTCCCACCCTTTTCGGGCAAAATCTCAAGACCTGACGGAATGCTCACGTTTTTGTATGCAAGAATAGTCTGCATGCGTCGCGCGGCCGCCACACGCGGGCGGGCCGACGCGACCTACCAATGCAGCACATGAAAGGGATCCCCAAGTGGCAGTTGAGACCAAGAAGATCACGAAGGTCCTCGTGGCCAACCGCGGTGAGATCGCGGTACGCGTGATCCGCGCCGCCGAGGATGCGGGCATCGCCAGCGTCGCCGTGTACGCGGAGCCGGACGCAGACGCCCCGTTCGTCGGTATGGCAGATGAGGCGTTCGCACTGGGCGGCCAGTCCTCCGCCGAGTCCTACCTGGCGATTGAGAAGATCATCGATGCGGCCGCCAAGTCCGGCGCAGACGCGGTCCACCCGGGTTACGGCTTTCTCGCCGAGAACGCCGACTTCGCCCAGGCCGTCATCGACGCCGGCCTGATCTGGATCGGCCCCCCACCGTCCGCGATCGCCGACCTCGGGGACAAGGTCACCGCCCGCCACATCGCGCAACGTGCCGACGCCCCAATGGTCCCGGGCACCAAGGAGCCGGTCGCCGGAGCCGACGAGGTCGTCGCCTTCGCCGAGGAGTACGGTCTGCCCATCGCCATCAAGGCCGCCTTCGGTGGCGGTGGCCGTGGCATGAAGGTCGCCTACAAGATGGAGGAGGTTGCGGAGCTCTACGAGTCCGCCACCCGTGAGGCCGTCTCCGCTTTCGGCCGCGGCGAGTGCTTCGTCGAGCGCTACCTGGACAAGGCCCGCCACGTGGAGGCCCAGGTGCTGGCCGACCAGCATGGCAACGTCATCGTCGCCGGCACCCGTGACTGCTCCCTGCAGCGCCGTTTCCAGAAGCTTGTCGAGGAGGCCCCGGCCCCGTTCCTCACCGATGCCCAGCGCACCGAGATCCACGAGTCCGCCAAGCGTATCTGCCTCGAAGCAGGCTACTACGGTGCCGGCACCGTCGAGTATCTCGTCGGCGCCGACGGCCTGATCTCATTCCTCGAGGTCAACACCCGTCTGCAGGTGGAGCACCCCATCACCGAGGAGACCACCGGCATCGACCTCGTCCGCGAGCAGTTCCGCATCGCGGAGGGCGAGAAGCTGCGTTTCGCCGAGGATCCCACCCCGCGCGGCCACTCCTTCGAGTTCCGCATCAACGGTGAGGACGCCGGCCTGAACTTCATGCCGGCCCCGGGCACCGTCACCGCCTACCGCCAGCCGGACGGCCCGGGTGTCCGCGTGGACTCCGGTGTCCGCGAGGGCTCCGTGATCGGTGGCCAGTTCGACTCCATGCTGGCCAAGCTCATCGTCACCGGTGAGAGCCGTGAGCAGGCCCTGCAGCGCGCCCGCCGCGCACTCGGTGAGTTCGTCGTCGAGGGCATGCCCACGGTCCTGCCCTTCCACCGCCACATCGTCTCCAACCCGGCATTCGTCGGCGACGAGAACGGCTTCGAGATCTACACCAAGTGGATCGAGGAGGTCTGGGACAACCCGATTGAGCCCTTCGTCGATCCGGCGGACCTGCCCGAGGACGAGGCTGTCCCGGCGCACAAGGTTGTCGTCGAGGTCGACGGCCGTCGCGTCGAGATCGCCCTGCCGGGCGACCTGGCGCTCGGTGGTGGCGCCACCCCCAAGAAGAAGGCCAAGAAACGTCGCTCCGCTGGTGGTGCCGCAGGTGCCTCCGGCGACTCGGTCGCCGCCCCCATGCAGGGCACCGTGATCAAGGTCAACATCACCGAGGGCCAGGAGGTCACCGAGGGTGAGGTTATCCTGGTGCTCGAGGCCATGAAGATGGAGAACCCCGTCAAGGCCCATAAATCAGGTACCGTCACCGGCCTCTCCGTCGAGGAAGGCGCTGGCGTGACCAAGGGACAGGTCCTCCTCGAGATCAAGTAGGACACCACTCCCCCTCCAGGCCCGTGCAGGTGCATCACCTGCACGGGCCTGTTGCTGTTATCCGCGGAGCTCGTCGAGGGCACCCTGGGCGGCCCACCAACCGGGCATGCCGTGGACACCTGCCCCGGGGGGAGTCGCCCCACTCGCGGTGAACACCCCCGGCCCCAGACGGTGCGGCTTCAGCGACACGCGGGGACGGAACAATGCCTGGAGCCCTGTCATGGAGCCGCCGGCGATGTCCCCGCCGATGATGCTGGGGTTCGCGGCCTCCAGGTCCGCCGGGCTGTATTCCCGGTGGTCCACCACGAGGTCGCGGAAACCCGGGGCGAAACGCTCGATCTGGCTGAGGATGGCCTCCCGGACCTGGCCGGGCCGTTCCTCGACAAAGCCGTGGGGCACATGCGCATAGGTCCACAGGACCGGTCCACGGCCCGGATCCGCTGCGTTCTGCTGACCCACCATGACGAACGGTTTGTCGGGGAACCGCCCCTTCGCCACCTCCCGTTCCGCGAACTCCAGCTCCGCCACCCCGCCGCAGACATGCACCGTGCTGGCACGCGACACCTCCTCATCGGTCCAGGGCACTGGCCCCGACAGGTGCCAGTCGACCTTGTGGGCGGCGGATCCGTACCGCCATCTGACCAGGCTTCTCCGCACGGACCGATCGAGCGGCACGTCCGTTATCCCCAGAATTCCTTTGGGAGTCAGGTTCAGTATGTAGGAGTCCGCCTCGGGCAGCTCCCGGAAGCTGGACACGGTGTGTCCGGTGACCAGAGTCGCGCCATGGGCCACGAGAACGCTCAGCAGAGCATCCACAATCGCCCCGCTGCCTCCCCTGGCCACGGGCCATCCTCTTGACATGCCCAGGGCCCCGAAGAGCACTCCGAAGGCCGAGGTGAAGGGCTGCGCCGGGGAGGTCATCGAGTGGACGGCACTCCCGCAGAACAGGGCCCTGGCCTGCTCGGTCGAGAACAGCACTCTGCTCAGTCGGGAGGCGGGCAGCAGAGCGGGAACACCGAACTGCGCCATCCGCACCGGGTGCGCGGGCCACCGGAGCATGGGTGCGAGCAGGTTCTCCAGGTGCTCGTCGATGTGTTCCACCGCGTTCCGGTGGAGACGCCGCCACATCTTCGCGTCCTCGCCCAGGCCTCGGGCGGTGTCATCGAGGGAGCGGTGCAGGAGAGCCGCGTCCGCCTGCGGCAAGGGGTGAGCCATGGAGTAATCGGCGTGCAACCATTCCAGGCCGTGTTCCTCCAGGCGGAGCTGACGGAAGGCCGGGCTGGCAATCCCGAAGGGGTGGGCTGCCGCGCCGAAATCAACGACGGTGCCCGGACCGAAAGGATCGGTGAGGGAGGCGGCGGATCCGCCGAAGTGGTCCGCCTGCTCGAAGACCGTCACCTGCCAGCCCTCGACCGCGAGTCTGGCTGCAGCGGTCAGGCCGTTCGTCCCACCACCGACCACCACTGCACGGGGCTGAGAACTCATCGCTCACTCCTTGTCTGGTGTCCGAGACGCCACATCGCTCCTGAAGGGTTCTTCCCTCAGGAAGTCCTGAACGCCAGACTAACCAAGAAGTGAATGCCGCCGGGTGCCGTCGCCTCTGTTCGCCTACTCAGCGATGATGCGATTACCCTGTATGCATGGGTTCCGTTCTCACTGGTTTTTCCCTTCGTCGCGCCACCGAATCGGATCGCACCTACATTTCCCGCCTCTTCTTCCTCACCGATGTCTTCGGGGATGAGTCCCAGCCCGTCGGAGACGGATATCTTGAGGACCTGCAGCGTTATGTGGGCAGTTGGACGCCCGAACAGGGTGGGGCCATCGCACTGAGTCCTGAGGGTATCCCCGCCGGCGGCGTCTGGCTGCGGCACGGTCCTGATCGCCCACGCTTCGGTTATGTCGCCGAGGATGTCCCCGAGCTGATCATCGCGGTGGAGAATCGCTACGCGCGCCACGGCATCGGATCCTCGCTTATCGACGCCGCCCTCAACCTCGCCCGCACCCGTGGCCACGCGGGAGTCTCCCTGGCGGTGGACTTCGGCAATGCACGCGCCCGTGCCCTGTACGTGAAGAAGGGCTTCATCAGCGCCGGTATCCGCGAGGACCTGGGCTGTGAGGCGATGATCCACCGGTTCTGAGCTCCCCTCCGTCAGCTCCCGAGAGGTATCTCGCGGGTGGGGCATTCCTCTGGTTGGCCTGTCACCTGGGGGATACATCTCCAGATCTAGCGGGCGAGACCTACCTCAAGACAGAGAACCAGGGTGCCCCAGCTGGGACACCCTGGCTCTCATTGTTTCAGCGGTCAGGAGATGACGACGATGAGGTCGCCGCCCTCCACCTTGGTGGCCTGGGCCAGTGCCACGCGCTCGATGGTGCCGTCGATGGTGGCCGTGATGGTGGCCTCCATCTTCATGGCCTCGATGACGGCGACCGGGTCGCCGGCCTTGACCTCGTCACCCGGTTTCGCGGTGACCATTACCACACCCGCGAACGGGGCCGCGACATGACCCTTGTTGTTCGCGTCGGCCTTCTCCGCGGAGGCGGTGACGGATTCGACAGAGCGGTCGCGGACCTTCATCGGGCGGATCTGCCCGTTGACGTTGGCGACGACCTGGCGCATGCCCTTCTCGTCGGGCTCACCCACGGCGTCGAGACGCACCACCATCGGGGGCTGCTCGGCCTCCGTGTCGAGCTTGATGACATTCTCCTGGCCCTCCTTGAGGCCGTAGAGGAAGATGCGGTCCTCCAGGACAGCCGTATTTCCGTACTGACGGCGGTGCTCGGCGAACTCCGCAGCCTGCTTCGGGAACAACAGCTTGTCCAGGGTGGAACGTCGGGTCTGCCGGTCCGGGCTGGTGAGGTTCTTCTCATCCTCTGCAGGAACCTCCGCGAGTGCGGCCGGGCCATTGGCCCGGCCGGCGAGAGCCTTCTCGCGCAGCAGCGGCCAGCCACCGGGCGGAGTACCCAGATCCCCCCGCAGGAAACCAATCACTGAATCCGGAATGTCATACTTCTGCGGATCCTCGGCAAAATCCTTCGGATCCACCCCCGCACCCACCAGGTGCAACGCCAGATCGCCGACGACCTTCGACGACGGGGTCACCTTGGTCGGACGTCCCAACAGGTCATTGACGGCGGCGTAGGCATCCTCGATGAGTTCGAAACGATCCTCCAGGCCCAGGGCCTTGGCCTGGGTACGCAGGTTAGACAACTGACCACCCGGGATCTCGTGCTTGTACACCCGCCCCGTCGGACCGGGCACACCCGCCTCGAAAGGGGCATAGAGCTGGCGCACGGCCTCCCAGTAGGGCTCCATGTCGGAGACCGCATCCAGGGAGAGGCCGGTGTCCCGGTGCGTGTCCGCGAAAGCCGCGACGATCGCGGACAGCGACGGCTGGGAGGTGGTGCCGGCCAGCGGGGCCGAGGCCCCGTCGACGGCATCGGCACCGGCCTGCGCGGCAGCGAGGTAGGTGGCCAGCTGACCACCGGCGGTGTCATGGGTGTGCACATGGACCGGCAGATCGAATTCTCTGCGCAGCGCCTTGACCAGGCGGCTGGCGGCCTGGGGGCGCAGCAGTCCGGCCATGTCCTTGATGGCCAGGATATGCGCCCCGGACCCCACGATCTCCTCGGCCAGACGCATGTAGTAGTCGAGGGTGTAGATCTTCTCGTTCGGGTCCAGCAGGTTGCCGGAATAGGCCATGGCAACCTCAGCGACGGTGGTACCCGTCTCCAGGACGGCGTCGATCGCCGGGCGCATCTGGGACACATCGTTGAGGGCGTCGAAGATGCGGAAGATGTCGATGCCCGAATCGGCGGCCTCAGCGACGAAGGCACGCGCCACCGAATCCGGGTACGGGGTGTAGCCGACGGTGTTGCGACCGCGCAGCAGCATCTGGATGTTCACGTTCGGCATGGCGGAGCGCAGTGCGTCGAGACGCTCCCACGGGTCCTCGTGGAGGAAACGCATGGCCACGTCATAGGTGGCCCCGCCCCAGGCCTCCACCGACAGCAGGTTCGGGGTCAACCGTCCGACGTGCTTCGCCGCGGCCACCAGGGCCGAGGACCGGATCCGGGTGGCCAGCAGGGACTGGTGGGCATCCCGGAAGGTGGTGTCGGTGACAGCCAGGGCATCCTGTTCGCGCAGCTGTTCTGCGAACTTCTTCGGACCGAGATCCCGCAGCAGATCGCGTGAGCCACGGGGCATCGGGGAATCGTCCTGCGGGGGCAGCTTGGTCACGGGACGGATCTCCGTGGGGCGCTTGCCGTGCGGTCGGTTGACCGTCACATCCGCCAGGTAATTCAGGATTCTGCCGGCCTCATCATCCGCAGGAGGAGCCGAAAGCAGGTGGATGTGCTCGCCGATGAAGTTGGTGGAGATCCGTTTGGTCTGGAAGTCCTCCTCACGCAGCAGCGCACGCAGGAAACCGATGTTGGTGGCCACACCGGAGACGGTGAATTCCGCCAGGGCGCGCTGCGCACGGGCAACGGCGGTGGCGAAGTCAGCGCCGCGGCAGCTCATCTTGACCAGCATGGAGTCGAAGTTCGGGGAGATCTCACCGCCGAGGGAGGCAGCGCCGTCGAGACGCACGCCTGCTCCACCCGGGGAGCGGTAGGCGGTGATCGTGCCGGTGTCGGGGCGGAAGTTGTTCGAGGGATCCTCGGTGGTGATCCGGCACTGCAGGGCCGCCCCGTGCAGCTTGATGGAGTCCTGGGTCAGGCCCAGCTCCGCGAGGGTGGCGCCGGCAGCCAGGTGCATCTGTGCCTTGACCAGGTCAACGGAGGTGACTTCCTCGGTGATGGTGTGCTCGACCTGGATCCGCGGGTTCATCTCGATGAAGACATGGTTGCCCTGCTCATCGACGAGGAACTCCACCGTGCCCGCGCACTGGTAGCCGATCTCCCGGCAGAACCGCACCGCATCCGCACAGATCTGATCGCGTAGATCCGGGTCGAGGTGCTGGGCCGGGGCGATCTCCACGACCTTCTGGTGACGACGCTGCAGGGAGCAGTCCCGCTCATAGAGGTGGATGACCTCACCGGTGTGATCCGCCAGGATCTGGACCTCGATGTGCTGCGGGTTGAGCACCGCACGCTCGAGGTAAACATTGCCGTCGCCGAAGGCGGCCGCCGCCTCACGCGAAGCCTCCGCCGACAACCTGGCCACATCCTCGGGGTGTTCGATGAACCGCATGCCACGCCCGCCGCCACCGGCCACCGCCTTGACGAAGATGGGGAAGGTGAAGTCCTCGGCCATCTCCACCAGCTTGTCGATGTCGGTGGTCGGTTCGGAGTCCTGCAGCACCGGCAGGCCCGCCTTGCGTGCGGCATCCACGGCCGCCGACTTGTCGCCGGTGAGATCGAGGACCTCAGGCGGTGGGCCGATGAAGGTGAGGCCGTTCTCTGCGCATTCGCGTGCCAGCTGGGCGTTCTCGGAGAGGAAACCGTAGCCGGGGTAGACGGCATCGGCGTGGGTTTTCTTCGCTGCCCGGATGATCTCGTCGATATCCAGGTAGGCCTTGACCGGGGAGCCTTCGGTGCCGATGCGCACGGCCTCGGAGGCAAACGACCGGTGGTGGGAGTTGCGGTCCTCCTTGGGGTAGACCGCAACCGTGGCGGCCCCGGTCTCGTAGGCGGCGCGGAAGGCACGTACGGCGATTTCGCCGCGGTTGGCGACAAGCACCTTCTTGAATGCGGGCAATGTGGTTGTGGCCACGTGGAGGTCCTTTCCAAACGACATGCTGATGCGCATGCGGGAGGTGTGATTGATGCGGGAGATTCTGTGCGATCTCGTCTGAATCACATTATCGCAGCGACAGGGGTGATTCCGGGCAAGCCCCCCTATCTTTTCAGGGAAACGGGCAATTTCACGATGAACCATGCCCGTTTCCGGAATGCAGAACAGGTCAGGCCGCCCCTCAGCGGACATTCCGACGAGCGGAACAGGAACCATGTCCACATAGAAAAATATCTGCACCTCCACCCCCGGAAGGCGGCTCCGGCGGTTAGAGCAGAGGGAGCATCACGGCCACCACGGCAAGGCCGGTGCAGGCCCCACCGAGCACCTCCGCCCAGGAGTGGTGGGTGAGTTTCAACCGGGACCAGGCGATGAGTGGGGTGGCCAGGAGGGCGAGCGACCACCAGGGGGAGAGGACGATCCCCAGGTAGATCCAGACAGGCACCCACAGTCCGACATGGATGGAGATCTTGAGGCCGAGATGGTTGATCACTGAGAACGCGAGGATGAACAGCACTGCCGCCATCCCCGCCAGCCAGATCTCGCGCGGGGTGTCCAGCAGCAGGAGTCCGACAATCAACACGGCGAGCAGGCCGAGGATGATCGCGAACAGGGCTCCCCGCTGCGTCCGCACCGTGACGTGGTGGCTGGCCACCCTCCCCTGCCGGATCATCCACAGGACGGCCACCATCGGCAGGATTCCCGTCATGACGGCCGCCAGAATACCGGGGGCCGGGGTACCGAGGCTGATGCCGAGGATGAGGAAGAGGAGGATGTTGGTGACCCATGGAGCGGCTATCTCGGTCACGATTTTTGCGGAGGTCATCGACTGAGCATTCTAGCCGCACCACGGGGTCAGGGCCGCTAGCGCTGGCCCATCGGGACAACCTCGCGCTGCTCGGGGCCGTTGTAGGCGGACAGCGGGCGGATCAGGGAGTTGTTCTCGAACTGCTCCACGATGTGCGCGGTCCAGCCGGCGACACGGGCGATGACGAACAGCGGAGTGAAAAAATCCACCGGGAAGCCGAGCAGGTGGTAGGCGGGGCCGGCCGGGAAATCTAGGTTGGGTTGGATGCCGGTGCGGGTGTCCATGGCGTCGCGCATGTTCTCGTACATGGCGACCCACTTGGCACCGTCGTGACGCTCGGCCAGTGCCCGGAAGGAGGTCTCCATGCTGGGGACGCGGGAGTCGCCCTTCTTGTACACGCGGTGACCGAAACCCATGATGAGGTTCTTGTTGTCCAGGGCGTGGTTCACCCAGTCTGCGGCCTTGGCCGGGTCGTCGATCTCCAGCATGGTGTGCATGACGAACTCGTTGGCGCCACCGTGCAGCGGGCCTTTGAGCGCGCCGATGGCACCGGTGATGGCGGAATAGACGTCGGAGCGGGTGGAGGTGATCACGCGGCCGGTGAAGGTCGAGGCGTTGAAGGAGTGCTCGGCGTAGAGGATCAGCGACTTCTCGAAGTCCCGCACATCCTCGGGGTTACTGGCCGGGGACTCGGGGCCGTTGCCGAAGACCATGGCCAGCAGGTTCTCGGCGACGGACTTGTCCGGGTCGGGGGCGACGATGTCCTTACCCCCGCGGCGGCGGATGTCCATCGCCAGAACCATCGGCAGCTGGGCCAGCAGGTTGTGTCCGACGTGGGTGATGTGGTCGGAGTCGGGGGTGAAGTGCTCCGGGTCCTTGGTGCCCATGTAGGACACAGCGGTGCGCATGACATCCATGGGGTGGCAGTCGGTGGGCAGGGAGTGGATGAGCGAGATCAGGCCCGGATCGAGGCTGCGGTAGGAGCGGCCCCGCCTGTTGAACTCGGTGAGCTGCTCCTCGTCCGGCAGTTCGCCGTTCCACAGAAGGTAGGAGACCTCCTCGAAGGAGCAGTGCTCGACGAGGTCCTGGACGGCGTAACCGCGGTAGGTCAGGGAGTTGGTCTCCGGCATGACCTTGGAGACGGCGGTGTAGTCGGCGATGACTCCGTAGAGTCCCTTGCGAACCTCGGGCTGCTGGGTCTGGGTGGCGGTGGTCATGGTTCTCAGCCTTTCGGGAGGAGGGAGGTTACTGGACGAAGGTGGGCTGGTAGGTGTCTGCGGAGTAGGTGAACACCTGCTGGTCGAAGGCGTTGTACTCGTTGTAGCGGAGCAGTTCGTAGAGGCGGGAGCGGTGCTGCATGCGGTCGAGCCAGCCGGTCTGGGTGCCGGTCTCCGCTATCTCCCCGAGTGCCTCCTCGACCTGGCCCATCGCGATGCGCAGGGTGGTCACCGGGTAGATGACGGCATTGAAGCCGAGGTCCTCGAGCTGCTGTGCGGAGAGGAGTTCGGATTTGCCGAATTCCGTCATGTTGGCCAGCAGGGGCACGTCGACGGCCGCGCGGAATTTCTCGAACTCCGCTGGGGTGTGCAGTGCCTCGGTGAAGATGAGGTCGGCTCCGGCGTCGGCGTAGGCCTTGGCACGTTCGATGGCCGAATCGATGCCCTCGACCCCGGCGGCGTCGGTACGCGCACAGATGACGAACTGGTCGTCGCGGCGTTCGTTGACCGCCGCGGTGATGCGCCGCAGCATGAGTTCGGTGGGGACGACCTCCTTGCCGTCGAGGTGACCGCAGCGCTTGGGGTTGACCTGGTCCTCGAGGTGGCAGCCGGCGACACCGGCGTCCTCGAATTCGGAGATGGTGCGCGCCGCGGACATCGGTTCGCCGAAGCCGGTGTCGGCGTCGACGAGCACGGGCAGGTCGGTGACCCGGGCGATCTGCCTCGACCGTCCCGCGACCTCGCTGAGGGTGGTCAGGCCGATGTCGGGCAGCGCCAGGTCGGCGGCGACGACCGCGCCGGAGACGTAGACGCCGTCGAAGCCGGCCTCCTGGATGGCTCGCGCCACCAGCGGGGAGAAGGCGCCCGGCATGCGCTGGATCTTTCCGCTGGTCAGGCCCGCGCGGAATGCCTGTCGACGCTCCGTCGGCGTCGCCGTGGTGGAGAACAGGCCGGCCATCAGAACAGCCCTGCCGGGATCATCGGGGCGCGGGCGAGGGTGTCCTCGTCGAGTTCGATGTTGAGCTCGGACAGGTCGGTGAGGCTCTCGGTGTTCTCCGCGGCGGTGAGGAAGCGGTCCTGTTCGGCCGCGGAGACAATGCCCTCGGCCAGCGTGCGGAACTTGGCCACGTACTGTTCGCGGGCGAAGGGGCGGGCGCCGAGCGGGTGGGCGTCGGCGACGGCCAGCTCGTCCTCGACGACTGTGCCGTCGGTGAAGGTGATCACGGCGCGGGCGCCGAAGGCCTTCTCGTCCGGGTCGCTGGAGTGGTAGCGGCGGGTCCACTCGGGATCCTCGACCGTGGAGATCTTCTGCCACAGCTCGATGGTCCCCGGACGGTTGGCGCGCTCCGGGGCGTAGGAGCGCTCATGGTGCCAGGAGCGGTCCTCGAGCGCCACGGCGAAGATGTACATGATGGAGTGGTCGAGGGTCTCGCGGGAGGCGTCGGGGTCGAATTTCTGCGGGTCGTTCGAGCCGGTGCCGATGACGTAATGGGTGTGGTGGGAGGTGTGCAGGACGATGGACTCGATGTCACGGAGGTCCTTCCCGTCGGCGGCGAGGCTGTCACCCATGCGGCGGGCCAGGTCGATGGGGGCCTGGGACTGGTACTCCGCGGAGTGCTCCTTGGTGTAGGTGTCCAGGATGGCGCGCTTTTCCTCGCCTGCGGCCGGCAGGGGCACGGTGTAGCGGTGCTCCGGGCCGGAGAGCAGCCAGGCGATGACGCCGTCCTCGCCCTCCCAGATCGGCGAGGGGGCACCCTCGCAGCGCATGGCGCGGTCGACGGCCTCGATGGCCATCTTGCCGGCGAAGGCCGGGGCGAAGGCCTTCCAGGAGGAGATCTCTCCCTTGCGGGACTGGCGGGTGGCGGTGGTGGTGTGCAGCGCCTGGCCGATGGCCTGGTAGATGATGTCCACGTCCAGGTCGAGCAGGGTACCGATGCCGGCGGCGGCCGAGGGGCCGAGGTGGGCGACGTGGTCGATCTTGTGTTCGTGGAGGCAGATGCCGCGGACCAGGTTGACCTGGATCTCGTAACCGGTGGCCAGGCCGCGGATGAGGTCGCGGCCGCCCTTGCCGGCCTGCTGCGCGGCGGCGAGAATCGGCGGGATGTTGTCGCCGGGGTGGGAGTAGTCGGCGGCGAGGAAGGTGTCGTGGAAGTCGAGTTCGCGGACGGCGGTGCCGTTGGCCAGGGCGGCCCACTCGGCGGCGTACCTGCCCGGCAGACCGAGAACGGAGGCGCCGCGGCCGTCGGTGACGGGGCGGGCCTGGGCCATGACACGGGCGGAGGAGACAGGGCGTCGTAAAGCGGAGGCGACGGAGACGGCGGCGTTGTCGATGATCCGGTTGATGATCATCTCCTTCGTCTCGGCCGGGACCTCGACAGGGTCGGCCGCGACAAGGGCGATCTTGTGGGCCAGGTGTTCCTCGTGGGGGAAGTCCTCGGCGGAGCGGTAGGTACGCACGGTGTGGTTGATCATGGCGGTCGGATCTACTCCTTGATTCGGTGCTGGATGCGCTGGACATCACAGTACTGCGAATCTTGTGTTGATGATCACAGTAAAGTCTGTGTAAAGTAGCGGCATCAACCCTTATTTTCTGCAAAACTTGCGGAAAGAGCAGGTCAACCCCATCTTCGGGAGCAACGCACACTCATGAGCAAGCACTTCGCGGGGGCACGCATCCGCACCCTCCGGCGCACCCGCAACCTCACCCAGCAGGAGATGGCCCGCCGGCTGAGCCTGTCCACCAGCTACCTCAACCAGCTGGAGAATGACCAGCGGCCCCTGACCGTCACCGTGCTCATGGCCCTGTCGCGCAACTTCGACATCGACCCGGCCTTCTTCTCCCCCGACCACGACGCCCGCACCATCAGTGAACTCCGCGAGGCCTTCCCCACCGTCCCCGACGAGCAGCTGGCCGACCTCGCCGCCCGCTACCCCGAGTTCGTCACCGAGGTCCTCGGGCTCGCCGACCGCGCCCCGCTGCTTGTCGACGACTCCCCCTACCGCCTCGTCCGCGACTTCTTCTACGAGCACCACAACTACATCCACGAACTCGACGTGCTCGGCGAGGAACTGGCCGGCCGGCTCGGTGATCCGCAGCTGCGGCTGACCCGCCTGTCCACCGCCCTGGACCGGGACCTCGGTGTCGTCGTCCGCTTCCGCAAGATCACCACCGGCCCCCGCCGCATCTACCACCCCGAGAACCGCGAACTACACCTGCGCACCGGCCTGAGCGAAGCACAACTCTGCTTCGAACTCGCCCTGCAGTACGGCCTGAGCGGGCACGCGGACCTGCTCACCGGACTCGCCGCCCCACTGCCCACCGAGGAGGCCCGCGGTATCGCGGTACTCGCCCTGGCCCAGTACTTCGCCGCGGCTGTGGTCATGCCCTACCAGGCGATGCTCACCACCGCCGAGGAGTTCCGTTACGACATCGACCGCCTCGCCGCCCACTTCGGCACCGGCTTCGAGACGACCTGCCACCGCCTGTCCACCCTCAACCGGCCCGGCACCCGCGGGGTGCCCTTCTTCTTCGTGCGCACGGACCGGGCAGGCAACATCTCCAAACGCCAGTCCGCCACAGGCTTCCACTTCTCCCGCGCCGGCGGCTCCTGCCCCCTGTGGGTCATCCACCGGGCCTTCGAGACACCCGGGCGGGTCACCCGCCAGGTCGCCGGCATGCCCGACGGACGCCACTACCTGTGGATAGCACGCACCGTCCGCGGCCAGGCCCACGGTTTCGGCCAGCCGCGGAAGGAGTTCGCCGTCGGCCTGGGCTGCGACCTGGACCAGGCCGAACGCCTCGTCTACGCGCAGGGGCTGGACCTCTCCCCCGCCTCGGCCACCCCCATCGGGCCGGGCTGCACCTCGTGTCCCCGGGAACGCTGCCCCCAGCGGGCCTTCCCCCATGCGGGCCGCCGGGTGGTCGTCGACCTGGACGCCACCCTGGACTTCTCCTACACCACCTACTGAGCCGGACTACTCCAGGTCGTCGTGCGCCACAAGGCGGCGGGCGGCCTCGGTGATCGAACCCGACAGGGAGGGGTAGACCGCGAAGGTCTCCGAGAGCTGTTTGACGGTGAGGTTGTTGGTCACCGCGATGGCGATCGGAAGAATGAGCTCCGAGGCGGTCGGGGCGACGACGACACCGCCGATGACCAGGCCGGAGTTGCTGCGGCAGAAGAGCTTGACGAAGCCGTGCTTGAGCGAGCGCATCTTCGCCCGCGGATTGGACTGCAGCGGCAGGACCACGGCGCGGGCCGAGACCTCCTTGTTCTCCACCTGGGCGTGGGTGACACCTACGGCGGCGATCTCCGGGCGGGTGAACACGGCGGTGGCCACCGTCTTCAGCCGGATCGGGGTCACGCCCTCGCCGAGAGCGTGGTACATGGCCATGCGCCCCTGCATCGCCGCGACGGAGGCCAGCGGGAACAGGTCGGTGCAGTCACCGGCGGCGTAGATGCCGGAGACGTTGGTGCGCGAGACCCGGTCGACCTTGATGTGCCCGGAGGGGGTGGTCTCCACACCGACGTTCTCCAGGGACAGGCCCTCGGTGGCGGGGATGGAGCCGATCGACATGATGGCGTGCGAACCGTAGATCTCGCGGCCGTCGGTCGTCTTCACACAGACCCCGCCGTCCGCGGTGCGGGTCACCGACTCCACGCGGGCGTGCTTCTCCAGGGAGACCCCGCGCTGCGAGAGGACATGCTCGAGCACGTCCGCGGCATCGGCGTCATCGTGGGGCAGGATGCGGTCGCGGGAGGCGACCATGGTCACCTTCACGCCCAGCTCCGCGAAGGCGGAGACAAATTCCGCACCGGTGACACCGGAACCGACCACGATGAGATGCTCCGGGGTGTCCTCCAGGTCATAGACCTGCTGCCAGGTGAGAATGCGCTCACCGTCGGGCTGCGCGCCGGGCAGGATGCGTGGGGTGGCACCGGTGGCGATGAGCACCAGCTCAGATTCGAAGACCTCCTCCGTGCCGTCCTCCAGGGTGGCGGTGACCCGGTGGAAGACCTGCTCCAGCTGGGACTCCGCGAAGCGGGCGCGACCGTGCACGAAACGTACCCCGGCGCGCTCCAACTGGACCAGGATGTCATCCGACTGTTCCTGGGCGAGCATCTGCACCCGCTTGTTCAGCGCCGGCAGGTGGATGCGGGCGCGGCCCAGCAGGCTGTTGAGTCCCATGTCATCTGCCCGGCGCAGGTCCGTCTTGATCGCGCTGCCGGCGATGAAGGACTTCGACGGCACACAGTCGAGGAGGACGGAGGAGCCGCCGATGCCCCGGTCCTCAATGATCGTCACATCCGCCCCGTACTTGGCTCCGGCAAGTGCGGCCTCATAGCCGGCGGGGCCTCCGCCGATGATGACGATACGGTTACTCAAGATGTCCTCCAGGCGTCATTGACAATCCACGTGCCACCTGAGTCTAGTCGTTAGGACAGGAAGCCGCCGCCTCCTGCACTCCTGCTGTACTGCTCCACGATGGAGCCGAACAGACGGATCCCCACGCCGATGGAACGTTCATCCACGTTCAGGTCACCCTGGTGCAGATCCTGCATCCGCCCCTTGCCCGACCAGCAGCCCAGGCGGGCCATGGAACCCGGCACATGCTCGAGATACATGGAGAAGTCCTCACCGCCACTGGACTGCGGGGCCTGCACGACGGCCTGGGGGTCGATGGCGCGGGCGGCGTCGGCAAGCATCGCCGTGGCGACGTCATCGTTGATCACCGGCGGCACCCCGCGCTGGTAGGTCAGCTCGTGGGTGCAGCCCGTCGGGGCGAGCACCTGCGCGATGAGTTCCTCCATCAGTTCCCGCAGGGTCCGCCACGTGGCGATGTCACCCGTACGGATCGTGCCTGTCAGCTGGCCGGACTCCGGGATCGCGTTCGGGGCGTAGCCGGCGTTGACCGAACCGAAGACCAGGACCGTCGCAGTCCGCGGGTCCACCCGGCGTGAGAGCAGGGCCGGCAGCTGGGTGACCAGCGAGCTGAGGGCGAAGACCACGTCATTGGTCAGGTGCGGACGCGCGGAGTGCCCGCCGGGTCCATGGACCTTGATCTGCAGCACGTCGGAGGCCGAGGTGATCGCTCCGGTGCGCACACCGATCCGGCCCACCCGCAGTTTCGGTTCGACGTGGAGGCCGAAGATGGAGCCGACGCCGTCGAGGCCACCCCAGGCGATGACATCCGAGGCTCCGCCTTCCATGACCTCCTCGGCCGGCTGGAAGATCACCCGGATGCCGTGCTGCAGCCCGTCGGCGTTGTCCGCCAGCGCACACGCCAGTCCCAGGACGATGGTCGTGTGGATGTCGTGGCCGCAGGCATGCGCCACGCCGGGCACCTGCGAGGCATAGGGCAGGTCGGTCAGCTCAGTCAGCGCCAGTGCGTCGATGTCCCCGCGGAAGGCCAGCCGGTCGCCGGTATCCGGACCGATGTCCACCATGAGGCCGGTGCCGGGGAAACGCCGGGGGGTGAGTCCGTGGGCCTCAAGCGTCTCCGCGAGGAAATTCGTCGTCTCGTACTCCATGTGGGACAGTTCCGGGTGAGAGTGCAGATGACGGCGCCATCCCACCACCTCTTCCCGGTGAGCGATGAGCCACTCATCGATGCGTGCGGCGATTCCCTTCACGAACTGTCCTTTCCGGAAGACCTTGAGACAAGGATCAACGCCACCCAGCCTACTCCCCTATCGGTGTCCTCCCGCCGACCGCCTGGGGCGGCTCCGGGCCGTCCTCGTAGCGGGGGCCGGCGCCGTACCGCGCGAAGGCACGCCGGAAGCGCCGCAGGTCCTGCCCGCCGGCCGGCCAGCGGATGGAGATGCCGACATCCCCCGCCGAGCAGATGTCGGTCACCGGGGCATCACCGGCCGGCAGGAGCACCGCCGGCGGCACGTCGAGGGCGCGGGCGAGCTGGTAGATGGTGGTCAGCTGCGGGTCAGGGGCTTTTCCCGTGTTGTTGAGGTTCCGCTCGATGTTGGATATTGAATTCCGCGAGATGTCGGAGAGGGTGGCCAGCTGCTCCTGTGTCAGCCCCCGGATGAGGCGCAGCTGACGGAGGTTCCTGCCGAGCCGCAGACCGTAACTGGGCCATGGATCCCACTCTTCTTCCCGCGTCATGCCCCCAAATTGCCCACTGCAGTGGGAGAAGTCCGCCCACTACAGTGGGCAGACAGGGGACGGTCCAGGTGCTACAGGTCGATGTTCCTGGGGCCGTAGAGGCGATCACCGGCATCCCCGAGACCAGGCACGATGTAGGCGTCCTCGTTGAGGTCCGGATCGATCGCAGCGGTGACCAGACGACAGGGCAGCCCGGATTCCGCCAGTGCATCCACTCCGGTCTGGGCGGAGACCATGCAGATCGCCGTGATGTCCGTGGCGCCGCGCGCCGCCAGCAGGCGGACCGCGTGCAGCAGCGAACCTCCGGTGGCCAGCATCGGGTCGACGACGAAGACGGTCCGGCCGGCCAGGTCATCAGGCAGGGCCTCCAGGTAGGGCACCGGCTCGTGGGTGACCTCGTTGCGGGCCAGCCCGATGAAGCCGACCTGCGCGTCCGGGATCATCGACAGGGCCGGGTCGATCATCCCCAGCCCGGCGCGGATGACCGGCACGATGATCGGCGGATCGGCCAGGCGCGTGCCCTCCGCGACGGCGACGGGAGTCTGGCAGTCGAAGTGCTCGACGGGCAGCTCGCGGGAGGCCTCGTAGACGAGCATGGCGCCCAGGTCCGCGAGGGCGGCGCGGAAGGCGGTGTTGTCGCTGCGTGCATCGCGCATGATCGTCAGCCGTGACGCGGCCAGCGGGTGATTGATGATGGTGATCTCCATGCGCCCCATGCTAGACGCCGCTCCCCGGGAACCTTCCGCCTGTTCCGGCAGTCCAATAAGGCATGGACACCTTCTCCGTGGACCCTGACCGTGCCCGCCTGCTGACCGCCGAGCTTCTCGACGCCGCCGACCACCTCCCCGATACTCCGCTGCCCCGCCCCGGGCAGGGCCGTTTCAGCACCTCCCTCCACCATGCCGTGGCCCACCTGGACACCCAGACCCGGTGTGTCCACGACCGGGCACGGGTGCTGGCGGAACGTTCCCACCGTGTCATCGATGCCACCGAGGGTGCTGACCGGACCCTGGCCGCCGATCTCGGGAGGCTGCGGTGAGGGATATCGTCGCCACCCTGCAGCACATTGCGGACCTCCAGCCGGAGACGCTGCCCCTCCTCCGTCTTCCAGCGCTGCCGGATTTCCAGGCCGCACTACCGCTGTGTGAGATGATCGCCGCCGGCTCGCCGGGCGGCACCACCCTGGTGGAGACCGCCCGGGCGGTCAGCGCCGACCGCCGGCTGGTCTCGGACATCAATGAGACAGCCGCCGGTCATGTGGAGTCCACCCGCACCGAACTGCTGCACCTGGCCGGGGAACTGGGTGGGCAGGCGGTCCAGGTCCTTCCGCGGCTGCTATCCCCCGTACCGGGCGCCCAGGCCGGGGCCCTGCTGGAGCTGCAGAACCTGGCGGCGATCTTCACCCGCACCGCCACCGCCCGGGTCCTGGATCTGGAACAGGTCCTGGATCCGCTGGCCGATGACCTCGACCGGGTGGCAGGCACCGCGCACACCGCCGCCCTGCCTTCCCCCGTCCCGCCGGAACCGCTGGCCCCGGAACCTGCCCACGAACCCGCCTCTTCTTCCGGCAGCACCGGGGAAGCGGCCGTCGCCGCGGCGCTGAGCCAGGTCGGGACCCCCTATGTCTGGGGCGGCACCGGCAACGGCGGTTTCGACTGCAGCGGGCTCACACAGTGGGCCTGGCGTCAGGCCGGGGTCGAGCTGCCGCGCCTGGCGGAACAGCAGACCGTGGGCACGCAGGTGTCGGCGGAGGAACTCATCCCCGGTGATCTGGTGGTGTGGGACGGGCACGTGGCGATGTACGCCGGTGACGGCCAGATCGTCGAGGCGGGTGACCCGGTCCAGACCAATCCGCTGCGGACCACCAACATGGGGATGGCCTTCCAGGGTTTCTGGCGGCCGACCGGGTAGGACTCCGGTAGAATCCCCGCCCATGAGCTCCCCTGCGATCGTCCCCGTGAAACTGTCTCTCACCGAGGGTGATTACTTCACCCTCTGGGCCCCCAGCTGGAAGGAGCACGGTGCCGAATGGCAGGCCTTCCTCGGTGACGACAAGGGGCTGTTTCTGTTCACCTCCCCGGCCCGGATGCTGGCCTTCCTGAACTCCGGTGAGAAGCACGATCTACGTTCGCACCCGAAGTGGTCCGCCTTCGAGGCCCTGCCCGCCGACAAGATCGAGCCGGAGAAGAAGGAGAACCACGACATCATCGGTGCCCCGGCGCTGCTCGCCGGCCGCCCCTCCTACGAGAACGTCTCAGAGCTCAGCCGCATCTTCCGCGTCACCCGCTCGCTGGCCGAGGTCACCGCCGCTGATGACGCCGTTCTCTTCTTCGCCTCCCACTCCGTGCTGGGTAACGTCCACCGCGGCGCCGAGCACTACGCGGGCGACCACGGCATGGGCGAGTGGACCGCTGTGGGTCGTACCGTGCTGGCGAACTGGAGGCAGGTCGTGGAGTCCCTCGACGCCCAGGTGCGCGTCATCGACGTCGACGAGGCGGCCACCACCGGGGCCCAGGCGGAGATCGACGCCGCCCGTATCTCCGCCGCTGAGGCCCGTGCCAGGGCGGAACTCGCCGCGAAGGAGGCCGAGGAGCAGGCCGACCCCTACGATTCCTCCATCTGGGGCCTGGCCGGCATCGACCCGGTGAAGATCACCCTCCAGGGCAAGTCCGTCTACACCCTGCGTACCTACCTCGACGGCAAACCGATCTTCCTCGGCCGCTACGGTGAGATCTTCACCTTCCCCACCACCCGGCAGCTGTCCCGCTGGCTCGTGGAGAACGACACCCACGACCTGGCGAAGGTCTCCACCTGGGAGCAGGTCATGACCCACGCCAACGCCGGCGAACTCGACGTCATCGTCCACCCGGACAACCAATACTCCTACCAGGGGCTGGTCGCCGACATCGAGAAGGGCCCGGAGGCCGTCGACACCAACCAGATGTCCCGCGGTTACGAGCTGTTCGCCGACGCTGCGGACTGGGCCGCCGACGACTCCCTCAACTCCTACCTCCTGGCCAACCCGCGGATGCAGGACTTCCTGTCCTACATGCTCGGCTCCACAGGGACCGCCGGCTACGTTCCCTCCACCCCCTTCACCGACCACTCCACCGCGTGGCGTGAGCTCGAGGAGATGCTGCTCAACCGCTTCTCCAAGTTCTAGCGGCCTACTCCTCCTCCGTTTCCACCTGGTCCAGGCCCTCGACGACATCCTGGGCCTCGTAGGAGGGCAGGATGATGCGCTCGAGCAGGTCCTGGCGCTCCACCTCACTGATAAAGGCAGCACGTACGGCGTTGACGGTGAGGTCGAAGAACTCCTCCAGGCCGTAGCCGAAGGTCTCCGCGAGCACGACGAACTGCTCGGTCAGCGAACCTGCGATCTGACGGTTGCCGGTGCTGACGGTGCACGTGAAACCGAGCTGCTGCAGCAGGGTGAGGGGGTGGTCGCCGATCTCCTCCGCAGCCTCCAGGTGCACCTCGAGGGTCGGGGAGAAATCGATCGCGATGTGGCGGTCGCGGACCCAGCCGGAGACCCGGCCAGGCAGCACCCCCTCAAAACCCTCGGTGTCGATGTGGAAGTCGTCGATCAGACCCACCGGATGACCCAGACGGACCGCACCCAACTGGACGGCCTCGGCGATGGCGTCGATGCCGCCGTCCAGTCCGGCGTGCAGGGTGAAGGGGACGTAGGCCTCGCGCAGCTGCCGGAAGGCATCCGCATGCTCCTCCAGGGAATGTTCCTCCGGTCCCGCGACGTCGAAGCCGACGACCTGGCGTCCGTGGTTGCGCACCGCCAGTTCGGCGATCTCCGAGATGAGGCGGCCGCGCTGGGCGGTGAGGATGAGACGGGCGTCGATACGCGGGACGTCGAGTCCGGCCACGGCGCAGTCGACGACCTCCTGGAGGGTCAGCCCACCTGCGGTGTGCAGCTCCGGGGAGATGCGGAGTTCGACATAGACCACGTTGTCGGCGGCGAGCTCGGTGAGCTGCTCCCGCACCTGGGTCGTCAGGGTGTCAGGGGTCTGCGCAGGCTCGCCGGTGAGATGGTCGTGAAGAAGGACCTTCGGCAGGCCTGCGAGGACCTCGCGGTTGACGTTCTTGCGGTCCGGGCTGATCTCAGGGGTCTCGTACATGGCCCCCATGCTAATCCGCTCTACCGGCCCGGCTTACGCACGACCTCCGCACCCGCCCAGCGGTCGTGGGAGCCGATGAACTGGTTGGTCGGGTTGATGGAGCTGCCGATGGCGATGGCACCGATGAAGCTGATCAGCCAGCCGATACCGGGGACGATGTTGACGATGCGCCACCACTGACGCTTCGCCGACTGCTGCAGGCTCAGGTTCTCGCCGGTGTTGAGGTCCCGGACCTGGTAACCGAACAGGTGCTTGACCGGGGAGGCACCGGTGTACACCTCAAAACCGATGAAATACGCCAGCGCAGCGATGGAGCTCAGCAACCAGCCGGCCCCCTCGCCCGCCCCGAAGATCACGACGAGCAGACCGGTGAGCATGGAGAGGAGGATGCCGTCGAGAAGCATCATGCCCAGACGCAGACCTGCCGAGGGCCGGTCCACGGTCGGCTGATGCACGGGCACCCCGGCCATGTACTGGGAGGGGTTGGCGAAGGGATCCGCCTGCGGTGGCGGCGGGGTGTACGTCGGATAGTTGTAGGGTGTCGACTGCTGCTGAGGTTGGGGCTGTGGTTGGGGTTGCCCGGGGAACATCTGCGGATCCGGCAGCGTGCCGAAGTTACCCAGGTACTCCAGGTCGTTCCAGTTCAGGTTGAGGGAGGCATCCAACGCGTCATCGTAGGTCGCGCGACGGGCGTCATCGGAGAGGACCGCGAAGGTGGTGTGCAGCTGCCGGCGCCGGGGATCGGTGTCCAGGACAGCCTGATTCTCCAGATCGAGATCACGTTGCGCCAGAACACGTCCCAGCTCGTCCGCCGAGGCGCTGCGGTCGAGGCCGTGGAGCTGGTAGAGGTTCGGCGTCGGGGAGTTCATGTCGGTCACCTTGTCCTTGGAAGTTGTGTCGTCCCCTCAAGGATAGGCCCCACGCTCAACGTCCGGCATCGGGAAAGCCCCTGAAGTTCACCCTGATTCCGCTGGTCCTACTTACGCCGCAGGAGCGCGAGAGCACCCGCCCCCAGGGCGCCGAGCGCGGCGCCCACCCCGACGGCGACACCTGCGCCGGGACCCTGGTTGACCTCCTCCCGCACCCGGATGACGGCTGGCACCGGGGCGGGCATCTGAGCCATCTGCAGGGATTCCTCGGTGGTTGCTGCCCAGGCGGAGACGTACATGACCAGACGCCACACCAGGTAGAGCACGACCATGAGACCGATGATCGGCCCAAAGGTCGCGCCCGCCGGATTCGACAGCGCATTGGTCGCGAATAATGAACCGAGCTGCTTGATCACCTCGAAGCCGAGCGCACCGAGGACGGCAGCCTGCAACCCGGAACGCATGGGCACCTTCGTGCGGGGCAGATAGAACACCATCCAGGCCATGACCAGGAAGTTCGCCAGCAGTCCGACGAGGATGGCCACACCGTAAGTGAGAAAGCGGATGCCCGGGATCCCGGCCAGGCCGAAGAATTCCAGGACGTACTCCGTCAGCCCGGAGCTGCCGATCGCAGTGACAGCGAAGGCCACCGCCAGCGCCAGGAACAGACCGAACAGCCCCAGCAGGTCACTGAATTTCTTGGTGACGAAGTTGCCGACGGCGGTGGGGTCGACCTTCCACATCTTGGAGGCCCCGTAGCGCAGGTTGTTCATCCAGCCGAGACCCGACCACAGGGCGGTCACGGCACCGATCCCGGCGACCGCACCACGCTGCGCGATGGCCGTGGTGAGGATGTCATTGATGAGCGTGCCCAGCTCCCCCTCGACCGAACCGGCGATCTGCTCCTGCACGTCGGTGAGTACCTCGGGACGGTTGGCCAGGAACGTGGCGACCGCGGCGACAATGAGCATGAGGATGGGGAAGATCGCCAGGACCGAGAAGTAGGTGATGCCCGCCGAATACTGGTTGCCGCCCATCGACGAATAGCGGTCCTGCATCCGCATCAGGTGGTCGACGGCCTCCGACCTCTCACGGACCTTATCGACGGCCCCCGGGTCATCGTCGTGGACCCGTTCAATGCCGAACTCATCGACGTTGCGCTGGTCGGACTGCGTGCTGGTGGCCACTGCCACTCCTCTCCGGAAGGATCAGCCATTCCTCAACCTGCTGATACAACCCCCACGGTAGGTAAAAATGCGGCACATCGCACGTACCGCAATGCAACCGTTACGATCCCCTGGCTGAACCCTGTTCGGAAGATCAGGAAATTTTCCAGTGGCCTCGACTTCCGCCCGAGTCACCGTGGCTGCCTTCCCCCGTGATCGAAAAGGGGCCTATTTTCATTAAATAAATACCCCTGAACTGCCCGTTCACCGTCGGTTGACCCCGAAGTTCACCCCCGTGTCAGGGGCATGGTCTAGCGTCGAAATCGAACGGATAAGCGACCGAGTTCGACAGGGGGTGAGACAGGATGCAACCGTCATGGAGTGTGCTCAACAAGGCCGACCCACACGCGGTGGCACGCACCACCAACACCGCCGGCACCTACCGGTTCTGGCGCGCCATCCAACCCACACCCGAACAACTCGACACCGTCGACTGGACCACCCTGCTCGCCGGCCTGACCCGCTCCACCGGCCTCCTGCCCGGCACCATCACCCGCCACCTCGACGCCCTGAGCACCCTCGACCGACTCCCGCGGTTGCGCGCCCTCGTGGAGCAGACCTGGGTGCTTGACATGACCTACCTCGGTGCCATCGACCGCGCCGCAGTCCAGGCCCCGCAACGGCTGCAGGACGACCCCTACTTCTGGGAGGTCCTCGATGAGGACCTGGTCGCCAAACTGCAACCGAGCAGGGCGCACCAGCTGCTGCCCACACCCCGGACCTTCGCCCGGGTCGTGGCCACCACCATCACCACCGTGGTGACCCACGATGACCACCCCGCCTGGCCCCCGGTCCCGGAACCGGACCCACCACCAGAACCAGAACCCGGGGAGGACCCGGAGGGCAACCCGGGGGACGGGGAGGACGATTCCGAGGGCAATTGTGAGAGGGATGCCGGGGAGGACACTGCCGACAAGGACCCAGGGGACGGAAGCCAGGGCAACGAAGAAAACGAGAGCGCCGGGGAAGACACCGGGGAGAACGACACCCCGACGGGTCCGCAGCCCTGTCTCGACCCGGTCGAGCTCATGCGCTCGCTGCCACCCCTGGGCGACACCCCGGCACCGGGGTTGTGGATCGACACCGAGGACAACGCCACCGTCCGCTTCGAGTTGTCGGTGGATCAGGCCACCGGCACGCTGATCCGGGATGTGGTGTGGCAGATCGCCCGCACCGCGGGTGTCAGCCAGGCCCGGGCGATGGTCCTGCTCCTCCTCGGTCAGACCACCACCTCGGTGACCACGCATCTCTACACCGCGAAGGACATCCCCGGTGCCCCGGTGTTCCACCCCCTGGCAGGCATGCTCACCGCGCAGGCAGCCACCCGTCTGCTGGACATCTCTGAGCGCACCACGGACATGGATGCTGCTGCCACCGCAGTCACACCGGCCTATACCCCGACACCTGTGATCCGGGCCTACCTCGTCGGGAGGGACTGGTGCTGCCGCTGGCCCGGGTGCTCCACACCCGCGGTCGCCAGCGATAACGACCACCGCAGTCACACCGGCCTATACCCCGACACCTGTGATCCGGGCCTACCTCGTCGGGAGGGACTGGTGCTGCCGCTGGCCCGGGTGCTCCACACCCGCGGTCGCCAGCGATAACGACCACCGCATCAACCACCACGACGGTGGGCCCACCACACCGGGGAACATGGTGATGCTGTGCCGGCACCACCACAACCGGAAAACTGATGCCCAGGCCACCTACCTGCTCGATCCCATTACGGGGGATGTGTTCTGGCTCTTCGCGGACGGGACGTGGGCGGTGGATCATGCCCAGGGACCTCTGGCGGCGGTGGAGAAACGGTGGGTGCAGACCTATGTGCAGCGCCGTGCCCGTCGGGCTGAGCGGGCAGCAGCGCGGGCCGCAGCAGCAGAGTTCGAGGACTACCAGGAAGGCGCTGAGCAGCGGGCCGAGGCCCATGCCCGGCTGGAGGAGGCCATGGCACAGGCCGACACCGATCCAGGCCGGGCCCCACCCGAGTGACAGCTGCATCCCGGGCGCCTGGAGGGTGACCCGGGGTGGGAGGGACGTCGATAAGCAGAATCAGGTCCGCTGACGCCTAACGCAGGCGGCGCAGGAAACCAACCTTGTCGTAAACCTCCTGGACGACTGCATCGGCGTACTCGCCGGCACGCTCGGCGCCCTTCGCCAGGATGCGCTCAAGCTCGGCGCGATCAGCCATCAGCTCGTCATAGCGGGCACGCAGCGGGGTGGTGAAAGCCTCCAGCGCATCGGCGGTGTCCACCTTGAGGGCACCGTAACCCTGGCCTTCGTAACCGGCGACCAGGTCGTCGATGCCGGTGCCGGTCAGCGCGGACTGGATGGCCAGCAGGTTGGACACGCCCGGCTTGTTCTCCCGATCATAGGCGATGACGCCGTCGTTGTCGGTGACCGCGGAGCGGATGCGCTTGGTGGAGGTCTTCGGGTCGTCGAGAAGGTTGATCAGACCCTTGGGGTTCTCACCGGACTTGGACATCTTGGCGGTGGGTTCCTGCAGGTCCTGGATCTTTGCGGAGCCCTCCGGGATGAAGCCCTCCGGTACGACGAAGGTCTCGCCGTAGCGGGAGTTGAAACGCTCGGCCAGGGTGCGGGTCAACTCCAGGTGCTGGCGCTGATCCTCGCCGACGGGGACCAGCTGCGGGCGGTAGAGGAGAATATCCGCGGCCATGAGGACGGGGTAGGTGAACAGTCCGACGGTGGCCCGGTCGGTACCCTGCCTCTGGGATTTGTCCTTGAACTGGGTCATGCGCGAGGCCTCACCGAAACCGGTCAGGCAACCCAGCACCCAGGTCAGCTCCGCGTGCTGCGGCAGATGCGACTGCACGAAGAGGGTGGACTTGCCCGGGTCGATGCCCAGGGCGATGAGCTGGGCGGTGCCGGCGATGGTGCGCTGACGTAGCTCCGCCGGGTCCTGCTCGACGGTGATGGCGTGCAGGTCGGGGATGAAGTAGAAGGCGTCGTAGTTGTCCTGCAGCTCGATCCACTGCTTCAGGGCGCCGAGGTAGTTGCCCAGGTGGTAGGAGTCCGCGGTGGGCTGAATACCGGAGAGGACTCGCTGGCGGGCTTCGGGCGACGGATTCTGCTCATTCATAACGGTTGAGTCTAGCCCGCGTGCTTCCGGGAACGACGAAGGCGACGCCGATGCCTGCTTCTCGACGCCGCCTCGTTCCCCACGGAAGCTCAGAGCTTGCGGGAGGTGGGGCTGTGCTTGTCCAGACCGATCGCGATCGCGGAGACGATCAGGGCGCCACCGATGGCCATGGTCAGGGCGCAGACGATGGCCATCACGGAGAAGCCGACGGCGCCGTACCAGAAGAAGCCGCCCACCAGCAGGGCGACACCGAGGATCAGGATAATGAATGCGCGCATGTGTGATTCCACTTCTGTAGTTGGTCAGGACAAAGAGGATGTCAGTCGTTGAAACATTCTAGCAGCGGGGGCTATGAGCGGGGGCTGGGGCTGGCCGCCCCGTCCCCCGGATCCGGCATCTCGTCGGGGTCCTCTCCGGTGGCGTCCTCCGGCAGGGCCCAACGCTGTTTCTTCCCCTTCCCCTTCTTGTCGTGGCTCCTGCCCAGCAGGGTGTAGCGGGAGGTGTCGAAGGTGACGCGGCGACGTGACAGACGCAGGTGGCGGCGCATCGACTGGTAGGACAGTGAGGCCCGTGGGTCGATGGGCTGGTCGGCTCCGCGGTAATCGAAGACGGGGAGGCTGAGCCCGAAGTACATGGCGATGACGCGGATGGCGAAGGTCGCGACCAGCGTGATCACGATGGTCCAGTTCTCGCTGAGTCCGACGGCCAGGAGTCCCATGTATATGGCGGTGGCCATCATTGCGACGGAGGCGTAGAGCTCCTTGGAGAACACCAGGGGCACGCGGTCGCTCATCAGGTCACGCAGCACACCGCCGGAGACGCCGTTGACCACCGCCGCCACGGCGGCGATGACGAAGCCGTAGCCCAGGTCCAGGGCGATCTGGGTGCCGATGACCGAGAAGGTGGCCAGGCCGACGGCGTCGGCAAGCAGGAACACCTTCCGGAAATAGTGCATGAGGAAAGACAGGGACACCGTCACCAGGGCGGCAACCACCACGATGACAAGATAGATGGGGTTCTCCACCCAGGTCAGGGGGTAGGTGTCCAGGATCATGTCGCGGATGGTGCCGCCGCCGAGGCCGGTGAGGGCGGCCAGGGCGACGACGCCGAACAGGTCCATCTTCTGTTTTCCCGCCGCCAGCGCAGCGGTGATGGCCTCGGCCGTGATGCCGATGACGAAGGTGATGACCAGCAGCTGGCCGGTATCGATGGCGTCCATGATCTATGCGTAAGTCACATTCAGTGGGGAGTGATCGGACCAGCGGGTCTCCACGGTGGGTGCGCGGTCAACCCAGCTGTGCTCGGCACGGTCGAGCATGCTTCTGGTGGCGGCCTGATAGTCGATCCGCCAGCCGGCGTTGTTGTTGAACGCCTGGCCGCGGTAGGTCCACCAGGTGTACGGCCCTTCCCCCTCGGGCTGGAGGCGGCGGGCCACGTCGAACCACTTCGGTTCAGTGGCTGCACCCCGGATCGTACGCCCGTCGTAGCCGACCACGCCGTGGTACTCCCCCAGTCCGGGCTTCTCCTGCGGCATTTCCTCGGGGAAGTGCCCGAACACGGAGTCCAGGAAGGCCCGTTCGTCGGCGAGGAAACCGGAGTTCTTCAGGTTCCCCTTCCAGTTCTTCAGGTCCTCCCGCCGGTGGCAGATGTTCCAGTCGCCGCCGATGATCATCTCGGGGAACTCCCCGGCACGCTGCTCCAGGAAGGGTTCGAACTCGTCGAGGAAGCGGTACTTCTCGTCCTGCTTCTCGGAGCCGACGGAACCGGAGGGCAGGTACAGCGAGGCCACACGCACCCCGTCGAAGGTGCCCTCGATCCAGCGGCCGGAATCGACGAAGGACCCGAGGCCGACGCGGACGTCGTCAAGCGGGGCCCGGGAGAGGATGCCCACCCCGGCGCGGCCCCGGGCGACGGCGGGCGCGCCGACGTAGTGCCAGCCTGCGTCGAGGGCGGGCTGCAGGGCCTTGACCGTCTCGTCGATGGTGGCCCGTACCTCCTGCAGGAGCACGACGTCGGAGGCGGATTCCGCCAGCCAGGCCAGCATCCCCGGGTTGTCTTCGTTGCGCTGCTTCACAGCGGCCCGGATGCCGTTGACATTGATGGAGGTGATGGTCAGAGTCATGGCCGTCACCTTATCGCCGCCCGGCGCCGCAGCCATACTGTGGGGAACCAGATGAGGATGGCGGCCACCGCCAGGCCCGCGCCGGCGAGCGCGGGGGCCGAGTACCCCAGGCCGGCGGCGATGACCACGCCACCCAGCGCCGCGCCACCTGCGTTCGCCAGGTTGAGGGCCGAGTGGTTGAGTGCTGCGGCCAGCGTCTGGGCGTCCCCGGCGACATCCATGAGCCGGATCTGGAGGGAGGGCACGAGGGAGGAACCGAAGAAGCCGATGAGGGCGAAGTTGAGGGTACCGGGCACCGGGCTGACGGAGCTGAAGTAGAAGCCGGTGAGCACCACCGCGATCATGACCAGCGCGAACAGGATGCCGTACTCGAGGTTGCGGTCCGCGACACGCCCGCCGAACCAGTTGCCCAGAACGGAGCCCACGCCATAGGCCATGAGCACCAACCACATCCATTCCAGATCCAGCCCGGCGCGTTCGGTCATGGTCCAGGAGATGTAGGTGTAGACGGCGAACATGCCGCCGAAACCGACGGTACCGATGGCCAGGGTCAGCCAGACCTGGGAGCGGGCGAGGGCACTGAGTTCCGTGAGCGCGGAGGTGGGCGCCATCTGCGTCATGTGCGGCATGAGGAACCACAGGGCAGTGAAGGTGGCCAGGCCGAGGATGGCGACCAGGGCGTAGGCCGCCGCCCAGCCGTAGGCCTGGCCGAGGGCCTGGGCGGCCGGGACACCGGCGACGGTGGCCACGGACAGGCCCATGCCCACGAAGGCGACGGCCCGGCCGCGCTGGCCGGGTGGGGCCATCGAGGCGGCGGAGAGTCCCGCCACGGAGAAGTACGCGCCGTGTGGCAGGCCCGCGAGGAAGCGGGCGGCCAGCAGCAGCGGATAGTTGTCCGCGAGCGCAGCGGCGAGGTGGCCGAGGGTGAAGGCGAGCATGAGCAGCAGGAGCAGGCGGCGCCGGGGCACGAGCCCGGTCAGGGCCGTGATCACCGGGGCACCGACGACCACGCCGAGGGCGTAGGCGGAGATGATGTGGCCGGCCTGGTCCTCGGTGACGGTGAAGTCCTCGGCGATCAGCGGCAGCAGGCCCATGGAGACGAATTCGGTGGTGCCGATGGCGAAACCACCCAGGGCGAGGGCGAGCATGACGATCAGCCGGCGCCGTTTCGTGATCTCGGTCTGGCGGGGCCGGGGGCGCCGGGCCGGGACAACGGTGCGGACTGAGCGGAGGCGGTCTTTCACGGATGGGCATACTACGCCACTACGTTGACCGCCACCGGTTCCGTGTATTCCCCCTGGTGGAGGGGCGAGGGAAAAGATGCCGCGGCAAGCGGTTTCCGGTGGCTCCCGGCCCCTGCCACCGGCCGTATCGTAGGGGAAAGGGTAGGCTGGATAACCGACTATTGACCCGTATACCACGAGGGAGTTACATGGCTAAGATCATCTGGACCCGCACCGACGAGGCACCGCTTCTCGCGACCTACTCGTTCAAGCCGGTTGTCGAGGCGTTCGCCGGCACTGCAGGCATCGATGTGGAGACCCGCGATATTTCCCTCGCCGGCCGCATCCTCGCCCAGTTCCCCGACCGTCTCACCGATGAGCAGCGCGTCGATGACGCCCTCACTGAGCTGGGCGAGCTGGCGAAGACCCCGGAAGCCAACATCATCAAGCTTCCGAACATCTCCGCCTCCGTGCCGCAGCTGAAGGCCGCCATCAAGGAGCTCCAGGCCCAGGGCTACGACATCCCCGACTTCGTCGACTCCCCGCAGACCGAGGATGAGAAGGAGGCCCGCAAGCGTTACAGCGTAGTAATGGGTTCCGCCGTGAACCCCGTACTCCGTGAGGGCAACTCCGACCGCCGTGCACCGGAGGCCGTGAAGAACTTCGTCAAGAAGAACCCGCACCGCATGGGCGAGTGGTCCGCCGACTCCAGGACCAACGTCGCCACCATGGCTGCCGATGACTTCCGCCACAACGAGCAGTCCGTCATCCTGCCGGAGGCGGACACCCTCTCCTTCGTCCACGTGGCCGCCGACGGCACCGAGACGAAGCTGCGCGAGGACCTGCCGGTGCTCAAGGGCGAGGTCGTCGACGGCACCGTCCTGCGCGCCGCCGCCCTGAAGACCTTCCTGGCCGAGCAGGTCAAGCGGGCCAAGGAGGAGGGCATCCTCTTCTCCGTGCACATGAAGGCCACCATGATGAAGGTCTCCGACCCGATCATCTTCGGCTACGTCGTCCGCACCTTCTTCGCCGACGTCTTCGACAAGTACGGCGAGCAGCTCGAGGCCGCCGGCCTCAACGGGGAGAACGGCCTCGGTGCCATCCTCGACGGCCTGGACAAGCTCGACAACGGCGCCGAGATCCGCGCCGCCTTCGACGAGGCCCTGGCCAACGGCCCGGACCTGGCCATGGTCAACTCCGCGAAGGGCATCACCAACCTGCACGTGCCCTCCGACGTCATCGTCGACGCCTCCATGCCCGCCATGATCCGCACCTCCGGCCAGATGTGGAACAAGGATGACCAGACCCAGGACACCCTGGCTGTCATCCCTGACTCCTCCTACGCCGGTGTCTTCCAGACGGTCATCGAGGACTGCAAGGCCAACGGCGCCTTCGACCCGACCACCATGGGCACCGTCCCCAACGTCGGCCTGATGGCTCAGAAGGCCGAGGAGTACGGCTCCCACGACAAGACCTTCCGCATCGAGTCCGACGGCAAGGTCGAGGTCCGCAACGCCGCCGGTGACGTCCTCCTCGCCCATGACGTCTTCGAGGGCGATATCTGGCGTGCGTGCCAGACCAAGGACGCCCCGATCCAGGACTGGGTCAAGCTCGCCGTCGACCGCGCACGTATCTCCGGCATGCCGGCCGTGTTCTGGCTCGACTCAGAGCGCGCCCACGACCGCAACCTGACCGCACTGGTGGAGAAGTACCTGGCCGACCACGATACCGAGGGCCTGGACATCAAGATCCTCTCCCCGGTCGAGGCGACCCAGCTGTCCGTGGACCGCATCCGCCGCGGCGAGGACACCATCTCCGTGACCGGCAACGTCCTGCGTGACTACAACACCGATCTCTTCCCGATCCTCGAGCTGGGCACTTCCGCCAAGATGCTCTCCGTCGTCCCGCTGATGGCCGGTGGCGGCCTCTTCGAGACCGGTGCCGGCGGCTCCGCCCCGAAGCACGTCGAGCAGGTCACCTCGGAGAACCACCTGCGCTGGGATTCCCTCGGCGAGTTCCTCGCCCTGGCCGAGTCCCTGCGCCACGTCTCCCGCACCCAGGACAACGCCCAGGCCGCCGTCCTGGCCGATGCCCTGGACCAGGCCACCGAGAAGCTGCTGGCCGAGGGCAAGTCCCCGTCCCGCAAGGTCGGCGAGATCGACAACCGCGGCTCCCACTTCTACCTCGCCGCCTACTGGGCCGAGGCGCTGGCTGCTCAGTCCGATGACGCTGCACTGGCCGAGAAGTTCGCCCCGGTCGCCGCAGCCCTGTCGGAGAACGCCACCACCATCGACAAGGAGCTCATCGACAACCAGGGTGTCTCCGTCGAGCTGGGCGGCTACTACGCCCCGTCCGACGAGAAGACCTCCGAGGTCATGCGCCCGTCCGCGAAGTTCAACGAGATCATCGACGGTCTGAAGTAGAACCTCGCTTCTCGACGCCCCGCTCACCCTCCGGTGGGCGGGGCGTTCTCGTCTGCGGCGTCGGCAAGCCCGCGTTCCCGGAGGATCTCCGCCGAGCGGCGGATGGCCTCGTAGCGCCGGATCACGAGGTACTTCGGCGGGTTAAGGAAGAACCCCCAAAGGAGGACCCAGAGCGCCATGCTCACTGCCAGGCCACCGCCCAGCCGGCGCCTTCTGCCCGGACCACGTAGAAGACAGCGACAAAGACGACGCAGAGGGAGAGCACGTAGAGCCCGCTGCGGCTGGCGTGCAGGTGGAAGATGCGGAGCAGCACCGCGCCGATACCACTGGAGAGCATCACCGCGATAAGGACGAAGAGGAAGAACATCGGAAAACGCCCGGCCGCGAAGATACCCACAAAGTCCTCATCACCGGCGAAGACCACCAGCGAGAGATTGAGTGCCAGGGCGAAGCCTCAGATGTAGACGACATAACCCGTCAGCGCAGCGACCCGGGTGCCGCCCGGATTGCGGATGGCGTCAACGTTGCTCAGGTTCCACTGCGTGGCGATGACTGCCAGCCTGCCGCGGGCCTCCCAGGCACCGTCCTCCACCTGCCGTTGGAAGAGACCGGTGTGTTTCCACTGCGGCAGGGAGGCGAAGGTCACCAGGAACAGCAGGAAGCTGACGAGGTACATGAAGAAGATCCGCGGATGAAGCAGACCAGCCGCCGCCTCCGCGAACCCGAACAGGACTGTCATCAACAGCACCGCGAAGGCCGAACCGAAGCTGACGAGCATCGCCATCTCCGCCTGGTTGGCGTAGGTCTGCAGAGATGATCGAGTTCAGCTGCACCGTGGACGCCAGGAGAATCCCGGCGAACAGAGAAGCGTAGGCGACGATGTCCGCCATCTCCAGGTTCCACCGCAGGAAAGGGGACATTCCCTCGGGCAGGCGTATCCAACCGAGCACGCCGCCGTTGCCCCCGTAGGCATAGGCGACGGTGAGGAAGGTGGATCAGATGGTCAGCAGGAAGAACATCGCGGACACCCGGGCCACCGCCCCGACGGCGCCTTGTGGCGGATGCTCCCTCCGGACTTCCGCAGGACTACCGTTCTCACTGGTGGACTTCATGAATCCCTCGATTCTTCCGTCAACTCCTAAGCAGCAGCATAGGCCGTCCACCGGATGAATTGATTGCGCCGACCAATTGCCCTAGACCGAGCTGTCCATTATGGTGTTGGCAATAACATCGTTCCCACCCCCGAAGAATCGTAAAGAGGATCAACCATGGCCAAATACGACAACAGCAACGCCGGCGACTGGGCATTCGAGACCCGCTCCATCCACGCAGGCGGTGGCCTGGACAGTGACACCGGATCACGCAACCAGCCGATCCACATGACCACCTCCTACGTCTTCGACTCGGCCGAGAACGCGGCCAACCGTTTCAGCCTCGCCGAGAGCGGCTTCATCTACACCCGCCTGAACAACCCGACGCTGAACACCCTCGAGGAGCGCATCGCCTCCCTGGAGGGTGGCGTTGCCGCCCTGGCCTTCGCCTCCGGTCAGGCTGCCCAGACCGCCGCGATCCTCAACCTCGCCGGTTCCGGCGACCACATCGTCACCTCCCCGCGCCTCTACGGCGGCACGGAGACCCTCTTCCAGGTCACCCTCAAGCGTCTGGGCATCGAGTTCACCTTCGTGGAGAACCCGGATGATCCCGAGTCCTGGCAGGCAGCCGTGCGCCCGAACACCCGCGCCTTCTACGCGGAGACCTTCGGCAACCCTGTCGCCGACGTCCTCGACATCCCCGTCATCGCCGAGGTCGCCCACCACAACAGCGTCCCGCTGATCGTGGACAACACTGTGGCCACCGCCGCCCTGGTCCGCCCGCTGGAACTCGGTGCGGACATCGTCGTCGCCTCGCTGACCAAGTTCTACACGGGCAACGGCTCCTCCATCGGCGGGGTGCTTGTCGACGGTGGCAAGTTCGACTGGACCGTCGAGCGTGACGGCCAGCCCGTTTTCGAGCAGTTCGTCACCCCGGACCCGGCCTACCACGGTCTGAAGTACGCCGACCTGGGTGCACCGGCATACGCCCTCAAGGCCCGCGTCGGCCACCTGCGCGACACCGGTGCGGCCATCTCCCCCTTCAATGCCTGGGTGGTCCTGCAGGGCCTGGACACCCTCGCCCTGCGCACCGAGCGGCACAACGAGAACGCCATCAAGGTGGCCGAGTTCCTCGCCGCACACCCGCAGGTCGAGGCCGTCAACTTCGCCGGCCTGGAGTCCTCCCCGTGGTACCGGGTCAAGGAGAAGCTGGGCCTGAAGTACACCGGCTCGGTCCTCACCTTCACTCTCAAGGGCGAGCAGGACGACCGCGCCGGGGCCTGGAAGTTCATCGACTCCCTCAAGCTGCACTCCAACGTGGCCAACCTCGGCGACGTGCGCTCTCTGGTCGTCCACCCGGCCTCCACCACCCACTCCCAGTCGGATGCAGAGGGTCTGCGCCGTGCAGGCATCTCCCAGGCGACGATCCGCCTGTCCGTCGGCATTGAGAACGTCGAGGACATCATCGCAGATCTCGAGCTCGGTTTCGCCGCCGTTTCCGACGCCTAACTGACCCAGAAGCAGGTAACCCATGGTTCAACTCGCCCCTGAAGGGACACTCACCCCACTGCGCATCGGTGACTTCACCACCGAAGCCGGCGTGATGATCCCTGATGTCACCATCGCCTACCAGCGTTGGGGTGAATTCAGAGGCGAGCCTGACGGGCACAACAACATTCTGCTCGTCCAGCACGCCCTGACCGGTGACACCGACGTCGCCGACTGGTGGTGTGACCTCCTCGGCCCCGGTAAGGCACTCGACACCGACCGCTGGTGCGTCATCTGCACCAACGTCATCGGCGGGTGCAAGGGCTCCACCGGGCCGTCCTCGGAACACCCCGACGGCGAGGTATGGGGTTCCCGTTTCCCGGCGATCTCCATCCGTGACCAGGTCTCCGTGGAACGCCAGTTCCTGCACGCCCTGGGCGTCACCCGCCTCCACGCCGTCCTCGGCGGGTCAATGGGCGGGGCGAGGGCACTCGAGTGGACGCTGATGCACCCGGGGGAGGTCGCCTCCGCGTGCGTCATAGCGGTCTCGGCCCGCGCCAGCGCATGGCAGATCGGCATCCAGGCCGCGCAGATCAGCGCCATCGAGCGCGATCCCGACTGGCAGGGCGGGGACTTCCACGGCACCGGTCGCACCCCGGACGCGGGGTTGGCGGCCGCGCGCCGTATCGCCCACCTGACCTACCGGGGCGAGCAGGAGATGGATGAGCGGTTCGGAACCACTCCGCAGACCGGTGAGAATCCCCTGGGCCCCCACCGCTCCCCTGGGCAGCGTTTCGCCGTGGAGAGCTACCTCGACCACCAGGGGTTCAAGCTCGTCGAGCGTTTCGACGCCGGCAGCTACGTCACCCTCACCGATTCGCTTAACCGCCACGACATCGGACGTGGCCGGGGTGGCCTGAACAAGGCACTCGCCTCCACGCAGGTGCCCACGATGATCGTGGGGGTGGACACCGATATCCTCTACCCTTACCACCAGCAGGAGCACCTGTCCCGCAACGTCGGCAATCTGTTGGGCATGGCGAAGATCGTCTCCCCCGTGGGACATGACGCCTTCCTCACCGAGTTCCGGCAGATGGACCGCATCCTGCGCCGATTCCTCGATTTGTCGACCGCCGAGGTGGCCGCGGGCGAGGGCCACGGGGGCTACTCGATCTAGGGGCGCCGACCACGCAGGCAGAAGGGAAGGCGCGGGACAGGATCGGTGATCCTGTCCCGCGCCTGACCTGTTTCCCATTGTCCCCCTGCTGCGTATCCGGGGTTCAGCCCTGGAGCGAGGGCTGAAGTTCCCGTGACGGCGGCGCCCATCCCATTGGACGTGCCGTCAAGATGACCGGTTCTCATGCACAGCGGGGTCGCTGCCCGGACCTGACCTGGCCACTGGGCGGCATCAAGAGCATCTTCACGGAGTGGAGAATTCCACCCCCTCCCCTGCCGGATCCCCGGACCAGAACTGAATAGCCAGCTCTGCCCCGCCGGGTTCCAGGGCGGAGTAGGCGTGAGTCCGCGGCGAACCGTCCGCCAGGGCCCCTTCTGAGGTGTCGCATGTTGCCATCTGTCTTCTCCTCGTTCCTGTGGGGGGTCGGTTCTGAGCGGACTGCGTTTCAACCTACCCAACCCCTTCCAACAAGGCCAGGCTTACCTTAGTTAAATTTTGCACCCCACCCCCGCCGACCCCCCGCTGCCCGGCAATCCACCGGCACGTCTGGGCGGCGCCCGCACGGCCCGCAGCGGGCACCGGGAGGAGTTAACTTTCCCCGGAAAGCACCCCCGCCCGTGATCCGACGGTGACCCAGCCCCGGTCCAGCCAGACACAAACAGCTGATAATCCAACCCCGAAAAGGGGTAATTGAGAAAAATCTTCCGGCCGGAAAAGCCTTTCATCGGCTCCGGTGCACACCTCGTTACGTCGCCCTCACCCCCGCCGACGGAAGCGCCAGACGTCCTCGCAGGTGACAGCGGTCGAGGCCCGGAAAGATTCAGCAGATTATCAGGAAAAGTACAACCACCTGCGGTTCCCCAACCCGCACCCACGGGCGGAACCCCGTGGCGTCATCCCGGGATCATGGCCATCATGGAGACCACGCCACCCCGAGCGGGTGTCGCCAGACAACAGACTTCACCAGCTGACCGCTGGTGCACGCTAAGGAGATTTCACATGGACATCGACCTCTACCAGAACGCATTCGTCGACTTCGGCGCCCTCGGCCAGAACTTCAACATCGCCCTGCAGACCGCTGCGGACTTCTTCACCCAGGGCTTCAACCCCACCGGTGAGGCCGGCGCCGGCGCCGAGGCCAACACTGAGGTCCAGGGCCCCTCCTCCCAGGTCGCTGCTGACGCCAACGCCTCCCTGGCCACCTCCAGCAACGACACCGACGACACCAACGGTGGCGGTGGCCTGGGCCTCGACCTCGGCCTGGGCATCAACCTCTAGGAGTCACCACCTCCAGAACCCAGCGCGGCACGGGATGACAGGTCCTGTGCCGCGTTCGGCGTCTCTACCGCCGGGCCAGGAGGCTCAGCCGGTAGAGCAGCCATCCGCCCCCGAACCAGGTCAGCAGGAAGGGCGGCGGGAAGAAGATGACGGGTTCATCCGCACCGGTTACCGTGAAGACCATCCCCGCCACTGCGAGCACGGCCAGCGCCACATCCCCCATCCCGGGCTCCGGGGCCCCGACATCCCGGCGCGCCCGCAGGAGCAGCACCGCCACCAGCCCGATGACCGTCACGGTGATGCCCCCGAAGAAGAGCCAGCCGGAATCCTCCGGGAAGACGGCGGCCACCCCGGTGAGCAGCAGGCCGGCCCCGAGCACCACCGCGGGGAGGTGCCTCATGATCCGAGGGCGTCGACAGAGGCGGAGAGGAAGGCCATGAGCCCGCCGATGATCAGGCAGAACAGGGCGTCGAAACGCTTCGACCGGACCGCGAACACCCCCACGATGCGCGAATCACAGGTCAGCCGGACCACGGCCAGCCACAACAGGGACGCCCCCAGCATGAAGGTCGCCCGCCGCCAGTGCTCGGTGACGGCGAAACCACTGGCCACCACCCCACCGAGCAGGAAAACCGCCATGCCCGTCCACTGCGCCCAGCGGGGCAGGCGGGAAGGCGGTTCCTCCAGGTCGTGGGGGTTGTCCAGCGGATTACTCACCTGCGAGCAGTTCCGCCCTCTCGACGACGTTGCGCACCAGGAAGGCGCGGGTCAGCGGACCGACGCCACCCGGGTTCGGGGAGACATGGCCCGCAACCTCCCAGACATCGGGGTGGACGTCGCCGGCCAGCTTGCCGTCAAGACGCGAGACGCCCACATCGAGCACCGCGGCGCCGGGCTTGATCATGTCGGCGGTGAGCATGTGGGGAACACCCGCGGCGGCGACGATGACGTCGGCGGCACGGGTCTCGGCGGCCAGGTCCTTCGTGCCCGTATGGCAGAGGGTGACGGTGGAGTTCTCGGAACGGCGGGTGAGCATGAGGCCGATCGGGCGGCCGACGGTCACGCCACGGCCGATGACGACGACCTTCGCGCCGTTGAGCTCCACACCGAAGCGGCGGAGCAGGTGGATCGCGCCGTTCGGGGTGCACGGCAGCGGGGCAGGATCGTTGAGCACGAGCTTGCCCAGGTTGACCGGGTGCAGGCCATCGGCGTCCTTCTCCGGGTCGATCGCGGCAAGCACGGCGTTCTCGTCGAGGTGTTTCGGCAGCGGGAGCTGGACGATGTAGCCGGTGCAGGCCGGGTCGTTGTTCAGCTCCTCGATGACGGCCAGCAGCTCCTCCTGGGAGATGTCGGCCGGCAGGTCCTTCCGGATGGAGTTGACGCCGATCTGCTCGCAGTCGCGGTGTTTCATCTTCACGTAGGAGTGGGAGGCCGGGTCATCACCCACCAGCACGGTGGCGAGGCCGGGCACGATGCCCTTCTCGCGGAGGGCGGCGGTCCGCTCCGCCAGGTCCTCGAAGATCTCGTCTCGGTAGAGCTGTCCGTCAAGTTTGATCGCAGTCACACCCCTCATCCTAGACTCTTGGGAATGTCCAGACTGCACGTCATCTTCGATAATCCGGTGATCCCGCCGAACACGGGCAACGCCATCCGCATGTGTGCCGGTACCGGCGCACATCTCCACCTCGTGGAGCCCCTGGGTTTCGACCTCAGCGAGAAGCATCTGCGCCGCGCGGGGCTGGACTACCACGATCTCGCCGACGTCACCGTCCATCCGGACCTTGATGCCTGCTTCTCGACGCTCCGGGGCTCCCGCATCTTCGCCTTCACCACCCGCGCCCCCATCTGGCACACGCAGGTGGCCTGGCGGGAGGGTGACGCGCTGCTCTTCGGCACCGAACCGACCGGTATCCCCGAGGAGCATCTGGCACACCCGCGCATCGAGCACGAGGTGCGCATCCCCATGATCCCGGGGCGCCGCTCAATGAACCTCTCCAACTCGGCGGCCGTGGCCACCTACGAGGCATGGCGTCAGCTGGGGTTTCCGGGCGGAGTATAAAAACGGCTGAGAAATACCGGCTGGATCCCCCGGTACAGTTGAAGTGACCGGACAGCGGTCAACAGAGGAGCAGTTGATGAGGAAGACCACTTCACTCAGGGACGGCACCGTCCTCAGCACCAAGCGGATGGAAGGCGCCGACGGCGCCGGATTCCCACCACACACAGCCTCACACGAATCTGCACTGGTCATCCTCAAGGGCGCCTGCACCATCACCTTCGGGGAGGTGTCCCATGAACTGCACGCCGGGGACACCTTCATCATCCCCGCAGATGAGGTGCACCAGGTCGTCGGTCTCCCGGACTTCACCGCAATCCACGTCATGCCCAAGGACATCCGCTTCAACTTCAAGGTGCAGGACCGTTCCCCCGGTACCACCCGCCCCTAAACTCACCCCGCGAACAGTCGTTCGAACCTGTGTCGTATTGTCGATGTCGACATACGGACATTGAGGGAGTGATGGACAGTGGTGATGGGACCGACCCACGCGATGAGCGGTGCTGCCGTGGGACTGGCAGTCGCACAGATGCTGCCCGCCGAGTGGGGTGGGGTCACCACCGTGCAGGAGACCTTCGTCTATGCGGGGCTGGCCGCCGGAGCTGCCCTGCTTCCGGATCTGGACTCCCCGCAGGCAACGGTCGCCCGCTCCTTCGGCCCCCTGTCACAGGTCATCTCGCGCGGGGTGGAGAATTTCTCGCAAGGTGTGGTCAACCTGACCCGCGGGCGCAGGGATCCACGCTGCAACAACGGCCACCGCACCCTGACGCATACGGTGTGGTTCGCTCTGGCGGCCGGAGCGGGGGCCACGGCGCTGATCGGTGCCTACGAGAAAACCGCGGTCATCGGGCTGCTGTTCTTCCTGCTCAGTCTGGCCATCCGTGGCCTGTTGCCGGAGTGGTCGAAGAAGCATGACTGGATCGTGGTCACCGGCGCTGCGGCAGCGCTGGCCTACGGGGCGTGGGCCTTCATCCCCGCCGCCTCCCTGGGGCTGGTGATGGGCTCGGCGGTGACGGTCGGTGTGGCCACCCACCTGCTGGGTGACATGGCCACCAAGGCCGGCATCCCGGCCTTCGCCCCCGTGCTGCCCCTGCGCGGGCGGCGCTGGTGGAAGCTGCGGCTGCCCGGTTTCCTCAGCATCAAGGCCTCGGGTCCGGGCGATAAAGCCCTGCTCAGCATCTTCTCGGTGCTCGTCGTCATCCAGATCGGGCTCGTCGCCTCCCCGCCGCTGATCACCGCCCTGGGTCTGTGAGCTAGAGCCGGAGTTCCCGCCCGCGCAGGGCGTCGAGGAGTGCCCGTCCATTCCCGGGGCTGAGATCCTCCCCGGCCATCGTCACCGGGCCGGGCACGAGATCGAAACGCACGGTGCACAGGCCGAAGAGCTGCTGCAGGGGGCCGCGCGTCAGGGAGATCTCCTGGATGTGTGCGGGGTGGATGATCTTGACCCGGCGGGCGAGGCGGCCGCGGTGGACCACGACGGCGTCATCAAGCAGGGTCACCGCCTGCTGGTGCAGGTCCACCGGGGAGACCCACTTCGCCGCCGGCGGGGAGGTGAAGGTCGGGGTGGTCGCCCCCTCCGGGCGGGCGGCGGCCTCGATGGTGACCGCGTCGAGCGGGCCGACCAACTCCAGCAGCTGCATCGCCTGCTCGCGGGAACCGACGGGCAGCACCCGGGTGGTGCCGGTGCCTTTCCTGCCCTCCGCGCCGTAGCCGGCGACGGAGACCTGGACGTACCACCAGCCGGGGATCCGCCACAGGATCGGCTGGTGGGCCTTCACCCCGTGGATTCGGCGCAGCGGGATCGACTGCCTGCGCCGGTCCGCCAGTCCGTAGGAGAGATGGAGAGTGTCATCGGCCAGATGGGCGGTGAACTGCCAGCTGCTGTCGATCTGGTTCCAGATCACCGGCACGATACCGATGGCGATGGGCACCGCCGCGGCCCAGGTCAGAGGGGTGAGCATCAGGCCGAGGATGACCAGCACCGCGCTGATGGACAGGCCCTGCAGGGCCGCCCCCGCGAGGGAACGGGTGATGGGGATCTGCGGCACCACCACCCGGCGGGCAGGTTCCGGGGCTGCCTCCTCTGCTGGGGCGGTCCCGCGGGAACGCCCGAGGACCTCCGTCCGCAGCTGCTCGGCCACCTCCCGGGGGAGGTAGGCGATCTCGATGACGGACTCACCGCCGCCGGCGGTCTCCACCCGGACGGCGGCAAGACGGAAGATGCGTGCGATGACTGATTCCACAACGTCGACGGCCTGGATCCGGTCGTAGCGGGCGGTGCGCAGCTGGGTGTTCAGCACGCCGCGTTTCAGGGAGACCTCCTCGTCGGTGAGCCGGTAACCGGTCGCCCGCCACCAGATGCGGGAGATCAGCCAGACCAGTCCGCAGGCCGCGAGGAAGACGGCGATCCCCAGGAGGATGGGCAGGATGCTGCCGCTCCCCAACCAGGCGATGGTCGCCCCGATGGCGGCCATGTCGAGGTTGACGATCAGCACCGCGATGAGGGCGAGGATGAGCGTCCAGAAGCGCAGCAGCGGGGTCAGCGGGTGGACGCGGCGGTAGTCTTCGCCGTTCACAGCCCGCTCATCCTCTCCCGGGCCCGGGCGGCGAGACGGCCACGGAGAGCATCGGCGGTCTCCGCCGGCAATCCCTGGACGACCGCGTCCGAGGTCGCGGAGGCCGTGTGAAGCTGCAGGGTCTTCATCCCCAGCCAACGTTCGAAGGGGCCGGCGGTGACATCGACGTACTGGATACGTCCGTAGGGGACGACGGTGAACGTGTGCCACAACCGCCCCTTGGTGATCAGGAGTTCATCCTCCGTCTCCTGCCAGCCCAGCAGCTTCACCTGCGCCGGAATCAGCCACATCTGCCACAGCAGGAGAGCCAGTGCGGCAGCGGTGCCGAGGTGGAACCAGGCGCTGAACACCACCCCCAGGACAGCGAAGACGACGAGCGCGACCACGATCCAGGGCAGCCGTCCCAGATAGCGGGCAGTGATGAGCTTGGGGGAGACAGGGTTCACACAACCCAGCCTAGCCAGAGTCCGGACGTACCCGGATCGCCCCGAGCGAGCTCTCCGCGAGCATCACCTCCCGGCCGTCCCCGGCGCGCACCTTCACGATGCCCGCCAGCGGGGGACCCAGGACCGTGAGCCTGGTGCCCGGGACGAGACCATGCTCGGCGAGGTAACGCAGCAGCTGGGGGTCCCGGTCCTCGGTCTGCTCCACGGTGACGGTCTCCCCCGCTCCCACGGTGTCGAGTCCGACCCAGCCGACCACCCCGACCCGACCCCGGGCGTCGGGGATGGGATCGCCGTGGGGATCGCGCTCGGGGTGGCCGAGGTGGGCGTCGATACGCTCCATGAACCGGTCGGAGACGGAGTGTTCGAGCAGTTCCGCGTCGTCGTGTACCTCGTCCCAGGTGTAGCCGAGGACCTGCACGAGGAAGGTCTCCAGGAGGCGGTGCCTGCGGACCATGGCCACCGCCAGCTCATTCCCCTGCTCCGTGAGAGTGACCCCGCGGTAGGGCTCGCTCTCCACCAGCCCCTTGGCTGAGAGGCGGCGGATGGCCTCTGCTGCGGTGGTCGTCTTCTGCCCGACACGGGCCGCGAGTTCCCCCAGCTGGGCGGGTTCGCGGGAATATTCGGCGATGTTCCAGATGGCCTTCAGATAATCCTGGGACCGGTCGGGCAGCTCACTGACGTGCATGCGCCCCAGGGTACCGCAGGGGCCGCGCCTTGCGGACGCTACTGTTCAGACCTACTATCCCTGTATCTTCAAGTCATTGAACTTTAATCTTCAGGAGATAATTCATGTCCTTTGTCCGGAGACTTCTGCCACTCCCCCTGGGCCTCCTGCTGCTCAGCGGCTGTGCTGTCAGTGAAACCACCGCCGGGGCCGGCGACGGCCCCTTGACCGTCTACGCCACCACCGGCTACCTGGCCGACGCCGTGGCCACCATCGCTCCGGATGCGGAGGTGACCACCATGGTCGGCCCTGGCGGCGACCCGCACACCTACCAGCCCTCCACCCGCGACATCGAGACCATGCGTTCCGCGGATCTGGTCCTGTGGAACGGGCTGCACCTGGAGGCCCAGATGATCGATCAGCTGGAGAGTCTCGGCGAACGCCAGCTCGCGGTCGGCGACCTCCTGCCGGAGGAGCTGCTCCTTCCGCTGCCGGAGACCGACCACGCGGGCCGTCCCCTGCATGACCCGCACATCTGGAACAGCCCCGCCGCCTGGGGAAAGGTCATCGACCACATCGCCGAGCGGCTCGCCGAGCTCTCCCCCGACCACGCCGCGGACTACCTCGCCAACGCCGCTGGCTACCGCGCGGAGTTCAGTGAACTCGACGCCTGGACCACCGCCCTCCTGGCGGAGATCCCCGAACCCCGCATCCTGGTCACCGGACACGACGCCTTCGGCTACTTCGGCCGCACCTACGACCTGGAGGTCCGCGCCACGGACTTCATCTCCACCGAGGCCGCACTGTCGGCCACCGAGCTGTCGGAGCTGGCCGACTACATCGTGGAACACGAGGTACCGGTGATCTTCCAGGACAACCAGGCCAACCCGCAGGCCGTCACCTCGCTGCGGGAGGCGGTCGAGGCCCGTGGTTGGACCGTAACCGTGTCCACGGAGGAACTCTTCGCCGATTCCCTGGGCCCCACCGCCCCGGTGGACACCCACCTCGGTGTCTTCGAACACAACGCCACCGTCGTCGCGGAAGCGCTGGTCCGCTGATGCCCGCCATCGAAGCCGTGGAACTCTCCGCCGCCTACCGTTCCCGGCCGGTCCTGCGCGGTGTGAACCTCACAGTCCCGCAGGGAGTGGTCATGGGGGTGGTCGGCCCCAATGGTTCAGGAAAATCCACCCTGATCAAGACGATGCTCGGGCTGGTGCCCACCCGGGGCGGGCACACCCGATTCTTCGGACACCCCCTCGACAAGGTGCGCCACCGGGTCGGCTACATGCCCCAGCACACCAGCGTGGACTGGGATTTCCCCGTCACCGTACGCGACGTGGTGCTCATGGGCACCTACGGGCGACTCGGCTGGCTGCGTTGGCCCGGGAAGAAGCAACGGGCACAGGCCGCAGGGGCGATGGCCCAGACCGGCATCACCGACCTGGCCGACCGGCAGATCGGGCAGCTATCCGGCGGCCAGCGCCAGCGGGTCTTCCTCGCCCGCACGCTGGCCCAGGAGCCTGACCTGTACTTCATGGACGAGCCTTTCCAGGGGGTGGACGCCTTCAGCCAGCAGGCCATCGTCGAGGTCCTGCACCAGCTGCGCGCGGAGGGCGCGACGATCGTGCTCGTCCACCACGACCTGGCCACCGTGCCGGAGTACTGCGACCAGGTCACCCTCCTCAGCCGGGGCACGGTGGTGGGGACCGGGGACGTCGATACGCACTTCACCGGGGACCTCATCCGCAGCGCCTACGAAGGGACCACGCCGTGACCCCGGTGGACTTCTTCAGCGACCACACCTTCACCATGGCGTTCTGGGGCACCACCGTCATCGGGATGGTCGCCGGCGCGCTCGGCGCCTTCGCCTACCTGCGCCGCCAGTCCCTGATCAGTGACGTCATCTCGCATTCGGCACTGCCCGGCATCCTCCTGGCCTTCCTCACCCTCACCACGCTCGGGCTGCCCGGCCGCGGCATGTGGGGCCTGATCATCGGCGCTGCCGCCACCGGCACCCTCGCGGTGCTGCTGACCAACGCGGTGGCCCGGGTCCCCCGGATACGGACCGACACCGCCATGGCAGTGGTCCTGTCCTCCTTCTTCGGACTGGGCATGCTGATCATGCAGCACATCCAGAACAACCCCTTCCCCGACAAAGGCGGGATCCAGGACCACCTCTTCGGCAACGCCTCCACCATCACCCGTGCAGACCTCACTGCATCCCTGGTCACGGGAGGTCTCGCCCTGGCAGTGATGGTGCTGCTGTGGAAGGAGTTCGCCCTGAGCACCTTCGACCGGGAGCATGCGGCCGTACTCGGCCTGGACAACCGGGTCATCGACGCCGCCATGTACACCGCCATCGCGGTGGCCACCGTCATCGGCATCCGGGCCATCGGACTGGTGCTCATGGTCGCCTTCGTGGTCACCCCACCCGCCGCCGCCCGGCAATGGACACGCACCCTGCCCGGCATGGTGGCCCTCTCCGGGATGCTGGGTGGGCTCGGCTCCGCTGCCGGAACCTACCTGTCGATCGCCTTCGGGCCCCTGCCCACCGGGCCGGTGATCGTGGTGACCCTCTTCCTGATCTTCCTGATCTCCCTGGTGGCCGCCCCGGAACGGGGCCTGCTCCACCGGCGGAAGGTGGCGGTGTAGATGAGCTTCGCTCTCGGCGCGGCCCTGCTGGCCGTGGCCACCGCCCTGGCATGTGCCCTGCCCGGGGTCTTCGTGGTGCTGCGGCGCAACTCCATGCTCGTCGACGGCATCAGCCACGCCGTCTTCCCCGGCATCGTCATCGGCTACGCCCTGACCTCCGACCTGCGTTCACCCTGGCTCATCCTCGGGGCCGCACTGGCCGGCCTGCTCGTCGCGCTGGGTTCCGAGTGGCTGGCCCGCACAGGACTGCTCGCCGGCGACGCCCCACAGGGGCTGATCTTCCCCGCCCTGTTCGCGGTCGGGGTGATCATGGTCAGCGGGCACTTCGCCAACGTGCACCTGGACACCCATGTGGTGCTCGTCGGTGACCTGAATCTGGCCTCCTTCGACCACCTCATCCTCGGCGACCGCGACCTCGGCCCCACCCACATGTGGCTCATGCTGGCGGTGTTCGCCCTCAACGCTGTTTTCCTCGCCTTCACCTGGCACCGGCTCGCGGCCGCCACCTTCGACCCGGAGTTCGCGCAGCTGCTGGGCATCCGCACCCGCCGGCTGAACCTGGTGCTGATGTTCCTGGTCTCCGTGACAGTGACGGCCGCCTTCCACGCCGCCGGTGCAATCCTGGTCATCGCGCTCATGGTCACCCCGGCAGCCACCGCGGCCCTGCTCACCGACCGCCTCCCGCGCATGCTGGCCTGGACCCTGGCGATCGCGGTGGGCGGCGCCCTGGCCGGTTTCCAGCTGGCCTACCGGCTGGACGCGGCCACCTCCGCCGCCATGTCCGTCTTCTACGGTCTGTTCTTCACCCTGGTCCTGCTGGTCACGCAGTGGCGGCAACACCTGAGGAGGGAGGGATAGGCTGGAGGGCATGTCCGGCCTCGAGTACCTCATTGCCAAGCTGCCCACCGGCGCCACCATCGCGGTGATCATCGCGTTCATCTCCACCCTGATCACCCGCGAATGGCCACTGGGTCTGCCGGACATCCTCTTCTTCCTCGGGGTGTGGCTGGCCACCACGGTCATTGCCGCCGTCATCCTCATGGCGATCGAGATGTTCCGGGACCGCTTCTGACGGAGATCCCGTGACCCCCGACGGCGGGGTGCCGCGCGGGGCGGTTCACGTATCGACACCGCGCCCGCTCCTGCATCAGCTCCGCCAACCAACTCATCTCGGTGTAGTCGGCCGGGGCACGTAGACTGGGCCGTCTGGCGCAATCGAGTTTCTCGAGGTGGCACACCTCCTCAGAGGGCATGATCGCGGGGTACGCACAGAGCATCTGCTCCCTGTCCCCCACCCGCACCCCGGCGATCCCCACCATCTACTAGACAGAGCGGTACATACAGTGCTAGCTTCACAATCAACTGACCAATGAACTGGAAGGAACCTGACCAGCCATGAGCTTCCGTCGTATCTTCGCCGGCGCGGCCGCCTCGGCCCTCGCCGCCGTGGGCCTCGTCGCCTGCGCCTCCGATTCCGAGACCGCCGACGGCACCGCCGCTGAGACCATCCGCATCGGCACCACCGACGCGAACCTCAACGAGTGGAACGTCTTCGCCGATCTCGCCGAGGAGGAGGGCATCGACATCGAGATCGTGCCGTTCTCGGACTACAACACCCCGAACGATGCGCTCGTGCAGGGCCAGATCGACGTGAACAAGTTCCAGCACCTGCTGTTCCTGAACAACTACAACACCGGCGCCGATGCTGACCTGGTGCCGATCGCCTCCACCGAGATCTACCCGCTGGCGCTGTTCTGGCAGGGCCACGACTCCCTCGACGGCATCGAAGGCGAGGAGGTCGCCATCCCGAACGACGCGACCAACCAGGGCCGCGCCATCAACGTCCTCGTCCAGACCGGCCTGGTCACCCTGCGCACCGAGGGTCTGCTCAACCCGACCCCGGCCGACATCGACACCGGCGCCTCCGAGGTCGATGTCATCCCCGTCGACGCCGCCCAGACCACCGCAGTCTTCCACGAGGGTCGCCCGGCCGTGATCAACAACTCCTTCCTCGAGCGCGCCGGCATCGACCCGCTTGACGCGATCTTCCAGGACGACCCGGCCAATGAGGAGGCCGAGCCGTACATCAACGTGTGGGTGACCACCCCGGAGCGTGCCGAGGATGAGACCATCATCCGCCTGACCGAGCTGTGGAAGGACCAAGCCGTCACCGACGCCGTCCTGCAGTCCTCCGGCAACACCGCCGTCAAGGTCGACCGCCCGCGTGCGGACCTCGAGGCGATCATGGACCGCCTGCGCGAGTCCGGCGAGCAGTAACGCCGTACCCATGCCCCACCCCGCCGCCCTCCCGCGGCGGGGTTTAGCATTCAGCCGTACACACCCCCTCCCAGAACGGTCCTGATCACCCGTGTCCGAACCAGTCTCCGCACCACCCATCCGGCCGCGCACCGGCACCCGCATCGAATTCCGCGACGTGACCAAGGTCTTCACCAACCAGAAGAAGACCGAGACCCGAGCCGTCGACGGCGTCACCCTGACCGTCGAACCCGGGGAGATCCTCGGCGTCATCGGTTATTCCGGCGCCGGCAAGTCCACCCTCGTCCGCCTCATCAACGGGCTGGACACCACCACCTCCGGCCAGCTGCTTCTCGACGGCACCGACGTCGTCGGCCTCCCCGAATCAAAGCTGCGCGGCCTCCGCCGCGGCATCGGCATGATCTTCCAGCAGTTCAACCTCTTCCACTCCCGCACCGCCGCCGGCAACATCGAGTACCCGTTGCAGCTGACGGGGATGGCCAAGGCAGAACGGAAGAAACGGGTGGCGGAGCTCCTCGACTTCGTCGGCCTCGGCGACAAGGGCCGGAACTACCCCGAGCAGCTCTCCGGCGGTCAGAAACAGCGCGTGGGCATCGCCCGGGCCCTGGCCACCAACCCCCGTCTCCTGCTCGCCGACGAGGCCACCTCGGCGCTGGACCCGGAGACCACCCAGGACGTGCTTGACCTCCTCCGGGAGATCAACCGCGAACTGGGCATCACCATCGTGGTGATCACCCACGAGATGGACGTGGTGCGCAGCATCGCCGACAAGGTCGCCGTCATGGAGGCCGGCAAGGTGGTCGAGTACGGCAGCGTCTACGAGGTCTTCTCCGCCCCGCGCACGAACGTGGCGAAGCGATTCGTCTCCTCCTCCCTGCGCAACACCCCCGATCTCGTCGAGGCCGAGGATCTCCTCGCCTACGACGGCCGCCTGTTCACCATCAACCTGACCGAGGACTCCGGTTTCTTCCCCGCCGCCGCCGCCGCCCGGGAGGACGGCCTGCGCATCAGCATCGTCCACGGCGGCGTGACCACCCTGCAGCGCCAGTCCTTCGGCAAGATGACCGTCCGCCTCAACGGACCGGACGTGGCCATCGAACGCTTCCGCACCGCGTTGGAACGCACCACCGACATCCAGGAGATCACGCGATGACGCACACCATTCTCGCCGCCGACTGGAACCGTCTCGGCCCCACCTTCCTCGACGCCATCGTCGACACCCTGGTCATGGTCTCCCTGACGATGGTGCTCGGCGGGCTCGCCGGTCTGGTGGTCGGCATCCTGCTCTACACCACCCGGGCGGGCAGCGTCCTCCAGTCCAAACCCGTCTACTGGGTACTCAACCTGCTGGTCAACTTCATCCGCCCCATCCCCTTCATCATCATGATCGCGATGTTCGCGCCCCTGACCCTCAGCGTCGTGGGCACCACCATCGGACGGTCGGCGGCGATCTTCATCATGTGCATCGCCGCCACCTTCGCGGTGGCCCGCATCGTTGAACAGAACCTCGTGGCCATCGACCCCGGTGTCATCGAGGCAGCCCGGGCCATGGGTGCCGGGCCGTGGCGGATCATCACCACCGTCATCGTGCCGGAGGCCCTGGGCCCGCTGGTGCTGGGTTACACGTTCATCTTCATCGCCGTGGTGGACATGTCCGCCATGGCCGGCTACATCGGCGGTGGCGGCATCGGTGACTTCGCCATCGTCTACGGCTACCGCGCCTACGATCTGGAGGTCACCTACGCGGCCGTCATCGTCATCGTGATCATGGTGCAGATCGCCCAGCTGCTGGGCAACTGGCTCTCGCGGAAGATCCTGCGCCGCTAGCCCAACTTCGAATACAGATGTTCGGGCCGCCCCGAGGAGCCGTAGCGCAGACGTACCTGCACCACCCCCTGGGCGGCCATCGCCGCCAGACGACGCTGCGCGGTGGCGCGGGAGACCCCGGTGATCTCGGCGGCCTCCGCCGCAGAGAGTTCAGCCTCCCCCAGGGCGTCGAGAAGCAGCTGCTCCGTGGCGGAACGGGCAACCACGGTGCCGGTGGACTGCCCGTGCAGGATGGACAACGCCTGGTCGATCCTCTCCTGCCGCAGACCACGTCTGCCCGACAGGACGTGCCGGAAGCGGGCGTACCGGTCCAGCCGGTCGCTGAGGGCCTGCCGCGGAAAGGGCTTGACCAGATAATCCAGTGCCCCGGCGTGCAGGGCGCGGCGGACGGTGCCCGCCTCATCAGCCGCACTGATGATGAAGGCGTCCACCCCGACGCTGCGGACCAGCTCAATGCCGTCGCCGTCCGGCAGGTAGACATCGACGAGCATCAGATCCGGCAGATTCGTGGCCAGTGCCGCACGAGCCCCGGCGACGGTACGCACCGATCCCTGCACCCGGAAACCCGGCGCGGCCTCCACGATCTCGGCATGAATACCCGCGACCCGGAAATCATCGTCCACCACCAGTACTGACCAGGCCTGAGTCATTATTCCTCATCCTCTCGAAGATCGTCACCGGGAAACATCACACCCGGAAGCCTGGCGCCGAAAACCGCGCCCCGGCCACTTTCCCCGCCGCCGGGATCAATGACCCAGAGATCCCCGCCCCGCCGACGCAGCAGATCCCGGGACAATGCCAGCCCGATACCGTGACCGTGGATCCGGTCAGGACCGGACTCCCCGGCGGCGGGCATCGGGCCAAGGGTACCGGGGGTGATACCCGGACCCGAATCGGCGACCACCAGCACCAGCTCCGGACCGTCATCCAGGAGGGTGACCTCCACCAGCCGGGGTGCGGGCCCCGCCAGGGCAGCCGTGACCGCATTATCCACCAGGTTGCCCAGCACGGTGGCGATGTCCTCGGTCCCCTCCACGCCTCCGACCTCACCCAGGACCAGGGATTCATCGCGGAGCTGCAGCTGCACCCCACGCTCGGCGGCCTCCATGGACTTCGCCCCCAGGAAGGACTGCAGGAAAGGTTCAGTGAGCAGGTCCGCACCGGCGAGCGGGTAATCGACCGGCCCGCGGTCGCGCATGGTGCGCAGAAATTCAGCGGCCTCCGTCCCCCGCTCCGCCTCGACCAGGCCGGCGGCCACATGCATCCGGTTGGCGAACTCATGGCGTTGCACCCGCAGTGCGGAGGTCATGGCGCGCACCGAGTCCAGCCTTTCGCTCAGCTCCATCATGTCGGTGCGGTCGCGGACGACGATCACCGAACCGAGTCGCTGGCCGGCACGGTCCACCTGGCGGGAGTCGAGGTAGAGCACCCGGTCCCCGACCACGATCCCGTCACGCTCCTCCCCTGCCTCCAGCGAGGCAATGACGTCCGTCGGCAAACCCAGTTCCTGAAGGGACATGCCCTCCAGGCCCTGCAGACCGAACATCTCCTCTGCGGCATTATTGGAGACCTGGATGACACCCTCAGTGCCGAGGGCGATGACCCCGTCACCCACCCCGTCGAGCACCGCCGCCTGGTTCTGCACCAGGGTGACCAGCTCCTCCGGCTGAATGCCGAGGGTCAGCTCCTCCCAGCGGTGGCGCAGCACCAGTGTCGCGCCGGTGCCGATCAGCAGCGCAAGTGCAGCGGCGGCGCCGACGCCGAACAATAGCCCCGGCAGGTCGTCGAGGACCCCGGCGCGGGCGAAGCCGACGCTGACCTCCCCGACCGGTTCCCGGCTGTCCGGCGCGAAGACCGGCACCTTGGCCCGCACCGAGTCCCCCAGTGTGCCACGTTCCCAGGCGATGACCTCCTCACCCCGGAGAGCCTCCTCGAAGCTGGTGCTCACCTTGCGGTCGAGTCTCCCGGGGTCGGGGTGCGCCATGCGGATCCCTTCCCCGTCAGTGATGACGATGAACAGTGCGTTCGTTCGCCCAGTGACGTCGAGCGCATAGGACTGGAGGGGGCCTGTGGCGAGTTCCCCGGCGGAGGGATTGATCTGCCGGCTGGTTTCCAGCGCCACCTCGGAACGGACGACGGGGGCTGCGGCCACGGTGCGGGCGATCGAGAGGGCTGAGGTCTCGGCCTCCTGCTTGAGCTGTTCGACGGCCAGCACAATGAAAACGGCGGTACTCACGAGGACCACGGCCACGACGGTGGACAGTTGCAGCAGGAGCACCCTGGTGGTGAAGCGCATGTCCGGGTCCCGCCTTCCTTCCGTGGCCTCGCAGGAGATGAGACCGAACCGCCGGGAGAATCGCCCCGGAAACCCCATTCCAACATGGGTTATTCATTCCGACAAGTATCTGCGCTAAATGCGCAGAAAGGCGTTAATGCACAGTATGTGGGGCAATGCACTCAAGACTTCACCCGTGATGAACATCACCCTACGCTGACTCCCGCATTCCAGAACACTCATCTCAAGAAGAAAACTCAGGAGTCCGGATGTACCCGCCCACAGATGTGCTGCTCGCCGCAGAATACACACTGAGCCACACCCCCTCCGACGGCATTCTCGTCGCCCTGGGGTTTGCCATGATCCTCACCTTCATGGGACTGATCATGGTCGGCCGTTCCACCCCGATGGTCGCCCTGATCCTGGTCCCCACCGTCTTCGGCCTCCTGGCCGGCGCTGGTCTCGGCATCGGTGACATGGTTCTCGACGCCATCGGGAACATGGCGTCCACTGCCGCACTGCTCATGTTCGCCATCATGTATTTCGGCATCATGATCAACGTCGGGCTCTTCGACCCGCTGATCCGGGCGATCACCCGCACCCTGGGCAACGACCCGGCGAAGGTGGTGCTCGGCACCGCAGTATTGGCCGGGGTGGTCTCACTCGACGGTGACGGTTCCACCACCTTCATCATCACGACCTCCGCGATGCTGCCGATCTACCTGCGCCTGGGCATGAGCCCGGTCGTGCTGACGGTGGTCGCCGGCCTGATCAACGGCACCATGAACATCCTTCCGTGGGGTGGACCGACGGTGCGTGCCGCCACCGCCCTGGGAGTCGACCCCTCCGCCGTCTTCGTGCCCATGATCCCCTCCCTGATCGTTGGTGTTGCGCTCATCTTCATCTTCGCCTGGTTCCTGGGTCTGGCCGAGCGTCGTCGCCTCGGTGGTGTCCTGGACACCTCCCGCTACGGCGGCGACGGTGGTGCCAGTGTGGGATCCGGTGGCACTGGCCCGCGCACGGGGCGGGACCAGCGGGGTAACTCTGAGGCGCCCATGCCCACCGGTGGCGGGGTTCTTCTCGACGACCGCGCGGCCGGGGCTGCAGAACTGGAGCATGTCTCCCTCAACTCCACCACTGATTCAGGAATCACCGACACCATGCTGGATCCGCACCGCGCCAGCCTGCGTCCGCAGTTGATCTGGTTCAATCTCGCCCTGACCGTGGTGGTCATGGTCCTGCTGGTCGCCGACATCTTCCCCCTGGCCTTCGTCTTCATGGTCGGTACCGGCCTGGCACTGGCCGTGAACTTCCCTGACGTGAAGGACCAGGCCAATGAGCTCCTGGCCCACTCATCCTCGATCGTCGGCGTTGTCTCCATGGTGCTGGCCGCCGGTGTGCTGGTCGGTGTCTTCGACGGCACCGGCATGGTCGAGGCGATGGCTGCCTGGATCACCCAGGTCATCCCGAACTCCATGGGCCCCTACCTGGCTGTGATCACAGGCGTGATCTCCATCCCCATGACCTTCTTCATGTCCAACGACGCCTTCTACTTCGGCATCCTGCCGGTGCTGGCGGAGAGTGCCACCCACTTCGGCATCGAACCGGTGGAGATGGCCCGGGCCTCCATCACCGGACAACCAGTCCACATGCAGTCCCCGTTGGTTCCGGCGATCCTGCTGCTGGTTTCCCTGGCCAAGGTCAACCTGGGGGACCATCACAGGAAGGTGCTCTGGCGCGCCACCCCCGTCTCCCTGGCCATGCTGGCAGTCGGCGTCCTCATCGGGGTCATCCCGCTGGCCGCCTGACGCTGCCGGGCAGTTCAGTCCCCGAGCTTGCCGGAGAGCTTGTCCACCCGGTATTTGCTCTGCCCGTCAAGGCCGATGATGTCGACGATCTTGCCGCGGGCCTGGAATTTCTGCTGCACGGCATCGAGGGTGGCCACGGTGGAGGCGTCCCAGACTTCCGCGCCGGAGAGGTCGATGACGATGTGACTGGCGGTGTCGTTGTAGTCGAACTGGTACACCAGATCGTTGGAGGAGGCCCAGAACAGCTGGCCGGTGACCCGGTAGGTGCGGATGTCGATCTGCCCGTCATCGTCGACGTCGAGTTCAGAGACCTTCTCGATGCGGACCATGTGTGCCACCCGGCGGGCGAACATGATCATCGCGGTGAGCACACCGAGGATGACACCGACCGCGAGGTTGTTGGTGGCCAGGGTACCCGCCACGGTGACCAGCATGACCGCGGTCTCACTGAGCGGCATCAGGCGCAGGGTGCGTGGCTTGAGGGAGTGCCAGTCGATGGTGCCCAGGGAGACGAGCACCATGATCGCCACCAGGGCGGCCATCGGGATCAGTCCGACGAGGTCACCGAGGGCGACCACGAAGATGAGCAGGAACACGCCCGCCAGCAGGGTGGACAGGCGGGTGCGGGCACCGGACTGGCGGACGTTGATGAGGGTCTGGCCGATCATGGCGCAACCGCCCATGCCGCCGAAGAAGCCGGTGACGATGTTGGCCACCCCCTGGCCCCAGCTCTCGCGGGTCTTGTCGGAGTGGACGTCGGTGATGTCGTCGACGAGCTTGGCGGTCATCAGCGACTCCATCAGGCCGACCAGGGCCATGGCGAAGGCGTAGGGGCCGATGATCTGGAGGGTCTCCAGGTTCAGCGGCACCGCCGGGAGGAAGAACTCCGGCAGGGAGCTGGGCAGCTCGCCCATGTCGGAGACGTTGGGCACCACCCATCCGGCGGCCACGACCAGCGCGGTGAGGACCACGATGGTCACCAGCGGCGCGGGGATGACGGAGGTGATCCGCGGGAAGAACAGCATGATCGCGATGCCGGCGGCGAACAGCGGGTAGACCAGCCAGGGCACGTCCCACAGATAGGGCAGCTGGGCGGCGAAGATGAGGATGCCCAGGGCGTTGACGAAGCCGGTCATCACCGAACGCGGGATGAAGCGCATGAGTTTGGCCACGCCGAGGGCGGCCATGGCGATCTGGATGATTCCGGCGAGGATGACGGTGGCGATGAAGTACTCGAAGCCGTGGTCACGCATGACCGGGGCGATGACCAGGGCGACCGCACCTGTGGCGGCACTGATCATGGCGGGACGGCCACCGGTGAAGGCGATGGTCACCGCCATGGTCACCGAGGCGAAGAGCCCGACGCGCGGGTCGACGCCCGCGAGGACGGAGAAGGAGATCGCCTCGGGGATGAGCGCCAGAGCGACGACGAGGCCGCCGAGGACCTCCATGCGCAGGCGCGCAGGGGATGAGAAGGCGTGTCGGAAGGAGGCGACGATACCGGTGTTGGACAAGGCGGAATTGCTCTTTCGGGGACCAGGTAATATTGATGTAAACGAAAACCTACCGTAACGGGAGGTTTGCCGCCCGCCCAAATCGACCGACAGGGGAATGCACAGGTGGAGGACTCCGGACTGAGGATCGGCGAGGTCGCTGAACGCACGGGGCTGTCGGTCCGGACGCTGCGTCACTACGACGAGGTGGGCGTCGTCAGTCCCTCCGGGTACACGCCGGGGGGTTTCCGCCTCTACAGCGGCGACGACATCGAGCGCATCATGCTCATCCGCCGGATGAAGCCCCTGGAGTTCACCCTGGAGGAGATGCGGGGTTTCCTCGACGCGGTGGACCACCCCGATGCCCCCGGAGCGCGGGAGACCATCGCCCTGGTCCGGGATGAGGCGGCCACCCGCCTGCAGAAACTGCGTCGCCGGGTCGGCTACGCGGAGGAGTTCCTCCGGTTGGTGGAGGACCTGTGAGGAGCTAGTCGCGCTCCCCCAGGTCCACGTCGGCCTGGTTGGGGACAATGTTGGTGGCCACCCACACCCGACCGGCCTTCGGTGCGTCCCCGCAGGAGGAGATCACACCCTCCACCTCGCGCTGCTCCACGGCCACATGCCAGGAACGGCTGTCGGCATGGACCACGAGAACATCATCGTCCGTCTCATCGAGCACCATCAGGTTGCCGTAGAACAACGGGTCCGCACCCGTGTGCAGTTCACGGGCCACCGCCAGCTCGGCGACCTGGCCACGCGGGCTGTGCGTCCCCCGGCCGCGGTTGCCCGGGTAGAAGTACTCCCCGCGGCAGGCGGACCGGACGAGCTGGTCCCCGGCCTCCTCGTTGAGGCGGCCGTAGCTGTAACCCCAGGGCATGAGCAGCAGGGAGGGCGCGAAGCGGTGCCCCTTGGTGTGGGAGGTCTCCCAGACGATGTTGCCCGGATGGCGTTCATACAGCGCCGCCGCCAGGGGGCGCCCCTTGAGCGCGCAGCACACGTCCCGTTTACCGTGGGTGCACACCAGGACGAGCGGCTCCTCCACCAGCTCGGCGCCGTTGCGGCCCGGTCCACCCAGGTCGAGATCGAGGATGGCCTCGGGGCCGTCGACCATGAGCAGTTCAGTTGTCGCCTGCTCCGCGAACACGAGGTAGAGGTGGTGCCGGTCGATGTGGCGACCGTCGGGGCCGGGTCGGCGGATGAGCTGCAGCCCGGCCTCGTCGCCGAGTTTCGCCTTCAGCTGCGCCGTGAGATCCTCACCGAAGACACCGCCGTCGAGGATGTCGCGGCTCCAGCCGTTGACCCATTCCAGGATGACGTAGACGCGCTGCCGCTTCGCGGAGCCGGGCAGAGGTTCACCGGCCACGTCGGAGCAGCGGACAGGTTCAGCAGGGTTCATGGATCCAGCCTAGCGACCCCACGCCCGCGCCCATCCCACGGGGCGGGATGCCGAGATCACAATTCCCTAGATAAGTGATACTCAACACATTCAAAGACGGTCCTCATGTACTTCTTGGCTGTTGTTTACAACGATTTGTTCACGATCCTCCCGAAATCGATTGATAGCTTCGCCCCCTACGGGCCGGGTGGTTACGGTGTTCTGCATGACTGATTCCCTGGGGTTGTTCCACCGGCCCTCGCCGCGTCGCACTGCCCTGGCCGCCATCCTGGCGACCGGGGCCCTCGGTCTCGCCGCCTGCAGCAGCGGCATCAGTACGGAATCACCGGGAAATCCCACGGCGACGGCCGGCGCCCTGCAGGCCGCCACCCTCGGCGAGACCGGCGTGCTCTCCCTGAAGGAGGCGGATGTCGCCCGCAAGACCGCCCGTCCGGACGCCCCCGCCCACCTGATGGTCGAGTCGGTGCGGGTGGCCAGCCACGAGGGTTTCGACCGCGTGGTATTCGATCTGGTCGGCGACGGTGAGCCGGGTTGGTTCATCGACTACACCACCACCCCTGCCCAGCAGGGATCCGGAACCGCCATCCCCTTCGAGGGCAATGCCGCCCTCAACGTCAACATCGACGGCACCGCCTACCCCTTCGAGCTCAACCGGGAGGACCCGCAGATCGGTACAGTCCCGGGCGCCGGCAACATCACCCAGGTCATCTCGGCGGGCACCTTCGAGGGCCACTCGCAGTTCGTGGTCTGCCTGGAGGAGAAGCAGCCCTACACGGTAGAGGTCCTCCACGAACCGCACCGTCTGGTCATGGACGTCCTGCACCCCTGACGGCCAGCGGCAACTGGCCCCGATCCGCCACTGGTACCGTTAACCCGCATGAACGCCTACTCCGACATGCGCTCGCGACAGACCCCCATCCCCACCCCGCCCCTGGTGCGGGCGGGCACCTCACTGCTCATCGGTCTCGGCGTGGCGGTGCTGTCCACCGGCCTGGCGCGGGGCGTGCAGGTGGGAATCATGGTCGTCGCGATCGCCGCTGGACTGCTGCTGATGTTCAGTCACCCCTACCGGCGGGAGATCAAGGCCTTTCTTGAACGGGAGAATGCCGCCATCCGCCCCCGCCCAGGGCAGGTGCTGCCCCTGTTCTTCGTGTGGTTGGCGCTCATGATCGTGCCGGTTCTCGCCCCATTGCCTGTCTGGGGCACGGGCCTGGTGTGGTTGGCGGTTTTTGGCTGGATGTTCTGGGTGTTCCCGCACATCGACGGCACCCGGGCACTGGCCTACGCCTGACCCGCCGGGACGCAGGGCCTACCCCACCAGTCCTACAGGTTATCCTCTGCCTCGCGGACGCGTCTGCCCATCTCGTTGAGCCGGGTGTTCGCCCAGTTGTAGAAGGCGTGCATGCCGGCGAAGACCACCGCGATGAGGATGAAGGCCGGCACCCACCAGACCCCACCGAGATCGGCCTGCCAGATGACGATGGCCGTGAAGATCAGGGCGGCGATGACCACCCGACCGGGTTGGAAGGTGTAGTCGCGCATCTAGTCCAGGTCCCGGGAATGTGCCCAGCGGGTCAACGCGTGGCGGTTGGACTGCTGGGTCTTGCGCAGGATGTTGGAGGCGTGGGTCTCCACCGTCTTGACGGAGATGAACAGCTCCTTGCCGATCTCCCGGTAGGTGTAGCCCCGGGCCAGCAGCCGTAATACCTCCAGCTCGCGGCGGGTGAGGGCGTCGACCACGGGGTCGTCGATCTTGCGGGGTTCCTCCGCCGGATCCTCGACCACTTCCCCGCCGGCGAAGGCGTCGAGCACGAAGCCCGCCAGCCGCGGGGAGAAGTAGGCGTCCCCGGAGTGGACGCGCTCGATGGCCTCGGCCAGTTCGGGGCCGGAGATGTTCTTGGTCACATAGCCGCGGGCCCCGGCACGGATGACGGAGATGACGTCCTCCGCCGCATCGGAGACGCTCAGCGCCAGGAAGGTGGTGTCCACGTCCACGCCCTTGAGCACGGCGACGCCACCACCGTCGGGCATGTGGACGTCGAGGAGGACGACGTCAGGACGCGCGGCGTCGATACCCGCGATGGCCTCGGCGACGGTGCCGGCGTCACCGACGATGTCGACGTGGCCGGCCAGTTCGGCGCGGACACCGGAGCGGAAGACGGAATGATCGTCGACGAGGAACACCTTCACCATGCCGCTCAGGATACCGGCAGTCGGTAGGTCACGGAGACCTCAGTGCCCTCCCCCGCAGTGGAACGGATGCGCGCCTGCCCGCCGATACGCTCCATGCGCCCCTCGATGGACTCGCGGATGCCGTGGCGGTCGACGGGGATCCCCTTCAGATCGAAACCGCTGCCCCGGTCGCGGACGAAGATGCCCAGCTCTCCGGCGAGGATCTCCGCGTAGACATCGAGCTTGTCGACGCCCGCGTGCTTCGCCGCATTGACCATCGCCTCCCGCGCCGCGAGCACCACGGCCTTGGTCTCCTCCGTCAGTTCCCGGTCCTCGCCGACGGTGACGGGGGCGATGCGGATGCCGAAGAGGTCCTCGACTTCCCCGCAGGCGGTCTCCACCGCGGCGAAGACGGTCTGGCTGGTCTTCTCATCGGCGTCGAAGAGCCATTGCCGCAGCTCCCGTTCCTGGCCCCGGGCCAGCCGGACCACCTCGGCCGGGTCATCGGAGCGCTTCTGGATCAGCGCCAGGGTCTGCAGCACCGAATCATGCAGACGGGAGGCGATCTCCGCGCGTTCCTCGCTGGCCGCCTTGGCGGCGCGTTCCTCCGCCAGGGAATCCCACAGGCGCATCACCAGCGGCACACCCAGGGCCGCGGCCCCGGCCAGGGTGAGCACCACCGCGAGGATCGCCGCGGCGAATCCGCTGGAGCGCTCCGAGTAGATGACCGTCACCACGATGCCCGCCAGCATGAGCACCGCACCGCCGAGGATGCTCAGGTGGCTGCGTCCCGTGCCCAGTCCCCGGTCATAGGCCTGCCAGGCCAGCACCGCACCCACACCCGCGACCAGCAGCGGCATGAGTGCTGCGCCGGGCAGGCCGGAGACGAGACTGGCGGAGACGACGAAACCCACCCCACCGATCAGAGCCAGGAGCAGGTACACCGACCTCGACAGCTCGCGTTCCCTGATGGGCAGCTCCACCGTGTCGGAGGCCTTGGAGAACATCCACAACCCGGCGTAGACCGCCACACCCAGCCCGGAGAGGAAGGATCCCACGATGAAGGCCAGTCGCACATAGAACACGTCCACTCCCAGGTGCACCGCCAGGCCGCCGGCGACACCGGCGACCACCCGCCGGGAGGCGGGGCGCAGGTACGTCGGATACGGACCCGGGGTGGAGCGCTCCGGCCCGTACGGGACCGGGGAGGGGGTGGTGTTCATGCCCCTGATCCTCCCAGAGAACCCACCCTGACCACATCGGGGCAGACCCTGATTCCCGGAATTCAGGGTGGATCCCGATACCGGATTCCCCTCCTGCCACCGACAATGAAGCCATGACCACCCAGAGCTCCTTCAGCGACACAGTCCGGCAGATGTGGGACACCCGCCCGCCCCGCATCCCTTCCGAGCAGGGCGGCAACGCGAAGATCGCCGGCGTCTGCGAGGGCATCGGCGTGCGCTACCAGATCGACCCGACCATCGTCCGCGTTCTGTTCGTCGTCTCCCTGTTCACCCTCGGCGGTGGGCTCCCGGCCTACCTGCTCGCCTGGATGGCCATGCCCCGCTACGGCATGGCGGTCTCCCCCGCGCAGGCCGTCTCCCGGCGCAAGGAGCAGTTCAGCGCACCTGAGCTGAAGGAACGCTCCACCGGCTGGTGGCTGATCATCTTCTTCATCCTCACCTCCGGCATCTTCACCTCCGGGGGCACGCTGGCCTCCACCGGTGTCCTGGCGATCCTCGTGCTGCTGACGGCGTGGTGGGCCCTGCACCAGCGCACCCCGCAGCCCCCGGCGGGTCTGCTTGCCGACGCCCCCGCCCGCACCATGCCCGAGCCCGTCGACCTCTCCGCCTACCTGCCCGCCGAGGGTACCGACGTGCCCCCGGGCCGAGTGAGTCCACCCGCCTGGGATCCGCTGGGCACCGCCCCTTTTGCCTGGGATCTGCCCGAACCTGGCCCCGCCCCGCAGCCCGCCACCCGTAAGCCGCGGATCTGGCCCTGGGTCGCTCTCGGCCTGATCGGCACCATGGGGGCGGCCACCATCGCTGCCGGCATCATCGGTGTCACCTTCCGGGATGACTTCGAGGACGTCGCCCAACCCCGCCAGTTCGCCCCCACCGCCGAGACGGAGCTCCAGGACATCTACTCCGGCGGCATCGGGGATCTGGTTGTCGACCTGCGCGGCCTGTCCGCCCTGGGCGAGGCCCGCACCACCACCGTCGACGGAGGCATCGGTCCGGTCAACGTCTTCCTCCCCGACGCCGTCCCTGTGGACCTGACCTGCGGCGAAGGCATCGGCGAATCCACCTGCACCCCGGGAACCTACAACGGGGACGCTACCGGCGCCACCCTGAACCTGCATGTCGAAGGAGGGATCGGCCCGGTGCGGGTGAACGAGGCCGCAGCCCGAGACTGAGTTGTGATCCCGGGGGCGTCGAGAAGCAATAGACTCAGGGGGTATGACGGTCACACGCGGTGAGCTGGCGTCGCTCACCACCACCGGACGCGATCCCCTGGGCATCCTGCACAGGCAGAACACCACCCGGGAACAGTGGCTCATCCCCCTGCGGATGGCCCGGATGGCGCAGAGTCCCTTCACCTTCTACCGCGGTACCGCAGCGCTCATGGCCGCGGACCAGGCCAGGGATCCCCACAGCGGGATTCCGGTCGTCTCCAGCGGGGACGCCCACCTGAGCAACTTCGGCTTCTACGCCACGCCGCAACGCACCCAGGCCTTCGACCTCAACGACTTCGACGAATCCGCCTGGGCACCCTGGGATTGGGACCTCAAGCGGCTGGTCACCAGCGTCATCATCGGCGGGCGCGACACCGACCGATCTGAGAAGGTGGTGCAGACCGCCGCCGCGGACACCATAAGGGCCTACGTCGCCTCCCTGAGAACCTCCGATCAGCACAGCCCCCTGGAGCGCTACTACTCGCACTTCAACCAGGAGATGGCCCGCCGGCACCTGGGCAAGGAGTCCCGCCGGGTGCTGGAGCAGGCCGCCGAGGACGCCCGCAAACGCACCAGTGCGCGCGCTGCCCGGCGCCTGACCGAGGAAACCACTGACGGGAGACGCCGCTTCATCGAGGACCCACCCGTGATGACCCACGTCGCTGACGAGGTCGAGCTCAACGTGGCGGACAACTACCAGCAGTACCTGCGTTCAGCGAAGGCGGACATCCGCATGGTCCTCGCCCACTACACGCTGGAGGACATCGTGCGCCGGGTCGTCGGGGTGGGCAGTGTGGGCACCCGCTGTTTTCTCGTGCTGCTCCGCGACGCCGACGGCGGAGTGATCATCCTCCAGGTCAAGGAGGCGATGCGCAGCACCCTGGAGGAATACGGCGGCATCCCCCAGCCCGGGGTGCTCACGGAGAGCACGGAGGCCGTCGGAGAGGGTGCCCGGGTGGTGGGGCTGCAGCGCATCCTGCAGGCCTACTCCGACCCTTTCCTCGGATTCCTGCAGTCCTCCCGCGGCCGCTCCTTCTACGTGAGGCAATACCACGATATGAAGGGCAGCGTGGAGATCCCGGAACTGAGCGACACTGCCTTCAACGGTTACGCCATCGCCTGCGGGGCCGTGCTCGCCCGGGCACACGCTCAATCCGTAAATGCCCGGAAGGTGGTCAGCTTCATCGGCGGAGGCAAACGCATCCGCCGTGCCATTCTTGAGTGGTCCAACGGCTACGCCGAGCTCTCACTCGATGACTACCGGGCCTTCATCTCCTCCGGGATGGTGGACAAGAAGAAGGACGGGTAGAAAATCCCGTCAGAAGTCCCACTCATGATCCGGGTCACCGAGGGCTACCGCCGTCGCATCGATGGAAGCCAGATCCCGAAAAGGCGATGATTCGGCCAGCCTGATGATGCTCTCGAGGCCAAGTCCCAGCTCCTCCATGTTGCTGGACTCCAACGCATGGTCGACGACACGGAGACGACATCGTCGAGATCGACCCTTTCATCCCCGCTGAAGTCCAGAGCCCCACGGATCCTCCTGCCGAATCCCCGGTTCCGGACGCCTTCCTCCATCAGCGCAACCTGCTGATGGAACCAACCCGTCGGAGTTTAGTGCCGCAGGGGGACACTGCCCGGCGGATGGCTCAAAAAAGTTTCGCGCAGGGCGTCGACAGGCTCCCCGGAAAAGCAGATGCGGTGACCAACCCTGAAGGCTGGCCACCGCATCTTCTCAGAGCCGGAGTTCTACTCCCACTCGATGGTTCCCGGCGGCTTGGAGGTCACATCGAGAACGACACGGTTGACGTCCTTGACCTCGTTGGTGATCCGGGTGGAGATGCGCTCCAGCACCTCGTAGGGGATGCGGACCCAGTCGGCGGTCATCGCGTCCTCGGAGGTGACCGGGCGCAGCACGATCGGGTGGCCGTAGGTGCGGCCGTCACCCTGGACACCGACGGAGCGGACGTCGGCGAGCAGGACGACCGGGCACTGCCAGATCTGGTCGTCCAGGCCGGCGGCGGTCAGCTCGGTGCGGGCGATGAGGTCGGCGGCGCGTAGGATCTCCAGGCGCTCCTCGGTGACCTCACCGATGATGCGGATGCCCAGGCCCGGGCCCGGGAAGGGCTGGCGGTTGACGATGACCTCCGGCAGACCCAGTTCACGGCCGACGGCACGGACCTCATCCTTGAACAGCAGGCGCAGCGGCTCCACGAGCTCGAACTCGACATCATCCGGCAGGCCGCCGACGTTGTGGTGGCTCTTGATGTTGGCGGTGCCGCTGCCGCCGCCGGACTCGACAACATCCGGGTACAGGGTGCCCTGGACGAGGTAGTCGACCTGCTCGCCCTCCAGCACACCGGCGACGGCGCGTTCGAAGGAGCGGATGAACTCGGCGCCGATGGCCTTGCGCTTGGTCTCCGGCTCGCTGATGCCGGCCAGCTTGTCCAGGAAGGCCTGGCGCTCGTCGACGGTGACCAGGCGGGCACCGGTGGCGGCGACGAAGTCGGTCTCCACCTGCTCGCGCTCACCGGAGCGCAGCAGTCCGTGGTCGACGAAGACACAGGTCAGACGGTCACCGATGGCGCGCTGCACCAGAGCGGCGGCCACGGCGGAGTCCACGCCGCCGGACAGTCCGCAGATGGCGTGGCCCTCGGGGCCGATCTGTTCCCGGACAGCCTCGATGAGCTGCTGGGCGATGTTCGCCGCGGTCCAGGTCGGTTCGAGGCCGGCGATCTGAGTGAGGAAGCGGGTGAGGACCTGCTGGCCGTGCGGGGAGTGCAGGACCTCCGGGTGGTACTGCACACCGGCGAAACGCTTCTCCACGTTCTCGAAGGCAGCGACGGGCGCACCCTCGGAGGAGGCGGTGACGGTGAAGCCCTCGGGGGCCTCGGTCACGGCGTCGCCGTGGCTCATCCACACCTTGTGGGAGGCGGCCAGCGCATCGTGGAGCACGCCACCGTCACTGACGACCTCGAGGTCGGTGCGGCCATATTCGCGTGCACCGGTCTCGGCGACGGTGCCGCCGAGTGCGCGGGTCATCGCCTGGAAGCCGTAGCAGATGCCGAAGACCGGCAGGCCCAGCTCCAGGACCTCCGGGTCCAGCCTGGGCGCCTCATCAGCGTAAACAGAAGAAGGACCGCCCGAGAGGATCAGAGCGGCCGGGTTCTTGGCCCGGATCTCCTCGATCGTGGCGGTGTGCGGAATAACCTCGGAGTAGATTCGTGCCTCACGTACGCGCCGTGCGATGAGCTGGGCGTACTGTGCGCCGAAATCCACGACGAGGACGGGGCGGGGGGTTACGGAAGTCACGGCTTCGATCCTACTACGCCGCTCCCCCAGTCCTAACTGACGTGGATGGTGGGCCGGTCCCGCTCCTCCGGGATGTGTCTGCGCAGGATCTCCCGGGTCACGGTGGCGTTCTGCCCTCGACCGAGCGCCAGGAAACGCAGCATGTCACGCAGCGGGTTGCCGGGCGCCCATTCGAAGTAGATGTCGGGGGTGACCCCGGTGAGATCGCGGATCTCCAGGGCGATCACGGCCACAGCATTGGGGACGCTGGCGGCACTCACATTCAGCACCGAGAGTTCGTCGTGGGAGGTGCCCCGGACCCGGAGCTTCTCCGCGAACACCGACGGGTCAGCCACCTCGATCTCCAGGATGAGCAGCGATTCATCCTGCAGGTGGTTGGACTGGCGGATGCGCCGCGACTTCAGTGCGAGATCCCCACCCGGGGCAGCCGGGACGAGCGCGAGCCGGGTACCCGTCGTATGGGCTGCGAGGATGTGCTCGGCTGCCGGATCGAAGATGACACCGACGTCGCGGAGTTCGAAGGAACGCCAGGCCCGCGAGATGATCGAGGTGGCCGTCACCCCGATGATGAAGAAGGCGGCCACCCGGACACCGTCAGGGCGCTCGATGATGTTCGCCGCCAGTGTCGCGGAGAGCACTGCGGTGGTCACGGCGGCGAGGATCCGCTCCCGACCGTGGCTGAGCAGGGTGACGCCCACCGCCCCGGAGACGAGCACCACCAGCACGCCGGTGGCGTAGGCGCCGGACTGGGCGTCGACGCTCGCCCCGAAGGCGAGGGTGATGAGCACGGCGATGACGGTGAGTACCGTCACCATGGGCCGGGAGCGGCGAGCCCACTCGGGGGCCATGCCGAAGCGGGGCAGGTAGCGCGGCAGGAGGGCGAGCAGGCCGGCCATGGCGGAGGCCCCTGCGAACCAGAGGATGCCCACGGTCACCCAGTCGTAGACGGTGCCGAACCACTGTCCCAGATACTCATGCGCCAGCCAGGCCAGCGCGCGGCCATCGGCGGTGCCACCGGGGCCGAACTCCGCCGCCGGGATGAGCATGGCCACCACAACCGAGGAGGTGATGAGGAAGGTGCACATGATCAGGGCGCTGGTCAGCAGCAGTCGGCGGGCGTCGCGGATCCGTGTGGCCAGGTCGGTGGCCCGGATCAGGGGCATGACGGAAACACCGGTCTCGAAGCCGGAGAGGCCGAGGGCGAGTTTCGGGAAGACGATCACCGCCAGGGCCAGCAGCAGCCAGGGGTTCGACTGCTGGGCCAGCAGTCCGTGCCACCAGTCGGTGACGTGCCCGGGGCCGGTCACCAGCTGCCGCAGGCCCACGCCGATGACCACCGCAGACAGGGAGAGGTAGGCTGCCACGAGGACCACCGCCACCCCGACCGCCTCCCGGAAGCCGCGGAAGAATACAGCGGCCAGGGCCAGGATGAGACCCAGGGTGACGGGGATGAGCAGTGGGGATTCGGTGGAGTGGAGGATGTGGGTGGCGGCATCCGCCGAGGACAGGGTGATGGTGATCATGAAGTCGGTCATGGCGAAACCGAGCAGAAGCAACACCAGGAGTTTGCCCGCCCACCCGCTGACCAGGCGCTCCATGAGGGCGATCGACCCCAGTCCGTGCGGGGAGTGCCCGGCGACCTTCCGGTAGACGGGTACCGCACCGAACAGGGTCACCAGGACGAGAACGACAGTGGCGACAGGTGCCAGGGCACCGGCCGCGAGAATCGCGATGCCGGGCTGGTAACCGAGCGTGGAGAAGTAGTCCACGCCTGACAGGCACATGACCTTCCACCAGGGGTAGGTCCGTTCCGTCTTCTTCGGAGCTGCGGCGAACAGGTCCCGGCGGACGGCACCGGAATGGGTGGTCACACCGAGGAAATTACGCCTGTCCGCCGCAAAGTCAACACCCTATTTCCGCAGCCGCCGCCAGGCCCTGGCGGACAGCGGCAGGAAGACCGCCACCAGGACAGCAGGCCAGATCATGGCTGCGGTGACCGCGTGTTCGGCCAGCCACCCGGAGGTCACGCCGGTGGGGTTGGCAAAGAGTTCGCGTACGGCCGTCGCGGTGGCCGAGACCGGGTTCCACGCCGCCACCGCGCCCAGCCAGGAGGGCATGAACTCCGGGGAGACGAAGACGTTCGACAGGAAGCCGACGGGCCACACGAGCACCTGCACCATCATCGTGGCACCCTCATTGCGGCCGATGGTCAGGGCCAGGAATATCCCGATCCACAGCACGGCGAAGCGCAGCCAGAGCAGCAGCGCGACGGCCAGGGCCGCGGCCGGCAGGGAGCCGGTGATACGCCAGCCGAGCAGCAGCCCGCCGACCACGAGGATGAGCAGTTCCACTGCCGAGCTGATCAGGTCGGCACCGACCCGGCCGAGGGAGACGGCCGCGTCGCCGATGGGCAGGGAGCGGAAGCGGTCGGTGATGCCCCTGCGGGCATCAGTGGCCATGGCCAGGGTGGTGGATTCCACACCGAACATCATCGCCAGGGCCATCATGCCGGGCAGGAGGAACTGGATGTAGTCCCCGCCGCCGGGCAGCTGGATGGAACCGCCGAAGATGAAGGCGAACATCAGCAGCAGCATGATGGTGAACAGCAGGTTGAAGACCGGGGTCCAGGGCTGGCGGGCCCAGTGGGCCAGTTCACGCAGCGTCAGGACCCATCCGTTTCTGATGATGGTCATGCCTCCTCCTTCTCGGTCAGGGCGAGGAATACCTCGTCGAGTGTGGGGCGGCGCAGGGAGATGTCCTCGGGGGTGATGCCGGCGGCGTCGAGAAGCCGGACCACCTCGATGAGGTCGCGGGCCCCGCCCGGGGCCGGGTACGTGACGACGCCCGCATCCTCGTCCGTAATCATGAAAGCACCGGGGAGCCGGTCCAGGTCGCGGGGGACGGTGATCTCCACGCGGTCGCCGCCGTGCTGGCTTTTGAGTGCAGCCGGGGTGTCCTCGGCGATGATCCGCCCGGCCTTCATGATGGAGATACGGTCGGCCAGCTGGTCGGCCTCCTCAAGGTGTTGGGTGGTCAGCAGGACGGTGGTGCCGCGGGCGGCGATACCGGTGATGAGGTTCCACACGTCGATGCGGCCACGGGGATCGAGGCCGGTGGTGGGTTCGTCGAGGAAGAGCACGTCGGGTTCGAGGATGAGTCCGGCGGCAATGTCGAGGCGGCGGCGCATACCACCGGAATACGTGGCCACGGGCCTTGCTGCGGCCTCGACCAGGTCGAAGGTATGGAGAAGCTCCTCGGCGCGGCGCTGTGCGGCAGCCTTACGCAGTCCGGAGAGCCGACCGAACATGACGAGGTTCTGGCGGCCGCCGAGGATCTCGTCGACGGCCGAGTGCTGGCCGACCAGTCCGATATGGCGGCGCAACTCCCGTCCGCGGCGCACATCGACGCCCGCCACCTCAGCGGTACCGGCATCGGGGGCCAGCAGGGTGGCCAGCACGCCCACGACAGTGGATTTCCCGGCACCGTTGGGCCCGAGGAGACCGTGTACGGAGCCCGCCCTGACCTCGAGGTCGAGGCCGTCGAGGGCACGTGTGCCCCCGAAATTCTTCACCACTCCCCGGGCGCGGATGGCCGGGGCTCGGGTTGTCGGTGATGTCATCACGCCACCTAACTATTAACAGTGTACGGAGTTTGGGGGATTCAACGTACGCCGTTCGGACTAAACTGTCAATATGTCGTCCGAGAAAGAGAAGACCGGAGATCCCACCCGCATGCTGCGCCTGCTGTGGCGCCACCGGCTGGGCGAGGAGGAGGGGGCCCGCGGACCCCGGAAGAAGCTGAGCCTGGACCAGGTCATCGACGCCGCCATCGCCCTGGCGGACCGGGAGGGGCTGGAGACGTTCTCCATGCGCCGGCTCGCCGAGGAGCTGGGCACCTCCGCCACATCGCTCTACACCTACGTCCCCGGCCGCGGCGAACTGATCGGCCTGATGATCGACCAGGTCGTCGGGCGCACACCGCTGCCGGGACACGCGGGGGAACTGCGGGAGCGGCTGCGCACCCTCGCGCAACTGCTCTGGGAGGAATACCACCGGCACCCGTGGCTGCTGCAGAGCCGGAGCCACAGACCCTGGATCGGGCCGGGCATCTCGGCGCGCTACGAGTGGGAGCTGGCGGCAGTCGAGGGCTGTGGTCTCGACGACATCGCCATGGACCACGCGATCTCGCTGATCGAATCACACGCGGCGGCCAACGCCGCCAACGCCATCACGGCCCGGCAGCTGGCGGAAGGTTCCGGAATCACCGACCTGGAATGGTGGAACGTCCACGGACCCATCCTCGCGGAGGTCATGCCGGCCGATGAGTTCCCGATCTCCGGCCGGGTGGGACAGGCGGTGGGTACCGCCTACTCGTCCATCACCAGCCACCGGGCCATCTTCGAGTTCGGCCTCGAGGTCATCCTCGACGGCATTGAGGCCCGGCTGCGGCAGAACTAGAGATTGACCGCCAGGCCGACCTTCTGGAAGCTCTTCAGGTCGGTGTAGCCGCACTTGGCCATCGCGCGGCGCAGACCACCGACGATGTTCTGATAGCCGAAGGGGTCGGTCGAGGGGCCGTTGAGGACGGTCTCCAGGGTGGCGGTGTCATCCAACAGGGAACGCAGGTCCTGGACGATGCCGCGGGGAAAACGCGGGTGCGCGGCAACGGCCGGCCAGAAGGTGCCGCGGCCGGCGGCCTCCGTGGCGGTGGCCAGCGGAGTACCCAGCATCACAGCGTCGGCGCCGCAGGCGATGGCCTTGGCCACGTCACCGGAATTCTCGATCTCCCCGTCGGCGATGATGTGGACGTAGCGGCCACCGGTTTCGTCGAGGTACTCGCGGCGGGCCGCGGCGACGTCGGCGATGGCGGTCGCCATGGGGACCTCGATGCCCAGCGCGAGCTGGTTGGTGTTGGGGCCGCCGCCGACGATGACACCCGCCGCGCCGGTGCGCATGAGGTGCAGCGCAGTGGTGTAATCGGCGACGCCGCCGGCGATGACCGGCACCTCGAGGGAACCGATGAACTCCTTGAGGTTCAGCGGCTCACCGCCCTCGGCGACGTGCTCCGCGGAGATCATCGTGCCCTGGATGACCAGCAGCTCCGCGCCGGCCTGGATCACCTTCGGGGCGAGCTCGCGGGCCCGCTGCGGACTGACGCGCACCGCGACGGTGGCTCCCGAGGCCCGGACCTCGCCGATGCGCTCGGCCAGCAGGTCATCGTCGATCGGGGCGGAGTGCAGCTCCTGCAGCGCGGCGATCGCGGCAGCACCGCCGTCGAAGGCGTCCCCCCCGGTGACGGCACTGATGACCCGGTCGACGGCGGCGTCGAGATCCGCGTGGCGGCCCCAGAGTCCCTCGGCATTGATGACGCCCAGGCCGCCCTGGCGGTACATCTCGATGACGAACTCCGGGCTGGCCAGGGCATCCGTGGGATGCGACATGACGGGGATGTCGAAGGTGTAGGCGTCGATGTTCCACGTGGTGTCGACGTCCTTGGAGGAACGGGTGCGCCGGGAGGGGACGATGGAGATGTCCTCCAGGCTGTAGGTACGGCGGGCCTCCCGGCCCACACCGATCTCGACGTAGTCGCGCATGTACTGCTCCGATCCTCGCGGGTGATTTCGGAGGTCAACTCTACCGCACCCCTGACACCCCGGCCGACAGCCTGGGGGTCGGTGGGCAAAGAGCAGACCGCCCGCACCAGGCTCGGCGCGGGCGGTCTGCTGTCTCAGGCGGGAGGAACTAGTGGTAGTTCGGTGCCTCGACGGTCTGCTGGATGTGGTGCGGGTGCGATTCCTTCAGGCCGGCGGAGGTGATCTGCACGAACTGCTTCGTCTGCAGCTCCGGGATGGTGGCGGAACCGGTGTAGCCCATGGAGGCGCGCAGTCCACCGACCAGCTGGTGGGTGATGGCCTCGATGGAGCCGCGGAACGGCACGCGGCCCTCAATGCCTTCCGGCACGAGCTTGTCCTCGCTCTTGACGTCGGCCTGGAAGTAGCGGTCCTTGGAGTAGGAACGCTTCTCACCGCTCAGGCCGCGACCCTGCATGGCCCCCATGGAACCCATGCCGCGGTAACGCTTGTACTGCTTGCCGTTGACCACGACGATGTCGCCGGGGGACTCGGTGGTGCCGGCCAGCATGGAGCCGAGCATGACGGTGGAGGCGCCGGCGGCCAGAGCCTTGGCGATGTCACCGGAGAACTGCATGCCACCGTCGGCGATGATCGGGACACCCGCCTGGCGGGCCGGGACGGCGGCCTCCATGATGGCGGTGATCTGCGGGGCACCGACGCCGGCGACGACGCGGGTGGTGCAGATGGAGCCCGGGCCGATGCCCACCTTGATGGCATCCGCGCCGGCGTCGATCATGGCCTTCGCGGCGCTGCGGGTGGCCAGGTTGCCGCCGATGACGTCGATGCGGTCGCCGAAGTCCCGCTTCACCCGGGAGACCATCTCGAGTACGCGGTTGTTGTGGGCGTGGGCGGAGTCGACGACGAGGACGTCGACGCCGGCCTCAACGAGCTTGCCGGCACGGTCCCAGGAGTCCTCACCGGTACCGATGCCCGCGGCGACCAGCAGGCGGCCGGAGGAGTCCTTGGAGGAGTTCGGGTGCTGTTCGGTCTTGACGAAGTCCTTGACCGTGATCAGACCGACCAGCTTGCCGGCCTCGTCGACGATCGGCAGCTTCTCCACCTTGTGCTGGGAGAGCAGCTTGAGAGCCTCATCCTTGGTGACACCCTCCGGGGCGACGACCAGCGGCATGGGGGTCATGACCTCGGAGACACGGCGGTGGATGTTCCGCTCGAAGCGCATGTCGCGGTTGGTGCAGATACCGACGAGGATGCCGTTCTCGTCGACAACCGGGAGACCGGAGATACGGAAGCGTGCGCACAGGGCGTCCACCTCACCGATGGTCATGTCCGGGGTACAGGTGACCGGGTCAGTGACCATGCCGGATTCGGAACGCTTGACGATCTCCACCTGCTCCGCCTGCTCCTCCGCGGAGAGATTGCGGTGCAGCACACCCATGCCACCCTGACGGGCCATGGCGACGGCCATGCGCGCCTCGGTGACGGTGTCCATCGCCGCCGAGATGACGGGGGCACCCAGGCGCAGGTTGCGGGTGAGCTGGGTGGAGGTGTCCACCTCGCTGGGGACGATATTGGATTCGGCCGGCAGGAGGAGGACATCATCGAAGGTCAGGCCCAGCAGGGCCACCTTGTTCGGATCGTCTCCCCCGGTGGACACGCGCTGATCGGTCATGAATTGCTGCTCCTTCTTACACTGTGCGGCTTCCGCGATGACTACACTGTAGTGCCTTTCTCCCTGAGGTTGTTAGCGGCGGGGAATTGCCCATGAGGCCGGTCCACAATAGTGTGGCCGGTGTGAACTACAACTCCCAGATGCCGCTCGACCCGTTCGCCGACGATCCGAACGATCCGGCGTCCTTCCTGGACCCCGACGAGCCCGCTCCGCCGCTGTCCGACGAGGAGCGCGCAGGCATCACCCAGGACCTGGCCCTGGTGGCCAGATTCCGGAAGGAACTCGCACCGCGGGGGATCCTCGGTATCTTCTTCCTCTGCGAGGACTGCGATGACTTCCATTACTACGACTGGGACATCATGGCCGCCAACATGGCAGCCACCCTCGCCGGGGACCTCGCGCCCGTGCACGAGCCCTCCGTGGAACCCGATGTCACCGCTTACGTCCCCTGGGACTACGCCGCCGGTTTCCTCGACGGGCTGAACGCCCGCTGATCTCACGGGCTCTCCGCGTCTAAGGATTCTGGATCTGCGGCGGGGCCAGGGTCGGGGCCGGGTCCTGATCACCCGGGTCCGGGGATCCGGGATCCGGGACTGGGGTGGTCGGGTTCGTCGGCGCGGGCGCCGGGGCCGGTTCAACCGGGATGGGCAGCGGGTTCGGACGCACCGGCGGCGGGGTCTGTGTCACCGTGACGGTGGCGGTCTCGGTCTGGACGCTGGTCTCGGTCACGGTCTCGGTGGCCGGTTCCCGGGTGACGGGGGGTGCAGGTTCCACGGGTGGGATCACGGTCGTGGTGGTCACGCGCGGTGCCTGCTGGGGTGCCTGGCGCTCGACCGTGGCGTCGGCCAGCAGGCGGCGGGCCTCCTCCAGCAGCGCGCGGGTGCCGTCCATGTCCCCCTCAGCCGCCCGGGAGTCGATCTCCTCGAGCGCGCCGGCCAGTTCCACGACAGTGGCCCGGTCGCTGAACAGTGTGCTGGACAGACCCCACAGAGGGGAGTCCGGGGTGGCGTTGTAGAGCAGCGAACCCGAGCCGGCGATGACGAGGGTGGCCGCGGCGGCGCCGATGATGCCGGAGAGGAAGGGGCGACCCTGTCTCCCGCGGCGTCGTGAAGCCAGGGAGACGACCTCCGGTTCCTTGTCCGCCCCCTCGATGAGCGGGGCGGGCGGCATCTGCTTCTCCACGTCATCGCGCAACTCAAGGAAGAGCGCGGCGAGTTCATCGGTGCCGTCCGAGGGGTCCACACCGCGGGAGAGCTCGGTGAGGAAGGCGTCATCATCCACCAGCGGCTGCAGCTGGCTCGTGACATCACCGACGCTGGCGTCCTTCTGACGACGCTTCATCACTTCACTCCTCGATTCTCCGGTGCCTGGATCCCCTGCTGGGCGTCCAGGTTCTTGCGCAACGAGTTCAACGCCCGGTGCTGCGCCACACGCACTGCGCCGGGAGTGCTGCCCACGATCTCCGCGGTTTCCTCGGCCGAGAGGCCGACGAAAACGCGCAGGATGACAATGTTGCGGGCTTTCTCACTTAATGAATCGAGAAGCGCCCTCACTCTGTTACTTCCGTCGGCGGTGAGGGCGTGATCCTCGGGGGAGTCCCTGTCGGTTCCGGTGTCGGGGACGTCGTCGGTGGGGTGCGACTGGTCGCGCCCCATGGAGCGGTGGGCGTCGGCCACCTTGTTGAAGGCGATGCCGTAGACGAAGGCCATGAAGGGCCGGCCCTTGTCCACGTAATTGCCTATCGACGTCGCCACGGCCAGGCAGATCTCCTGGGCGATGTCCTCGGGGGTGGGGGTACGTCCGCCTCCGACGCGTGCGCGGGCGTAGCGCAGGACCCTGGGGTGGACGATGGCCATGATGCGCTGGAGGGCGCGGCGGTCGCCGTCCACGGCCAGTGGCACAAGGTCTGCCAGCTCAGCGTCGGTATCACTCACGTCTGTATCCTCCGGATCGCCCGGAAATCGGCAACCGGGCGGGACCAGAATACCTCGTCCGCCACAGAAGTGAATCTCCGTTTCCGCCGCTCAGCCCCTCTTCACGGGGCCCCAAGAATTCACAATCACTTAACCTTCACTGTTTGCGCAGGTCAGAGCGGTGCTTTCCCGGACGGTCAATCCCGGGTCATCAGACGGCCACATTCAGGACACCAACTGTTCACAGTTGGCAGCCAGACTCCTCCATGCATCGGAGCGACCCACATGATCCGCGGGGCGCCCCGTCACCAGAGTCTAACCCTTCTTTATCTGAGGAGAAGAGCACATGTCACAGCCGCACCTGCTTCCGGGCCCCAACGCCGATTTCTGGGATTGGCAGCTCCACGGCACCTGCCGGGGCGAGGAGTCGGATGTGTTCTACCACCCGGACGGCGAGCGTGGCCGGGCCCGCTCCCAGCGTGAGAACCGCGCCAAGGCCATCTGCCACGCCTGCCCCGTCATCGCCACCTGCCGGGAGCACGCCCTCAAGGTCGCTGAGCCCTACGGCATCTGGGGTGGACTGTCCGAGTCCGAGCGCATGAGCGTGCTGCGCAACCGCGGCGGCCGGAAGACCCGGGTGGCAGCCAAGGCAGCCTCCTCCCCCGTCAACGCCTGACCGGCGGGGCGGGAGAAAAACTGAGGCCCGGTCCGGAACCTGCAGGTTCCGGACCGGGCCTCATGCCGTCTCACCTAGTGGTGGTGATGATGGCCGTGGGCTGCAGCAGCCTCCGGCTCCTCCGGCTTGGTGACCACGGAGGCCTCAGTGGTGAGGATCATGCGGGCCACGGACGCAGCGTTGACCACTGCGCTGTGGGTGACCTTCACGGGGTCGATGATGCCCTGCTCCAGTAGGTTGCCGTACTCCATGGTGGCAGCGTTGAAGCCTTCACCGTCGGCACGCTCGGCGGTACGTGCCACGACGACGGCACCGTCCACTCCGGCGTTCTCGGCGATCCAGTGGCAGGGCTTCACCAGTGCGCGGGCGACGGCCAGCACGCCGGTCTTCTGCTCGCCCTCGAACTCCTCAGCGTATGCCTTGAGCTCCTCGGCGATCTGGACGAGCGCGGAACCGCCGCCGGCGATGACACCCTCCTGCACGGCCGCACGGGCCGCGTTGATGGCGTCCTCGACGCGCAGCTTGCGCTCATTGACCTCGGTCTCGGTGGCGGCGCCGACGCGGATGACGGCGACACCGCCGGACAGCTTGGCCAGACGCTCCTCCGCCTTCTCCCGGTCCCAGGAGGAATCGGTGTTGGCGATCTCGCGGCGGATCTGCTCGCGGCGCGCCTCGACCTCCTCCGGAGTGCCGGCACCGTCGACGATGACGGTGTCGTCCTTGGTCACGGTGATGCGGCGCGCCGAACCGAAGACCTCCGGGCCGGCCTCGTTGAGGTTGACACCGACCTCGGGGTCGACCACGGTGGCGGCGGTGACCACGGCCAGGTCATCCATGAAGGCCTTGCGGCGCTCGCCGAAGTACGGGGACTTCACGGCGACGACGCGCAGGGTCTTGCGGATGGAGTTGACCACGAGGGTCTGCAGCGGCTCGCCCTCGATGTCCTCGGCGATGATGAGCACCGGCCTGCCGGACTCGACGACCTTCTCCAGGACCGGCAGGAAGTCCGGCAGGGAGGTGATCTTGTTGCGGATCAGCAGCACCTGGGCGTCTTCCAGCACGGCCTGCTGGGCGTCGACGTCGGTGATGAAATAAGGCGAGAGGAATCCCTTGTCAAAGGAGATGCCCTCGGTCACGTCCAGGGACGATTCGATGGACTGGGACTCCTCGACGGTGAGGACACCGTCCTTGCCGACCTTGTCCATGGCGCCGGCGACCATCTCGCCGACGACCTCGTCGCGGGAGGAGACGGTGGCGACGTTGGCGATCTCCGCGGAGGAGGATACCTCGGTCGCGCGTGCCTTGAGCAGCTCGCCGGTCTTCTCTGCCGCGGCGGCGATGCCACGGTTGAGCTCGACGGGGTTGGCACCGGCTGCGACGTTGCGCAGCCCCTCGGCGATGAGCGCCTGGGCGAGCAGGGTCGCGGTGGTGGTGCCGTCACCGGCGGCGTCGTTGGTCTGGATGGCCACGGACTTGACCAGCTGGGCACCCAGGTTCTCGAAGGGGTCCTCGACGTCGATGTCGCGGGCGATGGTGACACCGTCGTTGGTGACCAGCGGGCCACCGAAGGCCTTGTCCAGGACGACGTTGCGGCCCTTGGGGCCGAGCGTGACCTTCACTGCGTCGGCGAGGGTGTCCACGCCGCGCTGGATGCCCTCGCGGGCCTCCTGGTCGAATGCGATGAGCTTAGCCATAGGGCTGTGTTACCCCCGACTACTTCTCGACGATGGCGAGCAGGTCACGTGCGGAGAGCAGCAGGTACTCCTCGCCGTCGTACTTCAGCTCGGTGCCGCCGTACTTGGAGAAGATGACGGTGTCACCCTCCTTGACATCCACCGGAATGCGGTCCCCGTCCTCGTCCATGCGGCCCGGGCCCACGGCGATGACGGTGGCCTCCTGCGGCTTCTCCTTGGCGGAGTCCGGGATGACCAGGCCGGAAGCGGTGGTGGTCTCGGCCTCGACGATCTGGACCAGGACCTTGTCCTCGAGCGGCTTGATGTTGACGTTTGCCACGATATTCCTCCGTGAAAGTTGAGTGAGTTGAGTGTGCCGGTTGTGGTCCAGCACAGTCGTCGTCGCGGGTGAACAACTGTGGGTGAAACAACCTACTGGCACTCTACCCTCGCGAGTGCCAGCGCTCAACATTCACTTCTGCCAGATCTGATCTAGTCGATGCGGAGCTGCCCCAGGTTGAGGACGGCCGCCCGCCACAGGCGGTAGTCCCCCTCGTTGTCCTCCCGGTAGTTGCGCACCGCACGCATACCGTCCTTGATCCGGCGGATCTCGTCCAGGCCGATGTCCCCGCCCTCGGCGCCGACGAAGATGACCGGCCCCGAGATCGCCGTGGTCGGATCGGCGAGGAAGGCCGGGTCGCCGGTCGCCGCTGCGGAACGGGCCAGGGAGGCCACCGGGTTCGGCTCAGCGGCATGCGTCCTGGCGGTGGGGTTGAACAGGGCGGCGTAGTCGGAACCGTCCTCCTGGAAGGAGACCGCCACGCGGTCCTGGTCGACACCGCCGAGGAACTGGGCGGCCTGGTCGAGCTCGAATTCGATGACGCGGTGGGACAGGTCGGGGTTGACGAGGAAACCGGTGATCATGAAGCGTCCTTCTCCAGTCGGAAGTGAAAGTTCCACGTCACCGTAACCGCCTCCGGGGGACTTCGCTCGGCGAACAGGCGGAACCGGTTCAGGCCCCGAGGAGCGGGACCTCCACCTCCAGGGAGGGATCGGTGCCCACGGTCAGTTCGCTGGGCCCGGCCCCCTCATGAATGAGCTGGGCGGCCAGCGCCGCGATCATGACGCCGTTGTCGGTGCACAGGGAGAACCGTGGCACGCGCAGCTCGATGCCGACGGCCACGCAGCGCTCCTGCGCCAGTTCCCGGAGCCGGGAATTCGCCGCCACTCCCCCGCCCAACAGCAGCACCTTCGCGCCGACGTCCTGGCAGGCACGCACGGCCTTGACGGTGAGGACATCGCAGACGGCCTCCTGGAAGGAGGCGCACACGTCCTCCACGGAGATGACCCGCTCCTCGCGTTCGGCGGCCTCCACGTAGCGGGCGACGGCGGTCTTGAGTCCGGAGAAGGAGAAGTCGTGGCGGGAATCGGATTTCTTCATCAGCCCGCGGGGGAAGGCGATCGCAGCCCGGTCACCGCGTCTGGCGAGACGGTCGATGACCGGCCCACCCGGATACCCCAGGCCCAGCAGGCGGGCGACCTTGTCGTAGGCCTCGCCGGCGGCGTCATCAAGCGTGGAGCCGAGCTCACGCATGGGCCGGCCCACGGCCTCGACCTCCAGCAGCTGCGTGTGCCCGCCGGAGACGAGCAGCGCCACCGAGTGCGGCAGGGTCTCCCCCTCCAGGTTCGCCACCGCGACATGCCCGCCGAGGTGGTTGACGCCGTAGAAGGGCACTCCCCAGGCCGCTGCGTAGGCCTTGGCGGCGGAGGCCCCGACCAGGAGGGCACCGGCCAGACCGGGGCCGACGGTGGCGGCCACGGCATCGGGCTTGTCGATTCCCGCCTCCGCCAGTGCCGCCCGCATCACCGGGCCCATCTGCTCGAGATGGGCGCGCGAGGCGATCTCCGGGACCACGCCGCCGAAGCGGGCGTGCTCCTGCATTGAGGAGGCCACCTTATCGGCCAGGATCCTCACGGTGCCGTCGTCAGCGAGTTCAACGAGCCCGACACCGGTCTCATCGCAGCTGCTCTCCACACCCAGGACAATCATTGCTCACTCCTCGCGGGTCGCTTCATGGTGTACGCATCAGCCCCCGAGGGCTGGTAGTAGTTCTTCCGTTCCCCGATCCGCTCGAAATCGAGCCCCTCGTAGAGGGCGATGGCCGCCTCGTTGTCGGTGCGCACCTCGAGGAAGGCCTCCCCGCCCGTGCTGTCGACCACCGCGAGCAGCTGCTGCATGAGCAGGCGGCCGAGTCCGCGGCGCCGGTGGTCAGGGTCGACGCCGATGGTGTGGATCTCGAACTCCGGGTCGTGCCGCGGGCCCAGCTGGGAGATCCCGCCGTAGGCCAGCAGGTCATCCCCGTCGAAGACCCCCAGGTAGAGGTTGTTCGGCTGGGCGAACTCCACCACGAAGATGTCCCGGGACCACGGGTTGTCCTCCGGGAACAGCAGCTGCTCCAGTTCGGCGCAGCGGGCGGCGTTTTGAAAGCTCAGGCGATGGATCTCCATCTACAGCTCCACTTCCGGGATGGCGGGTGATTTCGGCACCGGCTTCGGTTCCTTCGCGTCCGGCCGGCGCAGGTACAGCGGCACCAGCGGGTCCGGCACCGCCTCAAGGTCGGCGACCGCCACGAGGGAGGCGGCGTCCGGTGACAGGTCCTGCTTATCGACGCCCCGCAGCCCCTCCGGCAACTGCTCCGCCAGATGTGCCGGCACGGAGATGACCGTCACCTCGTGCGGGAGTGTGAGCTCAGCGGGTTTCACCACGTCCGGGCCCGCCGTCCGGGTCTCCCCCTCGTAGGTGGCCCAGTAGATCTCCCGGCGGCGGGCGTCGGTGGCCACCAGCCTGCGCGCATCCGGCAGGCGGCGGGCGATGGCGTCGAGCGAGCACACCCCGTGGACCGGGATGCCCAGGGCGTCACCGAAGGCGGCGGCGGTGGCCATCCCGACCCGCAGGCCGGTGAAGGGGCCCGGACCACAGCCCACGACGACGGCGTCGAGGTCGGTGAAGTCCACGGCGGCGTCGGCAAGCAGGGCCCGCACGGCGGGAGTGAGCTGCTCATTATGGGCTCGGGTCCCCGGGAGCACCCGGTCATGGACCTGACCCGTGGACGTGTCGACGAGGCCCGTGACCAGGTCGGGGGTGGAGGTGTCAATCGCCAGTACAAGCACGCCCCCAGGATAGGCCAGCTAGTTCAGCAGAACCCAGCCGCCCTCGGTGGTCTTGCCCAGCGGCAGCATGACACGCGAATCGAAGTAACCGCCCAGCGGGACGCTGCACAGGTCGATGTCGGCGCGCGCGATGCGGTCGAAGGCCTGGCCGCCGTCCGCGGAACGCAGCAGCAGGTAGTTGGTGTCCTCCGGGACCCCGCCGGAACCCAGTTCCAGTTCGGTGGCGTCGGCCTCGAAGTTCTCGGTGATGCCCTGCGTGGTGGCGTAGGGGCAGACGACGGCGGCCGCGACCCACTCATCGCCGTAGAGGTCCTGCGGGGACAGGCCCACGATGTTCAGACCCTGGGCATCCACGGTGCCGACCGCCTGCTCGAGGGCCCCCGCAGTGTCGAAACGGGTCTCCGCACCCGTGGTAGTGCGCATCCCGATGAGCAGCGCCAGCACGCCGATCCAGGCGACGAGGACAATGGCGATGAGGTATCGGCCGGTGTTGGACAGACGCACGGGGGCTCCTTCAGGGATGGATGAGACAAGCCCGTCCAGACTACTCCCGTTTCCTGGGAACCTGCTGGGGCTAGAGCAGCAGGAGGACGAGGATCTGGCTGGCGATGATCTTGCCGATCATCGCCGTCGGGTACACCGTGGCATAACCCCGCGCCGCCAACTCCGTGCCCGTCTGGCCGTTGAGGTAGGAGATCACCGCCGGGTTGGTCGTCGCCCCGGCCGCGACACCCATCGATTCATCCCAGGTCAGGCGCAGCACCAGCATGCCGGCGACCGCGCACACCACCGCGGAGACCAGGGTGAGCAGCAGTCCCGCCCCGATGACCGTCAGCGAGGAGGGGTCGGTCAGCGCCTCCCGGAAACCGGCGCCCGCGGTGGTGCCCACCCCGGCCAGGAAGAGGGAGAGACCGAGGGTGTTGAGGGTGTGGACGGCGTGGTACGGCATCGTCCACGTCAGCGGACCCGTGCGGTGCAGCGCCCCGAGGATGAGTCCGACGACGATGGGGCCACCGCCGAAACCGAGGGAGAGCACCGAATCACCCGGCAGCGGGATGGGGATGGCCCCCAGCAGCAGACCGCCGAGCAGACCGAGTGCGAAGGGCAGGAGATCAGGCGCCGCCAGGGACTTCTCCGAATCCCCCAGGAACGCCCGGATCTCCGCCATACGGTTGGGGGCGGCGACGACCCGCACCCGGTCGGAGTAGTTGAGCACGTCCTCCGGATGCGGCACCTCCTCCGCATCCCCGCGGCGGATGCGCGCTATCCGGAAACCCGAGGAGACGGTGTCCAGCTCCGCGAGGGTACGGCCGACCACCTTCGGATTCGACACCGTCATCCGGCTGTAGACGAGGTCCGTGTCCTCGATCTTCACCGTCACCTGACCGCCGAGGTTGCGCTGGGCAGTGGCGAGGGCCTCCCGCGTGCCGTTGATGAGCAGCACCATCCCCTCATGCAGGCGGTCCCCGGGCGCGGCCAGGGAATGGTCGAGCTCGCCGTGGACGATGCGGGTGGGGATGATCTCCGCGCCGGCCAGCCGCGGCAGCTGCGCCACCGTCCCCTCGATGCCCGGTCCGATGCGCACCCCGTCCCACTCCAGCGGGGCGATGATCAACCCCTCCTTCTCCGCATCCGCCCGGTGGTCGACCTTCAGCAGCTTCGCACCGACTGCGGCGACCAGGATGGAGCCGACCACCGCACCGGGGTAGGCCAGCGAATAACCGATGACCGGCTCCCCGGCGCGCCCCGGGTCCACCAGCGATCCGTCCTTGACCATGTCGACGACTGCGGCCATGCCCGGGGTGGAGCTCAGCGCGCCGGCGAACATGCCGGCACCGGTCAGCTCGCCCAGACCGAAGGCGCGGATGATGGCGTAGCCGACCCCGACCAGGCCGGTGAGCAGCAGGATCATGAACAGCGTGAGGCGCCAGCCGCGGGCCCGGAACTCCGCGAAGAACTGCTCGCCGGCCGTCAGCCCGATCGCGTAGACGAACATCGCCAGGCCCAGCTGGTAGATGAGCGTGGGGATCTGGATGTCGGGGTTCGCCGTGGACAGGCCGAGGGCCACGAAGAGCACCGCCGCTGCGCCCAGCGAGATGCCGAGGATACGGATCTTACCCAGCGCGAGACCCACGGCGAGGATCGCAACGAGGGCGATCAGCGGGTTGGCGGCGAGGAAATCAAGCACAACCTCCATTGAACCCGGGGCCGGGGACGTCAGCAAGCGCAGGCCACAAGGCTGTGCCCGGGGCACATGTGGCAATGACCGACGGTCTTCCCGGCAGGATGTCGGCGAGCACCGCTGAGCCCGGCTCCCCTGGTGGCGCGGGCGGCGCGGGGCGCTTAAGGTGACTTCCACCACCCCATGCCTGCAGGAGAGCCCCCGTTGACCGTGCCCCACACCATCGAGTCCTTCCGCACGCTGCTCACGTCTGCGCTCGTCGAGACGATCCACCGGAACTCCGAGCACCTGCGCGGCGAGAAGATCTACGGCGCCACCCTGGTGCCCGACCCCGGCAACCTGTCGCCGTGGTTCGGGGTGCTGGATGACACCGACACCATCGGCATGACCCCCTGCCAGCGGTGGACACCGGATGATTTCTGCCAACCGCTGCACACCCCGCGCCTCGCGGAGGTCTGCGCCCTGACCCGGGAGCTGCACGAGGCATGGGCCGGGACTGACGAAGAATGGCACCGGGCCTCCCTGTCCGCATTCTCCGGGGCCCTCGGGGCTGACCCCGTCCGCCGCGCGCTGGGCACGCTGGGGGCTGATCCCATCCTGTATATCTTCCACGACACCGAATGCGGCATCGAACCCACCACCTTCGCGGCCCTCAACGTCGGCCGGGAATCGGAGCCTTTCTACCGGCAGGCCGCGCAGTTCCTGCTTTAGCGCAGTTCAGATCAGCGCCGCGACGGTGCTGTCCCGGCCCACCGGTTCACGGCTGATCCGCATGCCGGTGGGACCGGCCTGCAGGCACAGATGCACCTCCCAGGCCGGGGCGGTCTCCGGGTGGTCGGCGCGGCGGTGGGCGCCTCGGGACTCCGTCCGTTCCCGGGCGGCGTGCGCGACCAGCAGCGCGGTGGTGTGGATGGCGGTGGTGTCGAGGGCCGCGTCGTCCAGCACCCCGGTGCCGGGCAGCGCCTCCAGTTCCGCGATGGCGGTGTCCAGGCGCGCGGCCTCCCGTAGGACCCCGACGTGGGTGTCCATGAGCTCATTGATCCGGGCCCGGCCGCCCGGTTCTGTCAGGGGCACCGAGGGGCGCACCACCGGTTGTCCGGGGGTCTCCCGCGGCAGACCGCGCAGCCATCGACCCAACCGGTCGCCCATGACCAGCGCCTCAGGCACCGAATTCGAGGCCAGCCGGTTCGCGCCCTGCGCCCCGGTCGTGGCCACCTCCCCGATCGCGAACAGGCCGGGGACGGTGGTGCGCCCCATCATGTCGGCGGCCACCCCACCGCACAGGTAGTGCGCACCGGGACGCACCGGGACGGGTTCGGTCACCGGATCGACGCCGCGCTCACGCAGCATCCGCAGGATGCCGGGAAATTTCTCCACCCAGGCTGCGGGGCCGAAGTGGCGGGCGTCGAGAAGCAGGCACTCCTCCCCTGTCCCCGCCATGTGCGCGTGCATCGCCGCAGAGACCACGTCCCGCGGGGCGAGATCGGCCAGCGGATGCACACCCACCATGACGCGGTGACCACCATGGTCGAGCAGCACGGCGCCCTCGCCGCGGACCGCCTCGGAGATGAGCACGTCACGTCCGCCGGCACGGGGCTGCCCGGCGCGGCGGTGGAGGATCGTGGGGTGGAACTGGGTGAACTCGATGTCCCGCACCGCAGCCCCGGCACGCCAGGCCATGGCCAGCCCGTCACCGGTGGCCACAGCCGGATTCGAGGTCAGGGTCCACGCCTGACCGGCGCCGCCGGTGGCCAGGATGACGGTGATGGCCGACAGGTCGCCGATCGCGCCCGCCCCGTCGCACACGCGTACCCCGCAGGCCGCGCCGTGGCGGTCGGTGAGGATGTCGACGGCGCGCAGCCCGGTGCGCAGCCGCACGCTGCAGCCCGGCTGGTCGAGACGCCGGCGTAGGGCGTGCAGGAGCGTGCGCTCCACCTCCCGGCCGGAGCCGTCGCCACGCGAGTGGAGGATGCGGCGGGCGCTGTGCCCGCCCTCCAGGTGGAGGTCGTAGTCATCCTGGCTCTCCCCTGACCGGTCGAAATCGGCACCGAGGTCGACCAGGCGGCGGATGACCTCCGGCGCGGACTCGACGAGGGTGCGCACCGCCGCGGGATCGCACAGTCCTGCCCCGGCGGTCAGGGTGTCGGCGATGTGGGCGTCGGTGGAGTCGGTGGAGTCCCAGACGGCTGCCAGCCCGCCCTGGGCCCAGTTCGTGGCGGATTCCGCCGGGTCGGTCGCGCGGGTGAGCAGCACCGCGGGTATGTCGGCGTCGGCGAGGTGGACTGCGGCGGTCAGCCCGGCGGCCCCGGAGCCGATGATGACGACTCCAGTTTCACGCCGCCAGGTGGGTGCAGGCGTGGCGAGTTGGCCGGTGGTGTGGGTGGGTGTCATGGCTCCTCCTCGGGTTTTCGACCGGGAGTCGGAAACTACGCAGCATGCTAGCATCCTGCCCGTGCACAACCCCAGAAAACCCGGCCCTCTGCGTGATCTACAGGGCGTGGCCAAATACCGCCATGAGGCCGTCGCGGTGCTGCTGCGGGTGGGACTCGCTGATGCGGCGCCTCAGCGCCTGGAGGTGCTCGCCCACAGGCGGTACCGTCCGCCCTTCGAGGGCCGGTGGGCGCTGCCCAGCGGCCCCGTCGAGGTTGACGAGACCCTGGGGGAATCGGTGCTGCGCCACCTTGGCGAGCGCACCGGGACGCGTACCCCGGCGCATGTGGAGCAGCTGGAGACCCGGGGCGCGCCCGGGCGGGACCCGTGGGACCGGACCATCGCCACCGCCTTTCTCGCCCTGGTGCCGTGGACGGAAGGCCCGGAGGCCGGCGGGGAACTGGGCTGGCTGCCGGTGGCGGAACTGCCGGAGATGGCCTTCGACCACGGGGAGCTGGTGCAGGTGGGGGCCGAACGGCTGCGCGCCAAGCTCTCCTACACCAACATCGCCTTCGCCCTCGCCCCGGAGACCTTCACCATCGCCCAGCTGCGCGAAGCCTACTCGGCGGTTCTCCGCCATGAGGTCTCGGCGACGAATCTGCAGCGCATCCTCAGTCGGCGCGGCCAGCTGGTGGCGACCGGGGAGCGCACGGTCTCCGGTGCCGGTGGCGGGCGGCCCGCCCAGCTCTTCCGTTTCACGGCACACAGCCTCACAGTCACGGACCCTTTCGCGGTCCTGCGGCCGTGACCGGGACGGGGCGCGGGGGCCACAAGAATCACAGACATCCCCTGAGTCACATTCTGAAGGGAATTCGACCCGGGAACGCAATTGAGCAAACGGTTTCACCAGGGAATTACCCCCGGAATGGGGCAAATGGTGGAGAGTTTTGCAGGGTTTCCGCAGGACACCTTTAAAGAGTCTCAACCTGAGGTTGAGATTGACATACGGTTCTAGGCACAGGCTGTTTCATCACCACCTCAGACACTTCCCTGTGACCGCTACCGAAGGGGCCCGGCCCCGGCGAACAAACCACAATCACCTATCCCCCAACAAAGGAAACTCATGTTGAACAAGCGCATCGCAGCGGCGCTCGCCGGCGCCTCCATCGCTTCTGCCACCTTCCTCGCTCCGGCGGCCACCGCCGACGAGATCCTCGAGATCGGCGGCGAGTGCTTCATCGAGAACATCGTCGTCCAGGAAGAGATCGTGGGCACCGAAACCGTCGCTGAGCCCGTCGACCGTGAGGGCGACTGGCCTGTCGGCGACATCGAGGGACCGGAGGGCTGGACCTTCGACCCGGAGACCGGGGACGGCACCATCACCGCGGACATCCCGGAGAACACCCCCGCCGGTGAGTACGACGCCACCGTCTACCACTTCGGCTACTCCAAGAACCAGGTCTCGGAGAACACCACCTTCAAGGTCGTCGAGCGCGACATCACCGAGAGCCGCACCTGGACCGAGCGTCTGCCCGTGCCCTGCGCCGGCGACGAGGAGAAGGACGACTCCCAGGGCCCGGAGGAGTGGACCGATGCCTCCCAGCAGATGGACGTGAAGGTCCTGGCCCAGCAGCAGGCCATGAACGCTCCGGCCGCCCCGGCGCCGGCCCCGGCCGCCGCTGAGAAGCCTGCCGAGGTCACCCCGGCCCCGGCCGCCCAGCAGACCCAGCTGGCCGACAACGGCATCGGCGGTGCCCTCACCGCCCTGGCAGTGGGCCTGGTCGCCGTCGGTGCCGGCGCCGCTCTCCTGCTGCGCCGCCGCACCAACTAACCGCCGGACACTTCCCGGCAGACGGAAGGCGCGGTACGGGACGATGGATCCCGTACCGCGCCTTCCGTCATTCAGGTGGGGCAGTCAGGCGCCCTCGCACCCATCCCCCGGATGGTCAGGCCTCGACCAGTTCCCAGCTGAAGATGCGGGTCTCGGACTCCGGATCGCGCAGCACCGCGGTCTCCCGGTCCACCTTGACCAGCAGGTAGTCCTCGGCGATCTGCTCGACCAGTCCGCCACCCCACTCCGCGACCACTACTGCCGCAGACAACTCGGTGTCCAGATCGAGGGCGTCGAGTTCACCCAGGGGGTCACCGGAGGAGCCCTCCCCCAGCAGCCGGTAGGCATCGACGTGGATGAGGGCGGGGCCCCCGACTGCCGAGCGGTGCTCCCGGGCGATGACGAACGTCGGGGAGGTGATCCGCCCCTTGACCTGCAGACCCCGGGCGATGCCCTGCGTGAAGGTGGTCTTCCCGGCCCCCAGGGGACCGTCGAGGATGACCACGTCCCCCGGCTCCAGGGCGCGGCCGAGCTCCTCACCGAAGGTCTGCGTCTGTTCTGCGGTGGCCAGTTCGCGGCTGCCCGAGGAGGGGAAGGAGGCCCTCACAGTTGGACCCCGCCCTCGTAGATGCGGGTGGTGCGCCCGGTGGGGGTGCAGATGATCTCGTAGTTGATGGTGTCGGTGGCCGCGGCGAGTGCATCGGCGCTCATGCCGCCTTCACCGAAGATGACGGCCTCATCATCCGGGGAAACGCCGAATTCATTGGCGCCCAGGTCCACCACGATCTGGTCCATGCACACGCGGCCGACCTGCGGGTAGAGCTTGCCGCCGATACCCACCTGCAGCCTTCCCTGCCACGAGCGCGGGATTCCGTCGGCGTAACCGGCAGGGACCACAGCGAGCCAGCCCTCCTCGGTGGCCGTCCAGGTCTGGCCGTAGCTGGTGGATTCGCCCGGCCGGATCGGCTTGACGGCGGTGATCCGCCCGGACCAGCTCATCGCGGGCTTCAGGCCGTGGTCAAGGCCGGGGATCGGCTCCAGGCCGTAGAGGGACAGCCCCACGCGGACGAGTTCATGGTGCAGGTCGGGGCGGGTGAGCGTGCCGGGCGAGTTGCACAGGTGGTTGACCGGCACCTCCAGGCCCAGCTCCCGGGCGAGGTCGATGGCACGCCGGAAGTTCTCGGCCTGCCGGTCATTGGACGGGTTCTCCGGCTCATCGGCGCAGGCCAGGTGGGAGAACAGGCCGGTGACGGTGATGTGCTCCGCATCTCGGAGCAGGGTGAGGACCTCCACCCAGTCAGCCTCGTCGACGCCGGAGCGGTGGAGTCCGGTGTCGACCTTGACGGTGACGCGGGTGGGCACGCCGGCGTCGACAAGCGCACGGGCGTGGCGCACGGAGGGCACGCCGAGCTGGATGCGCACGGCCAGGGCCTCCACCAGGTCCTGCTCCGGGGACCAGATCCAGGCGAGGATGGGCTTCTCGACGCCCGCCTTCCGCAGCGCCAGCCCCTCCTGCAGGGTGGCCACGCCGAAGGAGTCGGCGCCGTTCTCGGCCATGACCCTGGCTACCCGGCCCGCACCGTGGCCGTAGCCGTCAGCCTTGACCACCGCCATCAGCTGCGTCGGGCCCACCAGCTCCTTGAGCAGGCGGGTGTTGTGCGCGATGGCGTCGAGATCGATACGGGCGGAGAGAAGATCCATGGCTGACATTGTGCCACCCGGAACGTGAAGTTCCGGAACGGCACCGTCAGGGACGGCCTCAGGCGCGCCTGATGTCGGTGATCTCGATGGATTCGTAGGGGCGGGTGAAGTTGTTCAGGCGGGGCACCACCGCACCGATGCGGTAGTCCTCGACCTGCTGCGCCCAGGCGGTGAGCAGGCCGTTGATCTCCAGCTTGGCCAGGCCCTGGCCGGCGCAGGAGTGGATGCCGTAGCCGAAGCCGATGTGGTCGACGGCGTTGCGGGTGATGTCGAAGACCTCGGGGTTCTCGAACTTCTGCGGGTCCATGTTGGCGGCGCCGTAGCACATGGCCACCTGGGAACCGGCCGGGATGAGGGTGCCGCCGACCACGACGTCGGTGGTGGCGCGGCGGCCGAAGACCGGGGCGGGGGTGCGCAGGCGCAGGACCTCGGCGAGGGCGGAGGGCACGAGGGAGACGTCCTCGCGCAGCTTCTGGAACTGCTCCGGATGCTGGCCGAGCAGCACCAGGGCGTTGCCGATGGTGGTGATGGTGGTGTCCATGCCGGCCGCCAGGATCTGGTGGACGATGTAACCGAAGGACTCATGCGAGATGTCACCGCGTTCGGCGGCCTCGAAGATCGCCCGGCCGATGGACCCCTCCGCCAGGTCCGCTCCCTGCATCTCCTCGTGGGTCCACTTGAACAGCTCCCCGGCGACCGGGAAGGAGGCCTGGGCGCGTTCGTTGAGGGGGCCGAGCAGGTTGAAGGCGGCCTCACCCCAGGGCAGGATCTTCTCGCGCAGGTCTCCCTGCACGCCGATGAGGTCGAGGACGACGGAGACCGGGAAGGCGACGGCCATGTCGGACATGCCGTCGAAGGACTCCCGCTGGGTCAGCTCCGTGACAAGCTGCTGTGCCGAGGCGTCGATGCCGTCCTTCATGCGGCGCATGGCGCGCGGGGAGAGGTTGTCGGTGAGGATGGCGCGCAGCTTGCCGTGCTCCGGCGGGTCGGCAGCCAGGGAGGTGCCCGAGAGGATCTCGTTCATCTGCGCGTTGAAGGCCACAGCCTTGGAGGAGAAGGTCGCCGGGTCGCTCAACGCGGCGCGGACCTCCTCGTAGTGGGTGATGGCGTAGGCGTCGTTGGCCGGCAGGTAGGTGACCGGGCCCAGTTCACGCAGCTGCGCGAAAACGGTGTCGTCATTGAGGGAGAGCACCTCGTCGGAGAACAGGTCGATATCGGACTGCGGGGCGGTGATGCCGGAGGTGGTGGATGAAGGGGCGGACATGGGGATCCTCTCGTCGGGGCCGGGGTGGCCGGAACTTGATCTGGCTCACATTGAACCCGGAGAGTGATCATCCGTCCAATGAATATTGTCAATCTGGCACATTCAATCCCTGCATGATGCTGGCCCGGCGGAGCAGCTTACGCAGCCAGCGACGATAGGCATCGTCGCCCAGCCAGGGGTTCCACACCATGTCCACCCCGAGCCCCAGCATCGGGAAGGGGAAGTCCGCCACGTACAGCGGGTAGAACCGCGCCATCCGCTCCACCACGGCGCGCCGGTGCAGCCCCACCTTGCGGGCGCCCGCCACGAACTGAGGCAGCAGCAGGTAGTCATTGATCCGCGCCTGGATGGAGACCTCCACCCCGCGGTGACGCAACACCTCGTAGGGCCGGGTGGTCTGCTCCGAGATGAGGGCGACATGCGGCCAGTCCTGCAGGATGCCGATCACATCCCGTTCATGCAGTTCCGGCACGCCGCCGACGACGACCCAATCGTCGTCGAAGAGCCGTTCCCGGGCATGGTCGCTCTCGTAACCCTCCGCCAGCAGCAGGACATCGACGCCCTCCTCGGTGAAGACACCACCGTTGGCCCCCTGGACGGTGATGATCCGCAGCTCCATCCACGGCGCCTCCTCCTCGAGCATCGTCGACAGGGCGCTGCCCAGGATGTACGCCATGCTCGAGGACATCGCGATGGTCACGGTACGCCGGCTCGTCTCCGGATCGAAGGCGCGCCCGCCGAGCAGGTCCGCCACCCCGTGCAGCACCACCCGCAACGGACCGAGCAGTTCCTGGGCGCGCGGGGTGAGGATGCTGCGGGAGCCGTCGCGGATGAGGATCTCATCGCCGAAGAGTCGGCGGATGCGCCGCAGGGCGTGGCTCATGGCCGGCTGCGAGAGACCGACCCGCTCAGCGGCCCCGGTGACGGAACGCTCCTCAAGGACCGCGTGCAGGGAGACGAGCAGGTTGAGGTCGACGGAGGCCAGTTTCACCCCGAAGGTGCCGGTGGACAGCTGAACCAGATCCGGATTATTCATACTTTGAATATAGATCATGTCGGTTATTCATTAGACAGATTTACCCCGGTCTGCCACGCTGTCGATCAGGAAAACATGACCTGCATCACCGGAAGGATCCGATCATGAGCACCACCACCCGCATCGAACTCGACCGCCCCCGCTGCGAAGGCCACGGCCTGTGCGAGGAGGCCGCCCCGCACCTCATGCACCTGGACGACGACGGCGAACTCATCCTCGACCGGACCGAGGTCGGCCCGGAGGACCTCGAGGCCGCCCGCGACGCCGTCCGCGTCTGCCCCGTCGCTGCCCTGAAGCTGGTGTGAGCATGGAACACATCGTCATCGCCGGCAACGGCATCGCAGGGCTCACCGCCGGTGACACCCTCCGCCGCCTCGGCTACACCGGCACCATGACCGTCGTGGGCGCCGAACCCCACGCCACCTACTCCCGGCCCGCCCTGTCGAAGGTCGCGCTCGCCCCCGGCGAGGACCTCGACGTCGGTACGCTCCCGGCGGCCACCCACGGCGCCACCGAATTCCGGGGCCGCTCGGTCACCGGGCTGGACCCGGAGCGGCAGGTGGTCACCCTGGACGACGGCACCGAACTGGGCTTTGACGGACTGGTCATCGCCACCGGCTCCGAGGCCCGCCGTTTCACCCCCTCCACCCGCGAATACACCATCCGCTCGCTCGACGACGCCGCACGCCTGAAGGCCAGCCTGGTCAACCGCCCCACGGTAACCGTCATCGGCGGTGGGCCCCTGGGCATGGAGGTCGCCTCCGGAGCCGTGGGCCTGGGCTGCGACGTCACCCTCGTCCACCCCGGCACCCCGATGGAACTGCATCTCGGCCCGCTGCTCGGAGGCATCCTCACGCAGGCCGCACTCGAACACGGCCTGAACATCGTCGACTCGATGGTCTCCGCGGTGCACGAGGAGGACGGGGGCATGGTGGTCACCCTCACCGACGGCACCGAAGTGGGTTCGGACATCGTGGTCACCGCCGCCGGTGACCTGCCCGCCACCGCCTGGCTCGAGGACTCCGGTCTGCTTGTCGACGGCCGCCTCATCGCCGACCCCCGCTGCCGCATCACCGGCTCCATCGTCGCCGCCGGCGACGTCACCTTCATCGACCACGGGGAGGGGCCGCGACGCACCCCGATCTGGACCGCCGCCATCGAACAGGCGAAGATCGCCGCCGCCGCCCTGCTGCAGGGCGATGAGGCCGCATCCCTGGACTTCCAGTCCTATTTCTGGACCGACCAGTGGGGCCTCAACCTCAAGATGTCCGGCCCCATCCCCCACGGCACCGAACCGCTGGTGGTCAAGGGTTCCCTCGAGGAACGCGCGGCGGTCCTGCACTGGCCGGAATCCGGCACCGCGGCGGCGATGAACATGCGCATGCCCATCCCGCGCCTGCACAAGCTGGCCCGGGAGGCGGTCACCTCGGCCTGAGGAGGTTCCCAGCTACTCCACCGTCACGGACTTGGCCAGGTTGCGAGGCTTGTCGATGTCCTCGTTGCCGCACTCGCGCGCGATATCGGCCGCGAGGAACTGCAGCGGCACGGTGGCCAGCAGCGGCTGCATGATCGAAGGCGTCGCCGGGACCCGGATCAGCCAGTTGGCGTAGGGCACGACCGCCTCATCACCCTCCTCGGAGATGACGATGGTCTTCGCGCCACGCGCCCGGATCTCCTGGATGTTGGACACGATCTTGGAGTGCAGCAGCTTCACACCCCGCGGGGAGGGCACGACCACCACCACGGGCAGATCATCCTCGATCAGGGCGATGGGCCCGTGCTTGAGCTCACCGGCCGGGAAACCCTCGGCATGGATGTAGGCCAGCTCCTTGAGCTTGAGCGCACCCTCCAGGGCGACGGGGAAGCCGACGCCGCGGCCGAGGAAGAGCATGGTGCGCACCGCACCGAGGTCCGCGGCGATGGCCTGGACCTGTTCCCTGACCGAGAGCAGCTGGTCAATCCTGGCGGGGATCTCCTCGAGGGCGTCCCAGATCTCCCGGATCTCATCCGGGTACTTGGTGCCCTTGGCCTGCGCCAGGGCCAGACCGACGATGTAGTTGGCGGCGACCTGCGCCAGGAAGGCCTTCGTGGAGGCCACACCGATCTCGGGGCCGGCGTGGGTGTAGAGCACCGCGTCGGATTCCCGCGGGATCTGCGAGCCGTTGGTGTTGCACACCGCCAGCACCTTCGCCCCCTGTGTCTTCGCGTGGCGCACGGCCTCCAGGGTGTCGGCGGTTTCGCCGGACTGGGAGATCGCCAACACGAGGGTGCGTTCGTCGAGGACCGGGTCGCGGTAGCGAAATTCGGAGGCGACCTCGATCTGCACGGGGATGCGCACCCAGTGCTCGATGGCGTACTTGGCCAGCAGGCCGGAATGGTAGGCCGAACCGCAGGCGACGACGAAGACCTGGTTGATGCTCTTCAGGTCAGTCTCGGAGATATCCGATTCGTCGAGGAACACGCGGCCGTCGTGGAAGTGGCCACCGAGGGTGTCACGGACGGCGGCGGGCTGCTCGTGGATCTCCTTCATCATGAAGGAGTCGTAGCCGCCCTTCTCGGCGGCGGCGAGGTCCCAGTCGATGGTGAAGGGGCGGCCCTGCGCGCGCGAGCCGTCGAAGTTGAGGACCTCGTAACCCCCGGCGGTGATCACCACGACATTGTCCTGCTCAAGTTCAACGGCATTGCGGGTGTGCTCGATGAATGCCGCGACGTCCGAACCGAGGAACATCTCCCCCTCCCCCACGCCGACGATCAACGGGGTGGAGCGGCGGGCCGCGATGATCTGCCCCGGATGGTCGGCATGGGTGAACAGGAGGGTGAAGGCACCTTCGAGACGGGCGAGGACGGCCAGCGCGGAGGCGCGGAAATCACCCGCGGTCTCCCCCTCGTTGTAGGCGCGCGCCAGCAGATGGGCGGTCACCTCGGAATCCGTCTCGGAGACGAGGGTGACACCGGACTCCTCCAGCTCGGCGCGCAGTTGCGCGAAATTCTCGATGATGCCGTTGTGGACGATGGCCGCGCGGCCGTCGAAGGAGAGGTGCGGGTGGGCGTTGCCGTCGGTGGGCCGGCCGTGGGTGGCCCACCGGGTGTGCCCGATCGCCGTAGTTCCCCGCAGGCTGTCCTCGCCGATCTCAGCGATCCTCTCCGTCAGGTTGGCGAGCTTGCCCGCGCGCTTGACCAGGTTGATCCCGGTGCCGTCGGGGACCGCGATGCCCGAGGAGTCGTACCCCCGGTACTCCATCCGGCGCAGCGCCTCCAGCGCGATGCCCAGTCCCTGTCGTTCACCGACGTATCCAACGATTCCACACATGGGGGAAATCGTAGACGAATCGACCGGTCCTGCGACAGGTATCTGATGCTTCATGCCACCCGCTCCGCCCCCGTCACCACCCCGTACGCTCGCCGTTTTCCGGGGGTGTGACATTCGCAACCCCGCCCCTGCCTCTTCCACTATCCTGGAATCCGTGTCTGAGAATCTGAAGAAGCACCTGGCTCAACTGTCCAAGCGCGGCCCCCACCGCGTCCTCGTCGGCGATCTCAGCTACGCCGGGATCCCGGGTAAGGTCTACGCCCCCGCCGAGGGCAACAGCGTGCCGGCCATCGCCTTCGGACACGACTGGCTGAAGTCGGTGAAGACCTACCACGCGACGCTGCGCCACCTGGCCAGCTGGGGAATCGTCGTCACCGCCCCCGACACCGAGACCGGTTTCATGCCGGACCACCGCGGTTTCGCCGCCGACCTGGAATCCGCCCTGCAGATCGCCTCCGGAGTCAAGCTCGGCCACGGGAAGGTAACCGTCTCCCCCGGCAAGCTCGGCGTCGCCGGCCACGGCATGGGCGGCGGGGCGGCGATCCTCACCGCCGCAAACAACCCCCGCATCAAGGCGGTGGCCGCCCTCTACCCCGCCGATACCGCCCCCTCCTCGGTGGAGGCGGCCCGCACCGTGAAGGCCCCCGGACTGATCATCGCCCCGGGGCGCCCCGATCTCATCGGCACGGGCGACCCCGCCAAGGTGGCCTTCCACTGGGGCGGTGACGTCGCCTACCGGGAGATCAAGGGCGGCAACCAGGCCGGCTTCACCGAGGACACCTTCCTCCAGATCGCTTTCGGCCAGGGCATCCCGCAGTTCTCCGCCCAGGAGACCGCCCGCGGCCTGCTCACCGGCTTCCTGCTGCACCAGCTGGACGACGAGCACAAATACTCCGGTTTCTCCGAGGCACTCGCCCACGCGAAAAACGTCACCTCCTACGCCGGTACCGAGCTGGCGGACAAGGCCGGGGTCAAGCTGAGCACCAGCACCCGGCTCTAACCCCTGCGGAGCAACCCCTGGACCCGGCCCCGCGCCGGGCTCGTCCGCGGCCGGGGCTGCAGCGGCGGGGGTGCGGCCGGCTGCGGGGTGACGGCCTTCTCCACTCGCTGCTGCGCCTGGGCCAGGGCCTTCTCGAACTCGATCATCCGCTGCGTGGTCCGCTGACGGAACTGCCTTGAGAACTCCTCAAACTCCATCACCACACACCCGCCTTCCGTGCTCCACCCGGCGCAGGGGCAGGGGCAGGTTGCGGCTCAGGGGTCACCGACACCGGGACAGCCGCCGGAGCGACTGCCGGAGCCGCGGCCGTCTGCTTCGGTGGTGGCGGTGGTTCCGGCACATCTGTCAGATCCTGCTTGGGCGGTGCCGGTGGTTCCGCGACGGGCTCGGGCACGGGCTCAGGTGCCGGTTCCGGAACAGGTTCCGGTGCCGGTGGAAGCTCCGGAATGCAGTCCTCAAGCGCGGTGATCAGCAGGCCGACACCCAGGATCGCCGCCCCCACCCCGACCAGGCCGAGGACACCGCAGCAGTCACTGCTGCCCGACTCCCCCGGTGCGGGCGGGTCCACGCACTCCGGTTCCGGGGTCTCCACCGGCTCAGGGCAGTCCTCCACCGGTTCCACGGACTGCGGCACGGTCGGTTCACAGTCCGGTGTCGAGACGGGTTTCCCGGGTGGGGCCGGGGGATCACAGTCGGGTTCTTCGACGGGTGCCGGCTTCCCGGGGACCGGTTTCTCAGGGACCGGAGTCTCGGGGACCGGTTTCTCGGGCCCCGGTTCCCCGACCGACTGCGGGACGGTCGGTGTCTCCGTGACGGTGGTGCCCTTCCCGGGCACGTGCTTCGTGGGTGCGGTCGGCGGGTTCTCCTCACAGACGACAGTGGCGCAGGCGCCGGTGGCGGGTTTCTCACAGACTGCCGTGCCACGGTCGAGGAATTCGTCGAGGCAGGCTGTGACGGCGCTGTCGCGGTCCCGGCAGCAGTCCATGATGGTGCCACCCGCCGAATCAATCAGATCGGCCCCCGCTGCGACACATTCGGCGAACTCCCTCGGATGTTGGGCGGGGTCCACCTGGTTGAGGAAGGCGCACAGCTGTCCGATCACCGCCCGCAGCGCGAGGAGGATCTCCTCGATGCCCGCCTCGTTGACCTCCTCGATGTCGCACAGGGTCTTGTCCACGGCCTCCGCGTCGCGGACGATGTCCTCGCTGTCGTCCCGGTTGCTGAACCAGTCGCCGACGTTGTCGACCACGCGGCCGAGAATCTCACCGAAGGCGGCCTGGGCGAGGAAGGTGAACAGGGACTCGACGATCCCGCCCTTCAGCGTCCCCGTATCCGAGGAGCCGACGGCGGCCCGGGTGTGCTCGACCAGCTGGGCGGTGTCGAGTCCTTCGGTGGAACCCAGCACCCGGCTGAGCATGTCCACGGAGATGCTCGGTCCGCGGTAGCTGCCGCGGGAGGCGGAGTTGAGCATCTGCACGATTCCCCGGTAGCCCAGGGCAGCGGCAGGGGCGGCCATCAGAGCCCACCGCGCAGCTCGGCGGCGAGCTGCGTGTCGACATCGCGGAGCACCCGCACCTGCGCGGCTGCGGCCCGGGCGGTGGTGCGGACGGCGTCGATACGCTCGGTGCCGGTGTCGTGGACACGCTGCAGCATCGCGGCGATCGCGGCACCGCGGTCGGCGAAGTCCCGGCCTGCCGCGGTGGCGGGCAGTGCCGGGCGGGTGCTCAAGTGACGGGTGTGCTGTTCCTCACCGTCAGTGAGCAGGCGCTGCAGCGCATCGAGCGCCCCCGCGTGGTCGAGGAAGAAACCGGACATGAAAAATCCCCTTTGCGAAAGTCCGTGGCTGATGTCTCACCATCATTGGACTGCGCAAAGGGGAGAAAGGTTCCCGGGTGTGGCTAAACCGCCGCGACGACCGCCGCGATACGCCCCGCGACGCGGCGGGCCTGCTCGCTCTCGGCGGCCTCCACCATGACGCGGAACAGCTGCTCCGTGCCGGAAGGACGCAGCAGGACACGGCCTGTGCCGCCCAGCTCGGACTCCGCCTCGGCGGTGGCGTCCTGCACGGCGGCAGCCTGGAGGATGGCGGACTTATTGGACACCGGGACGTTGATGAGCACCTGGGGCAGGACCTTCATCACACCGGCCAGCTCCTTCAGGGAGCAGCCGGTCTCGGCCATACGGGCCATGAGGCGCAGGCCGGACTGGGTGCCGTCACCGGTCGGGCACAGACCCGGCAGGACGATATGGCCGGACTGCTCCCCGCCGAGGCTGTAACCTCCGGCGGTGAGCTCCTCGAGGACGTAGCGGTCGCCGACCTTCGTCTCGAGCATGGTGATCCCCTGCTCCTCCATCGCCAGACGCAGACCCAGGTTGCTCATCACCGTGGCCACGAGCGTGTTCTTGCGCAGCTCGGACTTCTCCTTCATCCCCACCGCCAGGACCGCCATGATCTGGTCGCCGTCGATGATGTTGCCCTCGGCGTCCACGGCGAGGCAGCGGTCGGCGTCACCGTCGTGGGCCAGGCCGAGGTCCGCGCCGTGCTCGATGACAGCCCTCTGCAGCTGCTCCATGTGGGTGGAGCCGCAGTTGTCGTTGATGTTGTAGGCGTCGGGGCTGTTGTGGATCGCGATGACCTCTGCACCGGCTGCCTCGTAAGCCTTCGGGGCCACCGCAGAGGCCGCGCCGTTGGCGGCGTCGACGACGACCTTGAGGCCGGACAGGTCCGCCGGGGTGCTCTCCGCGAGATGTTTGAGGTAGCGGTCCTGGGCGTCGGGGGCCTCCTCGATGACCCTTCCGACGCTGGTACCGGTCGGACCGTTGGGCGACAGATCCGCCATGGCCGCCTCGATCTCATCCTCCACCGAATCCGGCAGTTTACGGCCGCCGGCGGAGAAGAACTTGATGCCGTTGTCCGGCATCGGGTTGTGCGAGGCGGAGATCATCACGCCCATGTCCGCACCGTAGTCATCGGTGAGGAAGGCGACACCGGGGGTGGGGATGACACCGACGCGCAGGACATCGACACCGCGGGAGGCCATGCCCGCGGACAGGGCCGCGGCGAGCATCTCACCGGAGACACGGGGATCACGCCCGACGATCGCCGTGGGACGGCGGTCACTCGACCGGCGGTCGCGGGTGAGCACATGCGCGGCGGCCGCCCCCAGCTCGAGAGCCAGGGAGACAGTGAGATCCTTGTTCGCGAGCCCGCGAACACCATCGGTACCGAAGAGTCGAGTCATGGGGATCATTATGCACCACAGGCCGCGCCGCGCTGGCTTCACCGAGCCCGGGAACAGCGAACGCCGCCCCACCGGGAGAGGTGGGACGGCGTCGACAGGAAGCGAAGGCGCAGCTTAACGCTTGGAGTACTGCGGGGCGCGACGTGCGCCGTGCAGACCGGCCTTCTTACGCTCGACTGCGCGGGCGTCACGGGTGAGCAGGCCGGCCTTCTTCAGGGCGGCGCGGTCAGCCGGGTTGTACAGGTTCAGTGCACGGGCGATGGCCAGGCGCAGGGCGCCGGACTGGCCGGTCGGGCCGCCACCGGCGATGTTGGCCTTGATGTCGAACTGGCCGACGCGCTCGAGCAGCTCGAGCGGGGTCAGGATGTCCTGCTGGTGCAGCTTGTTCGGGAAGTAATCCTCGAGTGCACGGCCGTTGCAGGTGATGTTGCCGGAGCCGGCGACCAGGTGGACGCGGGCGATGGCACGCTTACGGCGGCCGACGGTCTGGATCGGGCCGTCGAGCTCGATCGGAGCCGCGAACTCGGCCTCTTCCTCGGTGGCCTCCGGAGCGACAGCGTCGCCGATGGTGTAGGCGAACTCCTCGGTGGCGGCTGCGGCGGCCTCGATGTCGCCGGCCTCAGCCACGTTCAGGTCCTCGTTCTGGTTCTGCTCGGTCACTGTGCCACCTGCTTGATCTCGTAGGTCTCGGGCTGCTGGCCGGCGTACGGGTGCTCAGAGCCGGCATAAACGTGGAGCTTCTTCACGGAAGCACGGGAGAGCTTGTTGTGCGGCAGCATGCCGGTCACAGCTTCCTCGATCACGCGCTCCGGACGGGTGTCCAGAGCCTTGCCCAGGGTCATGGAGCGCAGGCCACCCGGGTAACCGGTGTGGCGGTAGCGCATCTCGCGGTCACGCTTGTTGGAGGAGACGTGAACCTTGTCGGCGTTGATGACGATGACGTGGTCACCGCAGTCAACGTTGGGTGCGTACTGGGGCTTGCCCTTGCCGCGCAGCAGGCCTGCTGCGTGGGTGGCGAGCCGGCCCAGCACCACGTCGGTGGCGTCGATGACGTACCACTTACGGGTGATGTCACCGCTCTTCGGGTGGTAAGTAGACACTAAATGACTCCTTGAAAGTCTGTCCGGGGGCTGCCGGCCTGAAAAGATCTGAGGTGCACGTATCCGGAACGCGGCGGCCGGTGGGGACCCGCGCACAGCGCACACAACCGCTTTAGTGTAGGGGACTGCCCCCGGAAAACCCAAACCGCCTCCGCGGCACCTTCTGCTGGAGAAGTGGCCGGTCGGAGGCGGTCGGTGGAGTCAGGTGGTGGCCTGCCCGGGCCACCACGTGGCGGATCCCGGTCCGGTGGTGGCAGGTTCCGCGTCTGCCCCGTGGTTGACGGGTGGACCGGACCGGGACTGATCAGTCAGCGCGTGGCCGGCTCAGCCCCAGCTGGCGGCGGCCTGCCGGTTGACGTCACTCATGCGCTCATTGCCCTGCGAAACGGTGCGGGAGATGGTCGCGAGGATGGTGTTGAGTTCCGCGGCTGAGCGGTCCCATTTCGCCTGGGCCTCCTGGTAGGCCAGCGCGGAATCACCCTCCCAGGTCGCCACCATCGGCTGGAGCTGGGACTTGAGGTCATCCAGCAGTGCGTTGATCCGGCCTGAGCTGGCGTTGATGTCTGCGGCGGCGGCCTCGATGGCGCCGAACTGGTACTTGATCGCGTTCATTATTCTTCTGGACCCTTTCGTGGTGTGGCGGGTGCGCCCTAGAGCGCGAGGCCCTGGCCGCCGACGTTGGAGAAGGCCTGCGTGTTCTGGGCCTCCATGGAATCGAATCCGCGTGCGTTGTGCCGGATATTCTCCGAGATGCTGGTCAGCGCCTCCCGCAGTTCGCGGGCGGAGGTGTTCCACCGCTGCATGAGCCCGTCGAAGGAGACCTGGGCGTTGCCGGCCCAGCTGCCGCGGACGCCGTCGACGACGCCCTGCAGGCGGGTCAGTTCGCCCTGCACCTCATTGTTGGTTGTGTCGACGTGGCCGGCGGTCGCCAGCATCACATCGGCTTCGGTCCTGAACATTTGGCTCATGGTGGCCATCCCTCCCGAATTGGTGTGGTGATTGAATCAGGTGCCGGGGTCCCTCCCCGTTCGCTCTCCCGAAAAGGCCGCCCGGTGGGCCCTCTCATCATTGTTGGACTGTGAAAACACGCCTGCGGTTCCCGGGGCCGCGGAAATTCTTTCCGCGTCCGTGTCTGTGCAGCTCAGACGCGTCCGGTCAGTTCGATGGAATCCACCGCCATGCGGCAGGCCGCCTCCTGCGGGATGGTCGGGGTCTGCCGGGTGTGGCAACCGACGGAGAACTGATGGTCGTCCTCAACCCAGGTGCTCCAGGTGACCTCCGAATCGTCGCCGGGCAGTTCGCGGTAGCGGATGACCTCCAGCCCGCGGGCCGCGCGTTCAGGTTCCAGGGGGTGGAGGGTGTGGTCCTCCTCGACCATGGTGTGGATCTGCGCCGCCACCGTCTCAGCGGGCACGGAGTACACCGGGTCAGCGGCCAGGTGGATGCGCAGGCCCGGGTCCTCCCCGGTGGCCAGCAGCCCGTCACCACGGTCCTCCAGCCGGAAACCGGCCGGGACGACGACCCGCAGGTGCTCATGTTCGAGCACCGCCTTCGGGGGTTCCGGTTCCCGGCTTGCCGACGTCACCTCCCCCGCCCTGTCCTTCCCCGGGTCCGTGCCTGGGGCGGAACTGCTCGGCACCGGCGGCAGAGCCGGCTGCCCCTCCGCCCCGGAGGGGCCACCCACGACCCACAGGCTCAGACCCACGATCACCAGGACGACGGCGGCGGTGACCAGATGGAAGGGGGAGATCCCGCCGCGCAGCCGGTGCTGACCCGCCCGCCGGGTGGGACGGGTGACGGTCACCTCCCGGGACTCCGGCTCCGGCAGGGGTGTCTCATGGAGCACCTCGCTGGGGTAGGCCGCCACCCCCTTGTTCAGCAGGGTGCGGGTGAGGAGCTCCGTGGTGGGCTCGTCGGCGTCGACGATGATCTCCACGTCCGGCCAGTCGAGGCTGTACAGTTCCCTGGCCTGGTCGATCACGGCAGCCAGTGCCCAACCGTCGATGATGCCGGTACCCGGCAGGTCGTAGCGGTAGATGGTGTCGGGGCCCTCGAAGATCGTCGCGCTCTCCAGGACCGTGATGGTCAGGACATCCGGAACGGCCGGGGCGCTCATGACTCCTCCCCCGGCTTGTCCCCTGCTGTCGCCACCTGGCAGATGCCCACCGTCTCCCCACGCACCTGCCAGGTGCCGCGGCCGGGTGGCTGGGGTGCGGGGCGGATGCCGAATACGGCGCCCTCCTCGCGGTCGGCGTCGAGAAGCAGGACCGCCGGGGTCTGGTCGCGCACCGCGGAGAGGAAGGGGCCGAACAATGCCCTGCCGATGCCGCCCGATTTACGCGCCAGGACCAGGTGCAGGCCGATGTCCCGGGAGTGCGGCAGCAGTTCGGTCAACCGCATCAGCTCATGGTCGGCGACCAGGTCGAGGTCGTCGATGACCAGGAAGATCTCCGGTCCCTCCCACCAGTCGCGGGCCGCCAGCTGCGCCGGGGTGATGTCCGGGCCGGGCAGACGGGCACTCAGGGTGGCCACGGTGTCCGTCAGCACCGTGGCGGTGGCCGTGGTGGTGGCGGAGTAGGCGGCGAGCATCCCCTCGTCCACCGCCCCCAGATGGGCGCGCCGGTGGTCGATGACGACCAGGCGTGCCGCAGCCCGGCCCAGCGCACTGATCCCGGTCATGACCGTGGTCAGCAGCGTCGATTTTCCCGCCCCCTGCCCACCGACACACACCAGGTGCGGACTGGTGGCGGGCTCCCAGGCGATGGTGTCCAGACGCGGTCCGCCCACCGCCAGCATGATGCCGGCGGCGGGTTGGAGCTCGGCCAGCCGGACAGCGGCGGGCAGCACCCGCAGCGCCGGCACCGGCTCCTGCCCCGCCGCAGCCGCGGTGGCGGCGATGTGCGCCAGGTCCTGGTTGGAGCTGAGCGCGATGAGCATCTGCCGGCCGTGTTCATCCAGGCCCCGGCCGGGCAGGGCGGGCAGCTTCTGCTGGGCCTTCCGGTCGACGAGAGAATCCATCGCCTCACCCAGGCGCAGTTCCAGACGGTGGGTGATCAGGTCCCGGATCGCCGGGCGCAGCACCGTCCACCGTGGGGTGGACACCAGCAGGTGCACGCGGCTCGACGGCCCGTCCGCCGCCAGGGAGGTCAGCGGCTCCAGCAGGTCCTCGTGGTCCGCCGCCACCGCATGCCACCCGTCGACAACGAGGAAGGTGTGGCGTTCCTCCGGTTCCTCCACCAGGGCGGTGACCTCATCGAGGATGCGCCGGATGCGTTCCGGCTGCCCGCGCCCGGCCACCCCCGCCACATGCGGCAGCCGGTCGAGGGTGGCCAGCTGGCCCCCGCCGAGGTCGATGACGTAGAAGCGGATCTGCGCTGTCGTGTGGGTCGCCGCGAGCGAGGCGACGATGGTGCGCAACGCCGTGGACTTGCCGGTCTGCGGGCCACCGCACACCGCCGCATGGCCGCCGCCGGTGGACAGATCCAGGATCAGCGGATCCTGGCGCTGGTGGTAGGGCACGTCGATGATGCCGACCGTGGCCGCCAGCTCCCCCACCTCCTCGGCCACCCCGGCCAGCTCCACCACCGGGGGCAGCGGCGGCAGCCACACCCGGTGGGCCGACTGCCCGCGGGCCCGGGCGGTGGCGCAGGCGCGGTCGACGACGGTGTCGAGAAGCGTCGTCGACTCGTCGACGACCAGCGGCGCCTCAGTCTGTTCGAACTGCTCCCACCCGGTGAACAGGGCGACCCTGCCCGGCGCGCCCGGAAGGGCGGTGACGTCACGGCGTTCCAGTGGGCCGGAGACGTACGCCGCCTGGAACCGGGTGATGTCCTCGGCGTCGTGTTTGAGGAAGCCTGCGCCCGGCTGGGCGGGGAGGTGGTGGGCGTCGGTGACGCCGAGGACCTGGCGGGATTCGGCCGCGGAGAAGGTCTTCAGGCCGATGCGGTAGGACAGGTGCGAATCGAGGCCGCGCAGGCGGCCCTCCTCGAGGCGCTGGCTGGCCAGGAGCAGGTGGACGTGCAGGGAACGGCCGAGTCGGCCGACCGCGACGAACAGTTCCGCGAAGTCGGGGTGGGCGGCGAGCAGCTCGGAGAACTCGTCCACCACGAGGACCAGGGCGGGCAGCGGCGGGAGGTCCCCGCGGCCGGACAGTCGGGCGGTGGTGTAGTCGGTGACGTTGGCGAAGTTGCCCGCCTCCCGCAGGACCTCCTGGCGGCGGTTGAGCTCACCGGAGATCGCGTCGAACATCCGCTCCACGAGAACCGCCTCATCCGAGAGGTTGGTGATCACCGCCGAGGTGTGCGGCAGGCGCTCGCAGCCGAGGAAGGTTGCCCCACCCTTGAAGTCCACGAGGACGAGGTTGAGCTCATCGGGGCTGTGGGTCGCTGCGAGGGAGACCACCAGGGTGCGCAGCAGTTCCGATTTGCCCGAGCCGGTCGCCCCGATGCACAGGCCGTGCGGGCCCATGCCGCCGTGGGCGGACTCCTTGAGGTCCAGGCGCACGGGTGCGCCCTGCGGGGTGGTGCCGATGGGTACGACGAGGCGCTGGCGGCTCAGCTCCCGGCCGGGCCACATGGTCTCCGGGGTGAGCTGCTCGATGTCGGCCAGGCCGATGAGGGAGGTCAGGTCCCGGCCGCCGGCGCCGGTGGCCGCGGTGTCGGGGCGGCGGTACCGGGTCAGTGCCCGGGCCAGGATGACCGCCTCGGCGGTGTCCAGCCCGTCGGCGACGCCGAGGGTCTCCACGCCGGCGGCGGTGTGGGCCGACAGCTCCCCGTCGGCGCTCAACGCCAGACCCTCCTGCTCGGCGCGCATCCCCAGCGCGGTGGTCGCCCGGGAGCCGACGTCGATGATGGTGGTCCAGGTGGGATCGTCGAGGTAGGGCTCTGTCCCGGTCGTGGTGGTGTGGTCGACCACGAGGATGCGGTGGCGGGCCTGCTCCGGATGGCGGGTGTGCGGCAGCCATTTCAGCCAGTCCCAGCCCTGCCCGACCACCTCCACGGCGACGGTCTCCGGGCCGTGTGCCACCACCAGCTGTGCCACCATCGCCCGGGCCAGGTCGCCTGCCCCGGGCCCGGCGATGCCGAGGAAGCGGAAGGCCTGCAGCTGCACCGCCACCGGCATCCGCGGGCACCTGCCCACCGCCTGGACGGTGCGCCGCAGGCTCACCGCGCACACCGGGTCGAGGTCCTCCGCCGCCCCGGCGTCGGGCACCTGCACCGGCGTGCACAGGGCGGTGTCGCCGAGCCCGATGCGTATCTCAAGTGTGTCGGCGTCATCGGGGCCGCGTTCCCACAGGCGGCGGCTGTCCGCCCGGCTCCACAGCTCATCGGGTTCCGGGTGGCGGTGGAACTCGTGCGCCCGCTGCCGGGCGGCGTTGCCCAGGGCCTTCTCCCGCAGCGCGCCGAGATGGCGCAGGTAGGTCCGGCGGGTCTCATCGACGTCCTCGCCCTGCGGCGGGGAGAACATCATGAGCATCGACATGCCCAGCATGAGCGGGAGGATGAGCATCATGGGATTCGTCCCGGCCCCGCCGAGCATCATGAGGGCGACCATCGCCACCATCGCCGCAACCATCACCACCGGCATGAGGATCCGCAGGACGGGCACCGGGGCGGGCCGGTGCGCCGCCGGCACCGGTTCCGCCGCGATAGTCCCCTGCGGCAACGGTGGTGCGGGTTCCCGTTCGGCAGGCGTGAGCGGCTCCACGACTCTGCTGACGATGTCACTGACCCCGAGTACTGACATACCTGTCCCCCTGATCGACCGCCCCCTGGTGTGCGTCCGGCCTGCCGGTCACCCCAACCGGAAACAATGAGAGGGCACGGACGCACGGGGCGTGTGCCCGACATGTTAGGTCAGGGGGCGGCCACGCGCCGGGTGGACAGTGGGGCGGGGCCGGGTGACAATGCCCGGTGGAGCGGTCGCACAGGGGGTGTGTCCGCATGAATACCAGGGGGAAGAACCGTGTCCGTCGACCATGTCCTGCGCCTGACCGTCCGTTTCCAGGTGGGCACCTACCACCGGGAGGCGGACCTGGCCCTGCCGGCGGGTTCGACGCTGGCGGAGGTGATCCCGGAGATCGTCACCCTGGTGGGCGCACCCCGGATCTCCCGGCCCTGGCAGGCGATGACCGCCGCCGGTACCACCCTGGACCCGGCGGTGCCGCTGCACCAGACCCCGCTGGACCATGGTGCCGTGGTCGTTCTCACCCCGCGCCACGAGGCGGTCGCGCCGGTGGTGCGGGATGCGGCGGAGGCCCTGTCGGAATCCGCCGGGGAGGCCGGCACCGGTGGCCTGGCCGCCGCCGGCGCGGTGGCCGGGGTGGCGGCGGTGCTGGCGGTGGGGGTGGGCCTGCTCCCGACCGCCCAGGCCCTGGCACTGGCAGCGGTCGCCGCGGTCACGGTGCTCGTGGTGCGGCGCAGGGTCCGGGTGCTGGCGCCGGTGGCCGTGCTCCTGGCCGGCTCAGCGGCGGGTGCCGGCGTGCTCGAGGCCGCCCGCCCGGAGGAGGCTGCGGAATCTGCGACGCTGGGTCTGGCGGCCTTGACGGCCGTGGCCGGTGCCGCGGTGATGCTGCTGCTCACGGTGGTGATCGCCGGAATCGGGGCGCGCACCGCCGCGGCCTCGGCGACGGTGCTCGGTATGGCTTCGTTCGCCGCTGCAGGCGCCTTCCTGCCCGGTCATGCCGCGCAACCGGGTGCGGCCTCCGCCGCCCTGGTGCTGGCCGCCGGGGTGATGCTCATGGGGCAGCTCCCGGGCCTGGCGACGCGTGCTGCCGGCCTGCGGGTACCCCGGCTGCCCACGGCGGGGCAGGACCTGGGGGTGGCGGATGAGGTGCAGCCGGATGTGGACGCCCGCGCCCGGCGCGCCCGGCACCTGCACGAGGGTGCCGCGCTCGGTGCGGCGGGGGCGATGATCCCGGCGCTGGCGGTCATCGGCCTCCACGGCGGCGGTTTCGCGCAGGCCCTGTGTGTGGCGGTGGCCGGGACGGTTCTCCTGCACGCGGCCCGGCACCGGCAGGCGGTGGCCGCGTGGTCCTGGATGCTGGTCGGCCTGGTGGCGTGCGTGGCCGGGGCGGTGGCGGCCGCCGAACCGGGGAATCCTCTGCAGTGGGCCGTGGCCCTGGTTCTGGCGGGTGCGGGGTTGGGCGCACCGGTGTGGGCGCCGCGGGTGCCGGACCTGGAACCGACCGCGCTGGTGTGGTGGGAGCGGGCGGAATCCCTCGCCCTGGCTGCCTCCCTGCCGTTGGCGGCGCACCTGGCCGGTCTCTTCGTGCTCGTCCGGGGGCTGAGTTGAGGCGGGTGGTGCTCGGCCTGGGTCTGCTGCTGGCCCTGCCCGCCGCTGTTCCGGCGGCGGCGCAGGTACCGGATGTGCCGTGCACGCGACCGGTCGAGGCCCCCGCCCCGGCGCAGCCTGACCCGGATCTGCACCGCCTGGCCCGCGGGGAGGGGGTGCGGGTGGCGGTCATCGACACGGGTGTGGCCGCCCATCCGCGGCTGCGGGTCGAACCTGTCGCGGATCTGGTCAGCCCCGGTGCCCCGGATCCCCACCTGGACTGCGACGGCCACGGCACCGTCGTGGCCGGGGTGGTCACTGACATCGCCCCCGGCGCGGTGATCCTGAGCATCCGCCAGTCCAGCGCCCACCACCAGCAGGTCGACGGTGGTGCCGCCGGCACCCTGGCGGGTCTGGCCGCGGCGGTCCATGAGGCGCTCGACGCCGGGGCGCAGGTGATCAACGTCTCTGTCGTCTCCTGCCTGGATGCGGGAGTGCTTCTCGACGCCCGACCCCTCCACGACGCCCTGCACCGCGCCGAGTCCGAGGGGGCGGTGGTGGTCGCCGCGGCCGGCAACGCCGGTTCGGTCTGCCAGCCGGGCATGGTCGTCCATCCGGCCCAGGAGGAGACCGTGCTCGCGGTGGCGGCGGTGCATCCGCAGGACCCGCATGCGGTGGCCGACTATGTCATGCCGGGGGTGGGGCAGGTTGCCGCGCCGGGCCGGGTCGCGGTGGGACCGTCTCCTACGGGTGTGGGCTGGGCCTCCGGGGTGGTGGACGCCCGGGGCCAGGAGAGCGGTTTCGAGGGGACCAGCTTCGCGGCGCCGGTGGTCTCGGGGGTGGCGGCGCTGCTGCGGGAGCGGTATCCGCACGAATCGGCCGCACAGATCCGGGGACGCATCCGCCAGGCGGCACAGCCGGGGCACGGGGTGGTGGATCCGCAGGCCACACTCACCCATCTGGCCGGGGACTATGCGGTGGCGGGCAGAGAAGTGGGCATCGGGCAGCAGGAGCGCCCTGTCCCGGAGGCGCCGGGCAGGGCCGCGGCAATCGTGGGTGGGCTCGGGGTGGTGGTGCTCGCGGGGGTGCTGGTGCGCGGGCTCAGCGGGTTCAGCGCACCAGGCCGATCCGGTGCGCGTAGGGGGTGAGGAAGTCGAGGTTGCCCATCCGCCAGGCACCCCAGGTGACACCGAAGAAGACCACCCAGATGAGGACGATCAGGGCTGTGGTGGCGAGGATCCGGAAGAGCTGCGGCTGACGGTTGAACCAGAAGTGGAACCGGTCATAGAGACGCACCCCGTAACCGAGGAGGCGTCGGGCCCATTCCTGTTCCAGGGAGAGGATGCCCACGCCGATGAAGGTGGTCAGCCAGCCCTGGCCGGGCAGGGGGATGGTGATCAGGCCGATGATCAGCACGGACCAACCGAGGATGAGCGTGAGTGGCCGCACGAGGTAGCCGTAGCGGCCGTCCTTGGCCTTCGTGTGGGTGTGCGCGAGTCTGTCCACCCGGTAGGAGACCATCTGTCGCATAGAAGCCATGCGTACATAACGAACGGGAACAGCAGCCGGTTCCCGACCTATGGTCATACCTGTGCGGATCTCAGTAGGCTGCCCCCACGGCGGTCGCCGCGTTCAACGGAGCGCCCTCCGGAAGCAACCGGATCACCGGCCAGGGTGCCGCGACCGGCGCACCGAGACCCAGCGACTGCAGGTCAGCAGCGTGAGGCACGGGGTGACGCAGCCCGGTGGTGTCAATGACGTGGAGGCTGTTGCCGGTGTCCACCGCCACCGCCGCGGGCAGGCTGCTGAGGAACTCGGCGGCCGTCCCCTCCCCCGACAGCGTCACGGGACGGTGCTCACCGGGCCGCAGGGTGGTCACCTTCCCCGCGTCGGTGGCGCACACCGCAAGTTGCGCCGGGTCGAGCCACAACGGAGCCACCTCCGGAAGGGACAGGTGGAACTCCGCGTCCGGGTGGGCGGAAAGTTCTGCACGGGGCACGCTGCGCACCGGCACCCCGGCGTCCGCCAGCATCTCTGCCTGGGTGCCGCTCACAGGGGCGATCCCGCCCGGCACCCGGGCCCACCGGCCGGCACCGGTGTCGAGGATCTCGCCCGGCAGCGGGTCCGGCAGGCGCGGCGGCTCCAGTTCTGCCGCGGCGTTGAGCACCTCCACGGGAGGTTCCCAGCGCGGGGTGTCCGCACTGATCCCCAGGGCCCGGCGGATGATGCGCCCCTCCTCTGTCACCGGATCCGGCAGCTGCCTGCGCCCGGCGGTGGTGAGCAGCCACTCCACACCCGCCGCGGTGGCCAGCACACCCCGGTGGCCGCCGAGCGGAGTGACGTGATCCCCCACCGCGACGGTGACGGTGCCCGAATCCGGGCGGTGGCAGGCGGACCAGACCAGCTCACCGGCCGGTTCCCCACCCAGGACCAGCGGGGCGGGGTGGATGCCCAGGGGCACACCCCGGTCGGTGGCGGCCAGCAGCTCTGCGCCGATGCGGGCGGGTTCCGCCGGTTCCCCGGCGATGAGCCGGGCGGAGGCGAGGTTGGCCACGGGGTGGACGCGGTCGTCGACACGCACGAACAACGCGCCCTCGGAGGTCTGCAGGATGGGTGCGTCCCCCGGGTCCGCCGCCGGCCGCAGCCAGGCGAGCAGACCCGCGCCCACGGCGATGAGGACGGTGGCCACCAGGCCGAAGAGCATCGCCCGGTGGCGGGCGGCCAACGGGTCATGGATCATCCGGATGTCACCGAAGACCAGACCGTGTTCGACCCGGCGGCGCAGGAACCGGTGTCCGGTCACCTGCGCCCGGGTAGTGGGCAGCACTGTGGAACTCATGTCATCTCCCCCTTGATGACTCAACACCCCGTGACGGGCGGGTTATACCGCCGTCAGACTAAGGCCGGGTCGCGGGGATCTCAACCGGAGCGGGATCCGTCGCGGGGTTACCCGGGGTCGCCAGGGCATCCTCCCCACCCTGGTCCGGCTTGCTGGGCCGGTGGAAGACGGGGTCGCCCCCGGCGTCGAGAAGCAGCGGCGGCAGCTCCTCCGGGGAGTTGCCCGGCTCCCGCATCTGCTCCAGCTCCGCATCAGTGAAGGCCTGGTTGACGGCGAAAACAGCGACGTTCTGGTCCCGGTACACGGGGGTGACCCCCGGGGTCTCCCAGAGCCCGTCGATCATCTCGAAACGCGGCTCCTGGAAACCCCAGAAGCTCCACGGGGAGACGAAGTAGAAGTTCACGCCCAGCTCCCGGGCGGCCTTGTCCACGTTGTTGATCTGCTCCGGGTCACCGTGGTTGCCCACCCCGAGGAGGTTGGGGTGCCAGTAGAGCAGATCCGTGGCCGAGGCCCGGTCGACGTTGGGCCACAGATAGTGGCGCATGACCGAGGGCAGACCGTTGTAGGCGTACATCCAGCCGTGGCCGTCAGCGGGTTCACCGAAGATGGCACCCTCATAGGCGTGCGGCTGCTGCGCCAACCACTCGAAGGCTCGGATGTCTGCGGCATTGACCATACGGTCATCGTGGCGCGGGGCGTTGATCGACCACTCCGCCCCCTCCATGACGGAGTCGCGGGTCGCCCACACCGCGGTACCGTAGCCGGCCCCGATACCCAGGATGACGGACACGGCAACCGAGACCCGCGTCCATGTGCCGTTCATCCGCAGTGGCGCCAGGCTGATGAGACGGATGAGTACCGCCAGGCCGACTCCCGCGGCGGCGAAGGTGAACATGGCCACCGGCATGACCAGACGATGTGCCGTGGCGTAGTGCAGATTGCCGATGATGTTGAGCCAGTCGCCCCACGGCTCCCCGAAGAGCCTGAGGGAGTTGGCCGTCATCGCCGCGGAGACGAACCAGAACAGCGGGGCCCACAGGTTACGGCGCCACAGGATCAACGCCACACCGCCGATGCCGGCCAGCCACAGCAGCGGCGTCTGGTTGAAGTCCGGGAACATGTCCGTGTGGCGGGTCTGCATCTCGAAGGCCTTCGCCCACGACTCGGCACGGGTGACGTCCTCGAAGGCGGTGAAGGACGAGACCTCCTCCCCCTCGCTGGTGCCGCTGAGCAGCTGCGGCACCAGAATCGCGGTGCCCACACCACCGGCCAGCGCCAACCAGCCGACGTCCTGCAGGCGCACCAGCACCTTCCCGCCGAGGGGCGCCGCCGTCCGGGAGGGCGCCCACAGCAGATACAGCAGCCACCACAGTGCAAGCGCCAACACGACGATGGTCACCGCCGAGGGGTGGAGCTGCACCATGCCCGCCAGCGAGAGCATCGCCGCGAAGGCCGCCACCGGCCGGTAGGGCACATGCATGAACAGCGCCATGACCACACCCGAGGCCGCCACCGCCGCCAGGTAGGGCCAGGCACCGACGTAATAGCCGATCCACATGAGCACCGGGGAGGCGAAGACGGCGATGCCGCCGATGCCTGCCGCCAGCTGGGCGGTCAGGCCACCGCGGCCCACCATCTTCCACGCGATCATCGCCACCGACAACGGCAGCAGCATGCCCGGCAGGACGATGCTGGTGAGGTTCAATGCGGCAATCGGGCTGATGTCCGCGGCCTCGCCGACCAGTCCCGCACCGACGTGCCACGCCGAGGGGTAGTACATGTCGTTGCCGGTCTCGATGTTGCGCAGCTCGCCCTGCCGGGTGGGATCCGCGATGCCTTCATCCATGAACCAGCGCACCATCGAGGCATGCCAGTGCACGTCCCAACCCTGGACGATGTTCTCCAGCTCACCTGGCACGTCCCGGAAGAACTCCAGGCCGCGGTCGATGAACAGCCACATCCCGGTCAGTGCGCCGGCAGCCGGCAGCAGCCACGCCGGATCGAGCAGGCCACCCCGGCGGGAGCGCCGCGGGCGTCGCCCGGTGGTCTCCGGGTCCTCCGGGGGTTCATCCCCACCGGTGTCCGCCACAGGGGTGGTGGCGCGGCGCGCGCGGCGCCGGCCCAGCAGCAGGAAAGCCCCCCGCCACAGGGCGGCCAGCACGAGGACCGCCAGCCAGAACGCCAGGAACGTCCCCCACGTGTAACGGATCTCCGTCTGGCCGAGGACCCACGCTCCCAGCCCGAAGATACCGAAGCTCACCGGTACCGAGGAGGCGACCGCCCACGGCAACCTCAGTCCCGACACCCAGCCCAGGATCGCACCCGGCACGCTGAACACCAGGGCTGCGACGAGCACCAGCGGGAACATCTCCACCCCAGACACCAGCCTTTCCGGCCTCATATTAGGACCAACTCACGGCACAGACCGTTCAAACAAAGCCTGAGTCTACAACTCACGCCTTCACAGGTCCCCCACGGACTCACCCAAGTGGCATCAAACTCCTAGAGCTTACGCCTGTCACGGGTGATGTGCGCTCGCCCGGCCAGCTCATCATCGGCCGGGTAGTCCACGCCGACGAGGCTCAGCCCCCTCGCCGGGGCCAGGGGGATGATGGGCGAGCGCTCATTCTCCTGCAGCAGCTGCCCAGGCAGCTCCGCTTCCCGACGCCCCTCCCCCACCGTCAGGCACGTCCCCACCAGGGAGCGCACCATGTTCCAGCAGAACGCGTCCGCGCTCACGTGCGCCTCATAGAGCTGCGGCTCCAGAGGAGTGGAGACGTCGTGCCAGTTAAAAGCCTGTAGTTCCCGGATAGTGGTGGCGTGCGGCCGGGCCTTGCAGAAGGCGGCGAAATCATGCAGACCCACCAGCACATCGGCGGACGCCTGCATGGCCCCGATGTACACCGGTTTCGGCCAGTGCGCCGTGTCCCGGGCGCGGGTGGGCAGCGGACCCCGGGGGTGGGTGGTCAGCCGATAGACGTAATGGCGGCGCAGCGCTGCGAACCGGGCGTCGAAACCATCGGGGGCGAAGGTGATGGCGTGGACGCGGACATCGTCGGGCAACAGGCGCGCCAGTCGGCGGACCAACCGCATGGGGTCCCCGTCGATGGTGCGCTGCTGCAACCGGTCCGCCGGCACATCGAGATGAGCCACCTGCCCGGCGGCGTGCACACCGGCGTCGGTGCGGCCGGCGACGGTGAGGACGGCGTCGATACGCAGGATCAGCGACAACGCCTCCTCCAGCACCCCCTGCACGGTGCGCAGCGGCGGGGCACCCTCCTGGGCCTTCTGGCGGGCCCAGCCGTGGAAGTCGGTGCCGTCGTAGGTCAGGTCGAGCCGGAGGCGGATGAGATCAGTGTCCATGATGGGAACCAAGGTTACCGGCCGCGGGAGGGGGAAAGGCGCAGCGCCCCTCCTCCCGCTGATGCGGGGGAAGGGGCGCTGCGGTGGTGCCGGATGGGACCGCGAACTACTTGTTCTCGGTCTCCTCGGACTTGACCTCGGCCTCGGCCTCGGCAACGGAGCCCTCCTGGGCCGGAGCCTCAGCAGAGACGTCGCCCTCAGCGGGCTCGGTCGGATCTGCGGCGGTCTCCTCGGCATTGACCTCGACGTTCTCAGCCGGGGTCTCCTCGGCCGCTTCCTCAGCGGCCTTCTTGGAGGCTGCCGCGCGGGTGGCGCGGGAAGCCTCGGAGCTCACGGTCTCCTCGAGAACGAGGGAGATCTGGGACATCGGGGCGTTGTCGCCGGCGCGGTTCTCGAGCTTGATGATGCGGGTGTAGCCACCATCACGGTTCTCGAACTTCGGGGCCAGCTCGTTGAAGAGGTAGGCCACGACGTCCTTCTGCGGGACATCGGCGAGCACCTGGCGGCGGGCGTTGACGGAACCGTCCTTGGCCTTGGTGATCAGCTTCTCCACGTAGGGACGCAGGGTCTTGGCCTTCGCGTCGGTGGTCTTGATAGCACCGTGCTCGAACAGCGCGGCAGCCAGGTTAGAGAGGATCTTCTTCTGGTTGCTTGCGCCGCCGCCGAGACGGGTGCCCTTCTTGGGGGTAGGCATGTTGGTACTCCTCGGGTACGTGTGTGTTGAGCGCGTGGGCGCCCGGCGTCAGTGCCGGGGCCCGGTTGGGCGTGCTACTCGGAATCCTCGGCTGCGTCTCCGTCGTTGTCGACGAAGTCGCCGGTCTCGGCGTCGTAGCCCTCCAGGGTGGAGGGATCGAAATCCTCGGGGGCGTCCTTCAGGGTCAGACCCAGGCCGGCGAGCTTGATCTTCACTTCGTTTATGGACTTCTGACCGAAGTTGCGGATGTCCAGCAGATCAGACTCGGTGCACTCTGCGAGCTCACCGACGGTGTGGATCTCCTGACGCTTCAGGCAGTTGTACGAACGGACAGAGAAGTTCAGGTCCTCGATCGGCATACCGTAGGCGGCGATGTACTCGGTCTCCTGCGGGGAGGGTCCGATCTCAATGCCTTCGGCGGCGGTGTTGAGCTCACGGGCGAGGCCGAAGAGCTCGACGAGGGTCTTGCCTGCGGAGGCGACTGCGTCGCGGGCGGTGATGGAGTTCTTGGTCTCGACGTCGATGATCAGCTTGTCGAAGTCCGTGCGCTGCTCGACACGGGTGGCCTCGACCTTGTAGGTGACCTTCAGCACCGGGGAGTAGATCTGGTCGACCGGGATCCGGCCGATGTCTCCGCCGCCGGCGGTGATGGACGCCGGAACGTAGCCGCGGCCACGCTCCACGATCAGCTCGATGTCCAGACGCGCCTGCTCATTGAGGGTCGCGATGTGCATCTCCGGGTTATGGATCTCCACACCGGCCGGCGGCTGGATGTCGCCGGCGGTGACCTCTCCCGGGCCTTCCTTGCTCAGGTACATGACCACCGGCTCGTCGGAGTCGGAGGACAGGACCAGACCCTTGATGTTGAGGATGATCTCGGAGACATCCTCCTTCACACCGTTGATCGTGGTGAACTCGTGGAGCACACCATCGATCTTGACGGAGGTGACGGCTGCGCCCGGGATGGACGACAGCAGGGTACGGCGCAGCGAGTTGCCGAGGGTGTAGCCGAAACCGGGCTCGAGCGGCTCAATGACGAACCGGGAACGAGCGGAATCGATGTACTCCTCGGTGAGCACAGGACGCTGGGAAATGAGCATGAGACTCTCCTTTGTCGACGCCCGCTATTTGACGTCGTTGAAGAAAATGAGGATTGCAGTTGAGAGGATTCCAACCCGGACCGGCGTGTGCCGGTCCGGGTGAAGAATTACTTCGAGTAGAACTCGACGATGAGCTGCTCCTGCAGCGGAACGTCGATCTGGGCGCGCTCGGGCAGCTGGTGCACGAGGGTGCGCAGGGTGGACGGAACGACCTGCAGCCAGGCCGGGACAACGGCGTCGATGAGGGAGTCCTGTGCCTCCTCGAACCAGATCATCTGGCGGGACTTGTCACGCACGTCGATGATGTCGTACTGCGACACCTGGTAGGACGGGACGTTGACCTTCTTGCCGTTGACCAGGAAGTGGCCGTGGGACACCAGCTGGCGGGCCTGACGACGGGTCTTGGCCAGTCCGGCACGGTAGACGACGTTGTCGAGGCGGGACTCCAGGAGGATGACCAGGTTGTCACCGGTCTTACCCGGGCGACGGTTGGCCTCGGCGTAGTAGCGACGGAACTGCTTCTCCATCACGCCGTAGGTGAAACGAGCCTTCTGCTTCTCCTGCAGCTGCAGGAGGTACTCGGACTCCTTGATGCGGGCGCGGCCAGCCTGACCCGGGGGGTAGGGGCGACGCTCAAACGCCATGTCTCCGCCGACAAGGTCGACGCGGAGGCGGCGGGACTTACGGGTTACAGGACCGGTATAACGAGCCATATCTGCTTACCTCTTCCTTTCTTAGACGCGACGACGCTTGGCCGGACGGCAGCCGTTGTGCGGCTGGGGGGTCACGTCCGAGATGGAGGACACCTCAAGGCCGGCGGCCTGGAGGGAACGGATTGCGGTCTCGCGGCCCGAACCCGGGCCCTTGACGAACACGTCGACCTTCTTCATGCCGTGGTCCATTGCCTTGCGGGCAGCGTTCTCGGCGGCCATCTGCGCGGCGAACGGGGTGGACTTACGGGAGCCCTTGAACCCGACGTGGCCGGAGGATGCCCAGGACACGACAGCACCGGTGGTGTCGGTGATGGACACGATGGTGTTGTTGAAGGTGGACTTGATGTAGGCGTGGCCCTGGGCCACATTCTTCTTTACGACGCGACGGCCGGTACGGCGTGCGCCAGAGCGAGTCTTCGGAGGCATATTCTACTTCTTCTTTCCGGCGATCGTCTTCTTCGGACCCTTACGCGTACGTGCGTTGGTCTTGGTGCGCTGGCCCCGGACGGGCAGGCCACGACGGTGGCGCAGGCCCTGGTAGGAGCCGATCTCAATCTTGCGACGGATGTCAGCCTGAACCTCGCGGCGGAGGTCACCCTCGACCTTCCAGGAGTTTTCGATGACGTCACGGAGAGCCGCAACCTGATCATCGGTCAGGTTGTCGGTGCGCAGGTCGGGAGAGACGCCGGTCTCCTCGAGAAGCTTGGCGGCACGGGCGGGGCCGATGCCGTAGATGTAAGTGAGTGCAACCTCCATGCGCTTGTTGCGCGGGAGGTCAACACCAGCAAGACGTGCCATGTGGTACGTACCTTTCGGGTTGTTACGGTGGTTTTCTCCCTACTCATCCCCACCAGACGGTGCTTTTCCCGGACCGATGACCGGGCGATGGACCGTGATTCGTGGGGCTCCAGCCACCGTGGCCGAAGGTGAGTGTGACACTCGCAGGGGCGGCGTTGAGCAACCCCGCGGCGAATGCCGTGGAGTAGGGAGGCGGTTTGCTTTACTTGTAGCGGTAGACGATGCGTCCGCGGGTCAGGTCGTACGGAGACAGCTCCACAACGACGCGATCCTCGGGCAGGATACGGATGTAGTGCTGGCGCATCTTGCCACTGATGTGAGCGAGAACCTTGTGCCCGTTGTCGAGCTCGACACGGAACATTGCATTCGGCAGGGGCTCGACAATGCGACCCTCAACCTCGATGGCGCCTTCCTTAGCCATATCCTCCACATTCCCGGGGCCGGCCCAGGGCCGGCCCCTTAGTTTTCCACTGCAAAAAGGTGGCATAACGCGAACTGCGTATACACCATTGTCAAAGGTTACACGCGCGAGTCCCAAATACCAAACAACCGGTGAACCGACAACCCTGCCCCGACCTTCGTCTCTCTGCAGGTCACCCCTGCCAGGCAAGGCCGGGAACAACAGAGAGGGACCCGGCTGACGCCGGGCCCCTCTCCTGTTCCCTGTGTTCTGCTGCTCGGCCGGTACTAGTAGATGAAGACCTTGTCGCCGATCTGCAGGTCGTTGAAGTAGGTCACGGCGTCGTTCGGGTTGAGGCGGATGCAGCCCGCGGACTCGTAGGCCAGGTTGCCCTGGTGGAAGGCATGGCCGTTGTAGGTGAAGTACACGGCGTAGGGCATCGGGGCGTTGTTGAAGATGTAGGACACCTCGTCCTTGACCTTACGGTTGACCCAGAAGGTGCCGCGCGGGGTCTCCTGCCCCGGCTTGCCCGGAGCATGGGCGACGGGGCCGTAGTAGACCTGACCATTGTTCTGCAGCCAGGTACGGCGGCCGTCAATGTCGACGCAGACCTTGGCGTCCGCCGGGCAGGGGCCGGTGTTCATCGCCGGGGTGCCCACGGGCGCGGCCACCGGGGCGGGCGCCGGCTGCGGCTTCGGGCGGGCGGCCTCGGTGCGCTGGTTGATCAGGCCCGGGAACGCGCTCTCAATGGCCGCGTCATAGGCGCCGCGTACGGCATTGGCCGCCTGCGGGTGCAGTGCGGAGGTCTGCTGGTGGATCTGGTTACGGGTGCTCCATGCCGAATCGCGCAGATCCTGCTGTGAGGAACCCACCGCGCCGGCGACGTTCGAAGAGGCATCCGGCAGGGCGGGCTGCGCCTGCGCGGCCACAGGGGCAACGAGCAGCGTTGCGGCGGCTGCGACAGAGGCGAGGAGGCCGGTGAGGCGACGGGAGATGGAACTCATGCCCTGAAGTATAAGCCCCCACAACCGATTCCACCGGCCGAAACCCCATTGTGGGGTAGGTCTCACCTGCGGGGAGTGAGGATCCGCGGACCGTTCTCGGTCGCGGCGACGGTGTGCTCCCAGTGGGCGGAGAAGGAACCGTCGAGGGTGACCACGGTCCAGTCATCGTCGAGCACGGCGGAATCAGTCGTGCCCAGGGTGAGCATCGGCTCGATGGCGAGCACTGAGCCTGCCTGGATGAGCGGTCCCCGGCCGGCACGTCCCTCATTGGCCAGGTAGGGCTCCTCATGCATCTCACGGCCGATGCCGTGGCCACCGTAACCGTCGACGATCCCGAGCTTCACGCCGAATTTCTCCTCGGCGCGCCGGGTGGCGGTCTCCAGGGCGTGGGAGACGTCCGTGAGGCGGTTGCCGGGCACCATCGCCTTCAACCCCTCAGCCAACACCCATTCGGTGGCCTGGTTGAGCTTCTCCACGTCCTCGTCCACCTCCCCGATACCGAAGGACCACGCCGAGTCCCCCACCCAGCCGTCGAGCGTGGCACCGCAGTCGATGGAGATCAGGTCACCCGGCTCGAGGATGTCCTCATCGGTGGGGATGCCGTGGACGATGACGTCGTTGACCGAGGAGCAGATCGATCCCGGGAAACCCTGGTAACCGAGGAAGCTGGGGACCGCCCCGGCATCGCGGATGACGGCCTCGGCGACCCGGTCGAGTTCGAGGGTGGTCACCCCCGGCCCCGCTGCGGCCTTCACGGCCTGCAGTGCGCGGCCGACGACCTCGCCGGCGGCCTGCATGGCGTCGAGTTCGCCCGGTGTCTTCGCCGGGATGGCGCGGCGCTTGGAACGGAATCCCATGGTGTGTGCTCCTGACAGCAGAAAAGGGGGAAGGGCCGCGGCCCGGGTCTTCTTCCGGAACGCGGCCCCCTGGGGAACGGGCAGAGGTTACTTGCCCAGAGCCTTCATGGCGCGGTCGTTGATCTCCTCGACCTCACCCTCGGCCTCGATGGTGATGATCTTGTCACCGTAGTGCTCGATCAGCGGGGCGGTCTCATCGCGGTAGACACCGAGACGGGTGCGGATGGTCTCCTCGTTGTCATCGGCACGGCCGCGGGCGAGCATGCGCTCCACGACGACGTCCTCGGCGATCTGGAAGTTCAGCACACCGTCGAGCTCGTGGCCGTTCTCGGCCAGCAGGTCCTTGAGGATACCGGCCTGCTCCACCGTGCGGGGGAAGCCGTCGAGCAGGAAACCACCGGTGGCGTCCGCCTCCTCCAGACGGGACTTGACCATGCGGGCGGTGACATCGGTCGGCACGAGCTTACCGGCGTCGATGTACTGCTTGGCTTCGACACCCAGCGGGGTGCCCTCACCGATGTTCGCGCGGAAGAGGTCACCGGTGGAGATGTGGGGCACGCCCAGCTTCTCGGAGAGGATGACGGCCTGGGTGCCCTTGCCGGCACCGGGGGGTCCGAGGAGTACAAGTCTCATTTGAGCAGTCCTTCGTAGTTGCTTTGGAGAAGCTGGGATTCAATCTGCTTCACAGTGGTCAGGGCGACCGACACCATGATGAGGATGGCCGTGCCGCCGAAGGCGGTCATACCGGCGCTGCTGTTGCCCACACCCAGGTCGAGCGCGATGTTCGGCAGCACGGCGATGATGCCGAGGTAGGCGGCACCGACGAAGAGCAGACGGTTCATGACGAAACCGAGATACTCCGCGGTCGGCCGTCCCGGACGGATGCCCGGGATGAAGCCGCCGTACTTCTTCATGTTATCCGCCTGCTCAGCCGGATCGTACTGGACCGACACATAGAAGTAGGAGAAGAAGATGATCAGCACGAAGTACAGGACGATGTACTGCCAGGACGCCGGGGTGAGCAGGTACTGGATGACGTTGCGCTGCCACCAGTTGTCCGCGGTCGCGGTCGAGCCGGAATTGACGATCTCAGTGATGAGCACCGGCATGTAGATCAGTGAGGAAGCGAAGATCACCGGGATGACGCCGGCCTGGTTGACCTTGAGCGGCAGGTAGGTGGAGGTGCCGCCGTACTGGCGACGGCCGACCATACGCTTGGCGTACTGCACCGGGATGCGGCGCTGACCCTGCTCCACGAAGACGACACCGACCACGAGGATGACGACGGCGACGAGGACGACGGCGAACATCACGCCGCCGGAGGTCTGGAGGATGTTCATGCCGTCGGTCGGCAGGCTGGTGGCGATACCCGCGAAGATGAGCAACGACATGCCGTTGCCGATGCCCTTTTCGGTGATCAGCTCACCGAGCCACATCACCAGCATGGCGCCGGAGGTCATGGTCACGACCAGGATGATGAGGTCCCACAGGGTGCGGTCCGCGGCGAGGACGGAGATGCCCTGGCCCAGCAGCTGCTCGCGGTCCGCCAGGGCGACGATGCCGGAGGACTGCAGCAGGGCCAGAGCCAGGGTGAGGTAGCGGGTGTACTGCATCATCTTCGCCTGTCCCGACTGCCCCTCCTTCTTGAGCTCCTCGAAGTGCGGGATGACGACAGTGAGCAGCTGGACGATGATCGACGCCGTGATGTACGGCATGATGCCGATGGCGAAGAGAGACAACTGCAGCAGCGCGCCACCCGAGAACAGGTTGATCAGCGAATAGACGCTGCCCTGCTCCTGGGTGAGATCACGCAGGCGACCACTGATTGATGCATAGTCGACGCCCGGCGACGGGATCTGCGCACCTATGCGATAGATGATCACCATCAGCACTGTGAAGATGATCTTCTTGCGCAGGTCGACGTCCTTGAATGCCTGGATAATGGCGGACACGAAGCCTCCTGGCCCCACAGAACTGGCATGCGTATGCCAGGGGTGGGGGAATTGACACGATTGACTCGATCAGCCTACCAGCGCCCCCGCACATAGGCTGATTTGCGGCCTACTTAACACTTTTGTTTCCCCCGTAAGCACCGGGCGGGGGCGTGCGAACGCGTTCGCCCGGCCGTGATCCCCCTGGTGGCTTCCGCCTTCTTCGTGGCCCGGCAGAGATGGGACCGGTTGCCCGGCGTGGCCGCAGCCGTCCTGGTCTTCTCCCCGGGCATCGCGCTTGCCATCGGGTGGGTCGTGGTGATCCTGCAGTAAAAAGACCGCACCCCCGCACTGGGTGAACAGTGCGGGGGTGCGGTACGACGCGGGCGTCGGGAAGCTTCTTTAAGCCTCGGTGACGGAACCGCCTGCTGCCTCGATCTTCTCGACGGCAGACTTGGAGAACTTGGTTGCGGTGACGTTCAGCTTGACGCCGAGGTCGCCATTACCCAGAACCTTCACCGGCTGCTTCGGGCGCACGAGGCCCGCTGCAACGATGTCGGTCACGGTGACGTCGCCACCGTTCGGGAAGGCCTTCTCGAGGTCGGAGACGTTGACGACCTGGAAGACGACCTTGTTCGGGTTCTTGAAGCCCTTGAGCTTCGGCAGACGCATCTGGAGCGGCATCTGGCCACCCTCAAATGCTGCCGACACCTTGTTGCGGGCATGGGTGCCCTTGGTGCCGCGGCCGGCGGTCTTGCCGCCCTTGCCGCCTTCACCGCGACCGACGCGGTGCTTCGGCTTGTTGGCGCCCTTGGCCGGGCGCAGGTCGTGGAGCTTGATGATATCGCTCATGTTTTACTACTCCCCTGCCACTTCTTCAACGGTGACCAGGTGGCGCACGACATGCAGCATGCCACGGGTGGCATCGTTGTCCTGCTTGATCACGGACTGGCGGATCTTCCGCAGGCCGAGGGCCTGCAGGTTGGCACGGGTCTTCGGCTTCTCACCGATGAAACCCTTATCGAGTGTGATCTTCAGTGCCATGGTTTACGCCTCCTGACCTGCGCGTGCACGCAGCATACGAGCCGGTGCGACCTCCTCGAGGGTCTTACCGCGACGTGCGGCAACCTCCTCGGGGCGGACGAGCTGCTTCAGGCCGGCCACGGTGGCGTGGACGACGTTGATGGCGTTGTCGGAGCCCAGGGACTTCGAGAGGATGTCCTGGATACCGGCGCACTCGAGCACCGGGCGGGCTGCGCCACCGGCGATGACACCGGTACCCGGGGCAGCCGGGCGGAGCATGACGATGCCCGCTGCGGCCTCACCCTGGACCGGGTGGGTGATGGTGCCTCCGACCATCGGGACGCGGAAGAAGTTCTTGCGGGCTTCCTCGGCACCCTTCTGGATGGCGGCGGGAACTTCCTTGGCCTTGCCGTAGCCGACGCCGACCATGCCCTGGCCGTCGCCGACGATCACGAGAGCGGTGAAGCTGAAGCGACGACCACCCTTGACGACCTTGGAGACTCGGTTGATGGTGACGACGCGCTCGATGTACTGGTTGCGCTCGTCCTGCTGCTGGTTGCGACGATCGTCACGCTCGCGGCGGTTGCTGCCCTTGCGCTCGTTACGCTCGTTGGTGTTGGTGTTGGTGCTGCTGGCGGCGGTGCGTCCGCCGTCACGCCGTTCACGTCCCGGCATTACGCGGTCCTTCCGTTGATGTACTTGATTGCGATGGTCATTAGAACTTCAGACCACCTTCACGAGCGGCATCAGCCAGAGCGGCGACGCGACCGTGGTACTTGTAACCCGCACGGTCGAAGACGACCTGCTCGATGCCTGCAGCCTTGGCGCGCTCAGCAATGAGCTCGCCGACCTTGGCGCCCTTGGCCTTCTTGTCGCCCTCGAGAGCGCGGACGTCCGGCTCCATGGTGGAGGCGGCAGCCAGGGTGTGGCCGGCCAGGTCGTCGATGACCTGGACGTGCAGGTGGCGGGAGGTGCGGTGCACGACCAGGCGCGGCGCCTCGGGGGTGCCACGCAGGGTCTTGCGGATACGGAAGTGACGGCGTGCGCGGGCCTCGCGTCGGCGGGTGGAGATGTCCTTGCCGACCGGCGTGCGCTTGGTGTTCTGTGCAGTGTTGCTCATGCTTACTTACCCGTCTTTCCGACCTTGCGGCGGACCTGCTCGCCTTCGTAGCGGATGCCCTTGCCCTTGTAGGGGTCGTCCTTCCGCAGACGACGGATGTTGGCGGCGATCTGTCCGACCTGCTGCTTGTCAATACCCGTGATGGAGAACTTGGTGTTCCCGTCGACCGCGAAGGCGATGCCCTCCGGGGCCTCGATGAGGATCGGGTGGGAGTAACCGAGGGCGAACTCGAGGTTCTTGCCCTTGGCCTGGACGCGGTAGCCCACGCCGAAGATCTCCATCTTGATGGTGTAGCCCTCGGTCACACCGACAACAAGGTTGTTGACGAGCGAGCGGGACAGACCGTGCAGGGCACGGTTCTGGCGGTTGTCATCCGGACGGGTGACAACGATCTCGTTCTCCTCGACGGCGACGGCGATCGGGGCCGGGACCTCGAAGGACAGGGTGCCCTTGGGGCCCTTGACCTCGACGTTCTGGCCGTTCACCGTGGTGGTGACGCCGGAGGGGATGGTGATCGGGTTCTTGCCGATACGCGACATGTTGCTTGATCCTCCCTTACCAGACGTAGGCGAGGACTTCTCCGCCTACACCCTTCTCGGTTGCCTGGCGGTCGGTCAGGAGACCCTGGGACGTGGAGATGATCGCCACGCCCAGGCCACCGAGGACCTGCGGCAGGTTGGTGGACTTGGCGTACACGCGCAGACCCGGCTTGGAGACGCGGCGGACACCAGCGATGGAACGCTCGCGGGACGGGCCGTACTTCAGCTCCAGGGACAGGGTCTTGCCGACCTTGGCGTCCTCGAGGTTGTAGTCGGCGATGTAGCCCTCCTGCTTGAGGATCTCCGCGATGTTGATCTTCAGCTTGGAGGAAGGCATCGACACGGTCTCGTGGTGCGCATGGTTTGCGTTGCGCACGCGCGACAGCATGTCGGCAATGGGGTCAGTCATGGTCATATGTGGTGACCGTTTACCTTTCTTGCTGCGGTTCCCTTCCCACCGGGGCGTTCACCGGGTGTTCCGTCGGGCCACTTGACGCTCCCGCGGACTCAGTAGTCCGGGGCGCTCGCTGCCACTTTCCACCCGGTCGCCAGTGTTGGCGGGGGGCCTGCAACAAAGTTGGATGTTCAGTTCTTGGATGGTCTTGGGCGCCCCACAGGGGCGGGCACAAGTCCAGCGGCCAAGGCTACCCCCTCGCGGGGGCAGAACAAAATCACCCCTCAGACACAGTTCCATCGCCGGACCCCGGCGAAGAGGAGAAAGCTCCCCGCACCCTTGACGGCAATGATCATTTCATTATCATTGAACCGTCTCCCCTCGTGTTAATTCTGAGGGAGAGCAAGGTTGTGTGCAGCGAAATCCCGTGGAGAGCAGATCGTCGGCGGTACGATCCACGCAATGGGGCCGATGCGTCGACCACGGGCTCCGCTGCTTTACGTCTGCCGGGAATCTCCCCGGCGTGAACGAAAGAGAGTGACCGCCCTATGGTTGATCCCGAGGACATCAGTACGCCCGAGCAGAAACTGAAGAAACTTTCTGAGCCCCTCGACAAGCTCCGGACCCGCCAGCGCACCCCGCGCGAGGCCGAGCGGGAGGAGAACCGTCCGCCCGCCTCCTCCAAGGAGCTGCTGAAGGGCGCGTCGGACATCCCCAAGGACACCCGGATCCGCGTCAACTGGCGCGTGCTGGGCATCTCCTCGGCCATCATCCTGGCCTTCTCCCTCTGGGCGGTCTTCGCCCCCGCGCACGCCGCCTCCACCATGCAGTCGCTGGTGCTGTGGATCGGCGACAACCTCGGCTGGGTCTACGTGGTCACCGTGACCATCGTGATCGGCTTCGTCATCTGGGTCGCATTCTCCCGGGAGGGCAGCGTCCGGCTGGGGCCCGACCACTCCCGTCCCCAGTACCGCCTGGTGACCTGGGTGGCCATGCTCTTCGCAGCCGGCGTGGGCATCGACATGCTCTTCTACTCGGTGACCGGCCCCATCAGCCACTACATCAACCCACCGAACGCGGACCCGCAGAGCGCTGCGGCCCTGCAGGACTCCGTCATCTGGACCATGTTCCACTACGGCATGGCCGGCTGGGCGATGTATTCGCTGCTCGGCATGGCCATGGGCTACTTCGCCTACCGCTGGGGCATGCCCCTGTCGATCCGTGCCGCCCTCTACCCGCTGCTGGGCCGGCGGGTGCGCGGCGCCACCGGTGACATCCTCGACATCATCGTCCTGGTGGGCACCGTGATGGGTGTCGCCACCTCCATGGGCATCGGTGTCGTGCTGCTCAATGTCGGCTTCTCCCTGCTCTTCGGTCTGCCGCAGGGACTGGGAATGCAGGTGGCCCTCGTTGCCGTGGCTGTCGTGATGACCATCGCGGCCTGTACCTCGGGCGTGGACAAGGGCATCCGCATCATCTCCGAGCTCAACCTCTGGGTGGCCGCCGCGATGATGCTCTACATCCTCGTCACCGGTAAGACCGCCTTCCTCCTCAACTCCCTGGTGGAGAACGTCGGGCGCTTCCTGTGGACCATGCCCCAGCGCATCACCCAGACCATGGGCTACGAGGTCGACGGTGGTGAGTGGATGTCCGGCAACACCCTGTTCTTCTGGGCGTTCTGGCTGGCGTGGGGCCCGTTCGTCGGCCTGTTCCTGGCGCGTATCTCGCGCGGCCGCACGCTGCGGGAGTTCGTCATCGCCGCCATCACCATCCCGGTGCTGTGTGATCTGGTGATCGTCTCCCTCTTCGGCAACAGCGCCATCAATGAGGTCGTTTTCCAGGGCAACACCGCCTTCGGGCAGCTGGCCATCGAGAGCCCGGAGCGCGGCTGGTACGCCCTGCTCGAGATGTTCCCCGGCGCGATGTTCCTCATCGGCCTGGCCACCCTGTCCGGTCTGCTGTTCTACCTGACCTCCGCCAACTCCGGCGCCATGGTCATGTCCAACTTCTCATCCTCCATCCCCAACCCCTCGGAGGACGGCCCCAAGTGGCTGCGCATCTACTGGGCGGTGATCACCGCGGTACTCACCATCGCGATGCTGCTCGCCGGTGGCGTGGTCACCATGGAGTACGCGACACTGATCTTCGCTCTGCCGGTGACGATCGTGGCCTACCTGGTCATGTTCTCCTTCACCAAGGCGCTGCGCATGGAGAAGGCCGACCGTGAGGGCCAGACCCTGCGCCGACGCACCGAGGCCGCGACAGGTGGCCGGGCCCCCGAGCGCAACTGGCGTCAACGCCTGGCGGGTGTCCGCAACTACCCCTCGGAGAAGGCCTCCCACCGCTACCTTGAGGAGACCGTTGCCCCGGCCCTGGAGCAGGTCGCCGCAGAGTTCCAGGAGCAGGGATACAACGTGTCCTACACCTCCGGGGATGATGAGCTGACCTCGCTGCCGACGCACTCGCTGCATGTGTACATCCCGGAGGAGCGCACGTTCCTCTACCGGGTGGTGGCGGTGCCGACCGCGGTGCCGACCTTCGGCGCCCGCCCCTCCCCGAGGATCCAGGAGTATCTCCGTCTGGAGGTCTTCACCGAGACCGGTTCCGAGGGTTACGACATCTACGGTCTCACGCAGGGACAGCTCATCGACGATGTCATCGACCGTTTCGAGGGCCACATCAGCTTCCTGAATTACTCGGCGACCGTCCTGACCGCATCCGTCCTCACTCCCCCGGTCGTGCCCACCCCGCCGCTGGAGGAGAATGCAGAGGAGGATCCGGAGGTCACCGACCCCCGGTAGTCCGCCTATCGACGCCCCGTTCCACACCGGTCCCCCGAAAGGGGCACTGCGGGACGGGGATTTTTCTTCCCCCTCCCTGACGATCCCCCCTTTCCGGATCCGATACCAGCAGGTCAACGGCCCCGGCGAGTTCCGGAATGAAACGATCAGGTGAACTCCCCGTGAACGAAATCATGCTCCTCTGCGGCGGAGGGGGCCAGACATAGAATGGGGGACGCCCAGTCCCCCGGCAGGAGGTCGGACAGGACGACAACCGCCGCGCCGACCCGGTGACGTCTGTATCCACGGGATGGCCCGCAGAACAGGAAGATGTCAGCATGAGTCTGAACCATGATGCAGTGTCCACTCTCCTCAGCGATCTGGAGCCCACCCGGGAAGCCCGGGAGGATCTCTACATCCACTTCCACCAGAACCCTGAGCTGTCCCTGCAGGAGGACCAGACCGCGGCCCGCATCCGGACGGAGCTTGAGGCCGCGGGCATCGACGTCCACCCGGTCGGCCGCACCGGCCTGGTCGCCGTGATCGAGAACGGTGCCGGCCCTGTGGTCGCCATGCGCGGCGACATCGACGGGCTGCCCGTCCGGGAGGCCTCGGGCAAGCCCTACGCCTCCACCGCCACCCAGATCAATGAGGCCACCGGCGAGGAGACCCCGGTCGCCCACGCATGCGGACATGATTTCCACATCATGGGAGTGCTGGGCGCCTGTCTGGCCTTCCACCGGCACCGGGATGTGTGGCGGGGCACCTTCGTCGGGGTGTTCCAGCCCGCCGAGGAAACCGCGGCCGGCGCACGCGACATGGTGGCAAACGGGATAGCCGACGTCATGCCGGAACCGGACGTCTACCTGGGTCAGCACGTCCTGGCCTCCGTGCCGGGTGGCGCTGTGGGCACCACGCCAGGACCGGTACTGTCCGCGGCCTCCTCCATCAGGGTCGTGGTCCACGGTAAAGGGTCCCACGGTTCCATGCCCGAACTGGGTGTGGATCCCGTGGTGCTGGCCTCCACGATCGTGGTCCGTCTGCAGACCATCGTGTCCCGCGAGGTCGCGGCCCGGGAGACCGCAGTGGTCACCGTCGGTGCAATCCACGCCGGGACCAAATCCAACATCATTCCGGCGTCCGCGGAGCTGCTCATCAATACGCGGGCGTACGACCGCGACGTCGAAAAGCACATCCACGAGGCGATCGAGAGGATTGTCCGCCATGAGTGCGCCGCGGCCCGCAGCCCGCAGGACCCGGAGTTCACGTACTACGACACCTACCCGCTCACCGACAACAACGCCGACGTCACCGCCACGGTCCGTGCCGCCTTCGACGAGTACTTCGGTGAGAGGTCCCTCGATCTGACGCCGGTTCCCGCCTCCGAGGATTTCTCCGTAATCCCGGATGCCCTCGGCGTGCCCTACACCTACTGGGGGATCGGCGGCTTCGCCGACATGGCCAATGCCCCCGGAAACCACAACCCGGCGTTCGCACCGGATCTCCAACCCACCCTTGACCTCGGTGTGCAGGCCGCCGTCGTGGCGGCAGCCGCCTGGCTGACCCCGAAGGGCGTGTGACCGGCAATGACCACCTCCACCACTGTTGACCGCGGAACTACCTTCAAGGGGGACGACAGAGCTCTGCTGGGTATTGTCCTGGCTGTCGTCACCTTCTGGCTTTTCGCGCAGACCACCCTCAATATCGGCCCGGTGATGGCCGAGGACATGGACATGCCGATGTCCACCATGAACATCGCCATCGCCCTGGCCGCGCTGTTCTCCGGCATCTTCATCGTCGTCGCCGGTGGCCTGGCAGACAAGACCGGGCGGGTCAAGATCGCGCTGATCGGCAACATCCTCAACATCGTCGGCTCGCTGATGATCGCCCTGGCCTTCGGTGGCCTCGCCACCCCCCTTGTTCTGCTCGGCCGCATTCTCCAGGGTCTTTCGGCCGCATGCATCATGCCCGCCACCATGGCCCTCGTGAAGACCTACTGGGAGGGTAAAGCCCGCCAGCGCGCCGTCTCGATGTGGTCGATCGGCTCGTGGGGCGGCTCCGGTCTCTGCTCCATCTTCGGAGGTTTCCTCGCCTCCACTGTGCTGGGATGGCGCTCCATCTTCGTTCTGGGCGCGATCGTGTCTGTGCTGTCGATTCTGCTCATGCGCCACATCCCGGAATCCGCGCCGGCTGCAGGCTCCACCAGCCGTACCGACTGGTCGGGCATCATCTCCTTCGCCGTCGCCATGATCGCCCTGCAGATCGTGGTCACCCAGGGTTCCGATATCGGCTGGACCAGCATGATCACCTGGGGGCTGCTCGCCCTGTTCGTGGTGGCCATCACATTCTTCGTCCGCCACGAACTGACCATCTCCGCCCCCTTCGTCAACTTCGGTTTGTTCAGGAACATGGTGTTCACCGGTGCGACGATCTCCAACTTCCTCCTCAACGCCACCGCCGGCACCCTGGCTGTCTCCCTGTGGGTCCTGCAGGGCGCGGGCGGAATGTCGGCGGCACGAGCCGGGTACCTCACCCTCGGTTATGCGATCTTCATCATCGCCTTCATCCGCGTCGGTGAGAAGCTGCTGCAGAAGTTCGGGGCGAAGAAGCCCATGATCTGGGGCACCCTCATCGTGCTGCTGTCCATCCTCCTGCTCATGGCCACGAACCTCATGCAGGGCACCTACGAGATCCTCGCAGTCATCGCGTACTCGCTGTTCGGGCTCGGTCTGGCGTTTTATGCGACGCCGTCGACCGATGCCGCGCTCTCGGCCCTGCCGGAGGACCAGGCGGGCTCGGGGTCGGGCATCTACAAGATGGCCTCATCGTTGGGTGCCGCTTTCGGCGTGGCCATCTCCGCCGCTCTCTTCACCGCCCTGCAGGAAGGTGGCATGGAGATCGTCGGTGAGGCAATCACCTTCGCCGGCCGGCAGGAAAATATCGCCATCCGTGAAGCCGGTATGGTCGGTCTCGCCGCAAACCTCATCATGGGCCTGATCGCCCTGGCCTCCATCATCCTGTTCATCCCCGACAACGCAGGTCAGGAGGAGAAGGTCTGAGGCACCCTCCGTTCAGGCCGGCGGGGACGGGCACTCGAGCACATCGATCGAGTTGCCCGGCAGGAGGCCGAGATGCGGGTGCGTGGCGAACATCTGCAGGGCCTGCTCCTGAGACGGGGCCTCGACAATCGCGTACGCGACCTTGGTGTCCTCGAAGCGGTCTGCACCGGTCGAGGTGAGGCGTATCTTCTGATGCAGCGGCGCGCCCGGATCAACCAGTGAGTCCCCGACGGAGTCCGCCCAGGCCGCCCATCTGTGGAGGAACTCGGCGTTCGCCTCCGGGGTGAGGCTGCCACGTTCTTCTTCGGTGGCCGAGCCGTTGAATATCGCGAGAAATTTTCCCATGCCCGCAGCTTAGGGCTCCTGGGCGAACTGAGGAATCCGGGAGAGAACATGAATCACGAACGCCCCCTGGTACCGGGGTACCAGGGGGCGTCGCTGATTCAACTGCGAAGCAGGTGACTACTTCTTGAACGGGAAGCCGAGCTCGCGGAGCAGAGCACGACCCTCGTCGTTGTCAGTTGCGGTGGTGACGACGGTGATGTCCATACCACGCGGGCGGTCGATCTTGTCGACGTCGATCTCGTAGAACATGGTCTGCTCGGTGAGGCCGAAGGTGTAGTTGCCGTGGCCGTCGAACTGCTGGTCGGAGAGACCGCGGAAGTCACGGATACGCGGCAGGGCCACGGTCAGCAGACGGTCCAGGAACTCCCACATGCGGTCGCCGCGCAGGGTGACCTTCGCGCCGATCGGCATGCCCTCGCGGAGCTTGAAGTTCGCGATGGACTGCTTGGCGCGACGCAGCTGCGGCTTCTGGCCGGTGATCAGGGTGAGGTCCTCGAGGGCACCGTTGATCAGCTTGGAGTCGCGGGCGGCGTCGCCGACGCCCATGTTGACGATGACCTTCTCGACGCCGGGGATCTGCATGACGTTGTCGAAGGAGAATTCCTCACCGAGCTTGGTGCGGATCTCCTCGCGGTAGCGGGTCTTGAGACGGGGGGTGTAGTTCTCGCTCATGCCTAGATGTCCTTCCCGTTACGACGCGAGATACGGACCTTCTTGCCGTTCTCGTCGAAGCGGTAGCCGACGCGGGTCGGGTCGCCGTCCGAGTCGATGACCATCACGTTGGAGACGTGGATCGGTGCCTCCTGGGTGACGATGCCGCCGGACTGTGCGCCACGCTCCTGAGAGGAGTCGGCGACGTGCTTCTTGATGCGGTTGACGCCCTCGACGAGGACCTTGTCGGCCTTCGGGAACGCCTGGATGACCTTGCCCTTGGCGCCCTTATCGGGGCCAGAGATGACGAGGACCATATCGCCCTTGTGAATCTTCAACTAGATCACCTCCGGAGCCAGCGACACGATCTTCATGAACTTCTTGTCGCGCAGTTCGCGTGCGACAGGGCCGAAGATGCGGGTACCGCGGGGCTCGTTGTCAGGCTTGATGATAACGGCAGCGTTCTCATCGAAACGGATGTAGGAGCCGTCGGTACGACGGGTCTCCTTCTTGGCGCGGACAATGACGGCCTTGACGATTTCGCCGGCCTTCACGTTGCCGCCCGGGGCGGCCTCCTTGACAGTGGCGACGATGGTGTCGCCAATGCCAGCAAAGCGTCGACCGGAACCGCCGAGCACGCGGATGCACAGGATCTCCCGTGCACCGGTGTTGTCGGCGACCTTGAGACGCGATTCCTGCTGGATCACGATGGGTCTCCTTGACCTGGATTGATGTGCGCCAGATTTCCGGCCTGGACGCACCTGGTCTATGTCTTGCTTGCTTCCCGAACCTGTCAACGAACCTGCCTGCGGAACAGCTGGCGGTCGAGGGGTCTCGCTGAGGGGCCCGGAAAATAAGCACACCTCAACGACCAGTACGGTCAACCTGGACAGTGAACCATATCTGCAGGCCGGAATCCAAATCCCGGCTGCGGCCTAAAGCTGCTTCTCGACGATCCCCCGCAGCTGTTTCTCCGCCGTATTCCGCGGAGGTTCCGGGGAGGTTCCCCCGATGACGGCGTGCAGGGCTGAACCGGTCTGCGCGCGCACGGTCAGGGCAGTGCCGGCGGGGGCGGTCTCGGTGAGGGTGGTGAACAGGACGGGGTCGAAGAGCCCATGGTCGACGGTGAGCTCCAACCCCTCCCCCGCGCGGACCAGGATGCGGGACAGCCGCATGGGCTCCGCAGCTGACTGGAGCTCCGCGGCCAGGTCCAGGTGCCTGCGGAAGTGGTCCTGCGTGAGGGGGTGCTGCGCTGTGGCCTGGAGGACCAGGGTGGCCGGCCATCCTGACGTCCGCACCTCAAGATAAGGCGCAGTCGACAGGCCCGCCTCCTCGCGCGAGGAGACCAGCGAATCCCCCACCCGCTCCGCCCCGGCCACCAGGTGTCCGTGGGCGTGTTCTTCGATGGCGACGTCCAGATGGCCGGGGGAGACAGCGGAAACTCGCTCCACACCCGGTGCGATCAGGTCGATGAGCACCCCGGCCAGTTCATCGGAGGGGGCGTGGCGCATCTCCAGGCGGGTCTGGCCGACATAGAGGTTGACGTGGAAGTTGAAGTTCCGGAATCCCCCCTCCCGGGTGGCCTCGGTGTTCTCCTGCAGCAGGGCGACCATCGCCCGCACGTTCTCCCGGGTGGCATCCTCCCAGGTGGAGACCGCGGTGGGATAGTCACCCAATAGTCCGCTGGCCTGCGCCCGGTAGTCGATGCGCTGTTCCAGTCCGTGCGCACGCGCCTGGGCCCGTAAGATCTCCACGACGGGGGTGGCCTCGGGGAGCCCGCAGGAGATGAGGGATCCCACACCCAGGACCATTGCGGCCAGTCCGCTGCCGAGTCGTTTCCACCTGCCCAGGGATGCCATGGGCCCAGTAAAGCATGTGGGCCCCTCACCTGGGGGTTGTCTGCAGGAATGGGGTGAGATCGAGACATCCTCGGAACCGGTGGGTTGTCTGCGGGCGTGATCCGCCCGGACAGCCCCCACCCCTCACCTAAGGGCAGGCTCACCTTATGCGGGGGCCTGCGCTAGGCTCAGTCTCCATGACAGACAGCCTCCTACACCCCACCCCGACCACCCCGCTCAACGTCCTCGTCACGGGTGCCGGGGGCGGAATCGGGTCCGCCGCGGTGGACCTGCTCCGGCAGGCAGGTCACACCGCCCATGCGTGGGACATCCCGGAACACGACGTCACCGACCCGGCAGGGGTGGCGGCGGCGCTGTCCAGCCTCGAGGAGCGGCATGGCCCCCTCGACGCCCTCATCCACTGCGCGGGTACGCTTCTCGCCGATTCCGCACTGCACCCGGACCCGGCCACCCTCGAGCAGTCCGTGCGCATCAATCTCACGGGCACGGTGACCACCTGCTCCGCAGTGGCCCGCCGCATGGTCGAGCGCGGGGAGGGTGCAATCGTCGCAATCTCCTCGAACGCAGCCGCCGTGCCGCGGGCCGGAATGGCCAGCTACGGGCTGTCCAAGGCTGCCGCCACCTCCTGGCTGCGGACCCTGGCCCTGGAATGCGCCCCGCATGGCGTGCGCTGCAACATCGTCTCCCCCGGCTCCACCGACACCCCCATGCTGCGCGGCATGTGGCCGGCCGACTCACCGCAGCCCGCCGAGGCCCATCTCGGAGACGTGATCGCCGGAGCGCCGGAGCATTTCCGGCTGGGCATCCCCCTCGGCCGGGTGGCTGATCCGGCGGACATCGCCGCAGCCTGCCTGTTCCTCATCTCGCCGGCGGCGAAGCACATCACGATGCATGATCTACGGGTCGACGGCGGTGCCACACTCGACAGTTGAACCGCCCCGCCCGATGCGGGGGAGGCGGTGAAAATTCACCCTCTTGTCATTTAGGACAGCCTTGGCTAACTTCCAGGGGGCTGGATGCGTTGCGTCCACCCCGGATCCACCCCACGAAGGAGCACACCACCGCCATGGCCATTCCCCGGATAGCGCCCTACCCCCTGCCCGCTGCCCCGATCTCCCCGGCAGCCAGATGGAGTCTGGATCCGCAGCGCTGTGCCCTGCTCGTCCATGACATGCAGAGTTATTTCATCGAGGCCTACGACACCTCCGCCTCCCCCATGGACACCGTCCTCCCCAACATCAGACGGCTGATCGACGCCGCAGACGACACCGGTGTCCCGGTCTTCTACTCCGCCCAGCCGCCCCGCCAGCAGCAGTCCCGCCGCGGACTGCTCAGCGAGTTCTGGGGCGAGGGCATCCGGACCGAGGAGGAGGCCGCGATCGTCGGGGACCTCGCACCCCGGGAGCACCACCACGTGGTGACCAAGTGGCGTTACTCCGCCTTCGCACGCACGGACCTGCGCCACGCCCTGGCCTTCGCCGGCAGGGACCAGCTCATCATCACCGGTGTCTACGGCCACATGGGGTGCCAGGTCAGCGCCGTCGACGCATTCATGAATGACGTGGCCCCGTTCCTGGTCACCGACGGTATCGCCGATTTCACCGCCGCAGACCACCACAACACCATCGACTGGGTGGCCCGCCGCTGCGGGGTCGCCCTCCCGACCACCCGGGTTCTCGAACAGCTGACCTCGGCCCCGACCAGCCCGGAGGCCTGAGAACCATGCACTCTTTCATACTGCGCACTCCCAGGCGGGAGTTGAGCGCCCGCGGTATCCGTTCCCGATGGTCGGACGCCTCCGCGGCGAACCAGGCTCTGCGCCGCGGGCAGGGCCCGGTGGTCGGGGCCCTACCCTTCCACGCTGACGACCCCGCCGTCCTGTTCACCCCCGAGACCCTCGGCACTGATGCGCCGGACCTGCCCCGGGCCCCGCTTCCGGGGTTCCTCGCGGCCGAGAAGCTGCCCACCGAACATGATCATGCGGAACGGGTGCGGGAGGCCATCCGCCGCATCCGGGAGGGGGACTTCGACAAGATCGTCCTCTCCCGGCAGGTGCGCTACCTCTTCGACGATGCAGTGGACCCGGAGGTGCTGTTGCGCCGCTTCCTGGAGAATTCCCCGGGTGGCAACGGCCACCTGGTCGACCTCTCCCCCGCCGGCCCCACCCACCGTGGTGCCACACTTGTCGGATCCACCCCGGAACTGCTCATCTCCCGGCGGGGGCGCAGCATCATCTCGCACCCGCTCGCAGGCACCGTGCCCCGTGCAGCCGATCCGGAGGAGGACCGGGCACGGGCGGCAGAACTGCTCGGTTCCGCCAAGGACGCCGAGGAACATGCCTACGTCACCGGGGAGATCAACCGGATCCTCGCACCCCTGTGCACGGACCTCCACATCCCGGTCGGTCCCTCGTTGACCAGGAGCACCCACACCTGGCACCTGGGGACCCGCATCACCGGCACCCTCGCCGACCAGGACATCACCGCTCTGGAACTTGCGTCCGCGCTGCACCCCACCCCCGCCATCGGCGGCCACCCGACCCCGACCACCCAGGCGGTCCTGCGGGAAGTGGAGCCCGACCGCGGTTTCTACGCCGGCGCAGTGGGTTGGACGGAGGAATCAGGCGACGGTGACTGGTGGGTGACCATCCGCAGCGCCGTCGTGCAGGGACGGACCGTCAGTGCACACGCCGGCGGCGGGATCGTCGCCGCCTCAGACCCCGATGCGGAGGTGCGGGAGACGGACGCGAAGCTGGGCCCTGTGCAGCAGGCACTGGGCCTGCCGACGGTCGCCACCGCCCCAATACCGGAACCCTCCCGTCGCTGATGCTCAGCACGTGGCCTCCTGCGTGACCACCGCCCGGAGCCGGGCCTCAAAATCACTGGCGGCCGGTTCCTGGTCGGCCATCCACCCCGCCCACAACTCCGCCCGCCCGGAGACCAGGTTCGCGTCCGTGACCCACAGCTCGGGCAACGGCTCCAGGATGGGGCCGTCACCCGCCTCCTCCCGCGCGCGGTGGTGGATCTCCCGCCAGGCGGGCAGCTGCCGGGCCCGCTCCGCCGCCCGGCCGGCCGCAGCCACGAGAGCGCCGGTGTCCACCCCGGTCCCCACCGCGGAGAGACTCACCACCCGGCTGTCCACGGACGTGACCTGCACGGGGGAGACCAGCTCCATGAGGTCCAGGACCAGCTCCACCATGTCCGCCAGCAACTGCGCCGACAGCACCGACTCCGGGGTCGAGTCCAGGAAGAACTGCACGGCATTATGCCCGCCCTCCCCCGGCACGGTCAGATTGAGCTCCCGCCGGGCCTGGCTCTCATCGAGGGGCGCAGTGGCCAGCAGTTCCCCGAGCCGGTCCGCAGCAGTGACAACCGGTTCCAGACGGGCCTGCAGCTCAGTGGAACTGCCGTCGGTGGGATCGGTCTCAACATCCATTCGACCCGTCGCATGGACACCCATGTTATGAAAACCTGGCCCCGCAATCAAGGGAATCGCAGTCACCAGTTCCCGCGGGACACCGCCGTGCAGCTGCACCTGCGTACCCTGCACCAGGGCGCTGACCGTCCCCGGGGAGAAGACCAGCCCTTCTCCCGCGGCGCGGCGACACTGGGAATCCAGCAGGCTGACCACGTTCAGGATGGCCTCCACCCCGCATTCCCCCAGGTTGGTCTCACCGACCCGGGAGATCTGTCCGGGGTCTCCGACGGCGGGCAGATCATAGAAACCAGGGAAGGCGGGGAGCGGCCGGTAAGCCACCGGCAGGCCCTGTTCCGCCGCCTCCCGGGCGAAGTGGGCGGCGAGGACATCAGGAGAAACCATAATCAACCTGGATAGCAGAAAAGACCCCGGCCCCGCGCACAACCGGGAAGGTTGTGGCGGGGCCGGGGGGGGACGGTCAGGCGTCGATAAGCGAGTGCTTACTTGGCCTTCTCGACGACCTCAACGAGGCGGAAGTGCTTGTCCTTGGACAGCGGACGGCACTCCTCGATGCGGACGCGGTCGCCGATGCCGGCGACGCTTTCCTCGTCGTGCGCCTTCACCCTGGAGCTGGTGCGCAGGATCTTGCCGTAGAGGGCGTGCTGCTTACGGTCCTCGAGCTCGACGACGATCGTCTTCTGCATCTTGTCAGACACGACGATGCCCTCGCGGACCTTGCGGGCGCCCTTCTGTTTCTCGTTCACGTTTGCCTCACTCATGATTAAGCCTCAGCTCCCGGAACGACAGACAGGCCCAGCTCACGCTCGCGGATGACGGTGTAGATGCGGGCGATGTCGCGCTTGACCGTGCGAAGGCGGCGGTTGTTGGTCAGCTGACCGGTGGCCAGCTGGAAGCGCAGGTTGAACAGCTCTTCCTTGGCCTCGGTCAGGCGGTTCTCGAGCTCAGTGGCGTCGAGCTCGCGAAACTCGAAGGCGGGGGTACCGGTTGCCATTAGAACTGGTCCTCCTTCTTGATGATGCGGACCTTGCAGGGCAGCTTCTGGCCGGCGCGGCGCAGAGCCTCGAGGGCGGTTGCCTCATCCGGGTAGGACATCTCGAAGAGAATGCGGCCCGGCTTGACGTTGGCGATCCACTTCTCGACGGGGCCCTTACCGGAACCCATACGCACACCGAGTGCCTTCTGGGTCAGCGGACGATCCGGGAAGATGTTGATCCACACCTTGCCACCACGCTTGACGTGGCGGTTGATGGCAATACGTGCGGACTCGATCTGACGGTTGGTGACGTAGGCCGGCTCAAGAGCCTGGATGCCGTAGTCACCGAAGCTGATCTTGTTGCCACCCTTGGAGATGCCCGAACGGGTCGGACGGTGCTGGCGGCGGTACTTGACGCGCTTAGGGATAAGCATTCTTAGCCCTCCTGCTTCTGCTCGGCGCGCTGACGACGCTGGCCACCGCGGCGCGGACGACGGTCGCGGTCACCGCCGCGACCCCGGCGCTCGGCCGGTGCGTTGATCTCGGACTCGCGACGGCCACCGACGACGTCACCCTTGTAGATCCACACCTTGACGCCGATGCGTCCGAAGGTGGTGTGGGCCTCTGCGGTGCCGTAGTCGATCTCGGCGCGGAGGGTGTGCAGCGGCACGCGGCCCTCGTGGTAACGCTCGACGCGGCCCATCTCGGCACCGCCGAGACGACCTGCGGTGACGACCTTGATGCCCTTGACCTGCGGCTGACGCATGGCCGACTGGATGGCCTTGCGCATTGCGCGGCGGAAGGCAACGCGGTTGACCAGCTGCTCAGCGATGGACTGTGCAACCAGGGTGGCGTTGGCGTCGATGTTCTTGACCTCGAGGATGTTGAGGGCGACCATCTTGCCGGTGAGCTTCTCCAGCTCACGGCGGATGCGGTCGGCCTCAGCACCGCGACGACCGATCACGATGCCCGGGCGGGCGGTGTGAATGTCGACGCGGACGCGGTCACGGGTGCGCTCGATGACAACATCAGCGATACCGGCGCGCTCCATGCCCTTGGACAGGAAATCGCGGATCTTGATGTCCTCGGCGACGTAGTCTGCATAGCTCTGCTCGGCGAACCAGTGGGACTTCCACTCGGAAGTGATGCCCAACCGGAGGCCGTGAGGATGAATCTTCTGGCCCACTTACTTGGCCCCTTCCTTCTGGCTCTCGACCACAACGGTGATGTGGGTCGAACGCTTACGGATCTGGAAAGCACGGCCCTGAGCACGCGGCTGGAAACGCTTCATGGTCGGACCCTCGTTGGCGTAGGCCTCGGAGATGACCAGGGTGCGCGGATCCAGACCGAAGTTGTTCTCGGCGTTGGCTGCTGCGGAAGCGACGACCTTGGCGATGGCCTTGGCCGCATCCTGCGGAGCGTACTTCAGGATTGCGAGTGCCTCGGAGACGGACTTGCCGCGGACCAGGTCCAGAAGACGGCTCGCCTTCAGCGAGGAGGTGCGGACGTACTTGGCCGTCGCGCGCGCGGAGGTGATGGTGTCACTCATCGCTATCGACGTCCCTTCTTGTCGTCCTTGATGTGACCCTTGAAGGTCTTGGTGGGTGCGAATTCGCCCAGCTTATGTCCGACCATGGAGTCGTCGATGAACACCGGCACATGCTTGCGACCGTCGTGGACGGCGAAGGTGTGGCCGATGAAATCGGGGAGAATGGTGGAACGGCGGGACCAGGTCTTGATGACCTGCTTGGTGCCGGCCTCGTTCTGAGCATCCACCTTGTTGAGGAGGTGCTCATCGACGAACGGGCCCTTCTTCAGGCTGCGTGGCATATCGTTTTACCTCCTCTTAGCGCTTCTTGTTGGACCGGCGGCGACGCACGATCATGTTGTTCGAGTAACGGTTCGGGTTGCGGGTGCGGCCTTCCTTCTGGCCCCACGGCGACACCGGGTGGCGACCACCCGAGGTCTTGCCCTCGCCGCCACCGTGCGGGTGGTCGACCGGGTTCATCACGACACCACGGACGGACGGGCGCAGGCCCTTCCAGCGCATACGGCCGGCCTTGCCCCAGCGGATGTTGATCTGCTCGGCGTTACCGACCTCGCCGACGGTTGCCCGGCAGCGGATGTCGACGCGGCGGATCTCGGAGGACGGCATACGCAGGACAGCGTAGGAGCCCTCCTTACCCAGCAGCTGGATGGACGAACCAGCGGAACGTGCGAGCTTGGCGCCGGCGCCCGGCTTCAGCTCGACGTTGTGGATGGTCGTACCGGTCGGGATGTTGCGCAGCGGCAGGTTGTTGCCCACCTTGATGTCGGCGTTGGCGCCGGACTCCACGACGGTGCCCTGCTTCAGGCCCTTCGGAGCGAGGATGTAACGCTTCTCGCCGTCGAAGTAGTGGAGCAGTGCGATGTTCGCGGTGCGGTTCGGGTCGTACTCGATGTGAGCGACCTTGGCCAGCACGCCGTCCTTGTCGTTGCGACGGAAGTCGACGAGGCGGTAACGGCGCTTGTGTCCGCCACCCTTGTGCCGGGTGGTGATGTGGCCGTGGGTGTTACGGCCGCCGGTCTTGTGGATCGGACGCAGCAGCGACTTCTCCGGGGTCGAGCGAGTGATCTCGTCGAACATGGAGACGGAGCTGGCGCGGCGACCCGGAGTTGTCGGCTTGTACTTACGAATAGCCATAATGTGTCCTTTTCTCTCGACCCTTAGGAGGCGGAGCCGCCGAAGATGTCGATGGAGTCGCTGCCCTCACGGAGCGTGACGTAGGCGCGCTTGGTGTTCTTACGCTGGCCGTAACCGGTGCGGGTGCGCTTGCGCTTGCCGTCGCGGTTCACGGTGTTCACGGAGTCCACCTTGACGCCGAAGATCTTCTCCACGGCAATCTTGATCTGGGTCTTGTTGGAGGCCGGGTCGACGAGGAACGTGTAGACGTTCTGCTCCATCAGACCGTAGGACTTCTCCGAGACAACCGGGGCGATGATGATGTCACGCGGGTTAGCGATCTTTGCCATTAGTTGTTCTCCTCCTGGTCCGCAACGTTGTTGCGGTTGATGAAGGCGTGCAGAGCCTCAACGGAGAACACGATGTCGTCCGAGTTGAGGACGTCGTAGGTGTTCAGCTGCGTGGCCTCCAGGATGTGGACACCGGGCAGGTTGTTGGCACTGCGGCGGGCGTTGAGGTCCTCGCGGCCGACGATGAGCAGAACCGACTTGCGGTCGGTCAGGCGCTCGAGGAAGGTGCGTGCCGACTTGGTCGACGGGTCCTGGCCCGGGACGAGCTCGGTGATCACGTGGATACGCGAGTTACGTGCGCGGTCGGTCAGGGCGCCTGCGAGTGCGGCGGCCTTCATCTTCTTGGGGGTGCGCTGGCTGTAGTCGCGCGGCTTCGGGCCGTGGGCGATGCCACCACCGGAGAAGTGCGGAGCGCGGATCGAGCCCTGACGGGCGCGGCCGGTTCCCTTCTGGCGGTACGGCTTGCGGCCACCACCAGCGACCTCGGAACGGGTCTTGGTGGAGTGCGTGCCCTGACGGGCGGCGGCGAGCTGGGCGTTGACGACCTGGTGCAGCAGGGCGACAGACACCTCGCGGTCGAAGATCTCGGCCGGCAGCTCAACCTGTCCGTCGGTCTTACCGTCAGCGGTGTGGACGTCGAGCTTCAGATTGGTCATGCGTGAGCACCGCCCTTCACTGCGGTCTTAACGGTCACGATGCCACCACGGTTACCCGGGATTGCGCCCTTGATGAGCAGCAGGTTGGCATCGGCGTCAATCTTCTGAACCTTGAGGTTCTGGGTGGTGACGCGGTCATTACCCATGCGGCCGGCCATCTTCTTACCCTTGAAGATGCGCCCCGGCGTAGCGGCGGCACCGATGCCACCGACGCGGCGGTGCGCGGCCTGGTTACCGTGGGAGGCGCCCTGGCCGGCGAAGCCGTGACGCTTCATGCCGCCGGCAAAGCCCTTGCCCTTGGTGGTGCCGGTGACGTCGACGAACTGGATGCCGTCGAAGATCTCGACGGTGATGTCCTGTCCGACCTCGTAGCCGGTGACGTCGTCCATGCGGATCTCAGTCACGTGGCGACGCGGGGTCACACCGGCCTTCTTGAAGTGACCTGCGGCAGGCTTGTTGGCCTTGCGCGGGTCGATCTCGCCGAAGGCGATCTGGATGGCGTTGTAGCCATCGGTTTCCTTGGTACGAATCTGGGTCACCACGCACGGCCCAGCTTCAACGACGGTGACCGGGATGACACGGTTCTCGTCGTCGAAGATCTGGGTCATGCCGAGCTTGGTGCCCAGAATGCCCTTGATCTCGTTCTCACTCATTATTTATTCTCCGCTGCCAAGTATTTCGTCGATCACTGAATGTTCACGTCGACGCTGGCCGGAAGGTCGATGCGCATGAGGGCATCAACCGTCTTCGGCGTCGGGTCGAGGATGTCGATCAGGCGCTTATGGGTGCGCATCTCGAAGTGCTCGCGAGAATCCTTGTACTTGTGGGGAGAACGAATAACGGCGTACACGTTCTTTTCGGTGGGCAACGGCACCGGGCCAACGACGCGGGCACCCGTACGGGTGACAGTCTCGACGATCTTCTTAGCGGATGCGTCGATCGCCTCGTGGTCGTAGGCCTTAAGCCGAATGCGGATCTTCTGTCCGGCCACGCTTATCCTCTTCCTCGCTTGTCCCACATCCGTGATGGAGCGGTGGGAATTCGCTTCTCGATTTCTCTATAACGTTGTCCGGGCTATGGGGCCTGGGCACAACGCCAGTTACTGACTGCCATGACTGGCCGGGAGGTGTCCGGGACGTCGGTCAAACAACATCCGGTAGTGCTCCTGACGGGGTACAAGACCCGTGAGTCAAGTCGGAAGGGATCAGTTATCTCGCGATAAGCGTGGACCCTTGCGTACTGCCGCTGTTTATTTGCCATGCCCCTTCTCCGGTCCCCACGCTCGGGTATATCCAACCTGTTACGGTGACCTTGACCCGATTGCGGAGCCTTCCCAGCCGGTCCCGCAGGACTGCCTGACGAAGGTGTCATGTTCGCCTCACCAGCGACGATGCCACCCGGGCTGTACCCGGGCGCACGTCGTGTCAAAGCAACCTACGTATTAAACCACGTCAGGGACCGGAAACACAATCCATCACCTCAACTACTATGGGCATCACACAGGCACACCCGCCGTCGGAGGAGTCACAGTCATGTCGGAGAAGTCGGAGCACAACCCCGGCCCGGCCGGGCCCGCCGCACCTCGCGGAATCACCCGCATCGAGGATGTCGTCGTGGGCAAGATCGCCGCGCTGGCCGCCCGGGAGGTCTCCGGCGTGCACTCCCTCGGCGGGGGTACCGGCCGGATGGTCGGCGCGTTGCGCGAATCCTTCGCTGGCCCGGCCACCGGCCATCACAGTGTCCAGCACGGGGTGCATGTCGAGGTCGGCGGGCGCCAGGTGGTGGTCGACGTGTCGATCGTGGCGGAGTACGGGGTGGCCATCCACGAGCTCGCGGAGGCCATCCGCCGCAACATCATCAGCGCCATCGAGAAGATGACCGGCATGGAGGTCACGGAGGTCAACATCACCGTCCACGACGTCCATCTCGACACCGGCCACGAGGAGGACCCGGATGCCCCGCACACCGAGCACGCACCGCGCCTCCATTAACCGCTCCCCCACCACGGACCCGATGGAGAGTGACGTCGCCGACCGGGTGGCCGCGGACATCCGGGCCATCCCCGGCGTCGCTGGTCTGCACGCCGGTCGATTCGGGGAGGTGGCCCTGCTCTATCCCCGTCACCGGGTCAACGGCCTGCGGGTGAGCCCCACCGCCCTCGAGGTCCATCTCATCGTTGATCTGGCCGCACCCCGGCCCCTGGCGGAGATCGCGGCGGAGGTGCGCGCGGTGGTGGCGGGTTTCCTAGACACCGAGGTGGACGTGTTCTTCGCCGACGCCACCGGAGGACCCCGTGAGTAGCCACACGCGCACCGGCACCCTCATCGGCCTGGCCCTGGCCTTCGCGCTCATCCTCGGGGGCTGGGCCGGGCTGCTCTACGCCGTGGCGCTGGGCGGGGCAGGCGCGGTCATCGGCGCGCACCTGGACCGGCGCATCAACCTGCGCACCTTCCTCCGCAGTCTGGGAGGCCGGGGATAGATGCCGCTCAGGATCACCGAGCGGGCGGTCTCCCGCATCGTCGCCGCCGCGGCCGCTTCCGTGCCGGGTGTCATGGAACTGGGCCGCAGTCTGGAGCGGCCGACGGGTCGGACGTGGCCACGTTATGACGTCATCGTTGACGACGCCGCCGGCACCTGCAGCATCGAGGCGTTCATCGCGGTGGTGTGGCCCTCCCCCGTCACCGCCGTCGCTGAGGCGGTGCGCACCACCATCGCCGACTGGGTCCGGGACAGCACCGGGCTGACCGTCACCCGGGTCAACGTGGTCGTCGGCCCCGTCGTCCGCGGCCGGGCTGTCACCGCGGAGCTCATCGACGCCCACCCCACCCACCCGCGGCTGCGCCCCGTCACCGTGCGTCCCACACCCCTGCGGCCCATCACCGTGGGGAGGTCCCGTGTCCGCTGAGCACCTCCCGCCCCGCGCCGACCCGTGGGCGCGTCCCGCCGCGGTGGTCACCGGTCTGCTGCTGCTGACTGTCGCGGTGATCTGCGTGCGGGAGGTGTGGTTGCGTAACTCCCGTTCCATCCACTGGGAGAGTTGGGTCGAGCCCTTCATTGAGACGGTCGGAAACGCCACCTACCAGCTGTGGATGCTCCCGGCCGGAGCCGGGGCGGTGCTGCTCGGACTGTTCCTGGTGTGGGTGGCCTTCCGGCCGCGTGCCCGCACCCACCTGCCCGTCGGCCGCGGGGCGGCGGTCTGGATGCGCCGGGTCGACATCGCCCGCATGCTCTCCGCCACCGCCCGCGGTGTGCCCGGGGTGGCCTCCGCGGCCAGCCACGTCAACGGGCGCACCGCCACGGTGAGTGTCACCGGCCGGGCACCCGACGCGAACCTCTCCCCCGCTGTCGCCGCGGTGCTCGATCCACTGCTGGGCCGGCTGGGTCTGGACCTGGCCCTGCGGGTCCGGGAGAACACCCCCGGGGAGGTCCGGCAGTGAACGCCCGGATTGCTCTCCTCGACCGGATCATCGTCCTTCTGGTGGGACTGTCCGTCCTGGCCGGCGGGGCCTGGGCGGTCGGTCTCTTCCTCGACGTCCCCCTCGCACAGGGCCTCGCCGACCGGATCGACTCCCCGGCGTGGCTCATCGCCCCCTCAGCCGGCTGGTTCGATCCAGTGCTCATCGTCGTCGGGCTGCTCAGCGCCGTTCTCGGCGGCGGACTCATCGCCCTCAACCTGCGCCGCTACCGGATCGGCCGGGTCGTCTCCCCGGCCTCCGATGCTCTCGGCTCAATCGAGATCGACCTGGCTACGCTGGCCACGGCCGTGGCCCGGCAGCTGGAGGAGCACCCGCGCGTTGAGTCGGTGCAGGCGACCGTCGCGCATTCCTGGGACCGGCCGACCCTGACGCTGACTCTCCGGGCCCACGCCGACACCGATGTCCCCGCCCTGTGGGCGGTCCTCAACCAGACCGAGCGCGATGTCCGCGCCGCGGTGCCGGGCATCGACGTGGACACCGTCTACCGGCTCCACCTCTACCCGGTGGAGTCCTGAGGGGAATTCTCGAGCAGGACGATGTCCTGCACCACCCCGTACTCGCGGGCGGGACCACCCCCGGGCCCCTGCACCACCAGCCCGGCACCCGGCCGGCAGGTGCGCAACGATTCCCAGCTGGATGTCTCATGCTCCAGTCTGCGGCGCCCGGCGGTGAAATGATCCAGACCGTGGGAGAGCACCATAGCCGCCCCGTCGGCGAGGGTGATCAGGTAGACCGCGTCCCCCATACCGCGGCGGTTCAGACCGGTGAGATCCGGGACTGTGGGTTCCGGCATGTCATCGAGCAGGGTGATGCTGCTGAGCACACCCAGCCGGTGATCAATGCCCTCTGCGGAGGTGACCACCAGCGGGGAGCCGACGAAGGCCGGACGGATCGTGGCGTAGTGCCACACCCCGGGCTGGGCGGAGACCTCCGGACGGCGGACTACGACCCGCCAGGGGTCGACCATCACGCGGTGGCCGGGAGCCTCGGTGAGCAGGAGGAAGCGGGCGGTGACACGGGCGTCGACAAGCGGGAGCATGCCGGGGTGGGCGCGTTCCATCGCGGACAGCTCGCGGAGCAGGTCCTCGTCGCTCGCGCCCCAGCCGATTCCCCGGTTGGCCAGCACCCCGAAGAGAGTGGGGAGCGGCAGGTCCGGCTGTCCCTCCCACACGCGGCGGACGGCGTCGAGGACACCCGGGATGCGCATGGGGTCCTGCACGCCGCTCAGATGTTCCGGGCGGAGACGGTGTCGGAACCGGGGACGGCCTCGGCGATGTCGTTGCCGAGGGCGACGATGCGGTTGTTCTCGTCGACGTGGACGATGCGTGGCTCATACTCGAGAGCCTCGTCGAGGGTGGCCTGCAGGTAGGAGATGAGGATGACGATGTCACCCGGGTGGATCAGGTGCGCGGCGGCACCGTTGATGCAGATCTCGCCGGTGCCGGGGCGGCCCGTGATCACGTAGGTCTCCAGCCGCGCCCCGTTGGTGACGTCGACGATGGCCACCTTCTCCCCCTCGATGAGGCCGGCCGCTGCGAGCAGGTCGGCGTCGACCGTGACGGAACCGACGTAGTTGAGGTCGGCCTGGGTGACCGTTGCGCGGTGGATCTTGCTGCCGAGGATGGTTCTGAGCATGACAGAGAAGATACCCGCCGGGGCAGAAATACCAAAAGGGCCCGGAGGAAATCCTCCGGGCCCTCTCAGGTCAGATACGTGAAGTTGTTACTTCAGGATCTTGGTGACACGGCCAGCGCCGACGGTGCGGGAGCCCTCGCGGATAGCGAAGCGCAGGCCCTCGTCCATGGCGACCGGCTGGATCAGGGAGACAGTCATGTCGACGTTGTCGCCCGGCATGACCATCTCGGTGCCCTCCGGCAGCTTCACGACACCGGTGACGTCGGTGGTGCGGAAGTAGAACTGCGGACGGTAGTTGTCGAAGAACGGGGTGTGGCGGCCGCCCTCATCCTTGGACAGGATGTAGACGGAACCCTCGAACTCGGTGTGCGGGGTGTAGGCACCCGGCTTGATGATGACCTGGCCGCGCTCGACGTCCTCGCGCTTGATGCCGCGGAGCAGCAGACCACAGTTGTCGCCGGCCTCGGTGTAGTCGAGGAGCTTACGGAACATCTCGATACCGGTGACGGTGGAGGTGGTGGACTTCTCCTTGATGCCGATGATCTCGACATCCTCGTTCACCTTCAGGGAGCCACGCTCGACACGGCCGGTGACGACGGTGCCACGACCGGTGATGGTGAAGATGTCCTCGACCGGCATCAGGAACGGCTTGTCGGTCTCGCGGACCGGGTCCGGGATGGAGTCGTCGCAGGCCTGCATGAGCTCCAGGACGGAGTCGACCCACTTCTGCTCGCCGTTCAGGGCGCCCAGAGCGGAGATGTGGATGATCGGAGCATCTTCGTCGTAGTCCTGCTCAGCCAGCAGCTCGCGGACCTCCATCTCGACGAGCTCGATGATCTCCTCATCGTCAACCATGTCGCACTTGTTCAGTGCAACGAGGATGTACGGGACGCCGACCTGGCGAGCCAGCAGCACGTGCTCGCGGGTCTGCGGCATCGGGCCATCGGTGGCTGCGACAACGAGGATCGCACCGTCCATCTGGGCGGCGCCGGTGATCATGTTCTTGATGTAGTCGGCGTGACCCGGGGCGTCGACGTGAGCGTAGTGGCGCTTCTCGGTCTGGTACTCCACGTGGGAGATGTTGATCGTGATGCCACGCTCCTTCTCCTCCGGCGCCTTGTCGATGGCGTCGTAGGCGAAGGACTCGTTCAGGTCCGGGAAAGCGTCGGCCAGAACCTTGGTGATGGCGGCGGTGGTGGTGGTCTTGCCATGGTCAACGTGACCGATGGTGCCGATGTTGACGTGAGGCTTCGTACGCTCGAATTTCGCCTTTGCCACTGTATGTCCTCCTGGACTTCATGGTGGCTACGAACTTCGCAGCCACGTGGTTGACAGTCGTCATTGACCCCCGGTCCTGTGACAGACGGGGCCCGATGACGTTTTCACAATGTGCCAGTTACACGATCCTAGATTTCAACCGCTGTTTTTTCAAACCACGGCCCGGCTCGCCCGACCGTGCGGGCACGGCGTGGAATCCGGGATCTCACGGTGGGTAACGGCCGGCTCAGCCACCACCTGAGGAAGGTGGTTGCTCAGCCCGGCCGCTACCTCACCGCGTTGCCGGTTCCGTCCCCTGCTCCCCGACGCCGGCACAGGCGTCAGGGAGCGGACAGGAGACAGCTCCGGCGGTGGAGACTACCGGCTAGTTACCGGTGCGCTCGGAGATGATCTCCTCGGAGACGCTGGAGGGGACCTCAGCGTAGGAGTCGAAGACCATGGAGTAGTTTGCACGACCCTGGGTCTTGGAACGCAGGTCACCGACGTAGCCGAACATCTCGGACAGCGGCACCTTGGCCTTGACCAGCTTGGCGCCGGCGCGGTCCTCCATGGCGTTGACCTGGCCACGGCGGGAGTTGACGTCACCGATGACGTCACCCATGTACTCCTCCGGAGTGGTGATCTCCACAGCCATCACGGGCTCGAGCAGAACCGGCTTGGCCTTGGCGACAGCTTCCTTCAGAGCCTGGGAACCGGCGATCTTGAACGCCATTTCCGAGGAGTCGACGTCGTGGTAGGCGCCGTCGATCAGGGTGGCCTTGATGTTGACCAGCGGGTAACCGGCCAGGTAGCCGTACTGCATGGCGTCCTGGATACCAGCGTCGACAGAGGGGATGTACTCCCTCGGGATGCGCCCACCGGTGACGGCGTTCTCGAAGTGGTAGGTCGGGGACTGACCCTCCTCGAGCTCCTCCGGAGTCGGGGCGTAAGGCTCAATACCGATGATGACCTTAGCGAACTGGCCGGAGCCACCCGTCTGCTTCTTATGGGTGAACTCGAGCTTCTCGACCGGCTTGCGGATGGTCTCGCGGTAGGCGACCTGCGGGGCACCGACGTTGGCCTCGACCTTGTACTCGCGCTTCATGCGGTCGACGAGGACATCGAGGTGGAGCTCACCCATGCCGCCGATGACGGTCTGGCCGGACTCCTCGTCCAGGTGGACGGTGAAGGTCGGGTCCTCCTCCGCCAGCTTCTGGATCGCGGTGCCCAGCTTCTCCTGGTCAGACTTGGTCTTCGGCTCGATGGCCACCTGGATGACCGGATCCGGGAAGTCCATGGACTCCAGGATGATCGGGTTGTCGGTGGAGCAGAGGGTGTCACCGGTGGTGGTGTCCTTCAGGCCGATCACGGCGAAGATGTTGCCCGCGCGAGCCTCCTCCACCGGGTTCTCCTTGTTGGCGTGCATCTGGAAGAGCTTTCCGATGCGCTCCTTCTTGCCCTTGGTGGAGTTCTGCACCTGGTCGCCCGGGACCACGCGGCCCGAGTAGACACGGATGTAGGTCAGCTTGCCGAAGAAGGGGTGTGCGGCGATCTTGAAGGCCAGTGCGGAGAACGGCTCGTCGGCGGACGGCTTGCGGGTCAGAGTGGTGGACTCATCGCCCACAGCGTGGCCCTCGACCTCGCCGATGTCCAGCGGGTTCGGCAGGAAGTCGATGACGGCGTCGAGCAGGGGCTGAACGCCCTTGTTCTTGTAGGCGGTGCCGCAGTAGACCGGGTAGATCTCGGAGTTGACGGTCAGCTTGCGGATCGCGGCCTTGATCTCATCGATCGAGAGCTCCTCGCCACCGAAGTACTTCTCCATGAGCTCGTCGTCGGACTCGGCGACGGTCTCGAGCAGCTTCTCGCGGTACTCCTCGGCCTTCTCCAGAAGATCGGCCGGGATCTCCTCGACGGTGGCCTCGGTACCGATCTCGGTCTTGCCAGGCCACATGAGGGCCTTCATCTCGAGGAGATCGACGACGCCGTTGAAGTCGTCCTCAGCGCCGATCGGGAGCTGCATGACCAGCGGCTTGGCGCCGAGGCGGTCGACGATGGTGCCGACGGTGTAGTAGAAGTCAGCGCCCAGCTTGTCCATCTTGTTGATGAAGCAGATACGCGGAACGTCGTACTTGGCGGCCTGACGCCAGACCTGCTCGGACTGCGGCTCCACGCCTTCCTTGCCGTCGAAGACGGCGACGGCGCCATCGAGGACGCGCAGGGAACGCTCGACCTCGACGGTGAAGTCGACGTGACCCGGGGTATCGATGATGTTGATCTGGTTGTTGTCCCAGAAACAGGTGACGGCAGCGGAGGTGATCGTGATACCGCGCTCCTTCTCCTGCTCCATCCAGTCGGTGGTGGCGCCACCGTCGTGGGTCTCGCCGACCTTACGGTTGATGCCGGTGTAGAAGAGGATGCGCTCGGTGGTGGTGGTCTTACCGGCATCGATGTGGGCCATGATGCCGATGTTGCGGACCTTGTTCAGGTCCTTAAGCACTTCTTGTGCCACAGTCTTACCCCAACTTGTAGATCTTCGACGCCCTCGGCGGGTATGCCTCAGACGCCGTCAGTGAATAGTTCTCGTTCAATTCTGCCATTGATTGGTCGTACTGGCATCAGTCGGAAGAACTCCGCCGACATCAGACCCTACGACACCCCATGGCCGGGTGGCTCGCGTCAGCCCGGGACACCTGCCCCGGGAGACACCAATGGCCCCATCGACGAGTCGCCTCAGCGCCGCCCCGGCCGACCCGCCGGAGCGGTGGGACGGTGAGGGACGGACGCGCGTGCGGCTGCCGACTGGGCCATGTGTGGTTTTCTGTCCTGCTACCAGCGGTAGTGGGCGAAGGCGCGGTTGGCCTCGGCCATCTTGTGGACGTCCTCGCGGCGCTTCACGGAGGCACCGAGACCGTTGGACGCGTCCAGGATCTCGTTGGCGAGACGGTCAACCATGGTGTTCTCGCGACGCTGGCGGGTGAAGGTGACCAGCCAACGCAGAGCCAGGGTGTTGGAGCGGCCCGGGCGGACCTCAACCGGAACCTGGTAGGTGGCGCCACCAACGCGGCGGGAGCGGACCTCAAGGTCCGGGCGGATGTTGCCCAGGGCCTTCTCGAGGGTGCCGACCGGATCGGTGCCGGTCTTCTCGCGGCAGGACTCGAGGGCACCGTAGACGATGCGCTCAGCAGTGGACTTCTTGCCGTCGACAAGCACCTTGTTGACCAGCTGGGTCACGAGCTCGGAGCTGTAGACCGGGTCCTTGACGACGGGACGCTCGGGTGCACGGTTCTTACGCATTGTTTACTGTCCCTTCTTGGCGCCGTAGCGGGAGCGGGCCTGCTTGCGGTCCTTGACACCCTGGGTGTCGAGGGTGCCGCGGACGATCTTGTAACGGACACCCGGGAGGTCCTTCACGCGACCACCGCGGACGAGCACCATGGAGTGCTCCTGCAGGTTGTGGCCCTCACCCGGGATGTAGGCGGAGACCTCGACGCCGGTGGTCAGGCGCACACGGGCGACCTTACGCAGAGCGGAGTTCGGCTTCTTCGGGGTGGTGGTGTACACACGGGTGCACACGCCACGACGCTGCGGGGAACCCTTCAGGGCTGCGGCGTTGATCTTCGCGGCCTTGTCGTGGCGACCCTTGCGGATCAGCTGCTGAATAGTGGGCATAACCGTCTTTCTGTGTTGATCGGCTTATCCGGCCGGATGAGCCGACCGAGAAAACTTGCTGAGAGTTTCTTCCTCGCCTGCGACGTAGCCACACGACTTTTAAACGTGCGAAAACCCGTCGGCCGCTCTCGCTGGCTTACGGGAAAACTGCAGGCTCCCACCATCGAGACGTGGGACTAGAAGCTGACACTACAGCAGCAGACCCCCGCAATCCAAATCCCCTTTCGACGCGCTTACCTTGCAGCGCCTGGATAACCTCCACGCGCCCCGCCGTTGGGACATGCAGAGGATGTTCACCAGCCTGCTCTTCGACAGCCATCGCAGGCGGGTACCACTCATCGTGCAGGGCGTCGCGGCCAGAGAGCCAGACAAGGTGGCCTCACGGGCCGTACCATCGGGAACATGAGTGAACAGCCGCCCCGCCTCCGAGCCAGCGACGATGACCGCAACCGGGCCAACGAGGCTCTTGGGCGTGCGTTCTCCGAGGGACGTATCGACTTCAATGAGTTCGATGACCGCACGAAGGCGGTCCTCGCGGCCCGCTACCGCGATGAGCTGTCCGCACCCCTGGCCGACCTCATGCCGGACCCCACCGCCGTATTCGAAGGTCCGGTCCCGGTGGTGTTCCCGGAGCGCTCCCCCGCCCCCCGGGCACCCTCCGCCCCGACCCGGCGTCGGGTGACCGGCGAGACGGGTGGCAGCTCCTTCAGCCTGGCCATCATGGGTGGCACCGACAAACAGGGGGACTGGCTGATCGCGCCCGCCCATCTTTCTATTGCGATCATGGGCGGCAACGGCATCGATCTCACAGAGGCTCGCCTGGCCGCACAAGAAACTGTCATCTACGCCATCGGCATCATGGGCGGGGTGGAGATCCTCGTCCCGGAGGACGTCCGGGTGCTCAGCGAAGGCATCGGCATCATGGGTGGTTTCGGCATCAGCACCGACGAAGAAGTCAGGCAACGCATCGAGGATCTACCCGCCGACGCCCCTGTCGTACGGGTGCGGGGCCTCGGCCTCATGGGTGGGGTTGAGGTCCGGCGCGTCCTCCGCAAACCCCGTCCCTGACCTACCCTCGAAAGGCGGACGCCCCGTCCACCCCCGGAAAAAACGGGGAGGGACGGGGCGTCGGCAGGCAACCAGCGTTTACTAGAGCTGGAACTCCTCGTCCAGCGGCACAGAGGCGCCGGTGAACTCGGCGTAGCCGTCGTCACCGTAGATGGAGTCACCGTAGGTCGGGATCGAGTAGGCCGCGTTACGGGCCGCCTCGGTCGGTTTGACCTCGATGTTGCGGTAACGGGAGATACCGGTACCGGCCGGGATCAGCTTACCGATGATCACGTTCTCCTTGAGACCGATGAGCTGGTCGGAGCGCTTGTTGATCGCGGCGTCCGTGAGCACGCGGGTCGTCTCCTGGAAGGAGGCGGCCGACAGCCAGGACTCCGTGGCCAGCGAAGCCTTGGTGATGCCCATGATCTGGTCACGCAGCTCCGCCGGCTGACCACCCTCGGCCCGGAGTGCCGCATTGACGCGACGGGCCTCGGTGAGGTCGACCAGCGTACCCGGCAGGTAGTCCGTGGAACCGGCGTCAATGACGGTACCGCGGCGCAGCATCTGACGGATGATGATCTCGATGTGCTTGTCGTGGATGGCCACACCCTGGGTGCGGTACACGGCCTGCACCTCGTCGATGAGGTGCTTCTCCACACCACGGCGACGCAGCACGCGGAGCACATCATGCGGGTCAGCAGGGCCGCGGAGCAGGCGGTCGCCGAGCTCCACATGGTCACCGCTGCGCAGGGTGCGCTCGATGAGCACCGACGGGTTGTTGTCCATCGGGACCCGGACCTGTGCGAGACCCTGTCGCTTGGACAGCTTCTCGTAGATCTTCTCCTCGGTGCCGTCGTCGGAGGTCAGCGTCAACTTGTAGAAGTTGCCGTCATCCTCCAGCTCAACGGTGCCCGAGAACTCCGCGATCGGGGAGGCGTTCTTCGGCACGCGGGCCTCGAACAGCTCCTGCACACGCGGCAGACCGCCGGTGATGTCACCACCGACACCACCCTGGTGGAAGGTACGCATGGTCAGCTGGGTGCCGGGCTCACCGATCGACTGGGCGGCGACGATGCCGACGGCCTCGCCGATGTCGACCAGCTGGCCGGAGGCCATGGACTTGCCGTAGCACTTGGCACAGACACCGGTGTGGGTCTGGCAGGTCAGCACGGAGCGGACCTTGACCTCGGTGATGCCGGCGGCCACGAGGTCGTCGATACGCATCTCGGTGAGGTCGGAACCGGGCTCCAGGTTGAGACCGGATGCCTCGTCGACCAGCTCGGTCGCCAGGACACGGCCGGAGACGGAGGTCTCCACCAGCGAGTGGCGGGTGTATCCCGTGACCTCGCCTGCGGCGTTCTTGGCCTCGACCGCGACCGGCACGCGGACACCCTGGCGGGTACCGCAGTCGTCCTCGCGGACGATGACGTCCTGGGCCACGTCAACGAGACGACGGGTCAGGTAACCGGAGTCCGCGGTACGCAGAGCGGTGTCGGCCAGGCCCTTACGGGAACCGTGCGAGTTGTTGAAGTACTCGAGAACCGACAGGCCCTCCCGGAAGGAGGTCTTGATCGGACGGGTGATGTAGTCACCCTTCGAGTTCACGACCATGCCCTTCATGCCGGCCAGGGTCCAGATCTGGCGCATGTTACCGGCGGCACCCGACTTCACGATCATGGGGATCGGGTTGTCGTCCGGGTACATCTCCTCGACGGCCTTACCCACCTTGTTGGTGGCGTCCTGCCAGAGCTCGACGAGACGGTCGTAGCGGTCACGCTCACGCAGCGCACCCTTGACCCAGAACTTGTGCTCGATCTCGCGTGCCTCGGCCTCGTAGGCCTCGAGGATCTCCTCCTTGTTCGGCAGAACCAGAACGTCGGACATGGCGATGGTGACGCCGGAACGGGTCGCCCAGTAGAAGCCGGAGTCCTTCATCTTGTCCATCGTCTGCGCGACGGTGATCATCGGGTAGCGGGCCGCGAGGTCGTTGATGACGTCGCCGAGCATGATGAAGCCCGGGCCGCCACCCTTACGGACCATGACGCCCTCAAGGTACGGGTAGTTCCACGGCATGAGCTCGTTGAACATGACCCGGCCCAGGGTGGTGTTCGCGGTCCAGGACTGACCCTGCTCCCAGCCGTCAGGGAACTGCTCGGCCTCGATGTCCACCGGGGGACGCAGGTGGTCGATCCGCACGCGGATCGGCGCCTGCAGACCCAGGGTACCCAGGTCACGGGCCATGATGGCCTCGGCGAAGGAGGAGTAGTCGCCCTGTGCCGGACCGTTCTCGTCGGCCGGCTTGTAGGCACCCTGGCCGCCGATCTCGTCTTCCTTCTTGTCCATGGTCAGGAAGTACAGACCGGTGACCATGTCCAGACGTGGCATGGCCAGCGGCTTACCGGAGGCCGGGGACAGGATGTTGTTCGAGGCGAGCATGAGGACGCGTGCCTCGGCCTGGGCCTCCGCGGACAGCGGGAGGTGGACGGCCATCTGGTCACCATCGAAGTCGGCGTTGAAGGCCTCACAGGCCAGCGGGTGCAGCTGGATGGCCTTACCCTCGACCAGCTTCGGCTCGAAGGCCTGGATACCCAGTCGGTGCAGGGTGGGGGCACGGTTGAGCATCACCGGATGCTCGGAGATGGCCTCCTCCAGCACGTCCCAGACCTCGGGACGCTGACGCTCGACCATGCGCTTCGCGGACTTGATGTTCTGCGCGTAGTCGTTCTCCACCAGACGCTTCATCACGAAAGGCTTGAACAGCTCGAGGGCCATCAGCTTCGGCAGACCACACTCGTGGAGCTTCAGCTGCGGGCCGACGATGATCACGGAACGACCCGAGTAGTCGACGCGCTTACCCAGCAGGTTCTGACGGAAGCGGCCCTGCTTGCCCTTGAGCAGGTCGGACAGCGACTTCAGCGGACGGTTACCCGGTCCGGTGACCGGACGGCCACGACGGCCGTTGTCGAACAGTGCATCGACCGATTCCTGCAGCATGCGCTTCTCGTTGTTCACGATGATCTCGGGCGCGCCGAGGTCGATCATGCGCTTGAGGCGGTTGTTGCGGTTGATCACGCGACGGTAGAGGTCGTTGAGGTCCGAGGTGGCGAAACGGCCACCGTCGAGCTGGACCATCGGCCGCAGCTCCGGCGGGATCACCGGGATGCAGTCAAGGACCATGCCGGCCGGGTCGTTGCCGGAACGCTGGAACGCGGCGACGACCTTGAGGCGCTTGAGGGCACGCATCTTCTTCTGGCCCTTGCCCTCATTGATGATGGTGTGCAGTTCCTCGGCCTCGGCGTCGAGGTCGAAGTTGCGGATGAGGGTCTGGATGGCCTCCGCACCCATGCCGCCGGTGAAGTAGTCCTCGTAGCGGTCGATGAGCTCCTCGTAGATGGTCTCATCGATGATCATCTGCTTCGTGGCGAGCTTGGTGAAGGTCTGCCAGATCTCCTCGAGACGGTCGATCTCACGCTCCGCACGCTCGCGGATGTGCTGCATCTCCTTGTCAGCGGCGGTCTGCACCTTGCGGCGGGCGTCGGCCTTGGCGCCGGCGGCCTCGAGCTCGGCGAGGTCCTCCTCCAGCTTGGCGGCACGCTCCGCGATCTCGGTCTCGGCGTCAGCCTCGACGTCCTTCTTCTCCAGGAGCATGTCGGCTTCGAGGGTGGACTGGTCGTTGTGACGTGCCTCCTCGTCGACGGAGGTGATGATGTTCGCGGCGAAGTAGATGATCCGCTCGAGATCCTTCGGCGCGAGGTCCAGCAGGTAACCGAGACGGCTCGGGACACCCTTGAAGTACCAGATGTGCGTGACCGGGGCGGCCAGCTCGATGTGGCCCATGCGCTCACGACGCACCTTGGACTTGGTCACCTCGACGCCGCAGCGCTCACAGATGATGCCCTTGTAGCGGACGCGCTTGTACTTTCCGCAGGCGCACTCCCAGTCCCGGGTGGGGCCGAAAATGCGCTCGCAGAACAGACCGTCCTTCTCCGGCTTGAGGGTGCGGTAGTTGATGGTCTCCGGCTTCTTGACCTCGCCCTTGGACCAACGACGGATGTCGTCGGCGGTAGCCAGGCCAATGCGGAGCTCTTCGAAGAGGTTTACGTCAAACACGTAACTCCCTTTCCCCTCCCGGACGGGAGGGATTGAATGGCGGATATCGGGTCAGAGGTTAGGAGGCGTCGACGTCGGAACGCTCGTCATGGGACAGGTTGATGCCCAGTGAGGATCCACCGGCGTCCATGTCGTCCTCGTCATCAACGGACAGCTCCATCGGGGTGCCGTCGGCGGCGAGGACCTCGACGTTCAGGCACAGCGACTGGAGCTCCTTGAGGAGAACCTTGAAGGACTCGGGGATACCCGGGTCCGGGATGTTCTCGCCCTTGACAATGGCCTCGTAGACCTTGACGCGGCCGACCACGTCATCGGACTTGATCGTCAGCAGTTCCTGCAGGGTGTAGGCGGCACCGTATGCCTGCATCGCCCACACCTCCATCTCACCGAAGCGCTGGCCACCGAACTGGGCCTTACCGCCGAGCGGCTGCTGGGTGATCATGGAGTACGGGCCGGTGGAACGGGCGTGGATCTTCTCGTCCACCAGGTGGTGGAGCTTGAGCTGGTACATGTAGCCCACGGAGACCGGGTACGGGAAGGGCTCACCGGAACGGCCGTCGAAGAGCATCGTCTTGCCGTCTCCGTCGACCATGACCTCACCGTCACGGTTCGGACGGGAGTTGCGCAGCAGGCCGGCGAGCTCCTCGTTGGTGGCGCCGTCGAAGACCGGGGTGGCGGTCAGCGAATTGGCCGGGACGTCGTAGAGCTCCTCCGGCAGGGTCTGGATGAGCTCGGCGTTGGCCGGATCCTCCGGATCGACCTGCCAGCCGGCAGCAGCCAGCCAGCCGAGGTGGATCTCCAGGACCTGGCCGATGTTCATACGGCGCGGAACACCATGGGTGTTCAGGATCATGTCCACCGGGGTGCCGTCCGGCATGAACGGCATGTCCTCCGGCGGCAGGATCTTACCCACGACGCCCTTGTTGCCGTGGCGGCCGGCGAGCTTGTCGCCGTCCTGGATCTTGCGCTTCTGGGCGACGTAGACGCGGATCATCTCGTTGACGCCCGGTGCCAGATCGTCGTCGTCCTCGCGGGCGAAGCGACGGACACCGATGACCTTGCCGTTTTCACCGTGCGGCACCTTCATGGAGGTGTCGCGGACCTCACGGGCCTTCTCACCGAAGATGGCGCGCAGCAGGCGCTCCTCCGGGGTCAGCTCGGTCTCGCCCTTCGGGGTGACCTTGCCCACGAGGATGTCGCCGGCGCGGACGTCGGCACCGATGCGGACGATACCGCGGTCGTCGAGGTCGCGCAGGACGTCCTCGGAGACGTTCGGGATCTCACGGGTGATCTCCTCGGCGCCCAGCTTGGTGTCGCGGGCGTCGATCTCATGCTCCTCGATGTGGATCGAGGTCAGGATGTCCTGCTCGACGAGGCTCTGGTTGAGGATGATCGCATCCTCGTAGTTGTGGCCCTCCCACGGCATGAAGGCGACCAGCAGGTTGCGGCCCAGCGACATCTCACCGTTGTGGGTGCCCGGACCGTCGGCGATGACCTGGCCGGCCTCGACGCGCTCGCCCATGTTCACCAGCGGGGTCTGGTTGTAGCAGGTGCCCTGGTTGGTGCGCTCGAACTTGCGCAGCAGGAAGGTGTCGCGGATGCCCTGGTCGTCCATGATGGTGATCAGGTCGGCGGAGACATTCTCGACGACGCCGGCCTTCGGGGCGATGACCATGTCACCGGCGTCGTAGGCTGCACGCTTCTCCATGCCGGTGCCCACGAACGGGGCCTCGGCGCGGACCAGCGGCACGGCCTGCTTCTGCATGTTCGCACCCATGAGGGCACGGTTGGCGTCATCGTGCTCGAGGAACGGAATCATCGCTGTACCGATGGAAACCATCTGACGTGCGGAGACATCGATGAAATCGACGCCCTTGCCGTCCGTGACGGCGATGTCGCCGTCCTTGACACGGACCTCGACGCGGTCGGAGGTGATGTAACCCTCCGCATCGCGCTCGACGGAGGCCTGACCGATGGCGTAACGGTCCTCTTCGTCAGCGGTGAGGTAGTGCACCTCATCGGTGACCTGGCCGTCGACGACCTTGAGGTACGGGGTCTCGATGAAGCCGAACGCGTTGACGCGTGCGTAGGAGGAGAGCGAACCGATCAGACCGATGTTCGGACCCTCAGGGGTCTCGATGGGGCACATGCGTCCGTAGTGGGACGGGTGCACGTCACGGACCTCGATGCCCGCACGCTCACGGGACAGGCCACCCGGGCCGAGGGCGGACAGACGGCGCTTGTGGGTCAGACCCGACAGCGAGTTGTTCTGGTCCATGAACTGGGACAGCTGGGAGGTGCCGAAGAACTCGCGGATCGCGGCCGAGACCGGACGGACGTTGATCAGCGAGGTCGGGGTGATGGACTCGGCGTCCTGGGTGGTCATGCGCTCGCGCACGACACGCTCCATCCGCGACAGCCCCACACGGACCTGGTTCTGGATGAGCTCACCGACGGTACGCAGACGACGGTTGCCGAAGTGGTCGATGTCGTCGACGTTGACCGGGATGGTCTCACCGGTCGGCGAGGTCATGTTGCGCTCACCGGTGTGCAGGCGGACCAGGTACTCCAGGGTGGTGGCGATGTCCTCTTCCGTGAGGGTGGTCAGACCCTCGTGGTCGCCGCCGAGGCCGAGCTTGCGGTTGACCTTGTAGCGGCCGACCTTGGCCAGGTCGTAGCGCTTCGGGCGGAAGAAGGCGTTGTCGAGCAGGGAACGGGCGAGGTCACGGGTCGGCTGCTCGCCGGGACGCTGTTTGCGGTAGATCTCCAGCAGAGCCTCGTCGACGTTCGCGACGCCGTCAGACTCCAGGGTGGACATCATGATCTCGGAGAAGCCGAAGCGCTCCTTGATCTGCTCGGTGGTCCAGCCCAGGGCCTTCAGCAGGACGGTGACGGGCTGGCGACGCTTACGGTCGATACGGACACCGACGGTGTCACGCTTGTCCACGTCGAACTCCAGCCAGGCTCCACGCGAGGGGATGACCTTGACGGAGTGCAGCGGACGCTCGGTGGACTTGTCGATCGTCTGATCGAAGTACACACCCGGGGAGCGAACCAGCTGGGAGACAACGACACGCTCGGTGCCGTTGACGATGAACGTGCCCTTGTCTGTCATCATCGGGAAGTCACCGATGAAGACGGTCTGGGACTTGATCTCCTGGGTTTCGTTGTTGATGAACTCCGCGGTCACATACAGTGGCGCGGAGTAGTTGATGTCCTTGTCCTTGCACTCATCGATGGTGTGCTTGACATCCTCGAATCGCGGGGTGGACAGGGAGAGGGACATGTTCTCGGAGTAGTCCTGAATCGGGCTCAGCTCTTCGAGAATGTCCTCAAGACCACTGGTGACGTGGGCTTCCGGCCCACGCTCCTCCTGCTGGCGGGCGCGCCACTCGGGCGTACCGATCAGCCATCCGAAGGATTCACGCTGCAGGTCAAGGAGCCCCGGAACCTCAATCGGCTCTGCGTTCTTCGAGAACGAGTAACGCTTCGGAGTTCCGGGGATATCGGCCACTGACTTGGTCTGGCGGGAGACTGCCAAGATGGGTCCTTCCAGCACCTCACGCGGAACTGTGGCTGCTCTGGCGTACAACCACCGAATCCGCTGGTAATTTAGCATTCGGTCTGCTGTGGAATGACCGTCCCCAGATAGCACAAAATCACCTTGTCAAGTCGACTTTTCCATGTCGATCGATCAAGGTTGACGTGATGACCAGAGACGAATTCCAGCGCAACGAAACAGCCTATATCAAGTTCTTTGAATTGTAAAGCCCACCGACGCGCCGATTAGCTTCCGGATTCACGCCGGGACTCTACCACGACTTCCCGCGCAGTTCGCACCTCGCCCTCGGATGCGCCACTGCCCTGTTCAACCGCGGCGACGGCTGAATACACCGGCGGCGCCCACCAGCCCCAGCAGGATCAGCAGGCCGCCCACGCCCATGACCGCCCAGCGTATCGTGTCCACCACCGCCGGATCCCGGATCTCGCCGGCGGCACGCAGATGGGCATCAATCTGCTGCTGAGGCATCTGTCCCTCGAAGAGCAGGACCTGCTCACGCTTCTCCCCGTCGACTGTGCCGTAGTAGGAGTCCACGTCCTCCCTGATCTCCACGACCAACCCGGAAACCCGGTCCACCAGGAAGTCACGCGTGACGGAGTGGAAGAGGTAGCCGCGCTCCCCGTCAGCGAAGGTGGTGGTGTTGAAGGGGGAGGCGTAGAGCTCGGCAACGTTCGTCGGCTCCACGTTCTGACGGTAGCGGTGGATGGTCCGGCCGTTGATGTCCAGTTCCTCGGCGAACTCCGCCGGGCGGGTCTGCCGCAACCTGGGCTCGAAGACCGCGTAGGTGGCCTGCTGTGCATCCGAGGGGAACTTCAGCCACACCCCCTCGACGGGCACCTCACTGACGGGGCTGGCCAGTTGGTCGGTGAGGGTCGCCGGGGTGGTGAACCCACCGGTGGTGCGGTCGAGGCCGAAGGTCCATACCTCGGCGGAGATCAGCCGGTCCAGCTCATCCTGCAGGCTGTCGCGCATGAGGGTCTCCCCCACCCGCAGCGTCACCGTCTCCTCGTCGGCCGGGTTCTGGATCTCCACGTGGAGCTGCCTCGTGACCGGTGCATCCAGCACCCGCCCGCCCGGATCCGTCATCAGACGCGTCTGCGGCTCATCGTCGGTCAGCGTCCATGTCGTGGCCGCCAGGTCCAGCGGCAGACGGCTGTCCCCGGGCAGGAATCTGGGGGCCACGAGACCTGCCACCAGGAGGGCGACGCCGATGCTGAGCACGAGAAAGGAGAGCAGGCGGGACTTGGGCAGCATGGGTGTGAGTCTACCCGCCGCACAGAAGTGCCCCTCGTGAAAGGTGACTGTCCCGGAACACCCGGGTCAGGGACACCCCGGAATCGGGAGAACCCCGCTCCATCCACGGAAAGTGGATGTGCGGGGTTCGCGCGAAAAAGGTTCCTCTTACTTGAGGGAGACCTTGGCGCCGGCCTCTTCGAGCTTGGCCTTGGCAGCGTCGGCGTCTTCCTTGGAAGCACCCTCGAGGATGGCCTTCGGTGCGCCCTCGACGAGCTCCTTGGCCTCCTTCAGGCCCAGGCCGGAGACGAGCTCGCGGACAGCCTTGATCACGCCGATCTTCTTGGCGCCGGCGTCCTCGAGGACGACGTCGAACTCGGACTGCTCCTCAGCGGCAGCAGCCTCGCCGCCAGCGGCACCTGCAGCTGCAACGGCGACCGGAGCGGCAGCGGTGACCTCGAAGACCTCTTCGAACTCCTTGACGAACTCGGAGAGCTCGATCAGGGTCATCTCCTTGAATGCCTCAATGAGCTCGTCCTTGGTGAGCTTAGCCATGGTGGCTTCCTTTCTTTGTGGGCCGGTTTCAGCAGGCCCGAAGTTGTGGGGTGTGAATGGGTGCGCCGTGATGGCGACTTAAGCGTCCTTCTTCTCCTGGAGCGCAGCTGCGAGGCGTGCGACCTGGGAAGCGGGAGCGTTGAACAGGCCTGCGGCCTTTGCCAGATTGCCCTTCATGGCGCCGGCCAGCTTCGCGAGGGTGGTCTCGCGGTTGTCCAGCTCGGCGATGGCCTTGACCTGGTCGGCAGACAGAGCGTTGCCGTCCATGTAGCCACCCTTGACGATGAACGCCTTGTTATCATCGGCGAACTTCTTCATCACCTTGGCGGCATCGACAGCCTCGCCCTTGATGAAGGCGACTGCGGTCGGACCGGTGAGGTGCTCGTCAAGACCCTCGATGCCCTTTTCCTGGGCAGCGATCTTGATAAGGGTGTTCTTGGCGACGGAGTACTGGACGTCGAAGCCGAGAGCGCCGCGCAGCTCAGAGATCTGTGCAACGGTCAGGCCACGGTACTCGGTGAGGACGACGGTGTCCGCCTCCTCGAACTTGGCCTTGAGCTCTGCGAGCTCGGCCTGGTTCTTCGCGTTTGCCATTACTTCGCCTCCTTCCAATTACGTGTCGTGTTGATCCGCCGGGGCCTTCTTCAACGAAAAAGGCCCCGTGCAAGAGCACGGGGCGCATCATCTCCCGTAAAGGAGGTGGTGGCTCTAAAGTGTCTCCTGCGTGGGCCGTTCCAGTGTCCTGGAATCCTTAGATCCTTTACGGATGACCGACGGTCTTCGGTGAAACTTGAGCGCGGTCCCCGCTTCGGGGAACCGATTCAAACTTCGGTGTGTCATCCTAACGGCGATCCGGAAGGAACTCCAAATCGCCTGCTCGACGCAGAAACTCCACCCTCAGCCCTCCTGCTCCAGGGCGAAGTCGACGGTGACGGATTCCTCGAGGGTGATCAGCTCCGGCGTCAGGTCCAGCTCGAGGGTGCGCGGGGGCAGATCCGATCCCTGCGCCATGTCCATCCCGACCATCCGCATCTCCGGCAGCAGGTGCGGCGCGTCCCCGCTGTCGATGCGCTGCGGCGCACCGGCGCGCACACCGAGGGCCGCCGCGAGCAGGCCCGCTTCCCGGCGGGCGTCCTGCACCGCCGTCACCTGCAGGCGCTCGCGCAGCTCCCGCCTGCGCACCTCCGACAACCGCCAGGTGGGACCGAGCACCTCCACCGACGGCACATCCGCGAGACGGGCGATGACCTCACGGAGCCCGTCGACACCACCGACCGCGGTCACCGCGCACTCCCAGGTGGCCACCGTGTGGGAATCCCAGGTGTGCTCCCCCAGGCTCTCCTCGCTGATCTCCACCCCTGACACGGCACCGAGGACGGCGCGGGCGACGGCCAGGCCCTCCTGCCGGAGCCGGTAGGCCCCCTCCTGGTGGGCGTGGCGGGCATTGACCCGTAGTCGGACGGAGGCGGTGTCGGCGGGGAACTCCCCGACGGCGGTGCCCGTGCAGCGGACAGTGGGGATGTGATCCATATCATCAGGCTAAGCGCCGCCCCGTCCCGCCGCCACTACTCTCCCGGTGCCCTGTCGAAGTCGCTCAACGGTTCACGGACCATGCCCACCCGGGCAGCGTTGAGGATCGCCAGCACGTCGATGACCTCCTGTGCGATGGCCCCCAGCAGCGGGGTGAGCAGACCGAAGACCGCGAGCACCATGCCGACCATGCTCAGCGCCATGCCACCCAGCGCGGACTGCAGGGCGATCCGCCGCATCCGCGCGCCGATGTGGAGGAGCTCGTCGAGACGCTCCAGGGAGGAGTCGAGGATGACGGCGTCGGCTGCCTCCGAGGTGACGTCGGAGTTCGCCCCCATCGCCACTCCCACCGTCGCCACGGCCATGGCGGGGGCGTCGTTGATGCCGTCCCCGAGGAACAGCGTCGGCCCACGCCGATTGTATTTCTCCACCAGGGCGAGTTTGCCCTCCGGGCTGATCCCGGCGTGGACCTCCTCGACACCGACCTGCCCCGCCAGGTGCCGGACCTCGGCCTCCCGGTCGCCGGAGACGATCATCAGCCTCTCCACATCGTGGCTGCCCGGCAGATGGGCGATGAACTCGCCTGCCGATGCCCGCGGCTCGTCCCGCAGCCGGATGAGGGCGGCGTAGGCGTCGTCGACAAGCACGACGGACTCCATCCCGGCGGCGGTGTCCGGCATGAGCGCACCGCTGGCGGGATCGATCTCCCGGCAGGTGCGCCGGTTGGTGATGCGGATATGCCGGCCACCGACCATGCCCGTCAGGCCCTGGCCGGGCCGCTCGGAGACCTCGGTGACACCGGGCAGCACCAGGCCGCGTTCCTCCGCCCGGTTGCGGATCGCCTCAGCCAGCGGATGACGCGAGTAACGCTCGACCGAGGCCGCGAGAGCCAGCACCTCATCGGCGGTGAAACCCGCCACGGTGTGGATGTCGGTGACCACCGGGCGGCCGTAGGTCAGGGTGCCCGTCTTATCGAACATGACCGTCCGGATCCGGGAGGTGTGCTCCAGCATCCCGGGATTCTTCACGATGATGCCGCGGCGGGCCGCCAGCGAGATCGCCCCGATGATGGCAACCGGCACACCGATGAGCAGCGGGCAGGGCGTAGCCACGACGACCACCGCCAGGAAACGCGTCGGATCCCCCGAGACCGCCCAGCCGAGCACCCCCAACGCCAGGGCGATGACCGTGTACCAGGCACCCAGCCGGTCCGCGAGACGGCGCATCGCCGGCCGGTTCTCCTCCGCCTCCCGCAGAACACCGACGATCTGCGCATAACGGGAATCCTCCGCCGGCCGCATCGCGGTGATCGTCAACGGATTCTCCCCGTTGACCGCGCCCGACATCACCGCCGATCCCCGGGATTTACCCACCACATAGGGTTCGCCGGTGAGGAAGGACTCGTCCATGCTGCCGTGGCCGTCGACGACCTCCCCGTCCACGGGGCACAGCTCATGCGGCAGGATGACCAGCAGATCACCGAGGGCGATGTCGTTGACCGGGACCTCCTCGGTCCCCGCCGAGATATCCGCACCGCGCAGCCGGTGGGCGGTGGTCGGCGCGCGCCGGGCGAGGGCCGCCAGGGTGCCCGAGGCGCGTCTCGACGCCGCCGTCTCCAGCGCCTCACCCCCGGAGAGCATGAGCACGATGATCGCGGCGACGAGCCACTCCCCCAGCAGCACGGACGTGATGATGGAGACGGCCGCCAGGGTGTCCGCCCCACCCCGGGTCCGGATCGCTGAGCGGGCCACCTCGATCATGAGCGGAACCCCGCCGAGGATGACCACCGCGACCAGGGGCCAGTCCCGCGCCCACCCGCTCAACCCGGGGCCGAACCAGAGGATGAGGTGCAGCACGATGGCCACCAGCGTGGCCACCGTGATCAGTCCGTCCCGGGAACGGAAGAACAGGCCCCACGACCGGTGGGCGGCAGGTGCGGTCGGCATGGTGTCCATGTCCCTCAGTATCGGCCAGAAAACCTGTTCCCACCAGCAAGTACAGGCTTACCTGAGAGATGGTGGGCCGGCTCAGGTGCCCTTGACGTTGAGGATCTGACGCAGGCGGTGGCGGATCTCCACCATCGGTTCCGCGTCCTGCATGACGCGGTCGATGTTCTTGTAGGCGTCCGGGATCTCATCCACCCACTCCTTGCCCGGCCGGTAGACGATGCCCTTCATCCGCCGTTCCAGATCCGCAGCGGTGAACTGCTCTTTCGCCTGGGTACGTGACAGCCGGCGCCCCGCGCCGTGCGGGGCGCTGTGGAACGCGGGAGCATGCCCTTTCCCCGCCACCACATAGGAGGCTGTCCCCATGGAACCGGGGATCAGCGCGGTGTCGCCCTCCCGGGCGCGGACCGCACCCTTGCGGGTCACCCACACCCGGCGGTCATAGTGGTACTCCTCCACCGTGTAATTGTGGTGGCAGTTCACTCTCTCAATTTCCTTAACCTCCCGGCCCACGAACTCCGACAGCGCGGTGGCGAAGCGGTCCATCATCTCCTCCCGGTTGAGCCAGGCGAAACGCTGTGCCCAGTCCAGGTCCGCCAGGTAGGAGTCGAATTCCGGGGTCTCGGCCACGAGGTAGGCCAGGTCGGGATGGGGCAGCGGGATCCAGTACTTCTCACACTGCTCCTGCGCCACGGTGATGTGCTTGCGGGCGATTTTATTGCCCACCCCGCGGGAACCGGAGTGGAGGAACATCCACACTGACTCCTCCTCGTCCAGGCACAGTTCGATGAAGTGGTTGCCGCCGCCCAGCGAACCCAGCTGCTGACGCCACTTCGGCGAGTGGCTGAGGTCGACGTCGGTGAGTTCGGCCAGTTCCGCCAGTTCCCGGGTGCGGGTATCGGCGGTCGTCCCGGCCAGGGCCCAGTCGTTGTAGTTTCCCGGGGACAGCGGAATGGTCGCCTCAAGTGTGTCGCGCAGCTGCTTCAGGTCCCGGCGCCTGATGTCCTCGGCGGTGAAGCCGGTGCGTACACCGATCATTCCGCAGTTGTGGACGAATACTCCGGCGGCCAGTGCGAAATTATTGTGTTCTTCGACCTGTAGACAGTAGACATCCTCACGGCGTTCCAGATGCTCAATCCCGGTGACCTTATGGTTGCTGGAGTGCTCGCGTACCTTGTGCCATCGCAGAGCGGCCGGGTTCTTTGCCACCTCGCCACATTCATCGCAGGAGCGGGGGGAAGTGTTGAACTTAGTCAGACAGGGCGCCCCACGCTTTCCATTATCGGCTACCGACTCCTTGAGATGCTCCGGATTGGACTCCATGTAGGTGACAATGTCTGCGGTCCCGACCCCGGCCGTCTTCTGCCTCTGTTCGGGGTCTTCGGTACGACGCTTAATCCCGGCAAGGCGGAGTTCCTGGAGCTCTGTGGAGTGGTTGGTGAAGGAGTGACCCACTGATCGGTGGTGGCGCGAGTGTTCGCCGCTCTCCATGTCCACCGGGCTTTCCGGTCGGTTGTCGAAATGCATGTGGTTCTCATGGTCGACGACGTGCCCTTCGGGGAGGGGACCGTTGAACGCCTCGTAGATCATGGTGTGGGTCTGTCGCGAACGCCCCCTGCCGGTGCTGACGCTTTCATATCCGTCGCGGGTCTGCCACCTGCGATAGAGGGGCATGAGGCTGTCATTGAATTTGAGGTCCTTTGCCTCGCGATACGTGCCGTCGTTGAGCATGAACTGGTGGTCGGGCGTGCAGACGATTTCCTCACCACCGGAGACGGTCACGCTCATCAGTCCAGCGTTGGTGCGGGTCTTGAGGGCGGTGGCCCGTCCGGCGACGATGTTGTGGTCTTTGTCGAGGGAGTAGACCCAGTGGATTCCTCCCTCTTCGGTCAGCTGCCTGAGGGTTTTCTGTCGACCATCGAGAAGCGGGACCTTGGTTTCACCGACAAAACAGCCGATGTCAACGCCGACCGCGGACGGAATCACAGCATCGACCGTCCCGAAGACGGTGCCCACTGCAGACCCCAGGCCCACGTGGGCGTCCGGCATCAGTGCGACATGCGGCCAGACGAAGGGCATCGAGGCCAGCTGCTCGGCCTGGTCGAGAGTCCCCTGCTCGATGTGGCTGGCGAAGTTGATGACCTTGGGGGCGTGGGGCGCGAGGTTGCGCCGGATCGGCGCCCTGGGGCGGCGGCGGGCGGACATGGTGTTCTCCTTCTCCGGTCGGTGGCAGAAGGAAACGGCTGGGGCATGGCTGCGGACCGGTCCTCCCGCCCTGGATGGGCGCGTCGGTCCGCAGGATATTCAAAGATCCGCTGCGGGACCGACGGGGCGTACCTGTAACTGCGGTTGCCTTAGCTGCACACCCATCAGGTCGCCTCCCTTTCGGCGCGTTATATGTCCCGGGCCAGCGGATTCCGGCCTGTATACGACCGTAGTTTAGCTCCCCGACCACGTCAATGACCTACGCAGCAGAAAACGCCCCGTCGCTTCCTGCCGGAAGCAACGGGGCGTCGAGAAGCAGCCGGAGGCTTAGGCCTCGCCGGCGTAGTTCTTCTGCACCGAAGAATCGACCGGGACACCCGGGCCGTTGGTGGAGGAGAGGGTGATCTTCTTCAGGTAGATACCCTTGGCGGAGGACGGCTTGATACGAAGCAGCTCGTCCAGCAGCGCGCCGTAGTTCTCAGCCAGGGCCTTCTCGTCGAAGGATGCCTTGCCGATGGCGGCGTGCAGGTTGGATGCCTTGTCCACGCGGAAGGAGATCTTGCCGCCCTTGACCTCGGCGACAGCCTTGGCGACGTCGGTGGTGACGGTGCCGGTCTTCGGGTTCGGCATCAGACCACGCGGGCCCAGCACGCGGGCGACGCGGCCGACCTTGGCCATCTGGTCCGGGGTGGCGATGGCGACGTCGAAGTCGATGGTGCCGGAGGTGATCTGCTCGATCAGCTCGTCGGTGCCCACGATGTCGGCGCCGGCCTCCTGTGCCTCGGTGGCCTTCTCGCCGGCGGCGAAGACGGCGACACGCACGGTCTTACCGGTGCCGTGCGGCAGGGAGACGGTGCCACGGACCAGCTGGTCAGCCTTACGCGGGTCAACGCCCAGGCGGATGGCGACGTCGACGGTGGAGTCGAAGTTCTTGGAGGAGGTCTCCTTGATCAGCTTCGCGGCCTCGAGCGGTGCGTATTCGCGGGACTTGTCGACCAGCTCAGCGGCGGCCTTGTATGCCTTGGAGTTCTTGCTCATTATGCAATTCCTTCTTGGGAGGGATTGGTGTGGTCAGGCGGGCCGAGCCGGCCCTGCCACAGTCAGTTCTTCAGTGGAAGATGAGGGATTAACCCTCGACCTCGATACCCATGGAGCGGGCGGTACCGGCGACGATCTTGGCGGCAGCCTCGATGTCGCGGGCGTTGAGGTCTTCCTTCTTGGTTTCGGCGATCTCCCTGACCTGGGTCATGGTGACCTTGCCGACCTTCTCGGTGTGCGGGACGCCGGAGCCCTTCTGCAGGCCGGCGGCCTTCAGCAGCAGCTTGGCGGCCGGCGGGGTCTTCAGCTTGAAGTCGAAGCTGCGGTCCTCGTAGACGGTGATCTCCACCGGCACGACGTTGCCTCGCTGGGACTCGGTTGCTGCGTTGTAGGCCTTGCAGAACTCCATGATGTTGACACCATGGGCACCGAGGGCAGGGCCGACCGGCGGAGCCGGGTTGGCGGCGCCAGCATCGATCTGCAGTTTGATGAGGCCAGTGACCTTCTTCTTCTTGGGAGCCATCGAATTACCTCGTTCCGTGGTACCGGCGGACCGTCACGATGATGACGGCCACCGTCCGGATGCCGGGCCCCGCTACCAGCTGATTTCCGCTGGGTCTCCACGTATCCCGGCCACCGGGGATGAATGTTTGATCGGTGCGCACTGATACAGGCCAGTGCGCACCGGTCCACACTACGGCACGAGGTCGCCCGCCCCCAAATGGGCGCGGAGCCGTCCCCTAGCTGATCTTCTCGATCTGGTCGGAGGTCAGCTCCACCGGGGTCTCACGGCCGAAGATGGAGACCAGGGCCTGGATCTTGCCGGTGGCCGGATCGATCTCGGAGATCGTCGCGGACACCGACGCCAGGGCGCCGGTGAGGATGGTGACGGCCTCGCCGACCTCGAAGTCGATCGCGACGGTCGCCTTCGACTGCTCCTCCGGCATGGCGACGACCTTCTCCCCGTCGGCGGTGACGGCTGCGGCCTCACCCTCGACGGTGGCCTCCTTCGGCATGAGGAACTTCGCGACGTCGCGGTGCTTCACCACGGTGGCGTTGCCCTCGTTGCCCACGAAGCTGGTCACACCCGGGGTGTCACGGACGACGGACCAGGCCTTGTCGTTCATCTCCATGCGGACCAGGACGTAGCCCGGCAGCAGCTTGCGCTTGACCATCTTGCGCTTGCCGTCCTTGATTTCGATGACCTGCTCGATCGGGACGACGACATCGTAGATGTACTCCTCGACCTCCAGGGTCTGGGCACGCATGTCGAGGTTGGTCTTCACCTTGTTCTCGTAGCCCGAGTAGCACTGGATGATGTACCAGTCACCCGGCTGCTTCTTCAGCTCACGGGTGTACTCACGTAGACGGCGACGGTACTCCGCCTCTGCATCCTCTTCGGTCGTGTCACCCAGGGCGGCGGCAGCCGCGGCGAGAGAGGTCTCCTCGGTCTGCTGCGGCTCCTCCTCCAGGGCGACAGGCTCGGCGGCGAGGGCTTCCTCGGCGCCTTCCTGGCTGTCGTCGAGCAGCTCGGTGGGGTCGGTGGTCTCGGAAATGTTCTCGGATGCGAATTCTTCGCTCATGATGCTCCAGATGTGTAGGGCAACTCGGAAAGGCCGTTTCAGGTCAGTTTACCGGCCGCGGCCAATGAATAATCCCGCCGACCCTGGAGGGCGCGGCGGGATGAAATCTGATGGTGAAGACTGTACCTAAGGGGTGAGGATCTTCTCAACTCCGAGACCTGCGACGAAGTCCACACCGGACACCAGCGCAGTCACCACGATGAGGAAGGCGAAGACCACCAGGGTGTAGACCACCATCTGGCGGGCGGTCGGCCAAATGACCTTCCGCATCTCCGAGACAACCTCGGGCAGGAAGCTGGCGACACCACCACCCGGCTTCTCATCCTCCGGACCAGTCCTGGCGACCCGCTTGGCCTCATACGAAGACGAGGTCGTGGTGGTGCCAACACCTGCCATCTGACGCTTACCCGTCGGACGGGCCGCACCGGACTGGTTGGGCTGCTGATCGGTCACAGCTCTCCTCGCAAAAGATGTCTCGTGTTCAGAACTCCGTTGAGCTTACCAGAGGGGTTGCCCCGGCAAGCAGAACGGGCCGGCACTGAGGATCATCTCAGTGCCGGCCCGTATCGGCAGGGGCGACAGGACTCGAACCTGCAACCTACGGTTTTGGAGACCGTTGCTCTACCAATTGAACTACGCCCCTTGGTGCGCTGATTCAACAGCACGGCTCACCCTACCAGACAGGCAATTCTTTTAGAAAGTACCCGCTGTCCGGCAAACCGGTAGCGATGGCGGGAATTGAACCCGCGACACAGCGATTATGAGTCGCTTGCTCTACCACTGAGCTACACCGCCTGGTGGCAGTTTCACACTTCCCCAGCCACCGACGGTTTGCCCTGCGACCGAGGGAGAAAAGAAACAGAGCCCCCTATCAGAATCGAACTGATGACCTTCTCCTTACCATGGAGACACTCTACCGACTGAGCTAAGGGGGCTTAGCTTCCAGGACCTGCGGCCAGATTCTCTCTGACCCGCTCCGTTGAAGCCTTGAACAGATTAACCCTACTTGTCGTACATACACAAATCGCCAGTTCAGACCATGTTTCCAGGCACCTCAAAGGCACTGTTTGAGGCATGCACGGATGCCGCCGTGGCGAGACTCCGACGGCCCCCGCGGATTCCTGCCGGCTCTGGCCCCGTGCGTTAGGCCCCGACATGCATCCCACGGGATCCCACTCCCCCGCCGCACCCCACCACCTGCGATATACGTGAGGGAAACTAACGCACCGGACCTGGCCGACAAGACCTATCCACGGAAGGTCATGCCGCTGCCGGGCCACATCCGGGTTAAGTTCCGGAATGGAAAAGACCCACCTGAACCAGAGGTTCAGGTGGGTCTGAAGTGTGCCAGGTACAAGATTCGAACTTGTGTAGGCGTGAGCCGGCGGATTTACAGTCCGCTCCCATTGGCCGCTCGGGCAACCTGGCGTGCACCGCATGGTGCGTGACATACTCTACTACGACCTACCGACCAGCTAGCAAATCGGCAGGTCAACCGCCCTAACCGGAGCTAACCCACGCGCTGGATGGTGAATTTGGCCAGCCGCCGCAGGGCGGTGGTGGCCGCGTTGGCCGGGAGGCGGTCCATCTGGGCCTCAGCCTCGGCGAGATAGCGGTGGACGTCGTCGAGCGCGCGTCGGCGCCCCTGGGAGCGGCTGAGCAGCTCGAGCGCGCGGTCCACGTCCGCGTCCTCGGTGAGTGGACCGGTGAGCAACCCACGGAGCTCGTCCCCGACCTCGCCCTCCTCCTGCAGTGCGTAGAGCACGGGGAGGGTGAACACACCTTCGCGCAGATCCGTCCCCGGCGTCTTGCCGGACTGCTCGTGCGCGGAGAAGATGTCGATGATGTCGTCGACGATCTGGAAGATCATGCCGATGGCGGCGCCGATCTTCATCAGGGCGTCGGCGTGTTCCTCACTGGCCCCGGCGTGGTAGGCGCCGAGGTGCCCGCAGGAGGCGATGAGCACGGCTGTCTTCTCACGGATGACGTCCATGTAGTGCTCGACGGGGTCGCGCCCCTCCGCGCCGATGGTCTCCCGCATCTGGCCGGTGACCAGGTCCTGGAAGGTCTGCGCGAAGTGCCCCACGGTATGGGTGTCCAGTTCGCTCATGATCCGGGAGGCGTGGGCGAAGAGGATGTCACCGGCGAGGATGGCGACGGAATTGTCCCAGCGGGCGTTGGCGGACTCGACGCCGCGACGCAGCTCCGCCTCGTCCATGACGTCATCGTGGTAGAGGGTGGCCAGGTGCACCGTCTCGAGCACGGCCGCGGCCTTGACCACGTTCGGGGAACCTGCCTTCGGGCCGTACTGGGAGGCCAGCAGTGTCATCATGGGGCGGAAGCGTTTGCCGCCCGCGTTCATGAGGTGGGTGACCTTGTCGGCGAGGAAATCCTCGCCTTTCGCCAGCTCCTCGCGCAACAGGACCTCCACCGCGTCCATTCCGGTGGCGATGCGCTCGTTGAGCCCGGCGTCTCCCAGATCCACGTGCCCGGCGGGAGTGGTCTGATAGGTGGTGCCGTTGGTCATGTCGGAAGTGTCCTTGCAGCGGTCTGACGGTGGGGATGATCGCACTCAACCGTAGTCCAAAGAGGGCCCACCCCGTACTCAGGGGTGGGCTGGAATGCCACAATAGGGTGCATGAGTGGAAACGTGGGTTCTGTCGATGTCCTCATTGTCGGTGCGGGGCCCGCAGGTTCCGCCGCGGCGGTCCACGCCGCGGAGGCGGGGCACGAGGTCCTGCTTCTCGACGCCGCCTCCTTCCCCCGCGACAAGACCTGCGGCGACGGGCTCACCCCGCGTGCTGTCCACCAGCTGGGGAAGCTCGGTCTGGCGGAGGCGGTGACCTCGGATTACCACAACAAGGGGTTGAAGCTGCACGGCTTCGGCGGCTCGGTCACCGCCCCCTGGCCGGAGGGTCACTACGGCACGCGGGGTTCGGCGATGCCGCGCACGGAATTCGACCACCTGCTGGTACGCACCGCCGTGGCCCGGGGCGCCACGCTGTGGGAGGACGCGACGGCCACCGGCGTGCAGTTCGCGGGATCCCGCGTGGATGTGGTGACGGTGCGTCACGGGGGCGTCGAGAAGCAGGTGCGTCCCCGCTGGCTGCTGGTGGCGGACGGAGTGCGTTCGACCTTCGGCAAACTGCTGGGCCGGCAGTGGCACCGGGGGGAGGTCTACGGCATCGCGGCACGGTCCTACTGCACCTCGGCGATGTCGCAGGAGCCCTGGATCCACTCCCACGTGGAGCTGCGGGACACCGACGGCACCGTCCAGCCCGGCTACGGCTGGATCTTCCCCCTGGGTGACGGGCGGGTGAACCTCGGCGCCGGTGCCCTGTCCACTGACTCCCGCCCCGCGAAAGTGAACACGAAGCGGCTGCTCTCGCACTACGCCGCGCAGCGCCGCGCGGAATGGGGCCTCGGGCCCGAGCAGGACATCGCCTCCGCGCTGCTGCCCATGGGCGGGGCCGTCTCCAACGTGGCGGGCGCGAACTGGCTGCTCATCGGCGACGCCGCCGCCCTGGTCAACCCCCTCAACGGCGAGGGCATCGACTACGGCATGGAATCCGCCGAGATGGCCGTGGACCTGCTGCGGCCCGGCCGTGATCTCACCCTCGTGTGGCCGCACGTACTGCGGGAGACCTACGGCGAGGCCTTCCTGCTGGCCCGCACCGCCGCCCGGCTGCTCACCTACCCCAGGTTCCTGCCGCTGGTCGGCCCCCTCGGATTGCGCGGCCCGGTCGGCGCGGCGATCATGCCGGCCGCCACCCGTCTGATGGGCAACCTCATCACCGACGAGGACCGCGACCTCATCGCCCGGGCCTGGCGGACCGCCGGCTCTGCGGTATCCAGGATGCGCCGTGACACCCCGCTGTGGGCTACCGCGGCTTGACGGCCGAGTGCAGGGCCACGATGCCGAGGCTGAGATTCTGCCAGCCTGCGTCCGCCCAGCCGTTGTCGTTGATCACCTGCGCCAGACCCTCCTGGTCCGGCCACGCGCGGATCGACTCGGCGAGGTAGATGTAGGCCTCCGGGTTGGAGGAGACCATGCGTGCAACCTGCGGCAGCAGGCGCATGAGGTATTCCTTGTACACCGTGCCGAAGACCGGCACCACCGGGGTGGAGAACTCCGCGATGGTCAGCCGGCCACCCGGCCTGGTCACCCGGGCCATCTCGCGTAGACCGGCCTCGTGGTCGTGGATGTTGCGCAGGCCGTAGGAGATCGTCACCGCATCGAAGGAGTTGTCCGCGAAAGGCAGCTGCATGCCGTCACCGACGACCTTCGGCACATCCCGGTCCCGCCCGGCGGCGAGCATGCCCTGGGAGAAGTCGCAGGCCACACACCACGCCCCCGATTTCGCCAGCTCCACCGTGGACACGGCCGTGCCGGCCGCCAGATCGAGGACCCGCTCCCCCGGCTTCAGCTGCAGGCGCTCGCGGGTACGCCGGCGCCAGCGGGCGTCCTGCCCGAAGGACAGGATCGTGTTGGTCAGGTCGTATTTCGCCCCGACGTCGTCGAACATTGACGCGACGTCGAAGGGTTTCTTGTCCAGGTCTGCCTTAGCCACGCCCCTGAGTCTAGGCCAGGCTGCCCCACGCGACGCGCGCGCCCAACGCCCGGGCAGCCCACCGGGGCAGGTCGGGGCGGGGGCCGAAGAAGGTCAGCGGGACGCGTCTGGTCTCCTCGATGACGTCACGGTAGTGGCTCAGCAGCTGCTCACACAGGGCCGCCCACGTCTTGTCGTTCACGGAGACGCGGGCGTTGCCGCGCAGCCGTTCGTGTCGGGAGGGGTCGAGCAGCCACTCCGCCGCCTCCGGCAGGTCACTGCTGAAGGTGTCCACATCCAGGAGGAGGCCGTTGTAGCGTTCCTGGACCAGGTCGACGGGGCCACCGGCGCGGGGACCGATGGTGGGCACGCCGGAGGCCTGCGCCTCCTGGATCGCCTGGCAGAAGGTCTCGAACTCGCCGGCGTGGACGAACAGGTCCAGTGAGGCGTAGGCGCGGGCGAGGTCCTCCCCCTCCAGCGCGCCGGTGAACACCGCCGTGGGCATGAGCTCCTCCAGCTCCGTGCGGGAGGGGCCGTCACCGACGATGACCAGCTGGATGTCCTCGCGGCCGTGGAGGGAGACGAGGCGGCGCACGCCCTTCTCCGCGGCGAGCCGGCCCACGAAACCGACAATCCGCTTCTCCCCCGTGGGATCCCACTGCCGGCGCAGCTGCACGCAACGCTTCTCCGGGTGGAAACGGACGGCGTCGACGCCCCGGCCCCAGTGGTGGACATTGTGGATGCCGTGGGACTGCAGCTCCGCGATCGTCAGGGAGGAGGGTGCCAGGGTGCGCTGGCACATGTTGTGGATGTGCCGGGTCCAGTCCCACGCGGCGTTGGCCAGCGGGGTCAGGTGGTATTTGGTGGCGAAGCCCGCCACGTCCGTCTGGTAGAGCGCCACCGCCGGCACCCGCAGCTGGCGGGCGGCGTAGGCCCCGGCAGCGCCGAGGACGAAGGGGCTGGCCAGGTGGATGATGTGGGGATCGAAATCGCGCAGTGCGTCGTTGACGGTGGGGTTGGGCACCCCGATCGGCAGCGAATCAATGAGTGGGACCCGGACGGTGGGGACCCGCACGATCTCGAAACCGAGGTATTCGCTGATCTCCTCCTGGAAATCGCGCGCCCCCGGCGCGATGACCAGTGCCTCATGTCCTTCCCTGTGCAGGTGCTCGAGAATCCGGAGGACCGAGTTGGTCACCCCGTTGACGTTGGGAAGGAAGGACTCCGCGACGATGGCTACACGCATGCTCGACATCCTCTCTGGCCCAGGCGACATCGCTCTGATATCCAGCTTTATTCCGGACGAATTCTCGGTGAACGCCCCGACCGTCCGGTGATTTTTCCTACCGCCCACCACAATAGCGCCGCTGTCACGGTTGACAACAGCGCGACGCTCAGCGCCGGGATGACGGACAGGGTCCACTCCCGCCCCTCCACCTTCACCAGGTCAGGGTCCGCTTTCGCATAGTTCACCCACACGCGCTGCCCTTCCCCCAGGCCGGTCGGGTAGAGCAGTCCGGTCGGCGGGGAGTGGTAGATCCCGGCCTCGTCGCGGTACTCCACGGCGGTACGCAGCCAGTCCGCGCCCGTCACCGTCGCGAGCGCCCGGCCGGAGTCGGAGTTGATGGCGGTGTCGTTCACGAACGGGCCGATGACCATGGCCGCGCTGCCGAGCATCGCCACGGCGTAGAGCATCAGCACCAGCTGCCGCCCCCGCCGGCCGATGCGGTCCCTCACCAGCCGACCCTCTCCCGCAGCGCCTCATGCAGTTCGCGCCGGGTGGTCCGCGTGGTGCGGGCCTCGATGACGGTGAGGCCGTCGGGTTGTTTGACGAGGGCGTCGAGAAGCTCGGGCAGGGTGGCCACCTCGCGGTGGTGGACGCCGAAGCCCGCGCACAGGCTGCTTATCGACGCCCCGTGCGGCGTCCCCGCCACCCGCTCAAAGCTGGCGCGCAGAGGCTCCGCCCCGAGCTCGAGGGTCTCGAAGATCCCGCCACCGTCATCGTTGGCGACGACGATGGTCAGGTTCTCCGGGTGCGGGTCACCGGGGCTGATGAACAGTCCCCCGACATCGTGGAGGAAGGTCACGTCCCCCATCAGGGCGACGGTGCGTGGTGCCCGCGGCTCGTCCGGGTGGGCGGCCTGTACCGCCAGGGCAACGCCGATGGCCTGGGAGACGGTGCCGTCGATCCCCGCCGCCCCCCGCGGCGAATACGTGTCCACACCGTCGTAGGGCAGCCCCACGAAGCTGATGTCCCGGACCGGGTTGGAGGCGCCCAGCACCAGAGTGTCCCCCGTGCCCAGGGTGTCGGCGACCGCCGCCGCCACGTGCAGGCCGGTGAAACCGTGGCCGGGGTCCGCCAACGTCAGACGCACCGCGTCCCCCGCCAGCTCGGAGGCCGCCGAGCACACCTTCAGCCACTGCGAAGTGGGCTCCCCCGTGACCTTCACCCGCGTCCCCCGCACCGAGTCGGGGCGGGGGTCGGTGAAGGCGTCGGAACGTGACAGGGTGATCAGTTCGATCTCCGGGTCCTTGATCAGGGCCAGCACATCGCGGTGCAACGTGGGATGCCCCACCACGATGACCTGCTCCGGCCGGGTGTCCACCACATAGTCATTCGCGCTGACCTGCTCCCGGCGGAAGACCTTCGCCGCCAGCGGGTGGACCGGGTGGTACGGGGCAGGGGCAGTCGGCTCCGCGATGGTGGGCACATCCTCGAGCCCCTCCACCGACCATGCCTCATCACCGGCGATGACCAGCGTGTTCCGGCTCAGATCCACCGCCACCTCACCGTGATTCCGTGGCCGCGGTCCCGGGGCGCGCCGGGTGGTGAAGCTGCCCGGTTCAGCGGGCAGGACGTCGCTGACCAGCGGATCGTCCAGTTCCACGTTGATGTGCACCTGGTTGCGGGTGGTGAACGCCTCCGCCAGGAGCGGGATATCCTCGACTGTCCCGATGCCGGTGGTCTCCGCGTAGCGGCCGAAGATGCCGACCTGGTCTATTGTCTGGCTGGCGCCGGTGTCCTGCAATCGGCGGGGCCGGTCCGCACTGACCACGGCCAGCGGCACATGCGCATAATGGGACTCCACCATGGCGGGCAGGCAGTTCGCCACCGCGGTGCCGGAGGTCATCACTACCGCGACGTGGCGTTTCTGCCCCCGAGCCAGACCGAGCGCCAGGAATGCGGCGCTACGCTCGTCCAGACGTACATGGACCCGGAGGTCCTTCCGGGCGAGCAGGGCGAGGGAGAGCGGGGAGTTCCGGGAACCCGGACAGATCACCACGTCGCTGACGTGGCGGGAAAGCTGCTCGGCGACGGCCTGGGCCAGCGTGATCGACTCGGGTTGGGTGGTGTCCTGCTCGGCGTTCTGCATGGACCTGAGTCTACTTAGGTGGCAGGTGGGGTCGCCGAGGGTGTCCCGGCCGGGGTCCCGGTCTGGAACGCCACACACCCCGGCGGAAACGGCCACCCGGCATCCTGTTGCCGTGTGGCATTCCCGACCTCCCCACCTCCCCGGCTGGGCCTCCCGGATGAAATGCCACACACCCCGACCGAAACGGCCACCCGGAATCCTCCTCCCGTGCGGCATTCCCGACGCTGACGGGAACCGGGCGCAGCATCCTCCAGTCCAATAGGTCATGGAGCTGAACGGAAAGCACTGGACCAGGAAGGACCTCGCCGCACGAGGTCTCAATGACCGCGCCATCAGGGAAGGTATCCGTGATGGCACTCTGCACCGGGTGGGGCGGGGGCTGTACACGCCACAGAAGGTGGAGGGACTGGAACTGCTGCAAGCAATCCGATACCGCTATCCACACATCATTTTCGACAGCTATACAGCTGCCGGCGTCTACGGGCTCGGGGAGATCAAGACTCCTGTGTCCGGTCTACTGCCGGTGGGGGCCCGGCCGATCAAAAATGAACTGCTCACCGCATCACGGTCGCGCAACCGCCGCTACCGCGAGGTGCACGGACTGGCGGTGACCACCCCGGCGGCTGTGGCAGCCGACATCCCGCGGTGGGAGCTGCTGGAACGGGTGAAATTCCTGGAGACACACTATGACGGGCTGAACGGGAAGGAGGAGTTCTCCGCGGATTACCGTGCCCTGAACTCCAGCCAGAAGGGGGCCCTGGCGCTTCTCCTGAAGAGGGCCGTGATCGGGGCCTCAAGCCGCATGGAGCGGCTCTTTCTGCTGGACCTGCGGAAAGTCGGCCTGCATGTAATCCCGAATTTCCGTTTCGGACCGTACACGTGGGACGCGGGTTTCCCCCGGGGAACCGCTCTGGTTGATCTGGACAGTCTCCGGTTCCATGGTCCGGATACCCCAGACACTTTTATCGTGGACAGGTGGAAGGCAAACCATGCGGAGATGGCCGGTTGGGGCCATCTCCAGTTCACGGACTTCTGTCTCAATGACAAGCAGGCCAGGCGCACCGCCGTCGATGAGATCAAACGGATGGTGGAACACCGCAGGAGTCTGCGAGGTACCCGTCGGCACCCGCGACCGGTACCCGGGAGAGTCACGGACGGGGTATGGAAGTTTCACAGGGAACTCTCCACGGGGCGGTGAGCCCTGCGCTACTGCGCTGGGGCGGGTTCGCTGTCGCCGAAGAAGCGGTCGAGCAGTCCATCGACGTCGAACTCAGGGACCTCGGAGGGCAGGATGTCACTGGGCAGCTCGGTGGGGATCTGGGTGGGCAGCAGCGGGGCCTCCTCAGTGACCGTCTCGGTGAGGGTCTGCGAGACGGTCGAGGTCACGGTGACCGGAGCCGGGGGCTCCCGGTCAGCCTCCGCAGCGGCGTTGCGCCAGAGGAAGAAGAAGGCCACGGCGGCCAGCAGGGTGAGGCCGAAGAGGATTCCCAACAGCATGGGCAGCGCTCCCCCGGCTTTTTTCTTCCCCGGCTCCTGATAGGGCTGCTGGTACGCCGGCTGCTGGTACTGCGGGGCCGCATAGCGGGGCTCCTCGTAGTGGTAGTCCGGGTCATGCTCACCGGGGAAGTACTGCCGGGGACGCTCTGCACCGGAGCCGCCGGAATCGCCTGGCCCTCCGACCGGTCCGAGGTAGCGGGTCTCATCATTTCCGTTGGAGGGGTTTCGCGGGGTCATCGGAGATTCGGCACCGCGCCCCGCCGTCGTGCGGCGGGAATGAGGCGCCCTCCCCCTTTCTCATGGTCGAGTCAGATGCACTGTGTGGAACCTGGTGGAGATCTGCAAACGCAGCTGCCCGCACAGGTGTCCACCCGACCCGGGAACAGTCCGCAGACCCTCATCCTACCGCCGGTGACCTCCCCCGGTTCCCTCCTGCAGCACTCCCTCGGCGAAGATCCGGGGAATGATGCGCCGGTGGGCAGGTGACCCCCAGGTAAGCCCCCGACCGGTGCTCTCTTCGGGGGAATTCCCGTAGCGGAGGCCACTTCTGTTGGCTACGGTAGGGGAGAACTTTTTCCTTTCAGAAAGATTTAATGATGCGCTCAGCTCACCGAGCCCTGTTATCCTCTCTATCCGCCGTTCTCGTGGGGGTGGGTCTGGCCTCGGCGCCGGCCCAGGCCCAGCCTGCCACCGGCCCCGACATCACCTGGGAGCAGTGCCCCTCGCAGGTGACGGAACCGACCGCCGACTGCGGGCGCATTGATGTGCCGATGTACTACTCCGACCCGGAGGGCGCGCAGATCAGTGTGGGTTTCGTGCGGGTGCCGGCCGCTGATCAGGCTCAGCGCCGCGGGGTCCTCTTCGGTAACTCCGGCGGCCCCGGCGGTGACGCCTACTCCTATTTCGGCAACGCCGAGGCCATGTCCTGGCCGGAGGGCATCACCCGGGAATGGGACCGGGTTGCCGTCCAGCCCCGCGGGCTGACCGGCTCCACCCCGGTGGACTGCTCCACCATTGCTCCCGGTTACACCTCCGATCTGCAGATCATGCTGCAGGAGGGCGCCTTCGTGCGTGATTCCTGTGAGGTCGGCACCCCGGGCTACACCGCGAGTCTCACCACCGGGAACACCGCCGAGGACTGGGAGCAGGTCCGCCGCGCGCTGGGCGAGGACGAGATCTCCATCATGGGGCTCAGCTACGGCACCTTCCTCGGCTCGGTCTACGCGACGAAATACCCGCAGCACACCGACAAAATGGTCCTGGACTCCGGGATGGATCCGGAACTGGCCTGGAACGGGGTGATGGACTCCCAGCAGAACGGTTTCATCAGTTCCCTGCACGACTTCCTGGACTGGGTTGCGGCCCGCAATGAAACCTACGGCCTCGGCGAGACCCCGCTGGCGGTTTACCAGGCCTGGTCAGCGAAGGTGGTGGCTGAATCCGGCACCAACCCGACCGTTGTACCGCCGCCGGCCCAGATCGGTGATATTCCGCCCGGGCTGGAATGGGCGGGCCCTGCGGCTGCCGACCTCATCACCGCGACCGGTGGCGCCCGTGTCCAGGTCGAGGGGCTGTCCTCCCAGGCCACGAACCCCGGCGCGGTGCAGGCCTGGTCGCCGACCCTGAATCTGACCCGTTCCCTGCTCCCCCGCCCTGCGGCGTGGGATCTGCTGGCGCGGGTGACCAACGGTTCGGAGGTGGCTCCGACGCTGGAGGAGCTGATGACCCCCGGCTCTGAGGAGGAAACCGAGCGGAACATCGTGGCGGGCAACATGCAGCGGCTGATCATGTGCAATGAGAACCAGGTGCGGTCGGATCCGGCGGACATCCCGGACTATGTCTGGGCGAACTACATCACCGGTGACCTCTTCACCGCCCCGAGTGCGAAGTTCACGTCCGGTTCCGCCTGTGCCGGTGCACCCGCGATCGCGGAGCTGCCGGCCGTGGACGGCTCCGGCCTGGACACCCGTCCCCTGCAGATCCAGTCCACCGGTGACCCGCAGACCCCCTACGGCACGGGTGTCGCGCTGGGGGAGCGCATGGGCAGCCACCTGGTGACAGTGCACGGCCCCGGACACGGGCACGTGGGCTTCGGCCACACCGCGGTCGACGAGCTGGTGGTGGATTACCTCCGCACCGGCGAGACTGACGTCACTGAGCTGCCCGGCCTGGTCTGATCCCTGCCGGGGACAACCGGCCCTCAGAGGTACCGGTAGGCCTCGTGGACCCGCCGGAACCACCAGTTCCTACGGTCCGCCGGGGCCGCCAGGGAAGCCAGGCGGTCGGCCTCCGGTTCGACAGCCTCGACGGAGAGGAAGCCGTCGGTGATTTCCCGTGGGGGTGCGACGTCCTCGAGGAAGAGCGATCCGGTGGCCAGGCCAGCGGCCGCGGGCGGGACGTCCATGGCGTCGTCGTCGGTGAGGGTGGGCAGGGCCGCGACGGCGGCGAGCCCGGCGTTCATGCCGACGGCCGTGTCCAGGGCGGAGGCGACGGTGATGTCCATGTGTCGGGCACGCAGGTCGGCGGCGAGTTCCAGTACGCGCCGCACGCCGCCGAGCGGGGCGACCTTGACCACGGCGACATCGGCGGCCATGAGCTCGGCCACCCGGTAGGGGTCCTCGGCGCGCCGGATGGATTCATCGGCGGCGATGCGGATGAACATCCCGGAGCGCATGAGCTCGCGGCGCAGGGCGGCCAGCTCCTCGACGGAATGACAGGGCTGTTCCATGTAGTCCAGGGGCCCCAGGGAACGCGCAGCCTCGAGGGCCTGCCCGATCGTCCAGCCCCGGTTGGCGTCGACACGGATCACCGCGTCGGGGATCGTGTCGCGGACGGCCTGCACGCGGGCGATGTCGTCGGCCAGGGTCTGTCCCTGCTCGGCGACCTTGACCTTGACCACCCGGCAGCCGGGGTAACGGCCCAGGACATCGGCGACGGCCTCGGCTGGGACGGCGGGGACGGTGGCGTTGACCTCGACGCGGGTGCGGCGGGGGCGGGGCAGCCCGGTGAAGGCGGCCTCCAACCCGGCGCGCAGCCAGGCGGCGGATTCGGGCGCGTCGTACTCGAGGAAGGGGGAGAATTCGCCCCAGCCCGCGGGGCCCTCGATGAGCAGGGCCTCGCGCGTGTCGACGCCCCGGAATCTCACCGCCATGGGTAGTGCGACGACGTGGGCGCGGTCCAGGATTTCATCGATGTCGGGAAGCATGGGTTCCACCCTAGATAAGGCGGGTACCTGTCTCGTCGATGAGCAGGGCCTCGCCGTCGCGGAGCAGTACGAGGCGGTGGTCTTTCCCGTAGGTGCGGACCGTCTCCGCGAACACGTCGATGGGGAACTGGGGGATGTCGGTGCCGACGTGCGGGATGATCACGTAATTGGTGAGCCCCAGGCCGCGGTAGTCGTGTAATTCCGGGGCCACGGCGGGTGAGTCGAGCAGGCTGACCGGTTCGATGTCCGGGCCGGCGATGACGGAGCCGGCGCTGGTGCCGATGTAGGGCAGGCCGGCGCGGACGTGGCGGATGAGCACCTCGTCCGTCCCGGTGGAGCGCATGATGTGGAGGAGGTCGAAGGTCTCCCCGCCTGCGACATAGACGGCGTCGACCTCACCGAGGATGCGGTCGACCTCGGCGGGTGCAGTGGTGGCGAGCGGGAGCTCGAGGAGGGTGAAACCGGCGTCGCGAAGCATGGTGCGTTCGACCTGCGTGTCGGGGTGGTCAGCGAAGGTGCGGGTGGCGTCGGGGATGTAGGCGACCGTGCCGGTGGCGAAGTCCCGGAGGTGGGGGTGCCCGAAGGAGGTCAGCAGGAGCTTCATGGTGCCAGGTTACGCGCGCGGAGGTGTTGCCGACGTCACAGTTCGGGCAGGATGGGGTCATGACTGATCCGAAGCAGAAATTGACCGCCGCTGATGTGGAGTCCGCGGGGTTGAGCGGCTGGCACCATGCCGGCGATACGATCCGGGCCGAGTTCGCGACCGGTGACTTCAACACCGGGTTGCGCCTGGTCACCCTCATCGGGGAATCGGCGGATGTGGCGAACCATCATCCTGATGTCACACTTACCTATCCCACCGTGTCCGTCACCCTGTCCAGCCACGATGTCGGCGGGGTGACCAGCCGCGACATCGACCTGGCGCGCACCATCACCGGCCATGCCGGGAGTCTGGGTGTGCCGGCCGGCGAGGAGTGATGCCCGCCTAAGCTGAACGGCATGAGCAACTACAGCACGGACAACCCCTTCGACCCGACCCAGTGGCGCGCGGTGGAGGGCTTCGAGGACCTCACCGACATCACCTACCACCGCCACGTGGGCACCTCGCGCATGGACGGCACGGTCCGCATCGCCTTCGACCGACCGGAGGTGCGCAACGCCTTCCGTCCACACACCGTCGATGAGCTCTACCGGGCACTGGATCACGCACGCCGGACCCCGGATGTGGGTGTCGTGCTGATCACCGGCAACGGTCCGAGCGGGAAGGACGGGGGCTGGGCGTTCTGTTCGGGGGGTGACCAGCGAATCCGGGGCCGTTCGGGCTACCAGTACGCCACCGGCCACGATTCGGATGACGCCCGGGCGGACGACTCCACGGTCGATGAGGCCCGCACGAAGGTGGAGGGGGGCCGCCTCCACATCCTGGAGGTGCAGCGCCTGATCCGCACCATGCCGAAGGTGGTCATCGCCGTGGTCAATGGCTGGGCGGCCGGTGGTGGACATTCGCTGCACGTGGTCTGTGATCTCACGATCGCCTCCCGCCAGGAGGCCCGTTTCAAACAGACGGATGCGGACGTCGGTTCCTTCGACGCCGGTTACGGTTCCGCCTACCTGGCGAAGATGGTGGGCCAGAAATTCGCCCGGGAGATCTTCTTCCTGGGCCGTGCCTACGGCGCGGAGGAGATGCAGCGCATGGGTGCGGTCAACATCGTGGCCGAGCACGCGGAGCTCGAGGCCGAGGCCATCCAGGTGGCCCGGGAGATCAACGGCAAGTCCCCCACCGCGCAGCGCATGCTGAAGTTCGCCTTCAACCTGCTTGATGACGGGCTGATGGGCCAACAGGTCTTCGCGGGTGAGGCCACGCGCCTGGCGTACATGACGGATGAGGCGGTGGAGGGTAAGGATGCCTTCCTGGAGAAGCGGGATCCCGACTGGTCGGAATTCCCCTTTTACTACTGAGGGTGACCGCCCATGCCGCCGCAAACGGTATAAATAGGAATGAGGTAAGGCTTGCCTGAGATTAATAAGTATAGGCTTCCAAACCTTGCCGACTTCTCAATTTCACCTATAATGGTGGCATGAGCAACTACACCGTCCCCGGAATCGACCAGAACAGCGTCAAGCAGATCATCGACGGTCTGCAGGAGCGCCTCACCGACTACAACGACCTCCACCTCATCCTCAAGCACGTGCACTGGAACGTGGTGGGTGCCAACTTCATCGCCGTCCACGAGATGATCGACCCGCAGATCGACCTCGTCCGCGGTTTCGCCGATGAGGTCGCGGAGCGCATCTCCACCCTCGGCGGCGAGCCGATCGGCACCCCGGCCGGCCACATCCAGGACCGAAAGCCGCTGGAGTACCCGAAGAACAAGGCCAACACCCAGGACCACCTCAAGCAGGTCAACGACCTCTACACCCAGGTCATCGAGGGTGTCCGCGAGTCCATGGGCGAGGTCGGCGAGCTCGACTCCGTCACCGAGGACATTTACATCGCGCACGCGGCGGAGCTGGAGAAGTTCCAGTGGTTCGTCCGCGCCCACCTCGACGACGGCACCGGCAACATCGCATAATGTTCCACCCCTGCCGAATCAGCAGAAGCGCCGGCCCCATGAAGGGGCCGGCGCTTCTGCTTTCATACTGCCGGGGCAGTACCTAACCCAGGATCCGGCGGCCCGCATAGACCTGGCCCGCCAGGGAGATGAGCACACAGGCGACCATGCCGACTGCCATGGTCAGGGCCGCATTCGCGCCCAGACCCATGAAGGGGCTGACGGCGGCGCCGAGGGCGAACTGCAGGAAGCCCATCACGGCTGAGCCCGAGCCGGCCCGCTCGCGGACTTCACCGGTGCCCAGCGCGGTGGAGTTGCCCAGGATGATGCCGATGGGGCTGACCGAGAGGAAGAGCAGCGGGAAGATCGCCCACGGGGAGATCGTGAAATTGACCGCGATGAGCAGCGCAACCGTGGCCGCCAGCAGGAAGAGCTGGGCGGCACGCAGGATGGCGTGGGGGTCATAGCGGTCGATCAGCCGGGAGTTGAGCATGTTGCCCGCGACCAGGCCCACGGCGTTGGCGGCGAAGACGAGGGTGAAGGTGCCCACAGACATGCCCATCTGGGTCTGCACGACGAAGGGGGAGGCGGAGATGTAGCAGAACATCGCGGCGAAACCGAAGGCGAAGGAGATCGTGTAACCCCGGTAGGCCGGGTTCTTCAGCACGTAGACACAGTTGTCCAGGACGCCCCGCGCGGTGACCTCGGTGCGCTCCTCCTTCGGCAGGGATTCCCGCACGACCACCAGTGCCACGAACAGCTGCACGACGTTGATGCCCGCGAGCACCCAGAACAGCCCGCGCCAGCCGATCGGCTCGAGCAGCAGACCGCCAACCACGGGGGCGGCGACCGGGGCGATGCCCTGGATGGTCATCAGCAGGGAGAATGCCTTGGCCGCCTTACGCCCCTCGGCCAGGTCCGGGACGACCGCACGCGCCAGCACGACGCATGCACCCGAGCCGAGCCCCTGGAGCAGGCGGGCCAGGATGAGCACCTCGATGCCGGGGGCGACCGCCGCAATGACGGAGGCCACCAGGGCGATCACTGCGCCGCCCACCAGCAGCTTCTTACGGCCGAGGGAATCGGAGATCGGACCGATGATCAGCTGTCCGACCGCCAGGCCGAGCATGAAGCCGGACAGCGTCAGCTGCACCATCGCCTGCGTGGTGTCCAGGCTGCCGACGATGTCGGGCAGGGCCGGCAGGTAGAGGTCCGTGGCCAGTGGCGCGGCAGCCGAGAGCAGGGCCAGCCCGAAGAGCAGGCCGGTCGTCAGTTGTTGTCTGGGCTTCTCGCGCCCATGTTCACCAGCAGTCACTATCCATCTTTCCTGTTCTTCGTCACCCACCCGGGGCGGGTTGATTCTCCCTGCGGGAGTCGAGGCCTGCTTGTCGACGTCCCCCATCACGTCCAGCAGTACCGCGCACCAAATGTAGCCGCCCCCCCCTTTCCGCCAGGTGGACGGTCCGGGCGTGCCCCGGCGCGGTCAATGAAGGAACGTTCCCCGAGACGGACCGGCCAGGGACCTCGAATTCCGGACCGGTTGACGGCGGTGCGGATGCGCTGGTTCCAGTCGAGGAAACGGCGCCAGAATTTCGCATCCCGCCCCCGCACGGCACTGATCTCCAGGGGTCGGGGTTGAAAATAAATTCAAATCAAGGCTAGCAGAGGGCGCCGCACCCGGCCCCCGCCCAACGGCAGGAAACCCCCACCCACCAGCAGTAGTTGACATGTCACAAACTCCCACCCTAGGATAGTGTGTCATGTCAACAACTAAGGAAGCAGCTCTGCTCATCGCCCGTATCGTCCTGGGTGTCATCCTCATCGCCCACGGCTGGGACAAGTTCCAGATCACCGGTCTCGAGGGCATCACCGGTTTCTTCGACAGCATCGGCGTCCCGGCCGCCGCCGTCGCGGCCCCGCTCGTCGCCTTCCTCGAGGTCGTCGGCGGCATCCTCATCCTCATCGGCGCCTTCACCCGGATCACCGGCATCGTCATGACCCTGATCATGCTGGGCGCAGCCATCTTCGCCCACATCGCCCAGGGCATCTTCGTGTCCAACGGCGGTTGGGAGCTCGTCGGCGCCATCGGTGCCGGCACCCTCATCCTGGCCGCCGTCGGTGCCGGCCGCTGGAGCGTCGACGCCTTCCTGCCCTGGGGCACCGATAAGGCCAGTGCAGACACTGAGAAGCAGCTCCAGAACGCTTAAACCACCCGCCCCACCTGACGGCGTCGCCTCCTTCCGGAGGGCGGCGCCGTCTTCTCTTCCTCCCGCTACGATCATCACCCATGAGACACAACCTCGAACCGCTGCCCATCGACCCGGCCAACCCCACCGGTGTCCTCGGTGATCTCGAGGACGCCATCGCCGGACGACGCAGCCTCCTCCCCGTCCCCGCCCACGACAGTGCCCGCGCCACCCTGCTGACCACCTCGCAACGCGCCGGGCGGCCGATCGACGCGGAGACCGCCCTCGTGGTGTCCACCTCCGGTTCCACCGGCACCCCGAAGGGCGCCCAGTTGACGGCCGGTAACCTGGTCTCCAGCGCGGACGCCACCCACCAGTTCCTCGGGGGTGAGGGGCAGTGGTTGCTGGCCCTGCCGGCCCACCACATCGCCGGCCTGCAGGTACTCGTGCGCTCGCTGATCGCCGGCGTCGACCCCCTCCAGATCGACCTCACCCACGGTTTCGACATCACCGATTTCGCCCGCGCCGCCGGGCAACTCGCGCACACGGGGGAACGCACCTACACCTCACTCGCGCCCATGCAGCTGGCCAAGGCGATGGACTCCCTGGAGGGCATCGAGGCGCTGCAGCTCTTCGACGCCATCCTCGTCGGCGGGGCCGCCCTCAACCCGCAGCTCGCCCGCTCGGCCGAAAAAATGCAGATCAACGTGGTCACCACCTACGGTTCCTCGGAAACCGCCGGCGGCTGCGTCTACGACGGCCGCCCCATCCCCGGCACGAAGGTGCGCCTGCAGGAGGGCCGCATCCACCTGGGCGGGCCCATGATCGCGCACGGGTACCGCAACCACCCCGGCCACGAGGCCTTCGCGGAGCCCGGCTGGTTCGCCACCTCGGATGCCGGGTTCATCGAGGACCGCCGCCTCACCGTCACCGGGCGGCTCGACGCCGTCATCGACTCCGGCGGGCTCAAGCTGCAGCCGGAAGTGCTGGAGCAGGCGATGCTCTCCATCCCGGGCGTCACCGGGGCCTGCGTGGTGGGCATCCCCGATCCGCGGTTGGGACAGGCGATCGTGGCCGCCTACACGGGTGCCGCCTCCCCCGGGGAGGTCATCACCGGCCTCGACCACCTGCCCCGCTGGCAGCTGCCGAAGGAACTGAAGCGGCTGGCGGAGCTGCCGCTGACGGGGCCGGGGAAGGTGGACCGGCAGGGCATCGAGAAGCTCTTCTAGTCTTCACGGCGGCTGGCCTCGACGAGCACCGCGACATCCTCACGGTTATAGACCCGCTCGATCTGCTCGTCGTTGCCGCCCATGAGCGTGTTGCCGATGACCAGCGCCCCCGCCTGCGTGGAGGGCACCACCGCGAAGTTGCGGGGATGGGAGTAGACCTGGCGGACCCGGTGGCCGGAGCGCAGGGCGCAGGCGTGGAGCCAGACGTCGTCGGCACGCGGGCTCAGCTCCCGGAAAACATCGCCCTGCTCCACCACGTAGGTGATGAAGGAGGCCGGGTAGAGCACCCCGGACACCCCGGTGGCAAAGTGCAGGTGGCTGGCCCGGCAGGTGTTGACGGGGGTCCACTTCACATACGGCAGCAGTTCATCGTCGCGCAGCTCGATGCGGTGGGCGCGGTAGGCGATGACGGCGTCATCGCGCAGATCCCCGATGAACAGCAGGCGCTGCAGGAACCACTCGGGGTAGATCATGTCGTCATCGACCGTGGCCACCCGTTTCCCGGTGTCCACGACCTCGCGGAACTGACCCCAGTATTTGGTGTGCGGGCCGTAGCACCCGTCGGAGCAGCGGACCTGCAGTCCGCGGGCAACCAGGCGGCGCAGCGGGCGCGGCCACCCGGCGTGGTAGTCCTGCTCATCCAGCCACAACACCACCGGTGCCTGCACCGCACCCCGGGCAATGGACTCCAGGGTGTAGTGCACGCGGTGCAGCCGCTCCCCGTGGGAGGTCAGGGAGATGATCACGTCCCCCTCCCGGGGGAAACGGGCACGGGAGAAACGGTTGTCCCACGCCAACGGAATCATCCGGAAGAGCGTGAAGAAGAAACTGATCGCCTGACCGAGCACATAACTGATCCACATGACCAGCCTCACCCTACGTCTGATCGGCCATACCCGCTGGGCAAGGCCGTCACCAGGCATTTTTATCCGCAGTGTATGATTCGCCGGACATGGAAAATGCACGCCCCACCCCCGCCCGCGAACTGGAGGTCTCCTCCGGGCACGCCGGCCGCCGCCTGGACAAATTCCTCCGCTCACAGCTCAAGGGTGTCCCCGGTGGCCTGGTCTTCCGGCTGCTGCGCAAAGGCGCGGTACGGGTCAACGGTAAACGCGCGAAACCGGACTACCGTATCCAGGCCGGTGACGTGATCCGGGTGCCCGCCCTGGAGATCCCCGAGGCGGCCCCGGTCAGGGCCCTGCCCGCGGAGCTGCTCCGCCAGATTGACCGGGCGATCATCCACGAGGACGATTCCCTCATCGTGCTGAACAAACCCGCCGACCTGGCCGTCCACGTGGGCACCGGGATCACCGGCGGGGTCATCGAGGCTCTGTGCCAGCTGCGCCCGGAGGAGCCGGACCTGGAGCTGGTGCACCGCATCGACAAGGAGACCTCCGGCCTGCTCATGGTGGCCCGCACCCCGGACATGTTGCGCCACCTCCAGCAGGTGATGCGTGATGACGCCGCCATCCGCCGCCACTACCTCGCCCTGGTCCAGGGGTTTTTTCCGCAGGAGACCACCGATGTGCGGGCGCCGTTGCTGACCACCGAGCACGGCGTGCGCGTCGACCCGCAGGGCCAGCCCGCCCACACCCGCTTCCGGGTGCTGCGCCGCTTCGGCCGGCAGGCCACCCTCGTGCGCGCCGAGCTGATCACCGGCCGCAAACACCAGATCCGGGTGCACACCCGGCACACCGGTCACCCCATCGCCGGGGACCGGAAATACGGCGACCCCGGTTTCACGCGGGAAGTACAGCGGCTCGGCGGGGCGCGGATGTTCCTCCACGCCGCCGAGCTGCGCATCCCCCTGCCCTCCGGGGAGCTGCTCCACCTCACCGCACCGACCTCCCCGGTGTGGGACCGCACCCTGGATCGGCTGGCCACCCCGGCTCGGCGCTGAGCCCGCCCATGGAGGACAATGGTGGCCATGTCCGTTGATCATCACACCTACTCCGCCACCCCGCGGGACTGGTGGCAGGCCGCACGCCCGCACACCTGGCCCAACGCCTTCGCCCCCGTCATCGCCGGATCCGGCGCCGCCGCCTACGCGGGCGGCTTCTCCTGGTGGCGGGCACTGCTGGCCCTGGGGGTGGCCTGGGCCCTGATCATCGGCGTGAACTACGCCAACGACTACTCCGACGGCATCCGCGGCACCGACGAGGACCGTACCGGCCCGGCACGGTTGACCGGCGGTGGCATCGCGAAGCCCGCCCACGTCAAACGTGCGGCCTTCCTCGCTTTCACCGTGGCCGCGGCGGCCGGTGTGGTGCTCTCCCTGGCCAGTTCCTGGTGGCTCATCCTCGTGGGCGCCGTGGCCATCGCGGGTGCCTGGTTCTACACCGGGGGCAAGAACCCCTACGGCTACCGGGGGCTGGGTGAGGTGGCCGTCTTCATCTTCTTCGGTCTGATGGCCGTGCTGGGCACCGAGTTCACCCAGGCCGGGGCGGTCAGCTGGCTGGGGCTGGCCTGCGCGGTGGCCATCGGTTCCATCTCCGCCTCGGTGAACCTGGCCAACAACCTGCGCGACATCCCGTCGGACACCGCCTCCGGGAAGATCACCCTGGCCGTGCGCCTGGGCGACCGGTGGACCCGCCGGGCCTACACCGCCCTGGCCGCCACGCCCTTCGTCATCACCATGGCCATCGGAGTGCGGGAACCGCTGCTCCTGCTGGCGATCATGGCGCTGCCGCTGGCCATCAGCGGCATGAACACCGCCCTGCGCGGGGCAACCGGCCCGGCCCTGATCCCCCTGATCAAATCCACCGGGCAGGCCATGCTGCTGTGGTCCGTGTGCACCGCGCTGGCCCTCTTCCTCGCCTCCCAGGGGCTGTAGATGTCGGGGGTCATCACCGGCTTGGCTACGGTGTAATTACTACAGTCATTCAAAATGCCGCTTGACCTACCCTAATGCCCTAAATCAGCCCGAGGCGGGCGGGGGTAGCGCGACACCCGGCACGGCTGCCGACGCCCCGGCCTTATGCTCATCTCCATGAGCGCTATACCTGCCACGGCAACCCCTGTCGTTGTCCCCGAGCCCGAGGCCGTCGCCGTTGTCCCCGAGCCCCCGGCGGAACAAGTGCCGGCCTCGGGCGGGTGGGACGCTGGCCATTGGGCAACCGTGCTCGTGGCGTTTATCGCCCTTGGTGGCGTGCTATGGAACACTCACCGCGCCGACAAGCGCCACCAAGCCAGCCTTGTGGCTGCTAAGGAACAACGGAGCGACGACGAAAAGGCTGCCGACAAGCGCCGCCTTGCCGACCAAGAGGCCGCCGACAAGCGCCACCAAGACACTCTTGAGGCCGCCGAGCAACAACGGCGTGAGGAGAACGCACGTGCCGGGGTGCAACGTCGTGAGGATTTTGAGCGCGACGAGCAACGCCGGCAACAAGAGCGCGACGACCATGAGAGTGAGCGCCTAGAGCAACTGCAACGTGAGGATTGGGCACGGCAACGCCGTGCGGTAGCGGATTGCGTGCGGGAAATCACCAAGGCGTCGGCGCTTGTTAGTGAACGTGCCGCCGGGGTGCACTTGCACGATAACGGCACTACCGAGCACGCCAAGTTGGTCAAGGCCGTTGAGCTCACTCACTTTTACGTTGAGGCCACCAACCAGCTAACGCTGTTGGATATTGAAATCACCCAACCGCACGTGAGTGCCCAATTGGGGGTGCTATGGGAACAACTAGTAAGTGACTACCGGCCGTTATTGGACGCCCGTAACCGTGGCGGGCAAGAGTGGATTGACCATGCCGAGAGCATGGCCCCCTTGAGCGACATAGCCCTACATGGCATTAGGGCGCTAACGATTATGGCGCGGTTGGCGTTGCTTGAGCACCCGGAACTTATGGAAACTCGGCCAGTTGTGCCGATTGACCTTGAGGAATATCACCAAAACGCGCAAGCCGGCGCACCCGACGCCAGCACGGCATAAAACAACGCCCCGTAGTCGTGACCAAGCGCGGTGTCACGAGTACGGGGCGTTGCTGTGCCTGCCCCAACGAGGGCTATGTCCGGCGCGGTTGAGGTTAGCAGGCTAGGCGCCGTACATGCGCCGGGCCGTGGCGCCCAACGAGGCCGGCGACATGTCCCCGGCCGGTGCGGGGTAGATACGCCGGCCAAGGGCCTCGGCCTCGTCGTCGGTGACCTCGGTGACCTGCCCGAGTGTGCCCTCGGTGTCGGTGTACGGGCGCGGCGGGGGTGTGTAGGGGTTGGGGTAGTGATAGGACTCGTTAACGCCGGTGGTCACGGCCCTATAACCCGAGCTCGGCGCGGCACCATAGACACGGGCGCCGACGTGGCCAAGCTCGTCACCGGCCTCGTGGCCATAGATTCGGGCGCCGACCTCGGCAACGGTGGGCTCGGGCGGCGGGGTCGGTGTCGGGGCGATCTCAACGGGGCCGTTGGAAAAAATAGCCATGGTGTTTACCTCGTGGTTGTTGTTGCGGTGAATGTTGTTATCGGGGCCATGCGTGGCGTGTGCCGGTGCCGGCCGTTGTGGTTCCGGCGCTACCGGGGCCAAAACGGGCCCGCCCCCGGCGGCAAGGGCGCGGTGCTCATGCGCTGGCCTTGGCAAGGCGGGCAGCGGTGCCTATGCGGCCTTGTTCCTCATACCGGGCCATGCGCCGGGCGGCGTAGGCGTCCACGTCGTCGGGGTGGCGGGCAAAAAGGTGACTAGGCCGGGCGCCGAGGTCGTCACGGTAGACCTTGAACAGTTGGTGACCCTTACCCACTAGGTCGGCGTCGTCGTGCTCGTTGTGCGGTGCCAACGCCTTGAGCACAGCCTTGCACGGGTGATAGCCCGGTAGCCCGTCGGTGGACTTAATGCGTAAGGCTAGGTTGTTCACGCCAAGAACCTCACCGGGGGCAAGGGCCCGCTCGGCGGCCCGGCGCACGCGCGTGGTGAGCCGGCGCGCTGCCACGACCTCGGCGCGGCGGTCGTGCTCGGTAAGCCGGTTCAACCGTTCTAAGTCCACGGCGTCGGCGTGCTCGGGCTCAAGGCCGGCGCACTGAAACACCAACGCCCGTTGCCACGTGCCGACGGGGTGACACGGCCATAGGTGTAGGTCTAGCTCGGGCATGGCACGGGCCTAGTCAAACGTGCGGCCGGTGGCGGCGGTGTAGGCGGCAAGGGTGGCCTCAACGCTGCCCTCACCTGCCCGCTCAACCAACGAGTAGCGGCGCCGGCTTACCTTAATGGCAGCGTCACGGCTCAAGCCCTCATACTTGAAAAGGTTGGTGGCCATGCGGTCGCCGTCGGTGTACAGGCGGGATTCAAGCCAACTGCGCACGCCGGTGTAGGCGTCCAAGCGCTTGGTGAGCTCGTCGGCGTCGGCGCCGAGCGGGTCAATGAGCGGCTTGAGCTCACCGTGCCCGGCAAGCACGGCGTTGAGTAGTCCAAGGCCACCGGCGGCCATAGCTGCCATGCCCTCGGCGGTAAGCCAAAGCGCCGGGTAGGTGCGGCACACCTCAACGCCGAGCTCGTCCGGCTCGGTGGGGAACTTGGCCCACAGGTCGTGTGCCTCGTCGGCGGGCCCGGTGCCAATGTCACCGGCCATAGCGCGGCCAATGCGCACAAGGCCCTCGGTGTCGTCAATGACCTGCCACGCCCAATGCACTCGGCGGTAGGCGTCAATGCGGTTGGTCGGCGTAGTGGCCGGGTCAACGTTGTCAAAAAGGTTGCTGGTGTGGCCGCCGCCGCGCCCGAGTAGGTCACGGGCCTCGGGGTCAAGGCCCTCAAGGCCCTCAACGGCGTTGGCGGCAACGCTGGCGTAGTAGGTGGCCACGTCGTCACGGCACGAGGCCGCGAGCTCGGGCACCTGCCACTCGTCACGCTCGGCGTCGGCAATGAGGGCAGCGCGGGCCCCCTTGTGCACGAGCGCGTAACGGCGGGCCTCGGGCGTGTCCACGGTGACCCGCTCACGGCGCGGTGTGCCGGTGGCGGCGTCAATGCGGCCGTCCACCACGACGGTGGACGGGGCGGACACGCTCGGGGCGGCCATGAGCTTGCGGGCCTTGTCCAGCGTCTTGAGCTTGCCGGTGGCCCAATCGGCGCCGACCTTGGTGAACTCGTCGGCGGCCACGCGCGGGGCAAGCTCGGCCTCAAGCTCGTCCAGCTTGGCATTAATGGCCTCGTCGGCGGCGACCATGGCAGCGGTAGCGGCGGGGCGCACGCCGGCCGGGGCAAGCGCGGCGCCGACGGCCTCGGCGCGGTCGGTGAAATGGGTAACGGGTGCGGACATAGCGCGGGCTCCTATACACGGTGGGGGGTGGATAGGTCAAAGGTTATTTTGCCACCCCCTAGGTTGCAATTAAGGGGGTAGATGATAATAAAAAGGTACTGCATGGTCACAGTACCTTTTACGGTCACTGGGGTTGTGCCAGCTTGCCGTTAATCACCCCTGTTATCCCACCTTAAGCGGGGGTATTTGACACTTTGAGATAATCCTCACTTGGTGAATATCGTCACACGGCCCGAGGCGGGCCCGGCGGGGGTGGTTGCCCGAGGCCCGGCGCCCTTTTCGCCCGCCGTCGTGGGGACGACCTCGGCGGCGCCGGCGTCGTGTCGGTGCCCGCCGTTGTGTGCCCGGCGCGGCGGGGGTCGGTTTCCGTACCTCGTCCGCCGTCGAGGGGCGGCGCCAATTCCAGCGGGCCCGAGGCGCTGCCGGGCGGGCCGGCGGCCACGAGGCCTGTAGGCGGCGCGGCGGCGTATCGGTGGCCCTCGGGGTCAATGCGGGGCTCACAACGCCCGAGGCGGGCACGTGGCCGGTGGGTCGGGGCCCGAGGCGCCGCCCGTCGGCGGTGGCCACGAGGCCCGAGGCCGGTAGCTCGGTGCCCGTTATGTCCGATTGGGGCAGAAAATGTGGGTTTATGTGTGTTTCGGTTCCAACCGTTCACGTTCCGGGCTTGCAAAGTCCCTATACCGGTAGGGGGGACGAGGGAAAAGGGCAGGGAGGCCCCGCCCACCCCATGCCCGACCAGACACAAACGGGCATTGGCCATGCTGCCGGGGCGGGTGGGCAGTGAGCCAACGCTCGTGAGATTCGTGACCAAGCTTAGCGACGACGGTGACAACGCTCTTGAGTGTGGTGACAACGCTCGTGCTTGGGTCAACGACGACGGTGAGCCGACGACAACGCCAACGCGCTCGTGGTCGTTGGTTCAAGGCGCTTGAGGTTGCTGGCTCAAGGCGTACACGATTGGCCCCGTGTACACGCACAATGTACACGCACATAACGGCAGCTCAAGGCGTGTAAATGGCACAATCGTGTACTCGTGTACTCGTGTACATTTGCGCACACACACTCAAGCACACACGCGCATATATAAAAAGAAGAATATTAGACATTATTTTATTTAATTATAAGGGCACGCATTCATGTGCGTGAGCCCGTAGGTGTGCCCGTCGGAGTACACGCGTACACGAGTACACGATTGGTGTATTTAGGGGGTCTGGCCTGGTCTTATGTGCGTGTACGCCCCCGGTGTACACGAGGCTAAACGTGTACGCCTGGGGGGGCGTTGCGGCCGGGCCTAGGGGCGTTGCGGCCGAGGTCTACGCGGGGGTTATCCGGTATTGTTCACCCTTGCCCTCGGGGTTGTCCCGGTACTCAAGGCGGTCAAGCTCAAGTAGGCGGGTGACGGCGGGCTCATACCTGCCCGCCTTACGGTCACGGTGGCTCACGAGCTTGCGCAGGCCCGACGCGGGTGCCCATGTGCGTGCGCCCTTTTTGATAAGGCCATGCGTGACCCGCTCAACGGCCTTGCGCTCAACCTCGTCGGCGGCTTCACTGTGCAGCTCTTTGCGGTCGGTCACCTCGGCCAGCTCACGCTGCCGTGCCGCCTCACGCTGCCGGGCAAGCACGCCGTCACGGGTGGCGTCGCTAGCTTCCATGACGACGCCGGCCATGGCCCATGTGCGCGGCTCAATGCCCACCTCACCGTTGAGCATGGCGTTAAGGCCGACGGCGACCTTGACCCGGATAAGACCCCGGTACGAGTTCATATTGCTGCCGTCGTCGTCGCCAAACAGCTGCTTTTCCTGCAAGGCCATGAGCTCGGCGGTGACGTAATCCGGGTAGACGATGTTGCCGGTAACGCTGGCAATGCGCGGGTTAAGGTACAGCTCGGGCATGCGCATGGTGACGCGGCGCGGGTCTTTAAAGTCGGCGTGCAATGGCGTAGCGGGCAACACAAGAAACCGCTGTGAAAAACCCGACAAGGTTTTGCTCATAAGGTCAAAGGCCACCGGCTCTTGCGCCGAGGCGTGCACGCAATAGCGGTAGCTGTGCTCGGGCACGTCGCGCGTGGCGTGGTCGTCGGCCAGTTTCATGCCGACGGCCTCACCCATAAACGCCGAATTGAAAAAGCGCTCAAGGCGGTGCCGGGCGTCCTCGGTGCGGGCCTGCCCAGTCCACCCGATTGCCTCGTCAAAAATGCCGACGAACTTGTTGCCCGCAATGTGCGCCTCAATGTCGGCGGGCGTGAGCTCGGGTACGACGGTGATCTTTTTGCCGTCGTCGTCCTTGGTTGCCGTCGGCTTGGGCTTGGGCAGCGATAGCATGCGGGCAATGCCCTCGGGTGTTCCCTCGGGCACAATCATGGCGGCCGGGCCACCGCGCATGTCGTCCCATTTGACGAGTTGCTTGGCGGCCTTGACCGACGAGCCTTTGCCCTTGCCGGACTCGGCCACGCTCAACACGTACAGGTTGAGGCTTGCCGCGCCCCATAGGTCGGTGTCGTCACCGGCCAGCACGGCGCGGGGGTCAATCTGGCCAAGGGTGATTGCCAGTGCGGCGCCGAGTACGCCCCACATGCTTGCCCCGCGCTTGAGGGCAGCGTCACGCACCGGCTCAAGGCCGGGCAGGTCGAAAAACCAACGCCACTCACGCACGTCGTCGTTGAGCCCGAGGGCCTTGGCGGCCTCGGCACGGGTACGCCCGCGCACACCGGCGTAGGCGGTGAGCTTGTCGGCCGGTTGGCCGTCAATGACCGGCCACCACTCGGGCGGTGTGGCACCGTCCACGAGCTCAAGGCGCTCGTCGGCGGCCACAACACTTGTGACCGGCTCGGCCTCGGGGTCGTCGTCGTGCTCGGGGTCGGGCTCGTGCCAGACAAGGCGGCCGTCGGCGTCAAGGTCAAGGGCGCTGCCACCGTGCCACCGTGCGGCCGGGTCAAGGTCGGCGCCGGCCAGCACCTCGGCCCAATCGGTATCCCGTGCCCACTCGGCCACCGTGCGGGCGCCGTTGGTGTCGTTGTGTGCCATAATGTGTGTCACTAATCCTTGTCGGGGTTGGTAATTGCACCGTCGCGCAACTTGGCAGCACGCGGCGGTGTTTTCATGTCTTGAGGCGCGTCGGTGCCCGCCGGCCACGGACGCATGAGGGCTACCGGGCGCCAATGCTGCATGCCCGAGCACACCGCGCCGGGCAAGCGCTGTGCGGCCTCGGGCGGTAGCACCGGTGCCCACGGCTTGCCGGCGTCGGCCTTGGTGAGCGTGAGCGGTGTGCCGGTATTGCCGAGGCGCCGACGTAGGCCAATGCGGTCGGTGCGGGTGCTCGTGCCCGTGGCGGTGTAGAACACCACGGTTGCACCCGAGGGCGTGCCGGGCGTAAGGAACTCGTCCACGGCCACCGGCTCACCGGCGGCGCTGCGGTCAACGAGCACGACGTGCGTGCCGGGCGCAAACGCCACCGACGGCAGCGACTTGAGGGCGGCAAGGCTAACGAGCACGGTGACCACCGCCCCCGGTGCCCCGGCCGACGACGACGGCGGCGACAAGTGCGGATTGCTGCGCGGTGAGCGCGGGCGCCTTGTCCACGACGGCACGGGCGTAGGCGCTCATGTGGGCGTGCTCGTTGACAATGCGGGTGACGGTGGACGGGGTGGCGAAAATGACGGCCATGGTTACGCCTCACCGCCCTCAAGCGCGGCGCTCTCATAGCGCTTGAGCATGTCGTTGACGGTGGCCTTGCCGTAGTAGACGAGCGCCCGGGCGTCGTGGTCGTCATGGTTGTCGTCACCGAAAAGTTGCATAAGCCCCCAACGGTGGTAGTACCGCCGAGCCTTGCGGTAGGCGTCGTCGTCCTCAAGTACCTTGGTGGGGCACATAGCGCCCCACGTGAGCACGAGGTCAAGCGTGTCCTCTGGCTTGCACACGGTAAGCATGACGAGCTCGTTGACGCTGCGGTGCTTGGCGTGGCGGGTAAAGCAGGGGCCGCCGTGCGCCGTGTCGTGGCCAATGTCAAAGCTGTCGGCAAGGTAGGCCTCAACGACCTTGGTGGAACGGTTGTAGCGCAACACCATGGCGCGGCCGTCCTCACGGTAGAAAACCGCATACGTCGGGCGGCAATAGGTGTGGTCACGTATGCCGGTGTGCTCACCCTCCACCTGCCACGTGCCGTAAAGGGTGTCGTAGAGCTCGTCACCGAGGTTGTCACCGATAGCGTTTTCCCAGCTAAAAGCGGCCATGGTTACGCCTCACCGCCCTTGGTGACGAGCGCGGTGAGTTTGTCCACGTGCTCGGGGGTCAAGGCCGGGGCGCCGGCCATGACCTTGGCGGCAAACGTGGCGATACGGGCGGCGGCAGCGGTGCGCTCAAGCTCGGCAATGGCCTCGGTGTTGTCGGGGTGCCAGCGACGCGCGGCGGAAAGCTGCCCGGTGATCGTTTGCACGGCCGGGTAAGGGTTGCGAATGCGTTTACGGGTAGCCATGTCGGCTAGTTCCTCTCGTTCAAGGCGTGGGGATATACACACGGCCGCCTTTGAACGGGAACAGGAACGAGAACAGGAACGGGGCGCAAGCGTCAAGGCACTTGTCTCGGCTGCCGGTGACTAAACCCTAAACGCCCGCCACCTATCGCGTCAACATAGGTGCTGCTCAAGTACCCTTTTTGGAATGTCTAATAAAGTTGCTACCTCGGGCGTTGCCCGGCGCCGCTACCCCTAAACGGGGTTAAATCTTCCACTCAATGCCGACGCTCTCGGGCTTGAAACCGGGCCCGCGCTTGCTTGGCAGCAGGGTCACCGTCACCAACGCCGACACGAGCGTGCGCCGCGCCTCAAGGCTGGCCTCGTTCCACCACGCTTGCCCGTCCACGACGCCACCGACGAGCTCAAGCACGCCGGTGTTGTCGGCGGCGGCAAGGGCAGCGTCAAGACGGCCAAGTTCAGCCTGCAACCCCGTGCTAATGGTGGCCGCTTGCTTGACGGTCAAGGCGCGGGAAACCACGGCGTCGGCCAAGTCGTCCAACTCGGCACGTACCTCGTCACGACGCGCGGCCAAGCGCTGCCCCTCACCGGCGTCGTTGGCTTGCGCGGCAAGTAGGCGTTGCACGTCACCGCTATCAAGGCGGGCGGCAATGACCATGCCAACGAGGTCGTCAACGGGCTCACGTCGGCGCGTCGTGTGCTTGCCCTCACGCTTAGGCAGCAAGGTAGCCCGGCAACGGTAGGCGTCCACGCCTTGCTTATCTCGTGAGGCCGTCATTGTCTCACCGCATATGCACCGGTAAAGGCCGGTGCCAAGAGTGGACGGGGCGCGGCCTCGTCGGTGGTTGGGGCGTGAGTCGGGCCGTGCCCGCGTGGCCAAGGCCGCCTTGAGTTGCGCGTGCTCGGCCTCGGTGAAAATAGCCGCTTGTTCACCGACCACGCCCTCAATGACCTCACCCCGGTGGACGATGTAACCGGCCAAGGTCGGACGCAACAACGAGTACTTGAGCGTATTCGCTGCCCATGCCTTGCCGCCGGCAGTGAGCACGCCGACCTCGTTGAGCCAACGGGCACACGAGCGCAGTGAGTCACCGGCAAGTATGCGCCGGGCAACCTCACGCAACGCCTCGGCCTCACGCGGCTCAAGGTCAACGCCGTTGGCAGCGTAGCCAAACGTGCGCTTGCCCCGGTGCACACGGCCTTGCGCCGCTCGTTGGTCGTTGGCAGCACGCACGCGGGTGGACTTGAGCGCCGACTCATGCGCCGACACGAGGGCACTCACCCCGCTCATAAAGTCTTGGTTGGCGTCACGCGGGTCAACGTCACCGCCGACGACGAACTTGAACACGACACGCGCCCGCTTGGCGGCGTCAAACAACCGGGCGTAGTCCCCGAGGTTGCGGGCCAAGCGGTCGGGCGCGTAGGCCAGCACGACACGAGCGCGGCCAACGGTCACGTCACTCAACAGTGTTTCAAAGCCGGGGCGTGCCGTCGCCGCCCACGCGCTCACCCCGTCGTCAACATGCGTGGCGGTGACCTCAAGGCCGTGGTCGGTGGCCAGTTGGCGGCATAGGGCAACTTGTCGCTCAATGGCCGGTGAGTGGTCGGCGGCGCCGTCGTCGCGGCGTTGGCTTAGGCGGGCGTATATTACGGCCGCATTATGGTTAGTCGTCATGACTAGTGAACATAGGATAATTACATGTTAAATGTACTAACGGGGTTCGCCATCATCCTGGCGGTCATCGCTGTCGGCGCGATCCTCGCCCGCACCGGGGTGATCAAGGAGGACCGCGAACGCCTCGTGCTCAACCGCGTCGCGTTCTACGCCGCCTCCCCGGCGCTGCTGTTCACCTCGGTGGCCAACTCCGATGCGCAGACGTTGTTCTCCCCGGTCATCGTGGTCATCTTCTTTGCGACGCTCGCGACCGCCGCCGTCTACATCCTCGCCTCCGCACTGTTCTTCCGGCAGGACATCCCCACCACGACGATGGGTGCGGCCTCGGCCTGCTACTTCAACTCCGTCAACATCGGTCTGCCGGTGAGCGTCTACGTCCTGGGTGAGGCCACCTATGTCGTGCCGGTGCTCGTGCTGCAGATGGTGGTGTTCACGCCCTTCATCCTCGCCGGTCTGGGCGCCGAGGATGCCGGCGGGCGTTCCCGCGCGGCAAAGGTCCTCGACTCCGTCCGTTCCGCGTTGCTGTCCCCGGTGGTCATCGGTTCCGTGCTGGGTCTGGTCGTCGCGGTGATCGGCCTGCAGATCCCGGATCCGGTTATGCGTCCCCTGGAGATCCTCGGCGGGGCCTCCATCCCGATGATCCTCATCAGCTTCGGCGCCTCGCTGCGCAACACGGCCCCGCTGGCCACCCCCGCGGACCGGCCGGGCACCATCGTCGCCACCGCCCTCAAGCTGGTCGGTATGCCGCTGATCGCCTGGCTCGTCGCACTGGGTATGGGGCTGTCCGGGGACGAGCTCTACGCCTCGGTCATTCTCGCGGCCCTGCCGGCGGCGCAGAACGTCTACAACTACGCCGCCTCCTACCAGCGCGGCATGATCATCGCCCGCGACACCGTCTTCCTCACCACCTTCGGGGCGCTGCCCGTGATGATCGGCATCGCGCTGCTCTTCGGCCGTTAGCGGTTCTCCAGCTCCCGGCGGACCCACTCCTTGCGGGCCTGGCGCTGCCCGTTCCAGGCGGCCACCGACTGGTTGGCCTCCACGCGCATACCCTTGAAGACCAGCATCGACAGCGGGAAGGCCACGATGAGGGCGAGCAGGGCGGACATGACCAGCGGGACGGGGGCGTCGATAAGCACCGCGAACAACTGGATCACCACCGTCAGCACCACGAACAGACCCAGACGGGCGCCGCCGTACTTCAGAAGCGACATGTTCGCCCGACGGCGGACCTGCGGATCCAGCTCCGGCGGGGCGTCAGAGGGGTGCTGGGACATCGGCTCATCAGGTGCAGTCACACACTGCAGCCTACTAGGGTCCGTAAGCTGGACACCAAGAAGGAGGAATCATGGGACGTCTGCTACTCGTACTGCTCATCATTGTCGCCATCGTGCTGCTGTGGAAGGCCTTCGGGCCGGGATCCTGGAAGCGCAACCAGGCGGCGGCTCCCGAGCCGCGCGCCATCAAGGGCCCGGATGACGACGAGGAATTCCTCTGGAACCTGGAGAAGAACCGCTTCAAGCAGCGCCGCGCACGCGAGGCTGCCGAACGCGAGGAGGAGGAACGCCGCCGCCGCGCCGAGGAACGGTACCAACCGAAAGACCCGGAGGAGGTCGAGGAGCCCGACAAATAGGGCCTGCACGACCAACAGATCCGCGGCCGGTCATCATGACCGGCCGCGGATTTTCCTGTCCACAGCCACCGCCTCAGGAGATGGTGCCTGCTACCGGTCGCTCTCAGCGTCGAAGCTCATGCGCAGGCCGAGGGCATGGGCGACGGCCGAGACCTTCTCCCAGCGCACGCCAGTGCCCCCGTGTTCGATGGTGTGCAGCGTGGAGCGCGAGACACCGGCCCGCTCCGCGATGTCGGCCTGCAGGGCCCCGATCTCCCGGCGGCGTTCCGCCAGCTGCTGACCGAGAGCGAGCAGGACCGGGTCATCGCCGGCAGGTTTGCCCGTCTTCTTCCGGGGTGCTGATGTTCCAGGCACAGTCCCGTCCTTTCCGTTCAGCAGATGGTGATGGATCTGATCCTAGTTCAGGCCGGCGTAGGAGTGGAGGCCACTGACGACCATGTTGATGAAGAAGAGGTTGAAGATCATCGTGGACAGGGCGAGGACGTTGATCCAGGCGGCCTTGTGGTTGCGCCAGCCGGCGGTCGCACGCGCGTGCAGGTAAGCGGCGTAGAGGACCCAGGAGATCAGCGAGACGGTCTCCTTGGGGTCCCAGCCCCAGAACCGGCCCCATGCGGCCTCCGCCCAGATGGCGCCGAGGACGATGCCCAGACCGAGGACCGGCAGGGTGAGGATGGCTGACTTGTAGGCCAGCCCGTCGAGCTTCTTCGCGCTCGGCAGCGGCTTGGCCAGCATGCCGAAGAAACCGCGCTCCCTGCCCTGGGGCTGCCAGATGCGCAGGAGGTAGAGCAGGGAGGCCATACCGGAGAGGATGCCGATGGCACCGCCGGCCGAGACCGTGGAGACGTGGATCGGCAGCCAGTAGGACTGCAGGGCAGGGACGACCGGGGCGGAATCGGCGTAGAGCTTGGTGCCGCCGAAGAAGAGCAGCGCCAGGATGGGCACCAGCAACCACGGCCAGACGATGCGCCACTCCTTGCGCTGGATGACCACGGCCGCAGCGACCATGGTGAAGGCGGTGATCACCAGCACGTACTCGTAGAGGTTGCCGAAGGGGAAACGCTCCGTGGCCAGTCCCCGCAGCACCGCGGAGGCGGCGTGGACGATGATGCCCAGCCAGACCACCGACTGGGTCATGCCACCGAATTTGTTGGCACCCGCCTCAAGCTTCTCCACTTCCCCGGGGGTGGGCACCGCCTCATCGGTCCCGGCCACCACGTCGGAACCCCCGGCACCCACTGCCACCAGCTCCTTCTCCTCTGCACGGGCGACGGCACGGCGGGCGTCGATGACGCTCTGCATGCGACCGTAGTACACCAGTGAGAGCACCAGGGCCAGCAGATAAATGACGAACGCCGACTGGAAGGCAACGTCCGAGAAGTTGGAGAGAGTCTGATTGACAGGCATGTGTGGGGACACCCTCAAAAGTCGGATAGCGGGAGTAATACTCCTGTGACGCTACCCCACCTGGAGAGGCTTCTCCAACCCTTGGGGGACGCCGAATCCAACTTTAGGTGGAGACCCGCAGGGCGTCCGCCGGGACGAGTTCATCGTCGTCCACCTCGTCCGGATCCGGCAGGCCCAGCAGCTCACGGTGGATGCGGTCGAACTCCGGACCCCAGCCCGCCCGGTCGGTGCGCGCCAGGCCACCGAGCTCCAGGTGGGTGGAGCCGTCAGCCAGCGGGGTGAAGCGGATCCAGATGCGGCGGCGCCTGATCAGCAGCGAGCCCACGAGCGCCGCGAGCATGACCACGGTGGTCACCAGGACCCAGCTCTGGAAGGGGTCCCGGGAGATCTGGTAGTTCGCGAACTCGCTGGCCCCGTCGAAGGTGACGGTGGTGCCGTCGTCGAGGGTGACGCTGTCGCCCTGGAGCAGGTTGACGCGCTCGATCTTCTGCAGCTGCCCGGAGTGCAGCAGGGCCGTGTCCAGGCTGAACAGGGACTGGGCCCGGCCGGTGTCCAGGCCGGCGTCACCGCGGTAGATGTCGATGGCCACCGCCGGATCGTTCATGGCCGGGAACTGCGAGGTCAGCAGCTCGTTGTTCTCCCCCTCCCACTGGGCGGTGGGGGCGAACAGGCCCTGGATGGCCAGCTGGTTCTGGCGCCGTTCGAACAGGTCCGGGTACATGCCCGCGGGCGGGTCGAAGCGCATGACGCCGGAGGACAGGAAGAAGGTCGGGTCATCGGGGCGCCACTGGACGGTCTGGGTGCGGGACTCGCCGTCGGGCCAGGTCACCGTGAAGGTGGGGGCGAAACCGTGGCCCTGCAGGTAGACGCGGTCCCCATCAATGCGCAGCGGGTGGTTGACCTTCAGCTCGTAATCGGTCCACTCCTCCTTGGGCAGGTTGATGTCCCCGCCCAGGGCGTAGGAGATGTTCGACGTGAACATCTCAGCCTGGCCGTTGGGCAGGTAGTCGGCCGCGAAGTCATGGGCATCGAAGCAGAAGGTGGTCAGCCCGGTGCCGTCGAAGAGTGGGCCGGCGCGGAAGGAGTCGTAGTTGGCGGTCGAGGTGTTGCAGAACTCGGTGTTCTGCTCGATCGGTGGGGTCTCGTAGTTGCCGGATTCGGTGACCACGATGACATGGCCCTCGTAGTAGACCATCCGACCGAGCGCGACGGTGACGATCATGCCGACCAGACCCAGGTGGAAGAGCAGGTTGGCCAGTTCCCGGCCGTAGCCGCGTTCGGCGGACAGCGAGAACTTCCCCGCCCGGTCCTCCGCTGCGCCGTACTCGGCGACCTTCCAGCGCTTCAGCAGCTGGCGGGCGTGGTCCGTGACCTCCGCCACGGGCCGGTCCGTGGTGCCCTCCGCATGCAGCGGCAGCCGGCCCAGGTTCCTCGGTGCCCGCGTGGGCGGGGTCTTCCACGCGACGTAGTGATCCTTCGAACGCGGCAGAATGCAGCCGACGAGAGAGATCGTCAGCAGCGTGAGGATGGCGATGAACCAGGTGGACTCGAAGACATCGAAGAGCTGCAGGGAGTCATAGATCTCGGCGAGCCGGCCGTTGTTGGCGATGTACTCGTTGACGTTGTCCTGGTTGAGGCTGCGCTGCGGGAGCAGCGCGCCGGGGATGGCGGCGATGGCCAGGATGAACAGCAGCACCAGGGCGGTGCGCATGCTGGTCAGCCAGTGCCAGGCCTTCTTGAGATACGTCACGACCGTACGCAATGGGACTCCTACTGAAACAGTTCTAGATGAGGGTGGCACCGTACTCGACGGTCCACTGGCGCACGAAGTTGATGAAGTGGGCCCACGCCCCGGTGAGCAGTGCCACGCCGACCACGATCATGAGGGCACCGCCGATCATCTGGATCTTCCGGGAATGCTCCCGCAGCCAGCTGAAGGTCCGCATGGCGCGCGCCGAACCCAGGGCAATGAGCAGGAAGGGCAGTCCCAGGCCGAGGCAGTAGCCGATGATGAGCAGGACGCCGCGGGCGGCGGTCATGCCCTCAGTGCCGGCGGAGACGGAGATGATCGCCGCCAGGGTGGGGCCCAGGCAGGGGGTCCAACCCAGGGCGAAGACACCACCGAGCAGCGGTGCGCCCAGCCAGGTGGTCCAGCGTTTCGGCGCCAGGCGGGTGTCGCGCTGCAGGGCGGGGACCATGCCCATGAACACCAGGCCCATGAGGATGGTGATCACCCCGCCGACCCGCATGAGGGTCTCCGCGTTGAGGGTGAGCATGCTGATCGCCCCGAAGACGGTGACGGTGGCCAGCACGAACACGACGGTGAAGCCGAGGATGAACATCAGCGCCGCACCGGCGACGGCCCACTGCCGCTTCTTCGTCACCACGGCGCCGTACTCGGGGTCGGGGCGGACCTCACCGCCGACCACACCCGCCAGGTAGGACATGTAGCCGGGCACGAGCGGGACCACACAGGGGGAGGCGAAACTGACCAGGCCGGCTGCGGCGGCGGCCAGCAGGCCGAGCAGCAGCGGCCCGGAGGCCGCCATGTCAGCGAAGAGGACTCCGATCTCCGTCACACGTCCGCCTCAGCGAGCGGCAGGGCGACGTCGAGGATGTCCTCGGCGGTGACCTCCCGGAGGAAGACCGCCGCCGGGCGGTGTTCCTTGTCCAGCACGATCGTCGTGGGGATGACCGAGGTCGGCACACCGCCGAGCGCAGCAGCGCTGCGGAACGGCGGGTCGTAGATCGACGGGTAGGTCACACCGTTGTCGGTGATGAAGTCCTGCGCGATGGTCTGGTTGTAGTCACGGACGTTGATGCCCAGGACGGTGCCGCCGAGGGGTTCGAGGGTGTCCTGCACGTTCTGCAGGTCGTCGACCTCCGCACGGCAGGGGGCACACCACTGGCCCCAGGCGTTGAGCACGACGACCTCGCCGGCGAAGTCCGAGAGGTTGATGGTCTCTCCCTCGGTCATGAGGGAATCGCCGCCGATGTCCGGCAGCGGGGCGCGCTCATCCTCTTCGTAGCGGATCTCCGTCTGCCCGCCGGGCGAGTGGAACTGGAAGGTGCCGCCGACCGCTACCGCGCTCTTCGCGGCGTCCGGGTCGGTCGCACAGGCGGTGAGCAGCAGGGAGACGGCGGCGAGCAGGGCTGCGATCGCGCGCAGACGCATGTCAGATGTCCTTAGCGGGTGTGGTGTAGAAGATGTCGGTGATGTCCCGGCCCTCGAAGACCAGGGAGGTCACGGAGGCGATGTCACACTGGCGGCTGGCGTGCGCCAGGGGCAGGCCCAGCGCGGAGCGCTGCACCATGACGATGGGCAGCTGGTGGCTGACCAGGATCGCCTCATGCCCCTCGGCCTTCTGGCGGGCCTGCTCCACGGCGCCCATCATCCGCTCGGCGATGTCGACGTAGGCCTCGCCCCAGCTGGGTTCAAAGGGGTTGATCATCAGCGGCCAACGGACCGGGTTCCACAGCTGGGAACGCCAACCCTTGGTGCGCAGGCCCTCGAAGCGGTTGCCGGCCTCGACGATCTCCGGGACGGTCTCCACCTTGAGGCCGGTGACCTCGGCGAAGGGCTCGGAGGTCTCCTGGACGCGCTGCAGCGGGGAGGCACCCAGGTAGGTGACGTCATGGTCCTCGAAGGACCGGGCCACGCGGGCGGCCTGGGAACGGCCGCGGGAGGACAGGTGGTAGCCGGGGATGGTGCCGTAGAGGATCCGGTCCGGGTTGTGGACCTCGCCGTGACGGACGAGGTGGACGATCGTGTGCGACATGCCTGTTCCTTATGCGGTTGCTGCTGCGGCCGCCCGGGCGGCGGGGACGAGTGCTTCCTCGATCCGGGAGAAATCATCGTCCGTCAACGCCGTCGACACAAACCAGGTCTCGAACACGCTCGGCGGGGCGTAGATCCCGTGGTCGAGCAGGGCATGGAAGAAGGGCGGGAAACGGAAGGTGTCCGCGGCCTTCATGTCCGCGAAGTTGTGGCCCTCGCCCTCGGCGAAACGCACGGAGAAGAAGGTCTCGGCGCGCTGGATGTGGTGGGCCACGCCCTCGCGGCTCAGCGCCTCGGAGATCAGGCCGGAGATGCGGTCCGCGTGGCTGTGCAGCGTGGGGTAGATGTCCTCGGAGGCCAGGCGCAGGGAGGCCAGGCCAGCGGCCATCGCGACGGGGTTACCCGACAGGGTGCCCGCCTGGTAGACGGGACCGGAGGGGGCGAGGTGCTCCATGATGTCGGCGCGGCCACCGAAGGCGGCGGCCGGCAGGCCACCGGAAACGACCTTGCCGAAGGTGGTCAGGTCGCCGGCCACACCGTCGACGCCGTACCAGCCCGAGTAGGAGGTGCGGAAACCGGTCATGACCTCGTCCATAATCAGCAGTGCACCCTCGGTGTGGGCGAGCTGCTTGAGGGCGGCGTTGAAGCCCTCCTGCGGGGCGACGGTGCCCATGTTGCCGGCGGCCGCCTCGGTGATGACGGCGGCGATCTCACCGGGGTGCTCGGCGAAGGCACGGCGCACAGCCTCGAGGTCGTTGTAAGGCACGACGATGGTGTCGGCTGCCGACGCCCCCGTCACGCCCGGGGAGTCCGGCAGGGCGAAGGTCGCCACGCCGGAACCCGCCGCGGCCAGCAGTGCGTCGACGTGCCCGTGGTAGCAACCCTCGAATTTGACGATCTTCGGCCGGCCGGTGAAACCGCGGGCCAGGCGCACGGCCGACATGGTGGCCTCGGTGCCGGAGTTGACCAGGCGGACCTCCTCCACAGAGGTGCGGTCCACGATCATCTGGGCCAGTTCGATCTCCGCGAGGGTGGGTGCACCGAAGGACAGGCCCTTGAGGGTGGCTTCGCGCACGGCCTCGACGATCTCGGGATGGGCGTTGCCGTTGAGCATCGGTCCCCAGGAGCAGACGAGGTCGACGTATTCGTTGCCGTCCACATCCACGAGGGTGGAGCCGTGGGCCGATTCGATGAAGCGGGCCTGGCCCCCGACGGAGCCGAAGGCCCGGACCGGGGAGTTCACCCCTCCGGGGATGAGGGTGCGTGCACGGTCGTGCAGCTGGGCGGACTGCTGGGTACGGGAGGAGGTCAGACTCATGCCGACCATCATACGGCCGGGGTCAACCGGGGTTAAACTTTCCCCCCGCCCGGTTGACGGATCCCCACCTGTTTCCGTATACACCGTCACAGGTCTCAACCGAGCTGGATCAACCGGGCCGCGGCGGCACGGGCGTGATCGATGACCGCAGGGACACCGACACCCCCGGCCCACGCGCCGGTCAGCTCCAGGCCGTGCACATCGCTGATGCCGTCCCGGACCCTGGCGACGGTCGCGAGATGCTCCGCGCCGTAGCGCGGCAGGCCACCGAACCAGCGCTGGACGTAGATCTCCGCCAGGCCGGCCGCCCGGCCATCGAAGCCGGTGATGCGGGCGAGGTCGTCGAGGGCGGCGTCGACAAGCAGATCCTCCTCCGCGCGGACGATGGCGTCATCGCCGAAGCGGCCGAAGCTGACGCGCACGAGCGCACCGCCGCGCTCCCCGAGATGCGGCCACTTCCGCGAGGAGAAGGTGAAGGCCTTGGCCTGCACGTCCGGTTCGTCGATGGCCACCAGCACCCCTGAGTTCTCGGGCAGGCCCGCATCCGAGTCGAATTTCATGCCCACCAGCACGCTGGAGGCGAGCTGCACGCTCTTCAGCGCGGCAGAGGACTCGGGAGCGATCTGCCGGATGAGCACCGCGGTGGTGGGGGCCGGGGTGGCGACGATGAGGCGCTCATAGGCACCGTCGGTGCTCACCCCGGGTCCGGAGATGTGGAAGCCGCGCAGGTCCCGGGTGATGTCCGCGACGAAGGCGTCGAGGTGGATCTCCGCCCCAGATTTCTCCGCCAGGGCCTCATAGAGGGTGGCGTAACCGTCCCGGAAGGCGGCGAAGACGGGGGTGGGGGTCGCGCCGGGATCGCGCGGGGTGCGGCGGTCCTCGCACAGTTTCACCGCCGCGGAGAGGGTGACCTTCTCCCCCGCCTCCGCCAGCTCGTCGAGGGCCTGCGCCAGCTGCGGGACGGTGGCGCGCACGCCGAGGTCATCGGCGGAGGAGGAGTACACCCCGCCGAGCAGGGAGGAGACGATGCGGTCGACGACCTCCGCGCCGTAACGCTCGCGCACCAGCGCACCGACGGCCACGTCCCCGCCGACCTGCCAGTCGATGGGGGCGGCATCCCCCTCGGCGTCGATACGCGCGGCCGTCTCCGGGGAGACCAGGTGCGCCACCGGCGCGGAATGCGAGGGAATGCCCATGACCCCGCCCGCGGGCAGCGCCTTGAGCTCGCCACCGGTGTAGACCAGCGAACGGGCACCGGAGGGGCTGACCAGTTCATCCGCCAGTCCGAGCCCGGTGAAGAAGTCGGTGGCCTCGGAGCGCAGGGCCAGGTAGGCCTCCGCGCCCATGTCCGTCGGCCCGGAGGCGAAGGGCACCGTGAACAGTTTGCCGCCGATGCGGTCCTCCGCCTCGAAGACGTGGATGACGGCCTCCGGATCAGCCCTGCGGATCTCGTGGGCGGCGGTCAGGCCTGCCAGTCCCGCGCCGATGATGGCGTACCGGGTGGCGCCCACGCTCAGTCCTCCCCGTGGATGATCGCGACGGCCTCGGTGATGGCCTCGGCCTGGGTGTTGGGCAGGACGCCGTGACCCAGGTTGAAGATGTGGCCGGTGGCATGGCCCGCCTCAATGGCGCGGGCGGCCTCCGCCTTGATGCGGGCAACCTCGGAGGCCACCGCGTCACGGCCGGCGAACAGGATCGCCGGGTCCAGGTTGCCCTGGAGGACCTTCGGGCCGGAGGCGGCGTGGATCCGCTCTGCGGCGACATCCAGCGGCACCCGCCAGTCCACGCCCATGACCTCGGAACCTGCCTCGCTCATCGCGCCGAGCAGCTCACCGGTGCCCACACCGAAGTGGATGCGCGGGATCTCACCCGCGATCTCCTCGAGAATGCGCACGGAGTACGGCAGGACGTGCTCGCGGTAGTCGCGCTCGGTGAGGAAACCGGCCCAGGAGTCGAAGAGCTGCATGGCGTCGATACCCGCGTCAATCTGCAGACGCAGGAAACGGGTGATCGTCGGGGTGAGGCGCTCCATCAGGGCGTGCCAGGTCTCCGGCTCGCCGTGGATGAGGGCCTTGGTCTTCTCGTGGTTCTTGCTGGGGCCACCCTCGACGAGGTAACTGGCCAGGGTGAAGGGGGCGCCGACGAAACCGATGAGGGCCTGGGAGTCGGTGAGCTCGTCGAGGATGATCTCGATGCCCCGGGTGACCTCCGGGACGTCCTCGTCGAGGATGGGCAGCTTGTCGATGTCGGAGCGGGTGGCCAGCGCCTTGTCCATCACGGGACCACGGCCGGCGACGATCTCCACGCCGATGCCGGCGGCGCGCAGTGGCACGACGATGTCGGAGAAGAGGATCGCGGCGTCGACGTCGTGGCGGCGCACCGGCTGCATGGTGATCTCCGCCAGCAGCTCCGGCATGAAGCAGGAGTCGAGCATGGAGACCCCCTGGCGGGCCTCGCGGTATTCGGGCAGGGAACGTCCTGCCTGGCGCATGAACCACACCGAGGTGCGGGAGGGGGTGCGGCCGGCAGCGGCGGCCAAGAGCGGGGCGTCAGGGATACTACGGCGAGTCATGGCCCCCATTGTGGTCCAAAAGTTGTAGGAAGACTAAACCCCGCGCCGGAACCGGGCAGGCCTCTCCCACTCACCCGGCACCATTCTGCGCGGTTCGGGATCCAGCCGGCCGGCCCCCGGGCCTGCAGCTCGGCGATCTTCGGCTTCTTCTCCACCCGCCGGAGCACCACCGGGTCCATGGCCACGGACCCGGCGGTGCCCCTCTCCCCGTCCCCGGGGCACTCTCCGCGGTCTGCCGGTGATCATGGGCGCCCCTGCTCAGCGGCGGAAGATACGGGCGGAATTGGAACGGGCCTCGATCAGCAGAGAGGAACCGAGCATGAGCACCGTCGCCGCCATGGGGTGCAGGACGCCCGCCACGGAGGCGAGCAGCGCGACGGCGTTGTAGGCCCAGGCGAAGATGATGTTCTGGTCAATGATGCGGCACACCCGGCGGGCCTGGGCGATCAGCTGCGGGATGGCGGAGACGTCCCGGCGCAGGACGATGATGTCCACACCCTCATAGCCCGAGAGCGTCAGCTGCCCCACATCATCACCGTCGCCGGTGAGAATGCCGATGTCGGCGACACGCAGAGCAGGCAGCACGGAGGAGTCACCGACCATCCCGACGGTCGCGCCCATGGTGTGCACGGCACGGACAGTCTGTGGTTTCTTCGCCGGGGCAATGCCGGCCAGCACCTGGGCGATGCCGATCCGGTCGGCGTAGCGGCGGGCGACAGGGTAGGTGTCACGGGTGAGCATGATGGTCTCGATGCCCAGCTCACCGAGCTGTTCGACCGCCTCCTGGGCATCATCCTTGACCGAGTCCTGCAGGGTGATCACACCGCGGTCCCGGCCCTTCCACCGCACAATGAGCGGAGTTCCGCCGGAGACGACCGCGGCGGCGAGCCGACCCCGGAGGTTGGACATGGTCAACGGCCGCCACAGCAGCGCCTCCACCTGGGTGGTCACCGTGCCGTCGGGGGTGGTCACCGGCAGTTCGATGAGTCCGCGGAAATTGCCCTCGGCGTCGACCTCCGCGTGGGCGACCTCGATCCAGTGCGGGATCTCCTCCCCACCGGCACCGGTGTCGCGGGCCTCACGGGCCGCACGCACCAGGGCCTGGGAGACCGGGTGATCGGATTCCAGGGCAAGGGCACCCGCGATGCGCAGAATCAGCTCGGGGTTCTCACCGCGGGCGGCGGTGACGGTCTCCACCGTCATGTCCGCGTCGGCGAGGGTGCCCACCCGGTTGAAGACCACGGTGTCGATCATCTCGGTGCCGCGGATGGTGGCACCGTCGCGGATGAGGATGCCGTTGCGGACCGCCGCCTCGATGCCGTGACGGATGGCCAGGGCCGGGGACAGTGCCAGGGCCACCGGGGCGACGCTGGCCAACACCGCCAGCGCGGTGGCGAAGGCGGCGTTGAGGTTGCCCGCGATGAGCGCCCACAGCACGAAGTCCAGCGCCGCCAGGCCCAGGGCGGCCGGGATGAGCATCGCGGCGGTACGGGTGGACAACAGTGTCGAATGGTGCTGCTTGATGTTGGCTTCGCTGACCCAGCGGTGCACCGCCGCCATGCGGGTGCGGTGGCCGGTGTGCACGACGCGGACCTTGATGCGCCCGTCCAGGTTGCGGGAACCCGCGTAGACGTGGGAGTTGACCTTCACCTGCTCCACTTCCTGCCCGCCGGTGTTGATCAACCCGCGGTTGATGGTGCAGGACCCACCCACGACGGTGCCGTCCACGGGGACCAGTTCCCCGGCGTTGATGATGATGTCGTCACCGACGTTGATCTCCTGCAGCGGGAGCCACTCCGCCTCTCCACCGGTCCGGTGCCGCGGCACCACCTCCACCGGGTGGTGCGGCTCCGGGCGCAGCGCATCCATCTCGTCGAGGAGGCTGACGCGCGTGCGCATGGTCAACAGCCGGCCGGCGAGCAGGAGCACCGTCATACCGCAGGCCACGTCCAGAAACAGCTCTCCGACCTCAATGCGCTGGTGCTGGAAGGCGAACCACTGGGGTTGGGACTGCCAGCCGAGGTCACCGGCAGGGGTGAACAACAGCATGGCCACCGACCAGACGGTCGCCGCGATGACCGCTACCGAGCTGGCGGCGTCGAGGGCGGTCAGTCCGCGCCGGGCACCGCCGGCCATGGCCCGGTGGAAGGGCCAGGCACCCCACGTCACCACCGGCAGTGCCAGCACCAGGGCCAGCCACTGCCAACCCCTGAACTGCAGCCCCGGGAAATAGGACATGAGCAGCACCGGCACCGCCAGAAGCACGCACACCAGGAGACGGGTCGGGGTGAGCATGTCACGGGCGGTGAACAGCAGGTCCTTCGGCTGAGCACTCACCGCCTGCCGGAGCCGTTCCTCGGGATTCCCGAGGAAGCCGGCGCGCCGGGCCCGTTCGAGGCTCCGTTCCTCGTCCTCCAGGTGACGGCGGTACTTCCAGGGCAGGCGGTTCCGGCGCGCGGGACGCTCCAGCGGGTCGGAACGCATGACCCGGCGGCGGAGGGAGGCGTCGGTGAGGACCGCGCGGACACCGAAACGCGCGAGGACCGCGGCGAGCTCGTCGGGGTGGACGGTGTCGGGGGCGGTGATCCAGGCAGTGGCCTTGGGGAAGACGATGCGGGCGCGGACACCGGGGACCGCCTCGAGAGCCTCCTCGATGTCGGGGACATCCGGGGCGCTGGTCAGGCCCTCCAACTCGAAGGCGTAGGAGACCTTCGGCCGGGCCTCGTCGATCTGTGGTTCCCCGGAATTCAGGTCGATGCCGACGGCGCGTGCCGCGGCGCGTGCGTCGTCGAGAGCCGACGTCACCTGATTGATTCGGTCCATAGACCGAAGACTAGTCCTCCAGGCTGCTCATCCGCTGGATGTAACGGTTGGCCTCCGGGCGGAAGATCATGACCGCTGCGACAGCGAGCAGCAGGACGATGAGGACCATCGCCAGGCCCCCGACCTGGATCGCGAAGGCGGCGATGTTGCAGAACACCGTGATCGCGAAAACCACGATGAGGACCCGGCGGGAGATCCTCCCGCCGGCCTTCAGCTGCGCCGCCAGAGCGGCGATCACCAGGCCGGCGACGATGTTGAACACACCGATGAACCGGAGGTTGCGCCGGAACGCGTCGATCACATCCACCGAGGCAGACGGGTCACCGGCCCAGTCCTGGGTGAGCACGACCAGACCGGTGAGCACCATGACGACCGCGGCCGCGACGCTGAAGTAGTAGCCCCAGCGCAGGGAGCCCGGCCAGGTGTCACTGTCATCACCTGTGGCGGCTCGCCGCGGGGCGCGGTTGGGGTCGTCGGGCGAGGTGTACATGCCGGGGAACATGCTGGGCACGGCAGCTCACTTTCGTCGGGGGTCGATCCGGTTTCCGGAGTCGTCGATCTCGCGGGTCCACTTCAACGTCTCCCGCCGCAGCGAGAAGAGCAGGCCGAGGACAGCCGCCACCCCGACGATGATCTGCACGCTGCCGTCAAGGAGATACATTGCCACGGGCACGTCGTTCCCGCCCGGGCTGGCCATGAAGAGCAGCAGGATGCGGAAACCGAAGTAGAAACCGAAGACCATCAGCATCCGGCGGGCCAGACCCGCGTGCTTCGAACGCCGGTGGATGAGGTTGAGCATGAAGGCCAGCAGAACCATGACCGCCAGGCCCAGGCCTCCCGCCAGCAGCACCGACGCGAGGACGGTCAGCCGGATCTGGCCGTCGCTGACCTGTTCCACCTCCTCCGCGCTGAGGCTCTCGCGCGCGGCGGCGACGAGGGCGGAGGGGTCCATCAGACCGATGATGATGTTGAGGATCTGGTGGAGGATCTCCCCGCCGACCGCCACCGCGAACAGGAGCAGCAGCAGGCGGACGGCATCGGGCTTCTTCGTCTCATCCGGTCCGGGGGTGTCGGTGGTGCCGGTCGGGCCGGGAGGGGTCGGGGCAGGTGGGGTGGGCGTGCTCATCAGCGGTTGTTCAGCACCCGGGCGGCGTCGGTGGCGAAGTAGGTGAGGATCTGGTTCGCACCGGCCCGCTTGATCGAGGTCAGTGACTCCATCATCACGGCCTCCAGGTCCAGCCAGCCGTTACGGGCCGCGGCCTGGAGCATCGCGTACTCACCGGAGACCTGGTACGCGGCGACCGGCACCGGGGAGGCCTCGGCGACGGCGCGCAGGACATCGAGGTAGGGCATGGCGGGCTTGACCATGATGAAGTCCGCCCCCTCCTCGACGTCGAGTTCCGCCTCCAGCAGGGATTCACGCACGTTGGCGGGGTCCTGCTGATAGGTGCGGCGGTCACCCTCGAGGGACGAGCCGACGGCCTCACGGAACGGACCGTAGAAGGCGGAGGCGTACTTGGCGGAGTAGGCCATGATGGACACGTCCTGGTGGCCGGCGGCGTCAAGGGCCTCGCGGATGGCCAGGATCTGGCCGTCCATCATGCCGGAGGGGGAGACGATGTGGGCTCCGGCGTCCGCCTGGGCCACGGCCATCTGCTGGTAGAGCACGAGCGTCGCGTCATTGTCGACGACCGCCCGTCCCCACCGGTCCTCCCGGACGACCCCGCAGTGACCGTGGTCGGTGAACTCGTCGAGGCAGGTGTCGGCCATGAGCAGCAGGTCATCACCGAATTCCTCACGCATCGCGGACAGCGTCCGGTTGAGCACGCCCTCCGGGTCGCAGGAGGGGCTGCCTTCATTGTCCTTGTCCTCGTCCCGGGGCACACCGAACAGGTCGACGCAGCGTACACCGGCCTCCAGCGCCTCGTGGGCGGCGCGCTTCAGGGAGTCGAGGGTGTGCTGGTGCACGCCCGGCATGGAGGAGATCTCCCGCGCCTCCGTGAGACCGTCGGCGATGAACATCGGGAGGATGAGATCTGCCGGGCGCAGGCTCGTCTCGGCGACCAGTTCCCGCATCGCCGGGTTGGCGCGCAGGCGGCGCGGGCGGCGGACGGGAGCGGGCACGTACGGGTTGGAGTGATCAGTCACAGCGGGTGCTGGTCCTTCCGGGGTATGGGGGGTTCGGGTACTCCCCGCCATCATAGGCGTCGCGCCCCAGCCACGGGTATGCGGTGGTCAACCCCGCGAGCCCGGTTCCAGCAGTTTCTGCCAGAACTCGTGTAGGCCAGCCAGCAGGACGGCCGTCCGGATGACGTTCGGTCCGGCCAGATTGTTCCGCAGCTGCCTTGGTCCCTGCGGGCCTGCCCCTGGTTTTTTGCAACCCGAGGTGAAAACCTCCGGCTTGCCGTAATATTTCCGCGGTCACCACGCACGCTCCCGGTGTTCTAGGCTCGGGATATGGCTAACTCCCCCTCTGGTGAATCAATGATCACGAGAGTGGTGCGTCTTCTGGCTGCCCTGTCTACTCACCCCCGCCCACTCAGTGCCCGGGAAATCGCGGCCGAGGCCGCACTCCCCGTCTCGACCACGTACCGCCTGCTGCGGGAACTCGAGTCCGAAGACATTGTGACCCGCGATACCGACAGCCGATGGCAGCACGGAAACCGTCTCTGGGAGATCGCATCCCGGGGCTCCCATGCCCAGACTCTGCGTGATGCTGCGCTTCCTCCGATGGAGGACCTCGTGGCCAGCCTCCGTTTTCATGTTTCACTGAGCATTCTGGATCGTCATGAGGTTCTGTACCTCGAACGACTTACTCCGAATGATTACACGGTCAATCCCATCGCGGTTGCCGGCCGTCTTCCCGCACATGCAACTTCTTCGGGTCTGGTCCTCACTGCCTTTGGTCCGCCGGAGGGACAGAAACTGATGCTCAGACGCACCCTCCCCCGTTTCACCGAGGCAACCCCCACCAGCCCAGCCGAGTTACGCGCAATTTTCGCCAGCATCAGGCGCAACGGTTTTGTCACCGTCCCCGGCGCGCTGATCCCGGAATCAACCGGCATTTCAGTGCCGGTCTTCGACACCGGTGAATACGCCATCGCCGCTTTAACGGTCATTGTTCCCTTGGGTGAGGAAAAGCTGGAGGTGAAGGTCCCCCAGTTGAAACTCGCCGCCCGAGCCATCCGACGCCGTCTGGGCAATACGCCCGAAGAGCTTCCAGGAATTCTCCGGGAGACGCAGTTATCGCCCGATGAATTGTAGAGCTGGACAATTCGGCAAATGCGGTTCGGGCCAACGGGACACCACCCGCCGCCTGCCGAGGCCACTTCGCGACAGGAGAGCAGGTTCATCCCCGCAGCCAGAGGTGCTGCCGGATACAGAAACAAGCAGGCGACCACAGCGCGTGGGGTGGTCGCCTGCTTTTCTAGATGATCTCTGCGCCTACTGGTCATCCCGCAGGTTATTGCCTGCGGTCTCACCACCATCGAGCACAAAGGAACCGCCTGTGGCGAAGGTCGATTCATCAGAGGCCAGGTAGACGATAAAACTGGAGATCTCTTCCACCTGGGCTGCCCGGCCCAGCGGCACCTGTCCGAGACCCCGCTCAAGATGAGCGGTCAATGGTGTTTCGACACTACCGGGGTGAACGGAGTTGACTCGGATATTGTACTTACCCAGATCCAGTGCAGAGGTTTTAGTCAATCCCTGAACTGCCCACTTGGCGGCGGAATATGCCGCCCGATTCTTAAAGCCGGTGACACCGGCAATTGAGGAGATGTTGATGATCGAGGCAGTCGAGTTCTTCTTCAGCTCTGGTAGAGCCGCCTTCATCCCGTAAAACACTCCGTTCAGATCGATGGCAATGGTCCTCTCCCAGTCCGTTAGCGTGGCATCCTCCACACTGCCCGCCGTAAAAATACCGGCATTGTTGACCAGTACATCCAACTTGCCGAATCGCTCGACACTCGCCTGCACAGCTCTCTGCCAGTCGGCGTAGTCGGTGACATCGAGATGAAGGAAATGGGCGCAGTCACTCCCGAGTTCATCCGCGAGCTTCTGCCCCTGATCATCAGCGACATCAGTGATCACCACCTGAGCTCCATGTGCGACGAGCATGCGGGCATGGGATTCCCCCATCCCCGACGCTGCTCCCGTAATCAGCACTACTTTTCCGGCAACGCGTTCAGATTGTTTTGTCATGGGCCGGAGAGTACAGCCACTCCAAAATGAAGTCTCGCGATCCAGATCGCCGTTTCATTCAATGAGTCACATGTGGCCGGGCGGGCCGAGCTGCGATAGATGACCTGCCCCTCCCCATTCCCCAACCCCACCCTCTCCACACGGGAGCAGTCCCTAACCAGCTGGCATATCACAGACCGGCCCGCAGCGGCCTCCAACCGGGGAGATTCGGCCGCGCTTCCCGCACCATGGCACGCCCATAGCCCGCCCTTGATAACGGTGCGCGATATTCTCATTCATTGATCTATTACGTCTCAATGAATGAGACGACCGTTTCCTTCCCCTCGGCCCGGCTCCATGCTGTGAGTCACACCACGGAATCTTGGTGAGAAGGGACACAAAGAATGAAACTGTTGAACACCACCCGCTTGTCCGATCACTACGACCTGGTAGTTGTCGGCTCCGGCGCGGCAGGACTGACCGCTGCAGCCACCGCAGCACATACTGGTCTGAGGGTTCTTGTCACAGAAAAGTCCCACCTGCTGGGAGGCACCTCCGCGGTCTCCGGCGGGATGCTCTGGGTCGTCGACAACCACTATGCCAACCAGTCCGGACTGACCGATTCCAAGGCTGAGGGCCGCACCTACGTCGAGGCAGTAGGACGGGGGCGGGGACGCGCAGAACTCCTGGACGCCGCCATCGACAATGGTGCTGACATGCTCAAGTTCATCGAGGAGCACCTGGATGTGGAGTTCCTCTTCCTGGATAATTTCCCCGATTACCGCCAGGACCTCCCGGGAGCAGTAAAAGGGGGACGCACCATCGAACCGAAGCTGTACAACTTCCGTGAAGCTCTGGGCGACCTGGCCGATCATGTTCGCACCGACGGCCGTCACCCGTACACGATGCAGGAATATGAGACCTGGGGAGCCTTCACCAAATTCCCCTGGGACGAGATGAACCAGCGGGTTGCTGACGGTTTCGCAGCCAAGGGACATGCCCTGGTCTCCATGCTCCTGGCCGCCTGCCAACAGCTGAACGTGACTTTCGCCGTGGACACGCGGATCACTCATCTCCAGAACAGTCCTGAAGGGATCACGGGCGTCATCACAGATGAGGGGCAGTCCGTATCCTCGGATGCTGTCATGCTCGCATCCGGCGGCTTCGAGTGGGACCATCAGCTCGCGGACTCGCTCCTTGCTTCCCGCCTGTACGCCGTCTGTTCTCCGCCCTCCAACTCGGGCGATGGCCTCAAAATGGCCCAGCGTATCGGCGCGGCCACCCGCGGCACCCGTGAAGCATGGTGGGCCCCCATGTCATTGACCGGTGGAATGCGGGACGGCTCCCCCATCGGTTCCCTCCTTCGTTTCGAACGCCAGGGCCCAGGCTCCATCATGGTTAACCGCCACGGAGTGCGATTCGCCAACGAAGCCCAAAACTACAACGATCTCGCTCGCTGCCTGCAGTCCTGGGACTCACCCCGCAACCAGCCTCTCAACACTCCCGCGCACGTGGTGTTCGACCATTCCTACCTGGAGCGCTACGGCATTCTGGACCACCGTGCTGGCCAACCGACTCCGGATTACCTCATTGAAGCACCCACGCTCAGGGAACTGGCCGAGAAGATCGACGTCCCGGCAGACAACCTCGAGGAAACCGTGAAGCGTTTCAACGAGATGGCGGAGCGGGGCGTGGACGATGACTTCGGTCGAGGATCCTCTGAATACGACCGTTACTGGGGAGACAAGGAATGTCCGTGGCCCAATCCCTCCCTGGGGCCCCTGCAGTACGGCCCCTATTACGCGCTCGAGGTAGTCAACGGCGCTTTCGGCACCTCCGGCGGCGTCGCCACCGATGGTAACGGGCAGGTCATCGATGTAGACGGTGAGCCCATTCCGGGTCTTTTCGCTGCAGGCAACGTGGCCGAATCTCCGTTTGCAGCCGGCTACCCCGGTGCTGGTGCAACCCTCGGCCCCCTCATGACGATGGCGTATCAGGCCGGCCGTGCCATCGCTGCGACAGCGCCGCGTCGCACCCCGGTGAAGGTAGGTGCCCAATGATCCGGCATGTACTGATGATCAGGTGGAAGGACTCCTTCTCCGCCGACATCCGCGAGAAGTGGGTTGAGGGGCTGGAGAAGATGCGCGGCAACATCCCCGGCATGCTCGCGCTGTCTCACGGGCCCGACATTCTTCACACCGAGAAGTCCTGGGACCACGTGATCATCGTCGACTTCGCCTCAGTCGAGGACATTGCAACCTATAACTCCCACCCCCTGCACGAGGCAATCAAACCCTATTCCCTGCCGAACGCAGCAGAGCTGGCCTACGTGGATTTTGAGATCCCCGAGACTGCTACTTCGCCCTCGGATATGAGGTGAGGAAGTTTTTCTCTCCCGGTCCCGCACAGCGCCTCTTGACCGTTCATTCCCACCCCTGACATCACTTTTCAGGACCATTCCCCGAGCAAGGTTGCGGTACGAGAGCAGCCTCCATCCGATCTTCCTCAACATCAGGAGCAAACCCCATGAACACTAAACCCGCATCCTCCGCTGTCCACAGCTGCGATGTCCTCGTCGTCGGCTCCGGCGTCGCGGGCCTGGCAACCGCTCTGGCCGCCGCTCACCAGGGTCTCGATGTCATCGTCGCGGAACAGGAGGCCCACTTCGGCGGCACCGCCGCCATCTCCGCCGGCTGGGCCTGGGTCCCCGGCAACCCCAAGGGAGCAGCCGCCAGCGACGACACCCGCGAAGAGGTCGAAACCTACCTCAAGGCCCTGGCACCGGACACCTACAACGAGGCCGGTGTGAAAGCCTTCCTCGACACCGTCCCGGAAGCCATCACCTTCTTCGAGGACAACACCGAGGTCAACTTCGTCTACCCCGACAAAGCCCCCGACTACCAGATGGACCTGCCGGGAGCGAAGATCGGCGGTCGCGCCATCCTCCCCGACGACGCCGATGCCCGCATGCTCGGTGAGCGCCGCCATGAACTCCAGCCCTACCTGAGTTCCTACACCGTCTTCGGTTACATGCCCCAGGTCGGCCCGGACCTCAACAAGGTCGTCCAGGCCAACCGCTCCGTGCGGGCCTTCTGCTACGTGGCCGGCAAGCTCACCCGCACCTGGTTCGACGCGCTCGCCCACCGCCAGCCCCTCAAACGCACCAACGGCTCTGCCCTGATCACCCGCATGGTCCGCTCCGCACTTGATGCCGGTGTCACCATCTGGACCTCCACCCCCGTGGAGGCCCTCGAACAGGATGACAGGGGAGCCATCACCGGGGCAGTCCTCGGCGGCGTCCACTCCGGCACTGTCCACGCCCGCCTCGGCGTGGTACTCGCCGGCGGCGGCTTCACCGGCAACACCACCCTGCGCCGAAAGCACTTCCCACATGATGCGACCGGCGACAACCACATCACCCCCACCATCGGCCACAACGGCACCAGCGCAGAGATGGCCATCGCAGCCGGTGGCCGGATCAGCGACGCCGTGTTCACCCCGGGCTCCTGGGCACCGATCACCGAGTTCACCCAGCTGCGCGACGGCAGACAGCGACTGTTCCCGCACCTGCGCCAGATCGGCCTACCCGGGATGATCACCGTGGACCGCACCGGACGACGCTTCGGCAATGAGGCCTTGAGCTACCACGACTTCGGCCGTCAGCTGCTCGAACACGACAAGGACCACGACGATACCTACGCGTGGATCATCGCGGACGCCGCCTGCATGCACACCTACGGCATCGGCTACGCCAAGCCCTGGCCCATCCCGCGGAAGTACTTCCACGACATCGGTTTCCTCATCAAGGCCAACACTCTTGCCGAGCTGGCCGGGAAGATCGGTGCAGATCCGGCCACCCTGGAGGAGACAGTCACCCGTTTCAACGGTTTCGCCCGCAGCGGTGTGGACGAGGACTTCGGCCGGGGGTCCACCGCCTACAACCACTTCCGGGGTGACCCCACCCACAAGCCGAACCCGAACCTGGCAACCCTGGAGAAGGCCCCCTACTACGCAGTGAAGATCCGGATGGGCGATCTCGGTTCCTTCGCCGGCCTCGACGTCGATGACCACTCAGCGGTGACCGACGCCGATGGCCGGGCTATCCCCGGACTGTTCGCAGTGGGTTCAGCCGCGGTCTCCGTCTTCGGCGGTGGCTACCCCGGCTACGGCTCCCACATCGGCCCCGCCCTGGTCTTCGGTTACCGGATGGGTCGCGACATCGCCAAGCTGAACAACGAAGTGCAATCAGGACAGCGGGTGAACGCCGGATGAGACATTCCCCGCTCCCAGCGCCGAGCCAGCAACGACCGCCCCACCATTCATCCCCCACAGTTCTTCTCAGAAAGGAAGAGTCCATGTCTACGCATCCGGAAACCCTCACCCAGATTCCCCCGTATTCACATGAGTTGAACTGGCCGGAGGATCTGGCTCCCTACCGGGTCATCGACGAAGACGGCTCCCAGGGTAATCCCTACCGTCATTACGCCTGGATGCGGGAGAATGCACCGGTGATGAGGGCTGCCACTCCCGGGGCCGACGTCTGGTTCCTGACCCGTTACGAGGACGTCCGCAAAGCCCTCCGCGCGCCGAAGATATTCTCCTCTGAGGTGATTCAACCGGTGCCGCTGACCTTTCTCACCCTGTTCGATGCCCCGAACCACGCTCGCCTGCGCAAGGTGGTCGCCAGGGCATTCACCCCCAAGGCGGTGGGCATCATGGAAGATCGCATCCGTGAGGTCGGCACCGGACTCCTCGAGAAGATGATCAAGAAGGGCGGAGGCGATGCCGTCGCCGACTACACCCTGCAGCTGAGCATCGCCACCATCAGCGGCATCCTCGATGTACCTGCCGCCGACATCGGCAAGATGAAGTTCTGGTCGGATGAGATCTTCACCTTTTTCGCCCAACTCGCCCGCAACGCCCCCGGTAATGAAACCGCTGAGGAGAGCACGAAGGAGTTCCTGGCTTACCTGTTGAACAACCTCGAGCGCCTCTACCAGGAGGAAAGTGAGGCGGTTGGTGGGCATATCGCCCGGATGTGGAAGGAAGGCCTGCTTAACGACAAGGAGGCCTCCGAGCTGTGCTCCTTCATGTTCGTGGCCGGTCACGACACCACCACACTGCTGATGGCGGCGGCGTTCCTGCAGTTCCACGAGAGTCCGGACCTTCTTTCCCGCCTCCGCAACAACCCCGAGGACATCAAGAAATTCGTCGAGGAACTGGCGCGCTTCCGGGGCCCCATCCACCGCACCGTCCGCCGAACCACGGAGGCGGTGGAAGTCGCGGGGGTGACCATCCCGAAGGATGCGGTTGTCCGCTTGATGGTTGCCGCTGCAAACCGGGATCACGAGAAATTCCCCGACGGAGATGTCTTCAACATGGATCGGGAGACCGACGGTCATTTCGGCTTCGGGCACGGAGTCCACAGCTGTGTCGGTGCTCCCCTGGCCCGCCTGGAAACCACCGTCACCGTTGAGCTGCTGTCCAGCATGGTCGAGAAGATCGAACTCGACCCGGAGGGCGTCATCGAGTACGCACATGGCAACAACATCAGCAATGGCACCGAGAAACTCCCCGTCCGGTTGTACGCCCGCGACCGTGCACTCGTCGGTTAGGAAGGAAAGAACATGGCAGACAACCCCATCGTCATCGTTGGTGCCGGTCATGCCGGTGTCACCATGGCAGTACGCCTGATGGAACTGAACTGGTCAGGAGGGGTGGTGCTGATCGACGAACAGTCCACCGCCCCCTATGAGCGTCCACCTCTGTCGAAGGATGTTCTGCAGGCAGGCTCCAACGGAACGGCCCCGCTCCTCCGAAAGCCCCAGTGGTTCGAGGACAAAGGTATCCGTCTGATCACCGGTCGTACAGCCACAGAAATCCACCGGGGACAGAAGTTCGTCCGGCTCTCCGATGGAACCACCCAGCCGTACCACCGGCTGGTGATCGCGACGGGAGCCACGGCGCGTACCCTGCCCGTCCCGGGAGGCGATCTCCCTGGCGTCCAGCTGCTCAAAACCCATGAGGATGCGAACCAGCTCAGGGAGTCACTGCAACCCGGAAAACAAATTGTTGTCATCGGAGCCGGTTACATCGGTATGGAAGTCGCTGCGGCAGCAGCGAAGGCCGGATGTGAAACCACCGTCATCGAGTTCCAGGACCGCATCATGGCACGTGTCACCTCGGAGCCCGTCTCCCATTTCTTTGAGGATCTGCATCGGCAGGCCGGCACCAAATTCCATTTCACCACCGGCGTCACCGAGATCCAGGGTTCAGGTCGTGCGGAACGGGTGCTCACCGACAACGGCGGAAGCCACGAGGCCGATTGTGTGGTCGTCGGTATCGGGGTGATACCCAATCAGCAGCTGGCGGAACAGGCTGGGCTGGAATGTCGGGACGGCATCCTCGTCGATGACCACGGTCGTACCTCGGACCCTTATATCTATGCGATCGGGGATGTCACACGCTCAGTCTGCCCCTTCGAGAAGGTGGACCGCCGACTCGAATGCATCCAGAATGCCGTGCACCAGGCCACCCAGGCGGCCCGCAGCATCATGGGGGCTGAACCGGTCAACCCCGAAATCGCCTGGTTCTGGACGGTCCAACACGGGAAACGACTCCAGACTGCAGGAGTACGCCACCCGGATGACCGGGTCGTCCTGCGGGGCAGCGTCACGGACGGAAAATTCTCCGTTCTGTACCTGCGAGAGAACCGGCTCGCCGCCATCGACACCATCGGCAGACTAACCGACTTCAAGCAGGGGAAGAAGCTGATTGCCGCCGGGAACGTACTCGATCTTGAAACAGCCGCCGACCCTGAACTTCCCTTGATGGATGCCGCCCTCCTCCTCGTCAACGCTTAATCTCCTGAAAGGAAACATCATGTCCAACCCGAATATCAACGTCATCGACCGTGAGGGAGAGTCCCATGTCATCGAATGGGAGGACGACCAGTCCCTGATGGAGGCCCTCCGGGACAATGATCTCCCGGTCCTGGCATCCTGCGGTGGCACAGAATCGTGCGCAACCTGCCATGTGTACGTGGAAAAGGAGGTCTTCGACAGTCTCGACGACCGGAGCGAGGACGAGATTGAACTGCTGGAGGAGGCAGAGGGCTTCCAGGCTGACTGCTCCCGGCTGTCCTGTCAGGTCCCTTTCCGTCCAGATTTCCTGGGCACTACGGTGACGCTCGCCCCCGAGGATGAGTGAAAGTTCAATCGTCACAGGATCGGCCTGTTGCAGGCTCCCGTCCAAGGAGACGGGCAGGATCCTCGTGCCTGCGGGGCTAGTTCTGGTATTCCCAGCAGGTTGACACTACCCCCATAACGGAACAACCGGTGACCGGCTCTCGGCTGGTCACCGGTTGCTCCGTTATGGGGGAAACCTCTGGCCTACGTCCCCGGCCCCGTCCGTCACTCCGCCTTGCGGCGGGTGCGGCGCTTCTTACGCGGCGGGGGGAGCTGGCCGGCGGCGCGGAGGCCGGCGACGTGGTGGGCGAGGGCGTCGACGAGATCGGGGACCTCGGCGATCTCGGGGACGACGTCGACGCGCAGTCCCATCTCCTTGGCGGTGGCCTCGGTCATGGGGCCGATGCAGGCGATGATGGTGCGCGGATGCGGCTTGCCGGCGATACCGACGAGGTTCTTCACCGTCGAGGAGGAGGTGAAGCAGACCGCGTCGAATCCACCCGACTTGATCATCTCGCGGATCTCCGCCGACGGCGGGGCCGCGCGGACGGTGCGGTAGGCGACGACATCGTCGACCTCCCAGCCCTTCTCCAGCAGACCGTCGACGAGGACATCGGTGGCGATGTCGGCGCGCGGCAGCAGGACGCGTGCCACCGGGTCGAGGTCTTCGACGTACTCGGGGAAGACCTCCACCAGGCCGGCGGCGTTCTGGCGGGTCACGGCGGGCAGCAGCTCCGGGGTCATGCCCAGGTCACGGATCGCCTGGGCGGTCTTGGTGCCCACGGCGGCCAGGCGGACACCGGCGAAGGAGCGGGCGTCGAGACCGAACTCGACGATCTTCTCCCACACGGCGGACACCGCGTTGACGGAGGTGAAAACGACCCACTGGTAGCGGCCCTCGACGATGCCCTTGATGGCGCGTTCCATCTGGGCGGGGTTACGCGGCGGCTCGACGGAGATCGTCGGCACCGACTGCGGGATGGCGCCGTAACCGGACAGGCGCGCGCTCATCGCGGCGGCCTGCTCCTTGGTGCGCGGCACCAGCACCCGCCAGCCGTACAGCGGACGGTTCTCCCACCAGGAGTACTTGGTGCGGTCGTCAACACCCTTGCCCAGGGTGACCACCAGCTGGCCCGGCAGTTCGGCATCCAGCCGACCCAGGGTGCCCAGGGTGGCGTCGTGGGTGCGCTGCAGGCGGGTAGTGCCGTTGACGGTGACGGAGACCGGCGTCTCGGCACCCATGCCGCGGGCGCTCAACTCGGTGGCGATGGTGGCCAGGTCATCGGCCGTGGCCTGCAGCACCAGGGGCTGCGGGGCGCTGGCCAGCTGATCCCAGTCGACGTTGTTGTCGGTGACGTCGGTCTCCGTGTAGGTGGAGCCGAGACCGATGCCCGCGAAGGACGGGACAGTCGAAGGCAGGGACATACCCGGCACGACCTGGAACTCCAGACCGGCGGCAGCGACCGCGGCGATCTCCGCCATCGTGGAGTCACGCGTCAGGGGGTTGCCGGTGACCAGGCGGATGACATCGCCGTTGTCCTCGGCGAGGGCACCGCGCAGTTGCGCCGCGATCTCCTCGGGCCGGGTGGACGCCACCTCGCGGATGTCAGCGGCGGTCGGTGCCGGCGGGCGCGGGGGACGACGGCGGGCGCCGGCCTCCTTGGCTTCGGCGCAGATGCGCTCGTACTCGGCCTCGGCGGCGTCGAGACGCTCCTGGGGAACGGGCAGCGCGGACGCCACCACCTCGCGCACACCACTGAGCACGCCCGGGTCGGTCACGGCGATGGATGTTGCAGCGAGGACCTCGCGGGCACGAACGGTAAGCAGTTCGGGGTTTCCGGGGCCTGCGCCGACGAAGACGACCTTTCCCGGCTGGGAGGTCTGGGGGACCATGCTCATACAGATCTTTTCTAGTGTGGACTACTCACAACAGGGCATGACACGGATGCACGCCCCGTCGGAGGGCTTCAAAGGGGGCCATATCATTCGGGGGCGTACACAGTGTGGTATTCACACCTTAAATTAGGAACGCCGGAATACGAAAAAGCCCGGTTTCCCGGACTACTGCGCAGCAGCCCCGCGACGGCGGTTTTTTCGGGACTCAGCCCACGAGTATGGACAGCTCGCGTGCGTAGTCCTCCGCCCTGGGGGTGGAGATGATGATGCGGTTGACGGTGGCGGACTTCAGCTCGAGGATGATGCCCGGCCCACTGCCGTGGCACACCGCGAAGGTGCTGGCGCCGGTGCCGTCAACCGCGGTGAACGTACCGGTGTTGGTGAGACCCCGGATGCGGGTGCCGGGGGCACGCCGCCCGGCGGGCACGGCGCGCGCCAACCCGCAGGCGTCATCGACGACGGAGACACCCGTGATCACACGGGTGGGGATGGTGAAGTGCGAACGTCGTGCCGCGAGCTTCTCCCACCAGTCGAGGGCGACCGTCACCTGCCGGTCGCTGATCTTCAGAACAGCCATGATGCTGGCGAGTGTATACGCCCGACGGCTAACGGTCGATCAGGTCCGCCGCGCCGCGGCCCAGAAGATCAGCCGCGGCAGCCTCACCGAGGGCCACCGGATCAGTGCCGGACCCCTCGTAGACCAGCTGGGTGGAGCCGTCAAGGGCGAAGACACCCGCGGTGAGGTGGATGGTGCCGTCCGCGTCGATCGTCGAATGGGAGGCGACGGGGGCGGTGCAGCCGGCCTCGAGACGGTTGAGCACGATGCGCTCGGTGTTCGCGCAGGTGTAGGCGGCGGCGTCGAGAAGCAGGTCGATGGCGGCGCGGGCCTCCTCATCGTCGGTGCGGCACTCGACGGCCAGGGCACCCTGGGCCGGTGCAGGCAGGATCACGTCCGGGCCGAAGACCTCGGTGGCGCGCTCCCCCAGCCCGACGCGGGACAGACCGGCGTAGGCCAGCACGACGGCATCAAGTTCACCGTCGGTGACATAGCCCATGCGGGTCTCGATGTTGCCGCGCAGCGGGCGGATGTCCAGGTCAGGGCGCACGGCCTTGAGCTGGGAGATGCGGCGCGGCGCGGAGGTGCCCACCCGGGCCCCCTGCGGCAGCTGCGCCAGGGTGAGTTTGTCGCGGGCGATGAGGGCCTCGCGGGCGTCGGCACGCACCGGCACAACGAGGTGGAAGCGCTCATCCGGGGCAGTGGGCAGATCCTTGAAGGAGTGGACCGCAATGTCACATTCCCCGGCATGCAGGGCCTCGCGCAGCGCCTGGGTGAACACTCCGACGCCGATGCGTTCGACAGGTGCCATGTTGACATCGCCGGCGGTGGTCACCAGGTGCAGCTCGGCGTCGTAGCCGGCGGCGATGAGGGCGTCACGCATGTGCCCGGACTGGGTGGTGGCGAGGTTGGAGCGGCGGGTGCCGATCTTCAGGGTCTTCAAATTCCTCGGATCTCCTTCGGGTTCATCATTTATTTGGTGGTGAGCTTGCCCTCAGGCAGTTCAGAGACGGAGACGGCCACGGCCGGGGCCTCCGTCGAGAGTCCGAACAGCTCCTGCAGCGCGGACTCGTAGGAGACGACGCCGGACTCGGCGGCGAGCTGCTTCACGCGCACCGTCGGCTCGTGGAGGAGCTTGTCCACCACCCGGCGTACCGTGCGGGTGACCTCCGCGAAATCCGGCCCGTCCACCTCCGGGACGCGGGCGCGCAGACGGTCCAGTTCGTCCTCGACGAGTTCCGCCGCATGCCGGCGCAGCGCCGAGACCGCCGGCACCACATCCCGGATGCGCTGCTCCGAACTGTACTCGCGCAGCTGCTCAGCGACGATCTCAAGCGCGGCCCTGTGGCCGGTGTCCTTGTCCCCGCGGCCGGAGATCGTCTGGTGGAGGCGTTCGATGTTGACCAGGTGCACGCCGTCGAGTGCGGCGACCCCGTCCTCGATGTCACGCGGCATCGACAAGTCGATGAGCATGAGGTCCCGGGGGCGTTCCGCCGGGATGTCGGCGGCGGTGATGGTGAACTCATCCGCACCGGTGGCAGAGACCGCCAGATCGACGTGGGAGAGCACGGAGGCACGGTCCTCGAAGTCCACGACCTCGGCGGCGACGCCGGCCTGGTGGGCATGCTCCGCCAGCCGCTCCGCACGCTCGCGGGTGCGGTTGGCGATGATGAGCTTGTCGACGCCCAGCCGCCCCAGGTGGGTGGCCGCCAGCGAGGCCATGGCCCCGGCTCCGAGCACCAGGGCGGTCCTACCACCGAGGTCCTCGATGTGGAGGTTCTCCAGGGCCTCGTCCACGGCCACGGAGACCATCGACGCACCGGCGTCGTCGATGTCGGTCTCCGAATGGACGCGTTTGCCGGTCTGCAGAGCGGTCTGCGCCAGGCGGTGCAGCGCCGGACCGACCGTGCCCTTCTCGGTGGCCTCCTGGTACGCGGTGCGCACCTGGCCGATGATCTGCTGTTCGCCGACCACCATTGAGTCCAGACCGGAGGCGACGACCATCATGTGTTCGGCCGCAGCATCCGCGTAGCGGACGTAGAGGTAACCCCGCAGGGTCTCAATGTCGACGTCCGAGATCTCGTGCAGCACCTCAACCACGTCATCCACGCCGGCGTGGAAGGAGTTGGCCACGGAGTAGATCTCCAGCCGGTTACAGGTCGAGACGATCATTGCCTCGCTGAGCGAGGGCCGCTCAACGAGCTGGGAGGTTGTGTCGTGCCGGACCGATTCGTCCATACTCAGCCGCTCGAGCAGCGCCACCGGCGCCGACCGGTGCGACATTCCCACGACGAGCACACTCACGTTTTCCTTCACCGCTTTCAGCTTCACGGACATGCCAGGGACAGGTCCCCGAGAACGCTCCGTGCAGGCGCCGTCGGGGTGGATCATACAAAAGGATACCCCCGATCCACAGGAAACCCCCATCGGGTCCGTCAGCTCAGGCGAGGGCAGCAGCCAGTTCGTCACTGTCCACCTCCCAGCAGGCGAACTCCTCGTCGTCGATGACCACCACCGGAACCCGGTCCCCGAATTCCATCGCCAGCTCCGGATCGTGGTCGACGTTGAGCACCGACAGCTCCAGCCCGGCCGCCTCCACGACGGGGGTGATCTGCTGCTCCACCCGCGCACACGACCCGCAGGTCGTCCGCACCATCAACTCCACCGTCTGTGCCATCGTCCACCAGTCTCCTTCAGCCGGGCACAACACCCGTCTCACGCCTACCATGGACACGATACCGCCCGACCCCACCCACCCCGCACACAGGAAGGCTCGGAACGCGCAGTGAGCCCCTCCCCCAACGATCCCCTCTTCCCGGGCACCCCCCAGGAATTCCTCGCCAGCTGGAGCGCCACCCGCGGCAATCTCCGCCGATTCCTCGAGGACCGCGCGCTCCCGCCCATCGACGAGGAGTCCCAGCGCACCGCAGGTGAAGCCGCGGCTGCCGCCGCTGTCCAGGAGACGTTCGGCATTGAGCTGGATGCCTTCTCCTCCGGCGTCGACTCCGTCAGTGGCTCCATCGAGGCCGCCGGTGGCATCCACATCAGCACACCCGACCCCGATGTCCCCCAGGATGTCGGCGCGGCAGCCTTCTTCGACGTGGACAACACCCTCATCCAGGGGTCCTCGCTCATCGTCTTTGCAATGGGGCTCTTCCGGAAGAAGTACTTCCGCATCTCCGAGATCCTGCCCATCGCCTGGAAACAGCTGAAGTTCCGCATCACCGGCTCCGAGAACGCCGCCGATGTGGCCGAGGGACGCAACCAGGCGTTGGAGTTCATCAAGGGCAAGAGCGTCGCTGAACTGGTGGAGCTGTGCGAGGAGATCGTGGACTCCTCCATGATCGACAAGGCCTGGCCCGCCACCCGGGAACTGGCCCACATGCACCTGGCCGCCGGCCACCAGGTGTGGCTCGTGTCCGCCACCCCCGTGCAGCTGGCCCAGATCCTGGCGGAGCGCTTCGGCTTCACCGGCGCGCTGGGTACCGTCGCCGAGGTGGAGGACGGGCATTTCACCGGACGCCTCGTCGGCGACATCCTCCACGGCCCGGGCAAGAAACACTCCGTGGCTGCCCTCGCCGCCATCGAACAACTCGACCTGGCCCGCTGCACCGCCTACTCCGATTCCATCAACGACATCCCCATGCTGTCCATGGTCGGCACCGCGGTGGCCATCAACCCGGACAAGAAGCTGCGCAGGGAGGCCCAACAGCGGGGCTGGGCCATCCGGGACTATCGCAGCGTCCGCCGGGCCGTGCGCACCTGGGGGCTGCCCGCTGTGGTCACCGCCGCCGCGAGCCTGGGCAGCTGGCGGGTGTTCCGCCGGGAGAAGCAGGCCCAGTAGCCGGCGACGGTTGCATGGCCGTGAAAGACCGGAGGCCGCCGTCCCTCCCCCGCGAAGGGGTGGGACGGCGGCCTCCGGCACACCGGGAAACTACTTGCCCAGTTTCCTGCGCTGAACGCGGGTGCGACGCAGCATCTTGCGGTGCTTCTTCTTGGACATGCGCTTGCGGCGCTTCTTGATGACTGAACCCATGGGGTCTCCTCAGATAGTGAGTGAGTACGTACGTAACCTGCCGACATACCTCGAGGTGCACTCTCGACTGCGCTGGCTGCGCGTCCGGACCGTCGGCACGAATGGGATCCATCATACCGACGCCCGGGCCCCCGGCCAAAAAGACCTGCGGCGCCTGCCACCCACAAAGAAGTGACCGGCGCCGCAGGCGGAGGGGAGCCTTATCCGGCGTCGTAGTACGAAGAGTCGAGGTAGTCGTTGACCGCCTTCTCGTGGACCCTGAACGAACGTCCCACGCGAACGGCCGGCAGGTCACCTGCGTGAACCAGCCGGTACACGGTCATCTTGGAGACCCGCATGATCTCTGCGACCTCCGCGACCGTCAGAAAAGTTCCTTTGTCTGCATTAACCATATTCATCAACCCTTCAGCAGGTGGCGCGCTGCAGGCTTCCCCTCCCGCAGATCGGACACGCACGTGCTTGGACAAGCTTAGCGTGAATTGTGTGACGGTTGCGACTTAAGTGCCGTATTTTCTCCCGCCCTTGTCCCGGCCACCCACACATCAGGGGTTGCCGAGCTCCGCGGAACGCTTCGCGCAGGCCTCCGTCGCCCGGAAGAAGGCACCCCGCAGGCCGGATTCCTCGAGTTCGCGCAGTGCGGCAACGGTGGTGCCCGCCGGGGAGGACACGTTCGTGCGCAGGGTCGTGGGGTCCTGGCCGGACTCGGAGAGCATGATGCCCGCCCCCGCGGCGGAGGTGGTGACAAGCTTCTCGGCGACCTGACGGTTCAGGCCCAGGGAGACGCCGGCGTCGATGAGCGCCTCGGCGACGAGGAAGAAATAGGCCGGCGAGGAACCCGCGAGAGCCGTGACAGCGTCCATGTCAGATTCCGCGACGGGCAGCACCTCCCCCACCGCGGAAAGCAGCCCGGTGACGTCGTCGAGCTGTTCCGGGGTGACGAAGCGGCCCGCGGCAAGGGCGTTCATGCCGCGGCCGACGAGCATCGGAGTGTTCGGCATCACCCGCACGACGGGGGTGCCGGCGACGACGGCCTCCTCCATGGCACCCAAGGTCACACCGGCGGCCATGGAGACCAGCACGGTGGCGGTGTCGTTCTCCTCCACGGCCGCGTTGATCTCCGCGAGGACGTCGAGGATCAGGTAGGGCTTCACGCAGAGGAACACTACGTCAGCGTCCTCTGTGGCCTGCCTGTTGTCGGTGAGGTCACGCACCCCGTAGCGTTCCCGGAACTCCCGGCCGCGCTCGGGGCGGCGGTTGGTCACGGTGATTGACTGGGGGTCAGTGCCCGCGTTGACGAGACCGGAGATCAGCGCCTCGCCGATCTTCCCGCCTCCGATTACCACAATTTTTGTCATGCACCCCAGGGTGCCACAACACAGGCTCAGAGCATGACGATGGCCAGGGGGCCGAAGGTCATCAACAGACCGACGAAACCGGCCAGGACCATCGACAGGGCATCATTGGTGGTGCGCAGCGCCTTGACCACACCCACCATGCCGGCGGTCACGAGGACAGCCAGGATGGCCACCACCGGCCGGGAGAAGCTTTCCCACAGCATCTCGAAACCCTTGAAGATCACCACGCCGAGCACCACACCGATGGCCGTCATGAGGATCACCCCGGTGAGCGAGGTCTTCTCCTCGACCCCGGAGGTCTCCTCCCCGGCCAGCTGCGCGTCGACGTCCTCCGCCTCCGGCTCCTCCGGTTCCTCGGGGGCGTCGACCGGGGCGATCACACCGGTCTGCTCCGGAGCGGACTCGGGCTCCGGTTCCGGGAGCTCCGTCCCGACCTTGTCGAGCACGACCGTCTGGTCGGTGGCCGGTGTCGACTCCTCCGGCTCAGGCGTGGTCTCTTCCTCCCCGGTCTCCGGTTCCGGTCGGGATTCCGGCTCCGGACCGTCGATGGGGACCGATGAGTGCTTCGACTCGACGGGCTTCTCCTTGACGGCCGGGATGGAGCCGGTCAGTTCCGCGACGGAGATCCCGCCTTCCTCCAGGCTGCGGCGACGGCGTCGGGGGGTCTCCTCCCCCTCCTTCTCCCTGCCGGCACGCGCGAGCAACTCCGCGACAGTCAACTGTTTGTCGCTCATGTCACTTCCTTTCCTGGGGGATCTCGGTGAGTCCCTTGTCGATGCGCCGGAGGATGACACCCTCACGCAGTGCCCACGGACAGATCTCGATCATCTCCAGGCCGAGTGCGCGCATGCTGGCCTCCGCCACGAGGGCACCGGCGACGATCTGGTGCGAACGGTCGGAGCTGATGCCCTCCAGCTCGGCGCGGTCGGCCGCGGTCATGCGGGAGATGAACGCGATGAGCTGGCGCAGGCCCGGGGCGGTCAGGGTGCGCTTGGTGTAGGGGCCTTCGGCGCTGGGGGCTGCGCCGGTGAGGCGGGCCAGGGTGCGGAAGGTCTTCGAGGTGCCCACCGTGAGCCCGGCGGCGCCGTAGGCGCGCATCTGGCGGGCGGGTTCAGCCAGTTCAGCGTCGATGTAGTCGCGCAGGAGATTGACCTTCTTGCGCTCCGGCGGATCGGTGTCGAACCAGTGGTGGGTCAAGCGGCCCGCGCCGAGGTCGAGTGAGATCGCCACATCGGGGGTCTCGTCGGAACCGGTCGACAGCTCCAGGGAACCCCCGCCGATGTCGAGGTTGGTGATGCGCCCGGCGGACCAGCCGTACCAGCGGCGGGCGGCGAGGAAGGTGAGTCGGGCCTCGTCCTCCCCGGAGAGGACCTCCAGCCGGACGCCGGTCTCACGCTCCACGGCGTCCAGGACCTCCGCCGAGTTCGTGGCCGAACGCACCGCGGAGGTCGCGATGGGCATGATCTCCCGGCACCCGAGAGTGCCCGCCAGGTCCGCTGCCTCGGCCACGGCCTTCGTCAGGCGTCGGATGCCCTTGTCATCGATCGCCCCGTCACTGTCGAGGAGCTCCACGAGACGCAGACTCGTCTTCCAGTCGCTCATCGGGGTCGGGTGACCACCGTTGCGGGCATCGACCGCCACCATGTGGACAGTGTTGCTGCCCACGTCCAATACACCTAGTCGCACGCCTTCAAGGGTAGACGGTCTAGCGTGGGGAAGTGTGAATCGCCCACGTTCCTCCCAGGTTTTTCTGGGTTTCCCACAGTCATCCCCCGCCGGCAAGCAGATTCTGTCCGGTGGTGAAGAAGCCCCCGATTTCCCCCGAGAATGGTTCGAGTTCGTCAATCCAGAGGATCCGCTACACACCTTCAGCGTTGACCTGACATGGGTCGAATCGCACTGGACCTGCCATTTCGGCACCGATACCTGTCAGGGCATCGACTTCGAACAGACAGACATCGGCTGCTGCGTCCACGGCGCCTATCTGGCTGACGAGACCGACCGGGACCAGCTCTACAACGCCGTCGCCGACATGCCCGCGAAATACTGGCAGCACCGCCCAAAGGGGGTGGACGAGCATCTCGCCAGCGGCGAGGCCATCGAACTCGAACCCTGGCTGGAGTGGGGCGAACTCGACGACGAGGACGGTGACCCCGAGCCCTCCCTGAAGACGAAGACCGTCGGCGGGGCCTGCATCTTCGCCAACCGTGAAGGGTGGGCGACCGGAACCGGCTGCGCCATCCACCAGTGGGCGGTGGCGGAGGGCCGTGACCTGACCGTCGAGAAGCCCGAGGTCTGCTGGCAGGTCCCGCTGCGCCGCCACGAGGACTACGAGGAGCGCACCGACGGCCAGGAGATCCTGCGCACCACCATCGGCGAATACGACCGCCGCGCCTGGGGCAACGGCGGTGAGGACTTCGACTGGTGGTGCTCCAGTTCCAGCTCCTGCCACACCCACCCGGACCCGGTGTGGGTGTCGATGAAGCAGGAACTCACCGCACTGATGGGCGCGCCCTCATACGGGATCCTCGCCGACCACTGCCGACGCCGTGCCGCCGCCGGCCTCAGCGCCCCGCACCCGGCGAGCCGGAACCGGGATCAGGCCTCGAACTTGTAGCCCAGACCCCGGACGGTGACCAGCTGCTTCGGGCGCGAGGGCTCCTCCTCGATCTTGGAACGCAGACGCTTGACGTGCACGTCGAGGGTCTTGGTGTCACCGACGTAGTCAGCACCCCAGATCCGGTCGATGAGCTGGCCACGGGTGAGCACCCGGCCGGCGTTGCGCAGCAGGTACTCAAGGAGGTCAAACTCCTTGAGCGGCATGGACACCGGCTCCCCGGCGACGGTGACGGTGTGGCGTTCGACGTCCATGCGGACCCGGCCCCCCTCGAGGACCTGCTCATCGACTTCCTCGGCTGCCGCGTCGTTGTCTGCCCCGCGACGCAGGACCGCGCGGATGCGGGCGATGAGCTCACGGGAGGAGTAGGGCTTGGTCACGTAGTCGTCCGCACCCAGCTCCAGTCCGACAACCTTGTCGATCTCGGAGTCGCGGGCGGTGACCATGATGACGGGAACCGATGAGGTCGTCCGCAGCTGCTTGCACACGTCCGTGCCCGACATACCCGGCAGCATGAGGTCGAGCAGGACGATATCGATGTCGTTCTTCGCGAACTCCACGAGCGCGGTGGGGCCATCACCGGCGATGATCACATCGAAACCCTCTTTACGCAGCAGAAAGGCCAACGGATCCGCGAGGGACTCCTCGTCTTCCACGATGAGAATGGTCGTCATGATGCTTTGTCCTTTCGACGTGTCGCCACCCGGGACACAGCCTGACGCAGGGGCCCGGTGGACGTTGCCTCTTCATCCTGCCCCGCCGGCGGGATCGCCGTCGGCGCCGGATCAGGATGATAGATAGGAAGTTCGATGGTGAACGTGGCCCCGGTGCCGGGGCGGGACCACAACTTGATGTTACCCCCGTGGTTGGCGACCACATGTTTCACGATGGCCAACCCCAGCCCCGTACCGCCAGTGGACCTCGAACGGGCCTTGTCCACCCGGAAGAAACGTTCGAAGACCCGTTTCTGATCCTCCGGGGAAATGCCGATGCCCCGGTCCGTGACGCGGATGAGCACCACATCATCGCTGGTGACTTTCTGGGACACCGAGACCGGCACCGACTGCGGGGAATAGTTGATGGCGTTGGAGATGAGGTTCGACACCGCCGTGACCAGCAGGGATTTATCACCCATGACCAGGACACCGGATTCGGCACCCTTGGTCAGGGTGATCTCGGCGTTGTCCGCGGCGACCTGGTTACGGGTGAATGCCTCGTCGATGACCGCGTCGACCGAGATGGGCTCCATCTCGGGGAGGGGTTCCGCTCCCTGCAGCTTCGACAGGGAGATCAGCTCGTTGATCATGTCGGCCATACGGTGGGCCTCCTTATGGAGGCGCTGACCGAAGTATTCGACGTGCTCGGGGTCGTCCACCGACTCCATGAGTGCCTCCGCCAGCAGGGCCATGCCGCCGACGGGGGTCTTGAGCTCATGGGAGACGTTGGCCACGAAGTCACGGCGCGCGGACTCCATGCGGATGTTCTCACTCTCGTCGGTGCCGTAGACGATGACGAAACGGTCATCAACGAGGGTGAGGGGTTTGATCAGTGCGCGTACCGACGAGACACGGTTGCCGGTGCGCCGCTTCGGGATCGCCAGGTCGAGGGAGCGGGTCTCCTTGTCCGCGAACACCTCCGCCGCGACCCTGCGCACCTCATCGTTGACGGACCGGTCATGGACCAGTGCCATCTCATGGGCGCGGGCGTTGGACAGGATCACATCCCCGCCCTGGTCGAGGACAGTGATACCGGTGGGCGAACCCTGGATGGCCAGATGCAGGACCTGACCGACGGTGGTGACCTGGTTGTCCTCGAGAGTCGCTGAGGAACGGTGGCGGATGATGCGCTTACGCGCCCCGTTCAACGCCGGAAGGGCGACGCCGGCGACGACGACGCCCAACAGGAACGCAAGGACAGGGGACACGCGCTACAGACTACTTGCCGCCCTGGGCGGCGACAGCGGCCGCACCGGCGGCAGCGGCCTCGGGGTCGAGGTAGGTGCCACCCGGGTTGACCACGGAGCCGTCGGCGGTGAGCTCGTAGACCAGCGGAATGCCGGTCGGGATGTTCAGCGCGGCGATGTCCTCGTCGGAGATGTTGTCCAGGTACTTGACCAGCGCACGCAGGGAGTTGCCGTGTGCGGCGACGAGGACGGTCTCCCCGTTCTTCACGCGCGGCTCGATCTCCTCCTTGTAGTACGGGATGAAGCGCTCGACCACGTCGAGCAGGCACTCGGTGCGCGGAATGGACTCCAGGTCCGCGTAACGGACGTCATCGGACTGGGAGTACTCGGCGTCATCGGCCAGCTCCGGCGGCGGGGTGTCGTAGGAGCGGCGCCATGCCATGAACTGCTCGTCGCCGTACTTGTCCTTGGTCTCCGCCTTGTTCAGCCCCTGCAGCGCACCGTAGTGGCGCTCGTTGAGACGCCAGTCCCGGATGACGGGGATCCAGTGGCGGTCGGCGGCGTTCAACGCGATGTTGGCGGTGCGGATGGCGCGGCGCAGGAGGGAGGTGTAGACGACCTCCGGCAGAATGCCGGCCTCCTTGAGCATCTCGCCGCCGCGGATCGCTTCAGCCACACCCTGCTCGGTGAGGTCGACGTCCACCCAGCCGGTGAACTGGTTCGATTTGTTCCACTGACTCTGGCCGTGGCGAAGAAGAATGAGCTTTCCGTTGGTCATACTCCTAATATGCCATGCCTGCACCGGTGCCGCCGGGAATCGCACGCCGGTGACAACCCCCGTCCACACCCTCAGCCGCCGGCACGCTCCCGGCGGGGCAGGCAGTCGGTGATCTCGGTGCTCAACGCGTCGGCATACACCGAGGCCAGCTGGGAGGCGGAGGCCGACCAGGAGTAGTTCGCGGCATGCAGGACCGCCTCGCCCGCCATCCGCAGGCGGGTGTCGTCATCGTCGAGGAGCTGCTCGATGGCGTCCGCCCAGTCGGCGGTGTCGTGGCCGTCGACAAGCAGCCCCGTCTCCCCCTCGGAGACGGCGACAGGCAGACCACCCACCCGGGCCGCAATGACCGGCGTACCGCAGGCCTGCGCCTCCATCGCCACCAGTCCGAAAGACTCGTTGTAGCTGGGCACCGCGACAATGTCAGCGGCCTGGTAGATCGTCACCAGCTCCTCCGGCGGACGCGGATCCAGGAAACGCACCCGGCGCGCCACCCCCAGCTCCTCCGCCAGATCCAGGTACTGCCGCTCGGTGGCCCCCGCTCCGGATGCCCCGCCGCAGATGATCACCCGCAGCTTGCGCCCAGGATTGCGCCGGACCAGTTCAGCGGTGGCCTGGATGAGCACCTGCGGCCCCTTGAACTGCTGCAGCCGGCCGACGAAAGCCACCAGTTCCGCGTCCAACGGGATGCCGAGCAGGCGGCGGGAACGTTCCGTGTTGCGGTCGGTGCCGGGGGTGAACAGCTCCGTGTCGGTGCCCGGGGAGACCACGGCGATGCGCTCCGGGTCGGCGTCGTAGTGGTCGATGAGGTCATTGGTCTCCTCCTGGGTGTTGACCACCAGGACGTCGGCATTGTCCACCAGTTGCTGCTCGCAGATGCGTCGGGCCTCTGATTCCGGGGAGTCGTCGGCGCTGCGGTGGGCGTTCTTCACCGCGGCCAGGGTGTGGGCGGTGTGCACGAGCGGCACCTCCCACAGGTCCCGCAGCAGCCAGCCGATCTGGCCGGAGAGCCAGTAATGGGAGTGGATGAGGTCGTAGTCGACGTCATTGCAGCGGTGGAACTGGACGAGCCCGCCAGCGAAGGCCGCCAGCTGCGTGGGCAGGGCCTCTTTCTCCAGTCCGTCATAGGGCCCGGCGACGATGTTGACCACCCGCAGTCCGGGTTCCACCTTCACGACCTCACCCTGGCTGGGCCGGGTGGCCCGGGTGAAAATGTCCACCTCCACCCCCTGCCGGGCCAGATGGCGTGCGGTGTTGAGGACATAGACGTTCATGCCGCCCGCATCGCCGGAACCCGGCTGTTGTAGCGGTGACGTGTGCATGGAGATCATCGCAACGCGCATGCCTCCAATGATAGGTGTGCGCGTCGTTATACTGGTCGTCACCACGGAACCTGACTGGAAGGCGCACTGATGTCGGCATTTGAGACCAAGGCATGGCTGCAGCACTATCCGGAGTGGACACCCCATTCCCTCGACTATGACGACACAACGTTGCTCGACGTCTACGACAACAACCTCGCCATCAACGCCGAGAAGTCCGCTACCTGGTTCTTCGGCCGTACCCAGACCTATGCCGAACTCGACCGCCAGGTCCGCCGGGCCGCCGCCGGGCTGCGCGCCTTCGGGGTGCGACCCGGTGACAAGGTCGCCATCATCCTGCCGAACTGCCCCCAGCACATCGCAGCCTTCTACGCTGTGCTCAAGCTGGGGGCGACCGTCGTGGAGCACAACCCGCTCTACACGGCCCACGAACTGGCGGGACCCTTCGCCGACCACGGCGCCCGCGTGGCCATCGCCTGGGACAAGGCCGCCCCCACCCTGGAGAAACTCCGCGGTTCCACCTCTCTGGAGACCATTATCTCGGTCAACATGATCGAGGCGATGCCCAAGGTCAAGCAGATGGCCCTCAAACTGCCGGTGAAGAAGATCCGGGAACAGCGGGAGGCCCTGTCCTCCCCGGCCCCGAACACCGTGCCGTGGGAGGTGCTCATCGGTTCCGCCATCGGCGGTGAGGGCGAGGACATCGCCTCTGAGCCGTCAGTGACCCGGGACTCCATCGCCCTGATCCTCTACACCTCCGGCACGACCGGCGCGCCGAAGGGGGCGCAGCTGACCCACGGCAACCTCTTCGCCAACCTGCTGCAGGGCAAGAGCTGGGTGCCCGGCCTCGGTGAGCAGGACGAACGGATGCTGGCCGCACTGCCCATGTTCCACGCCTACGGGTTGACGATGGTGGGCACCCTGTCGGTGTACATCGGCGGTGAGATGGTGTTGCTGCCCGCGCCCCGGATCCCGCTGATCATGGACGTGATCAAGAAACACACCCCCACCTGGCTGCCGGGTGTGCCGACCCTCTACGAGAAGATCGTCGAGGCTGCCGAGCAGGACAACGTGGACATCTCCGGCATCCGCAACGCCTTCTGCGGTGCGGCCACCCTGCCGGTGTCAACCGTGGACAAGTGGGAGCGCGCCACCGGCGGCCGCCTCGTGGAAGGCTACGGCCTGACCGAGACCTCCCCGGTCATCGTGGGCAACCCGATGAACGGCAAGCGACGCCCCGGCTACGTCGGCATCCCCTTCCCGGACACGGAGGTGCGGATCGCCGATCCGGAGGACCTCGACGTGACCCTGCCGGACGGCACCGAGGGTGAGATTCTCGTCCGCGGGCCGCAGGTATTCCCCGGTTACCTCAATCAGCCCGAGGCCACGGAGTCCAGCTTCCACGGGGAGTGGTACCGCACCGGTGACGTGGGTGTCATGGAGGAGGACGGTTTCATCCGTCTGGTGGCCCGCATCAAGGAGGTCATCATCACCGGCGGCTTCAACGTCTACCCGGCGGAGGTCGAGGAGGCGATGCGCGCCCACCCGGACATCGTCGACCTGGCGGTGGTGGGCCGTCCGCGCGAGGACGGTTCCGAGGATGTCGTGGCCTGCGTGACCCTGCGCGAGGGTGCCGCCCTCGATCCGGAGGGACTGAAGGACTTCGCCCGCGAGCGTCTCACCCGCTACAAGGTCCCGCGCACCTTCTACCATTTCGAGGAGCTCGCCCGGGATCAGTTGGGCAAGATCCGCCGCCGCGAGGTGCAGGAGGACCTGCTGCGTCTGCTTGATCGCTGACCGGGCTGCGGCGGGGGCGGGGCCTGGGGGTGCCTGAAAATCTCACCACCCGCCCGGAGCCAGTGCGCAATATCTGACAGACCGCAGGTGCACCGGTGCGCATTGTCCCTGTTCGCACCCTTGGGATTGACGCGTCAAGGTAACTTGTTGCGCGGCCCCACCCCGCGGCCCCACCCCGAAACCCGAATTTACCCTCTAATATACCCCTGGGGGTATATTAGAAAGCGTCAACATCCTCTACCCCCAGGAGAACAACATGTGCCGTCCCGTCCCCTGCTCCATCTGTAACAAGACCACCTGGTCCGGCTGCGGTGAGCACGTCGACCAGGTCCGTGCCCGGGTCGCTGCCGACCAGTGGTGCACCTGCGACCACTCCGCACGATAGGAAGGTGCCCACCATGGCCACCACCGTCATCGTCGGCGGCGTCGCCGGCGGCATGTCCACCGCAGCCCGGCTGCGCCGCCGCGACGAGCAGATGGAGATCATCGTCCTCGAGGCCTCCGGCCACGTCTCCTTCGCCAACTGCGGCCTGCCCTACCACGTCTCCGGCGTCATCCCGGAGCGACAGTCCCTGCTCCTGCAGACACCCGAATCCCTGAGGGCCCGCTTCAACCTGGACGTGCGCGTGAACACGCGTGCCACCGCCATCGACCGGGCCGCGAATACCGTCACCACCGACACCGGCGAAACGATCGCCTACGACCACCTGGTCCTCTCCCCGGGCGCAACCCCGGTCATCCCGCCTATCCCCGGTATCGAACGGGCCCTGCACCTGCGCACAGTCGAGGACGTCGACGCGATCAAAGCCGCACTGACCCCGGAGGTGAAGTCCATCGCGATCATCGGCGGCGGCTTCATCGGCCTGGAGATGGCCGAGAACCTGCGCCACCGCGACCTTGAGGTCACCGTCATCGAGCGCGCCCCGCAGATCATGGCGCCGTTGGATGAGGAGATGGCCGCGATCGTCGAGAAGCATCTCGCCGGACACGGCGTGCAGATCCTCACCGGCGCGGGCACGAAAACCATCGCCGGCGACGCCCTCGAACTCGCCGACGGCCGCACCGTCCCCGCTGACCTCGTCATCGCCTCCATCGGTGTGCGCCCCGCCAGCGAGCTGGCCGCCGAGGCCGGCCTTGAGGTCGGCGAACGCGGCGGCATCAAGGTGGATGACCAGCAGCGCACCTCGGACCCGGCGATCTTCGCCCTCGGCGACGCCGCGGAGAAGGCCGACGCCGTCTCCGGCGAGGACACCCTCGTCCCCCTGGCGCAGACCGCCAACCGCCACGGTCGGCTGGTCGCGGACATCATCACCGGCCGCGACGTGCGCCGCACCACGACCCTGGGCACCGCCATCGTCGGTCTCTTCGGTATGGCCGCCGCCTCGGTGGGCTGGAACGAACGACGGGCACGAGCCGCCGGGAAGAACATTCGGGCCATCCACGTCCACCCGGCCGACCACGCCGGCTACTACCCCGGCGCCGAGACCCTCCACCTCAAGCTGGTGGTGGACGCCGACACCAACGCCATCCTGGGCGCACAGGGGGTGGGCATGGCGGGTGTGGACAAGCGCATCGACGTCATCGCCACCGCCATGCGCGGCGGACTGAACGCCACCGACCTGGCGGACCTCGAGCTGGCCTATGCGCCGCAGTTCGGTTCCGCGAAGGACCCCGTCAACTTCCTCGGCTACGTCAACGACAACATGGTCGCCGGCGAGCGCACCGTGCAGTGGCACGAGCTCGAGGAGATGGTCGCCGACGGCTGGATGCTCGTCGACGTGCGCACCCCGGGCGAGTTCGCGAAGAGCACCATCCCCGGTGCCGTCAACATTCCGGTCGATGAGATGCGGGAACGGGTTGAGGAGCTCCGCGACAGCCGGGCGCTGGTCTTCTGCCGCGTTGGCCTGCGCGGCCATGTCGCCGTCACGCTGCTGGAGAACCACGGCGTTGAAGCCGCCAACCTCGACGGTGGTTTCATGACCTGGGAATATGCCCCGCACGATCAGGGTTAGAGTGGTTGCACACCTTTGACCACGGAACTGACAATCGAGGAGAAAACCGGCATGAAGCTCACCCCTGAGGAAGCCAAGCCCGCCACCACCCGGCTCAAGCGCGCCGCAGGGCAGCTCAACGCCGTCATCCGGATGCTCGAGGAGGGCCACGAGTGCGAGGAGGCGGTCACCCAGCTGGCCGCCGTGGCCAAGGCCATCGACCGGGCCGGCTACCTCGTCGTGGCCACCGGCATGAAGAAGTGCTTCACCGACGAACCGGACGCCTACGACGAGAAGAAGCTGGAGAAGATGTTCCTCTCCCTGGCCTGATCCGCCGGGCTAAGGGGAGTCCGGGGTGCTGAGCACCCGGTACAGGCGCCAGTCAGGCTGCCCCTCCCCCTGGTTGGGAAACTCCAGCTCGAGAGTGGCGATGTGGCTGCCTGTCTCATAGATGCCCGGATAACGTAGGTTGACCGGGTCCAATGCACCGCGGCCCTCCGCCGGGTGAACCAGCAGGAAGCGTACGCCGCTCTGCGCCGGTCGGTTGAGGACCGTGATGAAGTCCGTATCGGAGGGGATCACGAACTGCCGTTGATTCTCCGAGGCAGTGAGGACGGCGAAACCGTAGGTGGTGGAGACCAGGACCTCACCCTCGTCCAGACCCATGGCATCCAGGTGCCGCGCGATGTGGGCCTCCGTGCTGAACGTCCTCAGCACCCGCTCTCTGTCCCCCTGTTCTGCCAGGGTGCCCGTATCAACCCCGGGCACCGCCTGCCGCAGCGCGAACTCCTGCGGTGCCCATTTCTGGCTGGTCATCGCCCCTGCTGTGAGGAGGGTCCCGGACAGCGCCAGGGCAGACATGGTGACCGCCACCGCCGGCGTCAGGGGGACCAATGCCGAGCGGTCGCGGTAGGTGGCGCCGGGCCGCAGTGAGCGGAAACGTCCGGCCGGGGCATGGAGCTGGATGAGCAGGACGATCGTCAACGGGATGCCCGCGATGAAAAACCGCAGCAGCCCGAAGGTCGAGCCCGCCGCATAAGTGACGATCTGGAAGACGATGACGGTCAACATCATCACCACAGGGAAAACCGTCTCCGGGTCCCGGCGGCGGACCGACAGCACCACCGCCACGGCCAGCACCCCCAGGAGGGCCGGCGCCACAAGGAAGGACCGGAAGGAGGCCTCCGAGAGCGCCGGGAGCCCGGTGGCACCTCCCCCGGCCGCCGCGATGATCGCGGCGTTACCCGCGGTGGACGTGAACTGGGCCAGCAGCTCCCCCGTGGTCAGCCAGCTGGACACCGTCCAGGTGAGGAAGGCCAATCCGATGGGCCAGACCAGGACGATCATGTCCAGGACCGCGAAGCCGATGCAGTCGGTCCGCCCGATCCGCCGCCTGCCCAACCATGCCAGGACACCCACAGTGAGCATCGCCGCGAACGCCATGACGAGGGCGTCATAACGCGCCAGGAAGGCCAGAGCCAGGGCGAAACCCGCGGCGATGAGGTCATGGACGTCATCGGTGGAGCTCCACCTGATCAGCCGGCGCGTGGCCCAGAGGGTGGCGAATACAAAAGGGGCCTCACTCATCCCCACCGCGCCGTACAGCACGATCATAGGATTCAGGGCGAACAGAGTCGTTGCGCAGACCGCGAACCAGTGACGGACATTCCTCTCGCCCGCGATCAGCCACACCTCACGCACCGCCCCGGCCATGAACAGCGCCGAGACCACCGCCCCCGCCAGCCCGGCGCGGGTCAGCTCCGGCACCCACGGGGAGAGCGCGACGAAAGGGAGCTGGGCGATGGTCGTCAGTGGGGTGAAGATGAAACCGATCACCGACAGGTCCGGGTTACGGGAGTAGAGCACGGACAATGCGCCCTGGGTCCTTGAGAGCGCATCCCCCAGGACATAGCCGACATCGAGGGCGAGCCACACCGCCATCACCAGATAGACGGCCAGATAGAACACGAAGGCCACGTCGGCCTGGCGCCGCCAGCCTCTCCGCTCAGGGAAACCCGGCACTGTCGTGGTGGGCGGGACCGGGGAGAGCAGCGGCAGACGCGGAGTACTGCGGGTGGTGGCCACGCTCAGGCCTCCAGTCCGTGGGCGGTCTTCTCCCAGTAGGAGGGCCGCGTGATCAGCTGCCACGTCCCCTTCAACGCCGCGATACTCATGAGCAGCCAGTAGAGCGGAAAAGTCAGCACTGCGATGACCAGCAGCGGGTCACGGCCCTCCCGGCAACCGATGAGGTTCATGTACATAGTGGCGGCATTGCCGATGACCAGGCAGACCAGAGCCGGATAGTAGACCGCCGGCGGAAACATCGCGGCAATGGTGTCCGGTTGTCCGAGCACCCAGGTCAGGGAGAGATACCAGAACAGCAGGTTGAGCACCGCGATGACAGGGGTGCCTGCCATGAGGAAGGTGAAGCGGACCGCCGGGATGAGACCGAGCTCGGAGACAAGCCAGCCGGGTCTGCGCATGTACACCAGCCACGTCTGCAGGTATCCCTTGTACCAGCGGGAACGCTGGCGCAGCCAGTTGATAGTGTCGGAGTTGGCTTCCTCCCACGTCACCGAGTCGAGCACCGCTGTGCTGTAACCCTTGGCTGCGATGCGCACCCCGAGATCAGCGTCCTCGGTGACATTGAACGGGTCCCACGCACCGAGATCGCGCAGCACACTGGTGAGCAGATGGTTCGAGGTCCCCCCGAGAGGAACCGGGGCGTTCATCCGCATCACCCCGGGCAGGAGGAAGTTGAACCACACGTCGTATTCGATGGTGAACCAGGCGGTGAGCAGGTTCTGGCGGGCGTTGCGGTACGACAGCCGCGACTGGATGCACACTGTTCCGGGGGCCGAGCGTTCGAAGGCTGCGACCACCCGCCGCAACTGCAGGGGGTCGGGCATGTCCTCCGCATCGAAGATGGTGACGATCTCCCCCGTGGCGAAGTGCAGACCGTAGTTGCAGGCCTTCGGTTTGGTTCGCGGCTGGGCGGGTGGAACCTTGATGATGGTGGCCACCTGGTCCACACCGGCGGCTTCCGCCGCCGCAATCGTGGGCAGATCATCCTCCTCGAGCATGAGCAGGACCTGGAGGAGGTGGCGCGGGTAGTCGAACTGGCGCATGGCATCCAGCAGCTGGGCGATCACCTCGGGTTCACCGTAGGCCGGTACAAGCACCGTATAGGACTTCAACCGCTCCTCCGCAATGGCGAGCGCCTCCTCATCGGAGACCCGGAGGATCGCGTCCGCCCGCAGCCCACGGGAGAACATGATGAACCGGTCCAGCAGGGTCACCAGATATATGAAAGTGCAGACCCCCGCGACGCCGATCAAGGCCCAGTACGGCCGGAAAACGATGGCGGCCACCAGAATGACCACCAGTGAGAGGAAGAGGACCTGCTGGTTCCTGGTGAAGGCCACCGCAGCCGACAGCAGCGGGTCCCGCACCCGGAGACCGTCAATGGCGTCGATGAGTGCGGCCTTCTTCTGCTGCGCATCAGCCTCAAGGGGCAGGACCGGGTGGCTGCCCGTGTGCATGGAACTCATCAGGATTTCCTTTCAGCGGCGGAGACGATGTCACGGCCGACCTGGGTGACCAGGTCAAGATCCTTGTACTCGGTGTCGTTGTCCACTGTGACGGCGTTCCCGCGCAGGAGAATCGTCGCCACCTGGGCGAGCATGCGCGTCACCGATGGGGCGAGCTGCGGGAACCGCGCCTCCGGACGGTGGTCATCCACTGCGATGACGGTGATCTTCTCTGCGATATCCCCCTCCGGTTGCCACTCGAAGACCAGTTTCGTGTAGGTGAGGAAGTCCGATTCATCGAGGACCGTGTACGCGCGTCCGCTGATGCCGTGCCCCAGTGCGACCGTAACTGGCTCGGAACGACGTCCGGTCAGCGTGGAGTACAGGGTCTCATCGCCGAAGGTCCGGGCCTGGTACCCCTCCGTGGCGCGCAGGGTGTCCACTGCCACGGTGCGGACGAGCCCGTCCACGTCCCATTCCGGATTGTGGCTCTCCGCGGTGAGTTTGTGCCTGGTCAGCGAGGACTCGGCACCGAAGAACCGGCCCGCCCAGCCGTAGTCGGTGTACTTCGTCACCTGCCAGCCCGGGAGTGTGGAGTCCTCCAGCGTGAAGGAGGTGGAGGGTCCCCGCTGGACCGTGGTCTGCGTCGTGCTGTCGGCGTGGACCGGGTAGAGGACCATCAGGACGGTGGCGGCCAGTACCGCGGCGAAGGCGGGCCTGATGTTCTTCACCGTCGGTTCGCGCCGGCGGATGGACCACCGCTGTGGTTTCCCACCCGAGACGATGAGGGCGACGGTGGCCGTGGCCACGACCCCGGGGATCTGCTTCGTGATGCGGGAGGCATCGGCGAGGTACCAGACGCACACCGCCAGGATGACGGCGATGGCCAGGGTGAGCAGGCCGGCGCGGACAGGGCGCGGGATGTTCCTGTGTGCGGCAACCGTCACCGCGAGGGACATGCCAATGATGTTCGCCATGGTGGGACCCCACCAGCCTCCCCCGGAGGTCACTGAGACCAGCAGGTGGACGGGCGCATTGTAGAGGAAGAGGAGGATCCAGCCCGGGCCGAAGTGCAGGGTCGAACGCATGCCGAGCATGAGACTGGAGACACCGAAGGAGAACACCAGGATGGCGAACATGTCCAGGCGCAGGAGGGCATCCCACTCCGCGAAGCGCGGCAGCAGCTGGACCTTGACGGTCACCGCCAGGATCACGGCCATGCCGCCGATGATGTAGTCGACCTCCCGGTCGTGGATGTCCAGGGCCCGTGCCCGGCGGCGATCGAATCCCACGAGAAGTACCGCCGCCATGAACAACACCAGCAGCGAGTAATGCCCCACGCCCTGAGCTGCGTCCGTGACAATGGCACGGAAGGAATCCAGGAACGCCACGACGACACAGCTCAGCGAGAAGACCAGTCTGAGCAGGAAGGTGGCCAGGCCGGGTGCGGAAGCTGTCCCGGGCGTCCCGATCTCCTGCGGTGTCTTCTCCTCGGCAAGGGTGGTGCTCATCGGCCCAGGTTCTGGTGCTTCTGCCGCTTCAGGCGCCGGGCGGACCAGAGGGACAGAGCTACGGCCAGGGCCACCGCCACTGCCGCGACTGCGGCGGCCACACCGGCGCGGGAGACCTCGGCAACCGGTTCCGGGGCGGCCACGACACTGAGTTCGACCGGTTCCCGCTCTCCGGTCCGGACAAGGATCTCACCGTCCAGCCCGGCCCAGCGGTCATCACCTTCCTCCAGCCAATCGAGCAGTTCATCCAGCTGCCCGGATGCACCCGTGGCGGAGGCCACGAGAAGCATCCGGGCGGCGTCCTCGTCCCAGACAGCCTGGAGGGAGGCCGCGGGCAGACCGCTGCCCGTGTTGAGGCTGCGCACGAGGTCGGTGTCCGAGGGAACAGCTCTGCTTCCGTCGGAGACCTCGACGGTGGTGGCTGTCTGGTTGAGGTAGGTGGGGACCTGCTCCAGTCGGGTTCCTCCCGCATCCACCAGGATGGTGGAGCGGGAGCCCGCCACCGCCTCGTCCCAGTCGACCAGGTGGGGACGGATGTGCTGGGAACTCAGGGACTGGACACCGGTGAGCACGCGGACAGCGCGCGACAGATCTGCGGCGTCCCCCTCGGCGAGGGCGACATCGACGCCCGCTTGGAAGGACTGGGGCAGGACACGGAATCCGCGCAGCACCGGGCTATCCGAATGCTGCGCAGTCACCACGCTGTCCGCATCAATGTTCAGGCCCACCGGCTGAGTGTTCCCGCAGGAGACCTCACCGAGGGTGCGGAACTCCACGCCGATCTCGACGTAACGGTCCATCAGCTCACCCGGAACGGTGAACCGACGGTCGATGACCCCGGTCTGGTCAACAGTGAAGGCATCGAGGACTGTGTCCCCCACAGTTGCGGTGATCTGTCCGCTGTTCGCGTCGGGCAGCGGGGTGTAGGTGCCGGCGAGGTGGACGTCGAGGGAGGCGGCGTAGGGACGCAGACGGGAGCGTTCCACGCCGATGGGGACCCGCGTACGGGCCACGGATTCAGAGATGAGATTGTGGTTCCCCAGCTCAGCCAGGGTCGCCACGTCCGCGGACAGGTCCGGGATGTCACCGAAACCGGCGGGGGTGACCTCGATGTCAGCAGCCAGGGGGAGCAGGGAGTCGGTGAGCAGCCGGGTCTGGTCGTAGAGGGTCCCGCCGCCGCCGGAAAGCCGGAGGAAGACGTTGTCCCGGCCGGCATTGACCAGCTCGGTCCTACCCTCGGGGCCGTCGTCCACGAGCACGATCTGGCGTTCGAAGTCCTCAGGGGCCGCTGTGGGGCTGGTGGTGCCCCGAGGCAGTTCCACCACCTCGACATCAAGGTCGGTCGGCCGGTACACCGAGGCCAGGGAGGTGGCGATCTCGAGCGCCGCCTCCTGGACGGTCCCCGCCGGGTCCGCCGGCACATGGATGCTGAGTTTCTTCAGCACGGCGGGAAGAAACTCCGCCACCACCGTCGGATGCGCGGTGTCCCCCGAGAAACTGACTGTGGCATCCAGGAGGACCGCCTCCGGTTCCTCGATGCACCACTGGTCCCCCACCACGTCCAGGACCGCACGGAGAGTGATGTCTGCACGGCCGGCTTCGACGGTGACGCCGTCCAACGGCAGGGCGATCTCGGCGGCGAAACCCTCCACCACCACCGGGGTGGCGGAGTACATCCTGTTGTCCTGGTGGATCTCGAACATCCCACCTGAGTACTCGGTAGGCAGCTGCAGCTGCCCCGTCAGCGTCGTCGGGACGGTGCCGTCGGGCACCCGGAAGCTCAGCGGAACCTCGACGGTGCGCCCGGGCAGAGACAGGTCATCGGCAAGCCCCAGTTCCGAGAGTTTCAGGGTGGGTTTTTCTGCGGCGGTGGCCGGGGCCGCAGACAGCGCCAGGGCGACGGACAGTATGGCGGCGGATGACCGGATCAGGGCAGGAAAGAAACGGGGCATCATATTCCTCTGGGGAAGTGCAGGGGCGGGTCCGGGAATCGGCTCGCCACCGTGATCCCCTCATACTGATCACCGCCGAGCAGGCCCCGATTCGTCCTGATCCTACTCAGATCCACCCCAGGCGTCTCAGCAATGATTCAGCCCCACCCCTCCGCCTCAGCAAAGATGCAGGTTCTGTGGCCACGGGGGTGGCCTCAGTCGATGGACACCCCGATCCACACCGGCTCGGAGACGAGAGTCACCCCGAAACGGTCCTGGACCCCGTCCCGGACCTCACGGGCCAGGGCCACCAGGTCTGCGGTGACTGCGCTGCCGCGGTTGGTCAGGGCGAGGGTGTGTTTCGTCGACAGGCGCACCGGTGCCCCCTCCGCCGGATAACCACGGTGGAAGCCGGTCCGGTCGATCAACCACGCGGCGGAGAGCTTGACCTGCCTCTCCCCCGCCGGGAAGCGCGGCATCCGGTCGGCGTCCTCATCACCGCGCTCCGCACGGACCGCCGCCTGCACCGCATCGGCCACCGCCACCTCCACCACCGGGTTGGTGAAGAAAGAGCCCGCGGACCAGGTGTCGTGGTCGCTCTCCTCGAGCACCATCCCCTTGCCCCGGCGCAGCGCCAGGACCGCCTCGCGGACCTGTGCCACCGGACGCCGCTCCCCGGCCGCGGTGGCCCCCAGGCTGCGGGCGAGCTCCCCGAAGCGCAACGGCGCCGACTGCCCGTCCGGGTTCAGCTGCATCTCCAGTTCCAGGACCACACCCCGGCCGGTGAACTTCAGATTCGACCGGCGGTAGGCCAGTTCCAGGGAATCAGCGTCCACCCAGGAGACCTCACCGGTGGCGCGCTCCAGCAGCAGCACACGGGTGAGCACCTCCGAGATCTCCACCCCGTAGGCCCCGACATTCTGCACCGGGGTGGCACCGGCGGAACCGGGGATGCCGGACAGGCACTCGATACCGCCCAGGCCGGCCGCAACCGTGGCGGCCACCACGTCATCCCATACCGCGCCCGCCCCGACGCGGACCAGACCGCTGCCGGTGTCCAGCTCGAGGGCGTCGTTCTCCAGGATCACGGCCACCAGCCCGAGATCCCCGTCGGCGACGACGAGGTTGGAGCCGCCGCCGACGATGAGGAGGGGGATGGCGGCGGCGTCGAGAAGCCGCACGGCCTCCGCCACGGCTGCGGTGGTGCCGCACCGCACCGCGAGGAGGGGGCGTCCCCCCAGGTGGAGGGTAGTCAGCCCGGCGAACGTGGTGTGCTCATCGAGGCTCACATCCGCAATCCGGGTGAGACACGTGCGGATGTCCGGGGTCAGAGATGAATCGGTCACGTGCTCAACGGTAGTCTGTTGGTCATGGCATCCCGCAGTGAGAACACCGTAACCATCAACCAGCCGGCCGAGAAGGTCCACGCCGCGCTGACCAACGCCGACTACTGGGCATTCATCGCACAGCACCTCTCCCCCGAACCGGGTGAGGTCAACTCCTTTGAGGCGACCGAGGGTGGCGCCGTGGTCACCCTCTTCGAGGTCCTGCCGTTGGACATCCTCCCCGAGGCCGTCCGCGCGATGATCTCCCAGGCGCTGAAGGTCAAGCGCGTCGTCACCGTCGGCCCGCTCGCCGACAACGCCTCCCACATCTCCTACACCGCCGACGTCAAGGGCACCCCCGTCGACTTCCAGGGCGAGATCAACCTCAGCGACGACGACGCCACCACCACCCTGAACTACAACAACGAGGTCTCCGTGAACATCCCGTTCATGGGTCCGGCCATCGAGCCGAAGGTCGCCGACGCACTCGGTGACCTGTTCAACACCGAGGGTGAGCTCACCGAGCGCTGGATCTCCGAGAACGCCTAGGCGTCCCCCGATTCCCACTGCTTGACCTCATGGCCGACCACACTCCCAACCTCCGCGCGCATAATGTCCGCGCGGAGGAGGGCCGTGGTCGGCCTTTCGGCGTCATCACCCGCGGCACCACCGGTTTCAACCGGCTGCGCCGTTCCGACCGGTGGACGGTGCACCATCCGCGCGTCCGCCGGCTGCTTATCGACGCCCCCGCTCCCCTCGCCGTCGACGTCGGCTACGGCGCCTCCCACACCACCACCGTGGAATGGGCCGCCCGGCTGCGCACCATCCGTCCCGACCTAGAGGTCGTCGGCCTGGAGATCGACCCCGGGCGGGTCCTCCCGCCGCAGGGTGGGGTGCGTTTCGAGCTCGGCGGTTTCGAGCTCGCCGGACATCACCCCCACCTGGTGCGTGCCTTCAACGTGCTGCGCCAGTACGACGTCGACCAGGTGGAGAAGGCCTGGGAGTCGGTGCTGCGGCGGTTGGCCCCCGGTGGCCTGTTCATCGAGGGCACCTGCGATGAAATCGGCCGCCGCGCCGCCTGGCTGCTTCTCGACGCGGACGGCCCCGTCTCCCTCACCCTCGCCTGGGACCCCTTCGATGTGGCCACCCCCTCCGATCTGGCGGAGCGGCTGCCGAAGATCCTCATCCACCGCAACACCCCCGGCGAACGCATCCACGAGCTGCTCAGTGCCGCCGACGACGCCTGGAACCGGGCCGCCGGCTGGGAGCCCTACGGTCCTCGGGTGCGCTGGCGTAACGCGCGTGCCGAGCTCATCGCCGAAGGCTGGCCCATTGAACCCGTTCGCCGGAACCTGCGTGACAGCATCCTGACAATCCCGTGGGGAGCGGTTGCCCCGGGTACCTGATCTACGGGACACTGGCACCCATGGCATCTGCGCGCTCGGCCTCCTCGGCCATCTGGAAATTCATCGTCGGCCTCCTCGTGGCCCTCCTCGTCCTGCTGCTCGTCGCCGAATTCGGCCTGCGGTGGTTCATGGGCAACGAACTGCGCACTGAATTCCGGGAGCAGGCCGCCCGGGAGGGCGTGGAGCTGACGGAGGACCCCACCATCGCATTCGGCGCCACACCGCTGATCCTCTCCGCCACCCGGGGAACCATCCCCGAGGTGGAGGTGACCACGCCCTCCACCCTGCAGGTCACCGGTCAGGAGATCATCGGCCAGCCCGGAACCCACGTCGTCCTGAACGACCTGCTCATCTCCGACCCCGACAACCCCGTGGCCGGCCGCATGGTCGCCACCACCGAGGTCCCCGACGAGTACCTGCTGGCCGTGATCCAGCAGTCCATGGCGGAGGAGAACGCCGGCGGGCTGCTCCAGCTCACCGGCGTCACCTCCGATGCCGCGGCCGGCACCCTCAACGTCCAGTTCAACAACGGGATGGCCGAGCTCAACCTCTCCCCCACCCCCGTGGACGGCCAGCTCACCTTCGTGGCCACCGGCGCCTCCCTGTTCGGTTTCGACCTGCCCGGCCAGGTCACCGACATGATCACCGCCTCCCTGCGGGAGGGGGTCGCGGAGCAGGCCGCAGGCTTCACCATCGAGGAATTCACCGTCATCGAGGGCGGGGCCCGCATGCGTGTGAGCGGCGAGAATGTCCCGCTCAGTGAGGTGGGGAATCCACAGCTGCAGTAGAGCTGACGCCCACGCGGTCCGCCCCTGATTCCAGGGCGGTGATCACGTCCTCCAGTGTCTCCGCGCCGGTCACCGTCAACGGCAGGTCCGTGCTCACCGACGCCCCGGTGCCCTCCCCCAGCCAGCCGCCGGCCGTGACCAGGCGGTCCACCCCGGCGAGCCGGGCGGCCTCCGCCACTGCGGCCACGGACTCCGGGGTGCGGGCGGGGGTCTCCAGGATGACGGCGAGTGTCACCGGGTGCGGCACCGCCTCCCGCACGGCCACGAATTCCGCCAGCAGCCGGTTGCTGTCCGCCACGGCCATGTCCGGGCTCAGCCACACCTCCGTGGCCCCCTGCTGCACCGCCAGGCGGGCCTCCGCGGCCTTGACCAGGCTGTGGTGGCGTCCCGTGGGGAAACCCACCACCACGGCCACCGTGAGACCCTCCGTGTCACCGCCCAGCTCCAGATGGGAGGGTGAGAGCACGATGCCGCCCAGGCCGGTCTCCAGAGCCCCGGACACCGCGGGGACCACATCCTGCGGGCCGAAACCGGGGCCGACGCACATGAGAAAGGCGTGGCCCCTGAGCCACGCCAGATCCGATGTCACGGCCGCCTACCAGCCGTGGCTGCCGCTGATCAGGGACTTCAGGTGGGGACGGACGTCGAACCAGTACACGCCGATGGCGACCATGCCAGCCCAGGACAGGAAAGGCACCCGGGTGATGACCACGAAGGCGGAGCCCACGAGGATGGCCACCCAGATCCACTTCGTCTGACGGTCAGCCGCCTGGTAGGCGTCGTCGCGTGTGGTCGCGGCGAAGAACGCACCGACCACACCAGTCAGGGCGATCAGGGCGAACAGCAGACGTTCGAAGATGATGTAGCCGGCAATCAGAGTCATGGGGAGTTCTAGCTGTCCTTGTCGGTGTCGGTGGGCACCTCGGTGGTGCTGATGACCTCACCGTCAATCATATGCGGCACCTCACCCTCACCGGTTGTCGAGGGGGCGGTCGGGGTGAAACGCTCCTTCTCCTCCCGGCCCGCCAGCGAACCCGCCCGGCTGATGAGGTCGTCAAGACGGCCCCGGAGCTCCTCGATGAAGGACTGCTCGTGCTGTTCATCACCGGAGGCCGCGCGGCGGACGCGGGCCTGCTCGACGGTCTCATCGAAGGTCTCGCGCACCGCGGCGACGGCCCGGTCGAAGGCGTTGCGGGCATCCTCCGCAGATTCGGAGTCCTTCGTCTGGTCGGCGGCACGACGTGCCGAGCCGGCCAGATCCCGGATGATCTCCTCGGCGTGACCCGCGAAGACCGCGGAGACCCGCTTGTAATCCTCGGTGTTCTTCGCAGCGGACAGTCCCTCCCGCGCCTCCTGGGCGGCGGCCTTGAAGCGGTCGGTGGTGGAGTCCTCCTCCGTCACCGGGCTGGGCTGTGCGTGCGCCCCGGAGCTGAACCCGGTCTTCTCCCGGTCCTCCCGGAACCGGCCGGCGAAGTCGGAGACCACGTCCCCCAGACGCGATCCTGCGGAGAGCCAGGCCTGGAACGGCTCCCGCAGGTTGTCCAGCATGGAGCGGTTCTGCTCGTGGTCGGGGGTGGTGTTGTCGTTCGGGGTGGTCATGGTGGGACTTCCCTCCTGAAGAGTCAGCGTCACGCTCCGAAGAGCAGGTGATTCACAGTGTAAATAAGAAGTCCCGCAAGTGCACCGACAATCGTGCCGTTGAGGCGGATGTACTGCAGGTCCTTGCCCACCATCAGCTCGATCTTGTCGCTGGCCTCCGCGGCGTCCCAGCGCTCGACGGTCTCCGAGATGATGGCGGTGACCTCGCCGGCGTAGTTGTCCGCCAGAAAGGCCGCGCCACCAGTGATCCGGCGTTCCAGGCTGGCACGCAGTTCCACGTCCGTCTGGATGTTGCTGCCCCACGTCAGGCACAGCTCGGTGATCTTCGTGCGCAGCAGGGAGCTCTCGTCGGTGGCGGCGTCCACCAGGGAGGCGGAGGCGTTCGCCCAGATGGTGGCGGCCGCTCCACGGACCGGGGTCGAACCCATGAGATCGTGTTTGATCCCCTCCACCCGGGCGATCATCGTCGGATCGTGCTGCAGGTCATCCGCGAGGTCGGCGAGGAAACGGCGGATGGCACCGCGGGCCTCATGCGAGGGGTCGTTGGCGACTGCGGCGGTGAAGCCCACCAGTTCCTTGTACACCTTCGCACCCACCAGCTGCTTCGCGAACTGCGGGGCCCAGGTGGGCATCCGCTCGTCGATGAGCTCCACGACGGTGTCCTCCATGCCCTGCACCTTCCGGTGCGCCCACGTGACCACCTCCTGGACCACCGGCTCGGTGCGACCGTCCTCGATGAGACCGGCCAGCACCCGGCCCGCCGGTGGACCCCACTGCGGCTCCGCCAACTTGTCGATCAGCTGCGACTGGATCACCGCCTCCGCGTCCGCAGGGTCCAGGGCGCGGATGGCGTTCGCTGTGAGGCGGCCGGCCTCCCGGGAGACCTTCCCCGCGTTGTCCGGCTGCGACAGCCAGGCACCCAGGCGCTGCGGGATGTCCGCCGACCGGACCTTCTCCGTGATCAGCTCCGCGTTGAGGAAGTTCTCCCCCACGAAGCCGGAGAGTGCCTGCCCCAGCTGGTCCTTTTTCTTCGGGATGATCGCGGTGTGCGGGATCGGGATCCGCAGGGGGTGCCGGAACAGCGCGGTCACGGCGAACCAGTCCGCCAGACCACCGATCATGCCGGCCTCCGCGGCCGCCCGGACATAACCGACCCACACCGGGGCCCCACCCGGCTGCGACTGCCACCAACTGCAGGCCAGGAAGATGACCGCTGCGACGACCAGCAGGCCGGTGACGAAGGCCTTGTGGCGGCGCAGCGCGCGTCGGCGCTCCGCCTCGACCTCCGGGCCGGGGCCGGGCATCTGCCGGGCGTTGATAAGCGCTGTCTCGCTGTGTCTTCCCATGCCCTCCATTATGGACGCCCGCGGTCTCACAGCAGTTCCAGGGCGTACTGGAACAGACTGAACGAGGTCAGCAGGGTGATCAGGGTGATCAGGACGATGATGATGTTTCGGCGCACGGGACCCAGGGTACGAAAAAGCTCCGCCCCCTGCCTGCACATGGCAGGAGGGGGCGGAGCCGGTCGCCGAAAGACGTCAGCGGTGCGGACTAGTTCACGCGACCGGTGGTTTTACGGTACTCACGGTAGTAGCGGCGACCCCAGAAGATGAGGCCGAAGCCGGCCACCGCGAACGCCACGGCAACGGCTACTCCGATGCCGAAGAGCAGCGGGAGGTTGTAATCCGCCGGGCCCACGCCCGGACCCCAGACCCAGGTTGCGGCGACCCAGATCATGATGCCGACGCCAGCCAGGGCCGGGCCGAGCAGCAGACCCATACCGATCCAGGTGGAGGAGCGCTCCAGGGAGGAGTGCGGCGCGCCCAGGGAGTTGGGCTCGTATCCCTCGATGTAGGAATGGTGCAGCTTGGGTGCATAGTCCGGGAAGGACTCGGATGCCTGATCGGCGACCGCGTAATTGGTGGAAGCCATAGCCTTTACTCGCTTTCGTCTCTCGATACTCGGTTCAACACCGAGTTTAGTCGTCCTTGCCGCGGAAGGCGGCACGCGCCCGCTCCTTGGTGACGGCGGCGACGGCAGTCAGCGGGATACCCGCCGGGCAGACGTCGGCGCACTCACCGTAGAGGGAGCAGTGACCGAAGTTGGTCTCCAGCTCGTCGACCATCTGGCGGGCACGCTTGCCACGCTCTTCCTTGCCCAGCGGCATGAGGGAGAGGTGGACCAGCTTCGCGCCGGTGAACAGGTGCGCGGCACCGTTCGGGCAGGCTGCCACACAGGCACCACAGCCGATGCAGGCGGCGTGGTCGAGAGCGAGCTCGGCGACCTCGTGGTTCATGTGCAGGGTGTCGGCATCCGGGGCGGTACCGGCGTTGATGGAGACGTAGCCGCCCTTCTGCATGACGCGCTCCAGGGAGGAACGGTCCACGACCATGTCCTTGATGACCGGGAAAGCGGCGGAGCGCATCGGCTCCAGCTTGATGACGTCGCCCTCGTTGTAACCGACCAGACGCTGCTGGCAGGCCGGGGTGTTCTGGCCCGGACCGTGCGGACGGCCGTTGACTGTCAGACCACAGGTGCCGCAGATGCCCTCACGGCAGTCCGAGGCGAACATGTAGGGTTCCTTGTTCTCCTCGATCAGGCGGTTGTTGACGTGATCGAGGAGCTCCAGGATCGACATCTGCGGGACAGCGTCCGGGACCTGGACGGTCTCGAACTTGCCCTCCTGGGTCGGTCCGGCCTGACGCCAGATCTCAAGTGTCAGCTTCATTACTTGTAGTTCCTTGTCTGCAGCGGGATCGATTCGAAGACGAGCGGGTCGGCGTGGCGGATGAACTTGCCCTCGCCGGCCGGCTCCCATGCGGAGACGAAGCACCAGTTCTCATCGTCGCGCTCGGCCTCGCCGTCCTCGGAGAGGTGGTCGTCACGGAAGTGCGCACCACAGGACTCATCGCGGTCGAGGGCATCGACACACATGAGCTCGCCCAGGTCGATGTAGTCAGCCACGCGTGCGGCGTACTCGAGGGCCTGGTTCATGTAGTTCTGCTCGCCCGGGATCTGGACATTGGTCCAGAAGTCCTCGCGGATCTCGCGGATCTTGACGATCGCGTCCTGCAGGTCCTTGACGTTACGGGACACACCGCAGGCGAAGTACAGCAGCTCGCCGAGCTGGCGGTGGTAGTGGTCGGCGCCGCGCGGGTTCGGGCCCTTGATGTTGAGCAGGCGGTCGATGCGTGCCTGGGCGCGCTCGACAGCCTCGGCGGCCTCCGGGGAGTCCGTCGCCAGGGCATCCTCGCCCAGGTAGTCAGCCAGGTAGTTCGGGATGGTGAACGGCAGGGTGAACCAGCCGTCGACCGAGGCCGACAGCAGCGAGTTGGCGCCCAGACGGTTCGCACCGTGGTAGGTCCAGGAGGCCTCACCGGCGGCGAACAGGCCGTCGAGGGAGGTCATCTCGTTGAAGTCGGTCCACAGGCCACCCATGGTGAAGTGGCAGGTCGGGGCGATACGCATCGGGGAGGCGTAGGGGTCCTCACCGATGGCGTCCTCGTACATCTCGAACAGGTTCGAGTAACGCTCGCGGATGGTGTCCTGGCCGAGACGCTCGATGGCGTCACGGAAGTCCAGGAACGCGGAGTTGTACAGCGGGCCCACACCCAGACCGGCGTTGATCTGCTGGGAGATCGCACGGGAGGCGACGTCACGCGGGACCAGGTTGCCGAAGGCCGGGTAGCGGCGCTCCAGGAAGTAGTCGCGCTCCTCCTCCGGGATGGAGTTCGGGTCGCGGTCGTCCTTCGGGTTCTTCGGGGACCAGATGCGGCCGTCGTTACGCAGCGACTCGGACATCAGGATGGTCTTCGACTGCCAGGTCGCGTTGACCGGCAGGCCGGTCGGGTGGAACTGGATGAAGGCCGGGGAGGCGAAGTACGCACCCTGCTCGTATGCACGCATGAGGGCGCCTGCGTTGGAGTTCTTGGCCAGGGTGGACATGTGGTACACGTTGCCGTAACCACCGGTGGCCAGCAGAACTGCGTGGCCGGTGTGGGCGGACAGCTCACCGGTGATGAGGTTGCGGGTGACGATGCCCTCGCAACGCTTCTTGCCGTCCTTGTTGGTGACGATGATGTCGACCAGGTCGGCGTGGGTGAAGATCTCCACGTTGCCCAGGCCGATCTGGCGGGTGAGCGCAGATGCGGTGGACAGCTGGAGCTGCTGGCCCGTCTGGCCGCGGGTGTAGTAGGTACGGGAGACCTGCACACCACCGAAGGAACGGGTGGCCAGGGTGCCGCCGTACTCACGGGCGAAGGGGGCGCCGATGGCGTTCATGTGGTCGATGACGCGGGCGGACTCGATGGCGAGACGCCAGCAGTCGGACTCGCGGCCACGGTAGTCGCCGCCCTTGACGGTGTCCTTGACGTGGCGGTATGCGCCGTCGTTGTCGACCTTCTTGCCGCGGGCGGAGTTCACTCCACCCTGTGCGGCGATGGAGTGCGCACGACGCGGGGCGTCGTGGTAGGTGAAGACCTTGACGTCATAACCCAGCTCGCCGAGGGCGGCTGCGGCGGCGCCGCCGGACAGGCCGGTGCCGACGACGAGGATCTTGAACTTACGGCGGTTCAGCGGAGACACAAGGTTCATGTGCTCCTTCTGGTACTCCCACATGTCCTTGGTCGGCACGCCCTGCGGCTCGGCGTTGTCGAGGACGGTGCCCGGAATGACACCCTCGACGATGGAGGCCGGGTGCTTGAACTCAGAACGAGAGGCAGTCTCGGTGTTGCTCATATTTTTCAGAACTTCCCTTCAGGACCTAGCTGAGCCAGCCCAGTGCGATGGACAGCGGCATCACGATGTTGCCGATCACGACGATCGCCGGCACCAGGTAGGCGACGACGAGGAGAACCTTGCGCCAGCGCCTACCGGTGATGCCCAGGTCGGACACGGCGAGCCAGATGCCGTGGGACAGGTGCAGGAACAGCACGACCATGGCGAGGATGTAGAAGATCGCGACAGGCCAGCGGGAGAAGCTGGCGATCATGTTCGCGTAGACCTCGCCATGGGCGAAGGTCTCCGGGGCTGCCGGAGCGACGCCGATGGTCAGGTCGAGAAGGTGGAAGATGATGAACAGCAGCAGGATGATGCCGGTGATCAGCATCGAACGGGTGGAGAAGGAGTCCAGGCCACCCATCAGATTGGTGCGGTTGAACTTGCCGCGGGAGACGCGGGAGCGTGCGTTCAGGGCGAAGGCGCCGTGAACATGCAGGGCCACCGCCACCAGCAGCGTGATACGCAGGATCCACACGATGGACTCGCGGGGGAAGATCGGGGCGCCGACGGTACGGAGGAACTCACCGTATTCGTTGATGGCGGCGATCCCGTTATGGTCGGGCATGTAGATCTTCAGGTTACCGACCATGTGAACCAGGACGTACAGTCCGAAGATCAGGCCGGTGATGGCCATCACCAGTTTGATGGCCCAGGTCGGGTAGGACGGCCGCTCGCGCAGCGGCTTCTCAGTGATAACGCCGTGAGCGATTGCGTCACGGTCTGCGTTTTTAACAGTCATGGCACCTCCAGTGTCGCTCATACTTTACGGTGCCCCCACCGGTCGGGACCACTTTCAGGCAACCTGACCAGCCCTTCCGATGACCCCCGCACCCCACCCCGATGACGACTGAGGCGAGCCTTACCTCATGATTGCAGCCCCAATCGGGAACCAAACCACCCGCCTGCCACGCCCCTTTCCCCAGAGTCTCCGGATAATGCAACGGCAGGACCCCAATTCTCAGGGTACTGTGAGGTTGCTCACCCCGGACCTTCAGTCCAGTCAATCCCACCCCGATAGGTGTCAAACTTTCGATTGCTTTCACCCCCGGGATTGATTTCAACCAGAACATTCCCCGGATCATTAACTTTCTTCGCATCAAGTTTGCAAAGAATGTGTAGAAGTGAGCGCCATCACGCTACGATATCGGACATGGGAAAGACCTACGTGGGTTCGCGCCTGCGCCAACTGCGCCGCGAACGTGACCTCAGCCAAGCCTCACTCGCGGCCACGCTCGGACTGTCCGCCAGCTACGTCAACCAGATCGAACATGACGTCCGGCCGCTGACCGTCCCTGTTCTCCTGCGCATCACCGAGGCCTTCGGAGTCGATGCCACCTTCTTCTCCCGCGACGACGACTCACGTCTCCTCGCCGAGATCCAGGACGTCGTCCTCGACAAGGAACTGTGCCCCAACCCGGTGGAACTGCAGGAGCTGTCGGAGCTGGTGTACAACCACCCGTCCATCGCCCGCACGATGGTCGACATGCACCGGCGCTACCGCAACGTCCGTGACAAGCTGTCCATCGCCACCGACACACGCCGCCACGCCGGCCCACTCAACACCTCACTGGGCACCCAGGCCCTGTCCATGCCGCACGACGAGGTCCGCGACTTCTTCTACGCCCGGCAGAACTACCTGGACACCCTCGACACCGCCGCGGAGGCCCTCGCCACGGAGATCGGGGTGGAGAGGTTCTCCATCCGCCCCACCGAGGACGCCATCGCCGAGCGGCTGCGCGACCACCACGGCATTGAGATCTCCACCTCCTCCGAACTCAACGGCACCCTCCACAGCCTTGACCGGGACACCGGCCACCTGCAGCTGGCCAGCCGTCTGAACACCGGACAACGGGCTTTCCGCATGGGCATGGAACTGGCCTACCTGGAGGCGGGTGACGCTGTCGAGGCCCTGGTCGCAGAGGAGGCCTTCACCTCCGAGGCCTCGGCCAACCTCGCCCGCCGCGGTATCGCCAGCTATTTCGCCGCCGCCGTCCTGCTGCCCTACCAGAGCATCCACTCGGAGGCCGAACGCTCCGGCTACGACGTCGACTTCCTCTGCCAGGTCTTCGGCGTGGGCTACGAGACCGTCTCCAGCCGGTTGTCCACGCTCCAACGCCCGAAGCTGCGGGGCATCCCCTTCACCTTCGTCCGCGTCGACCGCGCCGGCAACATGTCGAAGCGGCAGTCCGCCACCGGTTTCCATCTGGCCAACTCGGGTGGCACCTGCCCGCTGTGGAACATCTACGAGTCCTTCACCAACCCGGGCACCATCCTGCGGCAGCTCGCCCAGATGCCTGACGGTCGCAACTACCTGTGGATCGCCCGCACCGTCCGCCACCACCGCGGCCGTTTCGGTGACACCGGCAAGCTCTTCGCCATCGGCCTGGGCTGCGAGGCCCGGCACGCCGACCGCACCGTCTACGCGGAGGGGCTGAATCTGGAGGACCTGTCCAGCGCCACCCCCATCGGCGCCGGCTGCCGGCTGTGCCCGCGTGAGAACTGCGCCCAGCGTGCCTTCCCCCCGATCCACGAGGAGATCACCGTCGATGCGCACCGCTCCTCGGTGGCGCCCTACAATTAGGCGCCCCTCCTACTCCCGGTCTGTGTAGTTGCCGCTCTGCAGCCTGCGTTCATATTCGCGCAGGTTGTAGGTGGCGGAGCGGATCTCCACGTCCCGGTCGAAATTCGATCCGAGCGCCCCGGCCATCGTCCCCAGGGAGGCACTCAGGGTGGCGATGGACAGGTACGTGGATAGGCCGACGTCGCGTCCGAGTTCCGCATCCAGGTAGGCCTGCGGGATGACCACCACCGAGGAGATGCACAACACCACCAGGACCAGTGTGTACAGGATGAGGCCGGTCATCCCGATCGTGCCCACCGTGGCGAGGTTGTCGATGCGTTCCCGCCACCGTGTCTCCTGGGTATGGGGGCGCTGCCAGAGCCGGTTGTGGATGATCAGCCAGGTGGTGAAGGAGAGCACCGCGAAGACGCTGACCCCCAGCAACCGGGGCCAGCTCATCTCCTCGGCGAGTTTCCAGATGGAACCGTAGAAGATGCCGAAACCACCGGTGGCCACCATCGCCGCCAGGGAACTCGACAACACCGGCAGCAACCTGCCCGGCTGGTTACCGCGGATCATGCCCAGGATCATGCGCAGGGAGCGCCCGCGGTGGTCAAGCACCCGGGTCTCCACCTCGTCCCGGTCCGCTCCCCCACGCAGCACACCTGTCAGTGCCCGGTCGTCCTCGACGAGACTGGCCAGCTCCCGCCGCAGACGGCGGGTGACCCCGAAGGCCCCGAGGGCGGGGAGGGAGAGGAGCACAGCGGCGGCGTCACACGCCCGCTGGCTGACCACCGGCCGTTCCCAGGCGGTGAGCGGCAGGTCGGTGACGTAGATGAAACGGTCCCAGTTCCGGGTCTGCAGGATCCGGGGGGCGTGTTCGGAGAGCTCCACGTCCCCCCTGCGGTTCATGGGGATGGTCTCCACCCGCACCTCCACCCGTCCCACCCCGGGCCAGGTGCCGTTGAGGACACGGGTGCCGTCATCATCGGTGTCGTACCGGGGATCCTCCAGCTGCTGCCCGACGATGCGGGTGACATCGTCGGAGGGTTGCCCGGCGTCCGCCAGGATTCCGATGGTCGTCATGTGGACCGCGGACCTCCTTGAGAATAGAAGAAAGGGGCCTCCGGTGGGAGGCCCCTTGCCCATGGGAGCGGCTGCTCCGGCCTAGAAGTTGATCATGTGGCCGTTGATGCCGTGGGCCGCTTCCTTCACAGCCTCCGACAGGGTCGGGTGGATGTGGACGGAGCGGCTGATCTCCTCGGTGGTGAGATCCCAGTTCTGGGCCAGGACGAGCTCGTTGATGAGTTCGGAGGCGTTCGGGCCCACCAGGTGGCCACCCAGGAGCTCACCGAACTCGGCGTCGGCGACGATCTTGGCGAAGCCCTCGGTCTCGGCGAGGCCGACGGCCTTGCCGTTGGCGGAGAACGGGAAGGTGGAGACCTTGATCTCGCGGTCCGGCCACTTCTCCTTGGCCTGCTCCTCGGTGTAACCGAAGGAGGAGACCTGGGGGTTACAGAAAGTGGCGCGCGGCATCATCATGTAGTCGCCCAGGGTCTGGGTCTCAGCACCGGCGATGGTCTCGGCGGCGACGATGCCCTGTGCCTCAGCGACGTGGGCCAGCTGCAGCTTCGCGGTGACATCGCCGATGGCGTAGATGCTGTCGACGTTGGTGCGCATGTGATCGTCAATGTCGATGGCGCCGCGCTCGGTGAGTTTGACGCCGGTGTTCTCCAGGCCGAAGCCCTCCACGCGGGGACGGAAACCGACGGAGATGAGGACGCGGTCGACGGTGAGGGTCTCGGTCTTGTCGGAACCCTTCTTCTGGTAGTCGACCTCGACGGAGTCACCGTTGTCGCGCACGGCGGTGGTGGCGTGGCCCGGCAGGAGGGTGACACCCATCTTCTTGTAGGCCTTGGCGATGACCTTGGAGACCTCGGGGTCCTCGTTCGGCAGGACGCGGTCCATGAACTCGATGAGGGTGACGTCGACACCGTAGTTGGCCAGGACATAGGCGAACTCCATGCCGATGGCGCCGCCGCCGACGATGACCATTTTCTTCGGGGCCACCGGGTTGAGGATCTGCTCCTCATAGGAGACGACGTTCTCGGAGAACTCGACACCGCGCAGGGAGTTGACGACGGAGCCGGTGGCGATGATGCAGTCATCGAAGGTGATCGTCTTGCCGGCGTCCTTGCCGTCGGAGATCTCGATGGTCTTGGCATCCTTGAAGCTGCCGAGGCCGTTGACCTCGGTGATCTTGTTCTTCTTCATCAGGTAGTGGATGCCGCCGACGATCTTGTCGGAGACCTGGCGGGAGCGCTTGTGGGCGTCCCCGTAATCGAAGGAGACGTCGCCCTTGATGCCGAACGTCTTCTTCTCGTGGGTGAGGAGGTGGGCGACCTCGGCGTTCTTGATCAGCGCCTTCGAGGGGATGCAGCCCACGTTGAGGCAGACTCCGCCCCAGTACTGCTTCTCCACGACGGCAACTTTCTTACCGAGCTGGGCTGCTCTGATGGCGGCGACGTAGCCACCGGGGCCCGCACCGAGTACAACAACGTCATAATGTTCAGTCACGCACTCCAGAATAGGTGACCGTCACCCCCGTGTCACCGGCCAGTGCCCCCTTAAAAGGGAGAACGCCCCGGCCGGACGGTCGGGGCGCCACAGAGTTCCGACGGCTAGAAGAGGCCGAGGAACAGTGCTGCCTGCGAAGAGGCGGAGGATGCACCGTGGACGCCGGGGCCCAGGAAGGTGAAGAACTGGACGACGATCTGCTCAAACATGGTCATGGGGAAACTTCTTTCTGTGCGGTGTGCAGGCTTCCACTAGGTATTAGCGGCACGTTCCAGCGAGATGTTACGTGATGCACCGGAAACAAACATTCTGCATTATGACACAGCTACCCCTTGCCCACCATCAACCACTTCTGCAACTATGGTCTCAGGACTGTCGGCTGGATCACCCCCTTAATTCCTGCACTTCCGGGGGTGGGCCGTTAACATGTTCGGCAGTCGCTACGATGTACCCCTGTGAACGCACTCAGCCTGCGCTGGCATGCGTCGTAGAACCAAGACAGAAGCCGTACACGGTAGAAACACGACCTTAGGAAGCCATTCCATGAAGTTCCTCCGCAAGATCGCCGCGCCCGTCGCGGCCCTCGCCCTCGGGGCCTCCCTCCTCACGGCCCCGGTCTCCGACGCCCAGGACCGCAATCTCATCGTCCGCGACAAGGATGAGGTCACCGAAGACTCCCGCGAGTGGCGCCAGGAGACCTGGGACGACGACCGCGTCTTCCACATCGACGTCAAGTCCGACGCGATGGAGCGCTACATCCCGCTCGCCGTCATCACCCCGGACGGAACCTTCAACGAGGAGCGCCCGACCCTCTACATGCTCAACGGTGCAGGCGGTGCCGAGCAGGATCTGGACTGGATCACCTCCGCCCCGATCGTGGACTTCTACTCCGACAAGGACGTCAACGTCGTCATCCCCATGGAGGGCGCGTTCTCCTACTACATCAACTGGGCCGAGCAGTCCCCGAACACGGGCACCGGCTACCTCGAGGGCAAGCAGCTGTGGGAGACCTTCCTCCTCCATGAGCTGCCCGGCATCATCGAGAACCACACCAACGGCCACACCAACGGCAAGCGCGGCATCGCCGGCTACTCCATGTCCGCCACCTCCTCCCTGCTGCTGGCTGAGAAGGCCCCGACCGGCTTCTTCGACGTCGCAGGCTCCTTCTCCGGCTGCGCCGAGACCGCCAGCCCGCTGGGCTACATCTCCGCAGGCATGACCGTCGAGCGCGCCGGCGCCAAGACCGAGCAGATGTTCGGCCCGATGGGCAGCCCGCACAACGTGGCCAACGACGCCCTCATCAATGCTGAGGGCCTGCGCGGCACCCAGCTCTACATCTCCAACGCCTCCGGCCTCGCCGGTGAGTGGGACATGCCGGGCTTCTACGTCGATCAGGGTGTTGACCAGCAGACCGCCTCCACCGGCGCCGGCACCCTCATCGTCGAGGGCGGCGTCATCGAGGCAGCCACCAACGTCTGTACCCACAACCTGAAGGCCAAGCTGGACAACCTCGGCATCCCGGCCGACTGGAACCTGCGTCCGACCGGTACCCACTCCTGGAACTACTGGATCGACGACCTGGAGAAGTCCTGGCCGACCTTCGAGCGCGCACTGTACTAAGTCCGCACTCACCGGCCGCCACTGAAGGCACCGTCCACCACTCCGGTGGGCGGTGCCTTCCGCATTTCCCCACCCCTCTGCCGCAGCCCGCACGTAGCCTGGTGGTCATGACTGACTCCCCTGAGCTCCTCAAGGCCCTCGAGGTCATCGACTCCCCGCAGGCACTGGCCTGGGCAGAGGAATGGTCGACCGTCACGGAGAAGGCCTCGGACAACCCGCAGCTGCGCGGGCGGATCCTCGCCGCCCTGGAGACCGACGACCGCATCCCCTTCGTCGCCCGGCGCGGTGACCGGCTCTACAACTTCTGGCAGGACGCCGACCATGTCCGTGGTCTGTGGCGCCGCACCACCCTGGACTCCTACCTTTCCGACGCCCCGGAGTGGGAGGTGCTCATCGACATTGACGCCCTCGCGGCGGCGGAGGATGAGAACTGGGTGTGGAAGGGCGCCACCGTGCGCTTCCCCGGCAATGACCGTGCCCTGGTGCGCCTGTCCCGGGGTGGGGCCGATGCCGTGGTGATCCGGGAATTCGACCTGGACACCGGTCGTTTCATCGATGACCGCCCGTTCGTGCTCCCGGAGGCGAAGACCGATGTGAGCTGGATCGGCCTGGACACCCTGCTCGTGGGCACAGACACGGGCGAGGGTTCGCTGACCGCCTCCGGCTATCCCGCCGAGGTGCGTGTGTGGCACCGCGGTACCGCGCTTGCCGACGCACCCGTCCACACCGTCGGCGAGCACGAGGATGTCGCCGTCAGCGCCCGGGCGGATCTCACTCCCGGCCATGAGCGGATCGTCGCGACGCGGGCGATCGACTTCTACCATTCCCGCCGGTGGGTCGCCCCACTCGATCCGGAGGCCCCCCTGCGACAGGTGAAGGTGCCGGAGGACTGCGAGACACTGATCCACAGGCAGTGGCTCTTCCTCGCCCCGCGCGAGGACTTCGCGGGCCTTCCCGCCGGTGCGCTGGGTGTCATCGAGCTGGACCGTTTCCTCGGCGGGGAGCGCGACATCCGCCCCGTGTTCACCCCGACCGCGCACACCGCGCTGCAGGGCATCGCCTTCACCGCAGGGTGGGTGGTACTCACGCTGCTTGACGACGTCGCCACCCGCCTCGTCGTCCACCCCCTCGACGAGCCCACCGCCCCAGCCCGCGACCTGGAACTGCCGCCCCTGGTCAGCGCCTCGGTCGTGGCCACCAGCCCGCTCGACGGCGATGAGGTGTGGCTGACCACCTCCTCCTTCACCGAGCCCACCGCCCTCCACCGCCTGGATCTGTCCGAGGGGCTGCGCCCGGAGGCGGTACGCCGCTCCCCCGCCTTCTTCGACGCCACCGGCCTGGAGACGCGCCAGCACTGGGTCACCTCCGCCGACGGCACCCGCCTGCCCTATTTCATCACCGGTGACTTCTCCCTCGGTGCCCGTCCCACCCTGGTCGGCGGCTACGGCGGTTTCGAGATCTCCCTGACCCCTGGCTACTCGGCGGTCCGCGGCATCGGCTGGCTCGAGGCCGGCCGCTACTTCGTCCAGCCCAACCTGCGCGGCGGTGGCGAATTCGGCCCCACGTGGCACAGCCAGGTGGTCAAGACCAACCGGCACAAGGTCTGGGAGGACCACCGCGCCGTCCTCGAGGACCTGGTGGAACGCAGCTACGCCACCCCGGAGCAGATCGCGATCCGCGGCGGCTCCAACGGCGGACTGCTCACCTCCGGGGCGCTCACCCAGTACCCGGAGTGTTTCGGCGCGGCGGTGGTCCAGGTGCCGCTGACGGACATGCTGCGCTACCACACCTGGTCGGCGGGAGCGTCCTGGATGGCGGAGTACGGTGACCCGGGGGACCCGGTGGAGCGCGAGGCCATCGAGAAGTGGTCGCCGTTGCACAACGTGGCGTCGACAAGCACCTACCCGCCCGCGCTGGTGACCACCTCCACCCGCGATGACCGCGTCCACCCCGCCCACGCCCGCCTGTTCGCCCACGCCCTACGTGAGGCCGGGCAACCCGTCGACTACTTCGAGAACATTGAGGGCGGGCACGCCGGCGCGGCCGACAACAAACAGGTCGCCCGGGTGGAGGCGCTCATCTTCGAGTGGCTGAATCAGCACGTCGGTTAGGTGCTCGGTAACATCTGGTCAATCATGACCATGCGAAGGCTGCGCTCCACCCCCGTCCCCGGAACGCGTGACGAATACACCGGAATCGACTTCAACCTCGGTTTCCACGTCCGCTCCTACCACCTGGACCTCACCTACCGGGTGGGGCCGAACCACCTCAACGGCATCGCGACGCTGCAGCTGGACAACTGGCAGCCCCTGCGCTCCATGACGCTCGACCTGTCGCCACACCTGCGCGCCACCCGCATCACCGCACAGGGCACCGCCGGGCAGACGGTACGCGTCTCCCGCTTCCGCCAGGCACGGGGCAAACTGCACCTCACCTTCGCGCAGGAGATCCCCGTCGACTCGGAGTTCTCCCTGGTCATCCGCTACACCGGCAATCCCACCCCGATCCGTTCCCCCTGGGGCGAGATCGGCTGGGAGGAACTGGAAAACGGTGCCCTCGTCGCCTCCCAGCCCAACGGCGCCCCCAGCTGGTTCCCCTGCGATGACACACCCGACGAGAAGGCGCGTTACGAGATCATCGTCACCACCGACAACCCCTACGTCGTCGCCATCAACGGCACCCTGCTGTCCAAGAAGACCGGCGGCTCCACCACCACGTGGCACTACCGGGTGGGCAGCCCCATGGCCACCTACCTGGCCACCGTCCAGATCGGCGAATACCACCAGCTGCTGCTCTCCCAGCCCGGCGCGCAGGTGCCCGTCCGGGCCTGGGTGCCGCCGCTGCTCAAGGACTCCGCCCGAGCGGAATTCGCCGACCAGGCCCGCATGCTGGAGCTTTTCACCGAACTCTTCGGTCCCTACCCCTTCAACTCCTATTCGGTCGTGGTCACCGAGGATGAGCTGGAGATCCCACTTGAGGCCCAGGGGCTGTCCATCTTCGGCGCCAACCACATCAAGGGTGACCACGCCTGGGAACGCCTCATCGCCCATGAACTGTCCCACCAGTGGTTCGGCAACTCTCTGGGTCTGGCCCAGTGGAACGACATCTGGCTCAACGAGGGTTTCGCCTGCTACGCCGAATGGCTCTGGTTCGAGCACTCCGCGGGCCGCCCGGCCGCCGTCTCCGCGCGCAGACACTACGACGAACTCGCCGCCAAGCCCCAGGATCTTCTGCTGTGCAACCCCGGCACGCGCGACATGTTCGATGACCGCGTGTACAAACGCGGTGCACTGACCATCCACGCCCTGCGGGTCCTGCTTGGCGACGCCCCCTTCTTCCGCATGCTCCGCCGCTACGTCGCCGCCGGCGCCCACTCCGTCGTCGAACCCGTCGACCTCAAGCGCGAGGTCCTCGCCGAGGCCACCGAGCTGGGTATCCCGGAACAGCAGGTCAAGGACCTGTGGCGGGCCTGGCTCAACGAACGTCCCCTGCCGGAGTTCCCGCAGTGAGAGCCCTGAGCCTGGCGACCGTCTTCGCGGCCCTGTCCGGCTTCGTCGTCATCTACGTCGCCTCCTGGGCACTCCCCACCTCCGAATTCGCTGCCTTCCAGGCCTACTGGGGACTGTTCTTCGCCGCGACCGGTTTCCTCGACGGCATCATGCAGGAAACCACCCGTGGGGTGGCCGGAGCACGTGACACCGGCCGTTCCGGCACCGGGCACCCCTGGCGGCTGGCCGCCGTCATCGGTGGCACGGTGCTGGTGGTGGCGCTGGTCGTCGGTTTCTTCTGGATGCCCGTCCTCCTCCGCGGCCACGCCCCCACCGGCACAGCCACCGCCTTCCTGGCCTTCGGCCTGCTCACCTACGCCTTCCAGGCGGTGCTCTCCGGTGTGCTCTCCGGCATGGGACTGTGGCGCCGCTACGCCGGCCTCGTCGCCCTCGACTCCGGTGTGCGCCTCCTGCTCGCGCTGGTGGCCTGGTGGTTCGGCTGGGGCATGACCGCCTTCCTCATCATCACCGTCATCGGCGCCCTGAGCTGGGTGGTCATTCTGGTGGCCGGGGGTTCGGTGCGCTCGCTTGTCGACGTCCCCCACCCCGTCCTCACCCGCCGCGTCATCTCCGCGATGTTCGCCACCGGCGCCTCCGCCGCCCTGATCACCGGTTTCCCCGTCTTCGTGCAGTCCACCTCGGCCCCGGATGCCGGGACCGTGGTGACGGTGGCCGGCATCATCAACGCCGTCACCCTCACCCGCGCCCCCATCCTGGTGCCGCTGCAGCGCTTCCAGTCCGCACTCATCGTCCGCTTCGTGGAGCAGCGCTCGCGCCTGTACACGGCCCTGGTGGCGCCGATCGGTGCGGTGCTCGGCCTCGGTGTCATCGGCGCGGGCGCGGCCTGGCTCATCGGCCCCTGGATCCTGGACACCTTCTTCAGGGATGACCTGTGGGTACCGGGCCTGATCCTCGCCGCACTGACCTTCGCCTCCGCCTGCACGGGTTCCCTCATGGTCACCGGCGCCGCCGCCCTGGCATCGGAACTGCACCGGGCGTATGTCCTGGGCTGGGTGGCCGCATCGGTGGTGGCTTTCGGCGTGCTGTGGCTGGCACCGCTGTCCCTGGAGGCCGGGGTGTGCACCGCCCTGGTCATCGGCCCGGCGGTCGGGGGGCTGGTGCACGTGCTGGCGCTGCGCCGGGCTGCTGGGGCTGGGTCTGGGGCTGAAAAAACTGCCCCGGAAAATGTCACATAGTACGTATGCACGTATTCTTATAGGCCCAGGTAGGGCCTCGCCGGAAAAAATACAGGTGCTCGCATTTCCCCGCACCCGTATTATCCGACATGACACATCACCTATTTCAGCTTCTCCGCAGCCCCCAGGACAGCCTCACGCACCCGTCGTTTCGTGTCGGCGGTGCGCCGGAGCATCCCTGCCGAGGTCCGCAGCGTGGTCCAGCCCAAGGCCACCAGGTCTGCAGTGATCTCGGCATCCTTATCCCGCTGGCTGCGCTGCAGGTGGTGTTCCCCGTCGTACATGAGCCCGACCTTCAACCGGGGATCCGCATAATCGAAGACGGTGAGCAGGGTCCTGTCACGACGACGCTCACCCGGTGTGCCAACCGTTCCGTCGGTGTAGACGGGCACCTGGGAGGCGAAATTCGTCCAGGCGAGGTCGGCGACGGCTTCCCCGACAAGCAGGCGGAGGATAGTTTCGGGCCGGGATTCGGCCGCTGGGCAGCTCAGTGCCAGTAGTTTCCCCAGATCCCGGGAACAGTAGAGGCCGGTCAGCCCTGCCCGAACCTCATCGAGACCGTATTCGAAGCGGTGACAGAAACGATCGATGAGCTGCACGGACATGACGGTGGCTGATTCCCGCTCCAGATCGGCCAGGATGTCCCAGGCATGTTCCCTGTTCTTCAGCGACCGCAGGCAGGCAGCCAGGGTCTGCATATGGTCTGTGGCTGCAAGGGTGATCCCACCCACCTGGAGGATCTCAGCACGGTGGTGTTTCTTGCGGCGCCGCAGGGTGGGCTTCAGGGCGTCCACGGCCAGCTTCCGGTCGGAGGTGCACAGGACTGTCGTGTCAGCCCCGGAGGAGAATTCATCGAGTCCCAACACCGCCAGGGCAGACCACTCAGCAATGAGGGATCCGGGGCGTTCCCGGTGGTGGGCGAGTGCCCGCGGTACCGGCTCCACCCGGTAGGCGATGCCGCGTGGATGGTACCGGGCGTCGTGGCGGGCCAGGGCCTCGGCGCGGAGAGCTGACACCGGCACGACATGACCGGGTGAGGCGAGTACGTGGTTCTGCAGGATGGCGGGGAGGAGGCGGGGGTCGTCGAGAAGCACTTTGTGCTGGGCGGCGTAACGGGCGGTGAGTTCAGACAGTGGAGTAAGCATCACCACTGTTGGACCCGCCCACAGGCGCGGAGGTTCCCGGCGCACGGACGTATAGTGGTCACTCATGAGAACACTGCTGGTCACCGGGGGAGCCGGGTTCATCGGTTCGAATTTCGTGCACATGACGCGCAGGCGTTATCCCGGGGACCACATCATCGTCCTGGACAAGCTGACCTATGCCGGCAGCCAGGAGAATCTGGCGGGGACGGACGTGGAGTTCGTCGAGGGGGATGTGTGTGATGCGGGGCTCGTCGATAAGCTCGTGGCCCGGGCGGATGTGACCGTCCACTTCGCCGCCGAGAGCCACAACGACAATTCCCTGCGGGATCCGCGGCCGTTCGTGGACACGAACATCGTGGGCACCTTCACCATCCTGGAGGCCATCCGGAGGCACGGCAACCGCCTGCACCACATCTCCACGGACGAGGTCTACGGCGATCTCGGCCTGGACGACCCGGCGCGCTTCACCGAGAACACGCCTTATGAACCGAGCTCGCCCTATTCGGCGACGAAAGCCGGTTCGGATCACCTGGTGCGCGCCTGGGTGCGCAGCTTCGGCATTGAGGCGACGATCTCCAACTGCTCGAACAACTACGGCCCGTACCAGCACATCGAGAAGTTCATCCCCCGGCAGATCACCAACATCCTCGCCGGTCAGAGCCCGAAGCTCTACGGCACGGGCGAGCAGGTGCGCGACTGGATCCACGTGGACGACCACAACGCCGCGGTGCACCTCATCCTGGAACGCGGCCGCAACGGCGAGACCTACAACATCGGCGCCGACAACGACCACGTGAACAACAAGGCGGTCATCGAGTTGATCTGCGAGCTCATGGGCGCGCCGGGTTATGAGCACGTCGCCGACCGCCCGGGGCATGACCAGCGCTACGCCATGGATTCCACCAAGCTGCGCGAGGAGCTCGGCTGGGCCCCGGAGTACACCGACAATCAGACGGGCATGCGCGCCGGGCTGGAGCAGACGATCGCCTGGTACCGGGTCAACGAGCAGTGGTGGGCACCCGCGAAGCAGCGGGTGGAGCAGGCTTATGCGGAGAGAGGTCAGTAATGCACATCGAGAAGACCGACATTGTGGGCCTGCTGGTCCTGCGTCTGGACGTCCACAGCGACCACCGGGGCTGGTTCAAGGAATCCTGGCAGCGGGAGAAGATGGTCGCAGCCGGCCTGCCGGACTTCCGGCCGGTGCAGGCGAATGTCGCACACAACAACGAGGCGGGGACGACGCGCGGCCTGCACGCCGAGCCGTGGGACAAGCTCATCACGGTGGGCACGGGGCGGATCCAGGGCGGCTGGTGCGATCTGCGGGAGGGCTCACCCACCTTCGGTGAGACCGTCACCGTGGAGGTCGGCCCCGACACGGCGGTGTTCGTGCCGCGCGGGCTGGCCAACGGCTACCAGACGCTCGAGGATGACACGAGCTACCTGTACCTGGTCAATGACCACTGGTCTCCGGACGCCGCCTATGTCAACGTCTCCTACCGGCTCATCGACTGGCCGCTGGAGCCGACGAATGTCTCCGCCAAAGACGAGGCACTGCTTCTCGACGCCCCGCCCGTCCCCCCACGCCGCGTCCTCGTCACCGGGGCGGACGGCCAGGTGGGAAAGGCCCTGCGCAAGGTGTTGCCGGAGGCCGAGTTCGTGGGTCGGGCGGATTTCGATGTCACTGCTCCCCCGGCGCGCAACTGGCGGCAGTACTCCGCGATCATCAACTGTGCCGCCTACACCGCTGTCGATGCAGCGGAATCCGACCGCGCCGCGGCCTGGGCCGTGAACGCGCGGGGGCCGGCGCAGCTGGCGCGCATTGCGGCGGAGAACAATCTCACGCTGGTGCAGCTGTCCACGGACTACGTTTTCGACGGGGAATCCGACCGCCCCTACGAGGAGACGGATCCGGTCAGCCCCCTGAGCGTGTACGGCGCCTCGAAGGCCGCGGGTGAGGTGGCGGCCGCGACCGCGCCGCGCCACTACATCGTGCGCACCAGCTGGGTCGTGGGTGCGGGGAAGAACTTCGTGGACACCATGCGGGAGCTGGCGCAGCGGGGTGTCCGGCCGCAGGTGGTGCACGACCAGAAGGGCCGGCCCACCTTCGCCGACGAGATCGCCCGCGGCATCGCGCATCTGCTCAAGGCGGAACCGGAGTACGGGATCTACCACCTCACCGGCGCCGGCGACGAGGTCGGTTTCGATGAACTCGCCATGGCCGTCTACACCGGCCGGCAGCAGGATCCGGACATGGTGCAGCCGGTGAGCAGCGAGCAGTACTTCGCGGGGAAGGAGCATGCCCCGCGGCCGTCGAGAAGCACGATGAGCACGGCGAAGATCGAGGCAACCGGTTTCGTGCCGCAGAACTGGCGCGTCGGGCTGGCACTGTACGCGTTATGAAAGGCATCATTCTCGCCGGCGGATCGGGGACCAGGCTGTTTCCGATCACGAAGGGCATCAGCAAGCAGCTGATGCCGATCTACGACAAGCCGATGATCTACTACCCGCTGTCCACGCTGATCCAGGCGGGTATCCGGGAGATCCTCGTGATCACCACCCCGGAGGACGCCGATGCTTTTGAGCGGCTGCTGGGTGACGGCTCCCAGTGGGGGCTGATGATCGACTACGCCGAGCAGCCCTCCCCCGACGGGCTGGCCCAGGCCTTCCTCATCGGTGAGGAGTTCATCGGCGACGATGATGTGGCGCTGGTGCTCGGTGACAACATCTTCGAGGGCCACCAGTTCTCCACCTCCCTGGCCGAGTGCCGCAACCCGCAGGGTGGTGTCGTCTTCGCCTACGAGGTCTCCGACCCGGAGCGCTACGGCGTGGTCGATTTCGACGCCGACGGCCGGGCGGTGTCCATCGAGGAGAAACCGGCGCAGCCGAAGTCGAATTATGCGGTGGTGGGCCTGTACTTCTACGACAACCGGGTCGTTGACATCGCCCGTTCCATCCGGCCGAGTGTGCGCGGGGAGCTGGAGATCACCAGCGTCAACGAGGCCTACCTCAAGCTCGGGCAGCTGCACGTCCAGCGTCTGCAGCGCGGTGACGTCTGGCTGGACACCGGCACCTTCGACTCGATGAGTGAGGCCGCGGCCTATGTCGAGGTGATCCAGAAGCGCACCGGTCAGGTCATCGGTTCCCCCGAGGTCGCCGCCTACCACCAGGGTTTCATCGACGCCGCCACCCTGGAGGAGCTGGCACAACCGCTGTTGAAATCCGGCTACGGCGAGTACCTGCTCAATGTCGCACGCGACCGGTAGGGTGCTGGGCATGCCCACCCTCACCGCGCTGGTGACCGTCTACCACCGTATCGACGCCACCGAACTCACCCAGGCCCTGCAGTCCCTGGCCGACCAGACCCGCCCCGCCGATGAGATCGTCATCGTGGAGGACGGGCCCGTGGGTGCGGAGCTGCGGACGGTGATCGACGGTTTCGTTGCAACGCATGAACAGGCCCGCACCGTGGTGCTGGCCCGCAACGTCGGCTCCGGCAGGGCCTCGGCGGCCGGGATGGCGGCGATCACCACGGAACTGGTCGCGCGTCTCGACGCCGACGACATCGCCTACCCGCAGCGCTTCGCCACCCAGCTCGCCTGGTTCCAGGCCCACCCCGACACGGATGTGCTGGGCACCGCACTGGCCGAGTTCCACGTGGAACCATCCGAGATCGTCGCCGTGCGCTCCCTCCCCGAGACCAACGAGGAGATCGCGCGCTACGCGAGGATCAACTCCCCGGTGAACAACCCCTCCGTGATGATGCGCGTGTCGGCCGTGGCGGAGGCCGGCGGCTACCGCGATGTCCACCACATGGAGGACTACGACCTCTACGCCCGGCTGCTGTCCACCGGGGCGCGTTTCCACAACCTGCCGGAACCGCTGACGTATTTCCGCACCTCCCCCGCCCAGTTCGAACGCCGTACCGGTAGAGGCATGTTCGCCGCCGAGCGGCAGATGCAGCGCAACCTGGTCTCCTACGGGCTGATCTCCCGCCCGCGCTCCTGGTTCAACCTCGCCGCCCGCACCGCCTACCGGCTGCTGCCCACGGGGCTGCTCACCGCCGTCTACGGCAGGTTGTTCCACCGCTGACCCGCTCTCGCGATAGCATGTGGACCATCATGGACAACACCGATTTCCGGGACACCTGGCTGATCATCCCCTGTTACAACGAGGGAACGGTCATCCAGGACGTCATCGAGAACGCCAGGAAGACCTTCCCCAACATCGTCGCCGTCAATGACGGTTCGGCGGATGATTCCGCCGCACGCATCCACGCCGGCGGGGCCCACCTGGTCAACCACCCGGTCAACCTCGGCCAGGGCGCCGGGATCCAGACCGGGGTGGAGTACGCCCGCCGCCAGCCCGGCGCGAAGTACTTCGTCACCTTCGACGCCGACGGCCAGCACCAGGTCAAGGATGTCATCCGCATGGTCAACCGCCTGCGTAACGAGCCGGTGGACATCATCGTGGGCACCCGTTTCGGACGTCCCCGCGCCGCCGACGACCAGGTGCCCTGGATCAAGCGTGTCGTGCTGAAGACCGTGGTGCTCCTCTCCCCCACCACCAGGAGGCTGGGGCTCTCGGATGCCCACAACGGTCTGCGGGTCTTCAACAAGAAGGTCGCGGACGAGATGAACATCCGGATGAACGGCATGTCGCACGCCTCCGAGATCGTCGGCATGATCGACGACAAGGGGTGGCGTGTGGCGGAGGAGCCGGTGGACATCCTCTACACCGAGTACTCGATGAGCAAGGGCCAGTCGCTCATCAACGGCGTGAACATCCTCGCCGACGGAATCCTGGCCAGGAGGCTCTGAAACCCGACATGATCGCAACCCTGGTGCAGCTGCTGCTGCTCGCCGCCACCCTCGTGCTGGCGTTCTACTTCCTGACCAACCGCCGCAAGGCGCGTGCCAAGGCCGGTGTGAAGCTCGGCTTCGTGCTCTTCATCATCGCCGCGGTGTGGGCGGTCCTGCGTCCGGATGACCTCACCGTCCTGGCGAACTGGCTGGGCGTGGACCGCGGCACCGACCTGCTGCTCTACGTCGTAGTGATCGCCTTCCTGTTCACCACGATGTCCACCTGGATCCGTTTCCGCGAGCAGGAGCTGCGCTATGCCCGCCTGGCGCGCGCCGTGGCGCTGCAGAGCCCGGTGCTGCCTGCCCATGAGGTGGCCGACGAGGAGACCGCCACCAAGTGACTGCTCCGCGTCTCCGCGTGCCGACGCTCGCGTGGGTCCTGCTCGCCTTCATCCTCGTCCTCGTCTTCCTCGTGGGGTATCTCCTCGGCCAGCGCAGCGTGGTCACCACCGCCGCCCCGGAGGTTGCTGCGGCAGCGACTGAGCTCGCGGAGGTGACCCCCGGCACCCGCACGGAAGGCCCCGTTCCCGGTCCGGACGGGCGTTTCGACGCCACCATCTCCGGCCCCGGTTCGGAGATCACCTCCGCCGGGGACATCCTCAAGGTCCACCGCCGCGACCCGGCCGACCCCTTCGCCGTCGGGGCTCTCGATGCCCCGGTGGTCATCTCCGAGTTCTCGGACTTCGAGTGCCCCTTCTGCGCGCGTTTCGCCAACACCACCGGCAAGCTGCTGCTCAGCGACTACGTGGACCGCGGGCTGGTCCGCCTGGAGTGGAATGACCTGCCGGTCAACGGCCCGGCGGCGGAGGATGCCGCCCGTGCCGGACGTGCCGCCGCGGCGCAGGGCAAGTTCCGGGAGTACAAGACCGCTCTCTACACCGCCACCCGCGGTATCCAGGGCCATCCCGGGCACGACACCGATGATTTCGTCCGTTTCGCGGAGCAGGCCGGTGTGCCCGACCTGGAGCGTTTCCGTGCCGACGCCACCGACGGCACCTTCGACGAGGCCGTTGCCGCCGCGAAGGACTACGGCGCGGGCATCGGGGTGAACGGCACCCCCAGCTTCTTCATCGGTGAGCAGTTCATCTCCGGGGCGCAGCCCACCGAGGTCTTCGAGGAGCTGATCACCGAGGAGCTGGCCAAGGTCGCCCGCGGTGACGTGGAGGTCCCGGAGCTCAGGTGAGCACTGTCGGACTCTTCGGGGCGCTGGTGGCGGGGATTCTCTCGCTGGTCAGCCCCTGTTCAGCGCTGCTGTTGCCCGCCTTCTTCGCCTACGCCTTCTCCTCCCTGCATGCCCTGCTGGGCCGCACCCTGGTCTTCCTCACCGGCCTGCTGATCGTGCTGGTGCCGCTCGGGGCCGGGGCGGGCACGCTGGGGGCGGTGCTTGCCGGACACCGGAGCACACTGATCCTGGTGGGAGGCTGGCTGCTCATCGCGCTGGGTGTCTGGACTGGCCTGGGCGGCGGTTTCCGGATTCCGGGGCTGTCCGCAGGGAGGGTCCGCGGTACCGGGGCGGTGCCGATCCTGCTGTTGGGCATGGTCTACGGCTTCGCCGGTTTCTGCGCCGGCCCGCTGCTGGGGGCGGTGCTCACCACCGCAGCGGTGGGTGGTTCAGCGTTCTACGGTGGTCTGGTCCTGGGCGCCTATGCCCTCGGCATGGCCCTGCCCCTGTTCGTGCTGGCCGCATTATGGGACCGCCTTGACCTGGGCTCCGGGGCGCTGCTGCGGGGCCGGGAGATCCGGATCGGGCGGTTGCGCACCACTGTCTGGGCGGTGGTCTCCGGCGGACTGTTCATCGCTGTCGGCTGGTTGTTCATCGCCAGCCACGGCAGCGCCAACCTGCCGGGTCCGCTCAGCCTGGACACCCGCTTCGAGGTCGAGGCCTGGGCATCCCGGGCCGCTGGTGCGGTCTCCGACGTGATGTTCTGGTTCTGGGTGGCCCTGGCCGGTGCGGTGCTCACTGCAGTTGCGTTGGCCCGTCAGCTGCGTCGCAGGGAGAACCCCGGGGTCACTTCGGCTGCTGGCGGAAGTACTCCACGGTCTGTGCGACACCCTCAGTGATCGGGGTCAACGGCTCCCAACCCAGCACCTCCCGCGCACGACCGTAGGCCAGGGCAGAACGCGGCACATCCCCCAGGCGTGCCGGAGCGTACTCCGGGTCATCCGGCGCGCCCGCAGCCTGGGTCACCAGCGTGTGCAGCTGCCGGTCCGAGGTCTCCACCGCAGTACCGATGTTGAACCGCAGGCCCGACCCCTTCTCGCCTGCGGCCAGGTAGAACGCACGCACCACATCCCCGACAAAGACGTAGTCGCGGGTGTTGGAACCGTCCCCGAAGACCTTCGTCGACTCCCCCGCCAACAGCCGCTGCGCGAAGATCGCCACCACCCCGGCCTCACCGTGCGGATCCTGGCGCGGACCGTAGACATTGGCCGGGGCGATGTGCGAGCAGTCCAGCCCGTAGAGATGCCGGAAGGTGTTCAGGTACACCTCACCGGCGTATTTACTCGCAGCGTACGGGGAATGCGGATCCACGGCGGTGTCCTCGGAGACCGGGAAGGACTCCGGCACCCCGTAGATCGCCCCACCGGAGGAGGTGTGGATGATCTTGCGCACCCCGTGTTTACGGGCGGCCTCGGCCATGCGGATGGTGGCCAGGATGTTGGTCTGCGCGTCGTGGATCGGATCGGTCACCGAGTTGCGCACGTCGATCTGGGCGGCCAGGTGGAAGATGACCTCCGGGCGGTGGGTGGCGACCAGGGCGTCGAAGTCGACGTCGAGCAGGTCGGCCTCGATGAAGGTCAGCCGGCCGGTGGCCTGCGCGTCGGTGAGGTTGTCCAGCCGCCCGTGGGAGAGGTTGTCCACGACGGTGACGTCGTGGCCCTCGGCCAGCAGCAGGTCAACCAGATGGGAGCCGATGAAACCGGCGCCGCCGGTGACGAGTGTGTGCATAGATCCGCACTCTAGCAGCGGCGACCGGTCCCGTCGGGGAGATGCGCGCTAGTGGCCGCGCCTGATCCACTCCTCCAGGTGCGGGGCCTCCGCACCGATGGTGGTGTGGTCACCGTGTCCGGTCCGCACGATCGTCTCCGCCGGCAGATCCAGCACCGACTTCTGCAGCGACTCGATGATCGTCTCGAAGGAGGAGTACTTGCGCCCCGTCGCACCCGGACCACCCTGGAACAGGGTGTCACCGGAGAACAACTCACCGGCCTCCGGCAGATACAGGCAGCACGAACCCGGGGAATGACCCGGCGTGTTCAGCACCTGCATCTCCGCACCAGCGATCTGGAAGACCTGGTCATCAGCCAGATCCTCATGCGCCAGCCCCGGGTGGGTCTCATCCCACAGCATCTGATCGCCCGGATGCACCCAGATCGGGGCATCCAGCTTCTCGGACAGCTCCGGGGCCACGGTGATGTGGTCGTTGTGGGCGTGTGTGCAGATGATGCCGCGCACCTTACGCCCCGCGACCTTCTCGATGATCGGGGTGGCGTCATGGGCGGCGTCGATGATGAACACCTCCGAATCGTCACCGACGATCCAGATGTTGTTGTCCACATCCCATTCACCGCCGTCCAGGATGAACTTCCCGGAGGTCTCAACATGGTCGATACGAAGTCCGCTCATGTTAGAGGACCACCACCGATCGCAGGACGTCCCCACGTTTCATGGTGGAAAAAGCCTCCTCGACTTCCCCCAGGCCGATGCGCTCCGAGACGAACTTGTCCAGCGGGAACACACCGTTTTCGAACAGCTGGGTGTAGGCGGGGAAATCCCACTCCGGCAGGCAGTCGCCGTACCAGGCCGGCTTGAGGGAACCACCACGGCCGTAGAAGTCGATGGCCGGGATGTCGATGTTCGAGGTCAGGTTCGGCACACCGACCATGACCATGCGCCCGGCATGGTCACGGGAGTAGAAGGCCTGGCGCCAGGTGGGCATGATGCCCACCGCGTCGATGGACACGTCCGTACCGAAGCCGTCGGTCAGCTCACGGACCGCGTCGATGACCTCCTGCTCGTCCATGCCCTTGGAGACGATCGTGTGCGTCGCGCCGAATTCCTTGGCCTGGGTGGTCTTGCGCTCGTCGAGGTCCACGGCGATGATCTTCGCCGCACCGGCCAGCTTCGCGCCGGCGATCGCTGCCATGCCGACACCGCCGAGGCCGAAGACGACCACGGACTCACCGATCTGGATCTCACCGGTGTTCACCGCCGCACCGAGGCCGGCCATGATGCCGCAACCGAGCAGGCCGACAGCTGCCGGATCCGCCTGCGGGTTGACCTTGGTGCACTGGCCCTCATGGACCAGGGTCTTCTCCGCAAACGAACCGATACCCAGTGCCGGGGACAGCTCGGTGCCGTCGGCCAGGGTCATCTTCTTGGATGCGTTGTGGGTATTGAAGCAGTTCTTCACGTCACCCTTCTTGCAGGCGCGGCACTCCCCGCACACCGCACGCCAGTTGAGGACGACGAAGTCGCCGACCTCGACATGGGTGACTGCCTCGCCGATGGTCTCGACGATGCCGGCGGACTCGTGTCCCAGCAGGAAGGGGTACTCGTCGCTGATGTCGCCGTCACGGTAGGCCAGGTCGGTGTGGCACACACCGGTGGACTGGACACGCACGATGACATCGTTGGGGCCGGGATCCGGGATCACGATGTCGGTGAGTTCAACATCCGCCCCCTTGGAACGGGCGATGACTCCCTGAACAGTGGTTGTCAATGAATTCTCCTTCGTCAGCAAAGGCCCGCAGGCCCGTGTTCGCAGCCGAGCATACCGGTATTCCTCAGCGGCGGGCCCGGGACGAAAAATCCCCGCCGGCCAGGTAATGCCTGGCACGGCGGGGTGGGCGGAGGTGGGGATCAGGAACGGGCGATGGTGTTCGCGACGTGCTCGTGGCCGCGGTCGGTCATGTGGATGGGCATGTTGCCGGGGCCGGCGTGGAAGTCGATGATGCCTGCCCAGCTGCGCAGATGGTCCGGGGCGCACATGCCGTTGTCGCGGGTCGAGGGCTTCATGTCCACGAACTCGGTGCCGGTGGCATGTGCCAGGTCGCGCTGCATGTCCTGGGCCAGACGCTCCCAGTAGCCGACCTGCGGGAGGTAGGTCCGGTCCCGGATGCCCGCGCCGAGGTGGAGCAGACAGGCGTGGTCGTTGTCGGTGATGGTGGCGTAACCGACGATCTGGACGCGTGCGTTGGGGGCGGCGTTGCGGATGCGCTGGATCTGCGGGCGCAGCGCGTCAACGAAGCGGGCGCGCACCTGGTGCTCGTTCTGGTCGTTGTTGTTGTAGGTGTCGTTGAATCCGGTGCTGATGACGACGCGGGCGGTGGCCGGGTTCAGCGCGCCGGAGGCCAGTGCGCGGTCCACCTGGGTGGAGAACTGCGGACCCGGGGCGATGGCGGTGGTGCCGGCGCAGGAGTAGTCCCGCGGGACCAGGCCCAGCTTGTTCGCCGCCCGGACGCCGTAGTTGTTCTGGGAGGTCGGGCACTGCTGGAAGCTGCTGCCCGAGCTTGCCGACGAGCCGAGCGAGCTCAACGAGGAGCCCGAGCTCGCCATGCCGAGCCGGTTGACCAGGTATTCGGGGGTGGGGGTGTCGGCGATGATGGAGTCACCGAAGATCACCAGATTGCGCTGCTGGGCCTCCGAGGCGGGTGCGGCGGCGATCAGGCCGATGAGCAGCAGCAGCGGGGTGAGCGCCACCAGGAGACGGCGGGTGGCGAGCGAGGGGTTGAACATGTGGGTCCTTACGGTCCTTGGGTACCGACTTCGTAGGCACCAGTGTCCAGCATCAGCGAAAGTTTGTCACTCCAGTCACTTCAGCCACACCGGTACATCACGGAATGGTCACGGAACACTTTAGCGTGTCACCATATGAATGCCGCATCCGAGTGGAACTAATTAGACCCGAGAAACTATGGTTGTGGAAACCCAACCCTGAAGGAGCTTGTCCCGTGTCCCTCGCAGCCCGCTTCCGCGACACCGCGGTCACAGCCCGCGCCCTCGGCGAATTCCTCCCCGCGGTCCTACGCTCCGGCATCCTCGGCCTCGGCGGCGGCCCCGGCCAGGTCTCCGCCCTCGGCCGCTACTGGTTCACCACGGCCCGGGAGGTCGAGCAGGGACACCTGGCCACTCCGCACCGCATCGCGCTCATCGACGACGACGGCGAACTCACCTACCGCCAGCTCCGCGAGAACTCCCGCTCGGTGGCCCGCCACCTGGTCGGCCTGGACCTCGACGAGATCCGGCTCGGCGTCATGGCACGCAACGGCCGCGGCATGATCTACCCGCTGGCCGCCAAGGGCTACGCCGGCGCCGGCATCTACCTCCTCAACGTCGGCTCCTCCGCCGAGCAGCTCACCGGCTGCATCGAGGAGAACGGCATCAACGTCCTGGTCATCGACGACGAGTTCCTCGACCGCCTGGACCCCGCGGTCGTCGAGAAGCAGGGCGTCCACGTCATCATCGGCGACGCCAGCCGTGAACACGAGGACCACATCACCCTCACCGACATCGTCGAGCGCCCCTGGATCACCGAGGATGTCGCACTGCCGGTCATGCCGAAGCACGGGCCGATCGTGCTCATGTCCTCCGGCACCACCGGCATCCCCAAGGGTGTCATGCGCCCCGAACCGAAACTGCCGCTCGTGCTGGCCGGAATGCTGAAGAAGGTGCCGTGGCGCGCCGACATCCGCGTCCAGCTGCACGCCTCCATGTTCCACACCTGGGGCTGGGGCGCGGTCAACATCGCCCTGGCGGCCCGCGCGACGATCATCACCCACCGCCACTTCGACGCCGAGCAGGTGCTCCGGGACATCGACGACCACCAGCTCGAGGCCATGGTCACCTCCCCGATCTTCCTCAAGCAGTTCCTTGAGGTCAGCGACAACGAGAAGTACGACACCTCCCACCTGGAGTTCATCGTCTCCTCCGGCCACGCCCTGACCCCGCACCTGGTCGAGCAGGTCATCGAACGTTTCGGCCCGATCCTCTGCAACGTCTACGGCTCCACCGAGCTCACGTTGGCCTCCGTCGCCTCCGCCGAGGAACTCGCCGCCGACCCCAACACCTCCGGCAGGGTGGCCATCGGCACGCAGCTGAAGATCCTCGACGATGAGGGCTGCGAGGTCCCCGTCGGCACCATCGGCCAGATCCACCTGCGCAACTCCACCACCCTCACCGGGTACACCAACCCTGACATCCCCGTGGACAAGGTCGGCGACCTCGTCCGCATCGGTGACCTGGGATACCTCGATGACAAGGGGCACCTCCGCGTCCTCGGGCGCATCGACGACATGATCATCGTCGGCGGCGAGAACGTCTTCCCCCGCTCCGTCGACGAGGTCCTCGACGCCCTGCCCGGTGTCAGCGAAACCTTCTCCACCGGAGTCGAGGACGCCGAGACCTTCCAGCGCATCGCTACCTGGGTCGTCCGCGACTCCGGCGAGACCGGCCAGGCGCTGACCCCCGACGACATCCGTGACTTCGTCCGCGACAACCTCGCCGACCACTCCATCCCGCGTGACGTCCACTTCGTCGACGAACTCCCCCGCAACGCCACGGGCAAGGTCGTCCCCCGCCTGCTGCTGGAGAAGTAGGGGCGGGCCGGGCCGGCTCAGGATCAGCTCTCCACTACAACCTCCGCCACGTACTCATGCCCGCGGGCATTCAGGTGGTACGGAAGGTGGTACGGGCTGGCATTGAGATCGATGAGGCCCGCCCAGCCCCGCAGATGATCCGGGGCGCACATGCCGTTGTCCGCAGTCGAAGGCTTGAGGTCGAGGAACTCGACACCGGTGGCCACCGCCAGATCCTGCTGCATGCGCTGCGCGAGATCCTCGAACTGCCCGATCACGGGAGCATAGGTCCGGTCGCGCACACTACCGCCGAGATTGAACAGACACACATATTCGTCGTCCGCGATTGTCGGGTAGCCGATGAGCTGGATGCGCGCCTCCGGAGCCGCCCGGCGGATCCGCTCGATCTGCGGGACCATGACGGCCACAAAACGGGAACGTAGCTCAGGCCCCGGCAGGGCGAGGTTGTTGTAGGTGTCGTTGAAACCGAGCGTGATCAGGACGCGGTCGGTGGCGGGGTTGAGAGTAGCGTCGGCAAGCGCGCGGTCGACCTGGACCGCGAAGTCCTGCCCACCGAAGATCGACCTGCTGCCGGTGGCTGTGGCGCCGGCACAGGAATAATCCGCCACCTCCAGCCCCAGTTCTGCGGCAGCCTGGACGCCGAAGCTGCTTCTCGACGTCGGGCAGAACCTGCCCCCGATGAACTCCGAGGAACCCTGCTCAACCTTCCGGGCGAGGTACTGCCCCAGCGGTGGATCCGCGATGACGGAATCGCCGAAGATCACCAGGTTGCGCTGTTTCGCGGTTGCCTCCGGCGCGAGGAACCCTCCCGTGAGCGCCATCACCAGCAGAAGAGCCAGAGAGTGGCAGATGACGGAACGTGGGGCTGGTAACTGCATGCGGGACCTTCAACTGGGAATCAACTGCGGACTCCCAGTGTCTTACCACGGAGGGGCGTGGCTCTATTCCACCGGATAGGGGGCAGTGTGCAGTACCTGCGCCAGATGCACCGCATTCCGGGCGGCAGTGGCCGTGGTCTGGGCGATGATCTCGGGGACCTCATCCAGATCCTGATAGTCCACTTTCTGCATCGCCTCTCCAACCCAGTAGGTGCCGGCCTGCGCCGGGATGGTGAAACCGATGTCGTGGAGAGCCTGGGACATGTCGGTGTGGACCGGGTTTCACGTCGTGGTCGACGACCCGCACCAGAGAAGTCTGCGCTCCGTGATTGGCCAGCTCCGCCAGGACATGGCGTGCGATCAGTTCACTGCTTGAGGCGGTCGGTGAGGGGTTCAGCGTGCAGACAAGGGCAAGGGCGGAAAGTTCAGTCATCGTGCGACCCTTCGGTTGGCGTCTGCCCTCCATGGTGCCCGGCAATTCATGCGTGCGTTCTGGCATTCAGCTGGCCAGCAGCAGGACCGAGGAATCCGATGACGCAAGAGAAGATTGTGTTATTTTCTGGAGAATGGCTGCGGAGTTGGGCGGGAGCCATTGCAGAGGAGCTATCTTCGGGCTTTTGTTCGACTAAGAACAGGCCATGTCAAGCACTGCTGCTAACCTGGTGATTCCAGCCACGGAACGCCGGTAATAAAACTCGTTAAACAGAGAAAACCTTCCCAGCAGGTGCCCTACCAGCACTTCACCAGGCGGGAAGCCGAGTCGTTTCGTAAAGTCACGATAAGTACGACAAGGCGCGATTCAGAATCACCATCATATTTGTGCGCCTTCAGCACTTACCAGAATAAAGGAATGCGGAATGAGCATTGATCAGACTATCCAGAATCTTGCGGCGCGGATCCGCGAGCTGAAGCCGATTATCGAAACCGAAGAGGCAACGAAAACCGCATTCGTCATTCCCTTCATCAATGACGTCCTCGGCTACGACGTCACTGACCCCCGGGAAGTGATCCCCGAGTACATCGCAGACATCGGCAAGAAGAAGGGCGAGAAAGTCGACTTCGCCATCAAATCCGGTACCGACTTCCGATTCCTGATTGAATGCAAGAAAATCGGCGAACCGCTCCACCTGGATCATGCGACCCAGCTGATCCGGTACTTCAATGTCACCGACACAGATTTCGCGATTCTCACTAATGGTGAAGTGTACGAATTCTATGCCCAGCTGGATGAAATGAACCGTATGGACGAGCGTCCGTTCATGACGCTCGATCTGGCCAACGTGGACAACCGAGTGTTCCCGCACCTGGAGATGTGCACGAAGCAGCAGTTCGACTCCGACACCATCAATGCCAGTGCAGAAGAACTGAAGTACGTGGCTGAGATCAAGAAGGTGCTTGCCTCTCAGTTCCGGGAACCCGACGCCGAATGGGTCAAAACGATCGCATCACGGGTAACCACGCGCCGACTCACAGCCAATGTCATGGAGACCTTCACTCATCTGGTGTCCACCGCAGGCTCCCAGTTCCTCCGCGACGAAGCAAACCGCCGTCTCCGTTCTGCCCAGGACCTTGAGGAACCGCTGAAGCCTCTCGAGGACAGCGTCCTGGAGGACTCGACACCCGTAGAGGCCGAAGAAATTGAGCTGCCAAACGACGGCATCACCACTACCGAGGAAGAACTCCAGGCTTTCGGGATCATCCGCGCCATCTGCTGCGTCGACGTTCCTGCCACCGACATCACCATCCGGGACGCCAAGAGCTACTGTGGGATCCTCTACCAGGACAACAACCGCAAGCCGATCGCCCGGTTGTTCTTCGACCGTAAGATCCCCCGGATCGTCATCTTCGACGAGAACCGGGAAGAGCAGGCCTTCGACATGGAGAGCATCGAGGACATCTACACATACGCCGATCACCTCCGGGCTCGAGTCCGCAGCCTGCAGATGTCCTAAGTTGCGTAGCACGAATACCCGGGAAAGACGCAGTCAATCGGCAGTCGGTGTGCCCGAATTGCGCCCGGACCCCTCAGGAACTTGACCTACGGAGAAACCCCCTCCACCTGTTTCAGCAGGTTGAGGGGGTTTCTGTGTGGAGCCGCCTAGGAGAATCGAACTCCTGACCTTCTCATTACGAGTGAGACGCTCTACCGACTGAGCTAAGGCGGCGTGGTGCTGTATCCAAATCTGTGCAGTCATCTGCGCAAACAGTACCGAGGGGACATTCTAGCGCACTGCGGTGGAGCCGAGAAATCGCGGTGTGCCAGAAAAGTATCCGGCCAAAACCTCAGGAGACCTCGCACGCCAGCCGGATGCGGCCGAGCATGCCGTCGATGGCGATGGTCGGGGTGACGTTGACGCTGATGTGTTCCCGGGCCTTCGTCACCGCGTCCAGGCACTCGACCAGGCCCGGTTCGGTCACCCGCTCGGCCAGGTCGCTGGCCAAGCCCCCGAAGTCGGGGTGGGTCAGTTGGACGTCGGCCCCCACGGCAAGCATGAGGGCATCGCGGTAGAGGCCGGCGAGGTCCACGAGGGCGAGGTCGAGGAAGTCGCGGTTGCGGCGGTTGCGGCGCATCTTCTGCTTCTTCTCCAGGTCCTTGACCATGCCGGCGGAGCCGTCCATCACCCTCTGGGTGCCCTTGCCGCGCCCGCCTTTGCCCAGGGCGCGTTCCAGCTCGGCGAGTTCCCCGGCGTCCTGTTCGTCACTCATGGACTTGACCTGCTTGTCCACGTTCTTCAGGAAGGCGGTGGAGGCCTTGAATGCCTCATCGTGGTGGAAGACCATCTCGGCGAGGTTGAGGATGCTGGCGCGACGCTGCTGCGCGTCCGCATCAGAGACCAGTCGGCGGGCGCGCCCGATGTGCCGGTTGGAGGCGACAGCCGCCAGGCGGGCGTCCTCGGGGGTGGCACCGCATTCGTCGATAAGCAGGGAGACGATGTGGTCGATCGAGGGGTACGGAATATAGAGGTGGCGGCAGCGGGAACGCAGTGTCGGGGAGAAGTCCTCCGGGTCGATGGAGGGGGCGCACATGATGATGACGGTGTGGGCCGGAGGTTCCTCCACCACCTTGAGGATGGCATCCGCGGCCTCGGAGGTGAACCGGTCCGCATCCTCGATGATGATGACCCGCCAGGGGGCGACGGTGGGCATCTTCACTGCCTCGGTACGCATCTCCCGCATCGGTTTGATGCCGATGGAGAGCTCGGCGGGCACGATGTGGAGGACGTCGGTGTGGGAGTCGGCGAAGACGTCATGGCAGTTGCGGCAGCGGCCACAGCCGGGTTCGGTGGGGTCGGTGCACTGGAGGGCCGCGGCGAAGTTGAGGGCGGCCACGGAGCGTCCGGAGCCGGGCGGCCCGGTGAAGATCCAGGCGTGCGCCATGGCGTTGCCGAGTTCGTGCGCCTCCCCCCGGATGAAGGCACGGGCGGCGGTGGCGGCGGCGAGCACGGTGTCCCGGACGGATGGGGTGTCGGCGAGACGGCTGGCAACGGTGTTCACCCCACCCACCCTATTCGGCACGCTCAAGCGGTGCCTACGTGGGAGGGGTGGGGAGGTTAGAGTAAGGAACCATGAGTCGACTTTTGCGGGCGGTCAGGTGGCTGTGGGGCACGTCGTGGCCCCTGTATGCCGCTGTGGTGCTCGCGGCCAACGTCATCGGCGCGTTGGCGATCATGCTGTTCGTACGTTTCCTCATCCCGATGCCGGAGGTGCGTGGCTTCACCGCCGATGTCCCGCACCTGGAGGTCATCGGGCTGACGTATCTGGCATTCGCGGTGATCGTCGCCGTTGTGGCCACACTGCTGCTGTTCCGGCCTGTGCTGGAGTGGCAGCGCAACCCGGATGACCACGACCCGAACATGGTCCGCAACCTGGTGATGCGTCTGCCGGTGTATCAGGCGGTGGTCTGTGCCGTGGTGTGGGTGATCGGCATCGCGATCGCGGTGGTGGTGGCCTCGTCCTCCAGTTGGCGTCTGGCGCTGGTCATCGGTCTGGCGACGGCGCTGACGGGCATGGTGATTGTGCTGATCACCTACCTGCTGGCGGAGCGTCTCGTGCGTCCCGTGGCGGCCTCCGCACTGGCACGGCGTTTCGAGGACTCCACCCTGGAACCGCCGATCACCCAGCGGCTGCGGATGACCTGGCTGATGACCACGGCCCTGCCGCTGGTGGGCCTCCTGCTGATCGTCCTGGGCCAGAAACTCGGCTTCTTCACCGACAACGCCGCGGACATCATCCCGGCGGTCGTGGCGCTGGCGGGGGCTGCCCTGTTGACCGGTTTCGTGGGCACGAGCTTCGCCATCATGAGTGTGGTGGACCCGATCCTGGAGCTGCAGGAGGCCATCAACCGGGTGCGCCGTGGCGACACCGACGCCGAGGTGGACATCTACGACGGCTCCGAGATCGGTGTCCTGCAGGCCGGTTTCAACGAGATGATGCGCGGTCTGAAGGAACGCCAGCGGGTACGCGACATCTTCGGCCGCTACGTCGGCATCGAGGTGGCCAAGCGAGCCCTGGAGGAGCGCCCCACCCTCGGTGGGGAGGACCGCAAGGTCGCCGTCCTGTTCGTCGACGTCATCGGTTCGACGACCTTCGCGGTGAACCACTCGCCGGAGGAGGTCGTCGAGGAGCTGAACAAATTCTTCGAGCACGTGGTCACGGTGGTGCACCGCAACAAGGGCATCATCAACAAATTCCAGGGTGACGCCGCGCTCGCCGTTTTCGGGGCCCCCATCGGGCTGCCCGACGCCACCTCCCATGCCCTCACCGCCGCCCGCGAGCTGCGGCAGGAGCTCAAGGGCATGGAGCTGCAGGCCGGCATCGGCGTGGCCGCGGGCCACGTCGTCGCCGGCCACATCGGTGGCTCGGACCGTTTCGAGTACACCGTCATCGGTGACGCCGTGAACTCCGCGGCGCGCCTGACCGACCTGGCCAAGGACACCCCGGGCCGGGTGCTCACCAACGCTGCCACGCTGCGGGGGGCGAACGAGGCCGAGCAGGCCCGCTGGACCGTCATGAAGTCGGTGGAGCTGCGCGGGCGCCGGGAGATGACCCAGCTGGCCCGCCCCATCCGCGCGACGATGGCGGACCGTTCCTGAGATGGAGAAACTGCAGCCCCGCAGGCTTGTCCTGCTTGTCACAGGCATGTTGTTCATGGCCTTCGGCATCGCCCTGTCGGTGCGCAGTGACCTGGGCACCACCACGATCTCCTCGCTGCCCTATGTCCTCAGCCTGATCAGCCCGCTCACGCTGGGGATGACCACGATCATCTTCAACATCGGCCTGGTCCTGATCCAGGTCCTGCTGCTGCGGAGCCGTTTCCAGGCCTTCCAGCTGCTGCAGATCCCCCTGGCGGTCGTGTTCGGCCTGTTCAATGACCTCGCCCTGTGGCTGACCTCCTGGGTCACCTATTCCGCGTACTGGCAGCAGTGGCTGATCGTGCTCATCGGCCTGCTTCTGCTGAGCACGGGTATCTGCTTCCAGATCTCCGCGAACACTCTCATGCTCGCCGGGGAGGCGGTGGTCCTGGCGATCAGCACGGAGCTGTCCCGGGTGTTCGGCAAGCGGCGTCTGTTCGTCTTCGGCCACGTCAAAATCGGTTTCGACCTCATCACCGTGATCTCCGCCATCATCCTCGGGCTGCTGTTCGCTGGCGCGGTCGTCGGCGTGCGTGAGGGCACCGTCGCCGCGGCCTTCCTCATCGGCACGATCGTCAAGCGGGTCCAACCCGTGATCGGCCCGCCGCTGGTGCGATTCCGCGGCGGGGCCTAGCCTGCCGACGCCCCGTTGTCCCGGGACGTGCGCCGCGTCAACCCGTCGACCATGAGGACGTTGCCGATGACACTGGCGGCGGTCATGGTGGCGTCGAGAAGCCGGTGACCCGGTTTGTCGCCGGTGAACACGGTCTCGCGCAGCAGGGCAATGCCTTCGGCACCGAGCAGCAGGTTGCCCGCGTGCCCGAGCCCCTTAGCGGGGGTGGAACCGTCCTGCAGGGCCGGGTCGTCCGCGAGGGTCGAAGTCGCGGAGACGAAGACACCGGCCAGGACAGCCGGGGCGATGAGCTGCTTCTTCCGCCACACGGCCAACCCCACACCGGTTGTCCAGGCCGCCGCCCGCAGGGCCACCCGGCCCGCGGAGGGGCGTGCCCCGTGGGAGACCAGCGCCGCGGAATAGGCGGCGTGGTTGGCGGCGAGGCCGAACATGCCCAGCACCGGGGTCTTCTCCGGCCGCCGCAGCTTGACGACACTGCCCACCAGTCCCCCGGCCATCCCCGCCAGCAGGACCGGTTCCCGGTTCGTGCGCAGGATGGTGGCGGCCAGCAACGGATGGAGGAAGGGGGTGACCACCGACCGCACCCGCTGCCAGCGGAAGATGTTCGACCAGGCGACGAGTTCACCGAGGCTGAGGTAGGCGAGGCGCTCCGGTTCCCGGAGGCCGGTGGTGACGGAGGCGAAGAGGGCCTCGGCGCCATCCTGGGTGTGGGTGACCATACGATTCATGGCCCCCACCCTAGCGACGGGTCACTGCTTCCGGTTGCCTGCCTTGATCACACGCGTGGTGCCCGGAGAAGGTGCCTTGCGGGTGGTCTTCCTGGCCGTCGTCTTCTTCGTGGTCTTCGTGGTCTTCTTGGTCGTCTTCTTCGCCGGGGCCTTACCGTCAGCCGCCTCCTTGGCACGGCGCTCGGAGAGCAGCTCGTTGGCGCGGGCGTCGGTGATCGTCTCCGGGCTGTCGCCCTTGCGCAGCGAGGCGTTGGTGGTGCCGTCAGTGACATAGGGGCCGAAACGGCCGTCCTTGACGGTCATCGGCTTGCCGGAGACGTCGTTGTCGCCGAGGACCTTCAGCGGCGGTGCGGCCGCGGTGCGGCCCCGGCGCTTGGGCTCGGCGTAGATGCGGCGCGCCTCGTCGAGGGTGATCTGGAAGATCTGGTCCTCATCCGCCAGCGAACGCGAATCCGACCCCTTCTTCAGGTAGGGGCCGTAGCGGCCGTTCTGGGCGGTGATGACCTCGTTGTCAACCGGGTCCACACCCACCTCGCGGGGCAGGCTGAGCAGCTGCAGCGCCTGCTCCAGGGTGACCGACGCCGGCTCCATCGACTTGAACAGGGAGGCGGTGCCCGGCTTGAGATTCTCCTCCACCAGGGCGTTGATCCGCTTCTCCTTCTGGGCGGCAGCGGTCTTGGTGTCCCAGTTCTTCGCACGCTTGCCGTCGGCGGCGCGCTGGGCGTCCTCCTCGGCCCGCTCCTTCGCCACGACCTCCTCGGCCGCGGCCTCAGCGGTGGCGCGCTCATCGTCACGCACGACCTCGGTGACATAAGGACCGTAGCGGCCCTCCTTCGCCACGATCATGCGGCCGTTGGCCGGGTTCACCCCCAGCTCGCGGCCACCCTGCGGGGTGGCGAAGAGCTTCTCGGCAAGCTCCAGGTTGAGCTCGTCCGGGGTGGTGGACTCAGGCAGGTTGGCGCGCTGGTACTCCGGCTCCCCCTCGGCGGTCTCGCCGACCTTCCGCTCGATGTAGGGGCCGTAGCGGCCGACGCGGACATTGACCGGGCGGCCGGCCTCATCGTCGAACAGGTGCAGGGAGTTCACCGAACGGGCGTCGATGTGCTCAAGGTTGGTGCCCACCAGGCTCTTCAGCCCACCGTGGCGGGCGATGGACTCCGCGGTGCTGTCATCGGCCTCGGCGTCACCGAAGTAGAAGCCCGTGAGCCACTCGGTGCGGTCCTCCTCCCCTGCGGCGATGTTGTCCAGCTCGTCCTCCATGGAGGAGGTGAAGTCGTAGTCGACGAGGGGGCCGAAGTGGTTCTCCAGCAGGCCGACCACGGCGAAGGCGACCCAGCTGGGTACGAGCGCGTTGCCGCGCGGGACGACGTAGCCGCGGTCCTGGATGGTCTTGATGATCGACGCGTAGGTCGAGGGGCGGCCGATGCCCAGCTCCTCCATCTTCTTGACCAGGCTGGCCTCGGTGTAGCGGGCGGGCGGGTTGGTGGCGTGGCCGTCGGCGCTGATCCCCGCGGCGGTGAGGGCGTCACCCTCGGCGAGGTTGGGCAGGCGTTTCTCGGCGTTGTCGGCGACGTCGCGGCCGTCGTCAAGCTTCGTGGTCTCGACGTAGGCGCGCAGGAAACCCGGGAAGGTGATGGTGCGGCCGGTGGCGGAGAACTCGGTCTGCTCGCCGGTGCGTGCCTGGCCCGCGATGGTCACCTTCATGGAGGTGCCCTTCGCGTCCGACATCTGGGAGGCGACGGTGCGCTGCCAGATCAGCTCATAGAGCTTGAACTCCTCGGCATCGAGCTGGCTGTGCAGCTCCCCGGGGGTCGCGAAGCGTTCGCCGGCGGGACGGATCGCCTCGTGCGCCTCCTGCGAGTTCTTCGACTTGCGCTCGTAGCGGCGCGGGGAATCGGCGACGAAGGCGTCACCGTAGAGTTCCTTCGCCTGTTGGCGGGAGGCCTGGATGCCCTGCTCCGACAGCGAGATCGAGTCCGTACGCATATAGGTGATGTGGCCGTTCTCGTACAGGCGCTGCGCGATACGCATCGTGCGGTCCGAGGTGTAGTGCAGCTTCCGGCCCGCCTCCTGCTGGAGGGTCGAGGTCATGAACGGCGCGTAGGGGCGGCGGGTGTAGGGCTTCTCCTCCACACCGGAGACCTGCATGTCCACACCCTGCAGGGCCTCGGCCAGTGCCTCGGCCTGCTGCTTGCCGACGACCACCGCCTCCCCCTTGAGGCGGCCCCGGTCATCAAAGTCACGCCCCTGGGCGACCCGCTGGCCGTTGATCGTGGCCAGCTTCGCCTGGAAGGTACGCGGGTTCTCCGGGTCCGGTGTCTCGTTGCCGGTGTCCAGCTCAGCGGACAGGTCCCAGTACTCGGCGGAGACGAAGGCCATGCGCTCGCGTTCCCGCTCGACGATGACGCGGGTGGCCACCGACTGGACACGGCCGGCCGACAGGCGCGGCATGACCTTCTTCCACAGCACCGGCGACACCTCGTAACCGTAGAGACGATCGAGGATGCGGCGGGTCTCCTGGGCGTCGACGAGGTTGACGTCCAGCTCACGGGTGTTCTCCGCGGCCGCGAGGATGGCGGGCTTGGTGATCTCGTTGAACACCATGCGGCGCACCGGCACCGTCGGCTTGAGCACCTCGAGCAGGTGCCAGGCGATGGCCTCGCCCTCACGGTCGGGGTCCGTGGCCAGCAGCAGCTCGTCGCAGAGCTTCAGTTTGGCCTTGAGGTCAGCGACCTTCTTCTTCTTGTCGGGGCTGACCACGTAGAGCGGGGCGAATCCGTGCTCCGTGTCCACCCCCAGCCGCGCCCAGGGTTCCTTCTTGTACTTCACCGGTACATCGGCGGCACCGCGGGGAAGGTCACGGATGTGTCCGACCGAGGCCTCGACAATGTAGTCGTCACCCAGATAAGGCTGGATCTTCTTCGCCTTGGTCGACGACTCCACAATGACCAGGGTCTTCATCCCTGATCCCTTCGCTTCTGCCACTGGGGGATCTTCCCTCTCATCTAACTGGTGCCACGGCGTGTCCGCCGGCTGCATGTCTGGCGGGCGAACCCGTCCTTTCCGGGTGACTTTAGCCCAGACCCGGTACTGGGCAATACGTTACACAGTATTTAATGGCCCTCCTGTGGTCGGGCAACTCACCCGGAATTCACAGTGATCTCCCTGCCGCCGATCGTCCCCGCACACTACTCTGGCGCCAATGACCGGGCAGATCGTGACGTGGGTGGAGACGCTGCTGACCCTGCCGGTCTTCTACCCCGTGCTGGCAGGGCTGGTGGTCCTCGACTCGCTGCTGCCACTGATTCCCAGCGAGGCCGTGCTCACCCTCGCCGGATCATGGTCCGGTTCCCGGGGCGTGCCGGACCTGCTCACCGTCATCCAGATCGCGGTCGTCGGTGCGGTCGTCGGCGACAACATCTGTTATCTCCTGGGTACCCGGCTGATCCGTTTCGTGGAGAGCGTCCCCGAGGACTCCGCCCGGGGGCGGGCCGTGGCCTGGGTGCGGGGGAACATCCGCCGCAACGCCGCCACCACCATCATCGTGGCCCGCTTCATCCCCTGGGCCCGGTGGTTCATGACGATCATGCTCGGTTCCGTGCGCTACCCCTGGCGCTGGTTCTTCCTCTACGACACAATCGGCGTGGTCATCTGGGCCCTGCAGGCCGTCCTCATCGGCTACCTCGGCGGCTGGATCTTCTCCGACTACCCGCTCGTGGGCATGGCCATGGGCATCACGCTGGGCACCGCCGCAGGCCTGCTGGTCCAGCGGGTGCAGGACCTGCTGGACCGACGGAGGCAGGCCGGTGGGCCGGCCCGGGACCAACCCCGGAAACAACAATGACCGTCCTGCCCCGCGTACACGGGTGGACGGTCATGCGAGAAAACCTTAACCGGCCCTACAGGAGGACCAGAAGCTTCCTTGAAGGTCAGTGAGGCTTAGAGCGGACGAACAGCCTGAGCCTGCGGGCCCTTGGCGCCCTCACCGATCTCGAACTCAACCTGCTGGTTCTCTTCGAGGGTGCGGAAGCCGGAGCCCTGGATCTCAGAGTAGTGAACGAAGACGTCGGCCGAACCGTCGGCCGGGGCAATGAAACCAAAGCCCTTCTCAGCGTTGAACCACTTCACAGTTCCCTGTGCCATGTTTTCTTACCTATTTCTTGACGTGGAGGTGGGTACGGTGTCGACACCTGCCGACAACCGGGTCGTATCGAACCCCCGAGTAACCACCACCCCCGGTATGGAGCGATGATTCGGGTGCTCGCGCAAATATCCTTGCGAGCACGTAAACGTAACGCACAGAACTGCGACCAGGACCCAGTGTGTCACGAATTAAACGGGCGCGATAGTCTTACGGCATTTCCGGGCAGATTTTTTGAGACCTCTCCCACGGAAAGGGGTGATCCTCCTGACTAGTCCAAATCCGCTGGGTGCGGAGCTCGCCGCGGAGATCACCCGCCGCTTCCCCGCCTCCACCTGCACGTACTCCACCGTCATCCCGGCCCGTACCGCCCGGACCGCACCCTGGCCCGAATGGGTCCACCCGCACCTGCGGACACACCTCACGGACTCGGGGATCACCGCGCTCTACAGCCACCAGGCCGAGACCGCCACCCTCGCGCACGCGGGCACGGACGTAGTGGTGGCCACCGGCACCAGCTCCGGCAAATCCCTGGGCTACCTGCTGCCCATCCTCAGCCACCTGGCCACCGACCCCACCGCCTGCGCCCTCTACCTGACCCCGACCAAGGCCCTGGGCTCGGACCAGTTGGCCGCCGTCACCGCCCTCACCCGCGCGGTCGAGGGGCTGGACACCATCTATCCCGCCCCCTACGACGGGGACACCCCCACCGAGGCACGCACCGGTATCCGCGACACGACGAGGTTCGTGTTCACCAATCCCGACATGCTGCACGTCTCCGTCCTCGCCCACCACGCCCGCTGGGCCCGCCTGCTGCGGCACCTGCGTTTCATCGTCATCGACGAGTGCCACACCTACCGCGGGGTCTTCGGCGCGAACGTCGCCCTGGTGCTGCGCCGGCTGCTGCGGCTGGCCGCCCACTACGGGGCGGATCCGACGGTGATCCTGGCTTCGGCCACCGCGCACGATCCGGCTGCCCACGCCGCCAATCTCACCGGCCGCCCCGTGCAGGCCATCACCGAAGACGGTGCCCCCACCGGCGCCCGGACCGTCCTGCTCTGGGAACCGGGTTTCCTCGAGGGCGTGGAGGGCGAACAGGGCGCACCCGTCCGCCGCGCCGCCACCACTGAAGCCGCCGGCATCATGGCCACCCTCGTCGCCGAGGGCGCACGCACCCTGACCTTCGTGCGCTCCCGCCGTTCCGCCGAGGTGGTGGCCCTGCGCACCCAGGAGACGCTGTCGACGATGGGGCGTACGGACTTCGCCCGCCGCATCGCCGCCTACCGCGCCGGTTATCTGGCCGAGGACCGCCGCCGGCTGGAACGCGAACTCGACGACGGCACCCTGCTGGGCGTGGCCACCACCAACGCCCTTGAGCTGGGCATCGACGTCGGCGGCCTCGACGCCGTGGTCACCGCCGGTTTCCCCGGGACAGTGGCCAGCTTCTGGCAGCAGGCCGGCCGCGCCGGCAGACGCGGCCAGGGTTCGATCGTCGTGCTGGTGGCCCGTGACGAACCGATGGACACCTATCTCATCCACCACCCCCAGGCGCTGCTCGGCCGGCCGGTGGAGCGCTCCGTGTTCAACCCGAGCAACCCCTATGTGCTGCGCGGACACGTCTACTGTGCGGCCGTCGAGAAGCCGCTGAGCGAGGCGGACGTGGCTGCCCTCGGCGCGGGGGAGGTCGTCGGGGAACTCACCGCCGCGGGGCTGCTCCGGAAGCGCCCACGCGGCTGGTTCCCCACCCCGCTCATCGACGCCCCCCTCACCCCCGAGAACGCCCACGCTGCAGTGAACCTGCGGGGTGGCTCCGGGGAGGAGGTCCTGATCGTCGACGTCTCCGACGGCCGCCTGCTCGGCACCGTCGATGCGGCGCGCGCCGCAGCCCAGGTCCATCCCGGCGCGGTGTACCTGCACCAGGGTGAGAGCTTCCTCATCGAGGAGCTCGACTTCGATGACCATGTCGCCCGCGCCCGCCCCGAACTGCCGGACTACACCACGGTCGCCCGTTCGGAGACCGACATCCGGATCCTGGGAGGCCCGGGGGAGGATGAGCTGATCAACTTCTCCCCTGGTCTGTGGGTGGCCAACGTGGAGGTGGAGGTCACCGACCGGGTGACCGGATACCTGATCAAACTCGCTGACGGCACCACCGCGGATGTCGTTCCGCTGGCGATGCCGGAGCAGCGTCTGCGCACCCGGGCAATCGCCTACACCGTTGATCCGCTCGCCCTGGCGGCGATGGGGATCACGGCGGCTGAGATCCCGGGTGCTCTGCACGCCGCTGAGCATGCGGCAATCGGGTTGCTGCCGTTGATCGCCACGTGCGACCGCTGGGACATCGGCGGGGTGTCCACCGCACTGCACCCGGACACGCAGTTACCGACGGTCTTCGTCTACGACGGCAACCCCGGCGGGGCGGGTTTCGCTGACGAGGGTTTCGCGCGTTTCCCGGCGTGGATCGAAGCGACCTTCGAGGCGGTGCGTTCCTGCGGCTGCGAGTCCGGTTGCCCGTCATGCGTCCAGTCCCCGAAGTGCGGCAACGGCAACCACCCGCTGGACAAGGCCGGCGCCCTGAAGCTGTTGGGTGCGCTGGTGTCGATGACGGGGGCTACACCGGGCCCGCCGTCGAGCTGACCTCCCTTCTGCGGATGCGTGCGGTGACGGTGACATCGGCACCCGTGACCACGCATCCGCTCAGGGCGGCCCCGTTGTGGCCCGCGACCTGCCCGGCCACGGCGCAGGTGTCCTCACCCCGGGCGTGGGCATGAGCGGCGGCCACCGCGGCCAGGTCAGCCGCCACACGCGCCTGCTGGTGGGCGCTGACCTGTGCTGCGGCCCCGATGACCGCCAGCCCGAGACTGATGAGGGCGGCGGCGAAACCGGCGGTGGCGATGGTGGGCACGGTGTCAGGGCACCTCCACCGGGAAGACCGCGCTGTGGTTGCGCTCCCCCAGCGGGGCGGGCACCCGCGCGGTGGCGGTGGCCAGGCCACCGGATTCGGTGACGGTCACCTCACCTCGGGTGGGCTGGTAATCCACCCCGATGGCGTGTGCCCGGGCGGCGGCCCCGGCAGCCTCGACCGCGTTGAGGTGTGCCGCCATCGTGGCGATCGCCCCGACGATGAACCCGCAGACGGCGATGAGACTGCCCAGGCCGACCGCGGCCTCGATGGTGGACATCAGATCGGGGTGTTGGACAGGGCGTCGGTGATGATCGATTCAATTGCGTCGACGACAGCTCCGGTGTTGATGACGGCGTAGAGCACCGCCGCGAGGGCTGCTGCGGCAAGTGAGCCCATGGCGTATTCGATGGTGGACATGCCGTCATCGCTGTTCAGAAGGTCTTTTGTGTGCTTGTGGAAGGTCATGTTCTTTCTCCTTGTGTGGTTGGTTCTGTTCTGGGGCATTGGTTCAGGTGAGCAGTTGGGAGCCCAGGCCGATGACCACGGGGGCCAGGCCGAGCACGAGGAAGGCGGGCAGGAAACAGACCGTCAGCGGCAGGGCGATGAGCACCCCGGCGCGTTCGGCGCGGGCGGTGGCCTGGTCGGCGGCGTCAGCACGCAGGCTTTCGCTGATACGCCCGCAGGCCTCCGACATGGCGGAGCCGGAACGTCCCGACATGCGGGCCAGCCCGGCGAGTTCCCCCAGTCCGGGCAGGTCGGTGACTTCCGCCCAGGCGCGCCCGGCGGGCACGCCGATCGCGAGCAGGGCGGAGACGGACCGCCAGGCCCCGCGGGTGGCGGGGTCGTGGCCGGCATCTGCCAGTGCCGTGGTTGCCGCGGCGGGGGTGAGCCCGGCGCGCAGGCAGGCGGCGTAGAGGTCGATGTCGGCGGCGAGTGACAGGCGGTCGGGCCCGGACCGGGTGGGTGGTCCGTCACGCGGGGTTTTCGGGCTGCGGTGGTCCAACCGTCCGGCGGCGCGGGGAACCGGCAGGAGCAGCACGAGGGCGAGGAGGATGAGGGTCACGGGGCCGCCCTCTGGATGATGTACCGGGACCAGACGAAGCCGGTCGCGGCCAGCCCGGTGCCGGCCACCAGGAGAAGTCCACCCAGCCCGCCGCCGAGGAGGAGTCCGAGGGGGTCGGCACCCATGGCGGTGCCCATGGCGATGCCTGCCAGCGGCAGGAGACTGAGGATCACGGCGGTGGCCTGCGGGCCCTGGAGGGTGGCGGCGGTGGCGGTGCGGTGACGCAGGCGGGTGTCGATACGCAACTGCGCCTGCTCCACCAGCGGGGCGAGTGGCAGGCCGTACCGTTCAGCCAGGGACCACAGGGTCCCCAGCCCCGCCAGCTCCGGGGTGGTGGCATTGTCGGTGAGTACGTGGGCGCCGGGGACTCCGCGGCGGAGGTGGGCGCACACCTGCTGGAGAATGCCGCGCAGCTCGGGCGGGGTGTCTTCCGGGAGGTTCGCGGTGGAGTGCTCCACCGCCGTGGATACGGCACCACCGGCACGCAGTTCCCCGGCGAGGTGGCCGAGGAATCCGGCAGTGACGGTTTCCCGGTGGTGGGCGCGGCGGCGGGTGCGCATGTCGTGGACGGTCCACCCGGAGGTGCCGGCGATGAGCACGACGGCGGCCGCGACACTGAAGCTGCCGGGCAGGAGAAGGATGGTGGCGCAGGCCCCCAGGGCGAGGGGCAGCAGGGAGCGCAGGCGGGTGCGGTTGCGCAGGCGGGCGGACAGCCGGGTGGCCGGGGCCGGGGCGGGCAGGAGCAGGTGTCCGGCGAGCAGGAGGAGGGCGGTCATGACAGGGCCTGCCGGAACTCGTCGAAACCCGGGAGCGGGCCGTGCCCGCTGTCCCACACGGGATGGGCTGTCGCGGGGTTGCCGCTGAGCAGGCCGAGCTGGTGGACGATGCGGCGGCCATCACCGGCCCGGCGCATGACGATGACCACGTCGACCGCAGCCGCCAGCTGCGAGTGCAGTGCCTGCCGCTCCAGCCCCCCGAGTGCGGCGAGTGCCTCCATGCGGGCGGGGACCTCCCCGAGCGAGTTGGCGTGGATGGTGCCGGCACCGCCCTCGTGTCCGGTGTTGAGCGCAGCGAGAAGGTCGACGACCTCCGCGCCCCGGATCTCGCCGACGACGATGCGGTCGGGGCGCATCCGAAGTGCCTGCCGGAGCAGGTCGGACATGGTGATCTCGCCGCTGCCCTCGATATTGCGGGAGCGGGAGACCAGGTTGACCACGTGCGGGTGGCGGGGCTGGAGCTCGGCGGTGTCCTCGATGCACAGGATCCGCTCCCGGTGGTCGACCTCCGCCAGCAGCGCGGCGAGCAGGGTGGTTTTGCCCGTGCCGGTGCCGCCCACGACGAGGAAGGCACGGCGGTGGCGGACCACGCCCCGCAGCAGTTCGGCAATTTCTGCGCTGACCGTGTCCCAGGTGACCAGCTGTTCCAGGGTGGTGGTGGCCTGGCGCAGGACCCGCAGGCTCAGACAGGTGTGCCCGGCCGAGGGCGGGGCGAGCAGGGCGTGGATCCGGATGATGGAACCGTCGTCGCGGCTCAGCCGCCCGTCGGCGAAGGGCTGGGCGTCATCGAGCCGGCTGCCGCAGGCGGTGGCCAGCCGGGTGGCGAGTTGACGGACCTCCGCGTCGTCGGCGAAGGTGACCTCCGCGCGTTCCAGGCCACCACCCCGGTCGAACCACACCTGGTCCGGGCCGTTGACCACGATGTCGGTGACGCCCTCCAGCGCCAGGACGGTCTCGAGCAGGCCGATGCCGGTGGAGTCGTGGCGCAGGCGGCGCAGCAGGTCGAGGACGTCGACATCGGAGATGACCCCGGCTTCCTCACGGATGAGGCGGGCGAGTTCGGCGGCGTTCCCGGTGGCGCCGGGGGTGTCGACCAGGCGGCGCTGCACGCGTTCCATGAGGGCGGGGCCAGTGGGGAGATTCACAGTGCCACCCCCGCATCCTCCGCAATCAACCGGGTGGTGGCCCCCAGTGGTCCGGGCAGGCGGTCGGGCAGGCCGCCGAGTTCCACCGTCCGGGGCAGACGGGAGAGCTGGCCGAGTTCCCCGATGATCTGACAGCGGGTGATCCGTGACAGGTCATCGGCGGTCAGGCCGGACCAGCCCCGGTGCCGGGCGATGCCGATGGTGGCTGTGCGGCCGCGGGCAAGGTCGGTGACCAGGCCTGCCGCGGCCGCGGCGGCACGGACCTCGGCGGGGATGAGCAGGGCGAGCCGGTCGCAGGTGCCGGTGACGGTCTCCGTCACGGGGCCGTGGGCGGGTAGGTCGACGACGGTGATGCCCGGCGAACCATCCAGAGCCTCCAGCACGGGGCGCATGTGCTCCGGCCTGAGGCGGAACGGATCCGCGAGGGTGCTCCGCGCTGCGGAGAGCACCGCGATTCCGTCGGGGGTGGTGGGCAGTGCCGCCCGGAGATCGGTACCTGCGACGGTGCCCTCCCCCAGCCGCAGGTCCGGCCACCGGGCTCCGGGGGTGTCCTCCAGGCCGAGCAGTAGATCAAGGCCGCCAGAGTGCCCGTCGGCGTCGATGAGGGTGACCGGGTGGTGGCGGGCCACGGTGCGGGCGAGTGCCGCGGCCAGCGTGGAGGTGCCCGCCCCGCCGACCGCCCCGCAGACGGCGATGAGCGTCCCGCCGGCCTGCCCTGCCGCAGGGGCTGCATGCCTGGCCCTGGCCAGCGCCGTGCGGCCTGCGGTGGGGTGGGTCTCCTGCCCGGGCTGCGGGGCCCGGGCATGGCCCAGGGCGGTGAGCAGCTCGGCGGCCTGGGCCGGCAGCACGTAGGCGTTCTCCGCGTGGCAGGTCAGCGCGGCGCGCCAGTCGGCAGGCCCGGGGTCGGCAGCGAGGAAATAAATGCCGGGCCGCCGGTCGAGGGTGGCCACGTGGCCGGCCGTGTCGGCGTCGGCAAGCAGGGCGTGGGCGCGGGGCAGGAGGCGGGTGATCTCACGGGGGTCGATGGTGTCGATGACCCCGTGGCCGGTGGCGGCGGCGATATGCGTGGCCTCAGGGTGGATGACGGGGTCCCCGACGGCGACGAGGATGTATGTGCTGCTCATGTCCCCACAGTCGCCCGCTACAGGTCCCGGCCACAAGGCTCAGTGGGCTCCGGCTGTGGACAACCGCCCGGATTGTTGACGTCTCAGCACAGGCCTGTGGAGAAAACCGGCGCAGCGGTGGCGTCCGCGACGGGGCCCGGTGACAATACGGGTACCGCCGGAAGGGGCGGAAAATAAGGGACGGCCCGCGCCTCGGGGGGGGGTGTGCGCGGGCCGTCGTAACCCGGCATCGGGGGGGATTGCCGGGGCAGGCCACACTGTATGTCGGGGCCTTGCAAGAGAAATTATGGCACACCTTGCGCGGCAAGACAATACCGGTGGCGGAGTTTTCTCGAATAATCATTCGAGAAAGAATCTCATGTCCAGAAGCCTCCACACTGCAGCCCCGCCCGTCCCTCAGGAAACTTCAGCCACATCCAACCCTTACGTTTCACAGGTTGGAGGTCTACACTCTGTCCTCATGACATCCGGGCCCACCCCCAATCAGCAGGCCACCACGCCAACACCCCCGCGCGTGGCGGCCTTCTTCGACCTGGACAAGACCATCATCGCCACCTCATCCGCCTTCGCCTTCGGCCGCGAGTTCATGCACAACGGCCTGATCACCACCTCCGAGGCACTGCAGATGTCCCTGGCCAAAGCCACCTACATGATCGCCGGCCAGTCGAGCGAACAGATGGACACCACCCGCGACCAGCTCGCCTCAATGGTCGCCGGCTGGTCCGTGGAACAGGTCCGCGAGATCGCCTCAGAGACCATGCACAACGTGGTCACCCCCGCCATCTACGCGGAGGCCCGCGAGCTCATCGCCTTCCACCGCAACGCCGGCCACGACGTCATCATCATCTCGGCCTCCGCCTCCCACCTGGTGGGCCTCATCGCCGAGGAACTGGGCATCAACCAGGTGGTGGCCACGGAACTCGAGGTCGCCGACGGCCATTTCACCGGCGAGATCCTCTTCTACTGCAAGGGCGCGGCGAAGGCAGCGGCCATCACAGACCTCGCGAGGGAACACGACTACGATCTCGCGCTCAGCTACGCCTACTCCGATTCCGCCACCGACATCCCCATGCTGGAGATGGTGGGCAACCCCGTCGCAGTCAACCCCGACCGCGCCATGAAGAAGACCGCCCTGGAGAGGGGCTGGGAGATCCGCTCCTTCCGCCACCCGGTGCCGCTGTTCCAGATGCCCTCCCCGCGCGAGGTGAGCATCGGCGCGAGTGTCGTTGCCGTCGTCACCGCGGCTGCCGCCGGCAGCATCTGGTGGGCACGCGGCCGCCGCGGCTCAGCCTAGGACACCGGGCCGGAAAAGGAGCGCTCCGGAAAATGCCACGCAGTACGTAGGCGCATTTTTATAAGCCCAGGTGGAGCTTGGCCAGGAAAATACAGGTGCCCGCATGTCCCCGCACCCGCACCATCCGACGCGGCACTGAGGGTGACGCGTTATGTGATGTTTTCCGAAGCCCTACGACACACCGCCTCACAGCGCCCGGGCGATGGCCTCCGCCTCTTCTGCGCCGGCGGCCCAGGAACGCAGCGACAGTTCGAGGAACTCCACCGCGCTGCCCTGCCGCCATGCTGCTGCGGCGGCGAGGTAGTCATCCCGGTGGCGCAGGAGATAAGGCTCCGGCACCGCCAGACCGCGCGGGTCCAGCCCGGAGGTCACCGCCGACAGCCGGGCTGCCGCACGGGCGATGAGTCCGGAGCGTTCCCCGAAGGGTTCATGGGCGAGCAGCTCCGCGTGCACGACCTGGGGCAGCAGCACGTCATGGGCGCCCTGGCTGATCAGCAGGGCCAGCTGCTGCAGCCGCTCGGGTGCCCCCTCCGGACGTCCGCCCCCTCCGGCGAGCACAGACATGCGGGAGAGCACCTGCAGCGGCGCCCGGGAGAACACCCGCGCCGAGGCCTGCAGGGAATCGGGTGCGAGCATGCTGGAGACGCTTATCGACGCCCCCAGCACCCCCACCGGCTCAGCCAGGTCACGGGCCGAGGGGTCCTCGATCAACGCGGAGGTACGCGCACCACGCAACACGGATTCCGATCCTGTGACGTCAGCCCTGCGCAGGGAGACGGGGCGCCGGTGCACCGCCGCGATCGCCGACACGGCCTCCGCCGCGAGTGCCGCCACATCGCCGAGCTGGAGGAGGGGTTGGAGAGGGTCAACCGCAGACATATCCACTACGATAGCGCTGCAAGGGACCCGCATTCATTGTGAATCCGTGGCACCATGGACAACTAAGGCATGACACCGCTGCAGGAAGGCACATCGTGAGCACAAACGGACTTTTCACCGACGGACCAAAGGACTTCACTCCGCGCGTCAGCTCTATCCCGCTCAGCGACGTCGACACCACCCGTCCGGGTGAAGGCTCCATCGGCGACCTGGTCTCCAACGCCACCTCCCAGATGTCCAGCCTGTTCCGCGCCGAGCTCGAGCTGGCCAAGACGGAACTCGCCGGGGAGGCCAGGAAGGGCGCCATCGGTGGCGGTCTCTTCGGCGTCGCAGGCGTCATCGCCCTGTACTCCTCCTTCTTCTTCTTTTTCTTCGTCGCCGCACTGCTGAGCGTATGGCTGGAGCCGTGGGCCGCCTTCCTCATCGTCTTCCTGGTGATGGTCCTCCTCGCAGCGGTGCTCGCCCTGTTCGGCTGGCGCAAGGTGAAGAAGATCGGGGCCCCGAAGCAGACGATCGAGTCGGTCACCGAACTGAAGAAACTCGTCCCGGGTCAGGCGACGAAGAAGCTGGAGGGCCGCGACCGCGGCCTGTACAGCTGACCCCGCCCCCTCCCCCGCCCTCCGCTCCTGTCTCCGGCAGCGGACGGGCGGCTTTTTCTTCGCCCCGCCGCACCTGTCCCGCCGAAAGGACCTGCCCCGACGTGTTGAAGCGCCACCGCCCCAAGCGCCGCCGGTTCGCTCTGTCGCCCTCCGTGGTGGAGTTGGACGGCCCCTTCACCCATGAGCTCGTCCACACCCGTGGTGTGCGGCTCCATGCGGCCGTGGCGGGTGATCCAGGAGATCCCCTGGTGGTGCTGCTGCACGGCGCCTTCTCCGGCTGGTTCGATTTCCGGGAGGTGATCGCACCACTGGCTGCCCGGGGTTTCCACGTGGTGGCCGTCGACGCCCGCGGCTACGGCCTGAGCGACAAGCCCCCGGCCACCGCCGGTGGCGACCTGCGCACCGCCGCCGGGGACATCGCCGGAGTCATCCGTTCCCTGGGCTATGACTCCGCCGTGGTCATCGGCTCCGACACCGGCGGCACCGTCGCATGGGCGCTGGCGACGAAATACCCCGAGCTGGTCGCCAGCCTGGTCTCCGTCAGTTCCGCCCACCCGGTGGACCTGCGCCGCGCGATCGCCGCCCGCCCCTGGAACTACCCCTGGCTGGGCACCCGTGCGCTCCTCTCCCGGCTGCCCCTGCCCCTGTTCCACCTGGTGCCGGGTCTGGTGGCAGCCGCCTACCGGCGCCAGCTCCAGCTGAACACCACCGCGGATTTCTCCCGTTCCCCCGCCTTCGCGCCGACGCTCCAGCTGCGCCTGCGGTCAGCCCAGATCAGCAATGCCCAGCAGGCGATCCTGCGCACCAACCGGATGCTCACCGCCACGGTCTCCGCCCGCTGGTTGCACGCGAAGGTCACGGCCCCCACGCTGCTCGTGCAGCCACCGCAGCGGGACTGGCGGCAACTGGCACAGCGTTCCCGCGACCGGGTCGACGCCGTGGTGGAGATCTCCCACGTGCCCGGTACGCGCAACCTCCCCCACCTGGAGAACCCGGCAGGTTTCGTCGACGTCATCACTGATTTCGTGGAGCGCCACCCCGCCCCGGCCCGCGCCGGGCGGCCCCGTTGATCAGCTGGCCACGCAACCCTGGGTGTCCACGGGGTCGACCAGGGCGGTGACATCCCCGATCTGGCGCTGCGCCTCGGCGGCGGTGACGGCGTAACCGGTGTCGGTCTGGTCGACGCTGGCGCCGAAGACCACACCGAGGACCCTGCCCTCAGCGTCCACGAGCGGGCCACCGGAATTGCCCTGCCGGATGGTGCCGCGGACGGTGTAGGCCTCCCGTTCCACCCGCCCGGAGGCGTAGATGTCCGGGCCGGCGATGAGCAGTTTGTCCCGGATGCGGGCGGGGGCGGCCTCGAAGGGGCCGGACTCGGGGAAGCCCATGACGATGGCGTCGTCGCCTGTGGCGGCGGGGGCCTCCGCCCACTGGAGGGCAGGAAGGCCCAGTTCAGGGGCGTGGAGAACAGCCAGGTCCACCCCGGGGTTGTAGTAGACGACAGTGGCCTCGTGGACCCCCAGGATCGTGTCCAGGCGGACGGTCTGGGTGCCCGCGACGACATGCGCGTTGGTGACCACGTAGTCGGGGGCGGTGACGAAGCCCGAGCCCATGAGGCGGCGCCGGCACTCATCGGAATCGCCCTGGATGTGGACGACCGCGGGCCGCAGCTGCTCCACCAGTGCCTGGTCCTCGACCTGGATGTTGGGGGCGGCGACCTCCCGGGCGGGTGGCTCGTTGAACGGGGAGAACAAAGGTGGGAGGCCGGAATCGTCGAGAAGCACGGTGATGCGGGCGGGCAGCTGATCCAGGCCCGGCGGGGTGTTGCGGTCGACGAAGCCGAGGACCTCCGAATTGCGCAGGCCCTGGCTGGCGGGACCGGTCAACCCCGTGGCCAGGGGAATGGAGATCAACCAGACGACGATGAGGGTCGCCGCGGCGGTGAACACCGCACCGATGGCCGAATCAATGGTCTGGGAGGCCCGCATCCGCATCCGGTCCCGGACCGAGGCCCCCAGGATCCCGCCGATGAGGTTGCCCAGGCCGACGAGCATGATGATCGTGCCCAGGACCAGCAGGAAACGCAGCGCGACGGAATCCGTCAGCTGCATGACCGGCGGGGCGAGCGCGGCACCGATGATCAGCCCGGCGACCACCCCCACCGTGGAGAGCACGGAGGTGAACGCCCCCTGGCGCCAGCCGACGGTGATCGCGAGGAAAACCGCCAGGACGATGAGGCCGTCGACGATGAGCGCGGGGGTCACGAAGTTCAGATTCCTGTCGGGTGGACGTGCCGGGGACGGGTGCTCCGGCGTTTACCGGAGAAATCTTACCCGGTTGCCCGGATCGGAATAGCGCGGTTCGTTGTTGCGGGATTTCGCCAGCGTCTCCTGCAGGTCAAGAGTGGTCTCCCGGTCCCAGGGGCGCGACCAGCCGCCCTGGTCCAGCAGCGCGGAGAGCAGGCCGGCGGTGAAACCCCACACGAGGTAGTCGTTGATGGTGAACGCGGGTCCCTTCCATCCCGACCAACCCACCATGAGGCGGTTGCGGGGGTCGACCAGGTCGGAGAGGTAGGCGGGGAAGACATCCGCGACCTCCGCGGGGCTGGCGATCCCGACCTCACCGGGGCTGTGCCAGTGACCGAGCACCGGGTGCACCGGGTAACCGGAGGCCCGGATGTGGACCGGCTCCATCTCCGCAACCGGGGTGACGGTGGTACGGTCCAGACCGGTCTCCTCCCATGCCTCCCGCAGCGCGGCATCGACCGGGTTGAGGTCGGTGGGGTCGACCCGGCCGCCCGGGAAGGCGATCTGCCCGGAGTGGGAGCGCATCGCCGGCGAGCGGTGGGTCAGCAGGACAGCGGCGTCCTCCGGCGGATAGGCCTGCAGGTGGTCGGCACCGGAGAAGAGCATGAGGACAGCTGCGGAACGGTCCGGCCCCTCCCGGTTGGTCATGCAGGCGTCGACGCGCCGGACATCAGGGTGTGCGCGGGCGTCCGACACCTCGGAGACGAGCTGCCGCAGCCAGCGCGGGGCCTGCTCCGGATTCAGTTCGGTGTTGCTGCCGGGGTGGTCGATCCCGAAATCATTCCTCAAGTGTCCTCCACTGCATCAGCGACGGCCTCGCTCAGCTCCTGGACCGACTGGAACGTCCTCGGGTACATGGCGAGCTGCTCGGTGCCGTCGAACACCAGCGTCAGGGGGATGACGCCGGGTAATCCCAGGGTACCGGCGAAAAGATTGTCGTCATCCTGGTAGCTGGGCAGGCTGATGCCCAGCTCCCCGAGCATCGCCGCGCCGTTGCCGGGGTTCGCGTCAGCGTGGACGCCGACAACGGTGTATTCGGGGTGGGTGGCGGCGAACTCGTCGAAGAAGGGCAGTTCATCGCGGCAGGGTCCGCACCACCAGGCCCACACGTTGACCACGGTGATACCCTCCCCCGCCCCCTCACCGGTCTGGCCGCCGAGGCAGTCCAGCGCCACCCCGCCCGCGCCGGTGGCCGGGCAGTCCGGGCGTGGCGGGACATTGCTTTGCGACGCCCCCTCATCCCCCGCATTCCCCGCCGTGCCCACCGCCTGCGGGTCCTGGGCAGGTCCGTTGACGGTACGCAGCATCGTGGCGGCCGCGGCGAAGACCCCGACGGTGAGGAGGATGCCGATGATGATGGTCCAGGTGTGCTGCCGGTTCATGCTCGCGCTCTGGAGGTGGGGTCGTAGGAGGGGCAGTCCCGGGCGATACCGCAGGACATGCAGTCGGGGCGGCGGGCGTGGCACACCCGGCGGCCGTGGAAGATGAGCCGGTGGGAGAACATCGTCCACTCCTTCTTCTCGATCCGGGCGCACAGGGCCTGTTCGATTTTCAGGGGGTCGGTGGCCTCCGTGAGCATCAGCCGACCCGCCAGGCGGGTGACGTGGGTGTCCACCGCCAGACCCGGCAGCCCGAAGGCGTTTCCACGGACGACGAGCGCGGTCTTGCGCCCCACACCGGGCAGGCTGACCAGGTCCTCGAGGGCGGTGGGCACCTGGCCGTCGAAACGCGCGACCAGTGCCTCGCCCAGCCCGATGAGGCTCTTCGTCTTGGCACGGAAGAAACCCAGGGGTCGGAGGATCTCCTCCAGCTCCGCGGGTTCCGCGGCGGCATAGGCCGCGGCCGTGGGATAACGGCGGAACAGTTCCGGGGTGACCTGGTTGACCCGGACGTCCGTCGTCTGGGCGGACAGGACCGTGGCGACCGTCAGTTCCAGCGGGTTGCGGTGGTCGAGTTCGCAGTGTGCATCCGGATGGATCTGGGCCAGAACACGGTTGATACGGCGGGCCCGCCGCGTGCGGCCCAGGTCAGTCTCGGTGCCGCGGGCGGCGGGATGGGAATGTGAGGACGTGACCGACATAAGGCACAGCTTAGCCATTACGATGGGCACCCATGATCGCCGTTCTCGTCGTCGCCGCCCCGTTGGTCCTGGCGCTGTTCGCTCTGCTGATGGAGAAACTGGAGTCCGTCGTGTTGCAGACCGATGATAAATCACCGCATTAGGTACCGCGTATTATAATCAGTGGGATGTGACAAATTTCCCTCCGATACCTACCAGTGACCAATTCCACGGTAAGGTGGTGGCGAATACATTGCGCCGGACGTCACAGATGGGCCCGATCCGCGGGCTGCAGCCTATACCACCGAGGTTTTCCCCCGGCGCCCTGTCAACGAACGTCGATTATGACTGAGGAGCGATAAGTGGAAGGTGTACAGGAGATCCTGTCCCGCGCCGGAATCTTCCAGGGGGTGGACCCCGTGGCCGTGGCCAACCTGACCCAGGACATGGAAACGGCCCGGTACCCCCGTGGAACAACCATCTTTGAGGAGGGCGAACCCGGCGACCGCCTCTACATCATCACCGCAGGCAAGGTGAAACTGGCCCGCCACGCCTCCGACGGCCGGGAGAACCTCCTGACCGTCATGGGCCCCTCCGACATGTTCGGTGAGCTGTCCATCTTCGACCCGGGTCCGCGCACCTCCTCCGCCGTGTGTGTCACCGAGGTCCAGGCCGCGACCATGAACTCGGACATGCTCAAGCAGTGGGTCTCGGACCACCCGGAGATCGCCCAGCAGCTCCTGCGCGTCCTCGCCCGCCGCCTGCGCCGCACCAACGCCTCCCTGGCCGACCTCATCTTCACCGATGTCCCCGGCCGCGTGGCCAAGACCCTCCTCCAGCTGGCCAACCGCTTCGGCGCCCAGGAGGGTGGCGCCCTGCGCGTCAACCATGACCTCACCCAGGAGGAGATCGCCCAGCTCGTCGGCGCCTCCCGCGAGACCGTGAACAAGGCCCTGGCCACCTTCGCCCACCGCGGCTGGATCCGCCTGGAGGGCAAGTCCGTGCTCATCGTGGACACGGAGTCGCTGGCCAAGCGCGCCCGCTGACCCCGGAACAGAACAGAACCCGACGCCCTGCGCAGGGCGTCGGGTTCTGTTCTTCTGCAGGTCAGACGGTCTTCACACCGTCAAGGTAGCGCAGGGCAACGCGGGTGGACTGCTCCGCGGCGTGACGCAGCACCGGATCCACGTTGTCATACATCTCGTCGATCAACGTCTTCAGCTCCACGTCCTCCCCCTGCCGGGCACGGATGTCCCGGATCTGCTCGAGGCGGAGATGACGGCGGTCCAGGTACTTCCGGGCGAAGGCCGAGACGTCCCTGCCGTCCGGACCGTGACCCGGCAGCAGCGGAATGTCCCGACCCCGGCGCTCCAGCAGTTCCAGGGTGCCCAGGTACTGCCCGAGGTCGCCGTCGGTCTCGGAGATCATGGTGGTGTGCCGGCCCGCGATGGTGTCACCGGTGATGATGCCCTCCAGGGTGGACTCCCCGGGGACACCGGACCAGATGAAGAAGCACACCGAGTCGGCGGTATGACCCGGGGTGTGCACGACCTCGATCTGCGGGGTGACACCGTCGACGGAGATCACATCGCCGTCGGCGAGAGGTTCGACATCATCGGAGGAGGCGGTGCGGGCGAAGGCACGGACCGGTGCGCCGGTGAGCTGGCGCAGGCGCGGCGCGCCGTCGGCATGGTCAGGGTGGCGGTGGGTCAGCAGCACGAGCGCGACCTCCCCCGCATTCGCCCGGATGACGTTGAGGTGGCCCTCGTCCTCCGGCCCCGGATCAATCACGATGCTGCGGGTGTCCCCCTCAGCACGGATGAGCCAGGAGTTGGTGCCCTCCAGTGCGGCATAGCCCGGGTTGGCGCACAGGATCACCGACACGGAAGGCGTCACCGGGCGACGCTGGCTGTAAGCAGGATGCTCCATGGGCATCAGCTTAGCCCGGTTTTCCCGGCCTGCCGAACCGGGGAAGCAGGTTAGTCGGCGACCTCGACGATGAGCTCAATCTCCACCGGGGCGGCCAGCGGAAGCTCCGCGACACCCACGGCGGAACGGGCATGTGCGCCCGCCTCACCGAAGATCTCACCCATGAGGTTGGAGGCCCCGTTGACCACCGTCGGCTGGCCGGTGAAGCCTTCGGCGGAGGCGACGAAGCCCACGATCTTGAGGACACGGGTGATCTTGTCCGCACCCACGAGCGCATCCACCGCAGCCAGGGCGTTGAGGGCGGCGGTGCGGGCCAGGTCGGCCGCCTCTTCGGCGGTGACCTCGGCGCCGACCTTGCCGGTGGTGCCCAGGGCACCGTCGATGAAGGGCAACTGTCCGGAGGTCCAGACCTGGTTGCCGGTCCGGACGGCAGGCACATAGGCCGCGACGGGGGCAGCGACAGCGGGCAGGGTGACCCCCAGCTCGTCGAGCCGCTCAGAAACGGTCGACATCTAGTTCTTCTCCCGCTTCATGTAGGCGACGACGTTCTCCGGGTTCGGGCCCGGCATGACGGAGACGAGCTCCCAGCCGTCCTCGCCCCAGGAGTCGAGGATCTGCTTGGTGGCGTGTGTGAGCAGCGGAACGGTGGCGTATTCCCAAGTGGTCATGACGTCCACCGTACCGGGGGCACTCACATGCCGTTCAGTTCCCCACCGGAGGACAGGTAGGCGGCCCAGTTGGTGATCTGCGGGTTGTTGCGCAACAGGGCACGACGCTGACGCTCCGTCAGGCCACCCCACACACCGAACTCGACCTTGTTGTCCAGGGCATCGGCCCGGCACTCGGTAAGCACAGGGCAGTGTCGGCAGATGACGGCAGCCTTGCGCTGTTCAGCTCCACGTACGAAGAGGGCATCGGGGTCTCCCGTACGGCACGTCGCCTGGGTGATCCACTCACCTCGCTCATAGTTGACAGGGTGCTGGTCAGAGGGGGAACGGAAGGTCTCGCCAGCGAGTGGGGTTGCCATCATTCGCTCCTTTCAAACGGTCCAGGTGGTCCAGACTCACATTCAGGGCCACTCGGCCTTTATGCGTGTAAGTCTATTCACAGTATTAACACGAAGTCGAGTACGTCACACTTTTAGGGGGAACTATTCGGTTCCCTCCTCCCCCCATACGTGCGTAGGGTAAAGAACGTGTCTGTTTGGAAATCCCTGGCCAATATGGTTGCCGCCACCGTCGTCGCAGGTGTGGCGGGCGCACTCGCCCTCGCCCCCGTCGCGGGTATCTCCGGGGCGGGTATCGCCCGGACGAATGAAACGATGGCCTCCAACCTCTCGGAGCTCACCTACGGCGATACCCCGGGCGTGACAACCATCACCGACGCCACCGGTGAGCCGATGGCGTGGGTGTTCCACCAGCGGCGTTACGAGGTGCCCGGTGACCAGATCTCACCACACATGAAGGACGCGATCGTCGCCATCGAGGACCATCGGTTCTACGAACATGACGGCGTCGACATCCAGGGCACGGCCCGCGCAATGCTGACAAATGTCATGGCCGGCGGAGTCGAGCAGGGCGCCTCCACGCTCAACCAGCAGTACGTGAAGAACTACCTCCTGCACATCGAGGCCGAGACCCCGGAGGAGCAGGCCGCCGCAGTCGAACAGTCCGTCCCCCGCAAGCTGCGGGAGATGCGCATGGCCTCGGACCTGGACCGCAACCTCAGCAAGGACGAGATCCTCACCGGGTACCTGAACCTGGTGCCCTTCGGCAACCATGCCTACGGCGTCGAGGCCGCCGCCCGGACCTACTTCAGCACCAGCGCCGCTGAACTGTCCGTGCCGCAGGCGGCGATGCTGGCCGGCATGGTGCAGTCCTCGGAGTTCCTCAACCCGTACACGAACGAGGAGGGGGTGACCAGCCGCCGCGGCGCCGTCCTGCAGGCGATGGCCACCCACGGCTACCTCAGCCCCGAGGAGGCCGCCGCCTACGCCGCGGAACCGCTGGGAGTCCTCGACTCACCGGCCACCCTGCCCAACGGCTGCATCGCCGCCGGGGACCGCGGCTTCTTCTGCGACTACGCACTGACGTACCTCGACTCGAAGGGGCTCAGCCGCGACCAGCTGCGCGAAGGCGGCTACACCGTCACCACCACCCTCAACCCGCAGGTCCAGGACGCGGCCCGCGCCGCCGTCGCCCGCAATGTCGACCCCACGGCCACGGGTGTGGCCGAGGTCCTCAACGTCGTCGAGCCGGGCACTGACTCCCGCGACATCCTCGCCATGACCTCCTCCCGCAACTACGGTCTCGACCTCGACCAGGGGCAGACCATGCTGCCGCAGCCGAGCTCCCTGGTGGGCAACGGCGCCGGCTCCGTGTTCAAGATCTTCACCGCCGCCGCCGCCATCGACCAGGGCATGGGCCTGGAGACCCAGTTGGACGTACCCGCCCGTTACGAGGCCCGTGGCCTGGGCACCGGCGGCGCCGCCAACTGCCCGCCCAACACCTACTGCGTGGAGAACGCCGGCGCCTACCAGTCGCGCATGACCCTGCGGGAGACCCTCGCCTACTCCCCCAACACCACCTTCATCCAGCTCATCGAGCAGGTCGGTGTGCCGGCGGTCGTCGACATGTCCGTGAAGCTGGGCCTGCGCAGCTATGCCGAGCCCGGCACCCACGACGGGGAACGTTCCATCGCGGACTACATGAAGGAGGCCAACCTGGGTTCCTACACCCTGGGCCCCACCCCGGTGAACCCGCTGGAGCTGGCCAACGTCGGCGCCACCATCGCCTCCGGCGGCCGGTGGTGCGAACCCAACCCCATTGCAAAGGTCACGGACCGGGGCGGCCAGGAGGTTTTCCTCGAGCGACCCGACTGTGAGAACGCCGTCGATCAGGGCGTGGCCAACGCGCTGGCCATCGGGATGTCCGATGACCTGACCATCGGTACCGGAGCGAATGCCGCCCGGGCCAACGGCTGGTCCGGCCAGGCCTCCGCCAAGACGGGCACCACCGAGTCCCACCAGTCCTCGGCCTTCCTCGGCTTCAACAGCAATTTCTCCGCCGCACCGTACATCTACAACGACGGCACAACCACCACCCCGCTGTGCACCTCCCCGGTACGCCAGTGTGCCAACGGCAATCTCTTCGGCGGCTCAGAGGCCGCCCAGTCCTGGTTCCAGACCGCCAACCTCATCCCCGCCGCACTGAGCGGCACCCTGCCCGCCATGGACGAGCGTTATGAGCTGGGCACCACCCACGCCGTGCTCGCAGAGGTAGTCGGTCTGACCGAGGCGGATGCCCGCCGCCGACTCGAGGGAGACGGCTACCAGGTCAACGTCCGCAACACCCCCGGCAGCCAGCCGCGCGGACGCGTCGAACGCGCCGTCCCGCAGGGGATGCTGCGCCCCGGCGGCACCGTGACCCTCGAGATCTCCACCGGCCCCGCGCCACGGACCACGGCTCCGACCACCTCCCCGCGGGAGAGCCGCCCGGCGCTGCCGGAGATCACCCAGGACGACATCGACTCACTGACCACACAGCTCCGCGACGCCTTCGGCCTCTAGGACGGGGTCAGGCCAGCTTCGCCCGGACCGCCGCCGACAGGCGCTTACCGTCAGCCTGTCCGGCAGCCGCGACGGTGGCGGCCTTCATGACCTGCCCCATCTGCTTCATGGAGACCTCGGCCGGTACCACGCCGAGCTCCGCGGCGACCGACGCGACCGCGTCGTCGACGAGGGTGTCCACCGCGGCGTCGTCAAGCTGGGCGGGCTGGTAGTCCTCGAGCACCGCCACCTCCGCCAGCTCCGTCTCCGCCAGCTCAGGACGGTTGTTGGTGGTGTAGATCTCCGCGGACTCGCGACGCTTCTTGATCTCCCGGGCGATCACCTTGAGGATGTCCTCATCGGTGGCCTCATGCTTCGCGCCGGTGGTCTCCTCCGCCTGGATCGCGGCGAGCAGCATGCGGATCGTGCCCGTCCGCTGCTTCTCCCGCGCCTTCATGGCGGTCTTCAGATCGTCCCTGATTCTGCTCTTGAGCTCACTCATGGGCCCCAGGGTACGCGCCGGGTAGGGTGGTCCGGGTGAACGAGACAGCCAAGGTGACCAAGCGCATTCTCCCCCTCGCAGGCCTGACCGGCATCGGCGCCCTGGCCGCCACCGCAGGTCTCGCGGCCTGGGGGAACTCCGAGCTCCGCAAATTCGAACTCAAGGACATCACCGTGCCCCTGCTCCCGCCGGGCGCACTGCGGGGCAAGCCGGAGTTCCGCCTGCTCCACATCTCGGATCTGCACATGATCCCCGGGCAGGACACGAAGACCGCCTGGGTGAGCGCCCTGGACTCCCTCAGCCCGGACCTGGTGGTCAACACCGGTGACAACCTCTCCGATGAGCGTGCCGTCCCCGACGTCCTCCGCGCCCTCGGCCCGCTGCTCAGCCGCCCCGGCATCTTCGTTTTCGGCACCAACGACTACTGGGGCCCCCAGCTGGTCAACCCCTTCTCCTACCTGCTCAAACTGCGCCGCACCCCCTCCTACATCGACCTGCCGTGGCGCGACATGCGCGCCGCCTTCCTCGAACGTGGCTGGCACGACGCCACCCACAAGCGCGTCGAGTTCCAGGTTGGCGGGGTGCGCATCGCAGCCGCCGGTGTCGACGACCCGCACCACAACCTCGACGACTACTCCCTCATCGAGGGCCCACCGAACCCGGACTCCAACCTCTCCCTCGCGCTCCTGCACTCACCTGAGCCACGGGTGCTGTCCCGCTTCGCCGAGGACGGCTACCAGCTCTCCCTCTCCGGCCACACCCACGGCGGCCAGCTGTGTCTGCCGGGTTCGCGCGCGATCGTGACCAACTGCGGCATCGACCGGGCGCGGGTCCAGGGGCTCCATGACTTCGGTCCGATGAAGATGCACGTCTCCAACGGACTGGGCACCTCCAGATATGTACCGTTCCGCTTCTTCTGCCGCCCCTCCGCCACTCTGCTGCGCATCACCGAGACCACAGCCTGAGCTGTGGTTTTGGTAGAGGTCGGGATGTGGGCTATGGTATTCCAGGTACCACGGAGTACACCGGGATATGGCGCAGCTTGGTAGCGCGCTTCGTTCGGGACGAAGAGGTCGCAGGTTCAAATCCTGTTATCCCGACCATTCACAGAACACCCCCTGACTGGAGAAATTCAGTCAGGGGGTGTTCTCCTCGTGCGCCCACCCTGCTTATCGACGCCCCGCTCAGCGCCGGCCCCGGCTCCCCAGCGCCACACCCGCGACACCGACCACCGCCATCGCCCCGAGCACACCGAGGGCCAGCCAGAGCACCTGCGGTGTGGCGGCGTTGCCCACCGTGGTCAGCCCCGCGGTGGCCCAGCTCAGCGGTGAGAGGTTCGCCAGGATCTGCCAGCCGGCGGCCACGTCGGTGTAGGACAGGGATTTCCACACCCAGCCGACCACACCGATCTGCGCCGCACCGAGGACAGCGGCGGTGATCCAGCCGGCGACCGGACCGAGGACGCTGAGCAGCACGCGGGTGGCCATGGCAGCGGCCAGGACACCCAGCGCCAGGACCAGGGCCGACCAGGCGACGACACCGGCGGTCAGGCCGGTGGCGGTGAGCCAGAGCAGCACCGTCCCCAGGCCGGTGAGTCCCAGGACCGCACCGAGGAGGATCCACCAGTTGCGGGTGGCCCCGGCGAAGGCCCCGCCGAGCATCACCAGAGCGGCGATGAGCAGGGCATACATGGGGGCCAGCGCTACAACAGGTGATTCCGCCACCTCAGCGGTGGTCTGGGTGACGGGCAGGGCACGCTGAACGACGCCGATGCGGTCCTGGGTGCGGGTGGCCATGTCGTCGATACGCTGGGCGCCCTCACCGAGGGTGTCCACCCCGGCGACGGCTTCGTCGACACCGCCCTGGGCCTGGCTGAGGCCGTAGGCCAGGTCCTGGGCGCCGCGGGTGGCGGAGTAGATGCCGTCATGGAAGGGCTGGCCGGGCACACTCAGCTGGTCGGCGATCTGCCGGGAGCCGTCCTTGAGGGCGACCAGCTGATCGGCCATCTCCCCGCCGAGCTGCAGGGACTGGACCTGCCCGCGGAGATCGGTCAGCTGCCGCCGGGCCTCGACGAGCTGAGGATCCCTCGTTCCCTCGAGCTCACGGACGGTGCGGTCGATCGCCGTCACGAGCTGGCCCTGCACCGCCTCAAGGCCGATGACGGTGTCCACGGCCTGCCCCACCCCGTCGGCGACCTCGGTGGCCCCGCCACCGAGCTGGCCCACCCCGGCCTGGATCTCCACGAGCCCCTGGTGCAGCTGCTGTGCGCCGGCGACCGCCTCACCGAACTGCCCGGGCAGTGTGGTGGCCTGTTCGCGCATCTCCTCCACCCCGTCCCTGAGCTCACCGGTGCCCGCAGCGAGGAAACCCGCCTGGGCGCCGGCCTCGCCGGCGGCACGGCGGGCGTCGACAAGCTCAGTGGGGTGAAGACCGGCGGCGGGCGCGGCGGCGGGTTCCTCGGCGCTGCTCCAGGCGCGGGAGGCATCGAGATGGGTGGTGGCGGCGATGACGGTGCCGACGATCAGCGGGACCAGAAGGAGGATCGCCGTGACCCAGTGGCGGGTGCGTGTGGTGGGCAGGCTCATGCCTTCTGAAAGTACTGGTCGGCAGGGGTGGGTATGTGGTAGGCGCACCGTGATGTGAGGCTGGTAACCTCAGGACGGATTCTTCCTGACCTTCACATGTCCCCGAGCCGATTGAGCGTGGTAGTCCCGTGACGCTGATTATTGTCATTTCGCTCATGGCGTTGGCGGTGGTCCTCTCCCCGCCCGCGGTGCGCGCCCTCGACAGAAACGCCGGCTGGCCGCTGGCGGTGATCTTCCTGGTCGCCGCGGTGCTCCTCGGACGGGAGCTGCCCGCGGTACTGGACGGCCGCCCGCTGGAGTTCTCCCGCGTGTGGGTCGCCGACGTCATCGCACCGGGGGTCGACGTGGGGCTGTCGCTGCGCGGCGACGCCCTCGGTATGTTCTTCGCCCTGCTCGCCCTGGTGATCGGGGCGGTGGTGTTCATCTATTCCGCCGCCTACCTGCCCAGGCGGCAGGGGAACACGAGTTTCTACACCATCATGACGGCCTTCACGCTGTCGATCCTGCTGCTGGTGCTCGCCGATGACGTGGTCGTGCTCTTCCTGGCCTGGGAACTGGTCTCGCTGGCCTCCTTCCTGCTCATCGCCCGGTCAGGTTCCGCCGGTGAGGCCGGTTCCGTCCGTACCCTCATCCTCACCTTCGTCGGCGGGCTGACGTTGCTGGTGGCGGTGGCGCTCGCCGCGACCTCTGCGGGGACGACCAGTCTGCAGGGCATCCTGGCCAGCGATTTCTGGGTGGAGAACCCCAGCCTGACGGCAACGGTGGCGGTGCTGGTGGCGGTCTCCGCCTTCACCAAGTCCGCACAGCTGCCCTTCCACTTCTGGCTGCCGGAGGCCATGGCCGCGGCCACCCCGGTCTCGGCTTTCCTGCACGCGGCGGCGGTGGTCAAGGCGGGTATCTACCTGCTGCTGCGCTTCTCCACCGTCTTCCATGATGTGGCGGTGTGGAACGCGCTGCTCATCATCGTCGGCATGGCCACGGCCGTGATCTCGGCATTGTTCGCGGTGCAGAAGACCGACCTCAAACAGCTCACGGCGTACTCCACGGTCTCGCACCTGGGCTGGATCGTGGCCACCATCGGCATGGGCACGCCCTTCGCCCTGGCGGCGGCGGTGGTGCACACCTTCGCCCACGCCCTGTTCAAGTCCTCACTGTTCATGCTCATCGGCGTGATCGACCACCAGGCCGGTTCCCGTGACATCCGCCGGTTGGGCCGGCTGTGGGACCGCATGCCGTGGACCTTCGGCTCCGTGGTCATCGGCGCGGCATCGATGGCCGCGGTCCCACCGCTGCTCGGTTTCGCCTCCAAGGAGGGCATGCTCACCGCCTTCCAGGACGCACCTGCCCCCGGTCTCCTGCTGGCGGTGGCGGCGCTCGGTGCGGTGCTGACCTTCACCTATTCGGCGAAGATCGTCTTCGGTGCCTTCATCGACGGCCCGCGCGACATGTCCGGCGTGCGCGAGGCCCCGGTCTCACTGTGGCTGCCCGCGGCCCTGCCCGGTGTGCTCTCCCTGCCGCTGGCCTTTGCACTGCCGCTTCTGGACACCCCCGTCACCGCCGTCGTCGCCTCCCTCGGCGCCAGCCACGAGACCCACCTCGGTCTGTGGCACGGGATCAACACACCCCTGCTCATCTCGGTGGCCGTGCTGGTCGTCGGCTCGCTCGGCGTGGTGGCGCGGAAGCAGATCTGGCCCGCGCTCGAGGGTCGCCGCCTGGCACCGGCCTCCGGCAACGAACTGCTCTCCGCCGGTGTCCGGGGCGCCACCGCCCTGGGCCGTGGCCTGGGGGCGATGGCCGATTCCCTCAACCCCTCGCGACATCTGCTGCCGCTGGTGCTCAGCGTCATCGTGCTCGGCGTGGCCACCTGGTTAAGCCCCGGTGTCGACGGCATCACCCCGGCCCCGCGCACCCCGGGCCTGGACAACCCCTGGGACCTCATCCCGCTGGCGATCATCGCGGTCTCCGTGGTGGGACTGGCACTGACCGGCTCCAGACTGAGTGCGGCGGTGCTCATCGGCACCGTCGGCGTGGGCATGAGCCTGCAGATGATGCTGCTGGGTGCCCCGGATGTCGCCCTGACGCAGCTGACTGTGGAGGCGTTGACCGTCATCGTCATCATGATGGTGCTGCGCTACCAGCCGGCGCTCTTCCCCAAGCCGGATTTCGGCCGGAGGCAGCTCGGCGCGCTGGTGATCGCCCTGCTGGCCGGAGCCGTGGCCTTCACCGGTGTGTACGCCCTGCTCGGCCGCCGCGAGCGTTCCGAGCTGGCCATCTGGTACCTGACCGAGGCCCCCGAGATCACCAGCGGGCAGAACGTCGTGGCCACAATCCTGGTGGAGTTCCGCGCCCTGGACACCCTCGGCGAACTGTCCGTGCTGGGCATGGCCGCCATCGTCATCGCCGCGGTGGCCACATCGATGCCGCGCCACCCCTTCCGCGGTGGCACCCGTCCGGCACCCTTCGGCCAGTCACAGCTCAACTCCATCCCCATGCGCAAGGTCATCGTGCTGGTCATCCCGGTGCTGGTGCTTCTCAGCGTGCTGGTGTTCCTGCGCGGCCACCAGGACCCCGGCGGCGGCTTCGTCGCGGCACTGATCATGGGTGCGGCCATCGGCCTGGCCTACCTGTCGAAGGGACGCGACGAGATCGTCTTCCGTGAATCCACCCCGACCTGGTTGACCGGCATCGGCATCATGACCGCCGTGGGTGCCGGTTTCCTGGGACTGCTGGAGGGTTCCTTCCTCTACGCCATCCACGGCGACATCCTCGGTGAACACATGACCACCTCGCTCATCTTCGACCTGGGTATCTACCTTGCGGTGCTGGGCATGCTCACCATGGCGATCAACGCCCTGGGCGGCTACCTGCGCCCGGGTATGGACACGTCCGAACTCGACTGGGCCCGCACCGGTGAGGGGCCGCTGCCGCCAACCCCGGCGGTTCCCGTCGGGGAGGACGCCGCCGACCCCTGGCCGGAGCCCATCAACCCGGCCGCAGCGCCCCGTTCAGTGTTCACCGAGACCGAGAAGGAGGAGAACCGATGATCCTCGCCCTGACCATCGCCATTCTGGTCGCCGGTTCCACGTACCTCATCCAGCAGCGCGGTATGGTCCGCATCGTCTTCGGCATGTCCCTGCTCGGTCACGCCGCGAACCTCACGCTGCTGGCCGGCGGGGTGGGCGCCTGGCGCGGGGAACCCTTCCCCGACCGTACGTCGCTTGCCGACGCCGCCGACCCCCTCCCCCAGGCCTTCGTGCTCACCGCCATCGTCATCGCCATGGCCACCACCACGATCCTGCTGACGTTGGCGGCGCTGGGCCGTGACGACGACACCGTGGTCCCGGAACCGACGGACGACAACATCGCCACCGACCCGGTGCAGACCCTGGGCAGGGCGGCGTAGATGGACTGGACACTCCCCCTCTTCGCTGCCGTCCCACTGTTCAGCGCGGCCGTCGCCGTGCTCCTGCCCTGGCGCCGGGCCCGCGACATCCTGCACATCGGCATCCCCGTCCTGGGTGTGGCCGCGGGTGCATGGCTCTTCGCCCACACCGCCGAGCACGGCACCATCGCCCACAACGTCGGTCTCTACGTCGGTGGTGTGGCCATCCCGTTTGCAGCGGACACCTTCTCCGCGATCATGATCATCACCACGATGATCGTCGCCGCGGCCACCAACTGGTTCGCCACCCTCACCGGCGAGACGGTCTCCCGCTACTACGCCTCCCTGACCCTCATCCTCATCACCGGTGTCAACGGCGCGCTGCTCACGGCCGACCTGTTCAACTTCTTCGTGTTCATCGAGGTCATGCTCCTGCCCTCCTACGGGTTGATCACCATGTCCGGCACCTGGGCACGCCTGGCCGGCGGGCGTACCTTCGTGCTGGTCAACCTCGCCGCCTCCACCCTGCTTCTGGTGGGTGTGGGCATCATGTACGGCGTCACGGGTTCAGTGAACATCGCCGCGCTGCAGGGCACCGCCGCCGGCAACGGCCCCGCAGTCGTTGCGATGGGGCTGGTCATCATCGCGATCCTGGCCAAGGCCGGTGCCTTCCCCGTCCACACCTGGCTGCCGCGCACCTACCCGACCACCTCAGCCGCGGTGATGGGTCTGTTCTCCGGTCTGCACACCAAGGTCGCGGTGTACATGCTCTACCGCATCTGGGTGCACATCTTCGACCTCGAGGACCGCTGGAACTGGTTGATCATCACCCTGATGATCATCTCCATGCTCATCGGTGCCTTCGCGGGACTGGCGGAAAAGTCCATCCGCCAGGTCCTCGCCTACCAGATGATCAACGGTATGCCCTTCATCCTGGTCATGCTGGCCTTCACCTCCGGGGACCCGGAACGCGCCCTGGCCGCGGGGCTGCTGTACACACTGCACCACATGATCACCGTCGCGGCGCTCATCCTCACCTCCGGAGCCATCGAGGAGACTTACGCCACCGGGTTGATCTCCCGCCTGTCAGGTCTGGCCCGGCGCGAACCTGTGGTGGCCGCGCTCTTCGCGGCCGGTGCCTTCTCCATCGTCGGCTTCCCGCCTTTCTCCGGTATGTGGGGCAAACTTCTCCTCGTCTTCGAGATCGCCCGGAGCGGCGGTTGGTGGGCCTGGCTGGTCATCGCGGTCGTGGTGGTGGCCTCGGTGGGTGCGTTACTCTCCCTGCTGCGGGTGTGGCGGGAGGTCTTCTGGGGCCAGCCCATGCAGCGCTACCCCACGTCCCTGCGGATCTCCCCCCGGCTGCTGGCACCACCCGTCCTGCTGGTGGCCGGTTCTGTGGCGATGTTCGCCCTCGCGGGCCCGCTTCTCGACGCCACCCTCACCGCCACCGCAGGACTGCTCGACACCGGGGGTTATGCCGCCGCTGTCCTTGGCGAGGACCCCGTGGGCGTCCCCGACATGACCGGACTTCAGGGAGGCCGCTGACATGCACCTGCTGATCTACATTCCATGGCTGATCAAGGAGATCTTCGCCTCCGGCCTCCAGGTGGCCTGGGCGGCACTACGCCCCAACGCGGGTTATGACCCGGTGGTCGTACGCTATCCCCTGCGCGTGACCACCGAGTGGCAGATCTTCTGGCTGACCACCTCCATCACCGCCACCCCCTCCACGCTCTCCCTGGGACTGCGCGAACCGGCGACTCCCGGGCAGCCGCGCATCCTGCTGGTGCAGGCCGCCTTCGGTTCCGACCCGGCAGACGTGGTGGCTGGGCTGGCCGACATGGAGTCCCGCATGGCCCCCCATGTCCGCGGCATCGACCACAATGTGCCGGGGCAGGGTTCCGCCACCGAACTCCATCCCCGCTACTACGAATACCCGCTCGGCCGGAAGGAGCAGCAGCAGTGACCCCCTTCGAATGGATTCTCGCGGCCTGCATCGCGGTCATGGCCGTCTGTCTGCTGTCCGGGTTGGTGCTGGTACTGCGCACCCATGATGTGTTCACCCGCGCTGTGCTCAGTGACCTGGTTTTCTACGCCATGATCTGCATCTTCCTGACCTGGACACTGACCAACCCCACCTCCATCGGCTACGAGGTCGCGCTGCTCGCCGCCATCGCCGGCGGTGTGTTGCCCACCCTGTCGATGGCCCGCATCATCTCGAAGGGACGCCGATAGCCGTGACCGTCACCGAAATCATCGTCTCCGCCCTGGTCATCCTCGCCACCATCATGGTCGTCACCACAGCGATCGCCATGTGGCGGGCGCCGGACGCCCTCACCCGGGTCAATCTGCTCGGCCCCACCGTCGGTGTGGCCTTCCCCCTGCTGGTCATGGGCAAACTCATCATCGACTGGTCCACCCGGGGTTTTGACCCGAACAACTTCGTCCGGGCCGTCCTGGCCATCGCCGGGGTGTGGATCGTCGCCTCCGTCGGCTCCTACTACATGGGGCGTTCCATATACGGTGTCACCGTGGAAGATGTCCGGCATGCCGAGGAACGCGCCTACCAGCCGGGCGAATGAATCAGAGGTTGTTCATCGCGTAGCTGGCTTCTCCCGGGGTGAACTGTTCCCCGTAGGGGGAAACCAGCTGCTGGTAGATCGCCTGCTCCGACATATTCTGGTTATCCCGGTAGCTGCGTGCCTTGGCCAGGGCATTGGCACTCCAGTCGATCTGCAGGTTGTTCACTGCGTACTGTGCCTGCTCAGCTGTGAATTCCTCACCATATTCAGAGGTCAGCTGATCGTATACTCCCTGGAGGGACATATCCTGCTGGGAGGCGTAGGACTGCCCCTTGGCCAGTGCATTGGCATTCCAGTCCGCCGAGACATTTTCCACCGCGTACTGGGCGGCGTCGGGGGTGAAACCCTCCCCGTAGGGCGAGGTCAACTGATCGTAGAGTCCGCTCTTCGACATGTGCTGGTTATTGGCGTACGAATTTGCCTTCCCCAGGGCAGCGCGGTACTCGGAGTTAGCTGAATCCTGAGGTGATTCCGCCTGGGTGGTGCTTATCCTCTCCACAGATGCAGCAGTGGTTTCACGTGGAACAGGTTCAGCTTCCGCAGTCGAGGTAACAGTGACTGGCGCGGCTGACGGCGTGGTGGACGTCGGCTCCCCGACGGTGACCGTCTCAGTGACCACGACTGTTTCTGTCTCCCCGGCTGCTGAGCAAGCGGTGAGGGAAAGAGCGAAAGCGCCGAGAAGCAGGGACAGTCGGGCTGATGCGGACACGTAGTCTCCTTGGGTGTGCGGGAAGTGGATTCATCATGACATGACCAGCCCGCACTCCTTTCGTTCAGCCCGAATAAGAGTTCCCTCTGAGCGGCCGTCGGCATGAAACACGAAACCGCCGGTGACCACTCTGGGTGGTCACCGGCGGGGTTCAGCTGAAAGGGGACTGACTAGTTGTCGCCCTCGTCGCCGACGGAGGCGGTGTGATCAGCACCGCTGCCCTTCTTCTGCAGGTAAAGCTGCTTCACGCGGGCGCCGAGGTTCTCGTCCACACTGTTCCAGTACTGGTAGACGCGGGACTCGGTCTCCTCGGAGATGCCCTGCATCGCGTTGGAGATGTTGTCCGCGAGACGCTCCTTCTCGCCGTCATCCATGACCTCGCGGTAGAGGATGCCCGGCTGGATGAAGTCGTTATCCTCGGGATGCTTGACATAGGCCGCGCGGGTCAGATCAGTGCCGTGCGGGTCCGGGTTGACGTAGACATCCTCAGCCTGGCCGTAGGAGGTGTGGTTGGAGGAGGAGTCCTCACCGTTGTCCAGATAGCCGGCACCCTTGCTGTAGCGGTTCGGGGTGTAGGTCGGCTGGTCAGCACCCTCGAAGAGGTACTGCATGTGACCTTCACGGCTGTAGGAGTTCACGTCGTTGAGCGGACGGTTGACCGGCAGGTCGCGGTAGTTGGGTCCGATGCGGTAGCGCTGCTGGTCGGCGTAGGCGAAGACGCGCGCCTGGAGCATACGGTCCGGGGACAGGCCGATGCCGGGGACCAGGTTGCCCGGGTCCAGGGCGATCTGCTCGATCTGGGCGAAGTGGTTGTGCGGATTGCGGTTGAGCACGAAGTAGCCGACATCGATGCGCGGGTAATCCTTCTTGGACCAGACCTTGGTCAGGTCGAAGGGGTTCCAGCGGTAGTCCTCGGCCTCATCGAACGGCATGATCTGGACCTTGACGTCCCAGATCGGGTAGTCACCCTCCTCGATGGAGTTCCAGAGGTCCTCGCGGTGGTAGTCGGCGTTGATACCGGCCATCTCGGCGGCCTCGGCGTCGGTGAAGTTCTCCACACCCTGGCGGGAGATGAAGTGGTACTTGACCCAGAAGGCCTCCCCCTGCTTGTTCACCCACTGGAAGGTGTGGGAGCCGTAGCCGTTCATGTGGCGGGTGGTCTTCGGGGTGCCGCGGTCACCCATGAGGTAGGTCACCTGGTGCGCGGACTCAGGCGCGCGGGTCCAGAAATCCCACTGCATGTCAGCGTCACGCAGGCCGGAGCCGTGGAGGCGCTTCTGGGAATGGATGAAGTCGGGGAACTTCACGCCGTCACGGACGAAGAAGGTCGGCGTGTTGTTGCCGACGATGTCATAGTTGCCCTGCTCGGTGTAGAAACGCAGCGCGAAGCCGTGGACGTCACGCCAGGTGTCCGGGGAGCCCTTCTCGCCGGCGACGGTGGAGAAACGGATGCCCATCGGGGTGACCTTGCCCTGCTGGAAGAGGTCGGCCTTGGTGTACTGGGAAACGTCCTCGGTGACGTGGAGCTCGCCGAAGGCACCGTGACCCTTGGCGTGGGGGATGCGCTCCGGGACGTTCTCACGGTTGAAGTTCGCGAGCTTCTCAATCAGGTGGATGTCGTTGAGGATGTTCGGGCCCTGGGGGCCAGCGGTGACGGAGATGTTCTCGGACGGGACCGGCGCGCCGTTGTGGCGGGTGGTGTTTCCGGTGACCTTGGGGCGCAGGCCCCGGTCCACAATCTTGTCAGCTGCGGAGTTCTGCTCGCTCATAGCTCCCTCTTTCTGTATCGATAATTAATGTAACCTATCGGCTGCGGGTGATTGATAGCTTAGCCCCATTTAGTGACCCCCGCAACCTCAACTCTAGCTACAAAAGGAAGGCCCCGCAGCGGTCCTGGTAACGTCATGAGCCGTGACCATGCACTCCGCCGCCGATGACGCCCGCGTCACCGACCTGGCTCTTCGGGCTGGCCGCGGTGACCGCGAGGCCTTGACGGAGTTCATCCGCGCCACCCAGGACGACGTGTGGCGGTTGCTCGCCCACCTGGGCGGCCGCGACATCGCCGACGACCTCACCCAGGAGACCTACCTCCGCGTGATGGGCGCACTCCCCCGCTTCGCCGCCCGGTCTTCGGCACGCACCTGGCTGCTCTCCCTGGCCCGCCGTGCCTGGATCGACAACATCCGCCACGACATGGCCCGCCCCCGCAAATCCATCACCGAATATGAGGACGCCGCCGCCACCACCCCCGTCGACGGCGCCAACGCCTCCTCCTGGTCGGAGTGGATCGACGTCCGCGCGCTCATTGACGCCCTCCCCGAGGAGCGCCGCGAGGCTCTCATCCTCACCCAGGTCCTCGGCTACACCTACGAGGAGGCGGCGAAGATCGCCGGCGTGCGCATCGGCACCATCCGCTCCCGAGTCGCACGCGCCCGCCGGGATCTCATCGCGGCGACAGCAGCCAGCTCGGAGGATCCCGAGGAAAAATAACCTCCCAGAGTTGACGCGCATCCCGGCAACGCGAACGGCCCCTCCCCCGCTGTACTGGCGGAAGGAGGGGCCGGGAGCGCGTTGAAGCTACTGGACCAGCAGCTCGGCGATCTGCACGGTGTTCAGCGCAGCACCCTTGCGCAGGTTGTCGCCGGAGACGACGAGCACGAGGCCCTTGTTGTCGTCGACGGACTGGTCCTGGCGGATGCGGCCGACCAGGGAGGCATCCTTGCCTGCCGCGTCGAGCGGGGTGGGGACGTCGACGACCTCGACGCCGGGGGCGTCAGCAAGCAGAGCCTTGGCCTCATCAACGGTGATGGGACGTTCGAACTCGGCGTGGATGGTCAGGGTGTGGCCGGTGAATACGGGGACACGGACACAGGTGCCCGCGACGCGCAGGCCGGGGATGCCCAGGATCTTGCGGGACTCGTCGCGCAGCTTCTGCTCCTCGTCGGTCTCCAGGGAACCGTCATCGACGAGGTTGCCGGCCAGCGGCAGCGCGTTGAAGGCGATGGGGGCGACGTAGGGCCCCAGATCCGCCGGCGCCTCCACGGAACCGTCGTGGACCAGCTCGACATTGCGGTCGCCGATCTCGGCCGTCTGCTTCGCCAGGGTCTCCACACCGGCCAGGCCGGAACCGGAGACCGCCTGGTAGGAGGAGACGTGGAGACGGATCAGGCCGGCGGCGTCGTGAAGCGGCTTGAGCACCGGCATAGCGGCCATGGTGGTGCAGTTCGGGTTGGCGACGATGCCCTTGGACGGGGCCTTCGCCTCCGCACCGTTGACCTCGGAGACAACCAGCGGGACATCCTCGTCCTTGCGCCAGGCCGAGGAGTTGTCGATCACGGTCGCGCCGGCGGCGGCGAAGACCGGGGCCCACTCACGGGAGGTGGAACCACCCGCGGAGAACAGGGCGATGTCGACGTCGGCGATGGACTCCGGAGTGATCTGGGTGAGGTCCTCGACAGTGATGTCCTCGCCGCGGAACTGCAGGGTGGTCCCGGCGGAACGCGGGGAGGCGAAGAAACGGACCTTGTCGGCCGGGAAGTTGCGATCCGCCAGGATCGCACGCATCACGTGGCCGACCTGACCGGTGGCACCGACGACAGCAAGAGTGGTCATGGTGGTGAAATCTCCTTCAGAAGTGTGGGGACTAACGGCCGGTGCCGGCGTAGACGGTCGCCTCGGCGTCGCCGCCGAGCTCGAACTTCTCGTGCAGGGCACGCGCAGCGGCATCGAGACCGGCCTCGCGGATGAGCACGGAGATGCGGATCTCGGAGGTGGAGATCAGCTCGATGTTGACGTCTGCGTCACGCAGCGCCTCAGTGAAATCCGCGGTGACGCCCGGGTGGGACTTCATGCCCGCACCGACCAGGGAGACCTTGCCCACCTGGTCGTCGTAGAGCACGTTGGACCAGCCGTACTTCGCCTGCATCTTCTTGAGCAGTTCCATGGCGCGCGGGCCGTCGGCGCGCGGGCAGGTGAAGGTGATGTCGGTGGTGCCGTCCTCCACGGAGGAGACGTTCTGCAGCACCATGTCGATGTTGATCTCCGCGTCAGCGACCGCACGGAATACGGTGGCCGCCTCGCCCGGCTTATCAGGGATGCCGAGGATCGTGACCTTCGCCTCGGACTTGTCAGTAGCTACGCCAGTGAGAACTGCTTCTTCCACAGGGATATCCTCCATCGAACCGGCAACCAGGGTGCCGGGGTCATTGCTGTAAGACGAGCGAACTCGCAGGGGAACATTGAAGGCACGCGCGTACTCCACGGCACGCAGCACCAGGATCTTCGAGCCGACCGCCGCCAGCTCGAGCATCTCCTCGAAGGAGAGCTTCGCCAGCTTCTGGGCGTTGGGCACGATGCGCGGGTCGGCGGTGTAGATGCCGTCGACGTCCGAGTAGATCTCGCACACATCGGCATCCAGGGCCGCAGCGAGCGCCACGGCGGTGGTGTCCGAACCGCCGCGGCCCAGAGTGGTCACATCCCGGGTCTCCTTGTTCACGCCCTGGAAGCCGGCGACGATGCAGATCTTGCCCTCGTCGAGAGCTTCCCGCACCCGGCCCGGGGTGACGTCCACGATGCGGGCGTTGCCGTGGCGTTCGGTGGTGAGCACGCCGGCCTGGGAACCGGTGAAGGACTGCGCCTCCGCCCCCAGCGACTCGATCGCCATGGCGACCAGTGCATTGGAGATCCGCTCACCGGCGGTCAACAGCATGTCCATCTCACGCGCCGGCGGCACCGGGTTGACGGCCGCGGCGAGCTCCAGCAGCTCATCGGTGGTGTCACCCATCGCGGAGCAGACGACGACGACATCATTGCCGGCTTTTTTGGTCGCGACAATTCTCTCCGCCACGGCGCGGATCCGCTCCGCGCTCTCCAGGGAGGAGCCGCCATATTTCTGAACGATCAGAGCCACCGGCAGGTTGCCTTTCGTCTCGGGTGCACAAAGTTCTGCCCCATCGTACCTGTTCACCCCTGTCCTGCAGTAGTTGAACCGCCGATGTTCGCGGGCCACACGCGGGTGCCCGACCCTGCGGAAAGGCCCAGGTTCACTAAGGTTGTCTCTCGTGCACAGCAACCTGCTGGCCGTGCTTTTCGCACTGGCCTCCGCCCTCACCATCGCGTGGGGAACCGTGGTGCGCCACCGCATCGCGGAGGAGGCCCCCGCCGACGGTTCCCTCAAGGGTTCCCCGTTCTGGAACGCCGTGACCCGGCCCCTGTGGTGGGCCGGCACCGGCACCGCCCTGCTGGGCTACGGACTGCAGGTGGTCGCCCTGGGTTTCGGCACCCTGCTGGTTGTCCAACCCATCCTGGTGCTCTCCCTCATGTTCACGCTGCCGTTGTCCGCGCGTTACGACGGCCGCCGCATCTCCCCCGCAGAGATGTTCTGGGCGGGCCTGCTCACCGTCGCCGTCGCCGTGCTCGTGCTCCTCGGCCGCCCCCTGCCGGGCGATCCGCAGCCGCCCCTGGAGAGGTGGGTCCCCGCCCTGGCTGTCGGCCTGATCACCCTCCTGGCGCTGGAGAGATTTGCCCAACGCCAGATCCGCCGGGAGAAGGCCCTACTCCTGGGCGTGGTCACCGGCGCGCTCTTCGGTTACGTCGCTGTGCTGAGCAAGGCCTTCGTGGACATCTTCATCCACGGCGGGGTGTCGGCGGTCCTGACCAACTGGGAGACCTACGGGCTGATCCTCGGTGCCACGTTGGGCACCATCGTCCAGCAGTACTCCTTCAACGCCGGCGCGCTGAAGAACTCCCTCCCCGCCATGACCATCACCGAGCCCATCGTCGCCTTCAGCCTGGGTTACCTCGTTCTGGGTGAGAAGTTCCAGGTGGACAGTTTCACCGGGTGGTCGTTCATGGGGTTGGCGCTGCTGGCGATGATCATCTCCACGGTGGTGCTCTCCCGCAAGGGCGTGGGCTGAGACTGCAGGACCGCCACGGAGCACGCCGCCAATATTGTGATAAAAATCATCTCAAACGCCGCCTGATGGCCGGAATCACAGCACTGTATATATACGTATGGGAATTTTCCCGACACTCAGATGGCCCACGGAAAAACCCCCAGCATGTAGGCGGAGAACCAGGCACCGAATCCCACCCAACCGGCAGCCAGGCCGAGCTGCCAGCGCCGGGGAAGATTCTCCGCGGCCCACAGCACCCACGGCAGCAGCAGGATCACCGCCGGCAGGAGGAGCCGCGGGCGTGAGTGCATGATCCCGTCCGAGAGCAGGACAGTGGCCGAGAGCACGGCGGAAAACCACCACACCTCCCAGGGCACGCGGCCGCGGGCGGCCACGAGCGCGACCACCGCCGCCGCCATCACTGCGACACTGAGCAGGTAGCCGGCCTCCCCGCTGGTGGTGAGCACCTTCCACACCCAACGCAGCGTGGCCCCACCGAAGTCGAAGCCGGAATGCCAACCGGCCTCCTGGACGCCGAAATAACCGCCCACCTCCCGGCTGTGCCAGCTTGCCCAGGCGACATAACCGAGCAACGACCAGGGGGTCAGCGCCAGACAGGCCCAGGCCCGCCAGTCCCGACGGGCATGGACCAGCACCACCAGACCGAAGACCAGGATCAGCGCCACGGCTGTCAGCCGGACGAAACCGAGCAGGAATATCAGGCCGGCGGCGATACCCCAGCGACGGTCCATCAGTGCCACGATCGCCCAGAAGGCCAGGGCCCCGAAGACCGCCTCCGTGTAGGGCATGGCGAAGGTGATGGACATCGGAGCGGAGGAGGCGAGGATGCCTGCGCCGAGCATTCCCGCCCGTCCAGCCCCCATCCGCTCCGCGATAGCCATCGCTCCGGCGGTCAACGCCACCCCCGCCACGAGGTTGACGGCCGTCGCGGCTGCGGCCATTTCCAGCCCGGTCAGCTCGTGCACCAGACGGGTCAGGGCGGGGAACCCGGGGAAGAAAGCCAGCGTCCGATGGTGGACCGGTCCATCAGTTTTCAGATCAGCCGAAAAATAGCCGTTTTCCGCGATGGCCAGGTAATACCCTGCGTCCCACTTTCCCAGAAGCTCCGCCAGGGAAGCGCTATTCAGCATCGCGAAAAAAGCGAGTGTAACGATCCGGAAAAGGGTGCCGATGTTGTAGATGATGAGGGCCTGAGCAAGCAGTCGGAGCCGGGCATCACGGTTACGCACCACGTCATCCTAACCGGGTGTACGGTGGGCGACCGGGTACCGGAAAAGCCTCTTTCTCAGGTTCCTGTCAGTACAGTCAGACTGGACGCTTTGACCGGCGGATTTTCGTTTTCGAAGGTCAGTGTGGTTAAAGTGTTCAGCAGTTCAATTCTCTATCTGAAAGGAATCAACATGTTCGTTGAATTCGCAGACGCCCTTTCCTCCAACACCGAGAACCTCTTCGGCGGCCTCGTCGATTTCATCGGCGGCCTCTGGAACGCCTTCGGCGGCCTCTTCGACGGCTTCCTGGGCTCCTCCCTCGAGGATGCTGACCAGTAAGGCTTAGGCCTCAGCTAAACTCCCCGGAGTTTTCAAGCCCCCGTACGGGCCGGTTTTGCCGGCCTGCACGGGGGCTTATTTTTTTGCTTTCCACCCTCGAGTTCAAAGGGGCACCGCAGCACTCTCCCACGGGAAAACCCCGGATTCGAGCCACCATTCCGGACTGTCCACCCAGCATCCGGACCGTGTATACCCAGCCGCACCCCAGGGCTCCCGCAGAGAATTCCGGCCACCCCAGATAACAGAGATAACAATCGGGTATGTAAACGATTCACCCCCGCTGAACCGTGGACAGGCTGCGATCAGACCCCTACCGTGGTAAGTGGTACATCTCACATCGGAAAGTCAGAAAGGACAAAGGGATCATGTCGAACTACCACCGCCACCACCACCATGGGGTCAGCTCCTGGCTGGCGAGCCCCTTCGTGTTCGCGTTCAGCTGGCTCACCTGGCCACTCCGGGCACTCAGCTCCCACTGGTAGAGCACTTCCCGCCCCTGCCCGCCCTTCCCCTGGGCATCCGCCTTTCACCGGCGGTGCCCGGGGGTTTTCCTGCCCCTCCCCGGCAGGCGCTGCGGTGGGTTCCCACTGATTTTCACAAAGTTGTGTTGCCCCGGAAGCTTTCCGGTGTAAACTTCACAACATGTACTTCCGCGCGAACCTTCTCCTTCTTCGCCGCGGCGGGTCCCAGGTCCGATAAGAAACGACCGGCAACCCGTCGCGGGGTTTGGTGTTGCCGGTCGTGACTCCCACTGAATGATTCAGCGGGGAGACCCACCCGGCTACTACAGTGAAGGCCATTGTCGGCCCCTGGTAGCCACACGAAGACCCGAAAAGGAAACCGCCATGTCCCCGAACGACTCCTTCATCTCCGCCCCCTCCGAGATCCGCACCCCTGACGGGCCGCGCCATGAGGACCAGCCCGCCTGGAACAAGCAGCGCAACTCCGCCATGCCGGTACACCGCTACCGTGCCTTCGCCGAGGCAGTGGAAGACATCACCCTGCCGGACCGCACCTGGCCGGACAAGAAGATCACCGTCGCCCCGCAGTGGTGTGCGGTGGACCTGCGTGACGGTAACCAGGCGCTGATCGACCCGATGAGCCCGGAGCGTAAGCGCCGCATGTTCAACCTGCTGGTGAAAATGGGTTATAAGGAGATCGAGGTCGGTTTCCCCTCCGCCTCGCAGACGGACTTCGATTTCGTCCGGGAGATCATCGAGAAGGACATGATCCCGGAGGATGTGACCATCCAGGTGCTGGTGCAGGCGCGTGAGCACCTGATCCGCCGCACCTTCGAAGCCTGTGAGGGCGCGAAGAACGTCATCGTGCACTTCTACAACTCCACCTCCGAGCTGCAGCGCCGGGTGGTGTTCCGCAAGGACAAGCCGGCCATCAAGCAGCTGGCCGTGGACGCCGCGGAACTGATCAGGTCCATCGCCGTGGATTACCCGGCCACCAACTGGCGCTGGCAGTACTCCCCGGAATCCTTCACCGGCACCGAGCTGGACTTCGCGCTGGAGGTCTGTGACGCCGTCACCGAGGTCATGGCGCCGACGCCGGAGAACCCGATGATCATCAACCTGCCCTCCACCGTGGAGATGATCACCCCGAACGTCTACGCCGACTCCATCGAGTGGATGCACCGCCACCTGGCCCGTCGCGACTCGATCATCCTGTCGCTGCACCCCCACAATGACCGTGGCGAGGGCGTGGCCGCCGCCGAGCTGGGTTACCTGGCCGGCGCCGACCGTATCGAGGGCTGCCTGTTCGGCAACGGTGAGCGCACCGGCAACGTCGACCTGATCACCCTGGGCCTGAACATGCTGACCCAGGGTGTGGACCCGCAGATCGACTTCTCCGACATCAACCAGATCCGCGCCACCGTGGAGTACTGCAACCAGCTGCGTGTCCCGGAGCGTCACCCCTACGGCGGCGAGCTGGTCTTCACCGCCTTCTCCGGTTCCCACCAGGATGCCGTGAACAAGGGGCTGGATGCCATGGCCGCCAAGGTCCAGCCGGGTGCTGCGAACACCGACGTCACCTGGGAGGAGCTGCAGGAGACCATCTGGGAGGTTCCCTACCTGCCCATCGACCCCAAGGACGTGGGCCGCGACTACGAGGCCGTCATCCGCGTGAACTCCCAGTCCGGTAAGGGTGGTGTCGCCTACATCATGAAGACGGACCACGGCATCAACCTGCCGCGCCAGATGCAGGTGGAGTTCTCCAACGTCGTCCAGGCGGTCACCGATTCTGAGGGTGGCGAGGTCAACTCGAAGAACATGTGGGACATCTTCGCCACCGAGTACCTGGACGTGACCGAGCCGGTCGAGGAGGTCGCCATCCACATCGTCAACGCGGAGACCGACTCCGATGAGGCCACCGTCACCGCCACCGTCATCCACCAGGGCAAGGAGGTCGAGATCTCCGGTTTCGGTAACGGCCCGGTCGCGGCCTACGCCAACGCCCTGGAGAAGCTGGGTATCGACGCCGAGGTCCAGTCCTACTCCCAGCAGTCCCGCTCCGCCGGCGATGACGCCGAGGCCGCCTGCTACATCTACGCCACGGTCAACGGTTCCGCCGCCTGGGGTGTGGGTATCGCAGGTTCCATCACCCGCGCCTCCATCAAGGCCCTGACCTCCGCGGTCAACCGCGCGCTGACCAGCAAGGTCTCCGTCCTGGCCGGCGGCGTCTAAACACCCCCGCACTCTGACAGGCCCTCCGGTGCACCGGAGGGCCTGTTCGCTTATAGGCGCCCCCGCCGACCGCGGGGTGGTGCCCCGCGGCGTCGAGAAGCACTGTGGCCCTGCACCCCGAGGGAGGTGCAGGGCCACAGCCTGTCAGTCAGTGGGTTCTACAGCTGAACGGAGGACAGTGCGCCGAGGTCGAGGCCTGCCCCGGAGAAGAGGTCGTAGAGGGCGATGGAGAGGGTGCCCAGCAGATCAACCACGGCGGAGCCGGTGGCGTTGACGTCTTCGATGACGAGCGGGATCGGGATGACGGAAAGCATATGGAGACTCCTGCAGAAGATTCGGAATGAATGTATGGGGGCGGGGACGACAGGGTGGGTGAGGCTCAGGGATGAACCTCACCCACCCTGTCACGGCGGTCAGACTACCGTTCTAGGATTCGTTCCGGCGGCCACGCAGCGCGAGCCACGCACCACCGAGAATCAGGGCAGCTGCGCCGCCGGTGAGCCAGAGCACATTGGCTCCGGTGCTGGCCAGACCGCGCTTGCCCGGGGTGACCTGGGCGTGCTGGTCCTGCTTCTCCTGGCTCACCGGCTTGCCGGGCTCACCCGGTGCGCTCGGCTGGGCCGGCTGCGCGGGCTCCGTCGGCTTGCCCGGCTCACCCGGTGCCGCCGGGGCGGTCGGGTTCGTCGGGACCGGCACCACGGAGGAGCCACCACCGAAGGGCAGGAGCGGGATGGGCAGCGGGAGGAGGATCAGACCGTCGGAGCTGGTCTTGTTCTCCAGACCCAGGGTGACCTTCTTGTTCTTCTTGCCGCCGGTGAAGACGACGGTGGCGGCGGCCTGGTGCTTCTTGTTCTTCTTGTCGCCCTTGACCTTGCTCACCTCGGCGCCACGGTCGGCGCTCCAGATGACCTCACCCCACTTGACGTTCGGGACGTCCGTGTAGGCACCGGTCTCCGTGAAGGTGATCTCGGTGTTGGTCGGGAAGTGGACCTTGCCGTCGATGACGGTGGCGTCGCACTTCGAGGTCGGGACAGCGCCGCCGCGCGGGGTGACGTTCAGGACACAGGTGCGGTCCTGGCCGTCGGCGTCCTGCCACCTGGCGGTCACCTGGAAGGTGGAGGAGGCGTCGTTCTCGACCTCGTTGCCCTTCGGACCGGTGACGATCTTGTCGATGTCCACCTCGGTGGTCGGGATCAGGCGGTTGTGGATCTCAACCGTGTCGGTCTTGTCCCCACCGGTAATGACGATCTCGCTACCGTAGACGAACTCACCCTCGGTGCCGGTGACGTAGTAGGGCTTGGCCCAGTCGTAGCCGGCGGTGTTGCGCAGGTTGACCTCCTCGAAAGTCACCTTCGTGCCCTTCAGCAGGACCTTGCCCGAGGACCAGGTCCAGTCGTTGGCCTTGTTGAGCCTGAAGCTCTGGCCGACCTTCGGGAAGTTGACGTCGTCCGGCAGCGCCGGGTCGATGCCGGTGATACGGACCTCGAACTCGGAGTCCTCATCGATGGAGGAGTCCTTCACGTCGTAGATCTTGTCGCCGTCGACGATCTTCTTGGTGATCTCGAGCTCGCCGGTCTTCCAGGTGGCTTCGTTGGTCAGCTTGATGATGCGTCCCTCGGCCGGATCATCGGAGACGATGCCGGTGGCGACACCCTCAGCATCCTGACGCAGCCAGGATCCCTCAGGCTGGTGGACATCCCACTGCGGGGTGTCCCACTCGATGCCCTCGATCTCCGGCAGGTCGATCTCCGTGAAACGGACCTCAGTGCCGACCGGAAGGTCGAGGCCCAGCGGGACCGCGACGCCGTCGTTCTTGAGCGTCAGCCTGGTGGAGTCGAAGTTGGTGGCGGTGCTGCCCGGCTTCTTCCACTCGGCCTTGACGGTGAACTCCACGTCGGACTCAATGCCCTCGGCGGCGTCACCGGTCACGGCCTTGAGAACCTGGAGCGTGCCGTCGTTCTTGTCCACCCAGTTCTTCAGTTTCACCTTGATCGGATCCAGGCCGATGGTGACCTCGTTGCCCTCCACGAAGGTGGCGGAACTCCAGGCCAGTCCCTCGCCGTTCGGCGGCAGAACCTCGGTCAGGGTGACCGTGGTGCCCGACGGGAGCGGCTGTCCGTAATCCGTGGCGAAGTCAACCGCGCCACCGACCGGGACGGTCATGGTGTGGGACTTCTCCTCGGTACCTTCGGTCCACGTCGCGATGACGTCGAAGGACTCCGGAACTGCGTCGTTGAACTGCTCGGGGCCATCCAGCTTCTTGGTCACCGAGAAGGTGCCGACAGTCTGATCGGCGACGTTGGTCACCGTGACATCAGCGCGGAGATCGGTTCCGACGGTGAGCGTCTTCGGGGAGAAGGTCGGCTCACCCCAGGTGATCTCGTTGGTGTCGGTCGGCTGGATCTCGCTGAAGGTGATCTCGGTGCCCACCGGGAAGTTTCCGATCAGCTCCGGCTCGCCGGCCGTGATGCCGTAGGTCCGGACCTCGTTGTCGGGGAAGATCGCCTGGATCTTGTAGACCAGGTCCGCAGCCACCTTGGCGGCGGCGGGGCCCTCGACCTGCTTGGTGATGTACACCGGACGATCGGCGTACCTGGCCTCATTGGTGACGGAGATCAGGCGGCCTTCGGCCGGGTCATCGGAGATGATGCCCTCAGCGACCCCGTTGTTGACGGTGAGCCACTGCTCGCCGGTCGGGTTGGTGCCCCAGACCGGGGTGCCCCAGACGACGCCGTCGATCTCCGGGAACTTGATCTCGGAGAAACGGACGCGGGTCTCGGCCGGCAGGTCCTCGCCGAGCTCGACCGTGCCGTTGAGGCCGACCTGCAGTTCCCTGGTGGTGAACTGCGTGTCGCCGGTCTTCTGCCACTGAGCCTTCACGGTGAACACGGCGTCCGCCGGGACATCACCCGCGGCTTCACCGGTCAGGCCCTTGCTCAGCTGGAAGGTGCCGGTGCGCACGGCCGTGTTGGTGACGGTCAGGTCGACGTTGCCACGCCCGATGGTCACGACGGCGGAGCCGTCAGGATTGACGGTGACGCCCTCGCCGGAGAATACCGGGGTGCCCCAGTCGATGTTGTTGACCTGCGGCAGGACCTCGGTCAGGGTGACCTCGGTGCCCGTGGGCAGATCGAGGCCGGAGGCCTTGACGTCGCCGTTGGCGGGGACGTCGATCTCTGCGGTCTCGTTGTCGCCCCAGGCAGCCTTGACCGTGTAGGAGGTCGGCAGCTCTGCGTTGCTGGCCTCAGCACCGTTGAGGACCTTCTTCAGGCTGAAGGTGCCCTCGGAGGCGCTGGCCGTGTTGGTGAGGATGACGGAGGCATCCTCGCCGACCTTGATCGGGTTTTTGCTGAAGACCGGCTTGCCCCAGGTGATGACATTGTTGTCGGCGGGCTGGATCTCCTCGAAGAAGACCTCGGCGCCGATCGGCAGCTCGTCCAGGGTGATGGTCTCCCCGGCCTTCAGGCTCAGGGTTTCCTTCTTGCCGTTCACCCGGGCGGTGACATCGAAATACTGGTTGGGGTTGACCGCGTCCTTGGCGTCGCCCTCCACAACCTTGGTGAGCGAGACCTCGTCCTTCCTGGCGGTGTTGAACAGCTTCACCTGGGCGTTGGTGCGCGGCTTGACGGTGACGAGTGCTTCCTTGCCACCGTTCATGGGCTCGACGCCGTCACTCTCCGCGAAGCGGGGATCACCGAACTCGATACCGTCAACCTGCGGAAGGTTGATCTCCGAGAGTTTGATGGTCCAACCCTCGCCGCGGACGAACCTGCCCTTGACGGGCTCGCCGTTGGCCTTCACCTGGAGGTTGTAGGGCGCCATGACCTGGCCGTTCGGGCCGAACTCCTCGACACGGACGGTGAAGACGGTGTCCTCGGGGAACTTCTCGGACTCGGAGGAGCGCTCCTTGAGCAGGGTGAAGGAACCGCGGTTGGCGATGCCGCCGGTACCGCTGGCGGTCTCACGGGACCTGACGGTGCCCTTGGCGCTGCCGCCCTCGTACTGCACGGAGTTGGTGTACTCGACTCCGGCGTTGGTGTCGTCGCCACCGCTGGCGGTGCAGGTGACGTAGGTGATCACGTACTGGTACTCACGGTTGTAACCACCTTCCGGGCGGGGAAGGGTGATCTGGAGGCCGTCGTTGCTGGTGGCCGTGGTGTCCGCGGTGAGATCCAGCTGCGGCAGCTGCCCACCGACCTGGTCCCTGGCGATGACCTTCAGGCCCAGGCGGTCCTTGACGCTGCCGGAGCCCTCACAGACCTTGTGGCCCGCGCTGAGGAGATCCCGCAGAACCAGGGGCTCATCGTTGTTCTCGATGTGGCGACCCGGAATGTTGATGTTCCAGGTCAGAGCGGTGTAGGGCTCCAGGGTCTGGCCGTTGATCTCACGCTCTTCGGTGATGAGGCCACCGGTCTTGGAGCTGTTGCCGCCCCTGTACTGGACTGCACCCAGGACGTCCTCGTCGTTGATGGTGAAGACGTTGCGGAACCAGGACTCGTGCTCCGGAATACCGGGGGTGTCGGCGCAGGAGGTGTAGACGAAGCGGTACTGGGCGTCCTCCTTGAACTCGTAGTCGGAGGTCGCGGTGAAGGACTTGCGGTCCCCGGAAATGCTCGGGCCCGAGTTGAACACACCGGACAGGGGCGCGCTCCAGCTGGTGGAGCCCCCCTCGGTATCACGGTGGACCATCTCGGAGACGTCCAGTCTGAAGTCAGCGCAGTAGTTGTGCCCTGCCGTGCCGGCGGGGTGGTCGGTGAGGGAATCACCGAAGAAGTTGGTGTCTCGCTGGAGCTTGCTGCCCGGGACGACGACGGTCCAGGTGATCCTGGCGAGGCGGTCCTCCATCTCGGCGGCGGTGCCGACCTGAATGCGGCCACCCTTGCTGAACTGGGCCTTATTCCAGATCTGCGTCAGCTTGCCGACGACGCCACCCGGTCCGACGCCCGGTCCCTCAAGATCGTTGGTGTAGGTGGTGCCTGCCGGTCCGGCGCGGTCACCGTCCACCTTGGTGTCGTAGGTGAGCTTGTAGTCGACCTGCGGATCGAAACCACCGGTCGGCGGCTCGAGGGTGAGGGTCAGGGTGCCGTCGCCATTGTCGAGAGCCACGACGCCGGCGCCGCGGTCGATGTTCACGGAGTCGTCGACGTAGACCATCGTGCCGGCATTCGGGCCGTCAGTCTGCGAAGGCAGTTTGTCGGTGAACTCGTAGGGGGCCTCGCCCTGCAGGGCAGATCCCGGAATAGTCACAGTCCAGGTGGCCACCGTGCCGCTGATGCCCTTGAAGGCACCAGCCTTGGTGGTGAAGCGCTGTTCTTCCGGCTTCGGGTCGATCCCGCCGCCGCCCGGCAGGGGCACCGGGGTGGCGGTGCCGTTGAGGTTGAATCGGACGAAGTTGTCCTCGGTCTCCTCGGTGACGGTTGCCTCGATGGTCCAGGTGCCGGCAGGGATGTAGGCGTCTTCATCAGCACCCGCAGCGGTGATGGTGCACGTGGCCTCACGAGATCCGCCGACAGCCACACAGTTGGCCAGCGGGATGTTGCCCGGGGCGTTCAGGTTGAAGTCCAGGTCGCCCCGGATCTCCAGCTCGTCCGGGAAACCGATGGTGAAGGTGTCCCCTTCCTGCGGTGCCACGCCGGTGGTGTCAGAGGTGGCATCCCACTCTCCCTTGACGGTGACGGTGTCCTCGACGGTCAGCTTCTCGTCGTCGGCAACAGTGCTCCCCTTCTTGAGGACACTGGTGACCTCGACGACGACAGCGGGGTTCGCTGCGAAGAGGCCCATGCGGGGCTCAGGCCGCTCGGTCGTCTCCCGCTCGGTGAGCGGGGTCCCGGTGGTTTCCGGCTGGGTGGAATCCCCCACGGGATCCGAACCTGCCTCTTCCTCCTCGACGACCTCAGCGGTAGGAGTGGCGGACTCCTCTGTGGCGGAGTCCTCCAGCATGGACTGGATTGCGTTCTGTTCCTCAAGGATGGAGGTGATGTCAGTATCGCTCTCATCGGCCGAGGCTGTCGGTGCGACAGTCAGCAGGGAGAGAAGCAGTGCGAGCACTGCGACGATCGCAGCCAGCGGTATCCAGGGGGCCACCCCCTTCCCGCCACTTCGCATGAACAGACTCTTATCCATTTCTTTCCTTTCTCAGCCACGCCCGTCGAGGTCTTCCCAGAAAAGAACCGGAACCCCGCCAGAGTGATGCAGCACACTATTTCCAATAACAGGGACAAAGCCCGTGGTGCGAGACGAAATCGTAACCGTATTGACCGCTTTTAGTTGCTGCAGAATCCCAGGGACCCGCCTCCCCCTCCTTGCGAACAGAAGTGAACATGGATCACTCAAACGTTTGCAAACATGTACTGAACTGCGCCAACCCGCCACACCCCTAACCATCACCGCAGAATTGCCCCATAAACAGCTGTGAAAAGGCCACCTCTCCAGCTCCCCTAAAGCGGGGGTACCACTCCCTGCACCGCTGCGGTAAGTGCCCCTACCTGCATGGATGCAGAACTCACCAAGAAAAGCGAGTCTCGAAATTGGGTCGCCGTAGAATAAAAAACTAAGGAGATACTTATTTGCGGCAGAAACATAAGAACATATTTATTTAACTTCTTGGCTACACACAGCCAAATCACATGCATGTGCGCACATATGAACAGCTAGACCACGGCGTCATCCCTTCCCGCGCCCTCGGTGCCGGCACTCCCCGGGCCAGGGGCCGCCCCCGCCGATCACCCCGAGCTTTCCCGCCGGAATTACTGGGCAGCCGCCCCACCAGCCCACCGTTCTCGTAATGAAGGCCCTCCCCGGCAGGCGGAAACCACCCCCCTACCACCGGCCCTGACCGATAGTTGATCCCCGGCACCCTGCCCGACACCCTCTGGATATCTGGGGTACCCCCGCCTCAGCGACCTGCCGGCCCGCGTACCGGTGTGCGGAGATTAGACTCTGAATAATGACAATGACAAACGGTGACACCGAGCAGGACGCCCGTGCCGCTGAAGTCACTGAATTCCCTTATGTCACAGTGACCACCCAGTCGACGGGGATCCACCCGTCGACCGCGCGACTGGTCGCAGTGGACGTCCTCACCTTCAACGAAGACGGTGAGATCGGCGAAGAGTTCCATGCCGTACTCAACCCGGGCAGCGACCCCGGCCCCCGCCATTACCACGGGCTCACCCATGAACAGGTCGCGGAGGGGCAGCGCTTCTCGCAGGTGCTCCGCACGCTCGACCGGCTTATCGACGACCGCACCCTCATCGTCCACAACGCCCCCCGCGTGTGGGGTTTCCTCGTCTCCGAGGCCCGGCGCGCCATGAACGCCGCCGCCCGTTCCAACCGTTCCCGCGGTCGGGGTCGGGGCCGGGGCCGACGTCGTCGCCAGCGGGTGGGACACGTGCCGAAGCCGACCGCGATCGTCGATACGCTCGCGACCGCGCGCCGGCAGCGGATCACGCTGGAGGACACCCGTCTGGCGGCGCTGGCGCTGGTCCTGAAGGTGGATGCGGAGTCCCCCGTCGCCACCGTGGAACGTGCACTCCTGCCGGAACATGAGACGACACGTGAGCTCAACGACATCCTCATCGACGTCTTCTTCGCCATCCGCGACAACGGTGAGCTCTGCAGCACCACGCCGGCTGAACTGCGGGCGGATCGTTTCGGTCTGCAGCGCTCCCACGTGCGGGTGGATGCGGTGGAGGCACCCCGGCCCCATCCGAACCCGGGGACGCATATCGCGGGCGGGAACCTGAAGCGCGGCATGGAGGTGGTCATCGCCCCCGAGGTGGAGACCGATCCGGACATCCTCATCGAGGCGGCCCTGAAGGCACAGCTGGTCTACTCGGAGAAGCTCACGCGCACCACCAGCCTGGTGGTGTGCAATGAGACCGCCGACCTGCGGGGCAAGGCCATGCATGCGGCACGCAAGGGCATCCCGTTGCTCACCGACGCCGAATTCCTCGCCGCCGTGGCCAAGATGGGCGCGAAGAGCCACTCCCGGCGGGCATGAATCTGCCGGACCTGGCTGCCGCCCGCATCCGGGTCCCCCGGGGTGTGCCCGCGGACGTGGAGGTCCACCTTTTTCCCGTCGCGCAGTACCGCCCGCTGCTGGACTCCCATGGTCATCTGCTGAGCTCTGCCGGGCAGGACCGCGCCGAGCAGGGGGACTCCTCTGCTGTCCGGCGGCTCTCCCATGTCCTGCTGCGGCTCCTGCTGGCCCGGCGACCGGCACCGGCGCCGGAGACCTCACTGGCGCGGACAGCGGAGCTGATCGCGGTGGCGCTGGCGGACCGCCCGGTGGGAGCGGACGTGGAGAAGCAGCAGTCCCCGGAGCAGGCGGAGCTGCTGCTCAGCCTCCTGCACCCGGCGGATCAGCGGCGGCTGCGCGGCCGACCCGCCTCCGAGGTGACCGCCGCATGGACCCGCAAGGAGGCCACCCTCAAGGCCATGGGTGTGGGTCTGCGACGGGGCCCGGGTCTCGATGAGGTGGGCACCCGCCGCCGGCCCCGTGCGCCCCGTGGCTGGCAGGTGCGCCAGCTGGCTCTGCCACCTGCCCTGGGCGCCGAGCTCGCGGTGGCCTGGCGGGACTGATCCGCCCGTTCAGCCCAGGCTCAGCTGCGGTGGCGGCCCCGGTCCGCGGTCTCCCGGACCTTGACCGGGGCCACCGCGAGCCGGCTGATGGCGGCGACCACCCATTCCAGCGGTCCCCGCCGGAAGATCAGGCGCCACAACACGGGGATGACCAGCACCGCGGCCACCTGGATGAGCAGGGCGGTCCACGGGCGGTCCTCGAAGGGGTAGAAGTGCAGGAAGGCCAGGTGGGCCAGGTAGAGCGTCAGCGTCATCGCTCCGGCCACCGCCAGGGCCGTTCCACGTCCCGGGTGGGGCGACACCCGGGGACCTCCTGAGTCCTGTGATCTTCAGCTGAACCCCGCCATCCACCTTCCACGTCCTGTTCCCCTGTTCCAGCAGATCACGACCATTTTCCAGGCTTCTCCAATGCAAACACCCGGGCACCGCCGGTCAGTCGCGGACCGGCCACTTGGTACTAGTCTGAGAGCATGAGTTCCAGAACTACCGGTGTCCTGCGCCGCCTGCGTTCGACGGCGGCCACCACCGCAGCCCGGCTCGCCACCACCGCCTCCCGCCTCACCGGCCGGGGCGCCGGCGGCATGATCGGCGGGCTGGTGGCCAACGCCATCGACCCGACCATCATGGACAGGCTCGGCCGCGGCCGCCCCGCCGTGCTGGTCACGGGCACCAACGGCAAATCCACCACCACCCGGATGCTCGCCGCCGCGATGCGGAGGAAGTACCCCGTCGCCACCAACGACGGCGGCGACAACATGGACGCCGGCATCATCTCCGCCCTGCTCGCCGGGAAGGACGCCAGCCACCTCGTCCTTGAGGTCGATGAGCTGCACGTCCCGGCCGTCGCCGACCGCCTCAACCCGCAGGTGATGGTGCTGCTCAACCTCACCCGCGACCAGCTTGACCGCGTCGGGGAGATCAACAAGATCGAACGCGCCCTGCGCGGCGCGGTCAACAACCACCCGGACGCGCTGATCATCGCCAACTGCGATGACGTGCTCATGACCTCCGTCGCCTTCGACGCCCCCAACGTCGTGTGGGTCGCCGCCGGCGCCGGCTGGACCGGCGATTCGGTCTCCTGCCCGCGCACCGGCGGCCACGTCGTCCGCGAGGGCGAGGACTGGTGGTCCGTCAAACCGCTTGCCGACGGCCGCACCTTCCGCCGCCCCACCCCCACGTGGACCGTCACGGACCACGGGCTGGTCTCCCCCCACGGCGAATCCGACATGAAGCTCCGGCTGCCGGGCCGCGCCAACCGCGGCAACGCCACCCAGGCGATCGCAGCCGCCGTCGAGGGCTTCCAGGTCCCGCTTGCCGACGCCGTCGCCGCCACCGAGGGTGTGGACAACGTCGCCGGCCGCTACTCCACCATCCGTTTCGGCGACCGGGACATCCACCTGCTGCTGGCGAAGAACCCCGCCGGCTGGCAGGAGGCCCTGTCCATGGTCGACCGCTCCGCGGACGGCCTGGTCATCGCCGTCAACGGCCAGGTCGCCGACGGTGAGGACCTCTCCTGGCTGTGGGACGTGCGTTTCGAGGACTTCGAGGGCCTGGAGGTCAAGGCCGCCGGTGAGCGCGGCACCGATCTCGCGGTACGTCTGACCTACGCCGACATCGGGCATGACCTGCTCCCCGATCCCCTCGAGGCGGTGTTGGCCTGCCCGCCGGGACGCGTCGAGGTCCTGGCCAACTACACCGCCTTCCGCGACCTGAAGAAGGCACTGAACAAGGAGCTGGAGCACCGTGGCTGACCGCCTGACCATCGGACTCGTCCTGCCCGACGTCCTGGGCACCTACGGCGACGACGGCAACGCGCTTGTGCTGCGCCAGCGTGCCCGCATGCGCGGTATCGACGCCGAGATCCTGCAGGTCAGGCTCGGCGAGCCCGTCCCGGACGACCTCAGCGTCTACTGTCTCGGCGGGGGCGAGGACTCCGCCCAGACGCTGGCGGCCGAGCACCTCATCGCCGACGGCGGGCTCACCCGCGCCGCCTGGGCGGGCCGCCCCATCCTGGGTGTCTGCGCGGGCCTGCAGATCCTCGGCGAATCCTTCCGCGCCGGAAGGAAAGTCATCGACGGCCTCGGCCTCATCGACGCCACCACCGTGGGCCTCCAGCAGCGCGCCATCGGGGAGGTCGCCGCCACCCCGACGAAGGCGGGCATCACCGCCGAGCTGACTGAACCGCTCACCGGCTTCGAGAACCACCTCGGCGCCACCCTGCTGGGCTCACGTGCCGAGCCCCTGGGCCGGGTCACCCGCGGTACCGGCAACTGCGATGTCGCCGCCGCGGCCGACGACGTCGCCGACGGCACCCGCCAGCGCTTCGCGGAGGGTGCCGTCCAGGGCAGCGTCATCGCCACCTACATGCACGGTCCCGTCCTGGCACGCAACCCCCAGCTGGCGGACCTGCTGCTGGCCCGGGCCCTCGGGATGGCCCTGGTGGACCTGGAACCGCTGGAGATCGCCGTCGTCGACCGTCTGCGCCTGGAGCGGTTGAAATAGCTGCGGCCCCGCCGCGGAGGAACGTCGTTAGACTGGCTTCATATTCAGTGAACTTCATGTAGATCTGGAGGTCAGATGAAACCCACCATGCGCCTCGCGGGGCTGCTGCTCTCGGCAGGGCCGCTGCTCAGCGCATGCGGCATCGTGTCCGGCATGCCGGCGGACGTCGACGGCACCATGGACCGTGCCCGGGACGGCACCCTCGTCGTCGGGGTCTCCGAACACCCGCCCTGGGTCAATATCGACGGTGACACCGGTGCAGTCACCGGCAGCGAGGCGGAGCTGCTCAACAGCTTCGCCCGATCCATCAACGCCGAGATCGAATGGCGGCCGGGCCCGGAATCAGTCCTGGCGGAGAGGATCAAGGACGGTGAGGTCGACGTCATCGCCGGCGGTCTGACCACCACCGCCCCCTGGGCCTCCCACATGGTCCTGACCCGGCCGTACACCACAGTGGAAGGCGAGGACATGGTCATGGGTGTGCGGCTGGGCGAGAATGAGCTGCTCGTCGCCCTGGAACGTCATCTCGCCCGCGAGCACGGGGAGATCCAGTGAGCCGCGCCGTGGACACCCGGCAGAACCCGGTCAATGATCCCCTGCCGGAGGACATGCAGAAGATCCTGAAGAAGGCGATCCGCCTCGAGTGGATCACCATCATCTACATGGTCTTCGCCGTCACCATCGTCGGCCTGGTCGCCGGGCAGTCCCAGGCGATGCGTGCGGCCTGGGTGGAGGACATGCTGGGGTTCCTGCCGCCGATCGCCTTCCTCATCGCCACCCGTTTCACCCGCCGCGCGGCCAACCGGAAGCACCCCTACGGCTATCACCGCGCCATCGGCGTCGGTCACCTGGTCTCCGCGACAGCCCTGCTCCTGATGGGCGGGCTGCTGCTCTTCAACTCGGCGATGGGTCTGATCAGCCAGGAAAAACCCCCCATCGGGATCACCGTGCTCTTCGGATACGACATCTGGGCCGGTTGGCTCATGGTCGGTGCCATGCTGATCACCGGCATCATCCCGGTCATCCTCGGCCGGATGAAACTGAAGCTGGCGGAACCTCTCCACGACAAGGTGCTGCGGGCGGACGCGGACATGCAGAAGGCGGACTGGATGACCGCCTTCGCCACCATCATCGGTGTCCTGGGCATCGGCGTCGGCCTGTGGTGGATGGACGGGGCGGTGGCCATCCTCGTGTCCGGCTCCATCATCTACGACGGTATGACCAACCTGAAGGCCGCCATCGAGGACCTCACCGACACCTACCCCATGCGTTTCGACGACTCCGATCTCCACCCGCTCATCGAGGAGGCCGCCGACACCGCCCGCGCCGCCGTCTGGGTGCAGGACGCCGCGGCACGCGGGCGTGACCAGGGCCGGATCTTCCACGTCGAGGTCTTCGTCGTCCTCCGCGACGGGCAGGCCCCGACCGTCAAGCAACTCGAGGGGCTGCGGGATCAGATCCGCCAGGTGCACTGGAAGCTCTACGACGTCGTCGTCGTCCCGGTGCCGGAGCTGCCGCAGCAGCTGGTGGATAACTGAGCCCTGTCCTGGGCCTGCGGAAAACGCTCCACAGAACTGCCCCGGCACCTTTCCAGGGGCTCCGGTTCTGTGGAGCATTTTCCGTGCCGGGAGCCGGCGCGGCTAGATCTTCAACCGGCCGCTCAGGGCGCGGGAGAGGGTGAGCTCATCGACGAACTCCAGATCGCCGCCCAGCGGCATGCCTGAGGCCAGACGCGAGACCGTCAGACCCGGGAAGTCCTTGAGCAGCCGGGCGAGGTAGGCGGCCGTCGCCTCCCCCTCGGTGTTCGGGTCGGTGGCGATGATGACCTCGTGGATGTCGGGGGTCGAGTCGTGGCGCGGGACATCCGGGGTGGAATCGGCCAGCTCCCGGTCCGGCAGCACGCCGCCGATGCGCTGCAGCAGCTCGGAGATGTACAGGTCCTTCGGGCCGACGTTCGCCAGGGGGTCAAGCGCCCCACCGAGCACGTGGTAGCGGCCGTTGTACTCACCGGTGCGCTCGATGACCTGGATGTCCTTCGGTTCCTCGACCACGCAGATCATGCCGCGGTCGCGGCCGGAGTCAGCGCAGATACGGCAGACCTCCTCGCGGGAGATGTTGCAGCAGATGCGGCAGAAGGTCACACCGTCGCGCACGGCCTCCAGGGCCGCGGTGAGGCGGTTGATGTCATCCGGTTCGACGCCGAGGAGGTGGAAGGCGATGCGCTGGGCACTCTTGGGGCCTACCCCGGGCAGGCGGGAGAGCTCATCGATCAGGTCCTGGAGCGGTCCTTCAAACACGTCGCCTTCCGACCCCTTTCAGTTCAGGTTCCCACGCGGCCTGGAGCGGCCGCGTCATCCGGTCCAGGATAGTGGCTGCGGTCGCCGGGCCCCCGATCCACCCCTCAGTCGGCTGGTTTGAGCTGGTCGTGCTTGCTGGGGTGGAAGAGCTCGGGCGAGGGATCGTATTCGGTGTAGACGTGGCGGGGGTGCCACACCTCCCGCGCTTCATCCAGGTCGAGGGCGGCAGCGGCGAGGAAGTCGGCGACGGCGTCCAGCGCGGGCGGCTCGCAGGTGGGACAGGAGTTGACCTCGTAGACGACCAACCCGCCGGTTTCCCGGTTCTCGGCGATGTCGATCCCACCGATGAGTGTCCCGGCGCCGCGCGAGGCGCGTTCCGCCAGCTCGACCAGGTCGTCGGTGAGTGGACACATGGCTATCAGGCCACCGGCCCGCACGTTGGTGATCCACTTCCCCTCGTGGGCGTAGCGGTACATCGCGAAGACGGCCCGGTGGTTGACGGTGTAGACGCGGATGTCACGGCCAGGATTATCGATCCACGGCATCGCATAATAAGCCTCGTTGTGCTGCTCCATCGCCCAGATGATGGCCTCATCATCCGGCATGTCCATGATCCGCTGCAGGCCGCGCCCGCCGTAACCGACGAGGGGTTTGAGCACGACGGGGCCGTCGATCTCCTCGATCCAGCGGCGTAGCTCGGGGATGTCCTTGCCGGAGATCACCGGGTAGTACAGGCTGCCGGCGGCGGCGAGCATGGAGCTGTCGGTCAGTTTGTTCTGCGCCCGGAAGAGCGTCAGGGCGTCGTTAATCACGGGCACACCCGCGCGTACGAACACGTCGAGCTGGGCCATGCCCGGTATCAGCAGGTCATCGAGCACCCAGCCGACGACCAGATCAGGTTCGAGGGGATGACCCTGCACCGAGAATGTCGTGCGCTCCGGGTCCAGGCGGATAACCAGCTCATCGGGGTGGACACGGATGACCGCCCGCCCCCGCTCCCGCAGGGCGGGGAAGAGGATGTCGTGGTCCTCATCATCGATGTCGTCACCGAGGAAGACCACGAGTGGGCGGTCCGGCCCCTCCGGGGCAGTGAAGAACGGGTCGTCGAGTCGACTCAGCATGGCGCACCTCTTCAGGGATTCCTGAGGGCCACGTTACCCGAATCTGATCAGCCTCAGCCGAGCATTCCACCGAAGGGGTCGCCGCCGCCGCCGGACAGCGGTCCCATCTTCTGGGCGGCGAGGTCGCCGGCCTTGGCGTGGGCGTCCTGGAAGGCACCCATGACCAGATCCTGGAGCGTATCGACGTCCTCCGGGTCCACCACCTGCGGGTCAATGGTCACGTTGGTGACCTCGCCGCCGCCGGTCATGGTGACAGTGACGAGGTTGTTGCCGGCGGTACCGGTCACCTCGGTGGCGAGGATCTCCTGCTGGGCCTGCTGCAGTTTGGCCTGCATCTCCTGCGCCTGGGCGAGGATCTGGGACATATCCGGCTGGGTCATGACGGGCCTTTCGTTGAGTGGAGTGATCGCGCGCAAGTCTACCGGCTCACAGCCGGCGCGCGCCGAGTTCCTGCTCCAGCAGTTCGACGGCGATCGTCGTCGCGTCTCGACGGTCGAAGGTGCCCGGCTCCTGCGCCGCCTCGACCATCATCTCCTCCTCTTCCCGACGGGAGGACACGGGCGGGGCCTGCGGGGCAGGCTCAGGTGCAGATTCCACCGGCGGGGCCGGTTCGATGTCCTCGTCATCGGGCTCGGGCGGCAAGGGAATGCCGTCCCCGAAGGAGGGACTGGCCGCCCGTTCCGCGACCGCCTCCCAGGGACGGGGCTGCGGTTGTGGTTCTTCCCGGGCCGGTTCAGGCACAGGGGGCGGAGTCGGCGCAGGTGCCGGTGCCGGTTCTCCTCCGAGGGCGCGCGGCTGACCCCAGGTGGGGGCCGGTGCCGGTTCAGGTGCCGCCGCGGGTGCGGGAGCCTGCGGCGGCGTCGGGGCCGGGGTGGGGGTGGCCTGGCCGCCGATCGGGCGTGGCTGACCCCACGTCGGAGTGGGTGCCGGCTCGGACACGGGTGCAGGCGGCGGGGTGGGTTCCGACGTGGCTACCGGTGCCGGCTTTGCAGGCGGAGTCGCGGGCGGAGTCGCGGGCTGCTGCGGGTTCCACACCTCCTGCCTGGGCTGCGGAGCAGCGAAACCGGCGGCCGCCGGATCGGTGCCGATCACGCAGTGGACCTTCAGGCTGCGGCCCGCCTCCTCGGAGACGACCGCCGCGATGTCCCTGTTGTTCATCTCCGCGTTGAGGCGTTCCGCCAGGGCCCCGGTGTTGTGGCCGAGGGTGAGCGTGTCCTCGCGCAGTCCGAGGACACGTGCCTCGGCGAGCATGATGCCGGCGATCTTGTTGCGGCCCGATACCAGCTGGCGGATCTCCGACCAGCGGGAACGGATCATCTCGACGGGGTCGACGGAGGCGGCAGGTGCCGCAGGTGCCGGGGCCGGCCCGGGTTCCGGCTGCTTCGGGGTCGCCGGGGCCGGCGGGGGCGTGGGAACAGGCTTCGGCTCGGGAGTCGGCTCCGGCGCCTTCGGGGTGGCCGGTTCCTTGGTGGTCTGCTGCTGTGCGGCTTTCTCGGCGGCCTCCCGGGCCCGGCGGACCGAGGGCCGTTCAAAGACCTTCCCGTCCGCGGGGGCGGGTGTGGCGGCCGGTGCCGCCGTCGGGGAGGCGGTGGCAACTGCCGCGGAAGCCACTCCCCCGGCGGCCTGGACCGGGGCGGGTGGGAGAAGCAGGTGGGCGCAGAGGATCTCCAGCAGCAGGCGCGGGGAGGTCGCACCGCGCATGTCGGCGATGCGGTCATTGGTGGTGGCGGCCAGGTGCGCCAGCTGTGCGGCGGTGAAGGCGGCGGCCTGCTGACGGAGGATCTCGGCGCGGTCGGTGGGGGCGTCGACAAGCCCGAGGTCGAAGGCCTCGGGCACGGCCTGCAGGACCATGAGGTCGCGGAGGCGTTCGAGCAGGTCCTCGACGAAGCGGCGGGGGTCGTGGCCGGCCTCGATGACGTCGTCGACGGTGGTGAACATCGCGGCGCGATCGCCGGCGGCGAGGGCGTCGACGGCGGCGTCGATAAGTGAGAGGTCGGTGACCCCGAGCAGCGGCAGGGCGATCTCGTAGGTCAGGCCCTCGGGCCCGGTGCCGGCGATGAGCTGGTCCAGGATGGACAGCGAATCACGGGGGGAGCCGCCGCCGGCGCGGATGACCAGCGGATAGACGGAATCGTCGACGTGCACGCCCTCGGCCTCGACGGTGCGTTCCAGCAGACCGCGCATCGCCTGCGGGGTGAGCAGGCGGAACGGATAGTGGTGGGTGCGTGAACGGATGGTTCCGATCACCTTCTCCGGCTCCGTCGTGGCGAAGATGAAGATGAGGTGCTCCGGCGGCTCCTCCACGATCTTGAGCAGCGCGTTGAAACCCTCGCGGGTGATCATGTGCGCCTCATCGATGATGAAGACGCGGTAGCGGGATTCGGCAGGGGCGAAGATGGCGGAATCGCGCAGATCACGCATGTCCTCGACGCCGCGGTGCGAGGCGGCGTCCAGTTCGGTGACGTCCAGGTTGCCGGGTCCGCCGGGGGCCAGGGACACACACGAGGGGCACACCCCGCAGGGGGTGGAGGTCGGCCCCTGCACGCAGTTGAGCGAACGGGCCAGGATGCGGGCCGAGGACGTCTTACCGCAGCCGCGCGGACCGGAGAAGAGGTACGCGTGGTTGATACGGCCCGAGTCCAGGGCCACCGACAGGGGACGGGTCACCTGCTCCTGTCCGACGACTTCGGCGAAGGAGGCGGGACGGTACTTCCGGTAGAGAGCCACGCGCAACAGCCTACCCGGCGCCGCTGCGGGTCACCGAGCCCAGTCGAGCAGGTCGATTCCCGCCTCACCCAGCGCCTGCTGCAGCCCGCCGGGACCCTCCTCCATCGCGTAGGCGTACTCCGCGTCGGTGAGCATGACCAGCTGCAGGAGCACCGTCAAACGGTCCTCCTCGGTGACACGCGGGGTCTCCCCGCCCCAGAGGTAGGGCGGGACGAACAGGCCGTGCGCGACGGAAAGACCCTGCAGACCCGCCTTCTCGGCGAGGTGGGGGATCATGGTGCCGGGCTGGGCGGGGAGGAGACCGTTCGCGTCGGCAAGCAGGGTGGCCGCGGCCCGCAGCACGGCGGTGAGCTGCCCACGTTCCGCACGCGCCACGGTGATCAGTTCGGAACGGACATCCGCGCCGCCCTCGACGGCCACCAGGCCGGTGTCGACGTCCGCGAAACCCACCGTCACCGCCACCCGCTGGCCGTCATCCAGGTCGGCGACCGCCGCATCCTCCCCGAAATCAAGCTCCGCGGGGATGAGCTGGCCCAGCCAGAAGGTGGTCTCCTCCCGCTGCACTACGCCCCGAGCTTCTCGACGGCCGCGAGCAGCACGCAGGTGGCCACCCCGTCCATCGCCACCTCAAGTTCCTCCACCGGCGGCAGCGACGGTGCCAGGCGGATGTTGCGGTCATTGGGGTCATCCTTGAGTGGGAAGGAGGAACCCGCGCCCGTCAGCGCGATGCCGGCCTCCTTGGCCAGCTCAACGACCCGGGAGGCCGTGCCGTCGATGACGTCGAGGGAGATGAAGTAGCCGCCTGCCGGCTCCGTCCAGCGGGCCACCTCGTACTCACCGAGACGGCTCTGCATGATCTCCAGCACCCGGGCGAACTTCGGGGCCAGCGAACCGGCGTGCTTGCGCATCACGGCGCGCACCCCCTCCGCGTCACCGAAGTAGCGGGCGTGGGCCAGCTGGTTGACCTTGTTCGGGCCGATACCGCGGACACCGGCGGTCTGCAGGTACCAGTCCAGGTTCGCCTTCGAGGAGTGGAAGAAGCTCACACCGGAGCCCGCATGCGTGATCTTCGAGGTCGAGGTCATCGCCCAGAAACGGTTCGGGTTGCCGGCCTCCTCCGCGAAGGAGACGACGTCGTAGATGGGCGGGAACTCATCGGTCAGGGTGTGCACCGCATAGGCGTTGTCCCAGATGATGCGGAAATCCGGGGCGGCAGTCTCCATGGCGGCCAGCTCCCGGCAGACCTCCTCCGAGAAGGTGATGCCGGTGGGGTTACCGAATACCGGCACCGCCCACATGCCCTTGACCTGCGGATCCTGCACGAGCTCCTTGATGGCCTCCACATCCGGGCCGTCCTCGAGCATGGGCACGGTCACCATCTCGAAGCCGAGGTGCTCCGTGATGGTGAAGTGGCGGTCATAACCCGGGACGGGGCAGATCCAGCGGACCTTCTCCTCGTCCTGCCACGGCCGCTGCGAATCGTTGGTGCCGAACATGTAGGCCCAGGTGACCAGGTCGAACATGATGTTCAGGGAGGAGGAGTCCCCCGCGAAGACACTCTCCGGGTCCACACCCAGCAGCTCCGCCCACAGCTCCCGGATGTCCCGGATGCCCTTGAGGTTGCCGTAGTTGCGGACATCCTGACCATCCGCATCGAGGTGGTCGTCCTCCCCCGGCAGGGCCAGGAGGGCCTCCCCGAAATCGAGCTGTTCAGAGGAGGGTTTGCCCCGGGTCAGGTCAAGCTTGAGGTTCCTCCCCTTGAGTTCTTCGTAATCGGCGCGGACCTGCGCCGCGAACTGTGCCAGGCGGTCAGAATCGAAGTCGAGGAGCGTCATGTTGAGGGCCTGCCTTCCATCGGGGATGTACGGCCACAATGTTAGACGCATTGAGAAAATAAGGGGATCCCGCGCACCCGTCAGAGCTCGTTGACCCTTGCTGCATTCCTGCCCTGGGGGAGTTCACAAGATGGACGCCGCACGGGATCCTGCGCACAACTGTAGCGCATCGCCCGCCGCCGGAGCCAACTCCCCCACCGTCTCCAACGCTGCAGGACCTGACAGCAAACCCCCACTTCGGCGCCCTGACCTGTGATTTGTGTTTTTCCACCGATGTTGTGTACTGTCTTACGAGAACACAGCAGCTGTTGCTGCAGTGCTCAGGAGGATTCGACTAGCGGCCTATGTCACACGCCTGGAACGCGTGCGGGTAGCAATACCCTCAAGGGTTCAAATCCCTTATCCTCCGCCAGAGCAGAACCCCCGGTGATTTTTCACCGGGGGTTCTCTGCATCCCCGGATCCGGTTTCAGGGTGCCGAAGCTTTATCTGGTCAACTCCGGGCCGGAATCAAAATTTCCGGCCCGGAGTTGACCAGATAAATCACAGAACTCCTACTGCGCCGCCTCCAGCTCCTCGACCCGCTTGTGCAGCGCGCGCTCGCGGTTCCAGCGCTTGGTCACGTCCCGCAGGATGGCAGCCACGCCCTCGATGGCCCCGCCCGCGTCCTTGAGCAGGGTGATGGAGAACTCCAGGGAGACGATGCTGCCGTCCTTGCGCAGCCCGGGCACGGCGAGGGGGTCGGCGCCATAACGGGTCAGGCCGGTGTCCATGACGCGGCTCCAGCCACGCCGGTGGGCCCGGCGGTGCTTCTCGGGGATGATCATGTCCAGGTTCTCACCGATGGCCTCGGCCTCCCGCCAGCCGAAGATCCGCTCTGCACCCTTGTTCCACATCTGCACGGTGCCGCTGCGGTCGGCGTAGATGACCGCATCCTGTGTGTCGGCGACGATCCGTGCGGCTGTCTGATCCTGCTCCATGGTGACCCACCTCATAAAATGTCCGATTTTTCCCGAACATACCTGAGGCCTCAGCGCCACACCAACGGTTCGCGCGGCAGGTCGTCGGGGTTGAAGACCTGGAGCAGCTTATGCAGGGTGAACACGTCCGGGTAGCCCAGGGATTCGGCGAGCTTGCCGATGACGTGGTGCACCGGCTCCTCCAGCAGCATCTCCCGCAGCGTCACGGCCCCGTCGCGTTTGGCCAGCCGCTGCCCGGCCTGGTTGACCACGAGCGGAACGTGAACGTATTCGGGGGCGGGGATGCCCAGCAGGCTGCCCAGATAGGCCTGGCGTGGGGTGCTGGGCAGGAGGTCCTCCCCACGCACGACCTGGTCGATGCCCTGGAAGCCATCGTCGACGACGACCGCGAGGTTGTAGGCCCAGTCCGTGTCCTGGCCGCCACGGCGCAACACGAAATCATCGATCTCGGTGGTGTACTCACCGTGGTAGCGGTCCTGGATGGTGAAGGTGTCCACGTCCGCACGCAGGCGCAGCGCAGGTTTGCGGCCCTGGGCGGCGAGCTCTTCTCGACGCCGCTCCCGCTCGGCGTCGTCAAGCTCGCGGCAGGTTCCCGGGTAACTGCCGGGCACGTGGTGCGCGGCGCGGGGCGCGTTCTGGACGTCCTTGCGCGAGCAGTAGCACTCGTAGACCCGGCCGTGGGCCCTGAGCCGGTCGAGGGCGCGCTGGTAGGCGGCGGAACGGTCCGACTGGTAGAGAATGTCCCCGTCGAAGGTGAGGCCGAGGGTGAGCAGATCGTCGATCTGGCGGTGGGCGGAGTCGATCGTGGAGCGCTGGCTGTCCACATCCTCCACCCGCAGCAAGAACTTCCGTCCCGACTGGCGGGCGAAGAGCCAGGCGATGAGACCCGTCCGGAGATTACCGAAGTGCAGGTCACCGCTGGGGGAAGGGGCATAACGTCCGGCGTGCGCAGTCATGACTTACAGACTACTGCGGAAGTTGTGCGAATATTCCAGTCATGACTTCCAATGAACCTGCACCTGGGCAGGGGATGAACGACCGTTTCATCCCCCTCCAGCCCAGTTACTACCCCGTCATCGTCGCCGTTTTCGTCGCGGTCTTCCTCATCTCCAATATCCTGGCCACCAAGGGCGTGTCCATCGGCCCGTTGATCACCGACGGTGCCTTCTTCCTCTTCCCCATCGCCTACGTCCTCGGCGACGTGCTGGCCGAATGCTACGGCTTCAAGGCTGCCCGGCGCGCCATCTTCACCGGCTTCGCCGTGACCATCCTGGCGGTGCTGTCCTTCTACGTGGCCATCTGGCTGCCGGCGGCCGATTTCTACGGCTCGCAGGAGGAGTTCGCCCACGTCCTGGGCCTGGTACCCCAGATCGTCGTCGCCTCCCTGACCGGCTACATGGTCGGCCAGCTGCTCAACTCCTGGGTGCTGGTGGCCATCAAACGGCGCACCGGAGAGAAATCCCTGTGGGCCCGCCTGATCGGTTCAACGGTGGTCGGCGAGTTCGGCGACACCCTGCTGTTCTGCATCATCGCCGCGCCGGTGATCGGCATCGCGACGGGCGCGGACCTGCTGAACTTCGTCATCGTCGGTTTCCTGTGGAAGACGCTCATCGAGGTGCTGCTGCTGCCGGTGACCTACGCGGTCATCGGCTGGGTCAAACGCCGTGAGGGCTACGACCAGGTGCCGGGCGCGTAGCGCAATATCTTACCTTGACGCGTCAAGCGAGAGCCATTGAGCAGGGATGTTGCGCGCACGTCCGTCACACAGCCGTCAGATGTTGCGCACCACTCCCCGCCGGAAACCGGGCCGGAACCCCTATTTCTGCTGCCCCGCGTAGTAGCGGCCCATGAACTCGGCGCGGTACTCCTCGAAGTAGCCGCCGTCGATGGAGTCGCGGATGTTGTCCACCAGCGTGATCATGAAGCTGAGGTTGTGGATGGTGCACAACGTCATGCCGAGGAACTCGTTCGCCTTGAACAGGTGGCGGAGGTAGGCGCGCGAGTAGTTCTCGGAGACGTAGCCGCCGAATTCCTCGTCGATGCCCCGGAAATCCCGCTTGAACCGCGCCCCCTCAAGGTTCATGCGCCCGTCGAGGGTGTAGACGCCGCCGCGGCGGGCCAGGCGGGTCGGTGCCACGCAGTCGAAGGTGTCCGCGCCCGCCTCAATGGCGGTGAACATGTCATCCGGTTCGGAGATGCCCAGCAGGTGGCGGGGCTTGTCCTTCGGCAGTTCGTCGCAGACCCAGCCGACGATGGTGCCCAGGTTCTCCTTCTCCAGGGCACCTCCGATGCCGAAGCCGCCGAAACCGCGGCGGCCCTGCTCCACGGCGGTGTCGGAAAGCGCGACCAGTCCGCGGGTGGCCTGGCGGCGCAGGTCCTCGTAGTTCGCGCCCTGCACCACGCCCCACAGCGACTGCAGCGGCTTATCTGCCCGCTCATGGGTGAGCCGGTCATGCTCGTCGAGGCAGCGGGCCGCCCAGCGGTGGGTGCGCTCGACGGACTCCTCCTGGTAGGAGCGGTTGTCCATGAGGGTGGTCAGTTCGTCGAAGGCGAAGAGGATGTCGGCGCCCAGCTGGTGCTGGATCTGCATGCTGACCTCGGGGGTGAAGCGGTGGCGGGAGCCGTCGATGAAGCTGGTGAAGTTCACCCCGTCCTCGTCGACCTTGGCCATGTTCTTCTTCGCCGGCAGATGCCCCTTGGCGTTGGCCTCGGCGACGTCCATGGAGATGGTCTTCTGCCAGCCGGAGCCCTGGCTCATCACCTGGAAGCCACCGGAGTCGGTGTAGGTGGGCCCGGACCAGTTCTCGAAACGCCCCACTCCCCCGGCCTCGTCGACGATGTCGGCGCCGGGCTGCAGGTAGAGGTGGTAGGCATTGGACAGGATCGCCTGGGCGCCGGTCTGCCGGATCTGCTCCGGGGTCAGTGTCTTCACCGTTGCCTTGGTGGCCACCGGGATGAACGCGGGGGTCCGGATGTCACCGTGGGGGGTGTGGATCGTACCCGTGCGGCCGTGCCGGCCGGGGCCGGATTCCAGTTCGGTGCCGAGGGTGAAGGAGAGGTCTGTCATGAGCTAACTGTATCCATCTTCTTCCGGTGCTCCTTCTCGGCGGCGTGCCGGGCCTCCCATTCCTTCTCCAGGGCGGTGCCCTCGATGTCCATGTGCGGGATGAGGCGGTTGAGCCAGCGGGGGATCCACCAGGTGGCGTTGCCCATGAGGAACATGGTGGCGGGCACCAGCGCCATGCGGATGAAGAAGGCGTCGAAGAGCACGCCCACGCCCAGGGCGAAGCCGAAGATCTGGATGAAGGGCAGGGGCTGGTCAATGAAGGCGATGAACACGGCGATCATGATCAGTGCGGCGGCGGTGACCACGCGGGCACCGCGGGTGAAACCGACGACGGTGGACTGGTCGACCGCGTTCAGACGCGAGACGGCCCGCGGGGTGTCCGGGTCGGGGTTCTCCCGTTCCTGCACCCGCAGGCTGATGTAGTGCTCGCGGATGCGGGTGACCAGGAAAACCTGGTAGTCCATGGCCAGGCCGAAGGTGACGCCGATGAGGAAGATCGGCATGAAGGAGATCAGCGGGGCGGGGGTGTTCACCAGGTCCCAGAGGCCCTCCTGCCAGACCAGGACCGTCAGGCCGAAGGCCGCGCCCACCGAGAGCAGGAAGCCCAGGCCGGCGACGAGCGGCACCATCACGGAGCGGAACACCCCGAGCAGCAGGAAGATAGCCAGGCCGACGACGATGGCCAGGTAGGTCGGCATCGCCCCGGAAAGCCGTTCGGTGATGTCCATCTGCACGGCCGTCAGCCCGGTCAGGCCGATCTCCACGCCGGTGGCGTCGGTGACCTGCATCCCCTGTTCGCGCAGCGCGTGGGAGACCTGGGCGGTGTACTGGTCATCGGGCCCCGTCAGCGGGGTGACCAGGATCTGGGCGGCGCTGGTGTCCGGGTTCATGGAGATCAGCTGGGCGTGCTTCACCCCGCCGACGTTCTTGAGCTGGCCGACGGTGTGCAGGAAGGAGGCGGTCACCGCTGCCTCCTGCTTATCGACGTCCCCCTGCGCCAAGATCAGCGGCTGCAGGGCGGGGGCGTCGACGTTGACCTCGTCGGCGTCGACGATGACCAGGAAGGGGGCGTTGACCCCCGCGCCGAAGCCCTCGGCCATGAGGTCAGCGGATTTACGCTGGGTGGTGTCGAGGTTGGAGGTGGAGTCCGAGGGCAGCGACAGCTCCATGTTGAGCACCGGGTAGGACATCGCCCCCAGGGACAGCACCACGACGGCCATGACCAGCCCCGGGGCCTTGCGCACGAAGTTGATCCAGCGGTTGCCCATGGTGGGCTTCTGGCGGCGGGGGCGGTTCGCGCGGATCTCGCGCCTGCGTCGGTTCCCGGCCACGCCGGGTACCCGCCCGGCGAAGGTGCGGTCGCGGAGCACACCCAGCAGGGCGGGGATGAAGGTCAGTGCGACGAGCACCGCGACGAACACGGTGAAGGCGGCCGACAGGCCCATGGCCGTGAGGAACTCGATGTTGACGATCGCCAGTGCCGCCAGGGCGACGATGACGGTGGCGCCGGCGAAGACCACCGCGGAACCGGCGGTGCCCACCGCCATGCCGGCGGCCTCGTCGGCGGGCATCCGTTCCCGTTCGGATCTGTACCGGGAGAGGATGAACAGGGCGTAGTCGATGCCGACGGCCAGGCCGATCATCACCGCCAGAACCGGGGTGATGTTGTTGAGGTCGGTGAAGGCCGTGGCAATGACGATGGTCAGTACCCCGATGCCCACACCGACCACGGCGGTGAGCACCGGCAGGCCGGCGGCCACCAGGGAGCCGAAGGTGAAGATGAGCACGATGAAGGCGATGATCAGGCCGACGATCTCACTGCTCGTCTTGATCGTGATGGGGTCACCGAAACCGGCGCCGCCGGCCTCGACCTGGACGCCCGCCTCACGGCCCAGGTCCATCGCCTCGTTGACCACACGCCGGTGCTCGTCGGTGACATCCATCGAGGAGGGGACGTCGATGGTGAAGGTGGTGTAGCCGATGCGCCCGTCGTCCGAGAGCATCGCCAGGTTCTCCGCGTCGGCGCGGGCGGTCTCCTCCGGCAGCCCCTGGTCCGTCATCATGGTGATGACGCTGTCCTGCAGGGCCGGGGAAACCTCCACCGGGTTACCGAACCGCTCCGTGCCCGTCAGATCAGGCAGGTTGGCTTCGATGTGGTCGACGACCCTGTCGATGGCGGCAGAGTTCTGCGGTTCCGCCAGGGTCTGCCCCTCGGGTGCGGCGAAGACGACGTTCACGCCGGCCGCGCTGACGGGGTTGCCCTCCCCCGGGAATTTCTCCACCAGGGAGTAGGTCGCGTCAATGGAGGGGGTGTTGCCCATGGGGAAATCATTGGTGAAGGGTTTCTGGAAGGTCACGGCGGCGCCGGCCACACCAGCCAGGGTCACCAGCCACAGGACGATGACGATCCACTTGTGGTGAAAGGACCAACGTCCCAGCTTGAACAGAAATTTAGCCACGAGGTAGGGGCTTCCTCAATACCGTCGACAATCAAACAGGGCCAGTCTACCCACGGTCTCCGCAGATACAGGAGGGCCCCGGTGCGCATCACTGCGCACCGGGGCCCTTCAGCTGCGGTGGCGGAGGGATTTGAACCCTCGGTTGGGGGTTACCCAACAATCGCTTTCGAGGCGATCACCTTCGGCCGCTCGGACACGCCACCTGGTCAGGCCGATACTCGACCAAGGTCCAAGACTAACGGAGGGTGTCCGGACGGGCCAAATCAGCGGCGCTTGTCGTCGTCCTGGAAGGAACCGAGGATCTTGTCGCCGGTCTCCTTGATCTTGTCGCCGGCCTTGTTCGCGGCCTCCTTGATGTCGGCCTTGGTCTGGTCGGCCTTGCCCTCGGCCTCGAGGCTCTCGTTGTCTGTGGCCTTGCCGAAGCCTTCCTTGGCCTTGCCGCCGAGGTCCTCCGCCTTGTTCTCGAATGTACCCATGGTGTTCACTCGCTTTCTTCGGATCGGTGTTCGTTCCTCCACGCTAATGACACATCGGCAGACGCGCATAACGTCAACGTAACGATCCGAAGAAATCTTCCAGCAGCCCGGCGCACTCCGCCTCCAGCACCCCGGCGCGCACCGCGGGGCGGTGGAGCTGGCCGGGGGCACGGACGGCGTCGATAAGCGAGCCGCAGGCGCCCGTCTTCGGTTCGAAGGCACCGAAGATCAGCTCCCCGACCCGCGCGCCGAGCACTGCGCCCGCGCACATCGTGCACGGTTCGAGGGTGACCACCAGGGTGCAACCCGTCAGCCGCCAGGAGTCCCCGTGCTTTCCCACGCCCCGGCGGATCGCCAGCATCTCCGCGTGCGCGGTGGGATCCCGGTCGGCCTCCCGCCGGTTCGTGCCGGTGGCCAGTTCACACCCGTCAGGACCGAAGAGCACTGCCCCCACCGGGACATCCCCCGCCGGGGTGGCGCGTGCGATCTCGAGGGCACGCCGCATGAGGTGCTCGGCACGCACCAGACCTTCCTCGCGGGGTAGAACGCTAATCCTCGATCCCCACCGCAGCCATGAACTCATCCGCGAAGCCCAGCTCCTCCGCGATGCGCACTAGCTGTTCTGAGGGCCACGTCTCCGTGTCGTCCACGATGACGCCGAGTACCTCGTCGCTGAGCCCCAGGTCGGCGAGCAGTTCGAAGTCGCCGTCCGCCCAACCGTCGACCTCATCGAGCTCGTCCGGGTCCAAGTCGGGGATCTCCGCGTCCAGTTCCGTCAGGACGGAGGCGGCGAATTCATCGTCCACCGCCATCGTCGCGTCAGACAGCAGCGCCTGCACCCCATTGGGGGTGGGCCGGATGATGACGAAATAGTCGTCATCGACGCACAGCAGCGCGAAGGCCGGCCCCTCGCTGCGCAGCGCACGGACCGCGTTGACGGAGGTGTCCAACGAGGAGAAGTCATCGTCGAAGGCACGCACCACCCACTCACCCTCCGTGCGGGTGACCGTGACGGCGAAACTCTGGCCGTACTCCTCGTGTTCCATACCGGTGAGATTAGTCTGCTTGTGCCACACTTGTCAGGTGACCTCGACAAACCTTTCCCGACCCATCTGCATCCTCGGCCTCGGCCTCATCGGCGGCTCCCTCATGCGCGACCTCGCCGCCCGGGAAGTCCACGTCTACGGCTACAACCGCTCCACCGATGCCGCCCGCGCCGCGCACGACGCCGGCTTCGACGTCTCCATCGACCTCACCGCCACGCTCCAGCGCGCGGAGCGGGACGGGGCGCTGATCGTCCTGGCCACGCCGATGCCCGCCATCCCGGCGCTTCTCGACGCCATCATCGGGCACGCCCCCTCCTGCGGCATCACCGATGTCGTCTCCGTCAAGGCCGAGGTGTACAACCTGGTCAGGGAACGCGACCTGCAGGACCGCTACGTCGGCGGCCACCCCATGGCCGGCACCGCCGAATCCGGTTGGGAGGCCTCCCGCACCGGCATGTTCACCCGTGCCGCCTGGGTGATCACCTACGACCACGCCCCCGGGGCCTCACTCCGCTGGATCGCCCTGTGGACCGACGTGGTCCGCATGATCCTCGCCGTGGGCGCCGACGCCATCCCCTCCCGCGTCGACCGGCATGACGCCGCCGTCGCCCGGATCTCCCACCTCGTGCACGTCTTCGCCGAGACCCTCGCCATCGTCGGGGACAACGGCGGGGCGCTGGCCCAGTCGCTGGCGGCCGGCAGCTTCCGCGACTCCACCCGCGTCGCCGGCACCCACCCCGCCCTGGTGCAGGCCATGTGCGAGACCAATGCTCCAGCCGTGGTCACCGCCCTCGATGAGGCCCTCGAACTGCTTCACGACGCCCGCGCCTCCCTCACGCAGGACAACCCCGACATCTCCGCCCTCACCGAGGCCGGTTACTCCGCCCGCGTGCGTTTCGATGCCCGCCACGGTGCCCGCGGCGAGTCGGTCTCCCCCGTGAAGATCACCTCCCGCCCGCTCCTGCGGCTCAGTCCCGGTGCCCCCGGCTGGGTCGGTCAGCTCGAGCAGGCTGAGGCCCTCGGCGGGCGGATCGAGATCTTCTGAGCAGGTTTCCCCCGCGACGCTCACATGGTGGCTAAGGTGGAGACCGGTTTCACCCGAAAGCCTGTGGACAGCACTGTTTTGTTGCTGACGCCGTGAGCTCGGCACAGGCTGTACATCGGAGAAAAGGGGACAAGATGAGGATCGCACGTATCTCCCGGAACCGGTGGGTGACAATCCCCCCGCGCGAACCCGATGCCGCCGTCATGCAACGGTGCACCCCTGAGACAGTCAGGGAAGCACTGGCGGAAATTCCCGGAGCCTCTCTTGCATCGGTCCGGATAAACCGGTCGGGGCGGCTGGAGGTTCCTGCCAGCGGCATTCGCCTGGCCTTCGTCGAGGAGGATCTCCCAGACTACTGCGATGTGGTGGTTCACTTCACCGGCAGTGGAGGACACGTGGCCACAGTCCGGGTATGGGTGCCGCTGGTGTGGAATCACCGCTTCCTGGGCACCGCGGGGATAGGCAACAGGCTCACTGCGGGGTTTGTGCCGGAAAATAGTCTGCGCATAGTCACCCTGGCCACAGCGGTGCGCAATGGTTTCGCCGCAGCCAGCACGGATGGCGCCGTCGGCGCCGACCCCCGATTCTCTGACTGGCAGCTGAACGAACGGACAAAAGAGATCGATGAGGATCTCGTGGACAACTGGGTTCACCGGAGTACCCATGAAATGACGCTGATCGGCAAGGCAGTCACCACGGCGATCCAGGGCACAGCACCACAATTCTCTTATTTCCAGGGCGGATCCGGCGGGGGTCGCCAGGCGATGGCCTCAGCCATCCATCACCCTTCCGACTACAACGGAATCTGGTCCGATGTACCCGCCATCAACTGGACCCGCACCATCCCCGCTGAGCTGTGGCCGTCCCTGGTGATGAAGGAACTGGGCAACCCCCTGCCACCGGCCAAACTTGAGGCCTTCCGACAAGCCGCTGTGGCGGACTACAACCGGACTCACTACCGGACAGAACCGTTCATCACCAGCACCAGGCCGCATGATTTTGATCCTCATCAGATCATCGGCCAGGACACCGGCCACGGTGTGATCACGGAGTTGGATGCCGTGGTCATGAAGATGATCTGGGACGGTCCCCGTTCCGCCGACGGACAACAGCTGTGGTTCGGACTCCGCCCCGGGGTGGAGTCATGGGGCTGGTCAGGTTCCGCAGGGGGTCTGTGCCGCACCTCGGAGGATACCGAGGGAAATCTGACCCCGGAGCCCTTCCCCGTCGCCCACTCGTGGTTCCGCACCTGGCTCCTGCGTGATCCGGACTGGGACTGGACGAACCTGACCTTCGATGAGTACGCGCATCTTTTCGCAATGGGGGTCGAGAAATTTTCCCGTGCCGCAGTCGATGATCCTGACCTGAGTGCATTCCGGGACGCCGGGGCGAAGCTGCTGATCACACATGGCACCGACGACCAGGTTGTTTTCTCACAGGGCACCTGCCACTATTTTGACCGGGTTCTCCGGCAGATGGGGGGATACACCGCAACCAGTAAGTTTGCCCGGTTCTTCCTCTGTCACGGGGACGGGCACGGATTCCCCACCGCAACCAAGAGCTACGGCACGGACTTGGCGACCGGGATGATCGCACTGATGAACTGGGTGGAGAACGGAATCGCCCCGGCTTCCTTGGAGCTGCTGCATTTCACGCCGGGCAATTCCGTGGCCGACACTGCGGTGGCGCATCCCTATGGACAGGAGTCCTGCACCGGCCCTCCGTTTCCTGAAAGTCAACGGGAGCCCTGACCCCTGGGGGAGGGCGGTTGCTACTCTGATCAATGTGACCACGGCATTTGATGAGTTTATTTCCGGGCGTGTCCCCGGCCAGCACAGTCAGGCGGCGCACCACCGCTTCCTCATCACACTGTTCGGCCTGTACGCCCGGCCTGCGGGAAAATCCATCCCGATCTCCCAGGTCGTGGATCTGATGTCCGACCTGGACCTGGACCCCGCGAGTGTGCGCTCCTCCGTATCCCGGTTGAAGAAGAAGGGGGTCCTGGTCCCGGACACCGACGGTGGTGATCATGGATACGCACTGGCTGCGGAACTGGAAAAGCACCTCGTGGAGGGGGACCAGCGCATCTTCTTTCCGAAGACACAGGATGTCCATGAACCGTGGCTGCTCGTCTCATACACCGTCCCCGAAACACAACGGAAACACCGGAACACCATCCGCACCGGGCTCATCCGCATGGGTTTCGGCACTGTGGCCGCTGGCCTGTTCATCGCCCCTCTGCATCTGCGGCACGAGGCCGCCGACTACATGACCCAGCACGGGTTGTCAGAGTTCGTGGATTTCTTCTCCTCAACCCTGCTGCAACCAAGTGATCTGCGAAAAAAAGTGGCCGAATGGTGGGACCTGGAGGAGCTGGAGGGCCACTACCGGGAGTTTCTCGACGCCTACGAACCTCTTGCCGCCGAGTGGAAAACCAACACCTCAACAGATCTGGACACGCTCAGAAGGGCCTTCCAGACCTATGTGCCCATGATCACGCACTGGCGCAGATTGCCTTACCTGGATCCGGGGCTGTCCCCCGAACTGCTGCCCGAGAACTGGGCTGGAAGTCAGGCCAGGCAGGTTTTCCACACCCTCCACGATGCAGCAGGGCCGCTGTCCGAGAGCTTCATGCAGCGAAGTGCCAGATGAAGCGGATCAATGATTCCCCGGTAGGGGCACAGCCATGTGGGCCAGCAACAGCCATCCGTCATCTCCACCACGGACCCAGGTGGCGAGGACCCGGTTGTTCAGGTGGACCGGTTCCTCGCCGACGAGCAGCTCCGCGGCGAGATCTCCGACAACCACTGCAGTGCCCCCCACAAGGGTCACTGTGTCGACGGGGTGGTGGGCGGAAAGATAACGGAACCCACCTGAGCTGTTCTTCCGGATGAAAGAGTCCAGGCTCTCCCTGTCGCCCGTGGCATGCAGAAAAACAAGGTCAGGATGGCAGAGAGCAGCATAGGCGGAAAAATCCTGCTCCAGGAGCATGCGGTAACGCCGCTGCTCCAGATCCACCAGTGCATCGCGGGCGCTACCCGAATCTGATTGCCGGGACATGGAGGTTCCTCTTCTCATTGGGGGCGGGGACGTCACAGATGGACAGGCCTCAGGGCTCCACGGCGAAACGCATCAGCTGCTCCATCAGGATATCGGCCTCATACTCGAAAGTGTCACGGTCGATGCCCTGCATCATGGGAGCGTCGCCCCAGGCACCCCACGTTCCGAACTGGTAGGGCAGGTCATAACAGTGTCCTGCATGGACATGGTCCTGGTTGCTCTCGCGGGTGAAAACATGCCGCTCGGTCACCACTCCCCTCTTCTCCAGTTCCCGGGAGAGTTCATGAGGAAATCGCTGGAACTGGGCCCAGGAGGAGGCCGCCACCACCTGCTGGTAAGGGCTCAGACCTGACCCTTCCCCGGAGTACCGGCCTCCGGAGACCAACTGTTCCGGAAGGTCATGCACAGGCCAGGATCCCAATTCCCGGTCCACCGTCTCTTGATCGGATGCCACGTGGGCAGGTGAATTGTGGAAGAAGGTGGCGGTCTCATGAGATGCCCATCTCACCAGAACGCGTTCGACATGCACCTGCCCGGCGATCTCCTCCGGGGTAAGCAGGTGGCCTGGCAGCTCCGGGGTACTGACCGGAAGATAGCCGGAGGGCGCATAGGACAACCTCGGTGGTGCCGCATCCCGGGACAGGGACGACTGCCCGGTCGCCAACAACTGCTCGACAGAAACCCGCCCCATCGTCTCAGGTGCGATCTCTCCGGTGACAAGTTCGTTGATCCGCCGCTGCTTCGCAGGCGTCCAGGGGCTTCTCACCCCCATGCTCAGGTGTGCGGCCCGGTGAAACAGTCCCCGGGTCTCGGGAAGCGTAGATAGCAGGTGGCTGTACCAGCCCCCGGCTGACTGGCCCGCCACCGTGATGGACTCCGGGTCACCACCGAAGTCATCCACATGATCCCTTACCCAACGCAGGGCCAGCAGAAGGTCTTCCACCGGCAGCGGCAGGCGGAGGTCCTCCCCCGGGCCGAGGTGTCCGATCGGCCCAATCCGGTAATTGACGGTGACCACCACGGCGCCGCGCGCCGCCAGCCGGGCGCCGTCGTACCACTCGTTGGATCCGCCGCCGCTCGTCCATGCGCCACCATGGATGAAGAAGAGCACGGGGAGGTCTACAGCGTTCCGGGGGGCCCAGATGTTGAGGAAGTACGCGTCCTCCGACCGGGGGTTCGGATGTCCTTCACCCATGACTGAAGAAAGTCGACTGGTGTTCTGCGGAAAGACCGGCACTTCGGCCAACCTCTGCACAGGCAGCCTGCCCGCACCCGGCTGGGCAACAGCGAATCGATGAGGGGCGACAGCATAGCGGAGGCCGAACCAACCGTCGATGACTGCTCCGTCCGTACGTTGGCTGACGTTGGGCCGGGCATCGTGGCCGAGGTGTCTCATGGTCTCTTTTACTCCTGGGTCAGAGCTTGGTGGAGATGAAGGGGGTGTCCGTCAAGACATTTCCGTGGAGCTCATGACCCATCGGAGCCGTAATGGATGCGTGCCGGGTTCCGGTATTGACGTCACGCCACATCCTCCCCAGCAGGCTGCTTTCACCGAATGATGCGGTTCCGTGGAGCCAGCAGAGTTCATTGACAGCATCGACCATTACTCTGCCTGCGTTGCCGATTGCACCACGGTGTCGTGCGCGTTCATTGAGGGGCATCGGGTGGTCCCCCGATGCCGCCTCGTCGATTCGGCGGGCCGATTCCTTCAGCATCAGCAGCGCTGAGTCGATGGCGGCTCCTGCATGGCCCAGGTTCTGCACGAACGCCCCCGAATCAGAGGCCTTCCTGTAATTCGTGTAGGTAATTCCGCGTTTTCCGGCCCGGTCCGCGACATAATCAAGTGCCGCATAGGAAGCACCCACCGATGCAGACTGGATGGTGGTCGACATCGTCAGGTGCGGGGTCAGTCGGCGGGCGAAAGTCTCTTCAGCCTGCGTTTCAAAGCCCTGCCCCATGAGCCGTTCGAAGGTGATGACGCGGTGGTCCTCAACCCACAGATCCTTAGTCTGCATGGTGTTTGACCCGGTACCGCGCATACCGATGGTGTACCAGGTGTCCTCCACCTGGTACTCGCCGCGCTTCATCATCACGAATCCGAGTGGCGGGTTATCGGGGTTGTAGGAAGGATCGGAGTCATCATGGAGATACAGGATGCCCAGGGCCCACTCAGAGTGGGTGACGTTTGACGAAAAGGGCCAGCTACCTTCAATCAGCCAGCCTTCCCCGTCACGTTTTGCGACGCCTTGAGGGCTGGCGAAGATCGAGGCCATGGGTACAGCGCCGTCGGCAAAGACCTCATCAAGCAGAGTGTAGGGGAGGCGGTTGGCCAGCATCACCGAGCCATTGGAGATTACTGCGCACCAGGCGGCGGCGGGATCATAGTAGCTGATTGTCCGGCAGACATCGAGGACCATGCTTGCCCCACCTTCATAACCACCGTATTTCTTCATGGTGGTCAGGCTCAGCGCACCGATGGACCGGAGAGCTTCGATCGTCTCATCGGTCTGCACCCGATTCTGATCAGCAATGACGGCATTCTTCTGCAGCAGCGGCCCGATTTCGTGGACCTTGTCGATGATTGCGTCTGTGACTTCCTGGGCCGGCGGCCGACTCTGACGAAGGGGGTTAGCCGTGTTTTCCATGGTCTTGATCATGGTTTTCTCCTGGGGATGTGAAAAGGGTTGGGTATGAAGCAGAGATGAGAGTCAGGTAGTGGCAGGATCAGCCTCAAGCATCGTGATCCCATGCTTCTTGGCAGCACTGAGCAGGCGCTCCTCCGTATCGCTGTCGACGACAAAATCGCGCTGAGGAGCGGGGTAGTCGGCCGGAACCGCCACTTCGCGGAAGAAATTCTCCAGCCCACCGGGAGCGCTCAGATTCAGCCACCTGGTCTCCACCTCCGTTGAGGCCTGGAAGATGTGCGGCACATCGCGGGGCATGAACATGCAATCTCCGGCGCCGAGGACCATCTCTCGCCCGGCAATCCAGAAGGTGACTTCCCCCTCGAGGATGTACAGGATCTCGTCCTCGTCCGCGTGCTCATGCAGCGGGGGTTTCGATCCGGGCTTGGCGTGGGTCTGGGTCAGCATGAATTTTCCGTGGGACATCTCCGAGGTCACGATCGGCTGGATCAGGTCCCCAAGGAACCACCAGTTCTCCCGCTCCTCTTTACGGATCGCATAGACGCGTTCCATGGGCTCATTGCTCGGCTTAGCGGGGTAGGGACTGGTCGTGGTGTGTGCCATGATCTTCCTCCTTGGTGATTGATATCACTGGCATAGATACCAAAGATACAACGGCCGACTACTTTTAGCAATAGTTTACAGTGAAATAGATATCTAAGTTTTAACGGTCGTCAGATTAGGGCTATACAAACGGCCCAACATGTGGCACTCTGTCGTCCAGGTCACAATCACCCCACCCTGTTGAAAGGATCTCCGATGACCACCTCACTCTCCCTCATCACCAGGCAGGAAGCACCTGCGACAATCGATCCCCAGAAGCTTCGGAAGGCCTTTGGCCACTTCCCCTCCGGGATCGCCGCTATCGCCGCAGACGTCCAGGGCTCTCCGGAAGTCATGGTGGCATCATCCTTTTCAGTCGGAGTCTCGCTGGACCCGCCGCTCGTGCTCTTTTCCGCACAAAAATCCTCCACCACCTGGCCCGTGATAGCATCCGCGGACCGCATCGGAGTATCCGTGCTCAGCCAGGAGCACTCCGCAGCCTGTCGGCAGCTGGCAAGTAGAAATCGGGATATCCGGTTCAGTTCAGTCTCCACCCGCACAACCCAGGCAGGCGCAGTGGAGATTGAGGGGTCAACCGCCTGGTTCGACTGCTCCGTATTCGCCGTTCACGAAGCCGGGGACCATTACATCGTGGTTTTCAGGGTGCATGACCTGCACCTGAATGAAGACAAGCAGCCACTGGTGTTCCACCGGTCCCAGTTCACCCACCCGGCCTGACCCCCCGGGCCAGACTGAAGATTTACAGGAGCAGAAATGGAAACCATCGAAGGCATTGTGATCCCTGGGAATCAACTGGGTAGGCAGCTGGGCTTCCCCACCGCCAACATCGCACTCCCGGCCCGGCTGATCCCTCAGGCCCTCCAGATGGAAGGGGTATGGGCAGGCGTGGCCACCTGCCAGGACGAGACACGCTGGATGGCCACCATCTCCATCGGCCGACGCCCAACGTTCTACGGCGAACACGGGGAACTTCTCCTCGAAGCGTTTCTCCATGACTTTTCCGGGGACCTCTACGGGACAACCCTGAAAATCAGTCTCCGCAGGTTCCTCCGGGAGCAGCTCGCATTCCCCTCCCCCGAAGAACTGATCCTCGCCATGAACTCTGACGCTGACAGAACCCGACAACTACTGGTCTCCCACTGACTCCACAGCCCTCCTCGCACATCAACTCCACCGCTCCAGGGCAAAAGGGGGCGACATGGTCAATCATGACCTGTCGCCCCCTTTTTCTGACCCCCCACAGAACCACCTGCATGGCAAACAGGGCAGCCCCCTCGCCTCAAAGATGTCGACCCGAACCACTCCCGCCTAAAATTTCATTGCAAAATCCGTACGACCGATTCTTGAAAGATCTTTTTCCACTCCCTGATCTGGCGATATATCAACGATCGTGTAGATAGGGGTATACATTTCCTCCAAACTGTGCCATTCTGTTGCTCATGTCACAGCAGAGCCGGAGAATGCGACCCGGTCACAGATGAGGGATGGGCTGTTCCCTCTTCTCCGACTCGTCCAGGCAACGCCCGTTGCTCCGCAGACATACACACAGGCAGGCAGGCTCCCGGGAGCCCTCACCTTTTCCCGTACTGCCAGGCCCCCTCAATCCCCCAATTCCACGTGAGGAACAATGACAACTACAACAAATCAGGACCAGCGGGAAGGGCTCAGGCCGCACCTGGCCGACAGCACCTCAGCAACCGCTCCCCCCACCATGACCAGGAGGGAGAAACTCCGGGTCATCCAGGGAGTCGGAATCGGTAATGCCCTGGAATGGTTCGACTGGACCTCCTACACCATCTTCGCGGCGTATTTCGCGGGCCAATTCTTCGTCGCGGAGAACCCCACCACAGCTTTGCTGGGCACCTTCGCGGTCTTCGCGGCGGGCTTTCTCATGAGGCCCCTGGGCGGGTTGTTCTTCGGCTGGTTGGCCGACCGCAGGGGCCGACGGGGTGCAATGACCCTCGCCATGATCATCACGGCTCTGGGCAGCATGGTGATCGGCATCTCGCCCACCTATGAGTTCGTCGGTGCATTCGCCGCCGCTTTCCTTCTGGCCGGCAGGCTGCTGCAGGGGCTCGGCCACGGGGGAGAAGTCGTCTCCTCGTTCACCTACGTGACCGAAATGGCGCCGGCTGACAAGCGTGGTCGATGGTCCTCTACAGTCTTCGTCTTCGTCACACTCGGCGTCACCACAGCAACTCTGCTCGGAGCGCTCCTCACAGCGGCGCTGGGGGTGGAAGCTGTCTCCGACTGGGCCTGGAGAATCCCGTTCATTCTCGGTGGTTTCCTCGGCGTCTATGCGCTCTACCTGCGTCGTAATCTGGATGAAACCCCCATGTTCGAGCAGAAGCATGACCCGCATGGCAGCGCCGCCGATACTGTGGATACACCGCCACGCGGCAGGCAGCTCTGGCGGGAGATCTGGCGACACCGCAATGCCTGCCTGAGGATCATGGCCCTAGCCGCAGCCGGAACGGTCCTATACTACGTGTGGGCGATTCAGGCGCCCGCCTTCGCCATCGGCGCCCTGGGCATGCCGCCCGGTCCGGTCATGTGGATCGCCACGGCGGCCAACCTGTTCTTCATCGCCTGTCTGGCCTTCTGGGGTTGGTTCTCCGACCGCGTCGGGCGAAAGGCCAACTGGTATATCTTCGCGCTCGGGGGAATCGTCCTCACTATTCCGCTGACGCTCCTGCTGACTGGTGGGGAAGGCGAACTCTGGAGGCTGGCGGTGTTCATGTTCGCAGGCATGGTCCTCATCGCCGCACCCACCGCGATCATGCCGGCTTTCTTCCCTGAGCAGTTCCCCACCCGGATCAGGGCCATCGGTATGGGAGTCCCGTATTCCGTGGCTGCGGCCCTGACCGGAGGGACCTCCCCCTATCTCCAGACATGGCTGTACGACATCGGCGCTCCCAGGGTGTTCGATATCTACCTGATCATCCTGTGCGCGCTGGTACTCGTCGCCACCTGGTTCGCTCCCGAGACGAAGGGCAAGCCGTTGCCTGCCTGACCGGGACCGGCCGCGCTTGAGGCCACCCCGGCAAAGGCCGAAGGCCGGTCATCCTGTTTCAGGATGACCGGCCTTCGAAATGGTGCGCCCGGAGGGATTCGAACCCCCAACCTTCTGATCCGTAGTCAGATGCTCTATCCGTTGAGCTACGGGCGCCCGGCTTGTTGCTGTGCAACGAGAACTAACACTACAGTGCCCTCGTTGCAGCAGACAAATCGCCAGGTAGTGACCTGTTTAGATGACGAGACCGAAGACCGGCACCGCGACGAAGTAGGTCGCCAGGGTGATCAGCACGACCGCGATGAGGTTGAGCCAGATGCCACCCTTGATCATGTCGCCGATCTTGACGTAACCCGAACCGAAGGCGATGGCGTTCGGCGGGGTCGCCACGGGGAGCATGAACGCACAGGTCGCCGACAGGGCCACCGGGATGGTCAGGAGAAGCACGTTCATCTCGGTGGCGCCGGTCAGACCGATACCGACGGCCACGCCGCCCATGATGGGCAGGAAGGTCGCGGCGGTGGCGGTGTTGGAGGTGAACTCGGTGAGCACCAGCACCAGCAGGGCGACGGCGGCGATGAGCAGGAAGGTCGGCAGGACCTGAAGTCCCTTGGCCACCTCACCGATCCACAGGGACAGGCCGGTGGCGGTGAACATGCTCGACAGCGACAGGCCGCCACCGAAGAGCAGCAGCACATCCCAGGGCAGTTCGTTGGCGGTCTTCCAGTCCAGGATGCGCACACCGGTCTTGTTGTCGGCCGGGATGGTGAACATGAGCAGCCCGGCGATGATGCCGACGATGGCGTCATCGTAGGTCATGTCCGCGCCGACCCAGTCGAGGATCAGGGGAACGAAGATCCAGGACAGGGCGGCGGCCACGAAGATGATCGTCACGATCACCTGGGGGCGGGTCCAGGAACCCATCTTGTCGATCTCCCGCCGGATGAGCTCGCGACCGCCCGGGATCTCATCCATCTCCGGTTTGAAGACGGTGATCAGCACCAGCCAGGCAATAACGGTGAAGATGGCGGCCACGGGGACACCGACCATCATCCACTGGCCGAATCCGATGGAGATGCCGTGGGCCTCCTCCATGTAACCGGCCAGCAGAGCGTTGGGCGGGGTGCCGATGAGGGTGCCCAGGGAGCCGATGGAGGCGGAGTAGGCGATGGCCAGCATCAGTCCGGTGGCGAACTTCTTCTGGTTGCGCATGCCACCGACCAGGTCTGCGGTCAGGTGCAGCACGGACAGCCCGATGGGGAGCATGACCACGGCGGTGGCGGTGTTGGACACCCACATGGAGAGGAAACCGGTGGCGATCATGAATCCGAGGATCAACCGCTTGGGGCTGGTTCCCACGGCCAGGACAACGGCCAGGGCCATGCGGCGGTGCACATCCCAGCGCTGGAGACCCAGGGCAAGGAGGAAACCGCCGAGGAAGAGGAAGATCGTCGCGCTGGCGTAGGGTGCACCGATCTGGGCGAAGGTGGCCACCTGCGAGATGGGGAAGATGGCGATGGGCAGCAGTGCGGTCGCCGCCAGCGGGATCGCCTCGGTCATCCACCAGGCACCCATGAGGATGGTGGTGGCGGCCACGATGCGCATGGCCTGGTGGGAGTACTCGGTCTCGGGGTCTGCGCCCGCGGACTGGAGCACGGTCTCCGCGGCATCCGCGGGGAAGAAAAGGTAGACGAGGACAGCAAGCAGCAGACCGACGAAGATGCCGGTGGCCTGCCTGCGCCACTCGCGCGGATCACGGACCTCGGTGCTTTCACCGGGGGCGGGCTTGACCTGGACCTCCGCTCCCGTGGTCTCAGTATCGGAGGAGGGGGTGCTCATTGCAGTTACAGCAGCTTTCTGATGAAGGGGCGGATCGAACGAAAAATACCGGGTCCGGCCCCAGGGGTGAGGCCGGCTCCCGGATCGTCGGCGCTTGCCGGCGGCCACCACCCTCGCGGGAAGTGCGGCACGCCACATGTTCGCAAATCGAACACCGTCACGCGAAACCTGGCCGTCCACCCCGGAAAATTGCCCTCATACGGGGGCAGACAACGCCCGGAACCTACAGACCGAGCACGGCCTTGGCGATGAGGAAGTAGATGATCAGGCCCGTGGCATCCGAGAGCGTGGAGATGAACGGGTTGGAGAACACCGCCGGGTCCGCCCCGACCTTCTTGGCGATGATCGGCATGATCCCGCCCACCGTCGCCGACATGGTGCACACCCCGAAGAGGGTGGAGCCGATGACGATGCCGATGTCCAGGCCGTAGACGAGCGTGGCCAGCAGGAAGCCCAGGGAGCCGAGCAACGCCCCCAGCAGCATGCCGACGCGTACCTCCCGCCAGGCGACGGCGCCGACATCGCGTGGGCGGACGTCGCCGAGCGCCAGTGCGCGGGTGACGGTGGTGGCGGCCTGGTTGCCGGTGTTGCCGCCGGTGCCGGTGAGCAGCGGGATGAAGAGACTGAGCACGACGGCCGCGGCGAGGGTGTCCTCGAAGGTGTCGAGCACCTGGACGGTCAGCAGCGCCGAGACCGCGAGCACCAGCAGCCACACTATGCGCGAGCGCACGATCTTCAGCAGCGGGGTGGACAGATAGGGCTGCTGCAGGGGTTCATGGGCTCCGGAGCGGGCGGTGTCCTCGGAATCAGCTTCCTCGATGATGTCGGCGGCGTCATCGAAGGTGAGCATGCCCAGCAGGCGGCCGGACTCGTCGACGATCGGCATCGCGAGCATGTCCAGGGGCACGAACCAGCGGGCGGTCTCCTCCGCGTCGTCGTGGGCGGCGGCGAAGACGGGTTTGTCCATCAGCTCCGACACCTCCACCGAACCGTCGGCGGTGAACAGGTCGCGCAGGGAGGTCACCCCCACCAGCCGGTGGTCGCGGGCGATGATCGGCAGGGTGTAGATGGTCTCCACGTCATCGGCGACCCGGCGCAGTTCCTGCAGTGTCTCGTCAATGGTCAGGTCCGCGTAGAGGTGCGGGACCTCCGGCGACATGCGCCGGCCGATGGAGCCTCTGGGGTAGCCCAGGACGACGCCGGTGATGTCGCGTTCGGAGTCGTCGAGGTTGCGCAGGAAACGTTCGGCGATCTCGGCAGGCAGCTCGTCGAGAAGTGAGACCCGGTCGTCGGGGTCGAGTTCGGCGAAGAACTCGTAGACGGCACGGTCACCCAGGGCGTCAATGAGGTCGGCCTGGTGCGCGGCGTCGAGGGTGTCGAAGACCTCGATGGAGCGGCGGCGTGAGAGCAGGCGCAGAACCACGGCAGCGCGTGTCGCGGTGGAACGTTCGACCAGGCGCACGACGTCCTGGATCGGTGGCTCATCGAGCATGACGGCCAGTTCAGCCGCGCGTTCCGGAGGGACGTCCTCATCGGAACGAAGGATACGTTCGAGGCGTTCCAGCACGTCGACGTCGCTCATGATGCCACCTCCCGGAGGTCAGGCGCCCGCCGGACAGCAGGCTCATCCGTCGGTCAACGCTAGCCCTTTTCCTGGCGGGCGGCCATTCCTTCAGGGCTGGATGAGCTGGAAGGACGCACCCTGGGGATCGGCGACCCCGGCGACACGTCCGAAGGGGGTGTCACCGGGCTCGCTGAGAAGCGCGCCACCGAGTTCCCGGAGCTTGTCGACGCCCGCGTCCACATCCACCACCTGCACGTACATCCGCCAGTGGCTGCGGGTCCCTGCCCGGATCCCGGCGGTCAGGGTCGTGGCGTAACGGACATCGCCGTCCAGATCTCTGAGCCGCCAGCCGAACACCTTTCCGTAGAACTCCACTGCCGCGTCGAAGTCCGTGGTCATGACCTCGAACCACACCGGGATGCCCGGCCCGGATTCCGTGGCGAAACCCCCGAAACCGGCCGGTTCCCACAGGCCGAGGGCGGCACCGGTCGGATCCGTGATCATGGCGGTGGTGCCCAGGTCGGAGATCTTCATCGGCGCCATCGTCACGTGTCCACCGGCCTCGACGACTTTCGCGGTGGCCTCGGTGATGTCGTCGACCTTGAGGAAGACTGTCCAACCGGTTTCCTCCGGGGCGGCTGCATCATCCGTGCCCATGGCGGAACTCATCGCCCCGCCAACCGGGTAGCCACCCCTTTCCACCATGCGGTACTCCCCCAGCTCCGGGTCATCGTGGAGGAACTCCCAGCCCAGCAGCTCCCGGTAGAAGACCTCTGCGGCGTCGACGTCGGTGGTGGACAGGTCCATCCAGGCGGGTTCGCCGTGTTTGATGTCAGACATGTGCTCTCCTCATTCCCGGGTAGGCGGCTGGCCGTGACCACGCCCACAATTCTACGCCCGGTGCAGGGACTCCGGATATACCTGCACTTTCGACCCCACCGCACCCGACAACGCAGAAGACCGGCCATCCGTGCAGGATGACCGGTCTTCACATGGTGCGCCCGGAGGGATTCGAACCCCCAACCTTCTGATCCGTAGTCAGATGCTCTATCCGTTGAGCTACGGGCGCGCGGAGACGAGAGGATTCGAACCTCCGGCCCGCCGTAAAGCAGGCAACTCCTTAGCAGGGAGCCCCATTCGGCCACTCTGGCACGTCTCCAGTTCCGTCACGGGATAGTGACGAGACTCCCGGTATCCTACCTGGCCCCCGCCCCCGGATCAAACCACCGGGGTGCCGCTATAGACTTCGGAGTCATGATTCGCCCTGACCTCGCCGACATGCCCGCCTACGTCCCCGGTACCCGTCAGCCGGATGCGCTGAAACTCTCCTCGAACGAGGTGACCACTCCCCCGCTGCCGGCCGCCGTGGCGGCCATGGCGGAAGCCGCTGCCGGAGCGAACCGTTATCCGGACATGTTCGCCACCGATCTCAGGGAGGCGTTGGCCGAGCACCTGGAGCTGCCTGCCGGGCAGGTGACCGTCGGTTGCGGTTCCTCGGCGTTATGCCAGCAGCTGGTGCAGATCACCGCGACCCAGGGTGATGAGGTCATCTTCCCGTGGCGCAGTTTCGAGGCATACCCGATCTTCGTCCAGATCGTGGGCGCGGAGCCGGTGGCGATCCCCCTGCTCGCCGACGGCCGCCACGACCTGGATGCCATGGCCGCCGCGATCACCGGACGCACCCGGCTGATCTTCCTGTGCAGCCCGAACAACCCCTCGGGCACGGTGATCACGCAGGAGGAGTTCGACGGTTTCATGGCCCGGGTGCCGGAGGATGTGGCCGTCGGCCTGGATGAGGCCTACTTCGAGTTCAACCGTGACGAGGACGCCGTGGTGGGCACCGAGGCGATCACCCGCTACCCCAATGTGGTGGCCCTGCGGACCTTCTCCAAGGCATACGGTCTGGCCGGGGTGCGCATCGGCTACGCCTTCGGCGCCCCGGAGCTGATCACCGCCCTGGACAAGATGGCCATCCCCTTCGGCGTGAGTTCGGTGGCGCAGGCCGGCGCGCTGGCCAGCCTCGATGCCGCCGATGAGCTGCTGGAGCGCACGGAGGAGACCGTCGTGCAACGTGACCGGGTCGCCGAGGCCGTCGGTGCGCGCCACAGCGAAGGCAATTTCGTGTGGCTGCCGGGTGTGGACGCGAAGGACATGGCGGACCGTCTCGCGGCGCAGGGTGTGCTCACCCGCGCCTTCCCGGAGGGGTTGCGGATCTCCGTGACCACCGGGGATGAGGCGGATCAGTTCCTGGCGGCCTGGCGGGCCGCCGGTCTCTGAGCCGCCGTGCGACCATGGGGGCATGACCGGTATTCTCCGTTTCCTCCTGAACATCATCGTCACCGCCATCGCCCTGTACGTGGTTGCGCGTTTCGTCCCGGGTGTGAGCATCTCCCCGCCGGATGACCCGTGGGCGTTCATCTGGGTGGCGTTGGTGTTCATCGTGGTCAACGCGGTGGTGGGCCCGGTCCTGCGGCTGCTGGGCCTGCCGATCACGGTGCTGACCCTGGGACTGTTCGCGCTGGTCATCAACGCCCTGCTCTTCCTGCTCACGGGCTGGCTCTCGGAGCAGCTGGGGCTCGGTCTGCGGGTCGAGGACTTCGTGGCGGCCCTGATCGGCGCAGTGGTCATGGGTATCACCACGTGGGTGCTGGGCCTGGTGCTCGGCACGGTGGGCCTGCGCACGAAGGGCTGAGGGTTCTCAGCCGCCGGCGAAGGGGGGCAGCACGTCGACCCGCGTCGCTCCCGCCAGGGGGGCGTCGCGGTCGCTGTTTTTCCCGTCGATGAGGAAGGTGCAGCGTTCGAAGATCTCCCCCAGGGTCATGCCGGCGTCGGTGGTTCCCTGGTGGTGGGTCGCGCGGTCGTCGAGAAGCTCTCCGAGCGTGGCGGCGTGGACGCTCTCCCTCTCGACTCCCGCGGCCGCACGGGCAGCCGCGAAATAATGAATTTCCACACCTCCCAGCATGCCATCACCAGGGATAACATGTAAGCCATGCGTTCCCCCGAAGAACATCTGGCCGCCGTCCGCGAGCTCGTGCCGGCCCGCGGGGTGGTCACCGTCCCGCTTATCGACGCCCCCGGGCGCACCCTCGCCCGTGAGCTCACCGCCGTGCACCCCTCCCCGCGTTTCGACAACTCCCAGATGGACGGCTTCGCGCTGTCCGCCGCGCACCTGGTGCAGGCCCCGGGTGAATTCACCGTCGGGGAGACGCTGGCGGCCGGCGTTGATCCGGACGCCCTCTACCCGGCCGGCATCGGTGCGGCGATCGTGCCGATCATGACCGGGGCGAAGGTCCCGCAGGGCGCGGCAGCGGTCGTGCCCGTCGAGGCCTGCGAGCCACCCGCCTTCCCCGCGACCGGCTCCCGGATCCGGGTGGCGGCCGTCCCCACCCGGGGCCAGTTCATCCGCCCGGCCGGTTCCGACATCTCCGCCGGCCAGACCCTCCTGCCCGCCGGCGCGACCCTCGGCCCCGTCGCCGTCGGGGTCCTGGCCGGCCAGAACCTGCCGGTGGTGGAGGTCATCGAGCAGGCGCGGGTGCTCATCTGCACGGGTGGCGCGGAGATCGGCGGCACCGGGGCTGCTGACATCCCCGACGCCAACGGCCCCATGCTGCAGGCCCTGTGCGGGCGTGCCGGCATTGAGGTCGTTGCTCGGCTGCACACCGATGACGACCCGGCGCGCCTGCGCGCGGACCTCGCGGTCGCCGTCGCGGAGCACCGGCCGACGGCGATCATCACCTCGGGTGGGATCTCGGCGGGGAAATTCGAGGTGGTCCGCCGGGTGCTGGAGGGTGCGGGCTGGTTCGGGCATGTCGACCAGCAGCCGGGTGGCCCGCAGGGGCTGGCGCTTTTTCAGGGGGTGCCGGTGATCTGTCTGCCGGGCAACCCGGTCTCCACGCTGGTCAGTTTCCGGCTCTTCGTCGCCCCCGTGCTGGGTACCGCGCCGTCGCCCCTGATGCTGCCGCTGGCCCGGGACGCCGCGGGGTTGCCCACGCGCGACCAGTTCCTCCGCGGGCGGATCACCACACAGGGTGCCGAGCCTGTCGGCGGTGCCGGTTCGCATCTGCTGGTCCAGGCACTGGCGGCGGACTGCCTCATCCGTGTCCCCGCCCCGGGTGGGCTGGTCGCAGGCGAGCACGTCGAGGTCCACCCGCTCTAAGGTGGTGTCCATGACCCGAACCGGCCTCGTCCTCGTCGCCTCCACCCGGGCCGCCCGCGGGGAGTACACCGACCGCTCCGGCCCGGTGCTGGTTGATTTCCTGCGTTCCCACGGCCTGGACACCCCGGATGCCCGGGTGGTCTCCGACGCCGGGATCACCGCGGCCGTCGAACAGGCCCTGGCGGAGGGACCGTCGGTGTTGCTGACCTCCGGCGGCACCGGCGTCAGCCCGGATGACCGCACCGTGGAGGCACTCAGTCCGCTGCTGGAGCGTCAGCTGCCCGGCCTGGTCCACGCGTTCTATGACCGGGGCGTGGAATCCGTGCCCACGGCCGTGCTCTCCCGCACTGTTGCCGGGGTGGCGGGTCGTACCTTCGCCATGGCGCTGCCCGGTTCCACGGGTGCCGCGAAGGACGCCGTGGCGGTCCTCGGCCCCGTTCTCGACCATCTTCTCGCCCAGCTGGAGGGCCACCGTGACCACTGACCCCGCCTACGTCGCCGAACAGACCGGCGTCGTCATCGCCGCGACCATGCGGCAGGAACCCCTGGAACCCCTGCTCGCCGACGCCCGCGCCGCCACCACCACCGAGGCCATGGGCGCGGTGGTCACCTTCGAGGGTGTGGTCCGCGATCACGACGGCGGCCGGGAGGTGGCCAACCTCAGCTACACGGCGCACCCCAGCGCCGGTGAGGTGATCGCCGCCGTCGCCGCCTCCGTGAGCACCCGGCATCCCGAGACCCGCCTGTGGACGGCCCACCGCACCGGTGAGCTGGTGATCGGTGAGCTGGCCTTCGTGGTCATCGCGGCGGCCGCCCACCGGAAGGCGGCCTTCGACGCCGCCGCCGAGCTGGCGGACCGGGTCAAGGCCGAGGTGCCCATCTGGAAGGAACAGGAACTCCGGGAAGGAGGTGTCCAGTGGGTGGGTCTGGAATAGCGCGCTACCGCCGGCAGATCTCGCTGCCGGATTTCGGCACCGCCGGGCAGGAGAAGCTGGCGCAGGCACATGTCGCCGTCCTCGGGGCCGGCGGACTGGGCTCCCCCGCGCTGCTCTACCTGGCCGGCGCCGGAGTCGGCCGCATCACGGTCATCGATGATGACGTGGTGGACCTGTCCAACCTCCACCGCCAGGTCATCCACCGCGACGCCGGGGTCGGCCGATCCAAGGCGGAATCCGCGGCCGCCGCGATGCGGGAGCTCAACCCGGAGATCACCGTCACCGTGGTCGCCGAACGCCTCACCCCCGGCAACGCCCTGGACGTCATCGGTGATGCACAGGTGCTTCTCGACGGCACCGACAACTTCGACACCCGCCACCTCGCCTCCTGGGCCTGCGCCCGCCTGGGCATCCCGCACGTGTGGGCCTCTATCCTCGGCCACGACGCCCAGCTCTCCGTATTCCACGCCGGCCACGGCCCCATCTACGAGGACATCTACCGCGAACCCCCCGCCCCCGGGGTGGTGCCCAACTGCGCGCAGGCCGGGGTCCTCGGCCCGCTCGTCGGGACCGTCGGTTCCGCCATGGCCCTGGAGGCCATCAAACTGCTCACCGGGCTGGGTCGCCCCCTCATCGGACGCCTCGGGGTATTCTCCGGCCTGGACGGCACGTGGGAGTATGTGCCTGTCGTCGGCACGCAGACCACCCTCGATGCGGTGCTGGCCCACGGGCCGGTGCGCTCCCCGCAACTGCCCCCGGTGCCCGAGATCACCGAGCTTCCCGACGCCGCCCTGCTCATCGACGTCCGCGAGCCCCACGAATTCGCCGCCACCCGCATCCCCGGTGCACACAACGTGCCGCTGGGCGAGGTACTTGAGGGCGGGTGGCTGCCCCCGCAGCCGGAACCGGGCCAGGAGGTGGTCATCTACTGCGCCGGCGGGATCCGTTCGGCCCGTGCGGTCCGTGCCCTGGCGGAACGCGGGGTGACCGGCCCGGTGAGCCTGGCCGGCGGTATCGACGCCTGGCTCGACCGATAGGTCCGGACCTGCCTGCCGAGACCTAACCCACCAGCCCCACGGCAAAACCCCCGGTCAGCAACGACCAGGGGTTTCACCACGAGCGGAGACGAGGGGATTTGAACCCCTGGAGGTTTGACCCTCGCTGGTTTTCAAGACCAGTGCATTCGGCCGCTCTGCCACGTCTCCTTCGTCGGCGGGGCGTCAAAGCGCCGTCGACAAGCAGACACATTACCTGAAGCCCGGAATTTCCCTACCCTGGGAGGGCATGAAGGCGATTCAACTGACTGATCCTGAAGATCCCCGCTCCCTCGCACTCGTCGAGACCGACATCCCACAGCTCAAAGACGGTGAAGTGCTGGTCAAGGTGCACGCCGCCGGCGTCAACCGCGGCGACCTCCTCCAGGCCCGCGGCCACTACCCGCCCCCGCCCGGGGCCTCGGACATCATCGGCCTGGAGTGCGCCGGTGTCATCGAGGATCCCGGCACCACCGGCCGCACCCGCGGCGAGGAGGTCGCCTGCCTGCTCGCCGGCGGTGGCTACGGCGAGTACGTCGCCGTGCCCGAGGGCCAGCTCATGCCCGTCCCGGAGGGTTACTCCCTGACCGAGGCCGCCAGTGTCGTTGAGGCGGCCTGCACCGTGTGGTCCAACCTCGGGATGCTCGCGGGTCTGCGCGCCGGGCAGACGGTGCTCATCCACGGCGGGGCGGGCGGCATCGGCACCTTCGCCATCCAGCTGTGCAAACAACTGGGCGCGACCGTCGCGGTGACGGCCGGTTCCCCGGAGAAGCTGGAGACATGCCGTGAGCTGGGTGCGGACATCCTCATCAACTACAACGATCAGGACTTCTCCGAAGAGCTCAAGGGGCGTTGCGATGTCATCCTCGACATCATCGGGGCGAAGTACCTGCGCCAGAACCTGCGCGCCCTCAATGAGGACGGCCAGCTGATCATCATCGGTCTGCAGGGCGGGGTGAAGGCGGAGATCAACCTCGGTTCACTGCTGCCGCGCCGGCTGTCGGTCCGCGGCACGACGCTGCGCGCCCGCTCCGGGGCGGGCAAGGCGGAGGTCGTCGCCTCCACCATCGAGAATGTGTGGCCCATGCTTGCCGACGCCCGCATCACCCACCGCATCCACGCCACCCTCCCCCTCGCCGAGGCCGCGGCCGCCCATGACCTGCTGGATTCCGGCGAGGTCACCGGAAAGATCGTGCTGGAGGTCTAGAGGGACTCAGGCGAGGGAGGCGACCACGCGGGTGAGGTGCTCCAGGTCGTAGCGGGCGGTGAAGGGGCTCAGGGAGATCGTCACCGCACCGCCGACCTCATCGATTCCCATGTCGGTGTACAGCTGCGCCGACGGCAGGATCGTGGTGACCAGGCCGTTGTCCAGCAGCCGCTGGTGCACCGTCTCTGACGGCACGCCGCGCACCGCGAACGACAGACGCGGCACCCGGTCGGATTCCCCACCGTCGCCGGCCTCCCCGGTCACGCCGAGGATGTGCACGCTCGGCAGGGCCCCGAGGAACAGCCGTAGTTCGTCGGAGAGTTCCTGCAGATAGCCGGACATCTCCCGCATCGCCCGCTGCAGACGGGTGCGTCGGGTGCCACCCGGTTCCGCCTGGTCGGCGATGAGGTCGACGAGGGTGGGCACACCGCCGGCCAGGGCCGGGGCCACGGGGGTCTCCAGGACAGGGTCCATGCGGCGGAACATGGCCGTGTCCCGGAAGACCAGTGCCGCGACCTGTGGGCCACCCAGCGCAGAGACGTCCAGCGCGACGATGTCGGCGTCCCATTCGTCGACGTCGAGGAGGCGGTAGGGGGCGTAGGCGGAGGCGTCGACAAGCACCCAGGCGCGGGAGCGTGCGCGGGTGTGCTCCACGATCTCCGCGACGGGGGCGACGGTGCCCAGGTGGTACTGGGCGGCGGAGAGGGCGACGAGGCGGGTGGAGCCGTCGACAAGCCCGGTGTACTGCGAGGCCGGCAGCGTGCCCGTGCCCAGATCCGGCTGCGCCCGCCGCACCCGTGCCCCCACCTCCGCGAAGGGTGCCGACAGCGCCGGCTGGTCCAGGTCCGAGAGCACCACCGAGGACGTGTTGCGCAGCAGCGGACGCATCGCCCGCGCCAACGAAATGTACAGGGCGTGCAGGCTCGGCCCCAGGACCACGCGGTCCGGGGTGGCGCCGCAGAGATCGGCGACGGCGGTGCGGGCGGCGTCGAGAAGCGAATCCCCCTCGAGCCGGCCCGGCTCATGCGGACGTGAATGGGAACCGGAGGACTTCTCCACCTCAGCGACGCTGGTGGCCAGACGGAAGGAACGGGACACCGCCGCAGACACCCGCTCCGGGATCTGCGCGCACTGGTGAGCGTTGAGATAGGTCCACCCGTCACCGAGGGACACGTACTGCCCCCGCACCCGGGCGACGTCATAGGCCATCAACGACACTCCTTCCGACACGTCAGTCCAGTATGCCCCCTCCGGCAGCTGGATACAGCATCAACCCCACCATCAGCGATCCAGGGGGAAACCCCAGGTAGGGGTATGCACCAGGCAGGACGATCTTAACCGGTTTCCCATGAAACTCACAGGGGCCGGGTGCGAGGGACCCACCCGTGCCGGATGTCCCCGAACCGCCCCTGCGGGGTTAGTGTTGTCGGTGTGCAGGAACAATCCCCCCTTCGAGACCAACGAGCCGAACAGCAGTTGCGTGACGACGTCGCCCGGATGACGTCGAACACCGACACCGACCCCCCGGCCTCACAGTCCAAGACCTTCCGCGCCGCCTGGAACGACCTCGCCCGCGGATTCCAGCAGCACGAGCTGTGGCTGCAGCTCGGCTGGCAGGACATCAAACAGCGTTACCGTCGCTCCACCCTCGGCCCGCTGTGGATCACCATCGCCACCGGCGTCATGGCCCTGGCCCTGGGACTGCTGTACTCCATGCTCTTCCAGATCCCCCTCGCCGAATTCCTCCCCCACGTCACCGTGGGCCTGATCATGTGGGGTTTCATCTCCGGCTGCATCAAGGACGGCGCCGACATCTTCATCGACAACGAGGGCCTGATCAAACAGCTCCCCTCCGCCCTGTCGGTGCATGTCTACCGGTTGGTGTGGCGGCAGGCGATCTTCCTCGGCCACAACCTGGTCATCTGGGTCCTCCTCATGCTCATCTTCCCCCGGCCGCTGGGCTGGGAGGTGCTCATGGCGATCCCCGCCATGGCGGTACTGGTGCTCAACGGTGTGTGGGTGACCATGTTCTTCGGCATCGTCGCCACCCGCTACCGCGACGTCGCCCCGCTGCTCGAGGCCATGGTGCAGCTGCTCTTCTACGTCACCCCCATCGTCTGGACCACCCAGACCCTGAAAGAGCAGGGCGGCGACATCGCCCAGCGCGCCCTGCTCGCGGAGATCAACCCCCTCTTCCACTACATGGAGATCATCCGCGCACCCCTCATCGGCCAACCCCTGGCCGCCTACCACTGGTGGATCGTCCTGGCCTGCACCGCAGTCGGCCTCATCCTGGCGCTGCTGGCCATGAAGCAGTGGCGATTCCGCGTCAGCTACTGGGTCTAGGAGGATCCCTTGGTTTCCATCGACACCTACAACGCCTGCGTCGACTTCCCCATCTTCGACGCCAAATCACGTTCCATGAAGAAAGCCTTCCTGTCCACCGCAGGCGGGGCCATCGGCCGCAACAAGGACAACACCGTCGTCGTCGAGGCGCTCAAGGACATCAACCTCCACCTGCGCGAAGGTGACCGCGTCGGCCTCGTCGGCCACAACGGCGCCGGCAAATCCACCCTGCTGCGCCTGCTGTCCGGCATCTACGAACCCACCCGCGGTTCCGCCGACATCCGCGGCCGCGTCGCCCCCGTCTTCGACCTGGGCGTCGGTATGGACCCGGAGATCTCCGGCTACGAGAACATCATCATCCGCGGCCTCTTCCTCGGGCAGACCCGCAAACAGATGCGGGCGAAGATCGACGAGATCGCCGAATTCTCCGAGCTCGGCGAATACCTCAACATGCCGCTGCGCACCTACTCCACCGGCATGCGCGTGCGCCTGGCCCTGGGTGTGGTCACCTCCATCGAGCCGGAGATCCTGCTTCTCGACGAAGGCATCGGTGCCGTCGACGCCGCATTCATGGCCAAGGCCCGCGTCCGCCTCCAGGAGCTGGTCAAACGTTCCGGCATCCTCGTCTTCGCCTCCCACTCCAACGACTTCCTCGCCCAGCTGTGCAACACCGCCCTGTGGATCGACCACGGCGAGGTGCGCAAGGCCGGGCTTGTCGACGAAGTCGTCGAGGCCTACGAGGGCAAGGGCGCCGGCGACTACGTCCGCTCACTGCTGCGGCGTTTCGACGATGAGGAACAGGCCTGATCCAGCGGGTCCTCAGATTTATCTGATCACCTCCGGACCGGAGATTAGATTTCGACTCCAGACTTGACCAGATAAATTCTCCACCGGGATGCGCACCAGCCGCTGCTCCCCTAGGGCCACCATTCGGAGGGGGATGAATGGAATTCGAGGAGAACTGCGTCGTCGGCACGGCGGAGCTGAGCGCACGGGGGCTGGCCCAGAAAGAGATCCATGCGCTGGTCGAGCAGGGCAAGCTGCACCGGGTGGAGAAAGGGGTGTTCACCACCTCGCCACCCGAGGGGAGCTGCTGTTGCGGGCCCTGAGCCATCGGCGACCGTACCTGGTGTTCACGGGCAGGACAGCCCTGCAGCTCTACAGCGGGACGCAGGTCACTACCCCGCTGTCCGGCCTGGTTCGTCCGCCGAGGTCAGCCCACGGTTCAGCGCTGCTCACACTGCGCCGGCGACGACGGGTCTTCTACCGGGAACACGACAGAGTTCTGGTGTCGCCCCCGGTGGTCGCGGTAGCGGACTGCCTGGGCGACGCCGCGGAGACCGAACTCATTGATTTTTTGGAGCAGCAGTACACCGGCCGCCAAGGCCGCATCCTCATGGAGGCTGAGCTGAACGCGCTCCTGCGCGTGCCCCGGCAGTTGCGCGACCTGATCAGCCGCGCAGCCATAGGTGCCGACAGCGAGGTGGAACGGGAGGTCTTCCGCGCCCTGCGTGCCCGGGGTCTGAAGGTGGTCCAGAACCACGAGATCGGCGGTTATTCATTTGACGGGGTGCTCCCGGGTGTCAAGCTGATTGTGGAGATCGACGGCTACCGCTACCACGCCGGCGAGTCCCGGGAGATCTTCGTGATCGACCGCTGGAAGGCGAACTACGCTGTTCGGCACGGTTACCGGGTGCTGCGCTATTCGGGCAGCTGCGTGAAGCACCATCTGGATCTGGTGGTGGAGCAGATCGTCGCGGCAGCCCACGACCTGGAGGAACCGCTGTTCTCCGAGGAGCATCAGGTCTGGGAGTGGCATGAAACGGTGAACCGGGACGGCCCGTGGATCCGCGAGGTGGCACAATGACCACCATGCCCGGTACCGAACTTCCCCCCCTCAACCGCTCCGACCGTGTCGCGGCGGTGATCGTCACCCATAGGCGCGTGGAGCTGCTGCGGGCCTCCCTGGAGCAGGTGGTCAACCAGACGCACCCGGTGGACTGGGTGGTTGTGGTGGACAACGGGTGTGAGGAGAGCGTCGAGAAGCTCGTGGAGGAACTGGCTGGCGAGCGGGCGGTGTACCTGCCCAGCCGCACGAACCTGGGTGGGGCGGGTGGTTTCGCCTACGGTTTTCTCACGGCACTGGCGCTGGGGGCGGACGCCATCTGGTGTGCCGATGATGACGGCCGCCCGGCGGACCACCACGTCCTGGAGACGCTCATCGACGTCGCCGTCACCCACCGTCTCCACGAGGTCTCCCCCGTCGTGTGCAATATCAACGACCCCGGCCAGCTGGCGTTCCCGCTGCGGCAGGGCCTGGTGTGGCGCCGGCGTCTGGATGAGCTGGAGGGGGATTTCATCCCCGGGATCGCGAGCCTGTTCAACGGCGCACTGATCTCCGCCCGCGCCATGGAGATCATCGGTGTTCCCGACTACCGCCTGTTCATCCGCGGCGATGAAGTCGAGTACCACCGCCGTCTGGTGCGTTCGGGACTGAATTTCGGTACGGCGCTGACCACGGCGTACCTCCACCCGGACGGCTCCGAAGAATTCAAGCCGATCCTGGGTGGGCGGATGCACACGCAGTACCCGGACAACGATTCCAAGCGTTTCTTCACGTACCGCAACCGCGGCTACATCATGAGCCAGCCGGGCATGCGGAAGTTGCTGCCGCAGGAATACGCCCGTTTCGGCTGGTTCTTCCTGGTGCAGCAGCGTGACCCGGAGGGGTTCGTGGAGTGGCTGCGTCTGCACCGCCAGGGCCGGCGGGAGCGTTTCACCCGCCCCTAGCGGAAGATGAACGCCCGCTGGACGATGAAGTTGATCACCGTCGCGGTGCCCTGGGCGATGAGGAAGGCGATGATGACCGCCACGGAATTGGCCCAGTCCCAGTCGGTGAACAGCCGGTAGAACACAGCATGCAGGCCGACGTTGACGAAGTAGGTGATGGTGTACAGCCCCGCCACCTGCAGGAACCGTCGCAGGGAGGGTTCGGCCTGGAAGGTCCAGCGCCGGTTGATCAGGTAGGCGGTGGTGGTGCCGAAGATGAAGCCCACGGACCTTGCGGCGACGGGACCTGTACCCAGGAGCACCTGGAGGATGAAGGTCAGGCCGAGGTCGACGACCGCCGACACGCCGCCGGAGATGATGAATCGGATGGCCTGGATGCGCAGGCCCTTTTCCTTGGGTTGTACCTCAATTGCCACGAGGCATTACCCTACCCCGCCTGTCTGCCTACGCCCGAAGGAGTTCGCGGTAGATGTCGAGCCGGTCCACGGGTGAGAGCGCGTCGGCGCCGTAGGCACCGAGGTCACTGAGCCGGTCCAGGGAGCGCGCGCACAGCTGGCGGATGCGCCCGCTGCTCAGTGGGGTGCCGTCGTCATCCTGCCAACCGAGGGCGGACATGGTGGTCTCCAGGACGTGGTCACCGAGGAGTTCATCGCTCATGCAGGCGAGGGCGAGGACGACGGCCCAGAAGGCGTCGCGGGCGGGCGGGGCTGTTTCGAGGGGTATTTCGGCGAGGACGTCGGTGACGTCCCGGGGCAGGCCGACCTCCCGGGTGAGGTCGAGGGCCTGGAGGAGGGGGACAAAGTCAAAGATGCCGGAGCGGTCGATGAGGCGGCGGACGGCGGGGGTGGTGGCGGCGAGGACATCGCGGATGGTGGCGGTGCCGGTCAGTTCGGCGTTGATGGCGGCGAGGTCGAATTCGGTGTCACCGAAGGCACCGGAGCCGCCGACGCAGAGGGCACGCGGAGTGCCGTCATCACGCAGGTAGGACTCGACGGCGGTGATGATGATGTCCCACAGGCCGAAGTGGTAGACGATCGAGTCGCCCTCCTCGGCGAGGTGATGGTGAAGTTCGTCGGCGGCGTCGAGACGCTCGTCGCGGTCCTCGTGGGTGGAGAAGTGCCAGGGGGCGGAACCCCGGTATTCTTCGAGGCCGAAGGCGGTGACGAGGACATCGTGGAGGTCGGCGAGGTGGAGGCTGTCGTTGACACCGATGTGGCGGTGGACCTCGGCGTCGGCACGCAGGTTGGCGGCGCGGAGGATGACGGTCCTGGGCTGCCGTTGCCTGCGGGCGCGGACGGCCGTCAGGTCGACGACCTGTCCTGTGCTGTTCCCGCTCTCTGACGACATAACACCCAGGGTAGCGATTTTCTTCAGTCCAGCGGCAGAGGCAGGGCCTCCGCCCCGTACCGTTCCTGCAGATACTTGCGCGAGCGACGCTGGCTCTCGATGGTGTGCCAGGCCTCCACCAGCTCCGTCAGGGCCGTGGCATAGGTCCACGCCCTCTGACCTGTGGGTTCTCCGTGGTAGGCGGTGGCGATCTGCTCGAGATCGACGGTCTCGGGGGCGTCGAAACGCGGGAGCGTGAGCTGAGGATTCGCCTCCTTCGCCGTCTTTGCCGCGGCCTTGTACTCGGCGAGGCGCTTCTCAACGCCCACCCGGATCGCCCGCAGCGCCTCCCCGTCCCCGTCAACGTCGAGGACATGTGCGCCGGCGGTCAGGTCCGCCATGCGCGCCGGGTCCACCTCACCGGGGCCGAGCAGCCACGCGCCGGACATGATGCCGGAGGGTGAGTCCGGGGCGGTCTGCACCTGCCACACGACGGTCGTCTCCTCCTGCCTGTCGACGACCGCGATCACCGGATGCCCGCTCATGCCCGCTGCCCTCTGCGCTGGTGGGCGACCTCGGCGACGGCGAAGACCACGGCTGCTGCCACGCCGCCGAGCCAGGTGTTGGGGCGGGAGAGCCCGCGGCGGCCCAGCCAGGCGACGAGGCGGCGCTGGAGGGCGGCGTCCACCCGCAGCAGTGCGGCCAGCACCGCCAGTGCCCCGATGATGACGGTCCACGTCTGCACCGGTGAAGCCGTGGAGAAGTCCCCCGCCGGGGTGTCCGAACCCGGGCCCGGCACCGAACCGATGTCGCCGATGGAGCGGCGCAGCTGATCGAACATCACCGTCGGATCATTATCCGGGTCTTCATCAAAGGAGTTGAGCACGGCCACCAGCGCCGCTCCGCCGGCCCCGATCCCCGCCGTGGCCAAGGCGCGCAGGGGGCGGGAGGAGATGTAGTCGGGCAATGCGACGGCGGTCCCCACCATGCCCGCCTGCGCGATTCTGCCCGCCAGGGTGTCATCGAGACTGTAGTAGTCGGTCATGCCCCAACCCTATCCCCTCACCCCCACCGGATCAGGGCTGTCTACGCTGGTGGCATGTTCGGAAAGAAGAAGAGCCGTGACGGTTACGACGAGGAGAAGGATCTGCGCGAGGGACGTTTCGTCGCCGCCGAGCAGACCAACCTGCCCCTCAATGACTTCATGACCCGTCTGCTGGCACAGGAACTGCCCATCCTCGACAGCCACGACCGCACCGAGGTGTACCGCCTGCTGCGCGAGTACGCGGCCTCCGGCCGACCGGTGATCACTTCACAGGAGGAGCTGCCGGCGGAGATACGCGGGATCCTCGACCTCTGAGCCCTGCACTACGCCCCACACCCCAAAAAGCAACCGTCCCGTCATCCGGAGATGACGGGGCGGTGAGTTCAGATTCTCTGTGTTCTCAGGACTCGCGGTCCCTATCCCTCTGTCCCTAGAAGAGCCAGAAGATCGGGGCGAAGAGGCTGGTGCCGATGACACCGAGGCCGATGAGAACTGCATAGAAAGTGCTGAGAAGTGCGGCAGACATGACAGGTGTTCTCCTTTCGAATTATCACCGGGCGGACAAAACACTTGGGGAAGTGCTGCCCGGTGAGCTGCTCTTATTATCGCACGGAACTCATCAGCCATGCAAGGCTTTTCAATAACGCATTTCTTGTTGAATAATCTAGGCTGGCCCGAATAAATTCCATTAAAGACGATTCTTCCACGGTTTAATTCTGAACCTCGGAGACACGGTGGGTCCACCCCACGCCGGCACCGGCCCTGGAAATGACTGAGGGAGACCAAAGATGTTTTCATTCGCCTGATGTCGAAGAATAACGGAATGTCATCATTTTATGTCATGTTCATTTTCAGACACATCCGAAAACCGTATGGTGTAGAAAAAGCATCTTCCCCAACCCCGGAGGCCCCATCCCTCACCCTTGAGAAAAACAACCGTCCCGTCATCCGGAGATGACGGGACGGTGAGTTCAGATTCTCTGTGTTCTCGGGACCGAGAGTCCCCCTCTTCTACTTCTAGAGAAAGAAGAAGATCGGGGCGAAGAGGCTGGTGCCGATGACACCGAGACCGATGAGAACTGCATAGAAAGTGCTGAGAAGTGCGGCAGACATGGCAGGTGTTCTCCTTTTCGATTTATCACCGGGCGGACAAAACACTTGGCGAAGTGCTGCCCGGTGAGCTGTTCTTATTATCGCACGAGAATTCGTGGACATGCAAGGGTTTTCAGTAATGCTTCCTTAACGAATAACAGGCGAAGTATTTGAATAACTTCACTTACAGCGCTCCCTCCGCCGTTTAATCAGCCCTCCCCCCCCACAGAAGACAACTCCCGCCCCACCCGCCCCAGCAGCGCACGCTCCCCGCCTGCGGATAGATCCATGGACCCCACCACCGTTCAGGCAGGTCACGCGACGATCAGGGACACGCGGGACGGGCGCATCAGCGGGGAGATCTCCCCTCCCATACATTTTGCAGAGTCGCCGCCAGAGATTCTCTCGACACCGCCCGGTCCGAAAGGGAAGACAACATGACGCAAAGTCACCACTCTCAATTTCTCGGCCGTTTCTCAGCTACCACCCTTCCTGAGAGTCAGCTGTCCATGGAATTCCCCCTACTTCCCCCACAGATTGGCCGAGTACCGGGAACCCAGGACAAAATGCCCCGGACCGCAGAAGGCAGAGGACAAAAGACGAACACCTCGCCATCCGAGGATGGCGGGGTGTTCGTCTTCGATGGTTCAGTGCGGGAGATTCCCGCACCTCTACTGGACTAGAAGAGCCAGAAGATGGGGGCGAAGAGGCTGGTGCCGACGACGCCGAGGCCGATCAGAACGGCGTAGAAAGTGCTGAGGACTGCTGCAGACATGGTGTTCTCCTATCAATTGCGCATTGAAGCGGACAGATTAACTTTGATTCAGCCCCCCAGGCCATATGGACACTTGAAGTGCTGGCCGGTGAACTGACTCCATTATTGCCCCATTTCTTCACAGCCCGCAAGGGATTGGCACAGGAAGAGAAATTCGAATAGTAAAGGGAATGGTGAATATCATGCATTTGTGAATGCCGATGCCTACGAGCTGCTCTTTTGGGGGCAAACCTACCGGAAAGCGCACCCAAAAGGGCACCTTAACGTCACCCCTGGATAGGGGCTACTGAACCCCGGGGCACCGTATTTTCGCAGTCCACAAGGCATTCCGAGGCTCTTGCCGACCAAGCTTTCTGCATAGGGCCCCGTATCGACAACACCCAGACACCCCAGCTCCGCAAAGAGAGAATTGGCAAAGTTCGCAAGCCGAATATTTCCATAGCAAGGACGAATCAAATTTCCCCCACCGAAAGGGCGGTTTCGTATTTTATCTCGTCACTCACTTCACACGGGCCCCATCCTGAGGGGGGTGGAAATTTGAAACGGAACAATCCTCAGTTAATGGCCATGGAGCAACCAGCTCTCCCTGCACTCTCCCCCAACAACGGAACTTCCCAGAATTCACAATTTCCCCCTCGTGAATGTATAAAATACCCACCCCCTATCCGCTGGTATTCTTGAGCAGTTATGCACTACCACTATGGTCAGCCCTTTCGGCGACCCAACTAACCGCCCTAGAGCTGATTCCCCCTCCGCCGCGGAGCGGTCCAGCCCCCACTCGGACCCACTTCCACTACAGAAAAGAGTGTCAAAACAGGAAAGCGATCATTCCGTTATCTTTTGTTAACGTAATGGCTTTTCAGTCAGGACCAGTCGACACCACTCCTCTATATAGAGGAAAGACCCTCCCCGGAAGTGCTTCCTTCTCCAAATGGCATAATAAAGCAGGAGAAGAACCAAAAAGAAAACGCCGTCTCATTGACGACTCTTCTTTTTCGGCGGCAGAAGACAGAAGCACCCACCCGCCGCCCGCTGCCACCCAGCTGTGAACTTGGTCGCCGTCCTCCGCCAACCGCGACCGCCTTCCCGCCGATGCCCGGGGCCACCGCTACGCTGGAGCCGTTAATCAGATCTGTCGAAAGAAGAATTCGGAAGATGGAACTTCAGACCACCACCAAGTCCCTAACGGGGTGGGGCCGCACCGCCCCGTCCACGGCGCACGTCCTGGCCACGCCGGACGTCGAGAAGATCATCGCGGCCGTGGCGCAAGTCGCCGACGACAACGCGGACAAACCCTCCCACCTGCGCCGCGGAGTCATCGCGCGCGGCATGGGACGTTCCTACGGCGATCCGGCGCAGAACGCCGGCGGCCTGGTCGTCGATATGCAGCCGCTGAACAGGATCCACTCGATTGACCCGGATTCCGCCATTGTCGACGTCGACGGTGGCGTGACCCTCGACCAGCTGATGAAGGCCGCCCTCCCCTACGGGCTGTGGATTCCGGTGCTGCCGGGTACACGCCAGGTGACCATCGGCGGTGCGATCGGGCCGGACATCCACGGCAAGAACCACCATTCCGCAGGCTCGTTCGGCGACCACGTCGTCTCCATGGAGCTGCTGGTCGCCGACGGCCGCGTGCTCCACCTCGAGCCGGAGGGCACCAGGGATGACCCGGACGGCACGCTCTTCTGGGCGACGGTCGGCGGCATGGGTCTGACCGGCATCATCCTGCGGGCCCGGATCCGGATGACCAAGACGGAGACCGCCTACTTCATCGCGGACACCGACCGGACGGAGAACCTCGAGGAGACCGTCGCCTTCCACTCGGACGGCTCGGAGCACAACTACACCTACTCCTCCGCCTGGTTCGACGCGATCAGCCCGGAGCCGAAGCTGGGCCGTGCCACCATCTCGCGTGGTTCGCTGGCAACCCTGGACCAGCTGCAGGAGCTGGCCCCGAAGCTGGCGAAGGATCCGCTGAAGTTCAACGCCCCGCAGCTGATGACGGTGCCGGACATCTTCCCGTCCTTCACCATGAACAAGCTGACGATGAGCGCGATCGGCCAGGCCTACTTCATGATGGGTGCCCCGGCGCGGAACCAGATCAAGAATCTGACGCAGTTCTACCAGCCTCTCGACCTGGTCGGTGAGTGGAACCGCGGCTACGGCCCGGCCGGTTTCCTGCAGTACCAGTTCGTGGTGCCGATGGAGGCGGTGGAGCCGTTCAAGGAGATCATCCGTGATATCCAGCGCTCCGGCCACTACTCCGCGCTCAATGTGTTCAAGCTCTTCGGGCCGGGCAACCGGGCCCCGTTGTCCTACCCGATGCCGGGTTGGAACGTCTGCGTGGACTTCCCCATCCGTCCGGGCCTCAGCGAGTTCCTCGACGACCTGGACCGCCGGGTCATGGAGTTCGGCGGTCGGCTGTACCTGGCCAAGGAGTCACGCACCTCCGCTGAGAACTTCCACCAGATGTATCCGGGCCTGGAGGGCTGGCTGCAGACCCGCAACGGAATCGACCCGACGGGTGTCTTCGCCTCTGACATGTCCCGCCGTCTCGAACTGAACTGACACAGGAGTAATACAGAACCATGCTCAACGCAGTGGGCCAGGCCCAGAACATTCTGCTGCTCGGCGGCACCTCCGAGATCGGCCTCGGCATAGTCGCTGAATTCCTCAGCCGTGGACCCGCCCGGGTGACGCTGGCGGCGCGCAAGGACTCGCCGCGTATCAGCACAGCGGTGGACCAGATCAAGGCCGCCGGCGCCGCCGAGGTGGAGGTCGTGGATTTCGACGCCACCGACTTCGACTCCCATCCGGCGACCATCGACGCCGCCTTCGCGCACGGGGACGTGGATGTCGCGATCGTGGCCTTCGGCACCCTGGGTGACCAGGAGGCGCTGTGGCAGGATCAGGCCGCGGCCGTGGCCTCCGCCCAGACCAACTACACCGGCCCCGTGTCCGTCGGTGTGCTCCTGGGGCAGCGTTTCAGGGATCAGGGCCACGGCACCATCGTCGCCCTGTCCTCCGTCGCAGGTGTGCGGGTGCGCCGCTCCAACTTCGTCTACGGCGCCTCCAAGGCCGGCCTCGACGGTTTCTACACCCAGCTGGGTGAGGCCCTGCGGGACTCGGGCGCGAAGGTGCTCGTCGTCCGGCCGGGCCAGGTCCGCACGAAGATGTCGGCGGGCACGAAGGAGGCACCGCTGACCGTGGACATCGACGACGTGGCGAAGGCCACCGTCGAGGGTGTTCTCAAGGGCCGGGACATCATCTTCGTCCACCCGGCCTTCGAGGCCGTGGCGGCGGTGTTCAACATGATCCCGCGCCAGATCTTCCGCAGGCTACCCTTCTAGGCATGTCGACGCGCACCGAGGACTACACCACTGATCTGTTGAGCCGGCGCCGGACCCTGGCGGGCATCGTCGCCGCCGGCATCGCCGGCGGGGTGGTGACGCTGGCCGCGTGGCTGCTGCTCCGGCTGACCAGCTGGCCGGCCTTCAACACGTCGAACATGACGTACGCGTTGTCGACGGTCGCGACCGTCGTCACGCTCCTGGTCCTCGGGGCGCTGACCCTCGCCTGGTTGTTTGATGAGCAGAAGGCGAGGGGGCGTCGCGAAGCAGGTGGGGATGAGGCCATCCGGCGGCCACGCTGGCGCGTGATCCTCACCTACCTCGTCTCCTATCTCTCACCGGCGGCGCTGGTGCTCTCCACAACCGCGATCCCGTTGTCCGCCACGCGTCTGTACCTGGACGGGGTGCAGGTCGACCAGCGCTTCCGCACCCAGTTCCTCACGCGGATGGCCACGACGTGGGGCAACCAGGACATGAACTACATCGACCTGCCCACCTACTACCCGCTGGGCTGGTTCTGGGGCGGCGGCCGGCTGGCCAACCTGCTGGGTATCCCGGGCTGGGAGGTGTACCAGCCGTGGGCGCTGATCTCCTTCGCCGTGGTCGGCTGCATGCTGGTGCCGGTGTGGCAGCGCCTGAGCGGTTCGCTGCCGGTGGCGGTGGCCATCGCGCTGGTCACACTGTGCGTTGCGCTGGTGATGAGCCCGGAGGAGCCCTACGGTGCGGTTGTCGCCATGGGTGCCCCGGCGGCCACCGTGCTGGTGGGCCGGGCGCTGCTGGGTTCGTGGTTCGCCACGGTGGGCATAGCCCTCTACCTGGGTGTCTCGGCGAGCTTCTACACCCTGTACACCGGTGCGGTGGCGCTGTCGGTGGTGGCCATCGGCACGCTCTTCGCCGCGATCTTCTTCCGCACCTGGCGTCCACTGCTCCACCTGCTGGTCATGGGCGTCGGTTCCATCCTCATCGCCCTGGTGACGTGGGGGCCGTACCTGTGGCTCACCGTCACCGGGCACCCCTCGGACGGTTCCGCCGCCCCGAACTATCTGCCGTTGGAGGGCGCGCAGGTGCCGGTACCCTTCCTCTCGGCCTCGGTGATCGGCCTGCTGTGCCTCTTCGGCCTGATCTGGCTGGTCATCCGGGCCACGGACCTGGACGCCCGCAGCATGGGCATCGCCCTGGTCGGCTTCTACCTGTGGTCCATCGGCTCGATGGTATTCACACTGGCCGGCACAACGCTGCTGGGTTTCCGCGTGGACATCCTCATCGTCTCGCAGCTGGCCACCGCCGGTGTTCTGGCACTGGCACAGCTGCGGCTCCTCGGGGTGGAGGCGCTCTACCCGGACCGGCTGGACGCACGCGCCCGCCGCTACATCACGGTGCTCATGGTGGTCATCCTCGCCGGCGGTGGTCTGCACTACGCGCAGCAGATCCCGGTGGTCAACCAGCGCGCCATCGACCAGGCCTACGCCGACACCGACGGCTACGGGGAACGCGCCGACCGGTTCGCCGCAGACTCCGGCCGCTATTATCCGGCGATCGACGAGGAGATCCGCTCCCACGGCCACGACCCGCTGGACACGGTGGTGCTCACCGACGAGATCAACTTCATGTCCTTCCACCCCTACTTCGGGTTCCAGGCCTTCACCAGCCACTACGCCAACCCGCTGGGTGAGTTCAACGCCCGCAACGAGACGATCGGCGACTGGGCCACCGGCTCCTGGGAGGAGTTGTCCGACCCCGCGGCCTTCGAGGAGGCACTCACCGGTACCCCGTGGCGGGGCCCGGACGTGTTCATCCTCCGCGGCACGCTGGACCAGCCCGTCGGGGACGCCCCGGATGCGGGGTGGAAGACCCATCTGTCGGAGGACATCTTCCCCAACAACCCGAACACCCGTTACCACGGCATCTTCTTCAATCCGGAGGTCTTCCGCGCAGATCTGTGGCATACCTCCCAGATCGGCCCCTTCGTTGTGGCGACGCGTATAAAGGACGCGGGCTGACGTAGACTCCACTTCTGTGTCTGCAACTGCCGTGTCTAACCGTGAGACGTCCCCCGCCCCGCACGCGGGCAGGGACACCGCCCCGGAATGGCTGAAGAACGTCGCGATCATCTCCGGCCTGCTGGGGTTCCTGCTGTTTCTGGCGACCCCGTTTCTGCCGGTCAACCAGACCCAGGCGTCCTTCTCCTGGCCGCAGGGTGACAGCCTCAACTCTGTCAACGCACCGCTGGTCTCCTATGCGCCGGAGCGCATCGACATCACCGTGCCCGTCGCGGAGGCCATCGACGGTCTCCGGGAGGATCAGACCCTCCTGCTGTCGACGCTGCCGGCCGATTCGACCGACGCGACCTCCCGTGGCCTGTTCGTCCGCTCCTGGGAGGGCGGGGTTGACGTGGTCATCCGGGACCAGGTGCCCTTCGAGCTGAGTGCGGAGGAGGTCGCCGAGCTTCCCGGCGACGCCGTGCTCACCATCTCCTCGACGGAGGAGGAGACCGTTGTGTCGGTCCCGGGGGTCCGGGACTCCGACGGCGATGAGCTCGAGGGCATCATCGAGGAGGAGGATGTCCGACCGCAGGTCACGGGCATCTACACCGAGATCGACGACACCGCCGGTAACCACGACGCGCTTGTCGACGCCGGCCTCACCGTCGACGTCGAGATCAACTCGCGTTTCACCTCCGCGCCCTCGGCGCTGAAGTACATCGCCATGTTCGGCGGCCTGCTCTGCGTTCTGGTCGCCCTGTGGGCGCTGCAGCGGATGGACCGCCTGGACGGGCGGACGTCGCGACGCTTCCTGCCCCAGGGCTGGTGGCGTCCCCGCCCGCTCGACGGTGTGGTGGGTTTCGTCCTCGTGTACTGGCATATCTTCGGTGCCAACACCTCCGACGACGGTTTCATCTTCACCATGGCCCGGGTCTCCGAGAACGCCGGTTACATCGCGAACTACTACCGCTGGTTCGGCGTACCCGAATCACCCTTCGGCTCCCCGTTCTACGACCTGCTGGCCCTGTTCACCCAGGTGTCCACCGCCTCGGTGTGGATGCGGGTGCCGGCGCTGCTGTCCGGCCTCGTCATCTGGTTCGTGCTCTCCCGCGAGATCATCCCCCGCCTGGGCGCGCGTATCGACGGCCGCCGCGTGGCCCACTGGACCGCCGCGATGGTCTTCCTGTCCTTCTGGCTGCCCTACAACAACGGCACCCGTCCCGAGCCGATCATCGCCATGGGTGCGCTGCTGACGTGGGCCTCCTTCGAGCGTTCCATCGCCACCTCCCGGCTGCTGCCCGCGGCCGTCGGTGTCATCCTCGCGACGCTCTCCCTCAGCGCCGGACCCACCGGGCTCATGGCCGTGGCCGCCCTGCTCGCCTCCCTGTCGAGCATCATCCGCATCATCAACCGCCGGCTGCCCCTGCTGGGTGCGGGTGAGGGGGCCTCCCGGGGCAGCGTATTCAAGGCCGTCGCGGCGATGGCCGCGCCCTTCCTGGCCGGTGGCACAGCGATCCTCATCGCCGTCTTCGGCGACCAGACCCTGGCCTCCGTGCTCGAATCCATCCGCGTCCGCTCCGCGAAGGGCCCTGCCCTGAGCTGGTACGACGAATGGGTGCGCTACCAGACGCTCATGGAGCAGACCGTCGACGGTTCCCTGACCCGCCGCTTCGCGGTGATCATGCTCCTCCTGTGCCTGGCCATCGTCATCGCCGCGATACTGCGCAACGGCCGGGTCCCGGGCGCGGCGAAGGATCCCTCGTTGCGGCTGGTGCTCATCATCTTCGGCACCATGTTCTTCATGATGTTCACGCCGACCAAGTGGACCCACCACTTCGGCGTCTACGCAGGTATCGCCGGTGCCCTGGCAGCGCTGGCCGCCGTGGCGTTGAGCACGATGGCGCTACGCTCCAGCCGGGCCCGCACCCTCATGATCGGCGCCGTCGTCTTCCTCATGGCGATCTCCCTGGCCGGTATCAACGGCTGGTGGTACGTCTCCAGCTTCGGCGTCCCGTGGTTCGACAAGACGGTCCAGTTCAAGGGCTTCGAGGCCTCCACCCTGGTCCTGTTCATCGCGCTGGTCATCCTCGTCATCGGTGTGGTCCAGTCCTTCATCGGCGATGTCCGCACCGCCCGCGCCGAACAGCAGGGCACACTCCGGCAGTTCGAGGCGGAGCAGGCCGACAAACGCTCCCGCTGGGCCGGTGTCGCCGCGGCACCCATCGCCGTGGCCAGCGCCCTGATCGTGCTGTTCTCCATGGCGTCCTTCGCCAAGGGCTTCATCTCCCAGACACCGGGTTACTCCGTCGGCATGGGCAACCTGCGTTCCCTGGCGGGCAACACGTGCAGCCTGGCCAACGACGCCCTCGTGGAGACCAACTCCAACGACTCCTTCCTCACCCCGGTCGGTGGGGTGGCGCTGGGTGAGTCCCTGGAATCCGAGGACAACCGCGGTTTCGAGGCCAACAACGTCCCGCCGTCCATCGGCCAGGACAGCGTCTCCACCTCCTCCGTCGGTGCCATCGCCGACGCCGAGAACGCCGGCGGTTCCGATGAGGCCACCGGCCAGGAGACCGGTAACACCGGTGGTGTGCGTGCCGAGGTCGGCGTCAACGGCTCCCGAGCCCGCCTGCCCTTCGACCTCGACTACACACAGGTCCCGGTCGTCGGCTCCTGGACCTCCGGTCAGCAGTACCCGGCCGACATCACCACCTCCTGGTATGAACTGCCCGAGCACACCGATGAGGCACCGCTCATCGTCGTCTCCGCTGCCGGACGTATCGAGCACTCCGACATCAACGGTGTGCGCCACAACGGCCAGGAGCTCCTGCTCGAGTACGGCACCCGCGGGGAGGACGGCCGCGTCCGCGACATCGACGAGACGGAGCTCCTCGACATCGGCCCGCTGCCCTCCTGGCGTAACCTGCGCCTGCCGATCGAGGCCCTGCCGGAGGAGGCCAACGTCATCCGCATCACCGCGACCGACCTCAGCCTCGACCCCGAGCAGTGGCTGGCCTTCACCCCACCGCGCGTGCCCACCCTGGACACGCTGGACAACATCGTCGGTTCCGAGGATCCGGGTCTGATCGACTGGGCGGTCGCCCTGCAGTTCCCCTGCCAGCGCACCTTCGACCACTTCGCCGGTGTCGCGGAGATCCCCGAGTTCCGCATCTCCCCCGACCACCCGGGCAAGGCGACGCTGACGCCGTTCCAGGACTACGACGGTGGTGGCGTCATGGGCACCGCCGAGGCCGTCAACTCCTCCTATGAGCTGCCGAGCTACACCAGGCAGGACTGGCACCGCGACTGGGGTTCCATCGAGATCTACGAACTGCGGACCAACTCCGCGGAGGTCGCCCCGGATGAGGCTGCGATCGACTACGAGCTCATCCAACGGCCGGGCTGGTGGAAACCCTCCAACATGAACATCACCACCAGCAACTGACCCGGGTTCTCCCGGACCGGCCCCTGGGCTCAGACCCCCAGCGGCCGGTCCGTGGGGGAAACCACGGCCGGCAGCGTGGTGGTGCCCATGAGGTCGGCGTCCACCGCTGCGGCGGCGGCCCGCCCCTCGGCGATGGCCCAGACGATCAGCGACTGGCCGCGGCCGTTGTCGCCGGCGACGTAGACACCCGGGACTGTGGAGCGGTAGGAGCCGTCGCGGACGATGCGTCCCCGATCGTTGAACGCCACGCCGAGTTCGGCATGGAGTCCGCCGGGCTCTGCACCGGTGAAACCCAGCGCGATGAGGACCAGGTCGGCCTCCACATCGAAGTCGGTGCCGGCCACGGGCACGCGGCGGCCGTCGACGACCTCGACCTTGTCGCCGTGAATCCCGTTCACGTGGCCGTCCACGCCGGTGAAGGCGACGGTGTTCACGGAGAACATGCGCCCGGCCAACGGGGCACCCACCTCGCGGTGGGCCAGGCCGAGGGCGACGATCTCATCGGCGGATTCATCGCCGGTGATGACGTACTCGCCCTCCTCGTGTGCGGTGGCCTGCCGCCAGATCAGCGGCTGCATGGGCCAGGGGGTGGACCCGGCCCGTTCGCGGGGTGCCTTCGGACGGATGTCGAACTGGGTGACACCCGCCGCCCCCTGGCGCAGGGCGCTGCCGAAGCAGTCGGTTCCGGTGTCGCCGCCGCCGATGATGACCACGCGCCGGCCGCGGGCGTTGATCGCCGGAGCCGAAGCCGAGGCGTGCGCCAGGAAGTCCATGGCGTGGTGGATGCCGGCCAGCTCCCGGCCGGGGACGTCGAGCTCGCGGGGCACGGGGGTGCCGGTGGCGAGGACGGTGGCGCTGAACAGCGCCAGCTCCGCGGCTGTGGGTGCGGCACCGGTGCGGAAGATGGTGCCCTCGGCGCGCATCTGCTCCAGGCGGCGGTCGAGGAAGCGGGACTCGAGTTTGTACTCGGGCACGCCGTAGCGCATGAGGCCACCGGGCTCGGCGTCGCGTTCGAAGACGGTGACATCATGCCCGGCGCGGGTGAGCTGCTGTGCGGCGGTCAGGCCTGCGGGTCCGCTGCCGACGACCGCGACGGATTTCCCCGTGCGGGTGGCGGGTCGGAGGGGGGTGGCCCAGCCTGCGCGGAAGCCGTGTTCGGCGATGGCGAGTTCGATCTCGCGGATGGTCACGGCGTCGTCGTTGATGCCGAGCACGCAGGCGCCCTCGCAGGGGGCGGGGCAGACACGGCCGGTGAACTCGGGGAAGTTGTTGGTGGCGTGCAGCCGGTCCCAGGCCTCCCGCCAGCGGTCGCGGCGCACCAGGTCATTCCACTCGGGGATGATGTTGCCGAGTGGACAGCCGGCGTGGCAGAAGGGTACGCCGCAGTCCATGCAGCGGGCGGACTGTTCGGTGTGCCGGGCGGGGTGGCCGTGGTCGTGTACCTCGCGCCAGTCGAGCAGGCGCAGCCGCACCGGGCGGTGGGATGCTTCGGTGCGGGCGTGGTTGATGAAGCCGTGTGGATCAGCCATGGTGGACAGCCTCCCGGGTGGGGATGAGGGTGCGCCGGTAGTCGCGCGGGATGATCTTGAGCAGGTCGTGGGCCTGCCAGGGGGTGGTGGAGCCGGTGAGCCGGCGGTGGCGGTCGATGAGACGGGTGAGGAAGTCGAGGTCGTGCCCGTCGAGCTTCTCGACGTCCACGAGCCCCGGGTTGATCTTCCGTGTCAGGTCGCCGACGGGGGCGAGGTAGGCGATGCCGCCGGACATGCCGGCGCCGAAGTTCTCGCCGACCTCGCCGAGGACGACGACGCGCCCCCCGGTCATGTACTCGCAGCCGTGGTTGCCGATACCCTCGACGACCGCGGTGGCTCCGGAGTTGCGGACGCAGAAGCGTTCGCCGACCCCGCCGCGGATGAGGATCTCGCCGCTGGTGGCGCCGAAGCCGATGACGTTGCCGCCGATGATGTCGGGGTCCGCACCCGCCAGCTGGGGCGGGGCCTGCAGATGCGGCCGGAGGATGACCCGACCACCGGACAGCCCCTTGGCCAGGAAGTCGTTGGCGTCGCCGACCAGGTCGAGGGTGAGTCCGGCGGGCAGGAAGGCACCGGCGGAATTGCCGGCGGAGCCGGTGAGCCGGACGCGGACGGTGTCCTCCGGCAGGCCCGCTCCCCCGGTCAGGCGGGTGATGCGGGAACCGGTGAGCGTGCCCACGGTCCGGTCGGTGTTGCGGACCGGGTAGGCCAGGTCGATGCGTGCGCCACCGTCCAGGGCCGCGGAGCGGATGGTGGGGGTGGCGTCGGCGAGCAGTCGCTCATCGAGGACCCCGTCGAGCCCGGTCTCCTGCGCGGTGGTGCAACGCGGGGCCTGCCCGGGGAAGAAGGGGGAGTCGGCGGCGTGCAGGAGGGGTGCGAGGTCGAGCCGGGCGGCCCGCGGGTGGGCGGCGGTGAAGGCGGCGTCGACACGCTGGCGCAGGACCTGGGACTGGCCGACGGCCTCGTCGATGCTGCGGAAGCCCAATGCTGCCAGGTGTTCGCGGACCTCCTCCGCGAGGAAGGTGAAGAAGTTGACCACGTGCTCGGCACGGCCGGTGAATTTCGCCCGCAGGTCCGGGTTCTGGGTGGCGATACCCACCGGGCAGGTGTCGAGGTGGCAGACGCGCATCATGATGCAGCCCTCCACGACGAGCGGGGCGGTGGCGAAACCGAATTCCTCTGCGCCGAGCAGGGCGGCGACGATGACGTCGCGGCCGGTCTTGAGCTGGCCGTCGCACTGCACCCGGACGCGGTCGCGCAGGCCACCCCGCCGGAGGGTCTGCTGGGTTTCGGCGAGACCGAGTTCCCAGGGTCCGCCGGCATGCTTGAGGCTGGTCAGCGGAGAGGCGCCGGTGCCGCCGTCGTGTCCGGAGATGAGGACGACGTCGGCGTGCGCCTTCGCCACCCCGGCCGCAACGGTGCCCACCCCCTGTTCGGCGACGAGTTTCACGTGAACCCGGGCCTGCGGGTTGGCGTTGCGCAGGTCGAAGATGAGCTGGGCGAGGTCCTCGATGGAGTAGATGTCGTGGTGCGGCGGCGGGGAGATCAGCCCGACGCCGGGCGTGGTGATGCGCACCTTCGCGATCCACGGGTAGACCTTCTCCGGCGGCAGCTGGCCACCCTCACCGGGCTTGGCGCCCTGGGCCATCTTGATCTGGATGTCGGTGCAGTTGTTCAGGTAGTGGCTGGTCACGCCGAAGCGTCCCGAGGCAACCTGCTTGATGGCGGAACGCCGCCAGCTGCCGTCCGCACCGGGGTGGAAACGCTCGGGGTCCTCGCCGCCCTCGCCGGAATTGGACATCCCGCCGAGCCGGTTCAGGGCGATGGCCAGCGTCTCGTGCGCCTCCGCGGAGATGGAACCGTAGGACATGGCGCCCGTCGAGAAGCGCTTCACGATCTCGTTGACCGGTTCGACCTCATCCAGCGGCACCGGCGGGCGGTCGGAGTGGAACTCGAGCATGCCGCGCAGGGTGGCCAGGCGGGTGGACTGCTCGTCGACGGCACGGGTGTAGTCGCGGAAGATCGAGTACTGGCCGGTGCGGGTGGCGTGCTGCAGCTTGAAGATGGTCTCCGGGTTGAACAGGTGGTACTCCCCCTCCCGACGCCACCGGTACTCCCCGCCGGGGTCGCGCTCGGGACGGGTGGCCCCGGCCGGGTGGGGGTGGAAGGCGAAGCGGTGGCGGGCCGCGACGTCCGCGGCCAGCTCATCCAGGCCCACGCCGGAGATGGGTGAGGGCAGGCCGCCGAAGAAGGCGTCGAGAAGCTCCTGGGACAGGCCGGTGACATCAGCGAGCTGCGCACCGCGGTAGGAGGCGACGGTGGAGATGCCCATCTTGGACATGACCTTGAGCACCCCCGTGGTGGCCGCGGTGACGTAATTGGTGCAGGCGGCATCGAGGTCCAGCTCGCCCAGGCGGCCGGCCAGCCGCAGCTCATCGATGGTCTCGAAGGCCAGGTAGGGGTTGACGGCGTCGGCGCCGAAGGCCAGCAGCATGGCCAGGTGGTGGACCTCGCGGGCATCGCCTGATTCCACGATGAGGGAGGCGCGCAGGCGGGTGCGTTCGGTGACCAGGTGCTGGTGCACCGCGGAGGTGAGCAGCAGGGCGGGGATCGGAGCGAGCTCCGCATCGGATTCGCGGTCGGAGAGCACGATGAGGCCGGCGCCTTCGAGGATGGCCGCGTCGACCTCGGCGAGGACGCGCTCCAGTGCGCGGCGCATGCCCGCCGCGCCCTGAGCCACGGGGTAGAGCCCGGAGATGACCGCCGATCGGAAGGCGGGCCATTCCCCCTGGTCATCAGCATGGACCAGGGTGGCGAAGTGGTGGTTGTCCAGCACCGGGGTCTCCAACCGGATGCGGCGGGCGGCCTCAGCGGAGGGGTTGAGCACGTCGGACTGCGCGCCCAACAGGGTGATCATGGAGGTGACGGACTTCTCCCGGATGGCGTCCAGCGGCGGGTTGGTCACCTGGGCGAAACGCTGGGCGAAGAAGTCGTAGAGCATCCGCGGGCGGGCAGAAAGCGCCGCGATGGGGGTGTCGGAGCCCATGGAGCCGATGGCCTCGGCGGCGTTGCGCGCCATGGGCCCGATGATGAGGTCGACGTCCTCCTCGGTGATGCCGAAGACCCGCTGGCGCAGCACCACCCGCTCATGCGGCATGTAGCGGTAGCGGGTCTGCGGCAGCCCGGCCAACGGGACGAAATTCTCCGTGATCCACTTCCCGTAGGGGGCGGCACCGGCGAGTCCGGCCTTGATCTCGGCGTCCCCGACGATGCGGCCGGCGGCGGTGTCCACGAGGAACATCTTCCCCGGCTGCACCCGGGTGCGCTTGGCCACACGCTCCGGTGCAATATCCACGACACCGGCCTCGGAGGCCATGATGACGGTGTCGTCCGTGGTGATCCACACGCGCCCGGGGCGCAGACCGTTGCGGTCGAGGACGGCACCGATGAGGCGGCCGTCGGTGAAGGCGATGGCGGCCGGGCCGTCCCACGGCTCCATGAGGCAGGAGTGGTACTCGTAGAATCTGCGCAGCTCAGGATCGAGGGTGGGGTTGTGCTCCCAGGCCTGCGGCACCATCATCGCCACGGCGTGCGGCAGCGGGTAACCGCCGAGGTGGAGCAGTTCCAGGGCCTCGTCGAAACGCGCGGTGTCCGAACCCGAGGGCGTGCACACGGGCAGGATGCGTTCCAGGCTGCCGAGCTCCGGGGAGGTGATCAGGGCCTCGCGGGCCCGCATCCAGTTCTCGTTGCCGGTGACGGTGTTGATCTCCCCGTTGTGGGCGACCAGCCGGTAGGGGTGCGCCAGCGGCCAGGAGGGGAAGGTGTTGGTGGAGAAACGTGAGTGCACCATGGCCAGCGCGGACTCCAGGCGTGGATCGCGCAGGTCAGGGTAGAAGGCGGCCAGCTGCGGGGTGGTGAGCATGCCCTTGTAGATGATCGTGCGCGCGCTCAACGAGGGGAAGTACACCCCGGGTAGTTCCCGCTCGCAGCGCTTGCGGACGAAGAACATCACCCGGTCGAGTTCGATGCCCGTCCGCTCCCCCGCGGCGAGGAAGATCTGGTGGAAGGAGGGCATCGCGGCCAGGGCCATCGAGCCCAGGCCTGTCGGCTCGACCGGCACCTCGCGCCAACCGAGGACACGGGCGCCCTCCTCCCGGGCGATGGTCCCGATGGCGCGCCGGGCGGCGGGGACGGCGGCGGCGTCGGCGGGCAGGAAGACGATGCCGGTGGCGTAGGCACCCGGCGCGGGCAGCTCGAAGTCGACGACCGCGCGGTAGAGGCTGTCGGGGATCTGCAGGAGGATGCCGGTGCCGTCTCCGGTGTTCTTCTCCGCGCCGGCGGCTCCGCGGTGGTCGATGTTGGCCAGGATCTGCAGGCCGTGGTCCACGATGCTTCTCGACGCCCGCCCGTGCAGGTCAGCGACAAATCCGACGCCGCAGGCGTCGTGTTCGTGGGCCGGGTTGTAGAGCCCCTGTCTGTGCATTTCTGCCTCCTCACGAGTTATCTGTCTGTCGATCTACAGAAAACTACACCTGAGCCTGTCGCGCAATAGGTAATGGCACCGAAGTAGAGAATTTCACTGCCCGGAACGGCGTGACCTGCGCCACACATTCAGCCATACTGGAGACACACGGGCCGCACCAGGAGAGGAACGCGTATGTCCTTCCAGGAAGCAATGGAGATCACCGGGCAACTTGTCGATGTCGCCGGCGTCGCCGCGATGGTGATCGGCATCCTCGTGGCCACCCTCCTCGCCGGCGGTGCACTGCTCCGCCGACGCAGAGGCGAGGACGTCTACCACCGCTACCGGCAGCAGCTGGGCCGCTCCATCCTCCTCGGCCTGGAGCTGCTCGTCGCGGCCGACATCATCCGCACCGTGGCGATCACCCCCACCTTCCAGTCGGTGGGGGTCCTGGGCCTGATCGTGATCATCAGGACCTTCCTCAGCTTCTCCCTGGAACTGGAGGTCACCGGCCGCTGGCCCTGGCAGAAAGAGGAGCAGACCGCGGAGACCTGAACCGGGCGCGGAGGGTCAGTCCGGCAGGTTCGGCTGGAATTCCAGCCCCTCGGCCGCCGCGATCCGGACCGGGCCGTCAGTATCCGTGGCCCCGGTACGCACCACTCCCTGGTCGCGCAGCTGCGCAACCACCTCATCCACCGTGCCCAGGTGCTCCCGCCAGCCCTCCCCACCGACCACCCGGGCGACATCGTCGGAAGCGAAGGCCTCTTCTCCGCGGGCACGGGCGAGTGTCCGCACGGTCGCGGCAATACGCTTGCGCTGCCCCTCCCCCGTGGGCTCCCACCAGGGATCACCCCGCTCCCCGAGCGCCACCTTCGCGTCATGGACCATCACCCGGGCGGCATCACCGTGTGTGCGGACCATGCGGCGTCCCGTCATGAGCGCCGAGACGAGCTCAGCGCGCAACGACTCCGGGATCGACGGGTCCGTGGCACGCCACCGCCGCCCCTTGACCACGATGTAGCGGCCATCCGGCGTGTGCTCCACATTCTCGCTGCCCATAATGCAACTCTACTGAGCCGAAAAGCTGCCAGGACCACGGAGCCCCACAAACTAGATGTCCATCCAGTGAACATTGATGTTTTCATGTGATCCCCCTCACCTAACGTTGCCGCCAATCCCGAACCCCTGGGTCAACAGAAACCGCAACGCTGAAAAGGACCGATCATGCCTACTTTCGAAAACAACCGCCCAGTGAAGGTCGCCATTGTCGGCGGCGGCATCGGAGGGCTCTCCGCAGCTGTCCTGCTACTCCAGCAGGGTCACGATGTCACCGTCTTCGAGCAGGCCCCGGAAATCAAGGAGGTGGGCGCAGGCCTGGTCATGGCCCCGAACGCCGTCCGTCTCCTGCGCCGCATGGGCGCACTGGACCGCTTCACCTCCACCGCTGTCCAGCTCGAGCAGGGCTGGGAGTTCCGTCGCTGGGACAACGGCACCGTGCTGTCGGTGGAGAACCTCGACACCCGCTGTCAGGAGCTCTACGGCGAGCACACCTATGTCTCCCACCGCGCTGATCTGTTGGAGGCCATCGGTGAACTGTTCCCGCCTGAGCGGCTGCACCTGGGCAGCCGCGTCGCCGACGTCGCACAGGATGCGGATGGAGTCACCCTGACCATGGAGGACGGCACCATCCACACCGCCGAGATCCTCATCGGCGCCGACGGTGTGCATTCGGTGGTCCGCCAGCACCTGGTCGGTACCTCCCCTGCCGAGGACTCCGGGATGTCGGCCTTCCGCTCCCTCGTCCCCGTGGACAAGGCTCCCGAATTCGCCCGCCGCCCCGCGCAGACCCTGTGGATCGGGCCCGAGCACCACCTCGTCCACTACCCCGTATCCTCCGGCAAGTACATCAACCTGGTGGCCTTCGCACCAGCCGGTGCGTACACCCGCGAATCGTGGACGGCGACGGTCGACCTCGAGGAGTTCCAGGCTGAATTCACCGGCTGGGACCCGCGCCTGGAGGAACTCATCGCCAACGCCGAGCGCCCCGGACGTTGGGCGCTGCTGGACCGCGCACCGCTGAAGCAGTGGTCCTACGGCCGGATCACGCTCATGGGCGATGCCGCTCACCCGATGTTCCCCTTCTTCGCCCAGGGCGCGGCGCAGGCCATCGAGGACGCCGCCGTGCTGGCTGACTCGGTCACCCGCTTCTCCGACGACCTGGAGACGGCACTGATCAACTACCAGGACCGCCGCATCGAGCGGGCCACCCGTCTCCAGGAGGCCAGCCACGCCCGTAAGGACATCAACCATCTTCCCGACGGGCCGGAGCAGCAGGCCCGTGATGCCGCATTGAACGAGGGAGATCCGCTGGTCAAGTCCGGTTGGATCTACTCCTATGACCCGGCCCAGGACATCGAGACGGGTGTGCTGGCATGATGCAGTTTGAGCACGTCACTCTGGGGCAGCGGGTCCTGTTCGGTTCCGGGCAATCCGCGGCACACCTGGCCGCCGAGGTCGACCGGATGGAGGCTGCCCGCGTGATGGTCATCGCCTCCGAATTCGAACGCCCCATGGCCGAGGTAGCCACCAACAGGATCACCCCGGTGCTGTGGTGGGACGAGGTGGTCATGCACGTCCCCGTCGAGGTCGCTGAACGCGCCCGCACCGCGGCTGCCGCGCATGATGTGGACCTGATCGTCTGCGTCGGAGGTGGCTCCACCACCGGACTGGCCAAGGCTATCGCCCTGACCTCCCGCATCCCGGTCATCGCCGTACCGACAACCTATGCCGGCTCAGAGGCCACCAATGTCTGGGGTCTGACCGAGGACCGCACCAAGACCACCGGCGTGGATGACCGGGTGCTGCCTGTCACCGTCATTTACGACGCCGACTTCACCCGCACCCTGCCGGTCGGCCTGTCCGTGTCCTCCGGTCTCAACGCCCTGGCGCACTGCGTGGACTCCCTGTGGGCCCCGAAGGCCGACCCCATCAACCATGCACTCGCCCTGGAAGCTGCCCGCGCTCTGGCCACGGGTCTGAGCGGCATCGTCACCGACCCGGAGGACATGACCCCACGCGAGCAGACCCTCTACGGCGCCTACCTCGCCGCGGTGTCCTTCGCCTCCGCCGGTTCCGGGCTGCACCACAAGATCTGCCACATCCTGGGCGGCACCTTCAACCTGCCACACGCCCAGACCCACGCCACTGTGCTGCCTTATGTCCTGGCCTTCAACGCCCCCGGTGTCCCCGAGTTAGCTGCACGTCTGGCGGCTGCCCTCGGCCGCCCCGGGGCCGAGGGGGAAGACCCTGCCCAGGCAGCCGTCGTAGCACTCAATGACCTGCGGGAACGCATCGACGCTCCGACCGCCCTGGCCGATCACGGCCTGGAAGCTGCGGACATCCCGGAGGCCACCCGACGTGTCCTGGCGGTTTTTCCGCCCACCAATCCCGCTCCCGCCACCGAGGAGGACATCACCCTCCTCCTGACTGCTGCACTCGAAGGAACCACGCCCACGCCGCGGGTGCCTTCCCGCCTGTGAATCGCCCGGTCCACTGACTCCACGGAGAAACCAATGAGCACCCCTGACACCACCCGTACATCCCCAACCGCGGACGAGCAGCAAGCCCGGGTCGAGGAGACCCTCATCCGCAACGTCCTGCGTTCCTTCGGCGACTGCGAGGATCCCCGACTCAAACAACTCATGCAGTCCCTGGTGACCTACCTGCACGCCTTCATCCGCGATGTCCGCCTGACCGAGGAGGAGTGGAACATCGCGATCGAATTCCTCACCGCCGTCGGCCACATCACCGACGACCGACGCCAAGAGTTCATCCTGCTCTCCGATGTGCTGGGCGTCTCGATGCAGACCATCAACGTCAACAACACCGCCTATAAAAACGCCACCGAGGCCACCGTCTTCGGCCCCTTCTTCGTCGACGATGCCCCCGAGATCCCCAACGGCGGGGACATCTCCGGCGGCGCCACCGGCCAACCCTGCTGGGTGGAGGGCACCGTCACCGACACGGACGGTAATCCCATCCCGGGAGCCCGCATCGAAGTGTGGGAAGCCGATGAGGACGGTTTCTACGATGTCCAGTACGACGACAACCGTGTCGCCGGCCGCGCCCACCTGTACTCCGACGAGAACGGCAACTACAGCTTCTGGGGACTGACACCGACCCCTTACCCGATCCCACATGACGGGCCGGTCGGCAAAATGCTCGAAGCGACCGGGCGCTCCCCCATGCGCGCGTCCCACCTGCACTTCATGGTCACCGCCCCCGAGAAGCGCACCCTGGTCACCCACATCTTCGTCACCGGTGATGACCTGCTGAAGTACGACACCGTCTTCGGGGTCAAGCAGTCCCTGATCAAGGACTTCACCGAACAACCCGCCGGCACCCCCACCCCGGACGGCCGGGACCTCGGTGACACCACCTGGGCACGCACCCGCTTCAACATCGCCCTCGCCCCCGCCAACATCTAATGTGCTTCTCCTGAAAGGAAGACCTGATCATGACCACCACAATGTCGGTCGGCCGTGTGTCGGCCAGGACCTGGGTGCCTCTTCTCTGTTGGATCGCCGTCGTTCTCGACGGCTATGACGCCGTGGTTCTCGGCGCAGTCCTGCCCTCCCTCCTCGACGATCCCGCCATCGACGTCACCCCCGCGACCGCGACGGGCATCGCCTCCGCCGGTCTATTCGGCATGATGCTGGGCGCCATGGCCATGGGTTTCCTCACCGACCGTTTCGGCCGGCGCAACCTCATGATGGGTTCCGTCCTGGTGTTCTCGGTGCTCACAGCGGCCTGTGCCCTGGCGGACAGCGCCACTACGCTGGGGATCCTGCGGTTCTTCGCCGGTGTCGGACTGGGAGGTTGCCTGCCCATCGCCATCGCCACGGTGACCGAATTCTCGGGACGGAATCGCGGTGCCAACTCAGTTACCCTGCTCATGACCGGCTACCACGTCGGTGCGGTGCTCACCGCCCTGCTGAGCATCGTCGTCCTCGCCGAGTCCGGCACCAACTGGCGGCTGATGTTCATCCTGGGCGCCCTCCCGGCTCTGGTCCTGCTGCCCCTGATGTGGGCTCTCCTGCCTGACTCCCCGCAGTACCTGCAGGCCCGCGGCCGGTCCGAGGATGCCCGGCGTATCGCGGAGAAGTACCATCTTCCGCTCGCAGACCCTGCCACCCAGGACCAGACCGACAACGCTGGGAAGACCAACTCCTTCCGCACCCTGTTCTCCCCTGAATTCCGGTGGACGATTCCGCTGATGTGGATCGGCGCATTCATGGGTCTCCTGCTCGTCTACGGCCTGAATACCTGGCTGCCCCAGATCATGCGGGCCGCCGACTTCGATCTGGGCAATGCACTGGGGCTGCTGATGGTCCTCAACATTGGTGCCGTCATCGGTCTCCTGTTCGCCGGACGCATCGCTGATGCGATCAGCCCGCGACGCGCCGCATTCTTCTGGTTCCTCGGATCCGCCCTGATGTTGGCGCTGCTGGCCGTCAGGCTGCCGGTGTTCGGCACTTATGCTCTGGTCTTCATCACCGGCGTCTTCGTGTTCTCCGCGCAAAACCTGGTCAACGCTTTCGTGGCCACGCATCATCCCGCCGCCATCCGTGGCACGGCACTCGGCATGGCCCTGGGTGTCGGCCGACTGGGCGCCATCAGCGGCCCCATCATCGGTGGCACTCTCGTCACCGCCGGCATCGCCTACCCCTGGGGCTTCTACGCCTTCGCCGCTGTCGGTCTGCTCGGCGCGGCTGCCATGGCGGTGGCCGGTGGAGTCCTCAAGATGCAGAACGCGAATCGGCAGGGCGGGGCGCCCCGCACCGCGGCTCCCGCCACCGCGGAATCGGTCGACGCAGCTCTCCGCTGACGTCTCCTCCGCTGCTCCACCCGACGGGCGTTCCCTCTACGGAGGGGACGCCCGTCGCGCTTTCCACCTGTCTCAGGAATGGCTGCCCGGAACGTCCCCCAGCCGCCGGGAAATGCCGCGTCCAGCGGCGACCAGGGCCGGGGAGATGGAGTTCAGGTTCACCGTTCCGGAGGCGACGACCACGGACAGTGCTGCCACCACCTGCCGTCCGGCACCGAAAACGGGGACCGCGACGGAGTCCGCTCCACGGCTGGTCTCCTCCCGCACCACGGAGAAACCGCGGCTGCGGACATCCGCGAGGTCCCGGCGCAGTACCTCCGGGTCAGTGATGGTGTTGGGCGTGTAGGCCTTCAGTCCCCGATCCACGATCTCCTGGAACAGCTGGGGGCCGCCACGGGAGAGCAGCACCTTGCCGATGCCGGAGGAGTGCAGCGGCAGGCGCCCACCGACGCGAGAGACGACATCCAGTGCGGTGGGAGCGGAGAAGCGTTCCACCAGCACCGCCTCGTGGCCCTCCAGGATGCCGAGCTGGACGTGCTGCCGTAGGGCGGCGTGGAGGTCCTCCATGTACGGCAGGGCGGCGGTGCGCAGGGTCATACTGCGTGGGGCCAGGGTGCCCATCTGCCACACCTTCAGGCCGATGACGAAGCTGCCGTCCTCCTCCCGCTCCAGGGCGCCGGCAGCCAGGAGGGAGTGCACCAGCCGCCGCGCCGTAGCGTGGGGCAAGCCGGTTCGGCGGGTGATATCCGCCAGCGTCAGGCGTCTTCTTTCCGGGCTGAAGGCGAAGAGCACCTGGAAGAGCCGTTCTGCGACACCCGGACCCGGGGTGCTCATGCCCGCTCCAGCTGCCCGAACGAGGTGAGGGGCACCGGGGTGTACGCGTAGGAATCGTCATCCTTGGCCGCCTTGTGGGCGGTGATCCACACCCAGACGAACAGCGGGTACATGACGAGGGCGACGACGATGTAGTTGACGATCATCATCCAGTAGTCGGGGGGCAGCAGGTTCCAGGCGAAGTGCAGACCGAAGGCGATCAGCAGCCAGAGCCCGGCGGTGCGCAGCCGCCAGGAGCGGGACCGGTCAGCGGTGAACAGGGCCAGACCCAGGCCCCAACCGGCCAACGCCGAGAAGATGATGTGCAGGCCGGGGCCGACGAAGAGGCGCACGGCCCAGATCTCCAGGGTGCCCGCGAGATCGGTGTTCGGATCGAGCAACGCGCCGAAGGCCCCGTACATGGCGTTCTCGGTGACCTCGAAACCCAGGCCGATCACAGCACCCGTCATCAGGCCGTGCCAGGGCCGGTTGAGGGCGCGGAAGCTGAAGAGGATGACACCGACGCCGAGGGCCTTGGCTATCTCCTCCGGGTAGGCCCCGCCGAGTGAGGCGGAGATCAACTGCAGGCCCAGACGGTCGGTGATCTCCAGGATGGGCAGTCCACCGAGCATGACCAGCAGGAAGCTCACCCCGCCGCCCCACAGGAGGCTGGCGGCCACCCACAGCGCACCGGCCCCGGCACGTTGCGGCCACATCGGGGAGCGGCTGAGCAGCCACAGCACAAGGGCGAGGTAGAGCACCGAGAACAGGATGCTCAGGGCGGCACCGACCGGGGAGACGAGGAAGTTCACGCCGGAGAAGTAGAGGAAGACGGGGATGCCCAGGATGCTCAGAATAAGCAGGGACATGCGGAATCTGCGGCTCATCAGACACTCACCTGCACCATCTCGAGGGGGAGGATGAACTCCTGGTGGTCCTGGACCAGGGGGGTGGCGATGGCCTCCTTGACGATTTCGGGCAGGCCCTGCCCCGTGAAACCCTCCCACACCATGTCCGCGATGGGGGCGATCTGGCGCCCGGGTCCGATGAGCACGGCCACCATGGTCAGTCCCTCATGTTCACCGCTGCCTTCCAGGGACATGCCCACGGCGTTGGCGCGCTCGTCGATAAGCATGCGGGCCTGCCCCTCCCGGAGGATCTCGGCGCCCTCGGACGGCGGGATGGACGCGACGGCGCGCATCATGCGCCGCAGCGTGCGGTCGGGTTCGGTTCCCCCCTCCGCGATCATCGTCTGCACGGAGACGGGACCGCACATCCAGCCCCCGACGAAGGCGCCGGTGTCGGGGCGGCACGTCAGGTCCAGCGGGATCGACCAGCTGTAGCCGGTCATCCCGAGGCGGACGTCGGAGGCGACCGCCCGGACCGGCAGAACCGGGAGCAGCATGGCGGGCAGCAGCAGGATGACGGTGGTCACCCCGAACAGCGACCACCACCACCTGTGGTCCGCGGCCGGTTGGAGACGATAGGAACTCATGACTCACAGACTAACGGGGTCCGCCTCGCCTAGAGTTGGCTGTATGAATGACCTCTACGCCTATGTCAACGGCCCCTGGCTCGCCACCCACGTGATTCCGGACGACCGCGGCGTCGACGGCACCTTCCACAAGCTCCGCGACCAGGCCGAGATCGACGTCCGCGAGATCGTCGAGACCGACACCGGCCGCGCAGGAACCCTCTTCGATTCCTTCATGGACGTCGAGGGCGTCAACGCCGCCGGTATGCGCCCCCTGGACGCGGACCTGGATCTGCTCAGTGTCTCCGATGCAGAGGAGTTCGCCGTCCGCCTCGGCAAGCTCGAGTGCATGGGGGTGGCCTCCCCGCTCACCTTCTGGGTGGAGAAGGACTCCGATTCCGAGGATGCGCTCGCCTACCTGATCCAGTCCGGCCTCGGCCTCCCCGACGAGGCCTACTACCGGGAGCCGCAGCACGCCGAGACGCTGGCTGTTTATCGACGTCACGTCGCCGAGATGCTGCAGTTCCTCGACCCCGCCCGCCTCTTCGGGCTGACCCCGGAGATCGCGACCGAGCGAATCGTGGCCCTGGAGACGGAGATCGCCGCCGGCCACTGGGACGTGGTGGCCACCAGGGATGCCGTGAAGACCTACAACCCCACCGAACTGCAGGCACTGCCCCGGATCATCCGCGCCCTGCTCACCGGCACCGGCCTGCCCGAGCAGCGCCTCGTGTCGATGATGCCCTCCTACGTCGACCATCTCGCCGGACTGCTCACCGATGACCGGCTGGCCGACTGGCAGCTCTGGGCCACCTGGCACATCCTGCGCTCCCGCGCCGGGGTGCTGCCCGAGGAGGTCGGGGCGAAGAACTTCGAGTTCTACGGCACCTTCCTCTCCGGTGCGACTCAGCAGCGCGACCGCTGGAAGCGTGGCGTCGGCACCGTCGAGGCCCTGGTGGGCCAGGAGATCGGCAAGGTCTTCGTGGACAGGCACTTCCCGCCCAGCTCCAAGGAGGAGATGCTCGAACTCGTCGACTACCTCGTGGCGGCCTACCGGGAGCGCATCAACCAGCTGCCGTGGATGACCGGGGAAACCCAGGGACGTGCCCTGGAGAAACTCGGCCAGTTCAAGGCGAAGATCGGCTACCCCGATGTGTGGCGCTCCTACGAGGGCCTGTCCTTCGGGGCGGACGGCGGTTCCCTGCTGGACAACGTCCGCGCCGCGGCAGCCTTCCTGCAGGACTATGAGCTGAACAAGATAGGTAGGCCAGCGGACCGGGAGGAGTGGTTCACCACCCCGCAGACCGTCAACGCCTTCTACAACCCGGTGGTCAACGACATCACCTTCCCCGCCGCCATCCTGCGCCGGCCCTTCTACTCGCCCGACATGGACGCCGCGGAGAATTTCGGCGCCATCGGTGCGGTCATCGGCCACGAGATCGGCCACGGCTTCGACGATCAGGGCTCGCAGTATGACGGCCACGGCAACCTGCGTTCCTGGTGGACCGAGGAGGACCGGGCGGCCTTCACCAAGCTGACCGATAAACTCGTCGCCCAGTTCAACGGCCTGGTGCCCACCGTGCTACGCGAGGCGGGCATCGAGTCCGAGGGTGTCAACGGTGAGTTCACCCTGGGGGAGAACATCGGTGACCTCGGCGGTCTGGGTATCGCCGTGGTGGCCTACCGCCGCTACCTCGAGGACCGTGGACTGACCTACGAGACCTCCCCGGTCCTGCCCTTCGAGGTCGAGGACGCTGACCCGGGTCTCGCCGGCCGCGAGTTCAACGGCCTGCAGCGGCTGTTCCTGTCCTGGGCGCGGGTCTGGCGCACCGCCATCCGCCCCCAGCAGTCGCAGCAGTACCTGGCGATCGACCCCCACTCCCCCGCCGAGTTCCGCTGCAACGTCATCGCCGCGAACATCGACGAGTTCTACGAGGCGTTCCCGGAGATCACCGCGGACTCCCCCATGTGGATCGCCCCGGAGGAGCGCGTCACCATCTGGTAGGTGCCGGACAGTTCTGTCCGGCACCATCGGTGTCTATTCAGGTGCTACCGCTTTGCGATGCCGTAGGAATCACGCAGCGTGACGGTACGCTCACCGCCGTTGTGCAGATCGCCCTCCACGACGTAGAACTCGATCTTGAAGGTGTCCTCGTCGAAGGTGTAGACGGCGAAGGTCTGGGTCTCGGACTGACGGTAGTTGTCGTGCTTGTGCTCGAACTTCGGGGAGTTCTCCGGCTGCTCCGCGATGTCGAAGAGGCCGTTCCAGAGCTCGGTGTCTTCCTCCGTCATCCAGTCCAGACGGGGGCGGACCTTGGCGACATGCTCGGCGCCCTTCTGGTAGATCGCGTCGTAGGTCTTGGTTCCGGAGGTGTTCGGGATGACGTAGGTGACGCCCTCCGGGTTGACGTGGTACTCGACGCCGTCGATCTCGGTCTTCTCGGTCTCCTCGACCTCGCCGTAGGCGAAGTTGTCGGGGGTGTAGAGCAGGGACTTGGTGCGGGTCAGGTTGTGGTCGTGGCCCTGGAGGACGAGGTCGACATCGAGCTCGTCCGCGATCTGGACGAACTCCTCACGGGTGACCTGGACGTCGGTGTCCTGGAGTGCGTGGTAGGAGGCGGAGTAGACCGGCTTGTGGTACATCAGCACAATCCAGTTGGCGCCGTTGTCGCGGGCCTGCTGGATGTCGGCCCTCGCCCACTCCATCTGCTCGGCGCCGATGGCACCGGACTCCGGGTTGTCCGCGGATTCCTTGTTGTCGTTGGTGTTGAGGACGACGAAGTGGGCACCGGAGTGGTCGAAGGAGTAGTAGGAACCACCGTTGACCGCACCGTTGGTCACGGGCACGTTGGTGTGCTCGTTGAATGCGCTCTCATCCACGGCATCGGACTCACGGATGTAGTTCAGGTTGTACTCGTCGTGGTTGCCGGGGGTGTAGGCGTGGGGCAGGTTCATCTTCGACTCACGCGACATGTCGAGGTTGTCGACCCACTCGTCCTCGACCTGGGCGATCTCCACGAAGTCACCGGTGTGGACGGCGAATTCCGCGTCCGGCGCGGTCTCCATGGCCAGTTCCAGAGTGTTGGCGCCGTAGGCCGCCTCATTGTTGACGTTGGCGTTCCAGTAGGCGTTCTGGGTGTCGGTGTAGTGGATGAACTGGGTCGGCGACACGCCCTCGGTGGCGGTCCGGAAGGAACCGGTGTCGGAGAAGCCCTCCGATTCGGAACCCAGCTGGAAGTAGTACTGTGTGTCCGGCTCCAGGCCGGTGGCGGTGGCCTTGTGGGAATGCTCGGCGACCTCCTGCAGGGCCAGGTAGCCGAGACCGTCACCGTCCGCGGTCCACTCGGTGTTCTCCCGGGTGATCTGCTCATCGGTGAAGTAGCCGAGTACCTCCTCCGGCTCACCGTTGTCATCGACGAGGAAATCCCCCTCCTCGTCGGTAGTGACTGAGGCGTAGATGTAGTAGCCCTCCGCGTCGCGTTCGGCGTACTCCGAGGCGACCTCTGACACGTCGGCGGTGAACTCCACGGCGTCTGCCATGTCCTCGCTGGTAGAGACGCGGACAACGGAGTCGGTGAGGTTATCGGTGGTGTACCAGTTGAAGGACATCGCGGTGGCGGGGTCCTCCGGCAGGTTCATCGCGATGCGGTTCGGCTCGTTGCTGGCCGGGACGGGAGCGACCTCCGGCTTGGCATCCTGCAGCTCGATCAGGTCAAGGCCGTTTGTCTCGCCGTACACCGGATCGACCTCTGCGGTGGCCGTCTGGGCGGCAGGCGAGGTCTCCTGTCCCCCGTCGGCTCCTGTGCAGCCGACCAGGACGAGCGCGGAGACCGATACAGCCGTGAATTTTTTGAGTGTGTTGGACCAGTGTGCCACGAGAGTTTTCCTTTTCCCTCAGCTTCTACAGACCCATAGAACATACGACTATAAAGTGACCAAATAGTTAGATCGACCTATAAACGAGATGAACTCTGGGTGAGCAGGCGGTTTCCGGAAAAGAAAACAGCGGATCCCCTCAGGGGACGGACGTGGGCATGGTTCAGTCGCGGATGCTGAGTTCGGCGACCACGAGGCGTTTCTCCGGCAGGGCCGGCAGCCAGCCGATCAGGTGCAGGCGCGCGGTGTCGGCGCTGGTACCACCGGTGTCCATGCGGCGCAGCAGGTGCGGCATCCGCAGCTGGAAGGAACGCACCCGGCCAGCGAGGTTGACGGTGCCGACGGCACGCTGCCGGGTGACCTCATAGAACTCCACGTCGCCGACCTCGACCTTCTCCTGCTCACCGGAACCCCGCAGATCCAGCACAGCGGGTACCCCGTCGGAGCGGGTCGCCCCGTCATCGCCCTCGAGGATGGTACGGATGACCTGGGCAACGGCCACCGGATCCCCCAGTGCGTTGGAGACCCAACGGTGGCCGAGGACGCTGTGGTCCATCTCGGTGAGGGTGTGCTCCGGGTTGATCTCGGAGGGACGGTAGGTCACGGGGAGCTGCACGGTGCGGCCGTCGATGTCCGCACCGACGAGGACCTCGATCCCGACGACGTCATCGGGGTCGACCAGACGGCAGGAACCGAGGAGGGTGACGATACCTGCGTAACGGGCTGCGATATCTTCCTTGGAAGGGCTGAGTTCTGCGTCATAAATATGTGCTACACCGCTCATGGTCATGCTCCTGCCTGGATGTCTTCTGTCGTGATTCCCAGCGTAGCCGCATTGAACCGTGAACGTCGGTCCGCTGCGGCAACTAGGCTGGTCGCCATGACTGACACCCCCGCGCACAATGCCAGAACCCCCGAAGAGCTGCAGGAGGAGCAGTTCCGTGCAGAGTTCCAGGTAGGCGGCGTCGACAGGCAGCTCTCCGCGGAGGAGCAGCTCGCCCAGCTGGCCTCCTACATCGACGCCCACTATGAGCTGCCCGACTTCACCCCGCCGTGGAAGGGCGGGGTGGGGGACCCGGACCCGGCGGACAACTACATCGCGCGCCTGCCCGACCGGATCACCCACACGGCGATGCTCATGCTCGGCTCGGGTCTCGACCACTCCATGCCGGGCGTGGTGTGGGCTGAGGGCGTCGAGGTGGAGGAGGTGCCGGAGGTCGGCGGCCGCCTGTTCACCCCGGGCCAGCCGACCGGTGCGTGGGCCATCAGCCTTCACTCGGGCGGCTGGTGGCGGGGTTCGGGCAACGCCCTGGAGATCGCGTGGCGCCCCGAGGTCGCCGCGGCCGCGCAGCGTTCCGGCACCATCATCCTGGACCTGGATTATCCGCTGGCACCGCAGAGCACCGTCGCGGAGATGAACGCCATGGTGCGCAAGGCGGCCGGGGTGGCGCAGCACCACAACGCGACGTCGCTGACGGGCTGGGGTTATTCCTCCGGTGCGGCGCTGGCAGCAATGAACGCCCCGCTTTTCGACGCCCTCGTGCTCACCTTCCCCGACCTCGGCAGCGTCAACGGTCTGCCCGCGGAGATCCTGGCGGAACAGTCGGTGCCGGAACCCGCGACCTGGCCGCGCACGCTGGTGCAGGTGGCGTCGGAAGACGAGATTGCCCAGCGCCCCACCGGGTTGGAGCAGGTCACCGACCTCACTGTCCGGGAGTACGTCTCCCGCCACCGCATCTCCACCCCGGAAGTGGCGCGGCAGAAGGTCGCGGACGTCGCGGACTTCCTGCGCGCTCAGTCCTCGCGGTAGCCCAGCCGCAGATCGCGGCCACGTTCGGCCATCTTCTCCCGGGCCACCTCCCGCTCGCGGTTACGCCGGGTGGAACGCGGCGGCAGCTGGATCTGCCGCTCCGCCCGCACCCCGGCCCTGAGCTGCTGGACGCGTTCGATCTCGGCGTCGATCTTCACGCCCAGAATCAGCATGATGTTCGCGCCCCACACCGTGAACATGAGGGCCAGCATCGTGCCGATCGCCCCGTAGGAACCCAGGACCGCGAAATAGTTCAGATACAGAGAGAAACCCACGATGACCAGCGCAATCCCGATCAAAGCGATGAAGGCGCCGACACTGAGCCAGCGGAACCGGGCCTGCCGGACGTTGGGGGTGACGTAGTAGAGCACGGCCAGCAGCAGGACGGCCAGGGCGAAGATGATCGGCCATTTCAGCCACCGCCACACCGGCAGGAAGACCCTCAGCAGGTAGTCGAGCACTCCGGACAGGCCCAGGGGTTCGGCGATCAGGCCGAGGGTGGCGTTGACCACCGTCTCGTTGAGCATGACCGAGGCGAGGATGAGCACCATGCCGACCACCATGAACAGGGTGGTGCCCAGCATCGTGGCCAGCTTGGCGATCAGCGGTCGCCCCTCCGACTGCTCGTAGACGGTGTTGGCGCAGCGGGAGAAGGCCCGCACATAGGCCGAGGCCGACCACAGGGCGACGATCGTCCCCACGATGAGGCCGACGATGCCGCCGGTGGAGGAACCGATGACCGCATTGACCAGATCCGTGACCGCCGCCCGATACTCCCCCGGGATGTAGGTGGTGATGAAGTCCGTGGTCAGCTCCGAGACCAGGCCCGCGTTGTTCGCCAGGACGATGGTGGCGATGGAGTAGATCGCCAGGATCGTCGGCGCCACCGCGAGCAGGGTGAAGAAGGTGAGATTGGCGGCCATGTCGATGATGCCCAGGAGGAAGAACTCCCGGACCACACGTCTGAGTACGTAGCGGGCTCCACGGGCATCCACCGACGGCCCCCTAGAAGGAGGCCGCGTCGATGACGAAGCGGTACCGGACGTCCGAGGCGACCGTGCGGTCATAGGCCTGGTTGATCTGCTCCGCGTCGATGAGCTCGATCTCGGCGGTCACACCATGTTCCGCGCAGAAGTCGAGCATCTCCTGGGTCTCACGGATCCCGCCGACCAGCGAACCAGACAGCGAACGGCGCCGCGATGTGAGCATGCGGGTCGGGGTCTGCAGGGGTGCACCGGGCAGACCGAGCTGGACCAGCGCGCCGTCGAAACGCAGCAGGCCCAGATAGGCGGAGGTGTCCAGGTCGACGGAGACGGTGTTGAGGATCAGGTCGAAGTAGTTGTGCAGGTCCTCCGGTAGACCGCTCGCGGTGGAGACATGGCGGGTGGCACCGAAACTCAGGGCGTCGTCACGCTTGGCGGTGGAATGGGACAGGACGGTGACCTCCGCGCCCATGGCCGCGGCGATCTTCACGCCGACGTGCCCGAGACCACCCATGCCGATGACCGCGACGCGCTTACCCGGGCCCGCGCCCCAGTGTTTCAGCGGCGAGTAGGTGGTGATGCCCGCGCACAGCAGCGGGGCAGCGGCCGCCGGATCCAGACCCGGCGGGACCGCCACGACGAAGGACTCGCGCACCACGATGGCCTGCGAATACCCGCCCTGGGTCAGTTCGCCACCATCGTAGGCGCCGTAGGTGAGCACCGGGCCCTGCTCGCAGTAGGAGACCTCCCCCAGCCCGCACGGGTGGCACTGCCCGCAGGAGTTGACGAAACAGCCCACCCCGACCCGGTCACCGGGGCGGTGATTGAGCACCTTGTCGCCGACCTCCTCGACGATGCCGACGATCTCATGGCCCGGCACCAGCGGGTACTCGCGTTCGCCCCAGTCACCCCGCATCGTGTGGATGTCGGAGTGGCAGATGCCGGCGAACTCGATGCGGATGAGGACGTCATCCTCCCGCAGGGGACGACGCGTGATGGTCACCGGCTCCAGCGGCTGCGAAAAACCCGGGGTGCCCCAGGCACGGACGGTCAGATCAGTCATGCAGCCAGGGTAAGTGTTCAGGCGCGGTCCCGCACGATCTTCTGCGGCCAGGCCGGACCCGGGTCTGTTCCCTCCCTGATCGGCCGGTGCGCTGCGAGGGTGAAGTCCGGATGCCGCCCCTCCGCCCGGCCGGTGACCGCCAGATCGCGGGCCAGCTCGCCGATCACGGGGGCGAGCTTGAAGCCGTGGCCCGACAACCCGGCGACCACCACCACATCACCCACCCGGTCAATGATCGGGTCGCGGCTGGCGGTGAAGGTGTCGAAGTGGACGGAGAAGCGGTTCGGCTCCGGTTGCACGCCGGGGAAGAGCCTGGACACCTGCGAACCGAAGTCGGAGACCTCATCGGGGTCGAGGTGGAGGTCGGCCTGTTCCACCCTCTCCGTATCGGGGGTCCCCCACCGGTCCATGGCCGCGATCTTGACGCTGTAACCGTCCACGCAGGGGGCCCCGAAAATGTGGAAGCCATCGCGGTCGCGGATGAAGCAGGGCAGGCGGGCCGGTTCGAAGTCCGAGGAGATCCGGGGCAGAAACCAGGTGAGCACCATCTTCCGCACCTCAACCAGGTCGGCGATCTGCGGGAACAGTCCCGTCACCCAGCTGCCGGCGGTGACGATCACCCGGTCGACGGTCAGCTGCCGTCTGGCGGTGGTCACGATCACCCCCTCCCCCGTATCGGAGATACCCAGGACGGGTTCGTGGTCGTGGACCGCCGCGCCGTTCTCCTGAGCCTGTTCAACCGCGCTGAGTACCGCCAGCTCCGGGCGCAGCGCACCACCGAGTTCGTCGAAGACCCCAGCCTCATCCTCCCGGAAATCCAGGCCCGGGTAACGGCGGCGCAGCTGCCCGACATCCAGCCGTTGATGGGGAAGATCGTGCGTGGCCACCGAGGCCAGCAGCCGCTGGAAGGGGGCCGAATCTTCACGTCCGACGGTGAGCACCCCGTAAGGGTGGAACAGTTCACGGCCCACGGCCTGACCGAGCTGACGCCACAGCTCCCGGGCGCGTTGGAGAAGGGGGACGTATTTCGCACCCTCGTGGTAGGCGGTGCGGAACAACCGGGTCTCACCGGTGAATGCCCCGTAGCCGTGGCCGAGTCCGAACTGCTCCAGACCGATGACCTCGACGTCCGGGGACCGGCTGAGCTGCCACAGGGCCATGGACCCGGTGGTTCCCAGACCAATGACTGCGACGCGAAGTGGGGGCATGAGATTACCTCGATTCCCCCGCGAGCGTAGCAGCGCGGCACGGAGTCATCCAGGGTTCAGGAGAACTCCCAGCGACAGGCCCCCAGGACCACCCGGCCGTCGCGGTGCGGGATGCCCTCCGCGTCCCAGAACCGGGACGCCTGCGCGGCGACAGCGGAGGTACCGTCGGCGCGGACGACCCGCCACCAGCACGTCAGATGCCCGACGCGGGCCAGGATCCGGCCCACCTGCCGGGGTCCCGTGCCGGCCCGGGCGGCGACATCGCCGTAAGTGACCACCCGGCCGGCGGGCACCCGGTCAACCAGATCGAGGACGCGTGAGCTCAGTTCGTCGAGCTCCATGACCCCGCTCAGAGCTCAAGGCCCCCCAGCAGATCCGTCTCGTGGAGCTCCTCCTCGACCGGCTCGTCGACCTCGCAGAGCACGACCACCGCACCGGTGGAATCCGCGATCCGGCACAGACGACCAAATTCCGAGTCCCAGGGCTGCGTGATGACTTCCCCACCGAGCTCCGGGACGCGGGCCACGGCGGCGTCGATATCCGCCACACCCAGGTAGGACTGCCAGAAGCTGGGGACCTGCGGCGGGAACACACCCTCTGCCTTCCACAACCCCGCAAAGGGCGCGCCCTCCGCCACGGCGGTGGTGTAGGTGAAGTCCTCGCCGGCCTCCATCGCGATCAGCTCCCAGTCGAGCAGACCGTGGTAGAAATCCACCGCCTCCTTGAAACCGGCCGTGGCGGTCAGCTCATGCCACACCGGGGTGCCCGGCTCACCGGCGGCGACGAAGGCGTCCTCCCCGGCGGGCTCGATGAGTCCGAACATGGCGCCGGCGGCGTCGACAAGCACGGCCATCCGGCCCAGGCTGACCTCCGTCGGCTCACTGAGCACCCGGCCACCCAGACGCCTGACCTGCGCAACCTGGCCATCAATGTCATCAGCGAGGAAGTAGGTCACCCACGTGTCCGGGAACGCACCCCCACCCTCCGGCTGCGGAATAAAACCCGCGACGGGCAGACCCTGGACGCGCGCCAGGCGGTAATCATCACCCTCGATCTCCCAACCGAGGAGCTCAGAATAAAAACGCGCGGACTTCCGCACGTCAGAGGTGGTCAGGTCGATCCAGTACGGCATGCCGCCGACGGCCTCGAAAGCTGGCATCTAGAGGTTTCTCCACTTCTCAGGATCAAAATCATCATCGGCGGTGGCCTCGTCGAAGTAATCGTCCTCGCCCTCGGCCGCCGACGTCACACGCGCACACGCCTCCCCGATGCACACGAGATCCCCGTGCTGCAGCGTCCGCCCCCGGCGGGTATCCACCTCACCGTTGACGGTCACCTCGCCTTCGGCGATGAGCTCCTTGGCCTCACCACCGGTGGCCACCAGGCCGGCAAGCTTGATGAACTGGCCGAGCTTGATCGACTCATCACGGATCGCGACATCATGGGCGTGCATGGTCGCCCAGTCTAGCCCGCGGCCGGGGCCGGTTGGACGGCGGTACCGGTCGCCGGGACCCGCACTGTGGCGTTATCACTGCTTAGCGGCTCGCAGTCGATGCCCACGCGGACGAGGTGGGTGCTGATTCCAGGTGGAATGGGCAGGAGCGCTGCGCAATATCTGACCTTGACGCGTCAAGCGAGAGCCGCTGAACAGGGACGATGCGCGCCGAGGCCGTCCGGGGCGGTCAGATGTTGCGCAGGCTCAGGCCTGGTCCCGCGGCATGATGTTGAGGGTGTCGATGTTCACGTGCGCCGGCAGGGACGCCACCCAGCGGATCGTCTCCGCCACATCCTCCGCCGTGAGGTTGAGCTTGTCGGCATAGACCTTGCCCGCCTCGTCCGCGTCCCCCTTGAAACGCACCAGGGAGAACTCGGTCTCCGCCCGGCCCGGGTCGATCTGGGTGATGCGGATCGGGTTACCGACCTCCTCCAGACGGAAGGCACGAGTCAGCGCCCGTAGACCGAATTTGGCGGCGTTGTAACCCGCGCCCTTCGGGTAGGCCGTGAAGGAGGCCATGGAACCGATGTTGATGATCAGCCCCTCGGCGGTGTCGATAAGCGGCAACAGTGCGCGGGTCACCCGCACCACACCGAGTACGTTCACGTCGTACATCGTCTGCCAGTCATCCAGGTCCGCCTCACGCAGCGTATCCATGCCGTGGGCGCCACCCGCGTTGTTGACCAGCACATCCACCCGGCCCAGCTTGCCCACCTCCTCCGCGAAAGCCGCGACCGATTCATCCTCGGTCACATCCAGCTGGATGGCGGTGCCGTTGTTCCTCCGGGCCACCTCCTCGACCCGGTCGAGCCGGCGCGCGGCGACGACGACATGGAAACCGTCCCCGGCCAGGGCATCAGCAGCGGCGGCGCCGATACCGGAGGAAGCTCCGGTGATGACGGCGATCTTCTGGTTGTTCGTGGTGGTGTCAGTCATGGTGCCCAGTGTGGCACGGGATACTTCAGGCTGCATTCGACAGACGCATCGCAATCGCTCCGGCAATATCCGCCTGCAGCTGCTTCGTTTTCCGCAACATTCCCGCCGACACCCGGAAAACCAGCCACCCCTGTGCCGTGAGCCAGGCCAGGATCCGCGCATCCTTGTCACGCTGCGAACGCTCCAGATGATGCTCCCCGTCATAGAACAGCGCCACCCTGGCCGGAAGAGAGGCCAGATCAATGACCGTGAGCAAGCTCCCCTTCCCCCTTTCGCTTCCCGGCGTCCCCACTGTTCCATCGGTGTACACCGGCACCTGCGCCACGAAGGTGATCCCCAGGTCCTCCACCGCCTGGGTAACTGCGAGACGCAGGACAGTCTCCGGTGGTGAATCCATGCCGGGGCTGCTCAACGCCAGGATTCTACACAGGACCCGGTGGTTGACCAGTCCCCTCAGGGCCTCTGCGATGTGTTCTTCATCCAGGCCGAATTCCCTCCGGAAACGGTCTATCACCTGCACCGCTCTGACCGTATGAGCACGTTGTTTCAGCTCAGCGCCGATCGGCCAGACATCATCCTCGGTGAGTACCGACCGCAGACAGTGCGCCAACGTCAGCATCGGTGGGGTCACCTTCAGCCCCCGTTCCCCCACGTGGAGGGTCCAGGGCTGGCAGAATGCGTGGAACCTGCGCTGATCGGGTTGCAGCGGGCTGCCCGCAGGTTTCCGCCCCCTCCGGTTGAGCACCGACGCATCCAGTCCGTCCGAGAAATCGGTGATCCCCAGTAGAGCGGCGGCGCTGAACTGTGCGGCCACCCAACCCGGATGCTCGGTCAGGTGTGCCACGATGCGTGTCCGTGCATCCGCCGGATAGGCCAATCGTCGGGGATGGTTGGTCCGCTGGTATTCCACCAGCTTCTCGGGACGCAGGTGGGCCCTGGCCACCATGTGGTCGGGGGAAACGGCCACATAATGTTCTTCCGCCGCCTGGTGAACCTGTGGGTCATCTTCGGGAAGGTCGAGATGCTGCGCAGCATTGGCAAAGACTTCCGTTCTGGAGGTGGGTTGGACGAACTGGTCAGGTGACAGTGACATGCCATCCCAGACCCTGATCCTTCCGCTCCCCTCGGCGATCAGTTCATCAACGCGTCTCCCGTGATAGGCCACCGGGGCTGTCCTTTCTGTTGTGGGGTGTCGTCACCACTGTTGGACTGGGTGTGAGGCCCGGCGGTTCCCGGCGGGAAATAACGGTGCGCAATATCTGACGCTCCGGGGCGGGTTCAGCGCGCATCGTCCCTGTTCAACCATCCTCACTTGACGCGTCAAGGTCAGATATTGCGCACCCCACCGCGCCTCCACTCGACCCCGCCCAGCGCCCCGGCACAATGGGGGCCATGAGTTTCGATCTGTCCCGCATCGGTGCGGGTCTGCCGGTGGCCGACACCATCGGCCAGCTTCCCGCCCTGCTCAGCAACAACCGGACCCTGGTGGTGCAGGCCCCTCCGGGCACCGGTAAGACGACGCTGGTGCCGCCGGCCCTGGCCAACCACGTGCAGGGGAAGGTGCTGGTCACCGCACCCCGTCGCGTCGCGGTGCGCGCGGCGGCCCGTCGGCTGGCCCATCTGGATGGTTCCCGCATCGGGGAGCGCATCGGTTTCACCGTCCGCGGGGAGCACCATCCGGGCAGCCTCGTGGAGTTCATGACCCCGGGGGTGCTGCTGCGCCGGTTGATGTTCGATCCGGAACTCACCGGTGTCAGCGCGGTGGCGGTCGATGAGGTGCATGAACGGCAGCTGGACACGGATCTGGTGCTGGGCATGCTGCTGGAGCTGGTGCAGCTGCGTGATGATCTGACGGTGGCGGCGATGTCGGCGACGTTGGATGTGGAGAAATTCGCCGCGCTCATGGAGGCACCGGTGCTGGACACCCCGGCGGTGACCTATCCGCTGCGCTTCGAGTACGTCCCGCACCCCGGCCGGGCGGGAAACACGCGCGAATTCCTGGACCATCTGGCGCAGCTGGCCACCGGGCACACTGACGCGGTGCTGGTCTTCGTCCCCGGGGTCCGGGAGGTGGAGTACGTGGTGGGCCGAATCCCCGGGGCGGTGCCGCTGCACGGTTCGCTGGATGCCCGCGAGCAGGATGCGGCGTTGTCGGGTGGGGCGCGGGTGATTGTGGCGACGTCGATAGCCGAATCCTCGCTGACTGTTCCGGGGGTGCGGGTGGTCGTGGATTCGGGGCTCTCGCGGGTGCCGCGCCGGGATGCGACGCGCGACATGACGGGTCTGGTGACGGTGTCGGCGGCGCAGTCGACGGTGGATCAGCGGGCGGGTCGTGCCGGGCGTGAGGGGCCGGGCACGGTGATCCGTGCTTATTCGCAGGCCGACTACCAGCAGTTCCGTGCGCACATCACCCCGGAGATCGCGACGAGTGACCTCACACAGGCGGCATTGACGCTGGCGGTGTGGGGCACCCCGCGCGGTGTCGGGCTCCCACTTGCCGACACCCCTCCCACCCCCGCCCTCGACTCCGCTGAGACGGTGCTGCGTGGCATCGGTGCGGTCGACGGTGAGGGGCAGGCCACCGCGTTGGGTCGCCAGTTGGCGGGGATGCCGGTGGACCCGCGGCTGGGGCGCGCTCTGGTGGAGTGTGGTCCGGCGGCGGCCGGGGTGGTGGCGGTGCTGGCGGATTCGCCACGCGGCGACATCGCCCGCGCCCAGGCCCCGGCCCGGGAGGCGGCACGTCTGCGGAAACTGGTGCGTGGTGGCACGGGAGAGACCGATCCCGGGGTGATCACGGCCCTGGCCTTCCCCGGCAGGGTGGCCCGCCGGGTGGGTGAGGAATACCTGCTGGCCAGCGGCACCCGGGCGGTGCTGCCCGGGGATCTGGGGTTGACGGGTGCGCGGTGGCTGGCGGTGGCGGAGGTGACCCGCAGCGGCGGCACCTCACGCGAGGGGCGGGCCGGGGCCACCATCCGGGCGGCGGCCCGCCTGGATGAGGCGCAGGCCCGGGAGGCCGTGGGTGTGACGGAGGAGATCGTGGCCTCGGTGGTGGGCGGGAAGGTCCGGGGGCGGAAGGTGGTGCGCCTGGGTGCCATCGAGCTGAGTTCGACGCCGGTGCAGGTGCCGGCGGATGAGGCCGCGACGGCGCTGGCGGCGACCGTGGCCCGGGAGGGGCTGGGAATGTTCCGTTTCTCGGAGGCCGCGCAGAACCTGCGGGAGCGCCTGGTCTATCTGCACCAGCAGCTCGGTGAGCCGTGGCCGGATGTCGAGGCCGCCGATCCCATGTCCTGGCTGGGGCCGGAATTGGACGGGCTGGCGCGGGGAGCGCAGATAGGCAGGGTGGACATGTACCCCGCGTTGCAGCGGTTGCTGCCCTGGCCGGAGGCGGCGCGGCTGGACGAGCTCGCACCGGAACGCCTGCGGGTGCCCAGCGGCAACCGCCACCGCCTCGACTACTCCGAGGGGCGACCGGTGGTGCGGGTGAAACTGCAGGAGTGCTTCGGGCTGGCCGAATCTCCGCAGTTGGCGGGCGTACCGGTGCTCTTCCATCTGCTCTCCCCGGCGGGGCGCCCACTGGCGGTCACCGATGACCTGGCCAGTTTCTGGTCCGGACCCTACACCCAGGTGCGCGCGGAGATGCGGGGACGCTACCCCAGGCACCCGTGGCCGGAGGACCCGTGGACCGCACCGGCGACGGCGCGGACCAAGAAGAGGTCCTAAGCCTCCACCAGCTCCACCAGACGGAAGTTGGCGGGCATGTCCGCCGCGTCGAAGGCGGCGGCGGCCAGTGCCAGAGTCGGCAGGGCCTCGGTGGTGGCGGTGACCTCAAGGTCGTCGTTGCCGTAGACCTTCGCCAGGAAGAACTCCCCGGCGAGGAAGTCAAGCGCGGCGTCATTATCGCCGGCGACCTCCGCCGGGGCGGTGATACAGAGGGGTTCGATTGTCATTGTCGTGCTCATGACTCCGACGATAGGGACGTCAACTGGAAAATTGCTGCCAGGCGAGATAAGAACTCATGACAATCACCACCACCAGCAGCGCGGTGCGCACCAGTTTCACCCCACCACCCAGCACGGTCCGGGCCCCCAGCTGCGCGCCGACGATGTTGGCCACCGCCAGGACCACCCCCAACTGCCACCACACGTGCCCACCCACCGCGAAGACGAGGAGTGCACCCAGGTTGGTGGAGGTGTTGACCACCTTCGCCATCGCCGCCGAACGCAGGAAGTCCTGGGATAACACCGCGGTGAAGGCCATGATGAGGAACATGCCGGTACCTGGACCGAAGATGCCGTCGTAGAAGGCGATGACGCCGACGAGCAGCAGCACCAGCAGCCGCCGGCACCGGCCCGGTGCGGCCGTCCCGCCCCGGATCTGCGTGCCGAAACCGGGGCGCAGGGCGACGAAGGCGCCGACCGCGAGCAGGAGGACGATGATGAGGGGGCGGAGGAGGGCGGCGTCGATAAGCGAGGCGGATAACGCACCCCCGCCGGAACACGCCAGGCCGAGCACGACGTACCACGGGGAGAAGCGCGGCCGGATACGCCGCATCATCGTCCACGCCGCCGACGCCGTGCCCGAGACTGCCGTGAGCTTGTTGGTCCCCAGCGCCGTCGCGGGTGCCAGGCCCGGGACCACGGCCATGAGCAGTGGGATGAGCACCAGTCCGCCACCGCCGATGACCGCGTCGATCCACCCGGCGACGGCTGCCCCGACGATGAGTACTGCCCACAGTTCCGGGCCCACGGCCACCTCCTCACGCTGACGGTTCCTCTCAGCGTGCCACGTCACAGCCTCCGGTGTCCGGCGTATGGTGCTCTCATGGATTCAAGCAGGGTTGGCACGCGGTGGCTCATCGTCGTCCCCACCTCCGTGCTCCTCGGGCTGCTCTTCGCCTGGTGGAACGTACCCGCCGGCTGGATCCTCGCCGGCATCCTCGCCGCCGGTGCCGCAGCACTCCTCGGCCGCGCGGAACTGCCGCTGAACACCTGGGTCAACCGGGTCGGCCGCGGCACGATCGGCATGCTCGCCGGCATCCCCCTGGCCGGGGTGCCGCTGGCAGAACTGGCGGGTTACCTCGCGCCGGGGCTGGTGGTCGCGGTGGTCATTGTCGCCGCAGGCATCCTCGGCGGGTTGCTGCTGGCGCGCATGGAACCGGAGATCAGCCGCGAGACCGGGGTGTTGTCGATGCTGGCCGGCGGTTCCTCGGTGATGCCGGTGATGGCGCGGGAACTGGGGGCGGATTTCCGTTACGTGGCCCTGTCGCAGTACCTGCGCCTGCTCATCGTGTCGATGACCCTGCCGCTGATCACCGCCTTCTTCGCCGCCCCCGGGGCGGCAGGTGGGGTGGCGCCGCCGGTGGTGAACTACTGGATGTTCCCGGTGGTGCTGCTCATCGCCTTCTTCGGCGCGGATCTGGGCAGGTTGCTGCGACTGCCCTCCCCCGGGGTCTTCGGCCCGCTGCTGATCACCGTGGCCCTGGGACTGGTGTTGCCGGTGGGATGGTCCCTGCAACCCCCGGAGTTCCTCCGCGTCTTCGCTTTCCTGGTGGTGGACTGGATGTGCGGCGGCGCGCTGTCGCTGCCCGCGCTAAAACTCTTCGCCCGTCAGCTGCCGGCCACGCTCATCTTCATCGTGGGCCTGTCGGTGGTGTGCGCCCTGCTGGCCATCCCGTTGGTGCCCTGGGTCGGCATCACCTACTTCGAGGCCTACCTGGCCACCAGCCCCGGGGCCATCGAGACGGCCCTGGCGTTGTCCTCGGAGGGTGGGGCGGGGCCGTCGGTCGTGGCGATCCAGCTCATCCGCCTGCTGGGCGTGCTGCTCATCGCGGGTTATCTGCCGCAGATCCTGCGGCTGTTCCACAGGGATCCGGGCTCAGGAGGAGAGCGATGAACTGGCGTTGGGCTGCGGTGATTCCCGCCTCCATCGGACTCGGCTGGCTGTTCACCTGGTGGCAGGTACCGGCCGCCTGGATCCTGGCGGCCATCATCGCCTCAGGGACGATGGCGCTGGCCACCTCCGCGGAACTGCCCATCAACGACCACGTCTACCGCTTCGGCCGTGGTGTCATCGGCATCCTGGCGGGCCTGCCGCTGGCGGCGGTCCCCCTGGCCACGCTGGGTGGGCTGCTCATCCCCGGGCTGCTGGTCTCCTTCGTCACGCTGGGCATCGGCGTGGCCGGTGGTCTGCTGCTTGCGAAACGGGAACCCTCCGTCATGCCGGAAACCGGGATCCTGTCCATGCTCGCCGGCGGGGCCTCAATCCTGCCCGTGCTGGCGAAGGAACTCGGCGCCGACTACCGTTTCGTGGCGCTCGGCCAGTACCTGCGGCTGCTCATCGTGTCGATGAGTCTGCCGCTGATCACCGCCTTCTTCACCGCCCCCGGCGGAACTGCAGCCGGGGAGCAGGCGGCCGGCCCGTGGTACATGTTCCTCGCGGTGCTGGTCATCGCCCTGTTCAGCGAAAGGCTGGGCAGGCTCATCCGCCTGCCGGCCCCGGCGATCCTCAGCCCCATGCTGTTCACTGTCCTGATCAGTCTCGCCCTGCCGGAGGGATGGAGCCTGCAGCCGCCGGAGGCTTTCCGCATCGCGGCCTTCCTGGTTATCGGCTGGATGTGCGGTGGCGCGCTGTCCCTGCCCGCCCTGAAGGCCTTCGCCCGCCAGCTGCCGGCGACGCTGAGCTTCATCGTCGTGGTCATCCTGGCGTGCGCGGCCACCGCCTATCCCCTGCACCTGTGGTTGGACATCACCTATTTCGAGGCCTACCTGGCCACCAGCCCCGGCGCGCTGGAGACCGTCCTGGCCCTGTCCTCGGAGGGCGGGGCCGGACCGGTGGTGGTGACCCTGCAGCTGCTGCGGATGCTCACCCTGCTGGCGGTGGCCGGTTATCTGCCGCAGATCATCCGTCTGCTCACGCGGAGACGTTGATCCCGCTCCCCGACCGCGACTAGCCTGATTGACATGTCAACCATCTCTGTAGTCCGGTCCGGGGAACGCGACATCTGGCGCGATCCCGCGCTGACCTCCCGGCAGTCCTTCCCCGCCACCGGGAATTTCGACCTGGCGGCCAATGCCTTCGGCCTGCTCATGGTGCACAACGACGACGTCGTGGCACCCGGTGAGGGCTTCGACATGCACCAGCACGACAACGTCGAGATCGTCACGTGGGTCGTCGAGGGGCGCCTGCGCCACCGCGACAGCGGCGCGGCGGGCTGCACTGAGCTCGGGGCCGGTTCCGCCCAGCACATCAGCGCCGGTTCCGGGGTGCGGCATTCGGAGGTCAACGCCGCGGGCTACACCAGCCGTGAGCGCGTGCGGGTGGTGCAGTCCTGGCTGCCGGCCGATGCCCGCGACACCACCCCCTTCCACGCCTCCCGGGACTTCAACGTTGAGCTGGCCGGCGGGGGCCCGGTGCAGATCGCCGGGCCGGGTTCTCCCCTGCCGCTGGGCACCACCGGGGCGGCGCTCTACGCGGCCCGTTCCACCGGCAAGGTGACGGTGCCCGCCGGAGCCTTCGTGCACCTCTACGTCATCAGCGGACAGGTGGAGGCGGCAGGTCACCACCTCGGGGAGGGTGACGTCCTGCGCGTCACCGATGCCGAATCGCTCACCGTGAATGGCGGGGCGGATATCCTCGTGTGGGTGATGGACCGGGAAATCTAGGACGACTCGAACTCGCGGACCTCGATCGGCTGGCGGCAGGCCGCCGAGGCCTGCTCGGCCAGTTTCCTGGCGTCAGCACGGCCATCGACCTCGACCACCCAGAAACCGCCGAGCTGCGCGCCCTCCCGGACGGGTGGTTCGTCGACACCCTTCGCGGTGACGATGTCGGTCTCCGAATGGAGCGCACCGACGAAGACGAGCCGGCCGTCGTCAGCGAGCTGCTGGTTGAAGGCCGCGACGGCCGCGAAGGCGGCCTGCATCTCCTCCTCCGAGGCATAGGGCTCGGAGCCGGGGACATGATGGACCGAGAGCATGAACTGTGACATGCATCTCACATTAATCCAGAATCTGCTCCCGCAGAAGGGACATCGGGATGGAACCCAGGGAGAGGGCCTCGCGGTGGAAATCCGCCACGGCCATGCCCTGGGCGACGGCGTCGTCACGCGTCTGCGCCCACAGGCGCTGGCCCAGTGCATAGGACGGGGCCTGGCCGGGCCACCCGAGGTAGCGGTTGAGCTCGAAACGCAGGTTGGCCTCGTCCATCGCGGTGTTCTCACGCAGGAAAGCCTTGGCGTAGGTCGCGTCCCACACCATGGTGCCCTCCGGGACCTTCTTGCCCAGGTGGACGCCGATGTCGAGGACGACGCGGGCGGCGCGGAGGCGCTGGGCGTCGAGAAGCCCCATCCGGGTGCCGGGATCCTCGTGGTAGCCGAGCTCCTCCATGAGCTGCTCGGCATACAGGGCCCAGCCCTCGCCATGGCCGGAGTTCCAGCACGCGACGCGACGCCACAGGTTGAGGTTCTCACGCTCAACCAGGGTCTGACCGATCTGCAGATGATGGCCCGGCACGGCCTCGTGGAAGACGGTGGTCAGCTCCTGCCAGGTATGGAACTTCTCCTGGCCCGCCGGGACGGACCACCACATGCGGCCCGGGCGGGAGAAGTCGTCGCTCGGCGGGGTGTAGAAGATGCCGCCGGTGCCGGCGGGGTCGATCTTCGCCTCGATGGTGCGGACCTGCTCAGGGATGTCGAAGGCGGTGCCGTGCAGACCCTTGATGGCGTCGTCGGCGGTCTCCTGCATCCACGTCAGGAGCGCGTCCTTGCCGTGCAGGGTGTAGCGCTCCTCCTCGTTGAGCTTCCGGTAGGCCAGGCGCACATCAGAGGTGCCGTAGAGGGAGCGGGCGATGGCCTGCTGCTCCGCATCGATCTCGCGGAGACGCTCCAGGCCCCAGAGGTAGGCCTCGTCCAGGTCGACGATGTCGCCGACGAACAGGTGGGAGAAACGCTGGTAGCGCTCCCGGCCCACCGCATCCTCGCGCGGGGCGTGGGTGGCCAGCTGCTCGGAGAGCCAGTCGGCCATCTCAGCGAAGGCCTCCTTCGCCGCGTCCACCTCGGGGGTGTCCTTATCGACGCCGAGGTCCTCCAGCAGGGAGGGCGACTCCACCAGGTCCTGGCACTGGGAGTAGACCTCGTCGACCTGACGGATTGGGGCGACATGGCCGTGGGAGGCGGCCTCCGCGAGCGACTCGCGGTAACCGGCCAGGGCGGCGGGCACCTTGGCCAGTCGGGAACGGATCGCGTCGATCTGTTCCGGGGTGTCCGTCGGCATGATCAGGAGGGTGTCCCGGATCGTCTGCACGGGTGAGGCGATGTTGTTGAGCAGGGCCAGGTCCTCACCGTGATGGTGCAGATCCAGGTCCAGGCAGAGGCGGTCGCGCAGGACCGCGGCGGTGACGTGGTCGACCTCGTCGAAGTCATCCTCGTCGTCGGAATCGTCAGTGCCGTCGTCGAAGGCGTCGACGTCCGCGATCATCTCGCGGGTGCGGTCGGCGAGGGCTGCCCAGTAGGCGGGGGAGAAATCCTGCAGCTCGCCCTCGAAGCCCGGGATTCCCCAGGCAGTGGCGTCGGTCGGGGACAGGGCCGCCAGGTCATGGACGAATCCCTCACAGGACGCGTCGAGCAGCGACGGCGAGCGCCCGGCGGTGTCAGAGTTGTGGGGAGTCGAATTCACGGCGGTATCGGAACTCATGGCACGTCAGTGTAGCGGGGGTGGCGCCACTAATCCCATTTTCCGTCCGGCCCGAGCAGGTAGCGTGTGAGTCATGAGGACCGAACAATACGCTGATGCCCTCAACCTCGTCCGCGACGCCGGGCGGGTGGAGGTCTTCACCGGGGCCGGTATGTCCGCCGAATCCGGGCTCGACACCTTCCGTGATGCGCAGACGGGCCTGTGGACGAAAGTGGATCCCGCGGCCTTCGCCTCCATCGACTCCTGGGCACGCGACCCCGAGCCCATGTGGGCCTGGTATCTGTGGCGCGCCAGCGTATGCCGCAACGCCGAGCCCAATGCCGGGCACCGGGCGATCGCCGACTGGGCCAGCCTGCCGGGTGCCTCGGTGGGGGTGACCACCCAGAACATCGACGACCTCCACGAGCGCGCAGGCACCAGCGATGTTGTCCACCTCCACGGTTCCCTCTTCGACTACCGCTGCACCATCTGCTCGCGTCCCTGGCGCGGCAGGATCGACTACCCCACCGAGCCTGTCGCCCGCCAGACCCCGCCCACCTGCCCGCAGTGTGAGAACCTCATCCGCCCTGGCGTCGTCTGGTTCGGTGAGAACCTCCCCCAGGAGGAATGGGAACGGGCCGAGGAACGGATGCGCCAGACGGACCTCGTGGTCATCATCGGCACCTCCGGCGTGGTGCAGCCGGCGGCCGGCCTGCCCCTGGTGGCCAAGCAGGCCGGGGCGAAGATCCTCGAGATCTCCCCGGAGGAGACCGAACTGAGCAGCATGGCGGACGTCTCCTGGCGCAACACCGCCGCCCGCGGCCTCCCCGAGCTGGTCCTGGAACTCACGCTCTGAGCAGTGGGAACCGGGACCTGCGCAGAGTCCTCGGTCAGTAATCCCTGCTCAGGGGCTAGCATTCCCCATCGTGAGCATCCGTGACTTCTTCGCCGACACCCGTCCCCTCCAGGTACCCGCCTACCGGCGGCTGTGGACCGCGAACATCGCCACCACCATCGGCGCCCAGCTCACGGTGGTGGCCGTGCCCGCCCAGATCTACTCCATCACCGGATCCTCCGCCTATGTCGGCCTGACGGGACTGTTCGGACTGGTGCCGCTGGTTGTCTTCGGGCTCTACGGCGGGTCGATCGCGGACAGCTTCGACAAGCGGAAGGTGCTCACCGCCTCCACGTTCGGCATGATCCTCACCGCCCTGGCCTTCTGGGGCCTGACGGCCGCCGGAAACACCAACGTCTGGTGGCTGCTGCTGACCTTCTCGCTGCAGCAGGCCTTCTTCGCGGTGAACCAGCCGACGCGCACGGCTGTGTTCCGGTCGATCCTGCCGCTCGAGCAGTTGCCCGCCGGCGCCAGCCTGAACATGATGCTCATGCAGTTCGGCGCCATCGTCGGCCCGCTGGTCGCCGGCGCGCTCATCCCCTTCATCGGCTTCTCCTGGCTGTATGCGCTGGATGCGGCACTACTGATCCCGACGCTGGGCGCGGTCCTCGCCCTGCCGGCCCTGCCGCCGAAGAAGGAGGCCATCCGCGCCGGCATCCGTTCGGTTCTCGACGGCCTGAGCTACCTGCGGGGGCAGCCGATCCTCATGGTGGCGATGCTGCTCGACCTGATCGCCATGACCTTCGGCATGCCGCGCGCCCTCTATCCGGAGATCGCCGCCGTGAGCTTCGGTGAGGCGGACGAGGGCGGCATCATGCTCGCCCTCCTCTATTCCTCCATGGCTGTCGGCGCGGTGCTCGGCGGGCTGATCTCGGGCTGGATCTCGCGGGTGGTGCGCCAGGGGCTGTCCGTGATCGTGTGCATCATGGTCTGGGGCGTGGCCGTGATCGTGGCGGGTGTGGCCGTGATGGCCAGCCCCGGCGCGGTGACGGTGTGGGCGTGGCTGGTCATCCTCATGCTGGTCCTGGGTGGGGCCGCGGACATGTTCTCCGCGAGCCTGCGCACCGCGATCCTCCAGCAGGCGGCCGCCGAGCACGTGCAGGGGCGCATCCAGGGGGTGTACATCGTCGTGGTGGTGGGTGGCCCCCGGTTGGCGGATGTCCTGCACGGCTGGGCGGCGGCGCCTGTCGGCGTGGGGCTGGCGACCCTGCTGGGCGGTGTGCTGGTGGTCGTCGGCACGCTCGCGTGTGCCGTGTTCGTGCCCAGTTTCACCCGTTACCGGAAACCGGTGCCGCGGCACATCGAGGACCAGGACCCGACGAACTGACGCCCCCACCACGAACTGAGCTGTCTATTTAGATTCTGGATAATTAGACAGCGCTGTCTGAATAGTTGTACTATCCCGGCATGGCCACCGTCTTCTCCCGTCCCCGCACTCCGGCGGCGAAGTGTCTCCACCTGGTCCGGGTGAACCAGATCGTCACCCGCAGTGAGCTCGTCGAGGCGACCGGCCTGTCCCAGCCCACCATCACACGCGCCATCGCCGCGCTCATCGGCGCAGGCCTCGTGCATGAGCGCACCGACCTCACCCGCTCCCAGGGCCGCGGCCGGCCCACGATTCCGCTCGAGCTGACCAACCACCCGGCCCTCCACGCCGGCATCGCCGTGGGTACATCCACGACCTACATCGGCCTCTTTGACACGCGCGGCCGGACCATCCGCGACGCCGAGGTACCCACCCCCGTCGCCGAGCTGACCGAATCCGACTTCATCGAGCACGTCATGGCCGGCCTCAACCGGCTCACCGCCGGACTGGAACGTCCGCTGGCCTCCGTGGGGGTGACCACCTCCGGACGGGTCACCGACGACGGTATCGTCGACGCCCCCAACCTCGGCTGGCACGGTGTCGACTTCGCCGGCCGCCTGCGCTACCAGTTCTCCGTGCCGGTGGTGGTCTCCGCGGCGGTGCCGGCGATCCTCGGTTCCGAGATCCAGTCCGCCGGCCTGCTCACCGGCACCATGGCACTGTTCGCCGACGACTCGATCGGTGCCGCCGTCGCCGACGACGAGGGTGTCGCCCAGCTCGACCTGCCGCTCCAGGCCCGCGAGCTGACCACCGCAGGCGTCCTGGGGGATCGCTGGTCCTCCATCAGCTCCGCGGTCGAGGACACGGACGCCCGCCCGCTTCTCGACGCCCGCGCCTGCCGCCTCGCCGAACTGACCACCGAGGTAGCCCGGGCGCACGACCCCTCCACCATCGTCGTGGCCGGTTCCGCCTTCATCGACGACCCCGCCGCACCGAAGCTCTTCGCCGCGGAGGTCCGCTCCCGGCTGCCGGAGGTCCAGCTGCGGTTGATCCCCACGCACCGGGAGGTCGTGCGCGCCATCGCCCGCGCCGTGGCGCTCGACCAGACGCTGCGCGAACCGCTGGCGCTGTACGCCTGAGGGGCTCCGTTAGGTTGCACCCGAACAGGCCTCCCGCGCCCCGTCGGCGCGGGTTTTTGTCATACTGGCCCCATGAACACTGAACAACCGATCCTCCACCCCGACCAGTCCCGTGCCGCCCGCATCCTGCTGCGCATCTCCAAGAAAACCCTCGGGTTGAAATCCGGCCTCGGAACTGAGGCGGTCGAGGACTTCGAGAGGAGCCGGAGGGAGCTGGATGACTCCCAGCAGAATCATCTGCGGGAGATCCTGGAGGAGTTGGGGGCCGAATTCCTCCCGGAAGACGATGAGCACGGTTGCGGCGTCCGGCGCCGGTACAACACCCAGAAGATCGCCTCCCTGAACCGGTGGGAGGGAGAGGGCGGGCCTTCTCTGTAGCTGTTTCCTCACAGCCCCTTGGCCGGGAAGGAAGCGCCGGCGCGCTGGGAGACCGGATCGTGGGGCGGGGTGATCTGCTCGTTGAGTTCCTCGAGTTCGGCTTCACCACGGTTTTCCGCGTCATAGACCACCGGATCGGTGATGTTGTGCTCACGCATGAGGATGTCGAGCTTGAGATGCAGCGCCGCACTGTCGCGGTTCTGGGTGTTCTGGATGATGAACACCATCAGGAAGGTCACCAGGGTGGTGCCGGTGTTGATGATCAGCTGCCAGGTGTCGGAGAACCCCAGCACCGGGCCACTGGCGGCCCAGGCGAGGATGGCGATGACCGCCACGACGAACACCCCGGGCCTGCCGAGGTAATCGGCGGTGGCGGTGGTGAAGCGGGTGAAGGTCTCCCGGGCGCGGCTGGGGGTGGGGTGATTGGGCATGGGGATCTCCTGGCAGAGCAGACAAACAGATAAGCGATCATGAATTAATCACACCTACACTACCGTTCCTCCCGGACGCGCTTTTCCGTGCTCAGCCCTTTCTTCTGCCAGTGACATCCTCCGCCCTGTCACGGCCTATACTCATGACCCATGGTTTCCCGGATGCGTACCCGCCATTTCGCCCAGGCCAAGGCCGAGGGCCGGAAGATCTCCTGCCTGACCGCCTATGACGCCCCCACGGCCGCAATCTTCGACGAGGCAGGCATCGACCTGCTCCTTGTCGGCGATTCCGCCGCGAACGTCATCCTCGGCCAGGACTCGACCCTGTCGATCACCGTCGAGGAGATGATGACCATGGCCACCGCCGTGGCGGGTGCCACCGAGCGCGCCTTCGTCGTCTCCGATCTGCCCTTCGGTTCCTATGAGGCCTCCCCCGCCCAGGCACTGGAAACGGCCGTGCGCTTCATGAAGCAGACCGGCATCGCGGGTGTGAAGATCGAGGGCGGTGTGGAGATCGCCCCGACGATCCGCGCGCTCGTCGACGCCGGCATCCCCGTCATGGGCCACATCGGCTACACCCCGCAGTCCGAGCACACCCTCGGCGGTTACGTCGTCCAGGGCCGCGGCGACGCCGCCGCGAAGCTGCGCGCGGACGCCCTCGTCGTGCAGGAGGCCGGCGCCTTCTCCGTCGTCCTGGAGATGGTGCCCGCCGCCATCGCCGCCGAGATCAGCCGTGAGCTGGCGATCCCGACGATCGGCATCGGCGCCGGCAACGGCACCGACGGCCAGGTGCTCGTGTGGACCGACGCCTTCGGACTCACCCGGGGCCGCACCCCGCGTTTCGCCCGGAAATACGCCGACGTGGGTTCTGTGCTTCTCGACGCCGCCCGCACCTACCTCGCCGACGTCGAGTCCGGCGACTTCCCCAACGAGGCCGAGTCCTTCGAGGATAAAAAATGACCGTCCTCGCCCGTTCCGTCACGCAGCTGCGTTCCGCCATCGCCGACCTGCCGGGTTCCGTCGGCCTCGTGCCCACCATGGGTGCGCTCCACGAGGGCCACGCCCGCCTGGTCTCCCTCGCCGCGCAGGAGAACACCTCCGTCGTGGTGAGCATCTTCGTCAACCCCCTGCAGTTCGCCGACCTCGGCGACTGCGAGGACTTCCGCAACTACCCGCGCGACCTGGACGCTGACTTCACACTCCTGGAGAACCTGGGTGTCGATATCGTCTTCGCCCCCACCGAGGCTGAAATGTACCCCGACGGTCTGCCGCAGGTGTGGGTCCGCTCCGGTGAGATGGGCGAACGCCTCGAAGGCGCCTCCCGACCGGGGCATTTCGACGGCGTGACCACCGTCGTGGCCAAACTCCTCCAGCTCACCCAGCCTGACCGCGCCTATTTCGGGGAGAAGGACGCCCAGCAGCTGGCCATCATCCAGCGCATGGTCGCCGACCTGGACTTCCCCGTGGCCGTTCGCCCGGTACCCATCATCCGTGGCGAGGACGGCCTGGCCGAGTCCTCCCGCAACCAGCACCTGACTGCGGAGGCCCGCGAGCAGGCCCTGGTCCTGCCCCGCGTGCTTACCGAGCTCCATGAACGCGCGGCAGCCGGCGTACCGCTGGACATCGAGGGCGCCCGCCGGGTCCTGCGCACGGCCGAAGGCGTGGAACTCGACCACCTCGAGGTCGTCGACCCCGCCACCCTGCTCCCCGTGGAGGAGGTCGGTGACGGCGCGCTGGCCGTCGCCGCGATCCACGTCGGCGGCACCCGGCTCATCGACAACGTGCGGCTGGTGCCGGTCAAGCGCTGACGCAGCAATCCATCCGATAGGGAAGGTCGGAGCAGGCACAGGGAATGCCTGCTCCGACCTTCTTCTGCGTTGAGCAGCTGCCCATCCACGGTGTCAGCCACCCTACCCACCCCCGTTCTGCAATATTTTGCAATCTCTAAATGTGGGGAAACCGGCGTGGCCGGAGAGAATCCCGATGACACACGTATTTTATTCATTATTTATTAGTTTCCGCATCACCTAATTTGGTGAATTTATGAAACAAGCTACCCCCAGCCATGAAAGTGACTTTACGCACAGACATTGTCATAATAACCTGCCATTCACAGCGGTAGTCATCATGTTTCCAGGCCGCTCAGCGCTTACCGCCACCCCTTTATCCGAAAGAAGAGACCATGCGCCGTATCACCCGCTACGCAGCCCTCCCCCTCGCCCTGGTGACCATAGGTGCCCTCGCCGCCTGCTCGTCGTCCTCCGACGAGCAGGCCTCCGGCGACTACCCCACCAAGACCATCAACCTGACCGTCCCCTACGACGCCGGCGGCAACCTCGATACCATCGCCCGCAGCGTGACCCAGTGCATGGAGGACGAACTCGGCCAGCGCATCCTCGTGCAGAACAAGTCCGGCGCCGCCGGGACCATCGGCACCGCCGAGGTCGCCAATGCCACACCGGACGGCTACACCATCGGCATCAGCCCGGTTGGCCCCGTCGCCCTGACCCCGGGGGTCGTCGACACGGTCAACTACACAGCCGCCTCCTTCGACTACTTCGGCTACGTCTCCAATCCGCCCATGCTCATCATCACCTCGAAGGACGCCCCCTACGACACCCTCAGCGAGCTCGTTGAAGCCGCGCAGGATGAGAGCGTCGTGACCGTCACCCCCGGCGCCAACTCCCTCCAGGCCCTGTTCGCACGCCAGCTCAACAGCACCGAAGGCACCCAGCTCGAGCTCGTCCAGACCGACTCCGCCATCGAGATCCTGCGGGGCGTGGCCAACGACGACTACGCGGTCGGCGTGACCACTGTCTCCGCTGAGGTCCTCCCCCAGATCGAGAATGGCGACGTCAAGGCCCTGTCCCACTCGGGCACCGACGATTACCAGTTCCTCCAGGAGGTCCCCACCTTCGAGGATGAGGGCTACGGCGACATCCTGCCAATGGCGATGCTGCCCTCCGCGCTGATCGCGCCCCACGGTGTCCCCGACGAGGTAAAGACGGCGCTGAGCGGTGCCCTGGAGACCTGCATTGAGGACCCGGACGTCATCGAGCGTGTCGGCGCAGAAATCATCGCCCCGAGCTACACCCCGGGCGACCAGGTCCGCGAGGACTGGATCCAGGTCGAGGAACTCGCCGGAGATCTCCAGTAGTCCGCTTGCCGGACTCAACGAAAGGATGTGAGCTGCGGTGACTACCCAGGTCGAAACCGGAATCACTGAAAACAGACGTCGCCACGGGCTCTACCGCTACTGCGACCAGATCGGGGGCGTAGCCCTGCTGATCTTCTTCGCGGTGTTCGGCATCGCCTCCCTGCCGCTGGAGTTCGGCTCATTCGCCAGCCCCGGCCCCGGCCTGTGGCCACGCCTCCTCATCATTACCGGAATCATCGCAGCTGTGGCCATCGCAGCCTTCGGCCGGGATTCCATCGTCCCCTCCGAGCAGGCCTCGAAGGCAAAACTGCTGCTGTACGGAGGAGGCATCTTCCTCCTGCCCGTGATGTACAACTACATCGGCTTCCTCATTCCGGCAATGCTCACGCTCGTGGTGCTCTTCTACTTTGACAGCACCCTGAACCTCATCAAGTCCGTCGTCTTGGCGGCAGTCGTCGTGACCGCCCTGTACGCCCTGTTCAGCTACGGCCTCAGCCTGCCCCTCCGCCCGATCTAGGCACACAGAGAAAGAACACGGAAACATCATGGATCTTCTCACTGGATTAGCGGGCGGCTTCAGCGTCGCCGCGGATCCGATGAACCTCCTTTTCGTCACCCTCGGGGTGGCCCTCGGAACCATCATCGGACTCCTGCCCGGCCTCGGTGCCTCCGCAGCAATCGCAATCCTCCTCCCCATCACCTTCAACATGGATCCGACGTCAGCGATCATCATGCTGGCCGGCATCTACTACGGAGCCATGTACGGCGGTCGCATCCCCGCGATCCTCCTCAACGTTCCCGGCGATGCATCGTCGGTCATCACCACCCTCGAGGGTTATCCTCTGGCCCGCAAGGGACAGGCCGGCCCTGCCCTCGGACTGACCGCCATCAGTTCTTTCATCGGCGGCACCGTCGCCCTGATCGGCCTGACCTTCCTCGCCCCGATGATCGCCACATGGGCCGGACGCATCGGCCCGCCGGAGACAGTTGTCCTGGCCATGGCCGGCCTGCTGATGGCCGCGCTGATCGGCTCCGGTTCCAAGGTCAAGGTCCTGTCCATGGTGGTCGTCGGTCTCCTGCTGGCCACCATCGGCTTCGACCTCGAGACCGGGCAGCCGCGCTTCTCCTTCGGCAGCAACGAGTTCGCCGCCGGCATCCAGGTCATCCCGCTGGCCGTCGGTCTGTTCGGTATCGGCGAAATCCTCTTCCTCACCGAGGCGAAGATCCGCGGACTGGACCCGCGCACGACGAATGTCCGTGGCACCCCCAGTTTCAAGGCCGTCAAGGAACAGAGTGGGCCGATCGGCCGTTCCTCGATCATCGGCTTCCTCATCGGCATCATCCCCGGCGGCGGTGGATCGATCTCCTCGATCGTTGCCTACGGCGTACAGAAGAAGGTCTCCAAGAACCCGGAGATGTACGGCAAGGGTGCGATGGATGGCCTGGCGGCCACGGAAACGGCGGACAACGCCTCCTCCAGTTCCGCGTTCATTCCGCTGCTGACCCTCGGCCTGCCGCCGAACCCGACGCTAGCCCTGTTGTTCGGCGCGCTGGTCATGCACAACGTGACACCGGGTCCCAACATGGTCAACAGTCACCCGGAGGTCTTCTGGGGTGTGATCGCCTCGATGTACATCGGCAATATCATCCTCCTGGCCTTCAACCTGCCGCTCATCGGCCTGTTCACCAAGATCCTCAAGGTACCGGTGGGAATCCTCTTCCCCATCGTCCTCGTCATCGCCTTCTGCGGTGTCTACGCATCGCGCAGCTCCCTCATGGACGTGTACATGGCCGCAATCTTCGGTGTGGTCGGCTACCTGCTCAAGAAGTTCCGCTTCGACATGACGCCCATCATCTTGGCCTTCATCCTCGGAGCCATCATCGAGAGTAACTTCCGTACCTCACTGACCATGGGCGATGGATCGCTGATGATCTTTGTCGAACGTCCCATCACCCTCATCATCCTGGGCGTTCTCGGTGCTGCGGCGTTGGGTCTTTACCTCATGACCCGCAGCCAGCGGAAGACCGTCCAGGAGATCCGCGAGGAGGTCCGCGACACCACCGTCGAGGCCACCCCGACCGTTAGCGCTGAGATCACAGCAGACTCCGACCAATCCATGGTCGAAGAGAAGGACAATTCTCCTCTCAGTAGGTGACCCTGACCTCAGTGAGCCCGGCCCCGATGATTCCCGTCATCGGGGCCGGGCTTTTCCCATCAGTTCAGCGCAGCGTTATGCCGCTTGGCCAAGTCGACATAGCGGCCGGCGTGCGGGATGAAGCCGGCGGACTGCTCCTCCGAGAGCTCGCGGCGGATCTTCGCCGGCACGCCGGCGGCCAGGACACGGTCGGGGATCTCCATGTCCTCCAGCACGACGGCGCCGGCGGCGATGAGAGCACCGGAGCCGATGACGGAACGTGAGAGCAGCGAGGACTTCATGCCGACGAGGGTGCCGTCGCCCACTGTCGTGCCGTGGACCAGTGCCATGTGGCCGACGGTGACGTCGTCGCCGAGGATGCAGGGGGCGTCCCCGTCGACGTGGAGGACGGAATTGTCCTGGATGTTGGTGCGGGCGCCGATGCGGATGGCGTTGACGTCGCCACGCAGCACGCTGCCGTAGAAGACGGAGGAATCCGGGCCGATCTCCACGTCACCGATGATCACCGCCGTCGGGGCGATCCAGGCACTCGGGTGGATCCTCGGGGTCTTCCCCTCGAACTCGATGATCACTGCAGAATCTCCTTCACGGAATCGGGGCCGGTGAACAGCACCGACCGTAGTCCGAATTCCTCGGCGGCCCGGACATTGCGCGGATCGGCATCGAAGAACACCGTCTCCTTCGCGCTGACACCCATCGCATCCAGGGCCACCGCGAAGGCGCGGGGATCGGGTTTGACCAGGCCGATGTCGCAGGACATCGTCACCGCCTCGAACCTGTCGAACCACCCGTGCTCGGCGCGGGCGCGTTTCGCCAGACCAGCGGGGACGTTGGAGAGGATGCCGCAGCAGTAGTGGGCGTCAACAAGCGAGAGCGCATAGGCGACCATCCCCGGATCCTCCGCCATCGAGGTCTCCCAGTCGGCCTCCACCGCCTCCACGATGTCAAAAGGCGCCAGGCCCGCACGGACCTGCAGCTGGCGCCAGAAACGCTCATCCCCGACATTGCCGGAATCATAGGCCGGACGGAGATCATCGTAGACGGGCCAGATACGCGCGTCCCCACCCACGGCAAGCTCCACGCGCCGCCGACCGGCATCGGTCCGCTCTTTCAGCAACACCCCGTAGAGGTCAAACAGCAGAGCACTCATATGCCCACCCTACGCAAATAGAGTGGGGAGCCATGATCGATTTCACCGCACCAGCAGACCATGTCGCACCCCAACTCCTCGGTTGCGTGGTGACGATGAACGGTGTCTCCCTCCGCCTGACCGAGGTCGAGGCCTACCTCGGTGCCGAGGACGAGGCAGCCCACACCTACCGCGGACCCACCCCCCGCAACGCCGCCATGTTCGGGCCACCCGGGAGGCTCTACGTCTACCTCTCCTACGGAATCCACATGGCAGGCAACATCGTCTGCGCACCTGAGGGCGTCGGACAGGGGTGCCTCATGCGTGCCGGGGAGGTCCTCGACGGCGTCGACACAGCCCGGCACCGTCGTGGCGACGTGGCCTTCGAGAAGCTGGCCTCCGGGCCCGGCAACCTGGGCAAGGCACTCGGCCTGTCGCTGGCGGACAACGGCACGCCAGTCTCGTTGGAGCGGCCGGCGGAGGCACCGGAATGGGTAGCGGGACCGCGGGTGGGGATCTCCAAGAACGTCGATGCCCCGCTGCGCTTCTGGATCCCTGGTGACCGCACTGTCTCCGCGCGGAGGGGGCGGCCGAAGCAGCGCTAATTTGTCATTCGAGGGAGAAACGTAGATTTAGATCCAACTAGGATCTCCTTATTCGACATTTTCGCCGATTATGCTAAATAAGATGCCGTAACTGACGAGGAAACTGATCATGAACGGGCGATCTGAGAAGTTGGAGAATATGACCACATGTCCTCCCTCACGCTGAAAAAAGTCTTCCACGCCCAGACCAAATCCGCAGCCGACCAACTGTTTGAGGCGCGGACCCGCTCCGAGTCCGCACTGCACTGGGACTTCCCCGTGGGGGACCACTCCTTGTTCTGCCTCATCACGCCGGAGATAACCTCACTCGTCGAGAAGATCTACTCCCGGGAGCTCACGATCCAGTCAAAGTGGCTGCACCTCCCCCTCGGAGCACGCACTATGTCCGCGCTCTCCTACTCGATGAAGTCATGTTCACCAATGCCATCGAAGGAGTCACCTTCACCCGTCAGCAGATCCAGGATGCACTGGCCGAAGAGAATCGGAGCTCTCCCTGGCACCGTCGCTTCCGGGAGCTCTCTCACCTGTACCTCACGCTCGGCGAGGGAAAGGGAAAAGTGCCGGAATCTCCCGCAGATATCCGGGGAATCTACGACAACGTCATGGACGGTGAACTCTCTGCTGACGACCTGCTGGATGGAGAGCTGTTTCGGGCGGGATCAGTAGACATCACGGATGCCGCCGGGAGATCGCTGCACCGGGGTTTCCATCCGGAGGAAAAGATCCTGCGAGGCCTGGAGGCAACACTGCAGGCAATGTCAGACAAAGCCTCGCCCCCATTGGTGTGCGCGATTATGTCCCATTTTATGTTTGAAGCCGTCCACCCTTTTTATGACGGCAACGGCAGAACGGGCCGATATCTACTCGGCCTACGTTTAAGTCGGCTACTCTCCTCCCCCACAGCTCTGACCCTCTCTCGGGTGCTGCATGAAGACCGTAAAACCTACTACCGGGCCTTCACCGATGTAGAGGAGCACCTGAACAGAGGCGACGGCACCCCCTTTGCATTAGCCCTGCTCAGGCTGATCTTTGAGGCACAGGGCCAGCTGGAAGAAGATCTCTCAGCCCGTGAGTATCTGCTCAAAGGTCTCACAGAAAAGCTGCAGGATCTACAGGATGCACCGGGCCATGGGCTCTCCGAACATGGCTTCAGGATTCTGTTTCTGCTCGGGCAGGTCGACCTCTTCGGTACCGGCAGCGGCACAAAATTGGACGAAATCGCAGAGTACCTGGACTTGTCCTCTCCACACTCTCGCCGCTACCTGACCGGTCTGGAGAAACAGGAACTCATTGCAACCATCACAAAAAGGCCGCTACGGTTCACCCTGACCACGAAGGGGCGCCTACTCCTCGGACTGACTGAACAAGAACCACCAGTACTGACGACGTAGAATACGGCTTATGGATACCTTCACCATTCGCCGGGAGGCTGAAGCTGATATTCCCGCGATCAGGGGACTCACGTCGCGCGCGTTCGTGGACAAGCCTTATTCGCGGCAGCGGGAGGCCGAGATCGTCGAGAAGCTCCGCGACGCGGACGCCCTCACGCTCTCCTTCATGGCGGTCAAGGGGCCGGCGGTGGTGGGGCACATCGCGGTGTCGCCGGTGGAGATCAGCGGCGGGACGGCGAACTGGTACGCCGTGGGCCCGATCAGCGTGGCCCCGGAGCGCCAGGGCGAGGGCATCGGCTCACTGATCCTGGAACGTGCGCTGACGGAATTGCGCGCGATGGGCGCCGGCGGTGTGGTCGCTGTGGGAGATGCGACCTTCCTCGAGCGTTTCGGTTTCGCGGATGTGCCGGAGCTGGTGTGGCCGGGCATGGACCGGCAGTTCGTCCGCGCCCTGGCGCTTGCCGACGCCGCCGTCCCCTCCGGCACCGTCCTCTATCACGAGGCATTCAGCCGGTGACCACCCCTTACCTCTGCAGGGCATGGATTCTAGTCCGCAGTTAAGCCTAACCTTGGTTGTTTGTGCAGCTCAGGGCACTTATACTCGAAAATATCAGATACGCGAAGACTCTCGAAACACAACCACAACGCAAGGAGACTCGCACCATGTCCACTGTCGCCAAGATCGCTTCCTGTACCGCCACCGCCTGCGCCTTCAACAACGACGGCTGCACGGCCTTCGCCATCACCGTCGGTGGCGCCGACCAGCCGGCCTGCGGCACCATCAACACCATCGACCTGCGCGCCGGAATGCGGTCCCCGGACGCCCACGTGGGCGCCTGCCAGCGTCTGGACTGCAGGCACAACGCAGACCTCATGTGTACCGCTGGAGGAGTAGACATCAGCGGCGACATGGCCCTCTGCGCCACTTACGCGCCGCGCTGAGAAAACCGTACGCGATAGACAAGAACGCGCGGAACCCCCTGAAGGGGTTCCGCGCGTTCCTCGGTTACCGGCTTCTCAGATACGCGGAGACGCGTGCCGGACCGAGGTGTGGACGGCGAGGGCATCCACGGCCCCGGCCAGGTCTGCGATGGTCATGACCGGTTCCGGGAAGGTCACCAGGACGGTGGTCATGCGGCCGTCGATCATCTTCAGCAGGGCGACGCCGGAGTGGTCGACGTCGACCACCCACAGGTTGTCGCCCGCCGGTGCGGAGCAGCCGCCCAGCTCCGACTCGGAGAGCAGGAGGCCCGGGGCCATGCCCACCAGCGCGCCGGAGAGCAGGGTCGACAGCTGCACGTCCGAGAGGCGGGCGATCTCATCACGGGCGTCGATTTCCCGGGAGTTCAGTTCACTGATCTCCGCGGTGGCAAGCAGTTCGTCCGCAGCGCACTTGGTCACGCCGTGCGGGCCGTGGAGAAGCACCGTCTCCACCTCGATGACACCGACGCGCAGATGGGGGCCGGGTTCGAAACCGAGGGTCGTCGGGGTTGCGGCGCTGTCCTGCCACTCGACACGTGCCAGAGCGTGGAGGCTGGCGACGGTGATGTCGACGGTGAACTCCAGCGCCTTCTTCACGCCGTCGAGACGGATCTCGGCATCGCCCATGAAATCGGCGTCCTCAGCAGAGCAGATCACGACGAAACGCCCGCTGTCATCGAGGCCGTGTGCCAGGGCGGAGACCGCCATGGTGGGGTCGACACGGTACGGCACCAGAGTCAGTGCTCCGGCGCCGGTGATGATGCGGCGGGCGAGGTTCTCGCCGTACGTGGTCTTGCTGATCATGCTCACTCCTTGATTGAGGTACGCCTAACTTAGCCTAGGCTTAGTGGACGGTCAAGAAGTATCAACGCATATTTTCCAGGGGTTATCCCCGGCCTTTTCCCAGGGTAGAGGCATGAACGAGTGGTATGCACCACAAAAGTGCATGACCGGACATGTTCCCACAGCCACTTTCAGCAGCCTGCCGAGACCTCAGACACATACCCCGAATGCGCCGTTTCCCAGCTGCATCCCACCATCCGGCATCCCTCCGCGACCCCGACCCCGCCGACGTTGAAACGGCTTTTTCGGCCAGATTCCGGACATCGGCTTCCGTCCGCGCCCGATCATCCGGAAACTCGCCCCCGGGATCAGGGCACCGCGACCTCCCGGTTCGCGTACTCATAACGACGCTTCTCCCCCTCCTGGTAGACACGCCCCGGCTGACCCGGCTGCAGGGTGCCGGTCGGGCCCTCCCGCATCCGCACCTCGACGACCACCGGTGAGGGGCAGTGGAGGAGCAGTTCCTGCCCCGAATCCAGCACGATGCGCACGCCGGAATCACGCCACCACTCCCAGTCCACGGTGTCCTCGAGCTTGTTGATCTGCGCGACACGATCCTGGATACGTGTGACCGCGGCGATGGTCCCCGCCAGCGGATAGGGGTCCCCACCCGGATCAAGGCCAGTGAGCGGATGGACGGTGAGCACGGATTCGACGCGCTCGCCCTCGGGGAAATCGATGACCTGCTCCACGAACTCAATCCCGACCCACCCCTGCTCGAACTGCAGCCAGGCCCCGAAGGCGCCGACACGGTCATCGAGTTCGAGGTCGCTGCCGTAGGCCAGGAGCTGCTGCCCGGTGAGTTCGCTCAGCCGGGCCAGGCTCTCGGCGCTCAGGAAAGTTTCGGTGGTCATCTCTGCTCCTCCGCAGGTCGGTGCGCGTTCCGCCTCCAGACTAACCGGAGTTCAGCACTCCCCTGCCCCGGTGACCCAGGCCGCCCGGATCATCTCCTCGAGCACCGCCAGGTCGATGTCCTCCGGCTTGTTCACGTAGATGCAGGAGCTGCCGGCCGTGTGCTTTCCCAGCCGACTGAGGAAACCCTCCCCCTGCGGCAGTCCGTAGAGGGCGAGTTTCGCCTTGCGCGGGCTGAATCCCACGCGGAAGGTGTCCCCCTCACGCCCGGTGGCGTAGCGGTAGTGCATCTGACCGTAACCGATCATGGACGGCCCCCACATGACCGGTTCCTCACCGGTGGCGCGGCGGAAGATCTCCAGCAGCAGTCGGCCGTGCTCCACCCGCCGCGGGGTATCGAGTTCCTCGACATACTGTGCCGGGGACTGGTCGGTGGCATGTGTCCTGATGTCCGCGGCGTTCACGCCCGTGTGCCCCAGCGTGAAACCCGCCTCCCGGCCCTCCGGTCCGGGGACATCCGCCATCGACAGGCCCCGTTCCAGGAGCGCGGCCTGCAGGCGTTCCAGGCCCCGCCTGCCCACGCCGTGCAGCTCAAGCAGCTCCGGCCAGGCGATGCCGTGGAGGGATTCCAGGTCGGGGTGACCCGCCGCAGCCAGTGCCCTGCGGGCGGGGGCGGGAACGCCCGGGAGGGATTCGTAGGAGGTACCCATGGGTGAGATCCTACGCCTGCACAGGCGTGAGCCAGGCCCCCGGAAAACCCGCTCCGTGATTGACCCCACGCATGATGTCAGGAAAACTGCGGGGCCAAGGGCCGCTTTTCCTGCAGTTCACGGTAAGTTCATCCATAATTACCTTTCGTTACCCCCGATCTCGTATTTATATGCAACCCTGGTCAGGTCAGGTCACCTTGTCCCCCGGAAAGGAAGGGAGTGATCCATGGGTAAAACGGTTCTTCCCTTCCTCGGGGTAGCACTGCTGACGGCGTCTGCTCTGCTCAGCGGTTGTGCAGTCACCCAGACCCCCACCGACCCCACGACGGCGCCCCTCACCTTCGCCCTGCCCCCGAGCACCGACGACCCCACCCTCGCTGAACGGTCGGCGGTCGTCGCGGAACTGGTTGCGGCGGCCACGGGCCGGGAAGTGGAGGTCCAGGAGCCGGCCGACTACATGGCGGTCGTGGAATCGGTGCGCTCCGGTTTCACCGACGTGGCCATGACCAGCCAGTTCGCCACGGCGCTGGCCTATGAGAACGGTTCCGTCACCCCCATCATCGTCTGGGACCAGGAGGAGGGGCCGGCCTCCCTGTGTTTCGTCCGGGCAGACAGTGACATCCATGATCTCGACGATTTTGCGGGCGGCCAGATTGCCTTCGTCGACCCCGCCTCCACCAGCGGGCACTTCCTGCCGAAATCCCTGCTCGTCAGACACGGTTACACCGAGGGCCGGGACTACACCGCAACCTTTGCCGGCAGCCACGAGGCCGCGGTCCTGGCGATGCTCAACGGCACCGTCGACATGGCCTGCACGGCCCGTCAGCTGGTCCCGACCTACATTGAGGGGGGCCTGCTGGCTGAGGGCAGTTACCGGCAGGTGGCAGAGACCGCACCTCTTCCGCTGGGGATATCCGTTGTGGTCTCCGCGGAAGTCGATGAGAACACCCGCCGCCAGCTCACCGGGCACCTGCCTGAAGCCCTGATGGCGGACGAGGACCTGGCCTCCCTCTACGGCGGCGCGGAGTCCTACCGGATCAACCCGGACAAATCGGTCTATGCGCCGGTCCTGCGGATCGCGCGCGAGGCCGGCGTGGAGCTGGCGGATATCCGGTGACCGCGGTGGTCCGTGCCCGCGGGCTCACGGTGCGTTTCGGCGGCGACACCGCCCTCGAGGCCGTGGATCTGGACGTCCACGCCGGGGAGGTGGTGGCCCTGCTGGGCCCCTCCGGCTCGGGGAAATCCACCCTGCTGCGTGCCCTGACCCGGATGGTGCCGGCCGTCGCGGATGAGCTGGCGGTGGTGGGACGGGACGTCGATAAGCTGCGCGGCGGGCAACTGCGGGAGCTGCGCTCGGACGTCGGGTACGTCTTTCAGCATCACCACCTCGTCCCGAATCTCTCCTGCCTGACCAACGTGCTCACCGGTGGTCTCCACGAGGCCGGGGCGGTGAACCTGTTGGGGATGTTCTCCACGGCGCAGCGTGCGAAGGCGCTCGCCCTGCTGGAACGCGTCGGGCTGGAGAAACGGGCACGCGACCGCTGCCGCACACTCTCGGGCGGTCAGCAGCAGCGGGTGGCCATCGCGCGCGCCCTCATGCAGGATCCGCGGCTGCTGCTCGCCGATGAACCGGTCTCCTCCCTGGATCCGCAGCTGGCGGGCTCGGTTCTCGCCCTGCTGCGGGAGGTCGCCGCCGAGCGCGGCATCCCGGTGCTCATGAGCCTGCACGCCGTCGACCTGGCCCGCGCGCACGCGGACCGGATCATCGGACTGCGGCACGGCCGCGTCATCATCGACAGCCGGGTCCACCAGCTTGACGACGCCGCCCTCACCCGCCTCTACCAGCCGGTCCCGGAGGTGCATGATGCTCAGTGAACAGGAGCGGACCCGTCTCAGCCGTCCCCTCCAGGCCCCGGGACCGGCAGGGCTGGCGGCGGTCATCCTCGGTCTGGCGGCGATCGGCTGGAGCTGGCGGGGATCCGGATTCAGCATCAGCGAGCTCATCGACGGGCTCCCGCGCATCGGGGATTTCCTCGCCCGGTTGTGGCCGCCGGACTTCGACCGCCTGCCCCTCATTCTCGGGCTGCTGCGGGAGACCCTGCAGATGGCGGTGCTGGGTACCTTCCTCGGCGCAGTCCTCTCCCTGATCATCGCCTTCGGAGCCACCTCCACCATCGCCCCACGGTGGTTGTACGCGCTGACCCGCCTCCTGCTCAACACCCTGCGGTCAGTGCCGGACCTGATCTACGCCCTGGTCTTCGTCTCCGCCGTGGGACTGGGGCCTTTCGCCGGGATCCTCGCTCTGACGCTCGGTTCGGTCGGCTCCATCGGCAAGGTCTTCGCGGAGGCGATGGAGGCGGTGGACGAAGGCCCGGTCGAGGCAGTGACCTCCACAGGAGCGTCGCGACGCCAGGTCATCACCTGGGCCGTCCTCCCCCAGGCCGCACCGATGCTCATCAGCTACACACTGCTGCTCTTCGAGGGCAATGTCCGCGGCGCCACCATCCTCGGACTTGTGGGTGCAGGCGGCATCGGCATGGAACTGACCACCGCCATGCGCCTCTACGACTACGGCCACCTCTTCGCCATCATCATCAGCATCATCGTGCTGGTGACCGTCATCGACCGCATCAGCGCGGTCATCCGTCACAAAGTGAGATAAATGTTCAGAACCACACGACCCCCACTTCGGCTGCGTCCCCTGGCCAACTTCCGCGACCTGGGCAGCATCCCCGTCAGCGACGGCCTGGTCACCCCCGGTCTCCTCGGCCGCGGCGATGACCTCTCCTTCATCGATGAAAACGGCGCCCGCGCCCTGTCCGAGGCCGGCACCAGACTGATCGTCGACCTGCGTTCCCTGCAGGAGGCCGCCTACACCGGCCGCGGGCCGCTCGGCAACACCGACATCACCTACCTGCACCAGCCCCTGACCGATGATCCCGGCATACCGGGGTCCGCCGCGCTCGCGGAGGTGATCAGTCAGCACCCCGACGATCCCGCCGCCCCGGAACTCATGGGCCACTGGTACGTCTCACTTGTGGAAACCCACGGGGCCGGCATCCGCGGCGGTCTGGAGGCCATCGCCGACACTCCCGGGCCAGCCGTGTTCCACTGCGTGGCCGGCAAGGACCGTACCGGCGTTTTCGCCGCCTGCCTGCTCTCCCTGCTGGGTGCGGACGATGAGGCCATTGTCGCCGATTATGTGCGTACCAATGCGGTGATGCCGCAGGTACTCGACCGCATCAGCCAGCTCGCCGAGATCGCCGTAGGCGGGCAGGCGATGTCCGTGCCACTGGATTCGGTCCTGCTGTCCGCTCCGGAATCAGCGATGCGCACCATGCTGCGGGTCCTCCACGAACGCTACGGCGGGCTCAACAGCCAGCTGCGGGAGACCGGTGTCGACGGGGAACTCGTCTCCGCCCTGCGGGAACGGTTGATCACACGTTGACCGGAACATCGGAAACCTCCGTCCGCCGCTCCCCCGGACGGCCCCGCGACCCGGAGAAACGTGAACAGGTCCTCCAGGCGGCAACCGAGCTGCTCCAGGAGGAGACCTGGCCCATCACCGTCCGCCACCTCGTGGAACGCAGCGGCGTGGCCCGGGCCGCGATCTACCGACGCTGGCCCTCCCTCGACGCGGTGCTCGCAGACGCCCTCGACCACGGACGCCACCCTATCCGGGTCCGCAAGGACCTGGATCTCTACGACGCCCTCGTGGAAACCTACGCCGGCACCGACAACCACGCCTCCGACACCGAGCGGATGATCCGGCGCCGCATCCACCTCAACATCCTCGACCCGGACCTGCAGCAGCAGTACTGGCGCTCTCACGTCCACCGCCGCCGTACCCCGGTCGCCGAACTACTGCGCCAGGGCATCAAGGACGGGATCCTACGCGCGGACCTCGACGTTGAGGCCACCCTCGACCTGCTTTCCGGCGTGGCCTACTACCAGTTCGTCGCCCGCGGGATCACCCTGGAGGGCCCGGCGGTGACCGCGCGACTTCGGGCGGCGGTGGATATCGTGTGGCAGGGAATGGTGCGCCGACCCGGTCCTGGGGAGGGGTGAGGGAGGTGTGGTGGGGTGTGGAGGGGCGCGCAATATCTGACCTTGACACGTCAAGCGAGAGCCGTTGAGCAGGGCTTTTGCGCGCGACCCCACCCCCGAGACGTCAGATATTGCGCAGGTCCGTCGGCAGCCCTCAGGCGCGCAGCGGCTCCAACGCCTTCGCCCAGGCGGCAACCTGCTCGAACACACCCTGCAGGGCGCCGGTCGCACCGTCAGTGGGGGCGAACTCCGTCATTCCGTTGAAGTCGGTGCTGAAGGACAGGAATACCTGGGCACGCACGTCAGCCATCTGCAGCTCGGCGGCGATCAGGCGCCAAGCCTCGACCGCGCGGGTACCGCCGGCAGAACCGTAGCTGACGAAACCGATGGCCTTGTTGTTCCACTCGGCGTAGAGGTAGTCCACGGCGTTCTTCAGGGCGGCGGGCACGGAGTGGTTGTACTCGGGGGTGACGAAGATGTAGCCGTCGAAGGAGGCGACCTTCTCAGCCCAGACCTTCGTGTGCTCGTTCTCGTACTGCCCCATGGCCGGCGGCATGGGTTCGTCGAGAAGCGGCAGGTTGAAGTCGGCGATGTCGACGAGTTCATATTCAGCATCCCCGCCCTGGGGTGCGTTCTGGTGCACCCACTCGGCGACGTCACGGGCGTTGCGGTTGGGTCGGGTGCTGCCGACGACGATGGCGATACGGGTCATGGTTATCACTCCTGGAGATTGTGTGGATGTGACGGTTCCTCCGGGACGGGCCCATGCAGAACCGTCCTGGTGATCCACGCTACGTTCTTTTCCACCGCTTCGTCGGGGCCGTGGCCCTGCCGGGAGGCCGCCACTCCACTAGCATCCCCGGTGCACCCCACCCCGCCGCCGCTGAAGGAATTCCCCCATGGACCTGAATCTTATTCCGCCCGACATCTACTCCTTCCTCTTCGAAGGGGCCGCCCAACTCTCCGCGCTGCCGATCACCATTTTTCTTGTCACCGGTCTCATCGGCGGGATGGGCGGAAATGCTCTGACGGAGCCGGCGAGGATGAGTGCGGAGGTGTGGACCTCCTTCACCCCGTTCATCGACCACTATCTCCAGATCAACGGAGCACAGTAGCCCCGCCACGCTCAGAGGCCGAGCAGCGCCTCAATCTCATCGGCGGCGGCCTGCAGGTTCTCCAGGTAGTGCTGCTCCACTTCGGAGAGCTCACCATCGGGCGCCGGTTCCGCGATGGACATCGGGCCGGCGATGGTCAGCGAGTAGGTGACCCTGCCGTCGTAGCCGCGCAGCGGCAGGGCGATCGAGTACATCCCGATCTCTGATTCGGAGAGGTTGCGCCCGTAGCCGAGCCGACGCACCAGATCCAGCTCCTCGCGCAACTCCGCACCGGTCTGGGGACCTCGGCCGGTGGGGCTGTAGAGCGTCTCCTCCCGGCACAGTCGCTCCCCCACGTCCGTGGCCCCCAGCGCCAGGAGCACCTTACCTGCGGCACCCAGATGTGCGGGCACCTGCCTGCCCAGGCGGGAGGTCACCCGCATCATGGCGTCCGATTCGACGGCGGCGAGGAACTCCAGGTGGTCGCCGGCCATGAAGAGGATGTGGATAGTCGAATTCACTACGTCCTTAAGCCGGGTCATCACCGGCGTCGCCAGCTCTGCCAGCCGCTCGCCCTCATCCCGGTCGGGGGAGATGGCCACCCCCGGGGCCAGGCCGTAGCGGATGGGTGAGTTCCGGCGTTCCACGAGTCCGCCGGTGTGCAGGGTCGAGAGCACGCGGTGGGTGGTTGACGTGCTCAGATTCAGCTTCTCGGCGATGTCGGATACACCGAGGCGGCCCTCGCGGGCGCCAAGGAGGCGAAGGATGCGGACTGCATTGGTCACGGAGGTGAGATTTTTTGCCACCCCCATAGTTTCCCACATAACGGGAAAAAGATCTAAAGTTCCCACTTTTTTGCCGAAAGTGCCATTATTGAGCCACCCCAGAGGTAATCCAGCTCACATAATGAATCCCCCGGAGGATCACCCCATGTCCCGAATCGACAAGAACAACCCGGCCGCCAAGTGGCGCATCGCCGTCCTCGACGGCCCCAACATCGCCAACATCGGCCGCGAACGCGGTCACCGCGACCACACGCTGGGCAGCTGGGACGAACTAGACCACCTGGTCAACAAGGTCGGCGGCCTCCTCGAGGTGGAGATCATCCACTTCGCCTCCAACTACGAGGGCAAGCTCCTCGAGTGGCTCCACGCCAACGCCGGCGACGTCGACGGCATCATCGTCAACCCGGGCAGCCTCACCTCCTACAGCGAGGGACTGCGCCACGCGCTGGAGGAGACCCGCAAGCCCTACGTCGAGGTCCACTTCTTCAACACGGTCAAGCACTTCGCCCGCGTCTCCCCGCACATCCGCCTCGAATCGAAGATCACCGCCTCGGCCACCGGTGTGGTCTCCGGCTTCGGCCAGCACTCTTACACCGCAGCCCTCATCGGCCTGGTCGATCTTCTCGACGAGCGCGCCGCCCAGGCCACCGGGGAGGGCACCGATGCGTAATTGGAACGGCGGCGCCATCCGCCTCACTGACCGCGAATGGACCATCGGCATCATCGACGGACCGAACATGTCCCAACTGGGCAAGCGCGACCCCAGCAAGTACGGCTCCATCTCCTGGGCCGAGCTGGACGGGATGAACCGCAGCTGGGGTGAACGCCTCGGTGTGAAGATCATCTCCCTGGTCTCCAACCAGGACGGCGAGATCATCGACTGGATCCACGAGCATGCCGACGAGGTGGACGGCTGGATGGTCAATCCGGCCGGCCTGCAGACTTACGCCGAGGGGATGCGCCAGGCCTTCGAGATGTCCGGCAAACCCTATGCCGAGACCCACTTCGCCAACACCGTCCGCCACTTCGCCCAGTCCTCCCCGCACATCCGGCTGGAATCCGGGCTGACCAGCCAGGCGCAGAGCCTGGTGATGGGTCTGCGCCACCAGAGCTACCTCTCCTCCCTGGTGGGACTGACCCTGTACCTCGACGAGCAGCACCTCACCTCCTCCTGAAGGAAAAACCATCATGGATAACGTCCTCCGCGCCATAGGCAGGATCCCCGGCGCCCTCATGATCGTCCCCCTCTTCCTCGGGGCGATCTTCAACACCGTCTTCCCACAGGCCCTGGAGATCGGCAGTTTCACCACCGCTCTGTTCAAGGACGGCGCGGTAGTCCTCATCGCCCTGTTCTTCGTGTGTATGGGCTCCCAGATCCAGTTCAAGTCCGCGGTCACCGCACTGGAGAAGGGCGCGGTGATGCTCATCGGCAAATACACCGCGGCCCTGGCCGTCGGCCTCGCGATTGCTTTCCTCACCCCGGACGGCTCCTTCATGGGGTTGGTCCCGTTGGCGGTCATCGCCGCCATGTCCAACTCCAACGGCGCTCTGTACGTCGCGCTGACCGGCGAGTTCGGCAACAAGACCGACAAAGGCGCTGTCTCTGTCCTCTCGCTCAACGACGGACCCTTCCTCACCCTCATCGCCCTCGGCGTGGCGGGACTGGCGGATTTCCCGCTGATGGCATTGGTCGCCGTGATCTTCCCCATCCTCTTCGGCATGATCCTGGGCAACACCAGCGAGATCGCCCGGAACTTCCTCGGGCCCGGCGAGAGACTGATCATCCCCTTCGCCGCCTTCGCCCTGGGTACAGGCATCGACTTCCAGGTGATCTTCACCTCCGGCGCACCGGGACTGGTCCTGGGTCTGTTCACCATCATCCTCTCCGGTGGCATGGCCATGCTGTCCCTCTACCTGTGGCACGTGCTGCGCCGCCACCCGAAACCGACCCGCAACGTCGTCGGCGGCGCCTGTGAGGCAACCACCGCCGGCAACGCCATCGCCACCCCCGTGGCGGTGGCGGCAGCTGATCCCAGCTACGCGGCTGTCCTGGATGTGGCCACCACGCAGGTGGCGGCATCGGTGGTGGTCACCGCCCTGATCGTGCCCTTCCTGGTCAGTGCCGTGGCGAAATGGCAGCGCAGCCGTGGTGTGTCCCCGGAGAACGAGGAGGCCTTCTACGAGGACCGCATCCACCGGAAGAAAGAACCGGCCACCAGCGGAATCGGAGAAAACTAGATGGCACTGAACTACGACTGCATCATCGAGGAGCGGATCTACGTCCTCCAGACGGGCGCGAAGATCGACGAGTACCTGGAGATCTACGAGCGGGAGGGTCTGTCCGTGCAGAAACCCATCCTCGGCGGTTTCCTCGGCTACTTCGTCACTGAACTGGGCACCCAGAACCAGCTCGTGCACCTGTGGCGCTACTCCGACATGGAGGACCGCCGGCGCCGCCGGGCGGAACTGGCCGCCAACGAACAGTGGCAGGGCTGCCTGGAGAAGATCCGCCCCATGATCATGACGATGGAGAACCGGATCATGTACCCGACCTCCTTCTCCCCCATCGGAAACAACTAGAGGAATCCCCCATGATCAAGGTCACCCCCTCGGGTACCGAGGACACCAACACCACCCAGTCCGGCGACTGCATCCGCGTCTCCGGTGTCAGCCCGCAGAACACGGGCGCCACGAAGATCTGGTTCGGCGAGGTCCGCAACGCCCCCGGCCACCGCTCCCTGCCCCACCACCACGCCGAATGCGAGACCGGCGGGCGGGTGATCAAGGGCCACGGCCGCATCTACTTCGGGGAGAACTACTCCGAGTACGTCGACATGAAGGAAGGCGACTGGGTCTTCGTGCCACCGCATCTCCCCCACGTGGAGGCGAACATGAGCACCACCGAGGAACTGGTGTGGATGACCGCGCGCACCCCGGACAACCTCGTGGTCAACCTCCCGGACGTCGCCGATGACAGCCTGGCCGGTTACCGGCGGGTCTGATCCTCTTCCGCCAGGAAATCGGTGATGGCTGCGGTGAGCGCCCGCGGGTCCTCGAGCATCGGCAGATGACCGGTGGCTATTTCCCGGGTCCATTCCGCGCCGAGGGTCTGCGCCGACTTCCGTTGGACCGCGAAGGGAAGTTCCCGGTCCCGGGTGGTCAGCACATAGCCGCACCGACCAGCCCACGTTCCGGCACCGACCCGGTCCCGGTAGAGATGTCGGGATTCGGGGACGAAACCGCTGATGATCCGCCCGGCGAGTTCCTCGTTCAAACCGTAGGCCAGGCCCCGGCGGATCGAGGATGCGGGCGGGCGGGTGCTGGTCAGGCTCATCACGAGACCGAGGAGCCACCGGTTGGGGGCGGGCAGCGTCTCAATGAAGGAGCGGCCCGGGGCGGGGATGACAGCACTGACGGCCAGAAGCGCGGCCACCCGCTCCGGGGCCCGGCGGGCGAGCTCTGCGGCGATCACCCCACCGGAGGAATGCGCCACCACCGTGAACTCTCCGCCCGGGGCGGAGTCGAGGGCCGCCGCCGCATAATCGCGCAGGCTGGCGCGGGTGCCGGTGGCAGGCCGGGCGGTGACACCGTCCCCGGGATGCGCACCCAGCCGGGCGCGCACGTCCTCCCAGATCCAGCCGGACAATCCGCTGCCGCCGATGAACAGGATCGGCCGACGCTCGAGGTTCATGCGGCAACGATAACGCGGGCGCGGATAAGCTGCGCGGAAGGTCGCAGGTGCGGGAGAGTGGAGGGGACCACAAATCTCAAGGAGTGAATCCCACGTGCACACCCACGACAACCACCGCGAGGAACTGCAGGTTGCGGTGGACACCGGCGGCACCTTCACCGACATCGGTGTCCGCCGGGCGGACGGCAGCCTGAGCGTCTGGAAGGTGCCCTCGACACCCGCCGCACCTGATGACGCCGTCATCACCGGTATCACCGGCGCCCTGGAACAGCAGGGTGGTACGGCCGCCGACATCACCCGTCTCGTGCACGGCACGACCGTGGCCACCAACACCGTCCTCACCCGCGACGGCGCACGCATCGGCCTGCTGACCACCCGCGGTTTCCGCGACGTGCTCGCCATCGGCCACCAGGCCCGCCCCTCGCTCTACGACAACCGCGTCCACCGCGTACCACCGCTGATCCCGGAGGAACGCATCGTGGAGATCGACGAGCGGATGGACGCCTTCGGCCAGGTGCTCACGCCGCTGCAGCCCGGGGACCTCGACGCCCTGGTTCCCGCCCTGCGAGAAATGCAGCTCGACGCCCTCGTCGTCTCCTTCCTCAACGCCTACCGCAACGACACCCACGAACAGCTCGCCGTGGCCCGTCTGCGCGAGCTCGGTGCTGCGCCGCTGATCACCGCCGCGACATCCATCACCTCGGAGATGCGCGAATACGACCGCACCTCCACCGCCGCGGTCAACGCCTACGTCCAACCGAAAATGGCCGGCTACATGGGCCGACTCGTCGAGAGTGTCACGGAGATCGGCGTACCCTCCCGGCTGTGGGTCATGCAGTCCAACGGCGGGCTGCTCAACCCCGCGACCGCCAGCACCCACAGCGCCCGCACCGTCCTCTCTGGCCTGGCCGGCGGGGTGGTCGGCGCCGCGAACTGGGCCCGCCACCTGGGCCTGGACAAAGTCGTCAGCTTCGACATCGGCGGCACCAGCACCGACATCGCGCTCATCCGCGCCGGGGAACCCGATGAGACCACCGCCGGGGAGATCGACTCCATGCCGCTGCGCCTGCCCAGCGTGGACGTCCACACCATCGGTGCCGGCGGCGGTTCCATCGCCTGGCGGGATTCCGGCGGTGGCCTGCGCGTCGGCCCGCACAGCGCCGGGGCGGAACCCGGACCCATCGCCTACGGCCGGGGTGGTGCGGACCTGACGGTCACCGATGCCCACCTCGTGCTCGGCCGTCTGGGTACCGGGCTGCTCGGCGGGCGCTTCACCCTCGACCGGAAAGCCGCATATTCCCGCATGACGGAATTCGGTGCTGAGCTGGGCCTGGGTCCGGAGGAATGCGCCGAGGGCATCCTGCGTGTCATCGCCGCGACCATGGCGCGTGGCATCCGCCGGGTGAGCGTGGAACGCGGCATCGACGTCCGCTCCTGCCACCTCATGGCCTTCGGCGGCGCCGGCCCCCTCCACGGGGCGGATCTGGTCCATGAGCTGGGCATGGAATCCGCCGTCATCCCGCCGCTACCGGGCATCGCCTCGGCCGTGGGCATGCTCGACGCCCCGGTCCGCCACGATTTCGCCGCGCCGGTCCAGGCGGATGCGGCCACCGGTTTCGCCGGCTTCGAAGAGGCCTTCCGGGATCTGCGGGAGCGCGCCGCCGAGGAGATGGGCACCACCGATTTCGGGGCCGCCCTGCTTGTCGACGCCCGCTACACCGGCCAGAGCTATGAGCTCACCGTGCCCTGGGCCACCGACTGGGCGGCCCAACGTGAGGTCCTCGACCAGGCGCACGAGGAGCGCTACGGCTTCCGCGACCCGGACGCGGAGATGGAGATCATCGTCCTCCGCCTCGTGGCGACCATCGGCCAGCCGGTGGTGCCGCAGGAACAGCTCGGTGCTGGTCAGAGCAGCGCAGTGCCGAAGATCCGGCGTCCCGTCTATATCGGGGGCGCGTGGGTGGACACACCCGTCTACGACCGCACTGCTCTTCCCGCCGGCCACGTACTGGCCGGCCCGGCGATCCTCGACCAGTTCGACACCACCACCTATATCCGCCCCGACCAGCAGTGCCGCTGCGACGAATACGGATTCCTGCACCTGACCCCGACCGGAGAAGCCTGATGACCACCGAGCTCAACGCCGTGGAGATCGAGATCGCGCGCAACCGCCTGGCGTCGATAGCCGAGGAGGTCGGCATGGCGCTGATCCGCACCTCGTACTCCCCCAATATCAAGGACCGCCGCGACTGCTCCGCCGGCATCTACGGCCCCGACGGCGAACTGATCTCCCAGGCCGAGCACATCCCGCTGCACCTGGGGCTGATGCCCACGCTCATCGCCAACGTCATCACCGAATACGGGGCGGAGAACCTCCGTCCGGGTGATGTCCTGATGACGAACAACCCCTACCTGGGTGGTTCGCACCTGCCGGACATGTGCGTGATCACCCCGGTCTTCGTCGGCGATGAGATCATCGCGCTGGTGGCGACCATGGCCCACCACGTCGACGTCGGCGGCATCACCCCCGGCTCCATGGCCACGCATGCCACGGAGATCTACCAGGAGGGCGTGCGCGTTCCCCCGGTCCGGCTCTTCGCGGAAGGTGAACTGCAGCGCGAGCTCCTCTCCCTGCTGCTGATGAACATCCGCACCGCCGACAAGACCCGCGGCGACCTCATGGCCCAGGTCGCCGCCAACCGCCTCGGTGAACGCCGCATCCTGGAACTTGTCGAGGAATGGGGCGTGGACGGTTTCGCCCGTTCCGCCCGCGCCCTGATCACCTACGCCGAACGCCGCACCCGCGCCGCCATCACCGAGCTTCCCGACGGCACCGGCACCTTCACCGACCACCTCGAGCACAACGGCGTCGACGAGGAACAGATCCCCGTCACCGCCACGGTCACCGTCGCCGGCGGGGAGATCACCATCGACCTCAGCGCCAGCTCCGGGCAGGTCCGCGGCGCCGTGAACTGCTCCTACGCCGTCACCCGGGCCTGCGCCGCCTACGTGGTGAAGATGCTCGCCGACCCGACCCTGCCCTCCAACGCGGGACTCATGGCCCCGATCCGCGTGATCACCCGGCCGGGCAGCCTGGTGCACGCCGAGTTCCCCGCGCCGGTCGCGCACGGCAACATCCAGACCGCCCAACGCATCGTCGACGCCATTCTCGGTGCCTTCGAGGTCTTCACCGAGGGGCTGGTCCCGGCGGCCTCCAGCGGCAGCATGAGCATGGTCACCGTCGGCGGCGTCGACCCGCGCACCGGCCGCTACTACTCCTATGTGGAAACCTACGGCGGCGGCCAGGGCGCCTACCCAGACAGCGCCGGGGCCTCCGCCACCCACACCCACATGACCAACACCCGCAACACCCCCTGCGAGGTCATCGAACGCGAATACCCTCTGCGTGTCGACGCCTATGAAATCGCCCGGGGCACCGGCGGTGACGGAAAAACCCGAGGCGGCGACGGCCTCTACCGGCGCCTGCAGCTCACCCACGGCAAGGCCATCGTCGTCCCCGGAACGTCGCGCGTGACCACGACCCCCTGGGGACTCGATGGTGGGGAGGACGGCACCCCGGCGCTGGTGGAGGTGCACAGGGCGGAGGGCTCATCGCCGCTACCGTCGCTGAGCCGGGTGGACCTCCAGGCGGGAGAGGCTGTGTCGATCCGGACTGCGGGTGGGGGCGGCTACGGGAAGGCGGAGTGATTGCGGAATTGTTTAAAACAACTCTCAAACAACTATTTGTGGGAAAGTGTGCCAGAAAGCATTAAAAGGCCAGCTCCGCATAGTTGTTTCGAGTTGTTTTGAGCTCCCCTTCAGCGCCCGGCCATCCACCGGGTGGAGGGACCACGCTGTGGACCTTCCGGGTCGATCTTCGCTCGCCCGAGCGTACGCAGATGCCGGAGAATTGCGGTGATCTCCGCCCGGTCGACACCGAGTTCCTCCGCCGCATCCCTCGCGAGAACGCCGGCTCCTGAGTTCAGCTTCGCCTCCAACCATTCCTGGATACTCACAGCGGCGACTGTGCCCTCATCGTCCTGGCCCAGGAGTCTGCGGGACTGGTCGGTGAGGACCCATTCCTGCGCAGAATCACTCACCGGCTGGACCAGGCCCATATCCCCCAACCAGTCCATGCCCTCACGAACAGAAAGTTCTCCCTGCTGAGTCTGCGATGCCACCTCCCGCAACGTGATGAGGGGATGATCAAAGAGGTGCCGGAGCACGATCAAGGTAAAAACCGACTGCACAACTTCTGCACCGTGCATATCCGTCAACCGATGAACACCGAGGACAAAGTCCTTGTCCGGCCGCCCCGCGGACAGGGTCACCTGCACCGACGACTGTGTGATCTCCACTTCGGGAGCCCGTCGGCCAGTCGCCAGCATCGACACCCACATCCGGTCAAAACCTCGGGAGGATTCTTCCGCCAGACCCATCATCCGCATCGCCGCCATAAGTTTGTGATTCCGGGGATGCGAGACCGTGGTCAAGAGATTCTCCTCGGTCACCCCATAAGGCAGAGGGCCGGGAGACCACACCATGAGAATCCTGGGAGACTGATCCACTACCACCGGAGCTGTCATATTCCAGTCACGGTGGATAAGAGCATTCGCCACCGCTTCATCAACGGCTCTTGACGGAAAAGCAGGCAGCGGCACCTCCTGCCCGCCGCCCAGATCCACACGATCGATTTCCTGCGATGCGCTGTCTGAGATTCTGTCGAGGATCTCCCGGAACGCAAGAATCAGCGGAGAAGAGATTTCCTGGACGCGGGGGTCCCCGGCGGGCACCGTGCGCAAAAGGTGTCGGACGCTTAAACGTCCAGGCGGCATTGGCATCAACAGGATTTCTGCCGCTACGGTCAGCTCCTTATTTTTGGTGAGCAGACCCAGCTCCTCCAACAAACCGTTCGTGGTCTGCGGGACCGGATCCGTCTGACCGGTCACGGATCGACGCACTGCCAGCCGGGATCGGGCCTCGGCAACAGCAAGAGGATCCAGATCATCGATTTCCGACTCCGCCACCGCAGCCGTGAAATCAGGATTCGCCCGGGTGGCTATCAGGGCCCGACGTTCTGCATCGGTGAGCGGTACGCAGGAAGTACCCACACGACGGGTCGCCTGCCCCCTGGTCCGTTCGTAGACGGTAAGCGCCGTGGGAATTCTGATCCAGACCAACCTGGCCCCTTCATAAGAGACGATTTCCGCCTCCACCCTGAGATTCGGCTTCGTCCCGTTGAAGACCTTCTCCACCAGCCAGGCTGGCTCACGGTCGGTACCGGTGAAGGCTGCTGGACCAGGGATTTTATCTGCGACACCGAGAAGAATATGCGCATCACCTCCCTCCCCGTTGGCCAGGCAGACGCACTCATCCAGAAGGAACTCCACCAACCCGGCGTCCTGATTCCGCCCAGTGGCTTTAGCCGAACGTGCAGGGTCTTCCTTGAAATCCAGGGTCTCTGACTCCTGGGCATCAGCGATGGAGCCCTCCCGGATGGCAGTGAGGGCGGAAACGATTTCCTGCGGAAGAACATGACCGTTGGGGCACATGGGGGTGGACATGCCCCCACTGTACCCCGGAGTAATTACGAAGTTGTTTGAAACAACTCTCAAACAACTATTCCTAGAAAAGTACACCAGAAAGCATTAAAATGCCAGCTCAGGGTAGTTTTTCATAGTTGTTTCGAGTTGTTTCATCATGAACCCGGAAGTAATTACCCCACCAGGTTGAGGCCGGTGACCGGGAAACCGAGATCCACCACGAGCCGCTTGCCCTGCTTCGAATGGGCAGGGTCCGGGACCGCCCAGATCTTGCCGGAGAGATCCGCGACGTAGGCGACGCGGGCCTTCTTATCGACGCTCAGCCCGATCGCCTCCTCAAAACCGTCCGCCAGGATCTCCGGGGTCTCACCCCGCTCCCCTACCGGCGGGATCACCGCTCGGTTGAGGGAGTTGCCGCCGGGATGCGAGCCGGAGCCGCGGTCGGTCCAGAGCAGGTGGGCGTCGATAAGCTCGAGGTCGATGGGGGCGGGCAGGTTGTCCCAGAGCAACTCGATGTCACTGCGGCTGTCTGCGGTCTCACCTTCGGGGATCTCCAGGCCGGCGCGGAAGATCCTCCCGTCGCCACCCGCGAAGGAGCCTTTCTGGCTCCAGTACATGTGGCCGTTGGCCTCGTCGAGCGCCAGACCGACGATCCAGTCGCTTTCCGCTCCGGAGCCGTCGCGCCGGATGAGATCCCGCAGACCGGAACCATCTTTCCGGGCGGTGGCCAGCGAGAAACCCTCGCGGTTTCCCCAGTAGAGGTTGCCCGCACTGTCCAGCGCCAGCTGCTTGCCGGTGGTCGTCCCACCTGGGGCTACGATATCGCGCCGGTTGAGTCCGTTGATGTCGATGGCATGGACCCCGCCGTCCACGTTGGCGTAGACCGCCTCCCCGCTGGGGCTCAGCGAGGTGCGCTCCCCCATAGTGGTCCAGAAAATGGTGCGGCCGTCGCAGACCACCCCGTCCGGGTGTCGACCCGTCTCCGTGATGATGACCTGCCGGTTCCCGGTGGGGACATCAATCAACTCAATGCGGTCCAGATCCCGGGCGAGGGCGAGAAGGTAGGTCATGGCGGGGCTCCCTGTCGGATGACGGTGTGGTGGCCCCGAGGGTACCGGTGGGTGCGGGCGCCGGTCAGTGGTTGACCACCACCAGCCGCGACACCGACCCTTCCTTCAGTCGGCGGTAGCCATCGTTGATGTCCTCGAGCGCGATGGTCTCGGAGATCAGTTCGTCCAGCCGCAACAGACCCCGGGCCTCCAGAGAAGCGAAGAACGGGATGTCCACCCGGAGGTTGGCGCTGCCCATGTAGACACTCTCCAGCCGATTGCGGTTGCGCATGAACTTCATCGCGTTGATGGTGATGGTCACGTCAGCTCCGCCGATACCCACCAGGTAGAGGGCACCACCGTAGGAGAGCATGTCCAGGCCCTGCTGAGCCACCCGCTCGGAACCCACGAAATCAAAGACGTGATCGATGCCTTCGGGGATGATCTTCCGGATCTCCCGCACCGGGTCAGTGGTCAGTGAGTTGATGGTGTCGGTGGCACCGAAATCCCGTGCCTTCTCCAGCTTGTCATCCGAGATGTCAATGGCCACGATTCGGGAGGCACCAGCGATGACCGCCGCACTGATGGCGTTGAGGCCCACCCCACCGGCGCCGATGACGGCGATGGTCTCGCCGCGTCTCACCTTGGCGGTGTTGAGGACGGCGCCCGCACCGGTGATCACTCCGCATCCGAGAAGTGCAGCATTCTCAAAGGGAATTCCCTCGGGAATCTTCGCCAGCTGATTCTCGTGAACCAGGGCCTGCTCCGCGAAGCCGCCGAGGCCGAAGGCCTGGGTGAGTCCCTGCCCGCCTACCGAGAGACGCGGCGACTCGTCCCCTTCGCGCAGAGTGAAATCCACGTTACGGCAGTAATAGGACTGGCCCGACAAGCAACGCTCGCACTCTCCGCAGTAACGGACCAGGGCCGCCACGACGGGATCACCCACGCGGAGGCTGGTCACCTCCTCCCCGACTTCCCTGACCACGCCGGAGATCTCGTGACCGAAGACGGCCGGGAAAGGAAACCCCAGTTCTGCGTTGGCCAGGGTGTGATCCGAGTGGCAGAGGCCCACGGCCTTGATATCAATGAGCACCTCCTTGGCCTGGGGTGCGGCGATCTGGATATCCACGATCTCGAAACCGGCACCGGCGGAGGGAACGACTGCTGCTTTCATCGACTTCTGCTTTCTGTTTGATTCTTCACCGTCAGGCATTGGGCTGGAGCAGGTACACGGACTTGAGCACCTGGTAGTGCGCCAGGCCCTCAGGCCCCAGTTCGCGTCCCAGCCCACTCGCCTTCACGCCACCGAACGGGGAGGAGGGGTCTGTCGCGTATCCGTTGATCCCGATGGTCCCGGTCTCCACCTGCTTTGCGACGCCCACCGCACGCGCAAAGTCCGCGCTCCAGACGCTGCCCGCGAGACCGAACTCCGAATCGTTCGCGATGTCGATGGCATCCTGTTCATCGGTGTACCTGATGATGGAGAGGACCGGACCGAAGAACTCCTTCTGCGCTGCTGTGTCCTTGCGGTCAACATCCGCGAACACCGTCGGCTCCAGGAACCATCCCTTGTCCTGCCCGGCAGGGCGGCCGCCACCGGTGGTGATGCGTGCGCCCTCTTCCGCGGACTGCCGAATCAGGTCCTCCACGCGCTCACGGTGGCGTTCACTGACCAGGGGGCCGATCTCGGTGGCGGGGTCGAAAGGATCACCGACCCTCAGGTTGCTGATCTTCTCGGTGATCAGCTTGACCATCTCGTCATAACGTGAGTCCGGGACCAGGATCCTGGTGGACAACCAGCACACCTGGCCATTGTTGGTCATCGACGCCTGATAGAGCTGATCGATGTTGCCCGCCAGGTCGAAGTCATCGAGCAGAATTGCCGCGGATTTACCGCCCAGTTCAAGGGTGACAGGCCGCAGCATGCGTCCACAGGTCTCGCCGATGAGGCGCCCCACCTCGGGGGAACCCGTGAAAGAGATCTTGTCGACGCCGGGGTGGCTGACCAGGTGGGAACTGACCGGTCCGCCGGCGGGGACGATGTTGAGGACGCCACCTGGTAGTCCAGCAGCCACGGCGGCCTCGGCAACCAGGAAGGCATCGAGGACAGTCTCAGGGGAGGGCTTCAGTACAACGGTACAGCCCGCGGCAAGGGCCGGCGCCAGCTTGAGGAAGGTGATGCTCTGGGGCACATTCCACGGCACGATCGCCCCCACCACTCCGATGGGGGAACGGGTGACCAGGACCTGCTTCCCCTTCACACCGGGCCGGATCTCCTCCTCCTGTTCCGTGACCATGTCCGCATAGAACCGCAGGAGCTGGGCGGGGTTGGTGGTCTCCCACTTCTGGGAGAGAGAGACAGGCATGCCGTTCTGGACGGTGACCCGATTCGCGATCTCCTCACCGCGGGCCTCAATTTCGTCCGCGAAACGGCGCAGGATTTCGGCACGCTCTTCGGGTGACCGGGTGGACCACCCCTCCGGATCATCGAAAGCCAGTCGGGCCGCTTCCACGGCACGGTCGATATCCTTGTTCTTCCCCTCCGGCACACTACCTATGTAGTCTTCGGTGGCCGTGGAGTGGACCTCAATGCGGTCCCTTGACGAGGGAGCCCGCCATTCTCCCCCAATGAACAAATGGTCGTATTCGATGGTCATCGTGAATTTCTCCTTGAAAATACATCTCTTAGTGTTGAACTGTGCAACATAAATTTTGGAGCGCAATAGGTGGGGTCGGCAGCGCCGACCCCACCTGCGCCCCTGATTGACCGGGGCTCCTCGCCAGACTGCCTAGGAGGCGACGAACCAGATGCTGACCGGATCCAGGGCGTCACCGGCGTAGTAATTGCCCATGAACAGGTATTGCCCCTCCTCGGCTAGTTCGGCCCGGAAAGTCAGATTCGGTTGACGGACCTCACCCGGGTTCTCGCGGGTCAGATTGGCGATGACCATGCGCACCGGCTGGCCATCCACCTCATCCACCTCGGCAGAGAGATCTGCTGTGCCATCAGGCCGGAAACTCACGTGCGGGCTCGTAATTCTGACGGACAGAGCGCCATGATGGCCGGTGAGGTGCACCGATCCCTTGAAGGCGAGAGTGTCCGCATCGTTGCCGGGCCGGTCATCTGCCGTGAATTCAATCTGCCCGTCACTGCACCTGCGGGCGCCTGCGGTGAAATTGTAGGAGTGATCCGGCAGACGTTCGAAATAGCTCCGGAAGGATTCCTTGATTCCCCATTCCAGGGATGCATAGTTGATTTCGGTCTCCTTGAGTTGCGTCTCGGGTGTCATGGGTTACTCCTCTCAGTTACTCACCGACAGCTGCCCGGGCAGCCAGGTGACCAGGTCAGGAACGAAGATGATCAGGACAGCAATCCCAAGTGCCACCCCGACGAAAGGCATAACGCCGAGGAAAGTGGTGGTCAACGAGATCGGCTGACCGTGGTTGACCTCCCGGTCCTGCGCGATTCTGTGGATGACAAAGCTCAGCACACCCAGGGGCGGGGTCACCATCCCGATCTCCACCATGATCACCAGGAAGATGCCGAACCAGATCATGTCGACCCCGAGGGCCATGAGGGGTGCCGCCAGGATCGGGACAGTGAGCAGAATGATGGCCATGGTGTCCATGAACATGCCCAGAAGCAGGTACAGGAGCACCAGGATCAGCAGGAAACCCGTGGCATTGAGGCCAATGTCTAGGATCATGTCGGTCAGGCTATTCGCGAGGCGACTCAACGTGACCACACGGGTCAGGATATGCACTCCGATGAGCAGCAGGAAGATGCCCGCAGAGGCGACAGTGGCGACCACCAGGACGCCCTTCACGTACGCAAAAAAGTCCTTGAGTCCATTGGAACCGTCATTACGGGTGAACCATCCCAGCACCAGAGCCACCACGGATCCGATGGCGGCCGATTCAGTGGGGGTAAACAGACCGGAAGCAATGCCGCCGATGACGACGAAAGCCACGACCGCCAACGGAATGACCTTCACCAGGCCCTTCATCTTCTGACGGAGAGTGAAGTACTGCCGGGTACGCGGTGCCGTTGCCGGGCGGGTGATGCCAACGGCCAGAATATAGAGACAGAATGCCAGAGCCAGGATGAGACCCGGAATGATACCTGCCATCAGCTGGCTGCCCACGGAAGTCTGTGCAGCACCGGCGTAGACCACGAGAAGGACGCTCGGCGGGATCAGCTGACCGAGCGTACCGGCCATTGCTGTGGAGCCGATCGCGAACCCCGGCTTGTAGCCCGCGCGAAGCATCTCCGGAATGGCGACTCGGCCGAGCGCGTGGGTGAGTGCGATCGTGGAACCCGAGGAGGCAGCCAGACCCGCACCGGAGATGGTGGTGGTCAGCGCAAGACCACCGGGAACATTACCCAGCCACATCTTCGCTGCCTCGAATGCGCGACTGGTCAGGCCTGATTTCCACAGCGCGGTACCCATGAGAATGAACGTCGGGATGACCGAGAGCTGCCAGGTGGCGGCAGGGTCGAAGGTTCCCTGTTCCAGGGTCGTCGTCAGAGCAGGTGCACCGCCCAGGGAATAAAGTCCAAGCCCTCCAGCCCCCACCATGGCCAGACCGATATGGATGCCACCGAGCATGAGGATCAGCATGAGCACAACGGTGAGGGCTCCCACAACCACGCGATCGGGGTCACCGAGCAGCAGGTATGCGGCGATGAGCAGGCCACCCCCGAACAGGGCGATCACCCAGGCCCAGGATCCGATTTGAGAACTCTTTCCCGGCGCAGCGGGGGCAGCAGCAGGCGAGGTTGTTGCAACTTCGGTTTTTTCGGCAGTACTAAGCACCGGAACCACCTTCATTTCCGTGTTCGGCGAGGTTGCCGCCATCAGTGCGCGGATGCGTTTGCGCATCTGCGGCCGGGAGAAAGACAGCAATGAGATTTGCGATGGTCTGGACCGAGAGCCAGAGCCAACCCGCGAATACGGCTACCTTGATCGGCCACACCGTCAGAAGTGCGGTGCCCATGGGGACAGTCTCGCGGATGGTGAATGAGTCGACAGCCAGCTGAAAGGAGGCCCAGGTGAGGACCAGGGCCACAGCAACAGATGTCAGCTGTCCCATGACACGCAGTGCTTTCTGTGGTCCGCCCTTGAGGGAGTCCTCAATGATGGTCACGCGGATATGTTCATTCTTGTGTTCCGTGTAAGCCAGGGCGAACAGAACGGTCGCAGGCATGAGCCATTCAGAGACATACTCGGCCACGCCCGTCATCGCGGAGCCGAAGAGGTTGCGCATGAGCACGTCATAGGAGACGAGCAGAACCATGATCGCCAGTGCGACGCCCGAAATGGCGAGCAGTGCGGAGCTCCCCCCACCGGCTAGTTTGGGGATGATACTCAGAGGTGAGCGACTTTGTGGTCGGACTTGCAGCATGGATGTTTCCTTCCCGGTCGGGAATTAGGTGGCTGTTGACCCTTAGTCCTGGGTGCGGCCGGCGAAGACCTCATCCAGACGCGCCTGCCAGGCCGGGAAGTCCTCGATGGACTCTGAGGCCACCTCGCCGGGCTCGGCGAGGTCCACATCCTCCGTCACGGTCTCGCCCCAGGACTCAATGGCAGCAGTGAGCACCTCACCGGTATCCGCAGGATCGGAGACACCGGCAGGCGCACGGTCCAGCCAGGTTTCGCGCTGCGATTCCTGGAACTCCGCGAGGACTGCATTCATCTCGGTGACATCGTGGGTGGTGATGCCGAGTTCTTCACGGCGGTCAAAGAAGGCCATCTGGGAGTTGATGTCGGCCTGGGTGCGACCGGTCGCATACTTCTGCATGCTGTCCTGGAGGAAAGTCTGGGTCTCCGGGGAGAGGGACTCCCACCTGTCCAGATTCATCAGCAGGACGAGTCCCATGTTCGCGGAGAAACCGGCGGGGTAATAGTGCTTGGCAACCTCGTTCAGGCCGTAATCCTCGTACATGAAGGGCGCGCCGATCTGGCAGTCAATGAGTCCGCGCTGCAGAGCCTCATAGGTCTCCCCCTGCGCGACATTGACCACCGTCATCCCGAGTGCCTCAGCCTCTGCAGCCCAGACGGGCCCCGGCGCCCGGACGCGGAGACCGCTGAGATCGGTCTGGTCAGTGAGTTCCTTGCTGCAGAGCAGGTCATACTTGCCGGCCACGCTGGTGGAGGCCAGGAACTTCACGCCCTGGACCTCAAATTCCGCGGCCATGTCCTCGGTGTTGAACATCTCATTCATCACGCCCACAGTCTGCAGCTGGTTGTGGGGGTAGGAATCCACCGGCAGGGAACCCTGCTCGTTGAGCCAGTTGGCCACGGGCAGAGCCTGCGGCTGGTAGGTGACCACGGTGTAGGTGATGTCGGAGATGCCTGATCCCGTGCCTGAGAGCGCGTCATCGCTGGTGAGCAGGGAGCTCGACCAGTAGGGCTCAACCACGACATTGCCACCGGAATCCTCATCCAGAGCATCAATCCACTCCTGGACCGCTTCACCCGCAGGCGAAGTCGCTGAGGTGAGGTCACTGTACGAGAGGGTGAGCTCCTCGATGCCTTCAGCTCCACCGGGGGCTGCATCTCCGTTTGATGCAGAGGAGCCGCCCCCGCAGGCCGCGACAGCGAAAGTACCTGCGACAGCAAGGGTGGCGATCACGTAGCGGGCGGCCTTACGCGCGGGCCGGCGAATTTCTTTCACTCTCATAGGAGTCCTCATTTCGATCTCAGGGGCAGAAATTGTGGGGAGAAAGATTCCAAAATCTGACGAACTGTGTCACAGTGTAACTGTGTCATGTAAGATGTGACACTACACACACGCCGATGGCTGTTCAATAGAAATCCAAAAGTTTTCCACCGGGCGGATGCTGAGCCCCTCACTGCGGGCCTGCGAGCCGGAGAACAAATGACCGACTTCATCTGCGAATCCCCACCACCACCGAAAATCAACCCAGAATCTGAAGGAGAAGTTGTGACCGCAACTCAGACCCTTGTCCCCCAGGAGATTGCCGAGCAGATCGTTCTCCCCACCGGTCATCTCGATGAAGCCGCACTGTTCCAGGCATACGAGTGGCTCCGCGCCAACGCACCGCTGGCCCAAGTCGAGGTTGAGGGTTATGACCCGCTGTGGCTAGTGACCAAGCATGCCGACATTCTCGAAATCGAGCGTCAGCCCGAGCTCTTCCCCAACGGCGGTGGCCCGGACAAGCCCGGTACGCACAATCCGATCCTCAACACCCGGGCCGGTGACGAGTACATTCTGCAGACCCACGGCACTCTCCGTCCCCTGGAGTCCCTGCAGATGATGGATCCGCCGGAGCACACGATGGTGCGGGACATCGCACAGGGTTGGTTCCGTCCGGTGGAACTGAAGAAGTGGAACGACCGGATCCGCGAACTCGCGGACAAGGTTATCGACCGCCACCTTCAGCCAGGCACCAATGAAGTCGATTTCTCAAAGGATTTCGCCTGGTTCTACCCGCTGCACGTGGTGATGACCCTCTTCGGTGTGCCCGAGGAGGACGAGCCCCACATCATGAAACTCGCCCACGAGCGCTTCGGCGTCAACGATCCCGAGTCCCGCCGCGCAGGAATCGCGAACGACTCCCCCACCGCCGCCGCCGAGCAGAACCTGGCGAATATCCGGGACTTCTTCGCCTACTACACGAAGCTGGTGGAGAAGCTCCGCAATGAGCCGGAGGACAACCTGGCCAGCCTGATCGCCAATGCACGCATGAGCAACGGGGAGTTCTACCCCTTGAAGATGTGCATCGGCTACTACATCGCGATTTCAGGAGCAGGACATGACACAACCTCCACCACGTCCGCCGTCATCTTCGAGCAGCTGGCGAAGCATCCTGAGCAGCTCAAGGCCGTTCAGGAAGACCTCTCCCTCATCCCGAATCTAATCAACGAGGGTCTGCGCTGGGCCTCTCCGGTGAAGCACTTCGTGCATCAGGCAGCCGTGGACTACGAGCTGCGGGGTCAGAAGATAAAGGCCGGCGACCGCCTCATGCTTCTCTTCCAGTCCGCCAACCGCGATGAGGACATCTTCCCCGACCCCACGAACTTCCGACACGACCGCAAACCGAATCCCCACATCGCCTTCGGTTCTGGTCCGCATTCCTGCCTGGGCCAGCCGCTGGCACGTCTCGAGCTGCGCATCCTGCTCGAGCAGCTCCTGCCCCGGATCCGCAATATCGAACTGCTTGAGGGCCGTAAGGTGCTGCAGACCAACTTCGTGGGCGGTGTGAAGTCCCTACCGGTTCGTTTCGAACTACTCGACTGAGCTTCTCGACGCCCCTCCTACCCCCTGAACGCGCCCCGGCAGGTTCAGGGGGTAGAGTTTTCCCTCCGGCGGGGAGGAATCAGTATGCACAAGACCGTGGCGGTGAATGCCGTGAACGCACACAAGGCGAGGGCAATCCTGACGCCGGATACCGTAGGAACGGTAGCGCCACTGTGGCTGACTGACCAGTACGCCAAGACCGCGGCAATCACCGCTGACGCTGAGGCAGTACCGAAAAATCGCAGCTGTGCATTCAGCCCGTTCGCAGCGGCGGTGTTTTCACGGGCCACTGATTCCATGATGATCTGGGGCATTGCGGCAAACGACATTCCGAAACCGAAGCCCAGGGCGATATTGATGCCCAGGATCAGGGCGGTGCTCCACGGAAGCACCAGACCTATTCCCATACAGGTGCCGACCACGACGCTGCCGAAGATCATGAGCCGCTTCGGGCCGAATCGCGCATTGAGTACCACGATCAGCGGAGTGGCCACGGCCGTGGTGATTCCAGCTGTCATCATGACCGTGCCCGAGATGATCCGGTCCACCCCGAGGCCTGCAGGCGAATCGGCAGGCAATGCCATGAGCTGGGGAAAGATGATGTTGGCCCCCATCATGGAGAAATTCATCAACAGGGCACTGGTGTTCGTCAACAGGATCCGGGGCGCCAGGGAGGCCCGGACATCAATGATGGGATGACTCCGCCGTAGAAGATGGAGGATAGTGACCCCCAACAACACAGCCCCACTTCCCAGAGTGCCCAGCGTTGGTGCCGACAGCCATCCCCACGACAGGGACTGTGACAATCCGATGAGCAGAACAGTGACACTCAGAGCCACCCCCAGGGCCCCGCAGATATCCAGGTCTCCGTTCGATCGGGCCTGATGAGTGGGGACCGCCACCTGAATCCATGCCGCACCCAGGAGAGCAAGGAGGAAGCACACCCAGAAGATCCCCCGCCACCCGGTGTGGTCATTGACCAACGCCCCCACAGGCAGTCCGAGGGCGGCGCCGATGCCCAGGGTTCCGGAGGCCAAGGCGATGGCACCTCCCAGTTGCTCAGGCGGAACGATGTCCTTGAGGATGGACATCGCCAGTGGAATGACACCGATGGCCAGTCCCTGAAGAGCACGTCCGACGATGACTATCCACACGTTCGGGGCGAGGGCGGATATGACGGACCCACCGGCGAGGATCAGCAACAGGAGAATAATGACGTGTTTGCGGCCAAACATGTCCCCCAGTCGGGATGACACCGGAGAGAACGCGCAGGCCGTGAGAATGGTGGCGGTGACGATCCACCCGGTCGCTTCGCGCGAGGCGTTGAGCAGGACAGGGAAATCATCCTGGATCTGAAGGACGATGGTCTGCAGCAGACCAGCCACCAGGCTGCCGAAAACCAGGGCGCCCACGGCCAGCGGATCAGTGCTCCGACCAAACCTTATCTTCACTGGCACAACCACCTTCTCATTGTCAGCTTCCGCAGATAAACCTGTCCCTCACCGCTGAAAGCAAGCGGTGAGGGACAGGTTTCTGAAAACATCTGCTTTATCTGCCGGCACCCCAGCCGATGGACTTGGTCTGCAGGTACTCCTCGATACCCCATTCCCCATATTCCCGGCCGATGCCGGAGGCCTTGTATCCACCGAAGGGCAGGGAAATATCCGGGAAGGCGCCTCCCCCGCCGTTGAGGATCACGGCGCCGGTACGTAGACGGCGGGCAAGGTTGTAGGCACGGATGGGATCAGCGGAGTTCACCCCACCGGAGAGTCCATAGATGGAGTCGTTGGCGATCTCGACAGCCTCGCCATCCGTGTCAAAGGGGATGATGACGTTGACCGGACCGAAAAATTCCTCCTGGGCGATACGGGACCTGTTGTCCACGTTCGCGAACAGGGTGGGTTCGATATAGAAGCCCTTGTCCAGGTCTTCCGGTCGGCCGCCACCCGTGACCAGGGTGGCTCCAGCCTCCACGCCGCAGGCGATGAGTTCCTCAACCTTCTGGCGCTGCGCCTCGGAAATCAGCGGACCCATCTGAGTGTCCGACGCGGTCGGGTCACCCACCTTGACGGCAGCCAGGCCAGCGGCGACCTTGTCCACAAGCTCATCATGGCGCGATCGGTGCACCAGGGTACGCATGAGCAATGAACAGCCCTGACCAGCCTGGATGATGGTATGGGTGACTACCTGAGCGGCTACGGCGTCAAGGTCGGCGTCCTCAAGAACGATGTTCGCGCTCTTGCCGCCGAGCTCCAGAACCACTTTCTTGATGGAGGTCGCGGCCTGCTGATAGATCTGGGCACCCACGGCGTCAGAACCCGTGAAACTGACCATATCGACTCCGGGATGGGTGGTCAGGGCCTGAGTGGGTACCCGGCCGCCGGTGATCACGTTGATCACCCCCGCCGGAATGCCGGCCTGCTCACCAATTTCAGCCAGAATGAGCCCCTCAAGCGGAGTGGTTGACGCCGGCTTGAGCACCACGGAGCAGCCAGCTGCCAGGGCCGGGGCAAGCTTGGTCATATTCAGCCACAGCGGGAAATTATAGGCACTGACCAGGGCAGCAACACCGTAGCTCTCGCGGACGATCTGCCCCTGGCCAATGCCGCTGCCGAAGTGGACCGGCGAGGACTTCTCCCAGTCGAAGCGGTCCATTGCCTCAATCGTGGAGCGCAGGTGCGCGATAGCACCGCCCACCTGCCCAGCGTCCGCGAACCAGCCGACGGAACCACATTCGGCGATGTCGATTTTCACGAGTTCAGCCTTGCGTTCATCCATGATCTCCGCGAAACGGATCAGAACCTTCTGCCGTTCTCTGGGAGGGAGCATTGACCAGCGGCCATCATCGTGCGAGGTACGTGCAGCGCTGACCGCTGCCGCCACGTCCGATTCCGTCGCCTCCACCACGCGGGCGATGATTTCCTCGGTGGCCGGGTTGTCCACCTCAATCAACTCCCGGTCTGCGGTGGGGAGCCATTCACCGTTGATGTAGAGGCCGTAGTCCTTGATGCGATTGGGATCGAAAAACGGGGCCATGCTCAGGCCTTTCGTGTCTGGTTCAATTGCGGAAGAAGAAAAGTGGAACTGTGTCACACTTCTTTATCGACAAGTGTCTATTAAATTTCCACACTCCGCAAGTGCCTCAGCTCACTTTTTCGCATCTGAGGAGCTCATGACACCTTTTGTCACCCTTCCAGGTCCGCATTTACCCGCAAGCGGTACAGCCACTCCGGAACCAGCATGACCATATGTCGGGCCACATCCCCCTCGGTAGCCTCCACATTGCCCAGCACCCAGTCCGTGATGACGGTCGTCCATCCGCCGGCAATAAAGAGCGCAGCCAGTCGGATATTCACCCCCTCCGGCACCACTGCATCGATGGACATGTGCTCCTGCAGCTCCGCGGCCAGCGCTTCAACGCGCAGCCGGGCATTCGCCTGGGAGACCGGCATGGAGAACACTGCAGCATAGAAAGACCGGTACCTCGCGTAGTGCTCCACCACCCCACCGAGAGCCTCGGCGATGCTGTCCCGGCGCGAGCGGACCCGCTCCTCAGGATCAAGATGTGCCTGAGTGCGCTCCAGCCCGGCGAGAAGATGGACCACCTCAGCCTGGAGCTCCACCGCCAGCCCCTCCAGGCCGGAGTAATGGGTATAGAAAGTACCGCGACTGATACCGGCCTCCCGAACGATGGAGCTGACAGTGATCTCCGCCCCGCGGGCCGTGAGCCTTTCCAACGCTTCCGAAATCTGGCCCCGGGTACGGACAGCGCGCACATCAGAGGATTCCCGGAGGGTTTCGCGGCGCCCCACCAGGCCGGCATTGACAGGCTGTTTTTCCATGGGGACAGCTTAATTGGAAACAACTAATTGACAGGTGTTCATTAGTGGTGGAAACTGTGACACAGAACCACAGTTGACGTTCATTGAAAGGTAGATCACGTGACCCATCTCCCCCGCCAGTTCGACTACATCGTGGTCGGCGCAGGTTCGGCAGGCGCTGTAGTCGCTTCCCGGCTCTCCGAGGACCCACACAACCAGGTCCTCCTCATTGAGGCCGGGCCCGACGATAAGAGCCTCTGGTCCCGCATCCCCCTCGGCTTCGCCAAGATCATCTTCAACAAGAAATACACCTCCTGGGACCACCAGACCGAGCCGGAGGAGGCCATCAACGGCCGCCAGTATGCCCTCCCCTACGGCCGACTCGTCGGCGGATCCAGCGCCATCAACGGTCTGGTCCACGTTCGCGGCATCAAAAGCGACTACGACGCCTGGGTGCAGGCCGGCGCGGAGGGTTGGAGCTGGGAGGAGAACCTCCCCTTCCACCGCAGGTATGAATCCGACCACCGCGGCAACACCTCACTGCACGGTGCCGACGGCCCGATCAGTGTGGAAAGGGCCCGCTGGAAGAACCCGCTCGCTGACGCCTACATCGACACCGCAGCGAAGACCCTGGGCACCGGAAAAAATGTCGACTTCAACTCCGGCGAGCCCGCCGGCTCCGGCTACTGGGACCTGGCCACCCACCGAGGCATGCGTTCCTCCACCTCCCAGACCTTCCTCAAGGAGGCGCGCAAGCGTTCCAACCTGACCGTCCTCACCGAGTCCACGGTGACCAAGATCAATTTCGAGGGAAAGCGCGCCACCGGTGTCACCTACCGCCACGGCTCCGAGGAGCTGCAGGTCACCGCAGCCAAGGAGGTCATTCTGAGCTCTGGCGCCCTGCTGACCCCGAAGTTGCTCCAGCTCTCCGGAGTCGGCCCGGCCGCACTGCTCAAGGAGCACGGCATCGAGGTCATCCACGACCTACCAGGGGTCGGCGAAAACCTCATGGACCACTTCCAGGTGGGCCGCAAATACACCACCAACTCCAGGTACACCTTCAACAAGGTGATGCGCACCCCGATTCAACAGGCTCTCAACGGCATCCGCTACTTCGCCGGCGACCGTAACGGGCCGCTCACCATCGGTGCCTCGCTGGCCGGCTCCTACCTTCAGGCCAGTGAGCTTTCCGACGACGTGGACCTCCAGCTGCACTTCCTGCCCTTCATGCCCGGCGACAAGGGTTGGGACCTGGCGAAGTTCTCCGGCTTCCGCCTGGGAATGTACCAGGGTCGTCCGAAGAGCCGGGGCCACGCCCGCATCACCTCAGCTGATCCCCTGGCCAGTGCCAGCTACACCTTCAACCATCTCTCCGAGGAAGAGGATCGTCAGGTGCTCCTTGCGGGTATGCGTATCGCGGGGAAGATCGCTGCGGCGATGCCCGCAGAATACGACGTCAAGGAGATCGCCCCCGGGCCGGAGGCCGACGCCTCCGATGAGGCACTCCTGGACTACATCAAGGAGACGGGGGACACGGCGTTCCATTATGCCGGCACCGCCCGTATGGGAACCGATCCGTTGTCCGTGGTCGATCCGCAGCTGCGTGTTCACGGCATCACCGGCCTGCGTGTGGTCGATGCCTCCGTCATGCCGGGCGAACTGACCGCGAATATCCATGCCGGTGTGCTCATGATCGCCGAGCGTGGGGCAGACTTCATCCTGCGTTCCAAATAGGTGCACGAAAAACGCTCCTCCGGATGGAGGAGCGTTTTTGTGTTTCTAGACGTGGACCAAGATCGCCGGGTCGAGCGGTTCACCCGCCGGATAGACACCGTTGAAGGTCTCCAGCGCAGATTCCGCCAAGTTCAAGGGGAATTCAGTGCCATCAGTGTTCTCCGAGATGCCCAGAATCTCCCGCCGGGAGGTGTCCGGCCAGTGCATCAGGTCCACAACGCTGAGCTCCACCCGACTCCCGGTGAAGCTCAGCCAGGGATTCATGAAGATCACCAGCAGCATGCCGCCATGTGCCCTGATCCGGACGTCCCCGTTGAATTCCAGACGGTGACCACCCCCGTCAAGTTCCGTTTTCCGTGCATACTGGAAGCGGAAAGCACCGCTTGCCTCATCCCGGTCGGCTCCGCCTTCAGTAGTGATCAAACAGTCGGGCAGGCTCTCCAAATAGCCGAGGAAACTGCGTTTGATGCCCCAGGAAAGATCAGCTGTCATGACGACACTGCCTCCCTGTCGTGCGTGACGTCGGCACGTGGAGCGTTCCAGGGATCCGCGACGAAGTGGTTGCCGGCGATGGCCTCCACGTCCGGGTCATCGGAACTCAGCCCTTCGATGAGCTCCTCGTGAAATTCAATCCAGCGGTCAACCGGCAACTGCTCCAGCCAGGCCAACGACTGCATGCGGCAAAGCCGGAACTCATCCATCATGTCGGAGAATGCGCGACTGAGTCGGGGACTTCCCGCGAGATCCACGAGCGCCTGGTGGAGGGCGGCATCTGCATCGATGCGCTCGGCCCAGGGGGTTTCCTGGGTCATGCCCTTGATCCGGCCCAGTACCTCGTAGACACGCTCATCCGGCTTCGCGCCCCTTTCCACCGCCACCTTATAAGCGGTCTTTTCCAGCGACTCGCGAAGCAGAAGAATATCGGCGTACTCCTCCTGATCGAACTCAGGCACTGACCAACCGTGGTTCTCCCGGTATTCGAGCAGACCGACATTCTCCAGACGGGAGAGGGCCGCGCGCAGGGTGTGGCGGGATACTTCCAACTGTTTGGCCATGGGGGATTCCTTGATTCTCTCCCCCGCCGCAATTCTGCCGCTGAAAATATAGTCACGGAGATGCTCCTGCAGGGCATCCACCACTGAAACCGTCTGTAATTTGCCGACGATCATATCCGTCCTGCGCTTCCTCTAGTCGTTTGATACTCGATCTGTGAACAAGGCCCCTTGCCGAAATAATGGTTCATACAACGGAAATTGTGTTCTACAGATCAACAATAGTCCGTGCCAGGGCAATTATTAAGCCTGCGAGAAGCTTTGGAGCCAGCACGTTACCCGGGTATTTGTCTCAGGCGATCCTCCAACCCCTGCAGGACCAGACGACGGTCGCTGATGGAGTTGAAGACCTGGGCACCCAAGGCACGCCATCGCTCGAATTCCTCAGCCACTTCCTCCGCCGTGCGCCCCCGGTAAAGAGTAGCGAAGAGCGGAACGCCGGCCCGTTTGGCAACGGCAATGATCCGATCGATCTGCTCCACGACCTCAGGAGCGCTGTTGTCACCGTAGAAGCCCATGTCATGTGCCAGATCAAAAGTTCCCAGGAAGACGGCGTCGATACCGGGGACCTCGAGGATCTCCTCCAGGGCTGCCACACCTTCCGGGCTTTCGATGGCCAGAGCCACGAAAATATTCTCATTGGACCGGTGGGCGAATTCCCGCCAGTCCGAGGCCATGTGGTTGGCGGCGCGCACACTCGGACAGGCGCCACGGGCACCGTATGTGCCTTCCGTACGGTAACGGGCGGCATGGACCGCAGCTTCCGCCTGCTCGCGGCTGGAGATATGGGGAACCACCACTCCGAGAGCTCCTGCATCAAGGACCCGCTTGATCCACACGTGGTCGTCGGAGGGAATGCGGATAATCGGGGTGACTTCGGCTAACTGTGCCGCCCGGATCATCCCAACCACGGCATCGGTGCCGAAAGAACCGTGCTCCCAGTCGATCATGACATGGTCGAAGCCGGCATACCCGACCATCTCCACGATCTCCGGACTGTTGGTCTGGATATTCACGCCTCTGGAGGTGGTTCCTGCACGGAGGTGAGCCAGAATACGGTTATCCATTGACAGCCCCCACGTAGCTGCGGACCAGCGTTTCGGCTACGATCCGGCCGAACACCGCACCCTTACCCAGGGAGCTGCCGGTCATGTAGGCGGCACCGTGGAAGCCTCCGGTGACCTCCCCGACAGCGAAAAGTCCGTCGATGATGTCGCCGTCGACATCGGTGACCCGGCCTTCGGGTGTGAAGGTGATCCCGCCGTAGGTGGTGGTCATCAGGGTCTTGGCCGGGTAGGCGTAGAAAGGTCCGGTCTCGATGGGGCGTAGATCGCCGACTCCGTTGCAGAGATTGGTGCGTCCCACCTCGTCTGCGCCCGCTCCTCGGACAGCGTCATTGTATTTTTCGATGGTATCCACCAGCTGCCCGGCGGGAATACCGACGGTGTCAGCGAGTTCTTCCAGGGTTGGTGCGCTGGGGAGATGGCCGAAGTCTTCCAGTGTATCCATGTCCTTCAGAGCAATTCCCCGGTGCGAGAGAGCACGGACAGGGGCATCGAAGATCTGGAAAGCCAGGGCCTCAGGCTGGGTAAGCACCGCAGAGCCCAGAGTCTTGTAGTCCAGGGACTCATCCACGAAGCGCCTGCCGTCCACGTTCACGATGATGCCGCCCATGTAATAGGACGTGAGCAACTCCTGCTGTTCATCAGTGGTCTCCGGGTGGGAACCGTAGGTCCCGGAGATCGCGGACATGTCGGCCATGCCTGCGCCCAGCTTCCAGGCCATGCGCAGTCCATCGCCGGTGTTTCCCGGGCCCCCGTAGGGAATGGCGGCCAACTGCTCCGGAGCGAAAACCGACAGCAGTTCCCTGGAACGGGAGAATCCGCCGGATGCTATGACTACACCGAGCACCGCAGTGAACTGTCTGCCGTCGCTGATGGTGATTCCCGTGACGCGGCCCTCCGCGTCGCGGTGAAGGGCGGTGACGGGGGCGTCGAAAAGTGTTTCACCGCCGTGGGCGCTGAAATCGTCGTGAAGAAGCTGCAGCACCTCCCGGATTCGGGTGCTGTGTCCACGTGGCGCCGACTGGCCGGAGCTGATCTCGACCTCCCCGAAGCTCACGCCCTTGGCCCGGAGCCATTCGTAAGTCTCAAACTGGTTCTCCATATAGGCCTCAACGAGAGCGGGGTTGTTGCGGTATGCCCCGACCTTGCGCAGGTCCGAACGGAACAACTCGATGCTGTCCTCAACACCGGCTGCCTTCTGCTCTTCTGTACCGGTGAACGCGAACCAACCGCCGCTCATTGCGGATGAGCCACCGATGGCTGACATTTTCTCCACAAGCAGCACCCGCATACCCTGCTCAGCTGCGCGGGCGGCCGTGGACAGGCCGGCGATTCCCGCCCCGATGACGATGACATCAATATCCTGGTTGACCATGGTCACTTCCTTTCTCTGATCCGTTCGTGGGTCCTGTTCCGCTGGGGGCCGGGACTAACCGAAGATTCCGCCGTTGACGTCGATGACAGCCCCGGTGACGAAACTCGAATCCTCGGAAGCGAGGAAGGACACCGCAGCAGCCAGTTCATCGGAGGTTCCCACACGGCGCAGGGGCACCGACTGGGCGAACTCCTCATGCAGGTTCTGGCTGGAGCCCAGGCCGCTGACATCGGACAGCGGGGTCTTGATCCGTCCCGGAGCGACGGTGTTGGCGGTGATCCCGTGAGGGCCACAGTCCCCGGCGAGCGTGCGGGTGAAACCGATGACGGCTGCCTTCGATGCCGCATAATGCGCGCCGCTGATCGGCATGTACATGCGACCGGCGCGGGAGGCGACATTGACGATACGACCCCAGCCCCGCTCAGCCATGCCCTTCATCGCCCACTGGGACATCAGGAAAGTGGCGGTGAGGTTCACGTCCATCACCAGGTTCCACTGCTCCAGGGATATGTCCTTGATTGCGAAGTGCGAGCCATCCGGCTGCTTCGGGTGGATTCCTGCGTTGTTCACCAGGATGTCCACGCCCCCGAACTCCTCCGTGATCTCCGCCGTAAGCCGCTTGATCTCCTCGGGGCTGCTCAGATCCGCAACCTTCGCGTAGACGGGAAGTTCCTCCGTGGAAAGTTCCTCCGCCAACTCCACTACCTGCTCGGACCGGTCGATGATCAACACCTTGTGTCCGTCTTCGCGGAGCCTGTGCACGGTGGCCAGACCGATGCCGCTGGCACCACCGGTCACAGCAGCCAGTCGGCCGGTGGGGATGGTCGTAACTGTCATGATTGTCCTCCGGGGACGATAGTGGTGGTTAGTCCTGCAGGACGATTGCCTTGGCGGGGCAGGCATGGACGGCCCGGCGGACGTTAGCGTGCTGGTCCTCGCTCGGGGTTTCCTGCAGCAGGATGACGACGCCATCCTCATCCCGCTGATCGAAAACCTCCATTGCCTCCATGACGCAGGCTCCGGCGGCAATGCACTTATCGGTGTCGATGATGACCTTCATTGTTCTTCTCCTTAGTTTGAGTGAGTGCGAGGGATTCGGATGAGTTTGATGTGTTTTCAGAGTTCGGCCAGCTGCGCGATAGCAGCCTGCTTGAGTTCCCTGCGGTACGGCATCATCTGCTTGACTGCGTTCTTGCCGATCACCGCTTCGAGGCGTCCGTCCCGCCGGAGCACTGCGACGAGCCGGTTGTTATCGGGTTCATCGAGGACGATCTCCAGATCGGCCTCCCAGTCGACGTAGCCGTAGGCCTGCCATTTCTCCTTGTACTGGTCCGTCCAGAAAAAGGGGAGATCCAGGTGGCCCGGCTCGGAACCGGTGAGTTCGGCGGCGACGATCTGTGCCTGCTCACCGGCGCTGAGACGATGCTCGATGCGACGGTTTTCTCCGGCAAGAGGATGGAACCAGTTGGACACATCACCGATGGCGTAGATGTCCGGGGCAGCCAGTCCGCGGGAGTCGCAGATGATGCCGTTGTTGATCTCCAGACCAGAATCCTCCAGCCAACCGGTGGCCGGAATGGTGCCGATACCGATGAGGGCCGCATCCGCGTTAAGTTCGGTGCCGTCGGACAGCACCACTGATGCGAGCTGACCATCCGGGGCATTCCAGGTCTCGACGACCTTGCCGAAGTGGAATCTCACGCCCTTCTCCACGTGCGAGCTCTCGATGCGGCCCGCAAGAACCTCCGGGAACTTGCCGTACAGCACGCCCGGTGCCGGTTCCACCACGTCAACGGTGCAGCCCTTAAGAATGGCGGTGGCTGCAACTTCCAGGCCGATGAAACCTGCCCCGACGATGAGGATGCGTCGCCCCTCGATCATCTCGGCCCGGAACTTCATGGAGTCCTCGAAGGTGCGCAGCGTGACGGCAGATTCGATGTGCTCCGTGGCGGGGAGCTGGCGGGCGTCCACGCCGGTGGCGATGATGAGCTTGTCGTAGTCCAGGATTTCTCCGGTGGACAGTGCGACGGTGCGGGCGAAGGGATCCAGACGGGTTGCTGTTGCACCGGGGATGAAGTTGATGTCGTTCCGGCTAAGGTCCTCTTCCGTGCACAGGCGCACGAAGTTGAACTCCTCAGTTCCAGTCAGCAGGGCTTTCGAGAGTGGGGGGCGGTCATAAGGCAGCTGCTTTTCTGCACCCACCAGGGTGATCTCACCTTCCCAGCCTCGCTCAGCCAGGGCTTCGGCCGCCGCCAGGCCGGCAGCTCCTGCTCCGATAATCACAGCTTTCATGAGTTGTCCTCCTCCAGGGTCCAGGTGACCGGCAGCTTCTTCGGGCCACGCATGAGCATGTCGCCGCGCCAGTTGTCGGACGGGACCGCGGCACTAAGGGTGGCGAAGCGATCGAGCACCGCGTCAAGAACCTCGCGGATCTCCATACGTGCCAGCTGATTACCCGGGCACGCGTGGGAGCCGAAACCGAAGCGCAGGTGGGTCTCACCTTCGCGTTCGAAATTGAGCTCATCCGGATTCTCGAAGATCGTCTCGTCGAAGTTCGCGGGGTGCACGACGGGGTGGATGCCGTCGTCCTTCTTCACCAGGACGCCACCGATCTCGACGTCCTCTGTGGCAATACGGACGCGGGTTCCGGTGCCGGCGGGCACAACCCGGAGAAACTCCTCGATGGCACGCGGCAGGATCTCGCGGTTGTCCTTCAGGTACTGAAAACGCTCGGGGTCATGCGCGAGCCAGAAGAGGATCCCGCCGATGATCGAGGCAGTCGAGTCATGTCCTGCGGTGAGAAGGACGAATCCCACTCCACCGAGTTCCTCGTCGTCCCAGATGCCACCGACATCGGAGAGCAGGGCACTGATCAGGTCATCGCCGGGCTCCTTGTGGCGTCGCGCAACGAGGTGGTCGAAGTAGGCATTCACCTTGGTGATGTGCGCGTTGGCCTGATCCTCAGTGGTGATGCGGCCATTCATGTGGTCGAGGGCGGCCTCGAGGAAGATATCGGTCTCTTCAGCAGGAACACCGAGCAGATCAGAAATGACGGCGAGGGGAACATGCTCCACGAAATTGCTCATCAGGTCAGTGCCCTGCCCCTGGGCAATGAAACCGTCGAGGAAGTTCTCGACCTTGTTGCGGGTTTCCTCCCGCATCCCCATGACCCGGCGGGCGGAGAGGTGCTTGGCCAGTACACGGCGCCGGGCGATCTGCTCCGGGCCGTCCATTTTGTCGAAGGCCATCCGGAACGGCGGACGGTTGCCCTCGTTGAAACGGAGTCGAGGGTAGTTGTTGCCGCGGTGCTTCCAGACGACGAAGCGCTCATCGCTCATCACCTGGCGGACTTCGTTGTATCCGATTGCGATCCAGGCGTTCCCTTCACCGAAGGGCATGAGGGCGGGAACCACCGGACCGTAATCCTTCCGCAGGCTACCGAGGTCATGCTCCAACTCCGCAGCCACGATCAGGTCCTGGCGGGACTGCATCGGGTAGGGCACCTCAACGGTGGAAACCGTCGATTTTTCCTGAACACTCATGTGATTCCTTCCTTCAAATGTGTACACTGTGCAACAGTTCATCATATGAACGACGGAGACGCAACCTTTTTAACCAAATTTCCTGAACGGCTGGAGAAATCAATGAACTCTCTTCGAACTCACCTGCACGCCGGCGGTGTCATTGCTCCCGGCGCCCACGACGCCCTGACCGCGGTTCTCGCGCAGCGCGCAGGTTTTACCACCGTCTATGCCTCTGGCTTCGCCTTCGAAGCCACTCAGCTCGGCGCTCCGGACATGGGCATCGCCACCATGCGGGAGCTGGCGGACCATACGGCCCGTCTCACAGCAGCCGCCCCAGACCTCAACGTCATCGTGGACGTCGACACCGGATTCGGCGGACCAAACAGCCTCCACCGGACAGTGCGGGAATTCGCGCGGGCAGGCGCTGCCGCGATCCAGATTGAGGACCAGGCTGACCCCAAACGCTGCCCTTTCCTGGGCGGAAGATCGGTGGTCGATCAGGAGACCGCCGTTGCTCGAGTGAAACTCGCGGTGGAGACCCGCGGGGAAGAAGACATGCTGATCATCGCCAGAACAGATGCAGATGAGCTGGGCTTCGACGAGGTGGTCACACGGTGCCGCCGATTCGCAGAGGAAGGCGCGGACCTGGTGCTTCCCATGGTGAGCAAACTCGACGGAATCACGTTCTCTGACCGCTCCCCGTCCGAGCGGATGGAGGTCTACAGCTCTCTCATCGAGGCGATCGGACACCCCCTGGTCACCCTCGACCCCCCACCTGGCTTCACCGCCCAGGATCTCTTCGATCTCGGGGTCTCAGTGGTCGTGGTGCCCCTGATCTCACTGCAGGCCGCAGCGAACGCCACGATCTCCTATTTTGATTCCCTCCGGGAGACGAGTTCTTCAGACGCCTACAAGGACGCCAATCCCCCGGTTCTGGAAGCCAACCTGGACATGATGAAGATTCTCGGCTTGTCAGCCTACGAAGACAGACTCCAGGCTCTGCCTTCAGCCTGAGTCAGCAAGGCCTTCCCTCCGGGCTCAGGCAGCCCCACTCCTGCGAGCATAAGGAACCAAAACCCTCGACCGCCCCTTCCCCCGACTCACCTTGTTTCGCTGCGAATCTATCCTTCCCCGAGGGCCAGTATCCGGTGCACCCCGTCCCCCACCTCCCGTTCCGGGATCCTCAGTTCTACGCCGCCCCAATCCCCGGCCAGGCGTCGAAGCTCTGCCGTCCAGGTACCGGAAGTCGTATACCCCGCGTCAGGTGAATTCGTGAGCGCGTCAGTCAGGATCGCCCGCGTCTCCTCTTCCGCGGTCCTGTCATGTGCCACTGCCCGGAGGAGCAGTCGCCGCCACAGCTCCCTGTCCAGATTCCTGATTGTCATGTCCGCCATCATGACCCTCCGCTGAAGGTTTCTCCTGTTGTCTCCCATGTTGCCAGAACCACCGGGTCCAAGACATCGCTGCAGTTCAACGCCGTTCCCCACTCACCAACGCCCTACAACCCCACACCTCATCAGGTGTGGGGCCGGGGCCAGAGAGATCAGCTCATTTCGGTGTCTATCAGTGGGCGTCCTCCAGGGACTTCTTGTAACGCTCGGGCAGGGTCAAGGTTGCCAGGAAGGAGGTGATCACCAGTCCGAGGGCGATGGCGGTGAGTGCCAGGGTGCCGTTCGAGGTGTTCTGGAAGATCCAGGCGGCGACGAAGGGGATCGGGGCGCCGAAGAGCAGGCCGGCCATGGTCATGCCGAGGGCGGATCCGGTGTATCGCATGGCGGTGGGCAGGGACTCCGAGAAGAAGGCTGCCTGGACGCCGGCGGTGATCTGGATGCCGCAGAGGGCGACGGTGATGATCGCGACGCTGGCCGGGTAGTTCATGGTGTTCATGATGGGGAACATGGAGGCAGCGGCGATGCCCTGGAGGGTCAGGCCGATGAGGAAGACGTTCTTGCGGCCGATCCGGTCGCTGAGTCGTCCGCCGAGAATGGCGGCCGGGATGGAGATCAGGTTGGCGATGAGGAGCAGGCCGAAGGTGATGTCGTTCTCGTAGCCGAGGACGTTGGTCAGGTAGTTCACCGCGTAGGTGACGCAGATCCAGAAGAGTCCGGCGGAGGCGGCCCAGGACAGCACCAGCTTGATCACGGTGCCGGGCTTCTTCATGATCACCATGAGGGCCCGTTCCTGCTGGACGGTCTCGCCCTTGGCGGCGGCCTCGGCGGCCTGCTTCTGGCTCTCCAGGAAGGCCGGGGTCTCCTCGAGCTTGGTCCGGATGATCACGCCGACGACCAGCAGCAGCACGCCCATGATGAAGGGAATGCGCCAGCCCCAGGAGGCGAAGGCATCCTCGCTGAGGAAGGCCGCGAGACCGGTCAGGGTCAAGGAGGCGAAGGTCTGTGCCAGCGGGGAGCCGGTGGCCAGGATGCCCCCGTAGAGTCCGCGGTGGTCCTTGGGTGCGTGTTCGACCACGAGGACCTGCACGCCGGTGGCTTCCCCACCGAGGGCGAAGCCCTGCAGGAAACGCAGGATGACCAGCAGCGTGGGGGCGACGACACCGATCATCGCATAAGTGGGCAGCAGTCCGATTGCCACGGAGGCCAGGCCCATGAGGACCAGGGTGAACATGAGGACGTTGCGGCGCCCGATCTTGTCACCCAGCGCACCGAAGATGACACCGCCGAGGGGGCGGGCGACCATGCCGGCACCGAAGGTGGCGAAGGAGGCGAGCAGTGCGGTGTTGGCGTCGTAGGCCGGGAAGAACAGCGTGGGGAAGAGTGTCGCCGAGAGCGTGCCGTAGACCGCGAAGTCGAACCATTCGAGGGCGGTGCCGAAGGTGCCGCCGGCGACGGCTCTGCGGGAATGCTTCTTGTCGAAGCCTGGGGTTTCCTCGGTGAAGACCGGGGTGGTGGGGGTGTTCGGGGTCACGGGCTCAGTTGTTACGGACATGGGGCCTCGTTCCTTGTGTCGAGGAGAACTTCAGGAGATGTTGTGTAGCTTTCTGGGCGCGGGGCCCGTCACTGGCGGGGCGGGTGGAACAGAGGCCCTACTGGGCAGAGGCTGCGGTGGTCTCGAGCTGGGTTTCCTCGACGGCGCCGGGGCGGCGCTTCATCAGGGCAGTGCGGCGGACCACGCAGACGAGTTCATCGTTCTGGTTGTAGCCGCGGTGTTCGATACCGACGATGCCGGTCTCGGGGCGGGACTTGGAGACGCGCTTGTCCAGGGCCTCGGTCTCCACGCGGAGGGTGTCGCCGAAGAAGACCGGCTTGGGGAATTCGATCTCGCGGAAGCCGAGGTTGCCCAGGGTGGTGCCGAGGGTGGTCTGCTGGACCGGGATGCCGGTGACCACGCCGAGGGTGAAGATGCTGTTGACGATCTGGCGGCCGTACATGCTCTCGGCGGCGAATTCGGCGTCGAGATGCAGGGGCTGGACGTTCATAGTCAGGGTGGTGATGAGCAGGTTGTCGGTTTCGGTCACGGTGCGGGTGACCTCGTGGCGCAGGACCTCGCCGACGGTGAAATCCTCGTAGTACATTCCGGGCATGTCAGGCTCCTTCAGTGATGAGTTCGGTGGAGATGCCGGCGACGGCGAGTGCCTCGCGGGCGTGGTTGGCGTGGGCCAGGTCGATGTGGTCACCCTCGTAGGAGACGGCGCCGTGACCTTCTTCGGTGGCCTTCTCGAAGGCGGCGATCAGGCCGCGGTAGTAGGCGATCTGCCGTTCCGAGAGCCCGTACTCCTCGTTGGCCACGGGGGCATGGGAGGGGTGGATGAGCACCTGCCCGGTGTAGCCGAGCCGGTTGTTGTCCTGGGCGAAGGTGCGCAGGCCGTCGAGGTTGCGGACCTCCTGCCACAGACCCAGGACGATGCAGCGGATACCGGCCGAACGGGCGGCGAGGACGACCTTGCTGCGCAGGTGGAGCGTCTCCAGACCTTCGGCGGTCCACGTGAAACCGACCTCGCGGGAGACGTCGGCGTCCTTCGCGGCGGCGGCCATGATGCCGCCGACGCGGGGGCCGGCGAGGATCTCGTCGACCTTGTTGATCGAGGCCGCCGTCTCCAGGGAGGGCATGAGCTCGACCTGCCCGCGGGGGACGCCGTTGGCGATCTCGGCGGCGGTGACGAGGGCGTCGAAACGCACCACGTCATCGCGGCTGAACAGCTTGGGCAGCAGCAGGGCGGTCAGTCCGTCGCGGACCACCGCGGCGACGTCGGCACCGAAGTGGTCGGTGTCGAGTGCGTTGGGCCGGATGAGGACGGTGGCGCCGGTGCCGGCGGTCTCGGCGAGGATCTCGCGGGCGTTGCTGCGGGCCAGCGCCTTGTCCTCCTGGGGGACGGCGTCCTCCAGATCGATGATGATGGCGTCGGCCTCGGAGGCCAGTGCCTTGCGGATCCAGTCCTTCTTGTGTCCGGGGACGAACAGCAGGGATCTCACGGGTTTCATGCGTTCACCTTCTCCAGTTCCAGGGTGGTCAGGGCAGCGCCGGCGGCGAGGGATTCGCCGAGGCTGACCAGGATCTCGCCGACCGTGCCGTCGGCGGGGGCGGTGATGGGGTTCTCCATCTTCATGGCCTCCTGGACGAAGAGGAGGTCACCGGCGCTGACCTGCTGGCCGGCGCTCACCTTGATCTGCACGATCGTGCCCTGCATGGGGGCCTTGACGGTGCCGTCGAAGGCCTTCTTCGATTTTCGACGCCCCCCGCCCGTGCGCGGTCGGCCCGCGCCACCGTTGACCGGTGCCTCGGCCGGTGCCGCACCGGCGGCCACGGGCGCGCCGGGGACGGCCTCGGTGAAGTAAGGGATGGCGTAGAAACGGCCGCCGACCTCGACCTCGTTGCGGGCGAGCAGCTCCTCCCCCTCGTCCTCCTCGTCCTCGGCCTCGACGGCGACGTCGGGGAATTCCACGGTGGATTCGAGCCACAGGGTGTTGAAGCGGGTGGAGCGGAAGTCCTCGTGCTCGAGGACGAGCTTGGCGGCCGGGGCGGTGGTCTTCACACCCTGGATGTCCAGTTCGTCGAGCGCCCGGCTGAGGCGGTTGATGGCGGCCTCGCGGTCCGGGCCCCAGGCGATGAGTTTGCCGATGAGGCTGTCGTAGTAGGGCAGGACCTCATCGCCGGCCTCAAAGCCGGTGTCGAAGCGCAGGCCCGGCTGGGTGGGCACCTTGAGGGTGGTGATCCTGCCCGGGGTGGGCACGAAGCGGCCGCCGTTGATGTCCTCGGCGTTGATGCGGGCCTCGATGGCGGCACCGCGCGGGGGCAGGCCCGATTCGGTGACGGAGAGCGGTTGGCCGGCGGCCACGCGGATCTGCTCGGCGATCAGGTCCAGGCCCTGCACCAGCTCGGTGACGGGGTGCTCGACCTGGATGCGGGTGTTCATTTCCAGGAAGAAGAACTTCTCGCCCTCGACGAGGAACTCGACGGTGCCGGCACCGACATAGCCGACCCGGCGGGCCAGGCGGACGGCCGCCTCACCCATGTCCTGACGCATCTTCTCGCTCAGGCCGGGGGCCGGCGCCTCCTCGATGAGCTTCTGGTGGCGGCGCTGGACGGAGCAGTCGCGGTCGCCGAAGTAGACGGCGTTGCCGTGGGTGTCCGCGAAGACCTGGACCTCCACGTGGCGTGCGTTGGTGAGGTAGCGCTCCAGGTAGATCTCACTGTTTCCGAAGGCGGCTGCCGCCTCGCGCTCGGCAGCGGCCACGGCCTCGGCAGCCTCCTCTGCGGAGTTGATGCGGCGCATGCCTCGCCCGCCGCCGCCGTGGGAGGCCTTCACCAGCACCGGGTAGCCGTGCTCCGCGCCGAAGCTCAGGACCTGCTCGACACCGTCGATGGCGCCGTCGGAACCCGGTGCCAGCGGCACCTCGGCGGCGATGGCCAGCTCACGGGCGGTCACCTTCTCGCCCATGGCGGAGATGGCGTCACCGGAGGGGCCGATGAACACCAGGCCGGCCTCGGCGACGGCGCGGGCGAAACCGGCGTTCTCCGCGAGGAAGCCGTAGCCGGGGTGGATGGCCTCCGCACCGGTCTTGACGGCGGCGTCGATGATGGCGGGGATGTTGAGGTAGTTCTCGCTCGAGGGGCCGTCACCGAGGTTGACGCCCTCGTCGGCGCGCCGGACGTGCAGGGACTCGCTGTCCGCCGCCGAGTACACGGCCACGGTCTTGATGCCAAGGTCGGCGCAGGTCGTCATGATCCGCACCGCGATCTCGCCGCGGTTGGCGATCAGGATCTTGTTGAACATCTCTGTGTCTCCTAATGAGGGATAGGTGGGGATCAGAAGGTCTCTGTCTTGGTGGTCCGGGCCGCCGGATCGGGGCTGGCCCAGCCGAGGTTCTGCTTGAGCGTGGCCTTGCGCAGTTTGCCCGCGGCGGAGCGGGGCAGTTCCTCCGGCTGGAGGAAGACCATCTGCTTGGGGATCTTGTAGCCGGCCAGCTGGGTGCGCAGGAAGGTGGAGAGTTCCTCCTGGGTGGCGGCGATCTCGCTGCGCAGGACGATGGCCGCGCGGACCTCCTCGTCCCATTTGAGGTCCGGCACCCCGACCACCGCCGCCTCGAGGACAGCCGGGTGCATGTGCAGGGCCTGCTCGACCTCTGCGGCGTAGACGTTCTCGCCGCCGGTCTTGATCATCTCCTTGAGCCGGTCACGGAAGAAGTAGTAGCCGCGGTCGTTCTTCGTGGCCACATCGCCCGTGCGCAGCCAGCCGTTCTGCAGTGCCTCGGCGGTCTGCTCGGGGCGGCCGTAGTAGCCGGACATCAGCGACGGGCCGCGGACGCAGATCTCACCGAGTTCGCCGACCGGGGTGGGGCGGCCGTCCGGGTCCTGCAACTGCACCTCGGCCATGAAGTACTCCTGGCCGATGGAGCCGTCGACCTCGGGGTCGAACATGTCCTCCGGACGCAGGCGGGTGACCATAGGGCCGGCCTCGGTGAGGCCGTAGCGGTAGTAGAGGTCGGTGCCCGGCAGCATATCGGCGAAGAGTTCCTTGTCGGGCATCCGCAGCAGGCCCGCACCGGTGTGCAGGGCCCGCAGGTTCTGCCGGAAGACCGGATCGGCGAGCACACCGTTGTCCATCATCTTGCGCATCATGTTCGGGATCATGAAGGTGTTGGTGATCTTCTCCCGGCCCACCCAGTCGACCAGCGATTCGGCGTCGAATTTCGGGGCCAGGACGCTGGTGGCCCCGCCGACGAAGTGGGAGACGAGCCAGCACAGCAGCCCGGCGGAGTGGAACAGCGGGGTGACGATGAGTCCGCGCTCGTGGGGCCGGGAACCCAGCTGGCAGTCGACCAGTTCGTTGAAGGCGTTGGATACGGCGGCGCGGTGGGAGAGGACGACGCCCTTGGATTTTCCGGTGCTGCCGCCGGTGTAGATGATGCACAGCGGCGAGTCCAGGGTGGCCTGGTCGGTGAGGGGGCCACTCCCCTGCCGCAGGTTGTCGGTCTGGGTGCCCTGGACGATGACGGTGGGCAGCTCGTCGTGGGTGCGGCCGTAGATCTCGAGTGCGCCCTCGAGGAGTCCGAGGAACTGCTCCTCGACCAGGATGATCCCGGCGCCGGTCTCCTCGATGCCCTCGGCCAGCTCCAGTTCAGTCCAGCGCCAGTTGTAGGCGACGTAGACGCCGCCGGTGGCGGCGATGGAGAAGAACATCTCGGCGTTGTAGACGGTGTTGGCCGCCAGGACGCCGATGTGGCTGCCGGGCTGTGCACCCAGGCTCCGCAGTCCACGCCCGAGGGCCCAGGATCGTTCCGCTAATTCCCCGTAGGTGCGCCGTCCGTCGACGCCCACGAGTGCCTCCTTCGCCGGTCGTTGGCGCTGATGGAGGTGCAACCAGTCTCCGATGGTCCGCATCGCTGCCCCTTCTCTGCTGTGTTCCCGGCGGGTGGACCGCGGGGATACGAGGATCACTTTTTAAAACTAACGATCGTTCGTAAGCGAGTCTAGGCTGTGGTCCGTGTCTCACGCAAGAGGGGCAGTGAAACTGGTCATGGAAAAGGGCGGGGTGAGCATCCCACCCCGCCCACGGCGGTATTGTTAAACGTCGTTCAAGTCTGGCGTTATGATGCGACTTTCCGGGAACGTGACGCCGCGTCCACCCGCTCGTCAGCATCCTCGACCTTCAGTTCGCGCAACACGAACTTGGTGTAGGTCTCCACGATTTCATCGAGACTCAGACGCCCCTCCGGCTGGTACCAACCCGCCAGATGGGTTCCCAGGGCGAGGATGCTGTAGGTGTGCAGACGGGAATCCAGCACAGAGGCGAGCCCCGATTCACCGGCCGCCACGATCGCAGCCTCGATGACGTTGGAGTAGTCGGTGCGCTTGGCCACGATCTCCCGGCGCGCCTCCTCCGAGAGCGCCCGGAGGTTGGTGTTGCCGATGTAGACCTCCTTGGCCCGGCCCGCATGGAAGCGGATGTGGCATTCCACCACCGAGCGCAGCCGCTCCACGGCATCACCCTCCACCTGGAGGGAGACCTGCTGCTCGGCGACCAGGTCGTCGATGACCCCGCCCATCACCTGGAGCAGGAGGTCCTCCTTGCTCGCGATGTGGTTGTAGAGGCTTCCGATCTTCAGCCCTGAGGCTGCCGCGACCTCGCGGAGATTGGTGGCGTCATAACCCTTCTCGAAGAAGAATTCCGCAGCTCTCTCCCGGACCACTTCCTTGGTGTTTCTCCCCGTGCGCGACATACGTACCTCACTTGATCGTCGGGTCGGTTTCCCCCGTTCCGGGGAAATGTGGATTCTTTCTTCTCACGCTATTGACAATAGCGCACCGTTCGGTGACGCTAAGGTGTACTAACAATCGTACGTTAGGAGAGCACATGTCCAACTCCTCCCTGTTCAGTACCTTCCAACTCGGCACCCTTGAGCTGCGCAATCGCACCGTCATGGCACCGCTGACCCGCAGCCGGGCCACCCCGGACGGAGTACCCACAGAGCTGATGGAGATCTACTACGCCCAACGTGCCGGCGCCGGTCTCATCATCTCGGAAGGCGTGGTCGTCTCACCGCAGGGCGTGGCCTACCCCCGGGTACCGGGCCTCTACAACGACGAGCAGATCGCGGCCTGGCGTCGGGTGACCGGCGCCGTCCACGGGCAGGGCGGGAAGATCTTCGCCCAGCTCTGGCATGTGGGCAGGCAGTCCCATTCCTCCGTCCAGCCCGACGGACTGCCGCCTTTCGCCCCCTCCCCCGTGCGTATCGAGGGCTACCAGTACTACCGCAAGCCGGACCGTCTCCCCTATGAGACGCCCCGCCAGCTCTCCCGGGAGGGCATCCGGAAGGTCATCGAGCAGTACGCGCAGGCCGCCGCCCGCGCGGTGGATGCGGGTTTCGACGGCGTGGAGATCCATGCCGCCAACGGCTACCTCATCGACCAGTTCCTCAACTCCGGCTCCAACCAGCGCTGGGACGAATACGGCGGCTCCCCGGCCAACCGGGCGCGTTTCCTCCACGAGCTTCTCGACGCCGTCGGCACCCGGGTCCCCCCCTCCCTCGTGGGGGTGCGCCTGTCGCCCTCCTCGACCTGGATGGATGCGTTCGACGAGGACAAAACGGCCCTGCACAGCCACGTCGTGGCCTCCCTGAACCGTCACGGTCTGGCCTATCTGCACCTGGTGGAACCGGAGATCGCAGGCAGCATCACCGCCGACGTCGCCGCCGACGCCGTACCCACCGAGAAACTCGCCGCCCTCTTCCATGGCCCGGTGATCGTCACCGGCGAGCACAACCTCGCCTCCGCCCAGCAGCGGATCGAGGACGGCGTAGCGGACCTGGTCGGCTTCGGCCGCACCTTCATCGCCAACCCGGACCTCCCGGAACGTCTGCGCACGGGCGCCCCGCTCAATCCCCCGGAGAAGCGGACCTTCTATGCCGGGGGCGCGGAAGGCTACATCACCTACCCCTCCCTCACGGAGGGGGCCCGGTGGGCGGAACTGCGCTCCGCCATCGAAGCAGGCACGCTCTCCGCAGAGGATCTCCTCGCGGAACTGTCCGCCAGGAACCCGGTCGAACTGGCCCGCTCCGGCGGGCTGCACTCCCTCCACCAGCTCCGCGAGCTGGTCACCAGCCAGACAACCGCCTCCCGAACATAAGGAACCCACCATGACCCCCACCTCCCTCAACGTCCTGGTCACCGGCGCCGCCGGCGGCATGTGCCGGGGAATCAACGCCCGTCTCGCCGCAGCCGGCCACACCGTGCTGTGCGCTGACCTGAACCTGGAGGCGGCGCAGGCCGCGGCCGACCAGATCACCGCAGCAGGCGGATCCGCCTACGCCTTCGAACTCGACGTCACCAGCGACGCATCCGTCGCACGTCTGCTCAACCAGGTCCAGGAATCCGTCGGCGATATCCAGGTCCTGGTCAACGCGGCCGGCATCCTCGACCGGAAATACCTCGCCGACCACGAGGAGGGTTCCTTCGAGCGGGCCATCGAGATCAACCTCAACGGCCCCTTCCGGATGATCAAGGCATTCGCGCCGCAGCTGGTGGAGCAGGGCTGGGGGCGGATCATCAACATCTCCTCCATCGCCGGCACCACCGGCTACCCCTACCCCAGCTACGCAGCCTCCAAGGCGGGCCTGTCGAACCTCACCCGTTCACTGCTCATCGACTTCTGGGGCACCGGCGTGACCGTCAACTCCATCTGCCCGGGCGTGGTGGACACCAACATGGTCATCCAGGAGGTCCGCGACCAGGTCAAGCGCAAGGTCCCCACCGAGCAGATCGTCCAGCCGGAGGAGATCGGGGCGATGATCAACTTCCTGCTCTCCGAGGACGCGAAGAACGTCAACGGCGCGGACCTGCTCATCGACGGCGGCGCCACCCGGGTCTTCTCACTCTTCGACCGCTGAGCCCCGTTCCCGACGGCAGGGGCGGCATCCGGGTTCCGGGTGCCGCCCCTGTTTTGTTGTGGTCAGGGCAGGAAGAAGAGCCCCTCCCGCGCGGGAGGGGCTCTTCAGAAGTTACGGGGTGTCGTCAAGCCCTCGCTTCCACAGCGAGGTCAATCTCGACCTCGTCCGCGATGAACCATTCCATGCTGCCCAGGAAGAGTCGTTCGTGCTTGAACAACGCCTCCGCCTCGGGTCCGGCGTAGGCCACGGCGACGTCCTTGACGGAGTCGAACCACAGCTCCGCCATGCCGTCATAGGGCCATTCCTTGCGGTGGGTGATGGCCGGGTTCTGACGGTACCGCCGGATGCCGGGCAACTCCCGCACGTAGGCGGGGTGCTCGACGTTCCAGTGGTGGAGGAATTCCTCCCGGCTCTGCTCGGGCTGCTTCTTCACGATCGCGACGATCTTGACCATGCGCCTCCTCCCTAGACCGGGGTGACGGCCTGGCGGCGCTCGACCGGCACGGCCTTGCGCTTGGAGTACAGTCCCAGGCGACGGGTCAGATCGGCGCGCAGCTCATTGGCCGGGACGACGGCCTCGACGGCGTTGGCGTTGGCGATCTTGAACACGTCGATGCCCTCGGCGTACTCGGCCTGCTTCTCGGCGATGAAGGCCTTGCGCTCCTCCGGATCCTCGATCTCGTGGATCTGGTTGTAGTAGATGCCGTTGACGGCGGCGTCCGGGCCCATGAGCGCGGGGCGGGCGGTCGGCAGGGCGATGACGGCGTCCGGGTTCATCGGGGCACCGGACATCGCCAGGTAACCGCCGCCGTAGGCCTTGCGCACGAGCACGGTGATGCGCGGGACGCGGCACTCGGAGACGGCGAAGATCATCTTCGCGCCGTGACGGATGATGCCCTGGCGCTCCACCTCGGAGCCGATCATGTAGCCGGCGATGTCCACCAGGAACAGGATCGGGATGTTGTAGGCGTTGCAGATCCAGATGAACCGGGCGGCCTTGTCCGAGGAATCCGGGAATATGGAACCACCCATGTGCATGGGCTGGTTGCCCACCAGGCCGACGGGGCGGCCGTTGATGCGGGCGAAGCCGGTGAGCATCTCCGGGGCGAACAGCTCCTTGTAGGGGAACCAGCTGCCCTCGTCCACGAGCGACTCGACGAACTCCTCCATGTCGAAGACCTCGGCCTCGCGCAGCGGGACGATCTCCTCGAGGGTGCGACCCTCGCGCGGCTCGGCGGCCGGCGCAATGGGCGCCGGGGTCTCCCAGTCGGCGGGCAGGTAGGACAGCCAGACACGGATCGCGGCAATCGCCTCGGCATCGTCCTCGACGAGTACGTCACCGAGACCGGAGACGGTGCAGTGCATCTCGGCGCCACCCATCTCCTCCAGGGTGACCTTCTCGCCGGTGACCATCTCGGCCAGGCGGGGAGAACCCAGGTAGGCGGTGGCGTGGCCGCGGACCATGATGGTCAGGTCGCACAGGGCCGGAACGTAGGCCGAACCCGCCGGGGAGGGGCCGAACAACGCGCAGACCTGCGGGACACGGCCGGAGATCTGGACCTGGTTGTAGAAGATGTTGCCCCAGGCGTGGCGGCCGGCGAAGGACTCGAACTGCTCGTTGATGCGGGCGCCGGCGGAATCGAAGAGGTAGACGATCGGGATGCCCGCCTCGTTGGCCTTCTCCTGGGCCTGGATGATCTTCTCGAAGGTGCGGTTCCCCCAGGTGCCGGCCTTGACGCTGAAGTCATTGGCGATGACGCAGACCTCACGGCCGTCGACCTTTCCGAAGGCGGTAACCACGGCATCGCCCGGCAGCCCCTCCTCGAAGCGTGCCAGCAGTCCGTCCTCAATGTAGTGCTGGTCATCGAAGAGCAGGTCCAGGCGTTGGCGCACCAGCAGCTTGCCTGAGTCGGTGATCTTCTTCCGGTTCTTCTCCGGCCCACCCAGGCGGGCCTCCTCAAGGCTGCGTGCCAGCCTGTCATGCACGGTCTCGTTCACCTGGTCCTCCTTGGTCATGTTGGTCTGATCGGCGGTCTTCTGCTCGGGGATGGTCTGGGTCATGGGATCCTCCGGTCGGGTCGGTCAGTCGGTCGATGTTCTTCCTCTATTGGTACACGAACGAACATACGTTAGTCTAGTGTATGTTGAGAGTCAGGCCACAGTTCCACCGGAATGACACGATCGACACAGTCTGAGACCCTCGACTGGGAACACCTCAGGAAGGAATGACCACCATGACAAACGCCACCCCCCTCGCCCCCACCATCAAGGGAGCCCCCGACCACTACTGGGATGCCCTGGAGACCGGCGACACCCTGCGCAGCCCCGGGCTGACCATCACCGAGGCCCACCTGGTCAACTGGGCCGGTCTGACCGGCGACTGGGTCTCCCTGCACCTGGACGCCCAGTACGCCGAGAAGACCACCTTCGGCCAGCGCATCTGCCACGGCCCCCTGACACTCTCGGCGGCGCTGGGTCTGATGACCCAGACCGGTTACTTCACCCACGTGGTCGCCTGGCTCGGGCTGGACGCGGTACGCGCCATGAAGCCGGTGTTCATCGGCGACACCATCCGCGTCGAGGCCGAGGTGAGCGTCGCCCGCGAAACCAAGAAACCCGAGCATGGGGTGTGGTCGCTCGGCTACACGGTGCTCAACCAGCACGACGAGGTCGTCATGACCTTCACCAGCAGTTTCCTCATCGAACGCCGCTGAGCCCGGCCCATAGAACACGGAAAGGAACATCATGACCGCTGCCCCGATCACCGCCCCGGCTCTGGCCCCCTTCGCCACGCTGGCCGACACCCCGGAGGTCGCCGAGGTCCGCGCCCGGGTGCGCCGGGTGCTCGCCGAGCACACCACCCCGGAACGCCTCGCCGAACACGACGAGAACGAGACCTATGATCTCGAGCTCTACAACGAGCTCGCGGCCGCCGGGCTCATCCGCCTGGAGACCGAGCTCGACGGCCGCAAGGCCTCCCACCAGAGTCAGGTGACCGTGCTCGAGGAACTTGGGGCTGGCGCCACCTCGGTAGGTGTGAGTATCGTCGTCCAGTACATGGGCGTCGAACTGCTCCACTCCTTCGGCAATTCCGCCCAGCGGCAGGAATTCCTGGCCCCGCTGCTCGACGGTGACGCCCGCATGTCCTTTGCCCTGAGTGAACCGGACGGTGGTACCGACGTCGCCCGCGCCATGAAGACCAGGGCCACCCGGCGCGAGGACGGCTCCTATGTCCTCAACGGCCGGAAGAAATGGATCGGCGGTGCCTCCACGGCGAATTTCCTGCTGGTGCTGGCGCGTACCTCGGAGATCGAGCGCTCCTCCATCGACGGCATCACGATGTTCATCCTGCCGCGCTCCACCCCGGGCATCACCACCACCCCCATCGACACGATGGGCATCCGTGCCCTGGAGCAGGCCGACATCGTCTTCGAGGACGTGGTCATCCCCGCTGAGCTCGTCCTCGGGAAGGTTGACCGTGGTTTCCGCCAGGTGCTGGCCACCCTCAACGGTGAACGCCTCAACGGTGCGGCCGTGGCCCTGGGCATCGGGCGCGGCGCGCTGGAGCACGCGGTGGCCTACGCACAGGACCGGGAGGCCTTCGGCCGGCCCGTGGGCGCCTTCCAGGCGCTGCAGCACGAGCTTGTCGACGCCGCCGTCAAGGTCGAGTCCGCCCGCCTCCTGCTCCATAACGCGGCGCGTACCTCCGATGAGGCCGAGGGCGGTGCCAACGAGACTCTTTCCGCGATGGCGAAGCTGGCCGCCTCCGAGGCCGGCACGACCGCCTCGGACGTCGGCATGCGGGTCATGGGCGGCTGGGGTTTCCTGCGCCAGTTGCCGATGCAGCGCTACTTCCGCGATGCCCGGCTCTACACCTTCGCCCCGCTCACCGATGAGATGATCCGCAACTACATCGGCGAGAAGCACCTGGGACTGCCCCGCTCCTACTGATCCACCCCACTACCCCACCCCTCTTTCTGAAAGGAACCACCCCCATGTCCCAGAACACCCCCGGCCCCGACTTCGACATCAACAAGAACGTCGACATCTTCACCGTCAACCGTGCCGACGAGCTCGGCGACGCCCCCGGCCAGACCCACAACGCCCGCCGCATCTCCGGCGTGTCCAGGGAGAACTCGGCCGCCTCCAAGATCTGGTTCGGCAAGGTCTACACCGGCCCCGGTGAGGTTTCCGGCGCCCACCACCACGGCGAGGCCCAGACCGGCGGTTACGTGTTCAAGGGCCGCGGTTACATCCGCTACGGTGAGCGTTACGAGAAGATCGTCTACATGGAGGAGGGCGACTTCGTCTTCGTCCCGCCGTTCATGCCGCACATCGAAGGTAACGCGAGCAGGACCGAGGAGCTGATCTGGATGACCACCCGCACCCCGGACAACATCGTGGTCAACCTCGAGGACCAGGACATCGCCGACATCGAGATCGACTACCGGTCCTGATCCACCCCGACTTCAACCAAGGAGCACCCATGCAGAAGACCGTCACCGCCCGCCCGGTCCCCTATCTCCGCGGTCACCCGGAGACGGCTTTCGGTATCCATCCGGTGATGACCGACGGTCATACCGCCACATCGGCCATGCATCTGGGCGGGTGGGGGCTGCGGGCAGACGGCACCCGGATGCACCAGGGTGCCACCGGCGTGCTCATCGACGACACCACCGCCTATGCGGCGCTCACCACCCGTGGTGCCGGGCAGTGGGGGGTCACCTCTGAGATCAGCGTGGACTTCCACACCACGATCCCTGCGCGAGCACAGCTGATCTCCGCCGCCGCCACCGCAGACCACAGCACACAGGGCTGGGGCCACAGCAGCGGTCAGCTGCGCGGCGAAGGCGGTGAACTCATCGCGACCATTGGTCAGCGGATGCGTTTCTTCCCCGGTGATGACTCACCGCACCGGCAGACACCTGTTCCGCCGGAGGCACCCTCCTGGTTGACCTCCCTTGATTCCCACCTGGAGTTCTCCGACCAGCAGGGCACCCGGAGCGAGTTCGTGCTGCGGACCGACCCTGGAATGCGCAACCCGATGGGGATGCTCCACGGCGGAATCGGTCTGTGTTTCTCGGAGGTGGCCGCGAATGCGGCCTGGGAACGCTCCAGCAATTTCCCGGGTGAGCCGTTCCGCACCGCCTCGCTGCGGGTGTCCTATCTGCGCCCCGGCGTGCTGGACGGCGATCTCCGGGTCGTCGTGGACATCATCCACTCTTCCCGTTCCGTGGTGCTGGCCGAGGTACACATCCGCAATGTGGACGGCTCGGCGGCCACCTTCGGCCTGGCGACCCTGCACCGGGTGGCCACGATGTAGGGGAGGCGGGAAACCTTGGAACGCCGGGCAAGTCTGCGGTTGTCCGGCGTTCCTGTTCTCTCTGCAACAGACTCGTCACCCTCCCTGGGACAGCTCTACGATGGGGCCTGAATCACATTCGGCAACCGCTATGTAAGCGACGAGAGGATCTCACGTGGCACCGCAGGAACACATAGAAGAGACGCTGGACGCTGTCGACGCCCCCGCCCCGGACAGCGGGAAAAAACCCGATGCCCCGCCCAAACTCACCGGTTCCAGTTGGAAGTACGCCCTGAAACGGTCCGTGCGGGAATTCATCTCCGACGGTGGTACGGACCTGGCGGCGATGCTCACCTACTTCACGGTCCTGTCTCTGGCGCCGTCCATGCTGGCGGTGTTCTCCATCATCACCCTGGTGCTGGCCAATAATGCCCGGGCCGTGACCACCCTGGTGGAGGATTTCGCCGAGACATACGTGCCCGCGGACTACCAGGAGCTGGTCACCGACCTGATCCACACCATCACCGGTTCGGCAACCGGTGGTGCGGTCGCCCTGATCATCGGTGTGGCCACCGCCCTGTGGTCCTCCTCGGGCTACGTCAGAGCCTTCTCCCGCAGCACCAACGCCATCTATGAGCGCACCGAAGGGCGGGGCCTGATCAAACTGACCGGCACGATGCTGGCCACCACCCTGGGCCTGCTGCTGGGTATTGTGCTCATCCTCATCTCCCTGGTCCTCAATGAGACGGTGGTTTCCGGGCTGCTCGGCCCGGTCGCGGAACCCTTCGGGCTGGGCGGGGTCCTCGCCTTCCTCATGGGCACCTTCCTACCGGTGTGGGCGTGGGTGAAGTGGCCGGTGATCCTGGCGCTGCTCATTGTTCTCATCGCGGTGCTCTACTACTTCACCCCCAATGTCCGGCAACCGAAGTTCCGCTGGATCAGCCTGGGTTCGATCGTCGCCATCCTCGGCATCGCCCTGGCCTCCGGGACGCTCTACCTGTACTTCTCCCTGCTCGGCGGGTACAGCGCCTACGGCGCAGTCGGCGGCGTCATGGCGCTGCTGTTCACGCTGTGGGTGTTCAACATCGTCCTGCTGCTGGGCGTGGAGATCGACGCCGAAGTCGAGCGCGCCCGTGAGCTGCAGGCCAACATCGCGGCGGAGGAGAACATCCAGCTGCCCCCGCGCGATACCGCCAAGGTGGAGAAACAGCAGGAGGTGCAGGAGAGGCTCGAGGCTGACGGCCGGGAACTGCGGGCCACCCACAACGAGGACAGCGACGCAGCTGAAGGGGATGGCGGGGATGAGGATAAAAACGAGCGTTCCGGCAGCACCGCCTACGGGAAGAAGTGAGGCAGCGAGGGTGCGCGCCACCGGGTGATGAACGACCCAGAGGTCAGCAGCGCCCCCGCACCGCTTCCTCGACCGCCGCCACAGCGACATCGAAACGGATCCGCTCCTGTTCAATGCGCAGGTGTCCCGTCTCGAGCAGCTCCTCCAGACCGGCCGATTCCGCCGCGGTCAGCCGCTCATAGACACGCGGTCGGAAATCCCGGTCAGCCACCCCCAGGTGCCGCCACCGATGCACAGTCGCCCGGTCCATGAGCACCGAGCTCACCTCAGCCACAACCGCACGGACACCGTCGAGGATGGCGTAACCGTCGGCATCCAGATCACCCCAGTAGATCAGAGGCGCAGCACGGAAGAATGGCTCCCGCGCGATCGTGACGGCCCGGAACCCCGCGCCCCAGGCCAACACCACCCCGGCCGGAACAGGCAGGGCCAGGAAGGACTCGAGGTTCTCCACCATGACCACCGCCCGCGGCACCGGAATCCGGGGCAGTTCGGAGAACACCACCTCCACATCGCTCAGCCCGCCCGGCCCCTGCTCAGCAGAGAAGCGCAGGCGCACCCGCCCCTCCGGTTCTGCCAGACCCAGCTCCGCACGGCCGATCTCCCCGCGGCGGGCGGCCAACAGGGTTTCCACCAACTCGCGGTGCTGTTCCAACCACTTGGTGTGCACCCCCTCCACGGCGACCGTGCGGGGCAGCACACCGGAGGCGGGGTGTGCCTCGAACCAGGCCAGCACCTCTGCCGCCAGGTGCAGGTCCGCCATCGCCACACTGCGCCACAGAGGCAACGCCATCAGCACGGCCGCCGGCGAACCCGTCATCGCGACCAGCAGACCACGGCGCTGCACCAGCCCCTGCCACTCCTTCCGGTACCCGGTGAAGTCCACCAGCTGCTCCACCGTGTCCAGCTGGAGGCGCACGGGCACCTTCTGGCGGCCCAGGCCCACGGCGGACCAGTTGCGCACGGCGGTCTCCACACCGTCGATGCCCTGCCACTGGCGGATGAACTCCTGCGTGGCCGGCACGTCCGCCGCGGCCTGAGCCGCGGTCGGCGGGCGCAGCGGGAAGCCGTAACCCCCGAAGTCCCCGGCGAGCAGCTCGCGTTCGCGGGAGCGGAGGTGGCGGAGGGCGCGGGAGCGGGCGTCGATAAGCGGGAGCATCTCAGCCCATCTCAATGCGGGAATAGCGCGAGGTGCCGCGGATCTCCCCGTGTTCATCCGGGTTCTCCTGGTAGTCGACCACGATCGTCGCCCCGACATAGCCGCCGAGTGTCTGGATGAGCTTGAGCGGGGTGGCCAGCACCATGTGGAAACCGAAGCTGGCGAACACGTCCATGGTCTGGCGGGTGAAGGCGGGGTCGGCGCGGTCGAAGGCCTCGTCGAGGATGACCGTGGCATAGGTCGGGTACTGGGCGCCGGGTTCGGCCAGCTGGTAGCGCAGCGCGGCAGCCAGGCAGAAGAAGACCAGCTTCTGGGCCTGCCCACCCGACAGCGAGGAGGAGTCGACATAGGTGTTGATCGTGGTGCCCTCACGGTCGCGTTCGATGCCGATGAAGCTGACGTGGCGGCGGGTGTCCAGCACCAGCTTCCGCCAACGGACATCCGCGGAATCCTGCGAGCCCAGGCGCCGGATGAGCGCGGCGATGACCTGGTAGCGGGCGAAGGCCTGCTTCTCATCGTCCGTGCCCAGGCCACCACTGACGGCCTCGTCGAGGTCGCGCTGGAAGTCCTGGACCACCTCTCCGCGCCGGTCGCGGACCTGGATGTGCAGGAAACGGTCGGTGTTGAACTCGGAGCGTTCCAGGGAGTGGTTGATCGGGTCGATGCGTTCCTCGATCTCCCGGCGCGCGTTGCGCAGGGCCCGGGCGATCTGGCCGAGGTTGCGGGTGGACATGTCGTTCATCAGGCCGAGGAAGCGGGCGGTGAATTCCGCCAGGCGGTCTCCACGCAGGGCCCCGAGGCGGTTGAGGGCCTCGCCGATGTACTCGGGCTGGGGCAGGATGTCGGCCTGCTCGGCGGGCCATTTCTGCAGGTAGCCGCTCAAGGTGGAGGTGATCTGGGTGTCAGTGCGGCTGAGGGTGGTGTTGAAGGTGTCGATCTCCGCGTCGAGTTCCTCCCGCAGCGCGTTGGTGCGCTCGTCGACGTTGCCGGCGTGGATGCGGCGGGTGGTTTCGGCGAGCCGCTTCTCCACCTCGCGGGCGACTGCCTCCTCGACCTCGGTCGTCGGGATCTTCCGCAGGCGCTCGAGTTCCTGCAGGGCGGAGGCCTGCTGGTTCGCGGCAACGGATTCGTCGCGGTGCGCCTGGTTCCACTGTTCCCGGGCCGCTGCCAGTTCCGTCGTCGCAGCCTCAAGACGTGCGCTGAGTTCCGCGGCCTCCGGGGTGGTCTGCAGCTCCTGCAGGGCCTGGTCCAGGTCCGCCAGGGCCTGCCGCACGGTGGCGGTGTCCACCTGGGCCCAGGAGGTGCGCAGGATCAGCTCCGCGGCGCGCAGTTCCTTATCCAGGACATCGATCCGCGCCTTGGCCTCCTGCTGCCGGTGGACGGCGGACTGCATTTTCCCTGCCGCCTGCCGGACCTGCTGGCGCAGCAGCTCGATCTTCTCGTGGTTGGTGGAGCCGAGGCGGTAGGTGGATCGGTCCCCGAGGCGACGGCGGTCGTCCTTCTCCAGGCGCTCGGTGGCATCGCCCGTGCGTCGGGCGTACCGGCGCAGACCGCGCAGGGTCACCGCATCATCCTGGGGGCGCAGGTCCGCGAAGTCGGCCGGGCTGTCCACGCAGAGGATGTTGTGGCGCCGACCCAGTTCCGCCTGCAACCAGGCCTGGAAGGGCGAGTCGATGACCTCAACCTTCCGGGGCAGGGCGTTGTGCGCCACCCGCCGGGAGGAATGGTCGTCTGTGGTGCGCACGCCGTTGACCACCAGGCGGGTGCCCAGGTGTTCGGCGTCGATCCAGTCGCGGATGCGCGGGAGGGCCTCGTCCTGGACGAGCAGTGTGGCGGCCAGGCCACCGAGCAGGCGCTGGACCACCGGTTCCCATTCCGCATCCACAGGGTCGATGAGTTCACCGGCGAAGGGCACGTCCCGGGTGTTCAGTCCCAGGTCGTGGCACATCCGCTCGCGGACCTCCAGCAGGCGGGAGTCGATGTTGCTGCTGCCGCGGCTGAGCGCGTTGAGTTCCCGCTCCGCAGCCTCGTGTTCATCGGTGGCGCGGGTGCGGGCGGCGACGGCCTCCTCGCTGACGGTGTCCAGGGCGGTTCGGGCGGCTGCGTGTTCAGCGGTGATCACGCGGGCGTCATTGCCCAGCACCAGGAAATCCTCGGCCACCTCCGGGGGCACACCCCCGATTCCTTCGACAGCGGCCGCGAGTTCCGCGCGGTTCGCCTCGGCGCGGTCCAGGCGCTCGGCCGCGGCATCGAGGCGTGCGCTCAGCTCACCGTGTTTCGCTCCGAGGGTCTGCTCCACCGCGTTGCGGGCGATGCGTTCCATCTCCTCGGCGTGGGTGCGCCGCTGCTCCGCGGACTCCAACCGGGAGGCCGCCTCATCGTGTTCCACGGTGTAGCGGCGGACCAGCGCCTCCTGCTCGCCGCGTTTGATGCGGTTGCCCACCGCTGGCAGAGCCTGCTTCAGCGTCAGCGCGTGCGCCCTGCTTGTCGACGCCTCCTCCTTCCTCCGCTGCAGCCCCACCAGCGGTTCCAGGGCCGCCACCTGCGCCTTGATGTCCTCGACCTTCTCGTAGGCGCCCTCCAGGTCGCGGAACTGCTCGACCGCCGTGTCCGCAAAGCCGAAGGTGGCGGGTTCTTCCAGCATGTAGTCACGGAAGAGGTCGTCCAGGCTCTGCAGGTCCTTGGCGGACTGCGCACGGTGGAGCAGGTACTGGGCTTCCTCGCTGGCGATGCCCAGGCGCTGCCGGAATTTCCCCGCGAAGACGGAGTGGTTCTCGGAGAAGGTGGCCTGCTTATGGGCCGCCTTGATCCGGCGTTTGTCGATGCCGCTGCCCAGGTGCTCCACCAGGCTGAAGACCGTGTGGTCACCGGGGATGAGTCCGTAGAAACGCGCCACATCCGCCGGGGAGTTGTGCCCGGACTTCAGGTATAACATGGCCACCAGGGTGTGGGCGGTACCGTCGCTGTCGTCGTAGGTCAGGCCGACCACCGAGTAGGTGGCCTTGGGCCGCAGGTAGGTGGCCACCACCGTGCCGGAGGCGTGGTCCTCCCGTGAGCGCCAGGCTCCCCGGATGTAGGAGACGAGGTTGCGGCCCTTGCCGCGCGGGGTGTTCGCCTGGGCGGCGGCGTTGAAACGCACCCGGTCGCCGGGCAGGAGGACGGCAGTGATGGCGTCGATGAGCGTGGACTTGCCCGAACCGGAACCACCGGTGATGAGGAAGCCCTCCCGGGCGACGGGGATGTCGACGCTGCCCTCGAAGGTGCCCCAGTTGATCAGCTGGATCCGGGAGAGGCGGAACTGGCCGGGGTGGATGCTCACTGCTGCTCCTCGGTGTCTCTGTCGCTGTCGGCGCTGCGGTAGCGCTCGTATTCCGCCCGCACGCCCTCGACGGTGGCGGCGTCGAAGATCTGGCGCAGCGCGGGTGAGACCTCGAAACGCCCCTCGGTCTCCGTGGGGTGGACCAGCGAGTACTCCCCCATGCGGCGGAAGGCGGCGTCGAAACGCTTGCCCAGTTTCGTCTCATCGCGCTCGGTGTCCACCCGGTAGAGCAGCACCTGATCACGCAGCTCCCCGCGGTCCACGATCACCCGCTCCCCCGGCGCCGCCAGGGCCAGTTCCTGGCGCAGGTGCAGGATGATCAGGGTGTCCGTGTGGCTGAGTGATTCGGTGCGCAGCACCTTCGGCATCGGTTCCTGTTTCCCGTCGCCGGGGTCCACGTCCTGTCCGCCGGCCGCGGCCCGGGAGAAAGCGATGCCGGCGTCCTCGTCGAGCACAAGGTCGAGGAAGACGTTGTGCAGGCAGGAACGCAACGCCTCCTCATCACTGACGATGGCCTGCCACACCTGCGGGTGGTTCTGGGCCGTGAGCATCGGCCCCTTGAGCAGCTGCACCAGGGCACGCCGGGAATGGTAGGACAGGGTGCCGGTGTCCCCCGGCCACATCGGGGTGCTCATGCTTGTGTGTTCTCCTCTTCCGTGCCGCGGTGGAACTGCCAGCCGCTGATCTTCGCGCGGCGGGCTCCGCCATCATCCTCCCACTGCACGGTCTGCGGTTTGCCGGTGGACACACCGCGGGTCATGGCCAGATACAGCAGGCCCACCACGCTGGCCAGGCCCTGGGTCGCCGGGCTGAGTTCCAGGACCTTGGCGATGGTGACGCTGGGCTGCTGCGCCAGGGCTGTGGCGACGGCCTCCTCGAGTTCCTCGAAGTCGATCTCGCTGGCCCGGATCTGCTCCATGAGGACCCCGGCGTCCAGTTCCACTTCCTCGACCTGCGTGGGAGTGCCCTCGACGCGTTCCTCCCCGGGGTTGCGCAGGCGCAGCGCCGCCACGGAACGCAGCTGCATGCCGATGCGCACCAGCGGGGTCTCCATCTGGTTGAGCGCGCTGACAGAGCCCTCCTGGGCGGCCTCGGATGCGGCGTGCCGGGTGGCGCGCAGGAGCTGCACCATCCGGCGGTTCTCCGCGAATTCCTCGGTGGTGACGTAGTGGCGCAGGCTGCGCGCCAGACCGGTCATCTCCTGGCTGACCTCGTAGCTGGCCTCCTCCATGTCGCGGAAGAGCCGGTACAGGCCGACGCGGAGATGCTCCGGCACCTCCCCGGTATTCTCCCGACCCAGCACCTCGGCGATCCACTTGTCGATGAGCGCGGAACGTTCCCGGTCGAGCAGCACCTCAAAGAAGCTGTTGAAACTGCGGCCGGCATCCGAATCGCCGATCAGATCCACGCCGCGGAAAATCTCCTCGAGGACGTCCCCGCGGGAATCCTCCGGGTCGAGCAGCTGCCGGCGCAGCTGACGGTTGAGGTCCCCGAGCTCGTGACGCACGCGGGCGAAGTCAGCGGGAATGGCAGACGCCAGGTCCAGGATGTCCGCCATCCGTTCCGTGATCTGCGCGGTGGACAGCACCTCGAATTCACCGCGGTGGGTCGCCTCGATGAGGTGCCCGATCTCCTCGCGTTGGCGCTCCAGCTCGCCGAGTCGCTTACCCACATCCGGGTCGGATTCCCGCGCCAGGGTCTGCAGCGCCTGCGAGAGCGATTCAATCCGGGAGGCCGAGACTGAACGGTGCGGACTGTCCCAGCGCTGCAGGGCATCGAGCACCGCCAGCACATCCTCGCTCGGCTCCAGGGTCTCACCGGTTCGCGAGGTACCGGGGCGGCGCACCAGCCAACCACTGCGCACCCAGTCGCCGACATAGTCCTGCGGACCTTTCGGCAGACTGAAACTCTCACCGCGCAGCTGGCGCAACCCCTCATCCAGCAGTGTGTAGATCTCATGGGCCGGCCGTGCCAGCGCCCCCTGCGGGAAATACTGCGCGACCACCGCCAGCACCACCGGCAGGTTCTCGCTGCGCAACAGCGCCATCACCGGCGATTCCCGCCGGAAGCGGGCAAAACCCAATGCATGGGAGACCAGACTCATGCCAGTGACTATTCCAGAAAAGTGCTGCGCCCTCGCCGGGTGCTTATCGACGCCCTTCCCCCGCCGCGGTCAGCTGCGGGGTTTCACGTGAAACATGGAGCGCGTCCACAGATGCCGCCATCATAAACATATGGGTTCAGTATGTTTATTTTTTAGTCCGCGTGAAAGCAGCTGCCCGCGAAGTGCCACCTCGACTCAATGCCCTCCTGGAGCACCAGCCTGAGCAATCGACAACCGACTTAGTGATCCAGCATTCCGCGGGGCCGATCACCCTCCCCTGGCAAGTGGCCAACATCCTGGACGGGAATTTCTCGACTACAGCTGGTGGCGGGTCTGTCCCTGGCGGGTCGCCGACAGTCCCACGGCCAGCGCCAGCCCCCACAGGAGGAACAGCGGGTCCCACAACCAACCGTGGCCGATCATCGCGACGTGGTCGTAATTCTCACCGCGGGGCAGGACACCGGCCAGAACCAGATTGATCACCACGGTATTGACCCCACCCCAGAGCATCAGCACCGCTGCCCCGAGCCAGTAGAGGACCCGCCACCAGTGACCGTCGACAAGCAGAGGACTCAACGCGAATACGATCTTGACTGCACCGACAGTGATTACCGCCCATCCCAGGCCCTCAAGTTGGCCGGTGACCTGCTCACCGACGGTCTCCAGCAGCCATTTCCCGCCCAGGCCCCAGTAAACGCTGGCAGCACCCTGGAATAGCCCCGCAACGGCGGCCGTCAGGAAGGCTGGATGGGTTCTCATGGCCCGATCATCGCAGCCCGTCTCCGGGGTGGCCACCGGGGCCATTCTTTCCTGACCGCTCCGTCACTGGAGATGTCACCCGGCGAAGACCACGCGACCGTCGCGAAGCACCAGCCGGACCTCCGTGATCTCGGTGATTTCCTCGTGTGGACTGCCCTTGACGGCCACCAGGTCGGCGACCGCACCCTCGCTGATCTCGCCGAGTTCAGGCATCTCCAACTGGCGGGCCGCCGCTGAGGTGGCCGCCTGGAGTGCCTCCGTCGGACTGAGTCCGGCCTCAACCAGCAATGCCAGCTCACGCTGTAGCCCAGTACCGAAGCCGACGCCAGGCATCCCGGCATCGCTGCCGGCCAGGAGAGTGCCGCCGGCATCATGGAACTCCGTGGACTGCCGGATCATCTGCCTTCTGAGTTCGGGCGGACCATTCTCCGCCGCGACGATCATCGACGGGGTCACCGGGATGCCACTGTCGACCACCTCCGCCAGCAGTTCCGGGGGCCAGCCGTCCATCAGGTCACGGGACTCCAGGTGCACCAGCTCATCGACGCCCGCAGCGCGTACCTCGGCGAGATCGTCCAGACGGCCCCAGTGCGCGACGATGGGCAACCCCAGGGTATGCGCCTCGTCGACGATGGCGGCCAGGACATCCTCCGGGATCGGGTCGAGGGGCATGCTCTCGAAACCGCGTTCCTGCACGACCTTGATCAGGTCTGCCCCGTCCTCGACCAGACGGCGCACCTCCTGACGGGCCTGTTCTGGCGTGGCCGGAGTCAGGGACCGCGAAGCCTCGAGATCACCGCCAAAAATGGTCTGGACGGGGTGGCCGCCGACGGTGGTGAACAGCGCGCCGGCGGTGAACACCCGCGGCCCCTCCAGCGAGCCATCGGCAATGCCATCGCGCAGCTCGAAGATGAAGGGGGTGTCGTTGCCCAGATCGCGCACGGTGGTGACCCCGGCGGCCAGCAGGTCGCGACGCGCCTCAGGCAGGTAGCGGAAGTAGTGGGCGATCAGCCCCGGCATATCCAGGGCGCCAAACGGCTCCGCACCGCTTTCTATTTCCCGGCCGAGATGGACATGCAGGTCAATCAGTCCGGGCAGCAGGGTCATGCCTGAGAGGTCGCGGATCTCGACTTCCGCAGGCGCGACGCCGACCAGATCGGGGCCGACGCCGGTGATCCGCCCGTCCTCGACCAGGACGTCGATGTTCCCGACCGGGGTGAGCTCCGGACCGGTCAGCACCGTCGCACCGGTGAGGAGAGTGGGGGAAGGATCAGTGTCCCCCGGGCGGTAGCTGGTCGTCTCGTACCAGATGAGGAATGCGGCGACGAGCGCGACGATGACGCCGAGGGCGATCAGAACGGTGCGGAAGAGGATGTTCTTTTTCATGGCGGGAATACTCTCTTCTTTAGAAGCGATACGTTCCGCTGCGGGACACAAGTGTACCATTCTGGGTCATCAGTGTTCCAGGGTGGAAGGGGTCAATAATGGCTGGAAATGCGGAGAAGATCATCGAGGGCACCATCGCGCTGCTCGCCGAAGATCCGGGCATGTCGATGACCGCTGTTGCCCGCCGCCTCGGGATCGGACGCACCACGCTCTACCGATCTTTTCCTGATCGCGATCAGCTGGTCGAACAGGTACGCAGAGAAGGTGCCCGCAGATTGGTGGAGGCGCTCGAAGCGGCGGCCGGTTCCCGGGGAACCGGGTTGGAGATGCTCCAGGCCTGCTGTGAGCGCCTGTTCGAGATGGAGTCAGAGCTGTCATTGACGCTGGCCGAGAATCCTCTGATCACCGAGAGTGACCTGGCCGCGGCGGCCGTGGAGAAGGGGCACAAGGACAGCCCCAGCCCCATCGACGTGGCGGTCCGCCGTGGCCACAGGGACGGCAGCATCGACACCGAGCTACCCGCCCGGTGGGTGGATAACCTTCTGTGGGCGACTCTGGTCGCCGGCCGACAGTTCGCTGAGGAGTCCGGTTCTCGCCACCGGGCGCTGGGATTAGTGCTGACGACCATGCGCCGGGCAGTCGGAAAGACAAGATAGAAGCCTGTTCCCGCCGGCGTCCGGCAGCCTGCAGATGAAGGAACTGTTCCAGGAGCCCTTCACCACCTACGGTAACCAGGCCCATCGCACTCGACCTGAAGGAACGTCTCGACCGGATCAACGGGACGGCGGCCATGACCTCGGAGGTCAACGGCTGAGAACGGGAGGGACCGCATCGATCACCCGTTCCCCTGTTGTCCGGCCAGTGGCTGGCTGGTCTCCTAAGGTCTGGGATGAGCTTCCGGGCAACAGCAGGTCACCGTTGCCTCTCGACAACATTCAGGAGTACCCATGCACGCTGCCGCCCATATGATGGATCCGACAAGGAAACTCTTCCGCACCACCGCCACCCGGTTCATCGCGATCCCGGTTTTCTCAGGGCTGATTCTGGGGCTGACCGGTTGCGGCAGCGACGGCTCCACCGAGGCGGCAGTCCCCACCACCACCGTCACCGAGCAGGCAGAACCCACCGTGACCGCAGCAGAAGATGCACCGGCTGAGGCGGACTCCCCCACGACGGCACTGGCCGATGCCTTCCAGCAGGTCCTGGCTGCTCCAGCGACCCACCCCGTCAACAGCGCAGCGGAATACAGCCCTACCGGGACCTATTCCTACGCCATTGTGGAAGCCACATCCGATTCCTCCCCTGAGATGCTGCTGCGGGTCAACAGCAGGGAATTCTCCCCCGTCCTCGTGTTCACCTCCGGCGATACCCCGGATGAACTGGTCCGGTCCACGGATGTCCTCATCCAGGGGGCCGCAGGAGTGGGTGGCAGCCGTGCCCAGCTGGTGGCCTCACAGTCCGGAGCCGGCATTCACCAGATCGACCACCACTCTCTCCGACCGACCGGACGCAGCACGCTGTACTCGCTCCAGGGAACCTCCCTGCGACAGTCGTCCGCTCCGGTGGAGTTCACGCTCGAAACGCCGCTTCCCGACCACCAGGACATCATCTGGTACGAATCCACCGATCTCCAGGGGATCGAGGCACTCCGAACGGGCAGCACCCCCTCAGTCGCCGCCCCCACCCCGGTACCACCGGTGATGGACACCTCCGCCCACCAGTTCACCGGTCGGGTCACGGAACAGAGCACCAGCGAAGTGATGAAGGGACAGCCGACCCCGAACGGGGAACCCGAAACCAACCGTTACCTGGTGCTGGTACTGGATCAGCCGATGGAGGTGACTGCCCAGACTGCGGGGAGGGATACGCGCACGCGGACCATCTCGGAGGTCAGCCTCGGTGAACGCACCGCCGCCGGTCCCGAGAACGAATGGTCACAGCACATCGGTCAGCAGGTGACCGTCGGGGCTGATCCCCACCAGATCCGGTACCCCACCGACACAGGCCTCCCGCTGGGCATGCTGCGGCTCCAGGGTTATAACTCCCTTACCGTGAACTGATTCTCCGTCCGGTGCTCTCCCCGACGACGTGCATGCCGGATAGGCACCGGAGCATGGTGCGCCGCCGACTACCGCGGGCGCACATCGATCGCTGTCACCGTCGGCACCCGCCGGTCCCCGTGCTCGATGTCGGAGATCCGCAGTTCGACGTCGAAGATGTCACCGAGGTTCTCCTCCGTCATGATCTCGTCCACCGGCCCGAACCTGGCGCGGTGGGAGCGGTCGATGAGGATGATCTTGTCGGCGATGCGGATGGCGTGCGCCGGGTAGTGGGTGTTCATAACGACCACCAGATTCTTCTCGCGCACGAGGTGCTGCAGGAGGTTGAGCACGACCATCTGGTTGTGGAAGTCCAAACCGGTCTCGGGCTCGTCGAGAACCATGATCCTCGGTTCCGCGACCAGGGCGCGGGCGATGAGGATCATCTGGAACTGTCCGCCGGACATGTTCCCGCAGGGCATGTCCGCCAGGTGGTCCGCGCCTATTGACGCCAGCGTCTCCCACGCCATGGCCTCCTCCTCCGGGCCAGGCTGGGCGAACATGCCCAGGTGTGCGGCACGGCCGATGGTGACCATGTCCAGCCCCGACAGCGAGAGACTCACCGCGGAGCGGGCCTGCGGGACGTAGGCGATGGTCCGCCCGATCTCCCGGGGACTCATGTCCTTCAGGTTCACCCCGTCGATCTCGGTGTGGCCGCTGCTCCACTGCTGCAGGCCGGTCATGGTGCGCATGAGGGTGGTCTTCCCGGCGCCGTTGGGTCCCAGAATGGCCAGCAGCTCGCCGGGTTCCACGTGGAAGTTGATGTCCTCGAGGAGGGGTTCCCGGCTCAGCGGGTAGCGGAAGGTACCGTCCTTGACCTGGAGAGTCACGACCAGTTACCCCCGGTCTTGCGCAGCAGCAGGATGAACACGGGCGCACCGATGAGCGCGGTGAGCACGGAGATCGGGATCTCGGAGGCCGTCATGGTGCGTGCCAGGGTGTCGATGAGCAGCATCATGGCCGCACCCAGCAGCAGGGAGACCGGGATGACCAGGCGGTTGTTGTTGCCCACGAGCATGCGGGCACAGTGCGGGACGAGCAGGCCGATCCAGCCGACCTGCCCGCACATGGACACCACCGAGGCGGTGATGAGCGTGGCACACGCGATGACCAGGGGGCGCAGCACCCGGATGTTCAGCCCTGCCGCTCGCGCCTCATCCTCTGAGAGTGCCAGTACGTTGAGGCGCCAGCGCAGCAGGTAGATGCCGAGGGTGCCCAGCACGATGAGGGGCACGCCCAAGGCGATGGAGCTGAAGGAGACGCCCGCCAGGGAGCCCATGAGCCAGTAGGTGATCTCCGGGAGTTTGGAGGTCGGATCTGCCATGAGCTTGAGCATGGAGATGACCGCGTTGGCGATCGCGGAGACGATGACCCCGGCCAGCACGAGCATGACGATGGAGGTCTTCCCCCGGTGCCGCGCGATGCTGACGGTGACGGCCATGGCCAGCAGGCCGAAGAGCAGGGCCAGTGCCTGCACACCAAGCAGGTTCCAGCTGAAGATGAGGGCAAGCACCGCACCGACGGAGGTGCCCGCCGAGACACCCAGGGTGTCCGGGGTGGCCAGCGGGTTGGAGAACACCGACTGGAAGGCGGCACCCGCCACGGCGAGTCCGGCGCCGACAAAGATCGCCAGCACGGTCCGGGGAAAGCGGACGCCGAAGAGCACGGAGCCGACGCGGTCGTCGCTGAACTCGTTGCCGCTCAGGGAATCACTGAGGGCGCGGATGATCTCCGGGAGGCTGATGCTGTAGCGGCCGGCCATGATGGAGATCAGCGCACAGGCGATGAGCAGACCCCACAGCGCGAGGACGAACCAGACCCGGAGTCTGCCGGAGGCGACGAAGGCCCCCGTCCAGCCACTCCCCCGCGCAGGTCGGCGACGCAGGGCCAGCGAGTCAGCTCCCGCGGACTCTTCCGCTGATCTGGTCTCAGCGTAGGTCGGCATCGGGATCAATGATCTGGGCCGCGCGGTCCTCGTCGACCTCGTGGCCGTACATCTGCACGTAGTAGTCCTGCGTCATCTGGACCAGGTCAACGTCCTCGAACTGCTCCGGGTACAGACGCGAGCCGAGCCAGTTGGCCACGACCGGTGCGTCCGGGTTGGGGGTGAACCAGTTCCACATGCCCAGTTCCGTGGAGTAGACCTCACCGTTCTGCACGGCGCTGAGACCGGAGAGGTCGATGCCCTCGATCTCGTTGTTGAGGATCTCGGCGGCGGTCATGGAGCTCTGCCCCTTGCCGGTGACGAAGATGACGTCCGGGTCCCAGGCCAGGAGCTGCTCGGCGTTGACCGGCATCTGGCCCTGTTCGGAATCGGCGGTGGCGTTGATGAAGTTCATGCTCTCGGCCCAGCCGTCCGTGAACCAGCCGTCCTGGCCGCCGGCGACGACGAGCATGCCCTGGTTGGTCTGCATGACCACCAGAGCGGTGCGCTTCTCGTCCTCGGGGACCGCGGCGACGCGTGCCTCGGCGTCGTCAATCAGGTCTTCGCCGTAGGCGATCTTGTCGTCCATCTTGCCGGGTTCGCCGTAGACGTCCTCGAGCAGGCGCAGCCACTTCACGTAGGTGTCGGTGGGGGTGCCGAGGGTGTCGAAGCCGACGACATCCAGGCCCACGGCCTCCATGGCGCTGCGGTTGTCCTGGTTGCGGGCGTTGTTGAAGACCAGGTCGGGCCCGATGCCCAGCAGGGTCTCGGCGTTGATGGTGCCCTGTTTGTCGAAGGAGGTGTCCACCTCCAGTGCCTCCGGGGCGATGTCGGCGAGGATGGTCTCGTCCATCATGTTGATCAGCCGCTCGGAGGTGGCGACCACGTTGGGGGCCTCACCGTCGAAATAGGCGACGTAGGTGGACAGCAGGGGGATCTGCTCGAAGGCGACGCCGTTGATCTCCGCGGGGATGGTGACCTCCGCGCCGGAGTGGTCGGTGACGGTGCGGGTCTCCGCCGCCTGGGTGGCCGTCGTGGTGGTTTCTGTGGTGCCGGTGTCTGTGCAGCCGGCCAGGAGCAGGGCCCCACCCAGTGTCAGTGCAGCGACGTGCTTCATCCTGAACTTCATGTCATTTTCCTTGGTTTCTGGGAGGGAGGGGCTCAGGCCTGCTGCTGCACGCGCTGGCCGTGGTCATACATGCCAGAGAGGGTGACGTTGCCGACGGCGTCGAAAAGCTGCTCGGGATCCTTGGCGACGAAACCGGTGAGCACATCCGCCCCGTGCTTGAAGAGCGTCGGGCTCAGGGTGGTGGAGGGGCCGACGAGGACCGTGGTGGCGTTGCGGGAGAGTTCCAGCAGCCGGGGCATCGTCTTGTTCACGAAGGCGGAACCGGAAATGAACACGAAGTCACTGTCGGGGAGCAGGTACTCGGCGGCCGGATCCGGGTAGTCCCCCGGCTTGGTGTTGCGCTCGAGCATGCGCAGTTCCGCGGCCTGCGCGAGCGGCTCCGGGGCGAAGGGGAAGTGCCCGATGACGGAGACCTTCTTGCCCGCCACCGCCTCAGAGTAGGGGTGGAAGACCTGCTGCCACAGGTTGACGTCGCTGGACATGAAGCCGTTCTTCGCCGCGGTCTCCGGCTGGGAGTACCAGGCGTTGAGAGCTGCCAGTCCGAGTGCAGCCTCCGCGAAATTCCAGCTCTTCACCAGGGCAGCGACTTCACGCAGTGGGGCGCCGACGAAGCTGGGTTCCTCGAACAGTGCCGGGCGGGACTGCTCACCGAAGGTCAGACCCATTCCCAGACCACCCTCGGAGGACAGGATCCTCGACCAGCGCAGCCCCACGGAGGCGGCCGCAACCGTCGGTTCCGGGGAGACCCCCTCGATCAGCTCATCATAAATCTTCCAGGGATCTCCCACGCGAACCTCTTCCATCGGCAAAATTGGAGGACAGGCCAGCCCCTACTCCGCAGAGTGCCTGCCCCACCGGGACATGGCCGGGTTAGGCAAGGCTGACCTATCCGAAACTTGAAGATATCCCATGGAAAATCCGGCCACAAGGGTGTAGCGGAGGGGTTACACCCGTCCTACTGCGGGGACAGGGGCGGGCATCGGGAAGCGGCGCCTACTCCCCCAGCCAGCCCAGCTCGTCCGCCGAAACCTCCTGGACGACCTTCATCGACGACAGTGCGTCGGCGCACCGCAGTAACCGGAGGCGTGGATGATGGCCTCGGTGATTTCCCCGCCGGTGAGACCATTGCGTAGTCCACCGCGCACATGCCCGCGCAGCTCCTCGGTGGCGCGCAGGGCGATGAGCATGCCGATGTCCATCAGGCTGCGGTCGCGTTTGCCCATGCCGGGACGGTTATGTGGCGCTGCAGATCCGGTTTCCTCCCTACCGGAAGGGCACCTCGCCCATCGTCCGGCGCAGCTTTCTGGTGCGCAGGCGCTCGGGGTCCTCGGCGAGTGATTCCACGGCACGCACCGCGCACATGACGTGGGCCTGCTTGGAGTTGGAGTAGAAGGCCTGCGCCTGGGCCGGCAGCTTCGGAACGGCGTGCAGCGGCAGGTCAGAGACGGAGAGCAGGCTGCCGTAGGGCACCCGGTAGCGGTAGCCGTTGGCGGCGAGGGCGCTGGACTCCATGTCCACGGCCGCAGCGGTCGAGCCCTTGAGCCAGTCCCACAGGTCACGCGGGGTGTGCCACTCCCAGTTGCGGTCCGCGGTGGACAGGACGGTGCCGGTACGCATGAGGGAGTTGTCGTCGCCGTAGATCTCCTCGACGGCCGCCTCCAGCGCGATCTGCACCTCGGGTACCGCGGGGATGGGGATGCTGCGGGAGATGTGCCGGTCGAGAATGTTGTCCTGGCGCTGGTAGGCGTTGCCGAGGATGAGGTCACCGATGCGCATGCGGCCGTCCATGCCGGCGCAGTGGCCGATCATGATCCACGCCTCCGGGCGCAGCACCGCCAGGCAGTCGGTGATGGTCTTCGCGTTGGAGGGCCCCACCCCGATGTTGATCATGGTGATGCCGTCACCGTCGCGGGTGCACAGGTCATAACGTGGCATCTGGTAGCGGGAACCGAGATCCAGGTCCGCGATGGTGATCAGCGAGGCGCGGTCCCGGCTGATCTGCAGACCGGAGGGCAGCACGAGATCGGTGTAGCGGGAACCCTCCGTGGCCAGCTCCGTCAGCCCGAACTTCACGAACTCAGTGGTGTGCATGTCGTAGTTGGTGAACAGGATGAACCGCTGGACGGTGTCCACCTCAATACCGGTGTAGTGCTCGATGCGGGCACACGCGATGTCGAAACGCTGCGGACCGAAGTGGAACAACGGCTTCTCCACGCCGTGGAATGCCTCCCACTCCCCGTCGACGATCGCATCATGGACGTCGTCGAGCGTGGGGCGCGGGATCTCCGCGGCACTGTCCCCGGCGCGGCGGGCCTCGGTGATGCCCTCGATACCGCGGATGTACTCCGGCGGGATGCGCTGGTCGGAGGGACCGATGTAGATGTCGCAGGGGTAGTTCCCGGTCAGGCGGCTGAGCTGGTCATGCAGGTAGTCCCGGATGATGTGCGGCTTGGACAGCGTCGCGGAATAACGACCCGCCTCGTCGACGTAGCCGAAAGGCTCGGAGCGGTCGATGGGCCGCCATTCCTTCACGTCCACGATGAGCTTGGGGTAGACGACATCGCGGTACTCGTCGTAGGTGCCCTCGTCCAGGATCGTCCGGGCGAGCGCGGTCGCATGGTCATAGAGCTCGACGAGTCCGTCGACGGCCTCATCCACGTCGAAAACCTGGTACATGATCGCCAGCCTAATGACGAAACCGTCGACCTGCCCGGCGTCGGAGAACCGACCTGTGAGGGAGTGGAGAAGACTGCACAACGATTGCGTACCGAAGCACCTACAACCTGCCTGTGACCATGTACAATGCCTCGGCTCGGGCCATACCGTTAGAACATGAGACATCACACGAGAGCACGTACCACACGCCAACTCCTCGCGGCGCTCTTCGCCGCTTCCCTGACACTGTCCGCCTGCACCGACGGCGGCACCTCCCCTGATTCCACCGGCAATGGCCCGGAACCGCCGGGCACCACCACAACCATGGCGGCGGCCGCGAACCACATGGGTTCGCCGGACCTGTCCGAGAAACGACAGGACCCCTCGATGGGTACACAGGTGGAGATCACCGACATTCGCCTCGGCCGCCACGCCGACTTCGACCGGGTGGTCCTGGACCTGCGCGGTGAGGGTACACCGGGCTGGACCGCCCGTTTCAACACTGACCCGGTACAGGACGGTTCCGGCCTGCCCATCGAGTACGAAGGCGCAACCAGTCTCGAACTCTCGGTCAGCGGACTGGCCATGCCCGGGGAGGACTACCAGCCCATCGACACCGTTCCTGGTGCCGGCGGGGTGGTCACCGAGGTGATCCCCGGTGGCTGGTTCGAGGGCATGAGCAACGTCGTCATCGGCCTGCCGGAGGAGCGTCCCTACTCGATCCAGATGATCCAGAACCCACCGCGCCTGGTCGTGGACATCCTGCACCAGACCGCACCCCCCGCCACTAGCCACCTGGGCGCCCCGGATCGCAGCGATAAGCGGCAGGATCCCTCGACAGGTGCCCAGGTGGACATCACCAACGTGCGTGTCGGCCGGCACGCCGACTTCGACCGCGTGGTCCTGGATCTGAGTGGTGAGGGCACCCCGGGCTGGATCTCCAGGTTCAACGCTGATCCGGTGCAGGACGGTTCCGGTCTCCCCATCGAGTATGAGGGTGCAACCAGCCTCGAGCTGGCGGTCACCGGACTGGTCATGCCCGGCGAGGACTACCAGCCCATCGGCACCGTCCCCGGCGCAGGTGGCGTCGTCACCGAGGTGATCCCAGGCGGTTGGTTCGAGGGCATGAACTACGTCGTCATCGGTCTGACCGGGGAACGTCCCTACTCGGTCCAGCTGCTTGAGAACCCGCCGCGCCTGGTCGTGGACATCCTGCACCAGCCGGCAACCCCGACCCCGACCACCACCCCGCCGGCCACGAGCCACCTGGGTTCACCGGACACCTCCCCGAAACAACAGGACGCGGAGGCGGGCCTCATGAAAGTGACCAATGTGCGGGTGGGCCGCCACGCTGATTTCGACCGGGTGGTTCTTGACCTGACGGGTGACGGTTCCCCGGGCTGGCGGGCCGACTTCAACACGGATCCCCGCCAGGACGGTTCCGGCTTCCCGGTGGAATTCCAGGGTGAGACGAGCATCGAGCTGTGGCTCGACAACCTGGAGATGCCGGGGGATGACTACCTGCCCATCGGCACCGTGAATGGCGCGGGTGGCGTGGTCACCGAGGTCGTCGCGGGCACCTGGTTCGAGGGCCAGAGCCAGTTCGTCATCGGCCTGCCCGGCGAGCGTCCCTACTCGGTCCAGCTGATCGAGAATCCCCCGCGCCTGGTCGTGGACATCCTGCACCAACCCGGCGCTCCCACCACCCAGTATCTGGGCAACCCGGATCTCAACGATAAGTCCGCGGATTCCGGGGCGCCGCACCGCCGGGCTGTGACGAACGTACGCATCGGCACGCATGACGGCTTCGACCGGGTCGTCTTCGACACGGTCGGTGAGGGCAGGGTCGGCTGGTACACGTCCTTCACCACGGACCCGGTCACACCGGAATTCGGTGAACCCGTGGAGTACGAGGGGGACGTCGCCCTCGACATCCACCTCACCGGTGTGTATCTCCCCTCGGAGATCGGCGAGGATTACCCGCCGATCGGCACCGTGTCCGGCACCGGCGGCGTGGTTGTGGAGGTCGTGGATTCACTGACCTTCCACCAGCAGAGCCAGTTCATCATCGGCCTGCCGGAGGAGCTGCCCTATTCCGTCCAGATCCTGGAGAATCCGCAGCGGGTGGTCATCGACATCCTCCACGAATAGGCAGGGACTTAAGCGGAGGTGCCGCGGGCACCGAGGGCGGTGTCGATGCGCAGCAGGCCGGAGCCGTCCTCACCGACCAGCTTCACCTGGTCAATGATCTCGGAGACGGTGTCCTCCTCCTCAATCTGCTCGCTGAGGAACCAGTTGACCAGCGCACGGCTGTCCAGGTCCTTGACCTCATCGGCCACGCGGGTCAGGTTCCGGATCATCTCGGAGACCTGCTGCTCGTGCTCGAGGGCGTAGTTGAAGGCGTCCAGCGGGGTCTTCACGGCGAGGAACGGCAGCTCGATGGTGCCCAGCTCGACCTTGCCACCGCGGGCGATGATGTGGTCGGCGATCTTGGACGCGTGCACCCGCTCCTCACTCGCCTGGACGGCCATCCAGGAGCTCATGCCGGGGAAGCTCAGGCGGTCAAGATCGTAGGAGAGCTGGGTGTAGATCAGCGCGGCCTGGTGCTCGGCGGTGACCTGCTTGTTCAGGGCTTCGAATAATTCATCGGGGATATTCATGGTTCCATGTTAGGCGCGACAGGGGCATGCCGTCACTAGGGTGGGGACATGGCCACCGACTACCTCGCCGAACTACAGAAGGACATCTCCGAGAAGCTCAACAGACTGCTCCCGACGAGGGAGGCGGACGTCGATAAGCCACCGCGGCAGGCCACGAAACCCGATCTCCCGCTGACCGCGCGGCTGCCGCCCCGCGGGCACATCGAGGACGACTGGCGGGCGCGCCCCACAGCCGGGCGGCCCTGGCCGGTGATCCTCATCCACGGCACCGGTGACACCAACGGCATCTGGCAGCAGCTGACCATCGAGCTGCGCGAGGACGGCTGGGCGGTGTTCGTGCCCGAGTTCGGTCACCGCTGCACCGACAACGTCGAGGAATCCGCCGCGCAGATCGGCGCCTACATCGAGGCGGTCCTCACCGTCACCGGCGCCGAGCAGGTGGTCCTCGTCGGACATTCCCAGGGCGGGGTCCTCGCCCGCTACTGGATGCGGCTTCTCGACGGCGCGTCCAAGGTCCACCACCTCATCAGCCTCGGCGTCCCCCACCACGGGACGACCATGGGCGGGATGCTCTCCTCCGTGACCACCACAAAGGTCGGCGAGACGATGATGAACTCCATCGTGCAGTCCTGGTTCGGCCCCTCCGGCTTCCAGCTGATCACCGGCCACCCCCTGCTGGAGGAACTCAACGCCGGGGGCAGCACCGAAGCCGGTGTCGGCTACACCAACATCGCCACGAAATACGACACGATCATCCAGCCCACGGAGACCAGCTTCCTCACCTCCGCCGACCCGGAGGCGGACATCACCAACATCCTGCTGCAGGACCTCGACCCGAAGTGCCGGGTCCTGCACATGGACATGCCCGGCGATGACCGGATCCGCGGACTGGTGCGCGAGACCCTCGACGGGTTCGTGGCGTAGGTGCGCAGGGCCTACAGCGAGAGGGCGTCGAGAAGCGCGTCGAAGGCCGGGGCCACGGGCGTGCGCCACAGGACATCCACCCGACCGTCCGCACGCCCCGGCCCACCGTTGATCACGGAGACGGTCTTGCCCTGGCGTTGGGCGTCGAGGATGAAGCGGTAACCGCTCATCACCGCCAGCGAAGAGCCGACCACCAGCAGTGAAGCGGCAGTGGCGAGCATGTCGACGGCCCGCTGCTTGCGCTCTGCGGGGACCGGTTCACCGAAGTAGACCACGTCCGGCTTGAGACGGACCGAACCGCAGCGCAGACAGCCGATCATCCGGAACCGGTCGACGGCCGCCTGCGGCAGGGTGACGTCACCGTCCGGGTTGACCATGGTGGGGTCCAGGACGATGGACTCCAGATAACCGGGGTTGGCTGCCCCCAGTCGCGCACTGAAGATCCGGCGGCCCTCCCGGTGACCGCAGTCCAGACACATGACCGTGTCCAGGTCACCGTGCAGGTGCAGCAGCTGCTCCGAACCGGCCGCCCGGTGCAGACCGTCGACGTTCTGCGTGATCAGGCCGCGCAGATACCCGGCGCGTTCCAGTTCGACCAGGGCGTAGTGGGTGCGGTTGGGGGCAGCCGCGTCCATCTCCCGCCAGCCCACGAAGGAGCGCGCCCAGTAGCGTTGCGAGGCCGCCGGATCATGGCAGAACTCCTGGTACGTCATCGGCCGGTGCCTGCTCAGCGAACCACGCGGGCCGCGGTAATCCGGGATGCCGGAGTCCGTGGACACCCCCGCACCGGTGAGCACCAGCACCGGGCCCTGCTCAAACTGCCTAACGATCTGCCGCAGAGCGTGATCCGGGGGCGTGGGCGTGGCCGTCTCGTCCACGACACGGGCGATCGAGCGCAGCGCGGCGCGGTGGGAATCGTTGATCGCGGAGTCGGGGAAAGGAGTGCGAGGAAGCGGGCGGTCCACGAGGATCAGTTTAGCTTTCATGCGTCAGGCCGCACGAATGTTCGTGCCGGGCGCGGGCGGGCCTGTGGTGTCTGCGTATGGTTATCCGGGCTGTGCAATCCTGTGCAGCCATTTATTTTTCTCCCGAAGGAGTTCGTGGACGTGCTTTCCAGAACGCTGATTTCCCTGTTCACTGCCGCTGCTGTCGGCGGGGGCGTCCTCGCTGCACCGGCACAGGCTGCCCCGACGGGAAGCAGCCTCGGGGACCTGGTGCAGAAGAATGGGGTGGAGGGCCCCCTCACCCAGAACAGGTACCGCGTCCTGGCAGGCATCCCCGCGACCATTACCCCACTGAAGACCACCCTGCCGGCCGGCACCACCCTTTCCCTCCAGGAAGGCGCTGAGCTGGATGGGCTGATCGCACGCGGCTGGTCCATCACCATCAACGACAACGTCATGGCGGTGACCCCCTCGATCAATGCAGAGGGTTACTGCGCGATTCCCGCTGTCGTCAATCACCCCGACGGGTCCGACGAATCGGTGGACATCGTCATGTATGTGGATTTCCCGCTGGATCTCGGATTCCTGGGTTCCGCTTTCAACTCGATGAGCTCCCAGGCTGGGCCGCAGGGTTGGCTCTGCTGAACCACAGTTTCCGCTGAGAAATCCCTCCGGAACGCACCTATCCTGGGTGGCACTGGCACCCGTCCGGGCGCCCCGCGCACCTACAGGTAAGGAGCATCACCCATGAAGGCTGTCGTCCACACCGGCTACCACACATTCCCCTCGCTCAAGGAGGTGGCCAAGCCGACCCCGGGCCCCGGTGAGGTACTGCTCAAGGTCGCCGGCGCCGGCGCCTGCCACTCCGATGTCGCCATCTTCGACGAATTCGACGAAGGTCTGAACCCGCAGATGGACCCCGAGTTCGTCCTGGGCCATGAGAACTCCGGTTGGATCGAGGAACTCGGCCCGGGTGTGCAGGGCTTCGAGATCGGCTCCGCCCACCTCGTCTACGGTCCCGTGGGCTGCGGCCACTGCCGTGCCTGCACCCGCGGCCAGGACACCTACTGCGAGAATGCCACGAAGATGCCCTACGCCGGTATCGGCCTGGGCCGTGACGGTGGCATGGCCGAGTATGTCGTCGTCCCGGCCCGCAACCTGGTGCCCCTGGGCGACGCCGACCCGATCAACGCCGCCCCGCTCGCCGACGCCGGCCTGACCCCGTACCACGCCATCAAGCTGGCCCTGCCCAAGCTCAATGGCGGCGGAAAGACTGCACTGGTCATCGGCCTGGGTGGCCTCGGTCTGGTCGGTGTGCAGATCCTCAAGGCGTTGACCGGTGCCACGATCATCGCCACCGACATGAAGGAGGACGCGATGGCCGAGGCCGAGAAGCTCGGTGCCATCACCGTCCCGGGTGGCGAGGGCCAGGTCGAGCGCATCCGCGAGATCACCGGCGGCAAGGGCGTGGACGCCGTCTTCGATTTCGTCGGCGTCGGCGCAACCGTCACCACCGCAATGAAGTCCGTGGCCCGTCAGGGCCGGGTGACCATCGTGGGCATCGGCAACCTCTCCCCCTACGAGTGGGCCTTCCTCACCACGCCTTATGAGGCCGAGCTGGTCAACACCTACTGGGGCACCGTCGAGGAGCTCCACGAGGTCGTCGACATGTACAAGGCGGGCCAGATCGTCCCCCAGGTGACCACCTACTCCCTGGATGATGCCCTCGAGGCCTACCAGCTGCTCGTCGACGGCAAGATCGCCGGCCGCGCCGTCATCGTGCCGCACGGGAAGTAGATCGCTGGGACTCTCGGCCTGGCGAGATCGGGAAATACGATGCTTCGTCAAATGTCACGTCAACAACTTTTCCAGGCCCTTGCGGGCTGGCACTATAAGGAAAAATAAACTTGTTGACGTGACATTTTGCGATGGCCTGTATTGTCTCGCATACAGGCCAAACCCCACTACAGACCCGGCAGGCGGGGCTGCTCGTCCTCACCGAGGACGAGGTCGAGCGCGTCAGTGACAATGTGATCCCGCAGATAATCCCTCATGTAGGGCAGCTCGAAGTCGACGTAGCCGGTCTTGACCGACCGGATCATCTCGGCGTCCATCAGTCTGCGTCGATACTGGCCCGCGTACTGCACGCTCACCCTGAGCCGTTCCGCGATGTCAGCGGTCCGGGATGGACCGTCGTCCCTGGCCATGGCGGCCAGATACGTCCGGTCCACATCGGAGAGATCCGCCAGTGCCGGTTCGTGCACAAGCTGGCCGAGCTTGCGTTGCGCTTTAGCGATCCCCCTCTCTGCAGCGGCCAGGTCAATCACGTCGCCCTGCGCATAGTGGAAGGACCATTGTCCCACCAGCTGAATCATGAAGGGGTAGCCGCCACATGCAGCCACTGCTGCGGCAACTGCCCCCGAGTCCCACCACCGTCCGGCATCTTCCACCGGTTTCACCAGGCCGACCTCCACCTCTTCATCAGACACAGCGCCGAGTTCCACGCGATTCGCCCGGCGGAGGAAGGTGACCGGGTTCTGGGCCTCATTGCTGGCGAGGAGAGGTTTGATCGCAGCAGGGATGCCCGCCATCGCGACGGCGATGTTGGCGTCTTCACGCACCAGATGCTGAATCACGGTACCGAAATCGATCACCTCATCACTGACCGAATAGTGCAGTTCATCGAGGGTGATGAGCAGGCCGACAGGTTCCTGATTGAAGCGTTCATCCAACTGGTGCTGGAGGTCGAGAAATTCCGTCAGCACATCACGCAGGGTCGTGTCAGGACGGTGAACTTCCGCATCCTCCCAGTTCAGCGCATAACCACCCAGCGTGATCGCGTTGAGTCGCTGGCGGTTCTCGCGGAGGTGGCCGACCATGCGTCGATAAGCGGTGTCCCGGATCCTGTCGACGAAGCCGGGTGTGGCAGTCTCGCTGATCACCCACCACACCCGTTCCCGCGCAGCATCCTCCAGTGCGTTGAGCAGCACCGTCTTGCCGATACCCCGGGCACCGGTGGCCAGGGTGACCCGTTCATGGAAACCCGGTCCCTCATCGAGCGCCAGAGCAAAATCCTCAATGACATCAGAGCGGCCCACGAGTACAGGCGGGGTGGCTCCCAGCGTGGCCCGGAATGGGTTCCTCCTGCGGTTCATGCCACCGATCCTAGCGCCCTGAGGATTTTATTGTTTTATATCTTTTTTATTCCTTTTTAAAATGTCCTCACCTGCTTAATTACAAGGACCCGCACGGGATGAGCCGATGGAAAACCGTCCCCGGATTGGTCCCCTGCAGGCGTCGCAGGAGACCAATCCAGGGACGTTTTTCCATCGCCTGCCCCCGCTCTCCCCCACGCATTAATGTCTTAGGCATGAACCAGAAGGAACGTCAGGCCGCCGAGACCCGCCAGCGGTTCGTCGACGCCGCCTTCGGGCTGTTCTCCGAGCAGGGCTACGGGGCGAGCAGCATGAACCAGATCGCCAAGGCCGGCGGCGGCAGCCGGGCGAACCTCTACCTGCACTTCCGGAACAAACCGGACCTGGTGCTGACGAAGATGCGCACCATTGAGCCGGAGATCATCGGGCCCTTCAACGAGCTTTTCGACGCCGCGCCGCACGACGCGGCATCGATACGCGCCTGGCTCGAGCGGATGCGCGACCTGTGGCTGGAGATGCGCGTCGAGTTCGCCGCGATGGAGCAGGCGATGTCCGAGGACGAGGAGGTCGCCGGCGAGTGGCTGGGCATGATCCGGCGGATGAGCCAGACCCTGCCCGGACTGGAGGACAACCAGCAGCGCCTGCAGGATTTCATCGCGCTGGTGATGAGCCTCGACCGCAACTACTACTTCCTCTACGTCCGCGGCCTGCGCGACCATGAGGACCTCGTGCTCGCTGCCCTCACCCGTCAGTGGCTGACGCTGTTCACTGACTAACGCGTCAGCGCCAGCTTCGGGCAGCCGCGGGAAGCACGCGAGACGCAGATCATCATGGTCTCGTTGGCCGCCTGCTCATCCTCGGTGAGGATGGAGTCGCGGTGGTCAGCTGAGCCGGAGACGATCGGAGTCTCACAGGTACCGCAGGTGCCCTCCGAGCAGGAGGAGATCACCGGCAGGCCGGCCCGGTTCGCGGCGTCGAGGATGGACTCCTCGGCGCTGACGGTCAGGGTCACACCGGACTCGGTGAACTCCACCTCGAAGGGCTCGTCGTCGTAGTCGCGGATGATCTCCTTGGGGGAGAAACGCTCCAGACGCAGGGAGTTCTTCGGCCAGTGGGCGCTGCTGGACTCCACCGCCTGCAGGAGGCCCTCGGGGCCGCAGGTGTAGATGAGGGTGTCGGCGGGGGCGCTGGCCAGCAGGCCGGCCAGGTCGATGTGGCCGAACCCGTCCTGCGGGACGACCTGGACCTTGTCACCGTACTGCGCCAGCTCCTCCAGGAAGGCCATGGAGCTGCGGGTGCGGCCACCGTAGACAAGCTTCCAATTCCGTCCGGCGCGCTCGGCCTCACGGACCATCGCCAGGATCGGGGTGATGCCGATGCCGCCGGCGATGAACAGATACTCCGGGGAGTCCACGAAACGGAAGTTGTTGCGCGGCCAGGACACGGTGACGGTGTCCCCCTGTTTGATCAGGTCATGCGCGGCGGCGGAACCGCCGCGGCCGTCGACCTCCCGCAGGATGCCCACGCGGTAGGAGTTCTCGTCCCGGTCATCCCCGGCCAGGGAGTACTGGCGGAGGAACTCCCCACCGTCGGCGGTGGGGATGCGCAGGTCGATGTGCGCGCCGGGCTTCCACTTTGGCAGCTCGCCGCCGTCCGGGTGAACCAGGGTCAGGGAGATGACGCCCTCGGACTCGATGGTGCGCTTGGCCACGGTGAGGTTGAGGGTGCGCACGACCTGCTGCTTGGAGCGCTCAATGTCGGCCAGGTCCCAGGTCACCCAGAGGGAGCGGCGGGCCGGCAGGAGGGCGAAGCGGACGAAGTCGATGGCCTCCGGGTCGTCGACGGTGACAGAGGGCAGGCGCTCGAAGAGCACCTTGAGGCCGGCCGCACCCTGGACACGGGCCAGCGGGTTGCCGAGGCACTTGTGGCGTCCGGTGGAGAAGGAGAGGTGGTCCTCCGGGTCCGGGCGGTGGATGTCGAAGGCGAAGGGCTCCTCCACGTAATCCGGGTCGGTGTTGGTGGAGGCCAGGGCGATCCAGACCATGTCGCCCTTCTTGATCTCCGCACCGGAGAGCTCGATGTCGATCATCGACATGCGCGAGGCGAAGGTCGAGGACGGGCGGCGGCGGACGGTCTCCTCGAAGACCCGGGCCCACAGCTCCGGCTCGAGGATGGCGTCCTCCTGTGCCTCCGGGTTCTCCTGCAGGAAGAGCAGGGCGTTGGCCATGGCCTGGGCGGTGGTGTCGGTGCCGGCGGCGGCGAACTCGGTGAGGTGGATGGCGATCTGGTCCGCACCCAGGATGTAGGAGCCGTCCTCGTTCTTCTGCGAGGCCATGATAGAGATCAGGTCGCGGGCATCGGACTCGCGGCGGGACTCGATGATCTCGCGCAGGGTGAGGTTGGATTCGGTGTAGCGCTGCCACACGATCGAGCGCATCGGCTCCTCGAAAGGCTCCTGCGCGGAGGCGAGCACCTGGAAGAAGTCGTCGCGGAGCTGCTTGATGAAGTCGGCGTACTCGTACCCCAGGCCCATGTGCGCCAGCAGCGTCTGGGTGGTCAGCTCCAGGCAGTAGTCCTCAAGCAGGTTGCCCTCGCCGTTGGCCTCGAAGGAGTCGGTGATGCGGTGCGCGCGGGCCTCGATCTCCGGCTCCAGGGCGTCCATGTCCTCCTGGAGGAAACCGAGCTGGGCGACACCGCGGGCGATGGTGTGGCCCTGCGGGTCAGAGCCGACGAGCACCCGGGAGATCAGGTCCTGGGAGATGATGTGCTGGTACTCCTCCGGGACCTCGATCATCGCGGAGTTGGCGGCGGAGGAGAACTTCTTCCAGTCACCGAGCACGGTCAGCGCGTCCTCACGGCGGGTGATGATCCACGCGTTGAGGTGCGGGTAGAAGAAGGTCGGGGTCTCGTCGCGGACGGAGGCGAAGTGGGCGGCCGGGTCGGCGAAGTAGTCATCGCCCATGGCGTCGAAACCGTGGTTGAAGGGGCAGCGGCCGGCCGGGCCACCGGGGACGGCGGCAGCGGCGGCGTTGACGGCCTTGATGGCGGCGGCCGTTCCGATCTCGTGCTTGGTGGAGGAGGTCATGTCTCTACTGCTTTCAGGTGGTGTGGGTGCGGCGCTGAGCTGGTCAGACGGCCGCGGCGACGGCGAGGGTGGACAGCTTCTGGAAACGGGCGACGTTATCGCCCTCATCCATCACTCCGGAGGACAGGAAGACGAAGGTGAGGTCACGCTCCGGGTCGACCCAGAACAGGGTGGAACCGGCGCCGTAGTTGCCGAACGTGCGCGGGGAGGTGAAGGGGCCGAAGAAGTTCGGGGCGGTGCCGGTGCCCGAGAGGGAGAAGCCGAGACCGAAGTTGCCGGCCGGGGCCTCCCAACCGCGCATGGCGGCGATACCGGAGTACAGGTCGTTGGGCATGTCACCGGTCTGCAGGCTGGTGGCGGCCTCGACGACGGCCGGGGCGACGAGGTAGTCGCCGTTGCACTCGCCCTTGCGGCGGAAAAGCTCCGCGAAACGGAAGATGTCGTCCACGGTGGAGGTGCCACCGACCCAGGGGATCTCGGCGTCCTCGGTGATGTAATCGTTGAGGCACTCGATGTCCTCCGGGGCCAGCCAACCGTCCTCCGGCACGTAGACCTTGAGCGGGACGGCACGGTCACGACGGGAGGCCGGCAGACCGAAAGCGGTGTCCTTCATACCCAGCGGCTCGAAGACCAGATCGCGGGCCAGCTCACGGAAGTGCTCGTAGCCGTAGGCGCGACGCACCATCTCACCCATCAGCGCGTGGTTGATCGACGGCGCGTAGTTGAGGTTGCTGCCCGGCTCATTGACCACATCCACGGAACCCAGTGCCTCGATGACGTCGGCCAGGACACCGAATTTGTCCGCCGGCAGGCCCGGGTCCGGGGTGGCCGGCATACCGGAGCGGTGGGTGAGCAGGTGCGCCAGGTTGATCTTGTCCTTGCGCACCGCACGGAAATGGTCCTTGCCGAAGAACTCCGGGATGAGATCGACGACGCGGGTGGATAACGCCAGTTTCCCCTCGCCCAGGGCCCGGTAGGCCAGGGTATTGGTGAAGGCCTTGGACATGGACAGGATGCGGTAGACATCATCCTGCTTCGTCGGGCGGCCGGTGGCGCGCTCGGCGAAACCGTAGGAACCCTGCAGGGCGATCTCGCCGTGGCGGGCGACGATGAGGTTGACGCCGTCGTAGTCGCCGCGCTCGATGTCGGCATTGATCTCGTCTTCCAGGCGCTGGAGGGCGGTCGGGTTCATGGACATGGCGGTGTTTCTCTTTCCGGGAGGGTGGTGTGAGTGTTGGGTGGTGGAGAAGGGGGCGGGCGGACGGGGCGGGTGCGCAATATCTGACATGGGCGGGTGCGTGGTCGGCGCACGAACTGGGCCGATGCGCAGCACCGGGTCTCGGCGGTGTCAGATATTGCGCGCACCGCCGACAGGCAGCCGCCTAGGTCAGGAGCGCGCCGCCGGAGGGCGAGAAGATCTGGCCGGTGTAGTGGGCTCCGGCGTCGGAGGAGAGGAAGACGAGGGTTTCGGCGATCTCCTCCGGCTCGGCCAGGCGCTTGAGCGGCTGCATGGCCAGCAGGGCCTGGACGTGGTCCTCGCCGGACTGGGTGAGCAGCGCGGTGTTGATGCCGGCCGGGGCCAGGGCATTGACGCGGATGTTGAAGGGGGCGAGCTCACCGGCGACGGAGCGGGTCATGCCGACGACCGCGGCCTTGGAGGCCGGGTAGTAGGCGGGCATGGGCAGGGCGACCTGGCCGGCGACGGAGGCGAAGTTGACGATCGCTCCCCCACCGGCGGCCTTGAGCAGCGGGGCGGCGGCGCGGATGGCGTAGAAGGTGCCGTGGACGTTGATCTTCATCACGCGGTCGAAGTCCTCGTCCGGGGTCTCCTCGAGGAATTCCGGGGCGAAGGGCTTTCCGGCCTTCATGTGTTCGAGCATCGTGTGGTTGATGGAGTCGAGCCATTCGGTGGCGCGGCGGTTGGGGGTGTTCACACCGGCGGCGTTGATGAGGATGTCCAGCTTGCCGTGCTCAGCATTGACCTGCTCGAAGACGGCCGCCACAGCCGTGGAGTCGGAGATGTCGACGGCGAGTGCGGTGACGGCCTCCTCCGAGCCCAGCTCGCGGTCGAGGTTGTCCTGCGAGATGTCGAGCGCGTAGACGGTGGCGCCCTCGCGGACGAACGCCTTCACGGTGGCCAGGCCCATGCCGGAGCCTGCGCCGGTGACGACGGCGATCTTGCCCTGGAGAGCGGATCCTGCGGGGAGAGTCATGCCATACCCTTCGGTTGATGTGCGGTGAAACACATTGTGCCCTTTTGGTAGACACCTGTCCAGTCAAGCCCTCAACTCCCCTGCCCGAGTGCCCCGAAAGACCAGGCGAGGAAGAATTCCGGGCCGATAAAACACCGGCTTCTCTTTGCACCTGGGAGGCGGAGGGGCACAATTACCCCCATGACAACCGCATCCACCACAGCACCCTCATCCAGAGAGCGCACTTTCTTCGGCCAACCGTGGGGTCTGGCCAATCTGTTCGGGATCGAATTGTGGGAGCGCTTCAGCTTCTACGGCATGCAGTCGCTGCTGGCCTTCTACCTGTACTACTCCGTCACCGACGGTGGCCTCGGGATGGACCAGGGCGCCGCGCTGTCGATCGTCGGCGCCTACGGCGGCTTCGTCTACATGACCGCCTTGATCGCGTCCTTTGTCGCTGACCGTCTCCTGGGCTCAGAGCGCACCCTGTTCTACTCGGCGATCCTGGTCATGTTCGGCCACATCGCTCTGGCCGTCATACCGGGATACGCCGGGCTGGCGGTCGGCCTGGTGTCCATCGCCGTGGGCTCCGGCGGAGTGAAGACGGCTTCGCAGGTGGTCCTCGGCCAGCTGTACTCCAAACAGGACCCGCGTCGTGACGCCGGGTTCTCCATCTTCTACATGGCCGTCAACATCGGTGGCCTGCTCGGCCCGCTCGTCACCGGTTGGCTGTGGGGATGGCAGGGCTTCCACTGGGGCTTCGGCGCCGCGGCCGTGGGCATGGCCCTCGGCCTGATCCAGTACACCGCCGGGCGCAGGACCACGATCGCGGCCGCGGGCCACCACGTGCCCAACCCGCTGCCCCGCTCGCAGTATCTGCGGTGGGTGATCGGCGCAGTCGTCGTGGTCGCCGTCGTCGTCGTACTGATCGCCACCGGCGTGGTGCGGTTGGAATGGCTGTCGACGATCATCGCCGTCATCGCCCTCCTCGCCGCCGTGACCCTGCTGTGGCAGATGCACTCCTCGTCGCTGACCTCCGCCACGGAGAAGTCCCGCATCATCGGTTACATCCCGATGCTGCTGGTCTCCGTGGTTTTCTTCGCCATCTTCCAGTCGCAGTTCACCGTCCTGGCCGTCTATGCCGACCAGCGCACCAACCTCAACCTCTTCGGCCTCACCCTCACCCCGGGCCAGGTGACCTCCTTCAACCCGGTGTTCATCATCATCTTCTCCGGTGTGTTCGCCGCGCTGTGGACCAAGCTGGGCAAACGTCAGCCGTCATCGCCGGTGAAGTTCGGCGTGGCCAGCATCATCATCGGTATCTCCCTGTTCTTCTTCCTTCCTTTCGCCGGCGGTGGTGCGAGCTCCACACCGTTGTTCGTGATCGTCTGGATCCTGTTCCTGTTTACGATGGGTGAACTGCTGCTCTCACCGGTGGGCAACTCCCTGGCCACCAAGGTCGCCCCGGATGCCTTCCAGTCGCGCATGATGGCCGTGTGGCTGATGTCGTTGTCGATGGGCACGGCATTGTCCGGCACACTCGGTGGTTTCTACGACCCCACCAGCGCCGACGCGGAGCGCACCTTCTTCATCACGGTCGGTGTCGCGGCCATCGCGGTGGGTGTCATCATCATGCTGCTGAAGAACTGGGTACTGAAGAAGTTCGTCGACGTCCGCTGATCCGCTCCATCGACGCTCCGCGCCGCGCGGGCACGGAGTGTATGACGGCCGGTGAGTTTCTGGAGGGGTAGCAAGCCACGGCCACCGCATGGAAGATGGATTCATGACCACGTTGACCGTCACCTGCCCGGTCACCGGATCCCACATCGGTGATGTCCCGGCCCACTCCCCCGCCGCCACCCGCGACGCCTTCTCCCGTGCCCGCCTCGCCCAGCAGTCCTGGTCCACCACACCGGTGTCGCAACGCAAACAGATCATGCTGCGCCTGCATGATCTGCTGCTGGAACGGCAGGCCGAATTCCTGGACATCATCCAGGACGAGACGGGCAAGAACCGCGGCAGCGCCTTCGACGAGGTTCTCGACGTCGCCGTCACCGCCCGCCACTACGCCCACGCCGCCCCACGCCTGCTCCGCCCGCGCCAGGTCCGGGGTGCGGTGCCGCTGCTCACGCGCACCCACGTCGAACGTGCCCCCGTCGGCGTGGTGGGCATCATCGCGCCGTGGAACTACCCCCTCTCGCTGGCGCTTTCCGACGCCATCCCCGCCCTGCTCGCCGGCAACGCCGTCGTGCTCAAACCGGATGAGAAGACGCCGTTCACTGCCCTGCTCGCCGCCGACCTCCTGGCTGAGGCGGGACTGCCCGATGATGTGCTGCAGGTGCTCACCGGCACCGGTCCGGTCGTCGGTGACACCATCGCCCGGGAATGCGATTACCTCATGTTCACCGGTTCCACCGCCGTGGGCCGGGAGCTGGGTGCCATCGCCGGTCAGCGGCTCATCGGCTTCTCCGCCGAGCTCGGCGGCAAGAACCCGCTCATCGTCCTGCCCTCGGCGGATGTGGCGCGCACCGCCCGCGGGGCCGTCGCGGCCTGCTTCGCCAACTCCGGCCAGCTGTGCATCTCCATCGAGCGGATCTACGTGCACCGCGACATCGCAGATGACTTCATCCCCGCCTTCGTCGAGGCCACCGAGGCAATGCGCATCGGCCCGGGCCACGAATGGAGCACCGACATGGGTTCGCTCATCTCCCCGGAGCATCGCCTCCAGGTCGAAGAGCTTGTCAGCGACGCCCTCTCCCGCGGCGCCACCCTGCTGACGGGCGGGCGGGCCCTCGATGAACTCGGCCCCGCCTTCTACTCCCCCACCATCCTCACGGACGTACCCACCGATGCCCACCTCTTCGGCGAGGAGACCTTCGGCCCAGTCGTGGCGCTGACCATTGTGGACAGCGTTGATGAGGCCGTGGCCAGGGCAAACGAATCGCCCTACGGCCTCAACGCCTCGGTGTGGGGTGACGTGGCGGAGGCCCGGCGGGTGGCCTCCCGGTTGAAGGTGGGCACAGTGAACATCAACGAGGGTTTCGCCGCCGCCTGGGCCTCCCTCGACGCACCCATGGGCGGCTGGGGCCAGTCCGGCGTGGGCCGGCGCCACGGTGATAGCGGCCTGCTCAAGTACACCGAGGCGCGCACCGTCGCGGTCCAGCGCGGCGTGGCGCTCAGCGGCTCGTCGGGTGTGCCGCGGGAGCGCTACGCCCAGGTGGTGTCCACGGCCCTGCGCTACGGGCGGGCGTTGTTGCGTTAGGCGGCGGGGCCCTCACGGCGCAGCAGGAAGAAGAAGGGCTCGGCGAGGCCGCGCAGGTCCATCACGCCGAGGAGGGTGTCACCGTCGAGGCGACGGAAATGGTCGTTGATGGGCTGGGCGTCGTAGATCATCGTCGCAGTGGGTGCCCCGCGGTATTCCATCACGCGCAGCCGCGCCCGGGGCCGGCGGGTCCGCAGCAGGGGCAATACCCGCCGGGCGACGGCGGCGACCACCGGGTTCCGCGCGAGGCGGGGGAAGGCGAGCGCCAGACCGACGGGCAACAGGGCCGGGTTCACCGCGAACAGTGAACCGTCGCGGCCGAAGATAAGCGGGTCCACCTTTTCCGCGGAGGCGAAGCGCTTACCGTGCCAGCCGTAGGCCCCCAACAACCCGTCGAGAGGGTTGCCGGTGGGCACCTCAGAACCAGTCCAGCGGCCGGACATCTCCCCCACGGCCACGGCGGCCAGGGAGTCGAAGATCTCCAGCGCACGGGACTGAGTCACCCCGCGTTCCAGCTCAGTGATGAGTTCGGCCGTCATGAGGGATCCTGCAGGCTCAGCGCTCCAGCACCGAGTGTTAGATGAGGCGGGCAACGTGCTTCTCCACGTAGGCCACCGCACACGCCGCATCCGCAAACAGGTATACACCGCCGGCGACCTGACGTTGCGGATCCTCCGTCCATGATGTGGACGGCCAGGTCGGCATAGGCGGTTTCCGTCTCGGTGCCGAAAACCGGGAGCTGTGCCATGTGCCCAGGCTACGGGAATCAGCGTGCCAGCCCCGGGGCGTCGACAGCCTCGACGATGCTGGCCGTCACCTCCCCGAGGGCGTCCACCTGTTCCGGGGACAGATGGTCGAAGACGTAGCGCCGCACCGCCTCGACATGCCCGGGGGCAGCCTCGGCCACCTTTGCGATCCCGTCACCGGTGAGCTGGGCGAGGGTGTAGCGGCCGTCGGCGGGGTCGGGGATGCGGCGGACCCAGCCGGCCTTCTCCAGGCGGGTGATCACCCGGGACAGGTGCGGCAGCTTCATGTTCGCCACCACCGCCAGCTCGCTGAGCCGGATGGAGGCATCCGGGGTCTGGGAGATCTGGGAGAGGGCGTTGTACTCGGCCAGGGAGAGGCCGGCATCCTCCCGCAGCTGCGCGTCCAGGCGGCCGGGGAGCCATTCCAGGACGGACCAGAGGGAGAGCCAGGTGTCCATCTCCTTCGGGTCCAGCCAGCGCGGGGTGTCAGGGGAGTTCATGGTTGTCATCATAGCAGTGACTTTACACGTCAACTTGACGCGTAAAGCCATGACGCCTAGGGTGAGGTTTACACGTCAAGCCATAACAAGTTTTTAACCCATAGGAGCCCCTGTGACTCTCACTGAGAACACCCCCGGCCTCGGCCTCACCGAACTTCCCGCCCCCGACGGCACCGTCCTCGTCGTCGGCGACGGCGGCCTGATCGGCAGCTACGCCGCCCGCCAGTACAGCCAGCTGGGTTGGCCGGTGCACGGCATCAGCCGTCGCGAGCTTGCCGACGCCGAGTGGACCCACCACAGCGCCGACCTCCTCGACACCGAGGCGCTGACCGAGCTCATCTCCTCCACCGAGGGCCTGAAGGACACCACCCACCTGGTCTTCGGCGCCTACATCGAGAAGCCGACCGACCCGGAGCTCATCGAGATCAACGACGCCCTGCTCATCAGCACCCTCGACGCCCTCCAGGACGCCGGCGTTCCCCTGCGCCACGTGACGATCTACCAGGGCGGCAAGGCCTACGGCCACCACCTCGGCTTCTTCAACACCCCCGCCAAGGAATCCGATCCGCGCCTACTCTCCCCGCACTTCTACGACACCCAGGAGGACATCCTCCGCGAGCGTGCGGAAGAGGGCGGTTTCTCCTTCACCGCGCTGCGCCCCGAGGGTGTCACCGGATACGCCACCGGCAACCCGATGAACCTCCTGCTGGTCATCGGTATCTACGCCGCGATCTCCAAGGAGCTTGGCCTGCCCATGCGTTTCCCGGGCACCCGCAGGGCCTACGAGGTCCTCTACCAGACCACCGACGCCGAGCTCCTGGCCCGCGCCACCGTCTGGGCCGGCTCCGCCGAACAGGCGAAGAACGAGGTCTTCAACGTCAACAACGGCGACCAGTTCCGCTGGGCTCAGCTGTGGCCGCGCTTCGCGGAGCACTTCGGCATGGGCTACGCCCCCACGCAGCAGATGTCCCTGTCCGAGACCATGCCTCAGCTCGCCCATGTGTGGGAACGCCTCGTCGAACGCCACGGCCTGGTGGACACCCCCTTCGACAAGCTCGTCGGCTGGGGCGTGGGCGACTTCCTCTTCCACCACGAGGCCGACAACATCACCTCCACCGTGAAGGTGAAGCAGGCCGGCTTCGCCGATGTCCTGGACACCGAGACCCGCCTGCTGCAGCTCTTCGACCGTCTCGTCGAGGACAAAGTGCTGCCGCCGTTCCAGGGCTAGACAGACCAAACCCCGAAAAAGCCGTAGTTTCTAGGTCCGCGGCCCCGGGTCGGCCTGCGGGTCATCGCCCGCCTCGGCGTCGGCACGGTTGTCATCCCCGCTGCCGACCCGCTTGTCCGCGGCGTCGCGGACCCCGGATATGTGCCCGGCCTTGTCCTCCCCGAGGCGCCTGGTGGCCTGCTCCTCCGCCTTGTCCAGGAGGGCGTCGGTCTTCCCCTCGTCCTTGAGGAACTCGCCCGCCTTGCCCTTGGCTTTATCCATGAAACCCATTGTCATCGGTCCTTCCGGTCGTTGATCGCTGGTGATTCCGACCGTACGCGCGGTCGGAGCGCCACGCCGCCGGCCAGCACAGGTGTGACCGGATCTTGATCCTTCAGCGATCGAAGAGGACCGAATCCAGCTCCCCGTGCCGGGAGCATTCCGCCAGCCAGCCGGTAGGTCTGACCTGGACTTTCATCCTTCGTCCGCAGAGCTGGCACCAGCGCGGGGGCTCGAGTCCGGCGGCGGCACCGATCGAGAGCACGCGCTCCGCGTCGACGCCGATCTGTGCGCCGGTGTCGGGGTGAAAGACTGGGGCCTCCCCCGCCGCACACGCCGCAGCGAGTTCGCCCACCCTAGATCACCTGGCCGACGGCCTTGATCGGGATGCGCAGACCCTCGAGCATGTCGAGGTCGCGCTCCAGCGGGCGGCCCAGGGTGGTGAGGTAGTTGCCCACGATCAGCGCGTTCGCGCCGCCGTTGAGGCCCTGCTCAACGCCGAGATCACCGAGGGTGAGCTCGCGGCCGCCACCGAAGCGGAGGGTGGTCTTCGGCATGGCCAGCCGCAGCATGGCGGTGGCCTTGAGGGCCTCGGTGGCGTCGATAAGCGGGCGGTTGGCGAAGGGGGTGCCGGGGCGCGGGTCGAGGAAGTTGATGGGGACCTCCTCAGGGGCGAAAGCGGCGAGCTGGACGGCGAACTCGGCGCGCTGGGCCAGGGATTCGCCCATGCCGAGGATGCCACCGGAGCAGACCTCGATGCCGGCGTCGCGGATCATCTCCAGGGTGCGGTGGCGGTCGTCCCAGGTGTGGGTGGTGGCCACGCGGGGGAAGAAGGAGCGGGCGGACTCCAGGTTGTGGTTGTAGCGCTTGACGCCGGCAGCCTTGAGGCGGTCGACCTGTTCCCGGGTGAGGATGCCCACCGAGACGGAGATGTTGATGTCCACCTCGGCGCGGACGGCGGCGATGGCCTCCTCGAGCTGGACCATGAGGCGCTCGTCCGGGCCCTTGACCGCGGCGACGATGCAGAATTCGGTGGCGCCGGACTTCTGGGTCTGCTTGGCGGCCTCCACGAGCTCGGCGACGTCGAGCTGGACGGAGCGCACCGGGGATTCGAAGAGCCCGGACTGGGAGCAGAAGTGGCAGTCCTCGGGGCAGCCGCCGGTCTTGAGCGAGATGATGCCCTCGATCTCGACCTCCTCACCGCACCAGCGCAGGCGGACCTGGTGGGCGAGTTCGAGGAGCTCGGGGAGGTGGGCGCCGTCAAGCTCGAGAATCTCAAGCAGTTCAGGCTCGGTCAGGCCATCGCCCTGCTCCAGGACGGTCTGGCGGGCGCGGTTGAGGATGTCGGACATGTCTGGCTCCTGTTATTGAACGGTGTTTAACGGAGGCCAGCATAACGCGCCCCCTTGAACGATGTTCAAGGGGGTGTGGTCGGGAGTGAAGGGTCAGTAGCGGAAGATCGCACCCGAGGAGTGGTTGCCCTGCAGCACAGTCACCACATCGATCCGGCCACGGTTGGCCAGGGTGTTGGCGATGGCGGCATCGAGCTCGTCGGCACGCGCATTCTCGGTCAGTGCACGCTCAGCCAGGACGAGGGTGTCCACGCGACCGGTGGCAGCATCACTGCCGATCAGGCTGGTGTCGTTGGTCGCGAGGCCGGTGCCCAGCGCCTCACCGAGACGATCAAGAGTGGCGGCATGGCGGCGACGCCCCTCCTCGACAGCGATCGGCCAGGCCTTCTCGTGCAGCTGCTTCGGGCTGCGCTCGCTCGGGGAGCCGGGGACGACCTCCTCCATGACCTTGATGGTCTTCATGTGCTCGGCCAGCGCGCCGCGGTACTCCTCGAGCGTGGCCAGGATGAGCGGGCGGCGGTCATTGGTGAAGCGGGCCTCCACGGCCTTGCTCACCTGCTGGAGGAAACCATTGAGCACGTTGTAGTCCCGCGGACCGTGGCCGTGGGTACCGGCATGGATCGAGGACTGGTGCTGGAGCTGTGGCTCACGGGTGGACACACCCTCGGCCTCCTCATCCGAGGCGGGGATACCGCCCAGCGGCAGCTCCGTGATCGTCGCGCGGTCCCCCTCGAAGAGGCGGACCTTGTCGCGGCCGACGGCCAGGAGCAGGAACTCCTGGTCCTCGGTGAACAGCGGCAGGATCGGGCGCAGGTTGGGGTGGTCGCCCACGGTCACCGTCGGCACGAAATCCCGGTCGGTGCGGAAGCGGCGGCCACCGCCCGGGTAGGCGTAGACGGCCAGGCCGTCAGCCTGCTCCTGCCAGAAACGACGGGAGTCGGCGAGGGCATTGATGGGGGCGAGCAGCGAGTCGGCGTCGACATCCGGGTAGCGTTCCGCGAGTTCCTTGCGGGCCTGCTCGAGCAGCGGGCGCAGCCGCTGGGAGTCGGTGAGGGTGTCGGCGCCCCCACGGTGGGTCGGGATCACGATGGATACCGTGGGGCCGGGCCGCGTGGCCAGCTCACGGAGATCATCATGACGGACAGGGTCTGAGGCAGTGATGATGTTCCGGGTATTCATGACTCCACCTTACGGATGAAACCTATCGGTCGCCCTGATTTTCTCAATCCGTGACCTGCCGTTCTCTCGCAATCCCCGGCCACGGGCGAGCGAATGGATAGGTTGGAGTCCATGTCCCTCTACGACGAAACCCTCGCTCTGCTGCGTGCGCTCATCCGCAACGCCTGCGTCAACGACCTCACCCCCGCCTCGGGCCAGGAGGTGCACAACGCCGACACCCTCGAGCTCTTCTTCGACGGCGTGCCGGGAGTGGAGATCAGCCGTTACGAGTCCGCCCCGGGCCGCGTGAGCATCGTGGTCACCCTGCCCGGCACCGACCCCTACGCCGAGCCGTTGACCTTCCTCGGCCACACCGATGTCGTGCCGGTGGACCGGGAGCGCTGGACCGTCGACCCCTTCGCCGCCGAGATTCACGACGGCCGCGTCTACGGCCGCGGCGCGATGGACATGCTCTTCATCACCGCGTCCATGGCCACCGTGCTTCGCGACGCCGCCCGCACCGGCCGTCCCACCGGGACGCTCACCTTCGTGGGGGTCGCCGACGAGGAGGCCCGCGGCGGGCTCGGCGCGAAGTGGCTCTCCGAGCACCACCCCGAGGCCTTCTCCTGGCGCAACACCGTCTCCGAGACCGGTGGTTCCCACCTGCCCATCGCCGACGGTTCCGATGCCCTCGTGCTCGTCGTCGGTGAGAAGGGTGCCGCGCAACGCCGCCTGCACGTCTCCGGCGACGCCGGCCACGGCTCCAACCCCTACGGACGGGACTCCGCGATCGTGAAGATGGCGGAGGTCGCCCGGCGCATCTCGCAGATCGACATCCCCGTCTCCCGCGACCCGCTGTGGCAGGGCTTCGTCCGCGCCTTCCGTTTCTCCCCCGAGATCGAGACCGCGCTTCTCAACGGCACCGACCCGGCCGCCTTCGAGTACTTCGGCGAGGACCTCAAACGCTACGCCCACGCCCTGTCGCGCCTGACCATCTCCCAGACGATCATGCGCGCCGGTACCGCCATCAACGTGCTGCCCTCCTCCGCCACCCTCGACCTGGACATCCGCCCCCTGCCGGGCACCAGCCAGGACGACGTGGACCGGATCCTCACCGAGGGCCTGGGCGACATGGCCGACCAGGTCCGTATCGAGCACCTCATCTCGGAGCCGGCGACCGTCTCCCCCACCTCGGGCCCGCTCTATGAGGCCCTGGTGGCCACCTTCGACGAGTTCTTCCCCGGTGTCCCGGTCGTGCCCACCATCGCCGCCGGCGGTTCCGACCTGCGCTTCGGCCGGCGTCTCGGCGGCAACGGTTACGGCTTCGCGCTGCACGCCCGCGAACGCACCCTCGGCGATGTCTTCTCCCAGCTGCACACCCACGACGAACACCTGGACCTGGAGGACCTCGACCTCACGGTGCAGGCCTACCGCTCACTGGTGCGGCGTTTCTGCGGGGTTTAAAAGGGCCCCCTCAAGCACGAAACCCCCGGGAGACCCGGGGGTTGAGGGTGTCGGAGCTGTCTCAGGAGCTGAGGGTGAGGAGCCCGGTGATGCCATTGTAGGCGTCCGCCAGGCCGTTGTAAGTGGTGCTGACGAGGTCGAGAACGGAGGAAAGGCCGTTGAGCGAATCGAGGACGTCCATGATGTGTTCTCCTTGTGGATTGTTTATGTCTGTGGTTTGATTTGCGGCCGAATTAAAGCTCTTCCTTCTCTTCGACCAGCCTCACTCTATAACGCATCCACCACCTCTGCACCGCTTTTCGCCTAGGCAGAAGGAAAGGAATATTTTTCCTGTCTTCCCGGAGCACATGACTGGTGCCCATGGATTCAACAGGCAGGTCAGAGGAGAAGATCTCCGTAGAAAACGCAGGTGGTAGAGGTCCAGACCCCACCTGGACTCTTCCCACCCCACCGTCTCAGGCTGCAGGGAAATGAGGTCTTATTATGTGCTGAACCTTAAGTTGCAGAACAGAAAATGAGGATTCAGCTGTTTTTATCAGAGGTATGTAATTCCTTAATGAATAACCCTCTTCCGGCACCAGAATAGAGAATGCGGGAGGACCATCCCGCCGCCTCAGATAAGCCCCGGGTGCACCGCAATCAGCGTGATGGTGACAATCGCACCCACCAGGTAGTTCAGCCAGAGAAAAACCCGCCAGGCCCGGTTGACGTCCTCGCATGTCCCGTCGGTGATGTTCCAGAAGCGCATGGTGTTGGCCACGTAGCCGAGTCCGGCCAGGCCGACGATCCAGCCCGGGGAGGGCAGGGCGAAGACCAGCAGGGCGGCCCCCAGGTAGGCACCGGCAGCCAGGCGGGTGGTCAGGCGGGCACCGAAGGCGGTGGCAATGGAGGACAGGCCGCCCTCACGGTCCGCACGCACGTCCTGCACCGCGCCGAGGGCGTGGCTGGCCATGCCCCAGAGGAAGAAGGCCCCGGCCGCGAACCAGAAGTTGCCGCCCGTCGTGCCGGCGGTGATGGTGGCACCCACGATCGCCGGGGTGACGAAGTGCGCCGAGGAAGTCAGCGAGTCGAGGACCGGGCGTTCCTTGAAGCGGAACGGCGGGGCGGAATAGGCGATGACGGCGGCCATGGCCAGGCTCAGCCAGGCGGCTGAGACCCAGGTGCCGGCGGCGTAGAGCACGATGAGGAAGGGGATGGTCGTCACCGCGGCGGCCCACAGCAGCGGGGCGTGCATCGACCGCGGCAGGACAGCCCCCTCGACGCCGCCCTTGCGGGGGTTGCGGATGTCGGATTCGTAGTCGAAGACATCGTTGATCCCGTACATCGCGATGTTGTAGGGGATGAGGAAGAAGACCACCCCGACCCAGAACAGCCAGTCCACTGACCCGCCGGAGAGCAGATAGGCCAGACCGTAGGGGAAGGCTGTGTTGACCCAGCTGACGGGGCGGGAGGCGGAGAGCACTCCGCGGATGATCCTCATTTACGATCCTGCTTCCTGCCCGGCCAGAAGGCCGGGACGATGAGTGCGACGAACAACGGGTAGAAGAAGTCCTCGATCGGCACCAGCCCGATCTGCGGACCCAGACGCTGGGCATCGCCGTAGGCCACCAGCCCCGCCCAGATCATGAGGTTGTCGAAGACAGCCGTGAGGACGAGGAGCACCGCGGCGACGACGGCCGTCACCGCCAGCTGACGCGGAGCATGGTTGCGGCGCACGACCCCCAGGACCACGGCAAGCAGGAGGAAGGGCAGGCTGATGAGCAGGTAGGTCATGAGGGCCTGCCTGGGGTGGAGCGGGCGTCGAGAAGCAGACGGGTGCCGGAGGTGAGATTAATCGTCAGGTAGGTGAGGAAGAACAGGAAGAACAGTTCCTCCAGGGGAAGCTCGGGGGCGAGCAGGACACCCGTCATATAGGGGGTGTCCCCGCGGAAGAAGGTGCCGGTGACGATGCCGAGGCCGTCCCAGGCGAGGAAGGCCGCGACAACCACCACGCTGAGGACGGCGGTCCGGCGCGGATGCAGGAAGAAGCTGAGTTTCCAGCGCCAGTCACACAACGCCATGCACACCAGCAGGAACAGGAGGATGGCCAGGTAGGTGAACTCAATCACGGGCATCACCCGGTTCCGGCAGCGGACCCGGACTGGCATCACCACGCAGGCGCTTGAGCACGTTCTCCGCGGAGATCAGACACATGGGCACGCCCACCCCCGGCACCGTGGTGGCGCCGGCGTAATAGAGGCCGTCCACCTTCCGGGAGGCGTTGCGCCCGCGCAGGAAGGCGGACTGGCGCAGGGAGTGGCCGGGACCGATCGAACCGCCGCGCCAGGCATGGTAGCGCTCGGCGAAATCGGCCGGCCCCATCGTGCGGCGCACGACGATGCGCTCAGCAAGATCGGGGATGTCCGCCCACTCGGCGATCTCTGCGATGGCGGCCTCCGCGATGGCCGCCACCGCCGGGGAGGCGGAGCCGCGGAACGCGTCACCGTGGCCGACATCCTCGGCAGCAGGCACGGGCACGAGGATGAAGAGGTTCTCGTGGCCCTCGGGTGCGACATCCGGGTCGGAGGCCGAGGGCATGGAGACATAGATGGAGTGGGAGGCTCCCAGTGGTCGGGAAGGAACGGGCCCGTCGAAGACGGCGTCGAAATCCTCCGACCAGTCACGGCTGAACAGCAGGTTGTGGTGGGTCAACTGCGGCAGGCGCCCCCGCACCCCGGCCATGACCAGCACGGTGCCCAGGCCCGGGTCCCGGGAGGCGAAGTACTTCTCCGGGTAGGTGCGCAGCCGCTCGGGAAGCAGCCGGTTCTCGGTGTGGTGGAGATCCGCACCGGAGACGACGATGTCGGCGGCGATCTCGCGCACCGTTCCGTCAGTCCCGCGCACCCGCACGCCGGTGGCCCGTTCGCGGCGGCCGACACCTTCTGTGGTGATCGCGGTGACCTCGGTGTCGAGGCACACCCGGACCCCCTGTTCGAGCGCCAGCCGGTGGATCGCCCCGATGACGGCGGTGAAACCACCCACCGGGTAGCGCACACCCTGGACCAGGTCGGTGTGGCTCATCAGGTGGTACATCGAGGGGGTGTCCTCCGGGCGGGAGGACAGGAAGACCGCCGGGTAGGTGAGGATCTGGCGGAGACGGTGGTCCTGGAAACGCTCGTTGACATGCTCCTCCAGCGGGCGGGTGAGGAAACCGATGAGTCGGCCCAGACGCTCGCGGACATCACGGTGCAACAGCGGACCCGGGGTGGAGAAGGTCGTGTAGAGGAAACGCTCGATGGCGATGCGGTAGGTGTCCCCGGCGCTGTCGAGGTATTCGCGCAGCTTCTGCCCGGCCCCCGGCTCCAGGGACTCGAAGAGGCTGACCGCCTCCTCAACGCCGCTCGGCACATCCAGCGGGGTATCCCCCTCCGGGAAAAGACGGTAGGCCGGGTGCAGGTCAGCCAGCTCGAACTGCTCCTCGGTGGTGGTGCCCAGCAGACGGAAGAAGTGGTCGAAGGCATCGGGCATGAGGTACCAGGAGGGGCCGGTATCCCAGCGGAAACCCTCGTGCCCCGCCACGGTGAGATCCCCCGCGCGCCCGCCGACGGCGTCGGTGCGTTCGACGACGGTGACGTCCACGCCCTCACGCGCCAGGAGCGCGGCGGTGGCCAGACCGGCGACACCGGCCCCGATCACCACCGCGGTGCGGGGCATGGTCTTCGTCGTCTTCGTCATGGTCGGTGTCCTTTTCTGCGGTTCAGTCGGGGCGCCTTGGCGACGGCCCTGGCAAGTATCGTCGCTTTCGCGGCGCGCGGCACGCTGACGCGGCGGAGTGCCAGTTCAGTGGCCGGGAGCTTCTCGATGCGGTCGGTCAGTTCGGCGAACAGTTCGGTGGCTGCCAGCACCCCCACCCGCGCCGAGACGGGCAGCATGGGGATGACGGCGCGGGCGTCGGCGAGATCGGTGCGGATGTCCGCGATGAGTTCTGTCTTGTGTTCCTCGGTCAGGCCCTGCTCGCCGAGTCCGGGGAAGTAGGTGCGGCCCAGGGCGCCGGAGTCCTCGGCCAGATCGCGGAGGAAGTTGATCTTCTGGAAGGCGGCGCCGAGGGACCGGGCCCCGGCCTCGAGCCGGGTGTGTTCGGCCTCCGTGACGGGATGGTCGACGAGGAAGGCGGCCAGGCACAGCAGACCGATGACCTCCGCGGAGCCGTAGACGTAGTCCTCGAAGCTGCGTGCGTCGTGGCTGGCCTGGTTGAGGTCGCGGCGCATGGAGGAGAAGAAGGCCACCACATGCTCAGGGTTGAAACCGCAGCGCCGGGCACTGAGGGCGTAGGCGTGCAGGACCGGGTCGACATGGAAGCGCTGGGCCGGGGCGGCGAGGACGGCGTGTTCGTAGTCGTCGAGGGCCTGGCCCACCTCCTCATGGGACATACCGGCGGCCTGGGCGGTGCCGTCGACGATCTCGTCGGCGATGCGCACCATGGCGTAGAGGTTGCGGATGTCGGTGCGCACCTGCTTCTCCAGCAGGCGGGTGGCCAGGGAGAAACTGGTCGAGTACGACAGGATCACCTGGTGGGCGGCGTGGACGGCAGCACGGTCATAGCGGTCCAGGAACTCCGCCCGCTGCTCAGGGTCGGGGGAAGCGGGTTCAGACATGGGTGCGCAGCATCCTCTCGATCCGGTTGGTCACATGGTGCAGCCCCTCCCGGATGCCGGGGGCGAGGTCGGTGTCGTCGATGAGCTGGCGGGCCTGCGCCAGATGCGCATCCCCTTCGGTGATGACCGCCCCGACGATTTCCGCGAGGTGTTCCGGGTCGGCGGCACGGTCCGCGTCCATCCGCATGGTCATCAGTGTCGCGCGTCCCTGCACGACGTCCCCGGCGGCCGTCTTGCCGGTGAGTTGGCTGTCACCCACCGCGCCGGCGATGTCATCGGCCGCCTGGTAGGCGTTGCCCAGGGCATGGGCGATCGGTTTCATCGGGGCCGGGTCACGTCCGGCGGCCAGGGCGCCGAGTTTCAGTGGGGTACCGAAGCTGTACTCGCTGGTCTTGAGGTGGTTGCTCAGGCGTACCTGCTCCAGATCTGGCTCCGGGTCGGCCATGTGCGCGATGTCGAGGATCTCACCGGTGATGGTCTCGTGCGCGGCGGCGGAGAGCAGGCGCATGCTCTGGCGGACAAGCGCATCATCCAACTCTGAGGTCAGCAGCAGCTGAAGGGAGCCGTTGATACCCAGATCGCCGGCGACGATCGCCAGGGAGGTCCCGAGGTGGGCGTCATTGAATTCATCGCGGACGGCGGCGTGGACGGTGGGGCGGCCGCGGCGCATGTCATCGCGGTCGATGATGTCGTCGTGGATGAGGAAGGCCCCGTGCAGCAGGTCCACGCATGCGCCGAAGACCGTCGCGGCGTAGAGCTGCCCGCCGGTGACCTCTCCCGCGGAGATGTGCACGAGCCTCGAACGCAGGTGTTTGCCGCCGAGCGAGAAGGCGGCGACGCCCTCGTAGGCCATGGTCAGCAACCGGGCACCGTGGGGCACGTGGTTGCGGGCGCGGTCGAGGAACTCGCCCAGCAGCTGTAGTGAGTCGTTGACCCGTTGGTCCAGGTCCATGGTCATGGTGTCAGCACCTCCTGCAGACGACGCCCCAGCAGTCCGCGCTGCGCCAGGCGGCGGTGGGGCGGGTGGTGACGCCAGTTGTGGAAGACGGTGTAGAAGCCGCGGTGGAAGCGCACCGCCAGCTGTCGCGCACCCCGCAGGGCGCGGTCATCCATGGCCAGCACGAGGTCGGACTGGAACCAGACGGTCTCGTCCGGGCGGACAGCAAAGGACAGGTGCATGTCCTCGTGCACATAGGGGTCGCTGAAGTCGACGGTGCCGCGGACTTCGGCCCACCAGTCGGCGCGCACGGAAAAGTTGGTGCCGAAGAGCGGGTGGTGGCCCAGGGCGGAGCCCACGGCCCGCCGATAGGCCCCCAGGTAGAGTCGGCTGATGAATCCCGCGAGCGGGGTGAACGCCCCGGAAAGCTCGAAATGGGCTACGCCCGTCACGCCCACGACCCGCCGGCCCGGAGAGGCCTCGGCTGCATCCCACGCGCGGTGGAGCCGGGCGATGTAGTCCTCCGGGGCGAGGATGTCGGCGTCGATACGCACGAGGATGTCACCGGTCGCGGCGTTGAAGCCGGCCTGGGTCGCCCAGCTGATACCGCGGCGCGGTTCAGTGACCAGCTTCGCTCCCCCGCGGCGGGCGACCTCCGCCGAATCATCCGTGCTGCCGTTGTCCACCACGATGATCTCATCGGCGGGCACCTGCTGGGCGCGGAGACTGCCGAGACAACGCTGGAGCAGTACCGCGTCATTCAGGCACGGGATGACCACGCTGACCGTGCGCGGTCTGACGGGGTCGGGGAGATCGTTCATCGTCAACTTTCAGGGTGGTGGTCTGCAGGTGGGGGTGTCATCATGAATTCTAGGAGGACGACCCGGGGCATCGGGGCGCTTCAGAACCTTTTGGGCACGATCCTAAACCGACACTAGAGCACAAGTATAAGCACCACGGTGTACATTTTCCCGTGGTTAAGTAAATGGGGGCACCTCGCGTGTCTCCACCGCCTGCCCACACCCCGCCCCCGCCTATCCGGACACAGATAGCCTGGAAGCACGCATACGCCCTGGTTTCACGTGAAACATCGACCCAGTGAAGGCGCCCAATTCATGCCATCCCACCTCACCGAACCGTTCCCCGGCCTATACATCACCCGCCCCACCCCCCTGCCCTTCATGACGGGGGTCGACGTGCGGTCCTATGTACTGGCGGCGCAGCAGGGTCCCGCCATCATCTACAACACCCCCGGAATAGACGACGCGGCCGCGGAGATCCGGAACTTGGGCACCCCCACCCGACTGCTGCTCAACCACCACCACGAAACGATGTACGGCAACCCGGAGCTGTCGGTGCCCGCCTGGATCCACGAACGTGATCGCACCCGGGCGGAGGAGTCCATGACCATCACAGGCACGTTCACCGCCCGGGAGAAAATCGGCCAGGACCTCGAGGTGATACCCAGCCCCTCCCATACGGACGGCACCACCTTCTTCCTGTGGGACAACGGTCAACACCATTTCCTCTTCCCCGGCGATGCGCTCTGGGTGGAGGGCGGGACATGGAAGGCCGTCATCCTCGGGGAGAGTGACCCGCAGGGTTTCCTCGACACCCTCGCCCTCATGCACGATCTCGATTTTGATGTCCTGGTGCCCTGGCACGCCCCCCGCGGCACACTCCCCTACGATGTGGTCACCCCGGAACGGAAACGGGAACAGGTCGACAACCTCATCACCCGCATCGAGGCGGGTGCCTCCGGGGTGCGGGCCTGATCAGTCCCGGGTCCCCTCCCCCTGCGCCGTATCCAGGATGTTGCGCAGCATGACGGGGAAGATCAGGGCGTGGAAGGGTGCGACCGACCACCAGTAGAGCCGGCCCGGCAGCCCGGTGGGGGCAAACAGCGCCCGCTGGAGGTAGGTGCAGCCGGGCTTGCCGTCCTCCCGTTCCTTCACCTCCATGATCAGCCAGGCCCGCCCGTCGACCTTCATCTCCGCGGCGAGAACCAGCCGGCGGGGCGGGTCGAGCTCAGCGACCCGCCACCAGTCGACCCGGTCGCCCACCGCCAGGCGGCGGGGATCACGCCGGCCACCCAGGCCCGGACCGCCGATGAACCGGTCGATGATGCCGCGGATCCGCCACAAGGAAGGTGCGGAGTACCAGCCACTGGGACCGCCGATCCCCTCGACCACCTCCCACAACCTTTCAGCCGGCAGATCGGAATCAGCAGAGCGGACGTCCTCGTAGACGGACTCACCGGACCAGTCGGGGTCAGTGGGCAGGCTGTCGGCCGCATCGCTGACCCGATTCCAGCTGCGGTCCCAGGAGGTGGGCACCCCGCGGTCACGTTCCGCCTTGATGGCCAGTTCCACCGCCCGGGGATAGTCCATGAGGCCACCGGGCGGGTCAGGGATGATCTCGGCGATGCTGTGCTCCTCGGTGACCGCATCCTCCGCCATGGACTGCGCCAGGGGAACCGCGAGCGCGGAGGGCACGGGGGTGACCAGCCCGATCCACGCACCGGAGAGCCCGTCCATGGGCAGGGGCAGCGGGACGGAGAAGATGTACCGCCGCAGACCGTTCAGCTTGCCGTAGATCCGAAGCAGATCTGCGAATTCGTAGGTCTGCCCGCAGCCGATGTCGCAGGCCCGGTTCACGGGTTCGTCAAGATCCGCGGCAGCGACGAGGTAGTAGAGGGTGTCCCGGATGGCCAGGGGTTCGATGCGGTTTTTGATCCAGCGCGGTGCCACCATGACGGGCAGACGTTCGGTGAGGTGCCGGATCATCTCGAAGGAGGCGGAACCGGAGCCGATGAGGGTGGCGGCCCGGAACACCAGGGCCGGGACCTCCCCCTCGAGCAGGATGCGGGCCACCCGTTCACGGGAGCGCATGTGCCGGGACAACTCCGCCAACTCCCGGCCGCGGGGATGCAGGCCGGAGAGATACACGATCTGCTGCACCCCGGCCTCCTCCGCAGCGCGGGCGACGGTGGTGGCTGTGCGCTTCTCGATCTCCTCGAAGTCCAGCCCTTTATCCCCCATCGAGTGCACGAGGTAGAAAACGACGTCCACCCCTTCCATGATGCGGGTGACATCCGCCGGTTCCGTGAGATCCGCCTCGACCAGTTCCACCCCCTCACTCCAGTCGAAGCGGTCCAGGCTGCCGACCCGGCGGGAGGAGGCCCGCACCTGAAAACCCGCGGCCAGCAGTTCGGTGACCAGACGGCCGCCGACGTAGCCGGAGGCGCCGGTGACCAGCACGGTTCGCGTGGGGTGGCGGGCGGTGTAGTCGAGGGTGGGAGGGATGGAGGTGGCCATGCGCCCCAGCGTAGATATCCGGGAGCGGAGACGGAGCCGGGAAGCGGCGCAGACACCAAACTGTGACTGGCGCCACAGGGTGGCTGGAAAATCCCTAAACTTGCAGAAAGGAGGTGTCACTCATGTCCTCAACCACCACAACGACATCAAACGTAACAACCACCACCCGTGACAACAACTGGCTGCTACCCGTGATCACCCTCATCGGTACCGCCGTCGCGATCGGCGTCGCCTTCCTCGGCAGCGGCGCGATAGGCGGAACCCCCATCAACCAGGCCGCCGGCGGTGCCCTGACCGCCGACTCCACCCCGCTTGCCCCCGGCGGACCCGCCTTCCGCATCTGGACCGTGATCTACCTGGGTCTGATCGGCTACGCCTTCTGGCAGCTGACGAAGACGGCCCGGGCCTCGGACCGCCAGCACGCGCTGCGCCCGTGGGCCGTAGCTTCCCTGCTGCTCAACGCGGCCTGGATCTGGATGGTCCAGCTCGGTTCGCTCATCGCCTCCGTGGTGGTGATCGTCGTGCTGCTGGCGGTGCTCATCCGGATCATGTTCATCCTGGGACGCCCCCGCACCGGCGGGATCGTCGAGCAGGTCCTCACCGACGGCGCCTTCGGCCTCTACTTCGGTTGGGTGCTGGTGGCGACCTTCGCCAACACCTGGGCCTGGCTCTCCGACGCTGGCCTGGAGATCCTGCTCGAGGTCCCCCTGGGAGTCACCGGCATCATCGTCGCCGCCGTCGTCGCGGTCCTGGCGGCAATCCTCGACGGCGGCCGGATCGCCCCCGCACTGGCCACCGCCTGGGGCCTGGCCTGGATCGCCATCGCCCGCACCGAGGGCCAGTTTGAATCGCAGGCACTGGTCTGGACCGCCGGGATCGCCGCAGCCGTGGTCCTGCTCTCCCCCGCTGTGGGCCGGTTGCGTCGACGGTGACGGTGACGTGTCCCCTTCGCGCTGCGCATCCACCGGAACCGTGGGATTATTGTTGACTGCCACCCGGCAGAACAACAGCCCCACCGATCAATAAAGGTGCCCGAACATGGTTTCCTTCCCCCGCCCGAACTCCCGCCGCCCGCTGCTGGCCATCGCCGCGACCGGTGCCGCAGCCGCCCTGCTCGTCGCCTGCGCCGAGCCCTCCGAGAACTCCGGTGCGGCAGCCACCACGGATGCGGCAGCCACCGCCGAGATCACCACCCTCACGGTCTACACCTCCGAGCCGGAGGAGAAGGTCGACGAGATCAACGCCGCCTTCATGGCCGCCAACCCGGACATCGAGGTCGAGGTCTACCGCGCCGGCACCGGTGACCTCACCGCGCGCATCGCCGGCGAGAAGCAGTCCGGCGACATCGAGGCCGACGTACTGTGGGCCGCCGACGCCGCCACCTTCGAGACCTACAAGGAGGCCGGCGACCTCGCGGAGCTGCAGGACGTGGACACCTCCGACATCATCGGGGAGGCCGTCGACACCGAGGGCTTCTACGTGGGCACCCGCATCATCCCCACCGTCATCGCCTACAACGCCGACGTCATCGACGAAGCCGATGCCCCGCAGTCCTGGGCCGATCTGGTCGACCCGAAGTACGCCGGCCAGCTGGTCATGCCCGACCCGGCGGTCTCGGGTGCCGCCGCCTTCAATGCCTCGGTGTGGAAGAACGACTCCCAGCTCGGCGAGGACTGGATCAACGCCCTCGGTGAGAACCAGCCGATGATCGCCCAGTCCAACGGCCCGACCTCCCAGGAGATCGCCGCCGGTGGCCACCCGGTCGGCGTGGTCGTCGACTACCTGGTGCGCGACCTCGCGGCCGCCGGTTCCCCGATCACCGCGGTCTACCCGACCGAGGGTGCCCCGTACATCACGGAGCCGGCCGGTGTCTTCGGGGATTCCGACCAGAAGGAGGCCGCGGAGCGCTACATCAGCTTCCTGCTCTCCGAGGAGGGCCAGCAGATCGCCGTCGACCAGGCCTACCTGCCGGTGCGTGAGGACGTCGGCACCCCGGAGGGCACCCCGGCACTGTCCGACATCGCCCTGATGACCCCGGACCTGCAGGTCGTCACCGAGGACAAGGACGCAGCCGTCGAGCTGTTCCAGAACGCCATGCAGTAGACATTAGACACATGCGTTCACTGTCCCTGATGCGCGTCGGGGTGTGGCTGGTGGTCCTCGGACTGTTCGTCACACCCCTGGCGCTCGTCGTCGCCCTCGCCGCCGGCGGCAACCAGATCCCCACCCTGCTCGACCAGGGCCTGGGGCAGGCCGTGTGGAACTCGACCTACACCACACTGCTCTCCGCCCTCGGCGCCGTCATCGTCGGCACCGCCATCGCCCTGCTGCTCGACCGCACGAACGCGGCCGGCACCACGGTGCTGCGGCTGTTCCTGCTCTCCCCGCTGCTCATCCCGCCCTTCATCGGGGCGATCGCCTGGCTGCAGCTCTTCGGCCCGAACCAGGGCCTCAACCGGTTCTTCGGCACCGAGATATGGGACATCTACGGGGCGGACGGGGTGACCTTCCTGCTCATCCTGCATTCCTACCCCATCGTCTACGTCATCGTCTCCGCCGGACTGCGCTCCATCCCCTCCGACCTGGAGCAGGCCGCGCGCATCAGCGGGGCCGACACCGCCACGGTGCTGCGGACGGTGACCCTGCCGCTGCTGCGCCCCGCGCTGCTCTCGGCCTTCACGCTGACCGCGGTGGCCAACCTGGCGGATTTCGGCATCCCGGCCTTGTTGGGTTCCCCGGCCCGCTTCGAGACCCTGGCCACCATGATCTACCGCTTCATGGAATCGGGCACGGTGGGCAACCCGCTGCAGGTGGTCTCCACGATCGGGGTGCTGCTGCTCGTGCTCGGCATCGGTGCCGTCACCGCAGACCACCTGGTGGCCAACCGTGCGGCCTCCAAACTCCAGGACACCGGGCAGGCCACGCGCTTCGACCTGGGTGGCGCCCGGTGGCCGGTCACTCTCACCGCCTGGGTGCTGGGCCTGACGCTGACCCTGGGCCCAATCCTGGGCCTGGCCTACCGTGCCCTGCTGCCCGCCCCCGGTATCCCCCTCACCCTGGACACCATCACGCTGGAAAATTTCCGCCGTTCTCTGGACAACCCCCGCGTCGCGGATGGTTTCAGCAACTCCGTGACCCTGGCGGTGGCCACGGCCGTGATCGCGGGCGTGCTCGGCTGGCTCATCGGCCTGCTGGTCACCCGCACGCGCTTCCTCGGCAACACCGCCCTGACGCTGACCGTGCTGCTGCCCACGGCGCTGCCCGGCCTGATCATCGGTGTCGGCTGGCTCATCCTGGGCCGCTACACCGGCATCTACAACACCATGTGGGTGATCCTCGGTGCCTATGTCTGCGCCTTCACGGCGATGGTGCTGCAGGCGGTGCGCGCCCCGCTGCAGAACACCCCGCTCGCGGTGGAGGAGGCCGCCCGCATCAGCGGCGCCGGCCGCCTCCGGGCGCTGCTGAGCACCACCGGCGCGATGGCCATCCCGGCGGCTTTCTCCGGGGCGGTGCTCGTCGCCGTCACCGCCGTGCGTGAGTTGACGGTGTCGATCCTGCTCATCGCGCCCGGCACCACCACCCTCGGCGTGCAGGTGTTCAACCTGCAGCAGGCCGGGAACTACAACCAGGCATCGGCGCTGTCGCTGATGTTCGCGCTCGTCGGTATCGTCGCCCTGGCGTTGACCGTGCGCTCCCCGAAAGTCAGGAGTTGACCGTGTCGGCCATCGACATCCACGATCTCACCGTCACCTTCCCGGACGGCACCACCGGCCTGGCGGACGTGAACCTCAGCGTCCGGCCGGAGGAGTTCGTCGCGCTCATCGGGGCCTCGGGTTCCGGCAAGACGACGCTGTTGCGCACCATCGCCGGTTTCCTCCCCGCCAGCCGGGGGCATGTGGCCCTCGGGGGGCAGGACGTCACACGGGTGCCGCCGGAGAAACGCGGCATCGGCATGGTCTTCCAGCAGCACGCCGTGTGGCCCCACATGACGGTGGCGGCGAACGTGGCGTACCCACTCAAGCGCAGAGGTGTCGTGAAGCAGGAGCGTGAGGAGCGCGTCGCCCGGGCCCTCGAGCTGGTCGGCCTCGACGGCTTCGGCCGCCGCCGCCCGGATTCGCTCTCCGGCGGGCAGCGCCAGCGCGTGGCCCTGGCGCGCGCCATCATCGCCGAGCCGACGGCCCTGCTTCTCGACGAAGCGCTCTCCGCCCTCGATGAACCCCTGCGCGACAACCTCCGCCGCGAACTGGTGACGCTGACGCGCCGTGAAGCTTTGACCACCGTGCACGTCACGCACGACCGCTCGGAGGCGTTGTCGATCGCGGACCGCGTCGTCGTGCTGGGTGCGGGGCGCATCCAGCAGATCGCCACGCCGCAGGAACTCGTGCAGCGCCCCGCGACCGCGCAGGTCGCCGCCTTCATCGCGGACGCGACGCTTCTCGACGCCGCGTACGGCACCCACGTCACCGCCGGCCCACTGAGCTGGAACCGGGACGAGGTGGAGTTCCTCGGCACCGCCGAGGCCCTGACCCTGGCCGTCCTGCCCTCCGCCGCGGAGGTGTTGCCGGCGGGTACCCCGGGTGCGCTGGACGCCCGGATCCGTTCCGTGCTCTACGACGCCGGCGACTGGTCCGTCACCCTCGACGCCCTGGACACGGTCTTCCGGGCGACGGTGCGCGGCACCCGCCCCGAGGTCGGCGACCCGGTGGGCATGCGCATCCGCCGGCCCCTGGCCTACCCGGCCTGATTACCTGGCCAGCTCCGGGGCACCACCGATGTACTGCACCATGCCCACGTGCTGGAGCGCATCGATGAGGATGAGGCTCAGGCGGCCCTGAACCGTCTCCGGCTCACCCTTGAACTCGCCGATGACCTTGTCGAAGTCGGAGGGCTCGATACTCTCGACGTACTTACGCAGGGCGTCAAGCGAGTCGGTGATGTAGTCGACCAGCAGGTCGCGGTCCTCGATCACGATGGAGACGGCCTCCTCCGGGCTGTGGCCGAAACCGGTCTGCTCACCCGCCGGCCCCAGGTTGAAGCTGGCGCGGTAGTCCTGCTCCTCCCACACCTGCGGCTGGCCCGCGAGCGCCGCCGCACCCATCAGATCCAGGACGCGGCCCGCGTGCCACAGGTTCCACGCGGCGGAGTTCGGGTGGCCGCCCGGTTGGGTGTTCAGCTGCGCCGGGGAGAGCTGCGGGAGACGCTCAAGATTGGCGGTCGCGCGGTCGATGAGGTTGAGGTATGCGTCCTTGATGTCCATGGGTCAAGGGTACGCCTGGTGCTTTGCGGGTTGAATGCGCGGTGGACCACCCCGGGTGTCTGGAACGCCACACTGGGCGATGATTCCGGTGGGCCGGAATCTTCCCGGTGTGCGACATTTCAGTCAGACCGAAAAAACTCTCCGGACCGGAGTCAGAAGTCCCCATTCACAGCCACGCGCCCTCCGAATGAGGGAAACTCTGTCAGCTCTCCCCCGCCCGCACAGCGATGAGCGCGGCCTCGACGCGGTTGCGTGCCCCGGTGGAACGGAGGATCGAGCTGACATGGACCTTGACGGTGCCCTCAGCCAGAAAGAGCTCGGCCGCGATCTCCGCATTCGCATACCCCGCACCGAGCAGACGAAGCACCTCCTGTTCGCGCTGCGTCAGGGCATCGAAAAGCGCCCGGGCGTGAGTGGCGCGGTCGAGCTCCGCGCGGTCCCGGCCGAGGAGGAGCCTGCGTGCGATCTGCGGGGAGAAGAAGGCCCCACCGCCCGCCAGCGCCTTGACGGCCATGACCAGTTCCAGCGGGTCACCTGATTTCAGGACGAAACCGTCAGCGCCCAGACGCATCGCCTCGGCGATGTAGTCATCCTCACCGAAGGTGGTGACGATCAGGCAGGGCACCTCGATACCTTCCCGGCGCAGTTCCGCCAGCACCTCCAGACCGGACAGCCCTGGCATCCGGATATCCAGCAGGACCACGTCCAGGCTGCGCGCCCGGATCCCGGCGAGCGCCTCAATCCCGTCACCTGCCTCGGCGACCACGGAGATGTCCGGGTCCGTCTGGACGATGCCGACGACACCTGCGCGGACCATCGCCTCATCATCCGCCACCAGCACCCTGATCACCGGTCCTCCGATCCCACATAATTGATCCCGGTGACCAGGCCGTCAGCGAAACAGACCCGGTAGACATCACCGGAGGCGTCATCGAAAGTGTTCGGGGTGACAGCATAATCGTGACAGCCCTCCCCCGGCGTCGGCCTGAGCTCCCGGTCGGGCAGGAGCTCTCGCGTGGCCTCCTCGGTGTCCCCGACACTGATGGCGGCGAAATCCTCCGCCGGGAGGTGGGCGCGGGTGGTCTCCTGGATGAGCAGGGTCTCCACCAGTCCCAGCGCCATGAGCACAGCGAGCACCGCTGCCGTGATGATCATCCGGCCCCGCCTGCGCCCACTAGCGAGAATCTGGTGGTCAGTGGGGGGATCGCAGCTGTCCACCACCGCGTCCGGGTGCGCCGGGACACGGGCGGTGAGGCTGAACCGCTGCCCGGTGTCGTTGATCTCCAGGTGCCCACCGGTCTCCTGGAGGCGCTGTGCCAGGGCCGCCAGGCCAGTGCCGGAGCCCTGCGCTGCCGGTGCCGCCCGGGTGGGCAGCGGGTTGGAGATGTCGACTGTGGTGCCACCTTCGTCTGCCCGGACAAACACTGTCACCGGCTGCCCCGGGGCATGTTTGGCGGCGTTGGTGAAGGCCTCGCGGACCACCCGGACCGCCTCAAGGGGAACCAGTGCACCGGGTTGGGGCAGCGTGTGGACATCCAGCTCCACTCCGGCGGTACGGGCCCCGTCCAGAACCTCACTGAGCGAGGGGTCCCGGGGTGTCCCGGGGGCCGCACCGCTGCGGAGTCTGGCCACGGAATCCCCCAGTCGCAGTACGGCGTCCCCCAGCTGGGCACGGGCCGCACCCACCGAGGCCTTCGTCTCCGCGCTCAGACTCTGGTCCAGCTCCAGCCGACCCAGATTCAGTGCCACGAGGGACAGGGCATGGCCGAGATCATCATGCAGGGTCTCCGCCAGGGCGATTCGTTCCGCGTCGCGCTCCCGCCGCAGGTTCTCCACTTGTTCCCTCCGCCGCTGCCGAGCCGCCTCCGCGGCCTGGTGGCGAACTTTTCCACGCAGCTGCCACGCGAAACCCAGCAACCAGGGGAAACCCGCCCAGACGATGAGGAATCCCAGTTCCCGCACCAGCAGGTACCAGCCGTCGAAAGGCCGCGCCCCGAGGAGCAGAAGTCCACCGATACCGACCAGGCCGACGACCAGGGACAGTCCGATGCCGCGCACCGCCTGGGCGGACAGACCTACCAGCAGGGCCAGCGCCATGATGAGCAGCGGCAGCCAGGGGCCCGCGAGGCTGTCGCTGAGGAAAGAAACAGACAGGGCGATACCGAGAGTGACGGCGAGAAGGACGGTGCTCCAGGATGCCTCCGGTCCCGGGAGATCGTCTCCTCTGTCGGAGGCGAGAATATCTGATGCCATGGCCCAATTCTCCCCCACCACAGCCAACCACTCCTCTGTCGGAAGTCGTTAAAAAGACGTCGGAATCTATGTCTTTCGATATAGATGGTTCACAACCATCGGCAGATTTCCCCGGTGAACTGCGGAAATACTGTCACCGTCATGACATATCCCCCCTCTCAGCCAATCCGCTCCCGAATGTTCCTGCCGCCGACCGGTCTCCTCATCGCGGCTGTCATCACCTTTTTCTTCAAAAAGGAGATCTTCCTGGTGATTTCAGAGATCGGTGTGCAGTTTGGAGGCCTCGTCACCTTCATCGCCTCCTACGGCCTCCTGGCCCTGGCCGTCACTGCCGGAGTCCTGGGTGCCATCGGCTTGGTCGGTGACCGCGCCATGCTCCACCGACTCGTGTTCGGTGGTGCCGGGGTGATCACCGCGTATCTCTCCAGTGAAATCATCAAGCTCCTGGTCCGCGAGGAACGGCCGTGCCGGATGATCGATACCGCCACCGCCATGATCTGCCCTAACACTGGCGACTGGTCCTGGCCATCCAACCATTCGGTGATCGCCGCTGCTTTCGCCACCGCCATCGCCCTCGCATTCCCGCAGCTGGCACGCTTCGTCTATCCGGTGGCGGCGGTCATCGCGCTCTCACGGGTTCTGGCAGGAGTGCACTACCTGCACGATGTCCTCAGCGGCCTGGCGCTCGGCGTGATCGTGGTCCTCGTCGTCATCCATCTGCTCAGACGGTTTCCCGGCGGCTCAGACTCGACCCGTCTCCGGAAGCCGGAATCGGATCCGCATCATCCTGCCGGGGAAGCCGGGAAGGACTCCTCCACCGTTCCTGCCTGATCAGCAGCCGCCCGGTGAGCCCGCAGCGCCCAGAACTGCTGCACGACGATGAGCACGACCACGAGCCCGGCCATGGCAGGCATCCCCCACACGGAGACCACCGGTCCGGCCACCACTCCTCCGAGCGCGCCGGAGATGTTCATGCTGAAATCGCTGCGGCCCTGCAGTGCGGCCCGCAGTTCCACCGGGGCGGCTGCGGTGAGCTGTGCGGAGGAACCCACCAGGGTTGCCGACCAGCCCAGGCCGAGCAGGAGCAGCGAGACCACGACGGCCGTGTCCAGTTGCGAGAAGGGCAGCAGGATCAGTGCGGAGACCAGCATCATCGCGATACCCACACCGATGGTCAGCGGGGTACCCGCCTTGTCGCTGAGCAGGCCGAAGACCGGTGCGAGGGCGTACATGCCGCCGACGTGGAAGGAGATGGTCAACCCGATCAGCGTCATGGATGCGCCGTGGCCGTGCATGTGGACGGCCGTCATGGACATGATGGCGACCATCGCGAAGTGCGCGATGGCGATGGAGATGATCGCCGAGAACACCACCGGGTGGTCAGTGACTCGTACCGGTCCCGTGGCCTTCTTCGCGGCCACCGGGGCAGGATCAGGCCGCAGCATCACCTGCAGCACCAGCACCGCGACCAGCTGCGCCAGGATGCAGACCAGGTAAGCCCCGGCGAAAGGCTGCAGGCCGAGCGCCGCACCCAGGGCTTCTGTCGGAGCGAAGAGGTTGGGGCCGAGGATCGCCCCGATCGTAGTTGACCACATGACCAGGGAGATATTGCGGCCCTGGTTCTCCTCGCTGAGGTCGGCGGCGGCGAAGCGGGCCTGCAGGTTCATCGCCACCGCCCCACCGAGGAGGAAGAAACCGAGGAGCAGCAGGGGGAAGAACCTGGTCTCTGCGCTGGCCAGGGCCAGCAGCGCACCGCCCATGCCGAGGAGGAGGCCGGCGCTCAACGAGGCCCGCCGTCCCCGTACCCCCACGATCCGGGCCAGAGGGATCGCCCACAGACCAGCGCCGACGGAGGTCACGGTGGCTGCTGCCCCGCCCCACATCGTCCCGGCGAGATCCGCGGCGAGCAGCGCACCCATGGAATAGGTGACGCCATGCCCCAGACCCGCCAGGACCTGGGCGATCATGAGGGCGGTGAGGACGCGACGCGTATAAACAGTGCTGGGCATGGGCTTCAGCCTAGGGCAGATCAGCTGAGCAGGATCAAGGTGATGCCAGCGACCCCGAAACCGGTCAGACTCAGCGTCATGGTCGCGACAGCCCCAACCGGAGCGCGGACGCGCCCTGCTGTCAGGCCCTTGACCGAGGCGCGGTGCCGGGCGCGTTGGGAGGCGTAGATGCCCAGCGCCATCACCACCATCAGCCCGATGAAGCCCACGATGACGAGTCCGAAATGGGGCAACCAGCGCAGCAGGATGGCGCTGCACACCGCATAGGACACGGTGGTGCGGGTCCAGGCGAGGGTGGTCCGCTCCGGCTGGAGGCCGGGATCGTCGTGGATGAGCGGAGCCGACATCAGAAGAGCATCACGATCGTGAGCACGCAGGCGCACACCGCAGCCACAGACAGCAGCGGCACGATCGCCGGGATGGGCAGGGGACGCTTATGGCGCATGGCGCGTTCCACGCGCAACCACCGCATGGCCGCGCCTCCGGAGATCAACAACCCGATGGCGACCACGAAGATGGCGGTGAGGGTACGGATCTCATCGGAGATCTGCTCCAAGGGGAAAGCGGCGAGCGCGATCCCGCCGGCCAGGAAGGCCAGGGAGGTCCGCGTCCAGGCCAGGAAGGTGCGTTCGTTGGCAAGCGTGAACCGGGGGTCGGGTTCCTCTCCCCCGCCGAGGACACGGGTCTCCCAGCTACTACGCGCGGTGGGGTGCTCTGCTGCCTGGTGGTTAGCCGGGGGTGAGGATGAGGCTGGGGAGGTCATGGTTTTTCGGGTCCTTTCACGGCGGTGGTCCGGGGACTGAGTTTCGGGAATTCTTCGAGTGCGAACATCTGCAGGGCCTCAAGGCGTGCGTTCTGGGAGTTGCCCTGTGGGTACACCAGCCGCAGGGAATTCTCGGGGAGCTTGTTGGTGATGTTGCGGAAGGCCAGCGGTAACCCGTCATGGGTGTCTTTTCTGCCTGGGCGTCCCAGAACAATGTTGTACCCGAACCCGCGGGCCACCAGCGACCGCAGGGTGTCGACATTCCGCACCTTCCACCTGATGTTGGGGGTGAAACCCGCGCTGAGGAGGATCGAGTTGGCCAGGTTCAGCGCCGATGTGAGGCTGAGCAGAATGGCGTCCTCGCCTTCGAGCTGCTCGAGAGACAGTTCCTCGAAGGCGGCCAGGTGGTGATCCGGTGACAACATGACCTGCGGACGGAACTGCGCTACTCCCACGGATTCCAGGTCCCGCGGCACCTGCAGCTGGAACATGAACGCGGCGTCCAGCTGGCCCTTCTGGAGTTTTTCCTCCAGTTCCTCGGAGGAGGCCTCCAGCACCTCCACCTCCACCCGCGGATGCGAGCGGGAGAAGTGCTCCAGGATCGGTGGAATAACCCACGGGGACAACGTCTCGAAGCAGCCCACCCGCAGCGGACCCACCAGTTCCCCCTGAATCATCTCCACCGCCGACTCGAAGTTCTGTGCTGCTGCCAGCACCTGGCGGGCGTGAACGACCAGCTCTTTTCCGATGGCGGTGAGGTAGGTGCCCTTAGCCCGCTGCCTGACCAGTAGTTTGGCCCCGATGGATTTCTCCATCGTCCCCAGGGCCAGGGAGAGCGCACTGGGGGTGAGAAAGAGCTGGTCGGCGGCGGCTGCAACCGTTTCATTGTCCGCAACGGCGACGAAGTACTCCATCTGGCGGAGCGTCACATTGGCAAACATAAATATTCCTTAGGTTTTTAACAAACAAGATTCGTTTTTCAAATGTTGTGTGTTAGATCATACTTGATCCAGTCAAGTAACCCAGGAGACAAAATGAACCTTCATCCTTATGTCGTGACCCTCGGCACTGCGGGCGGCCCCCGTTTCTGGGGTGCCGGTCCGCAGCAGGGACACAGCTGCGGCATCTCCACCGCCGTGGTGGTGGGCGATGCGGTCTACCTCGTGGACTGCGGCCGTGCATCCGCCTCCCAGTTCGCCGCCGCCGGCCTGAACCCAAAGCAGCTGCGCAGCATCTTCATCACCCACCTCCACTCCGACCACGTCGTCGACCTCCCAGGTTTCCTGCTCTTCGGCTGGATGATGGCGGGGCGGCAGGACACTCCCGTCAAGGTGATCGGCCCCGGTGACCGCGGAATGCTCCCCGCCGTCAACCCGAACGCCGCCGGACCGGTCGCCCCGCAGTTCCCGGACGCCCCCACCGCCGGGACGGTGAAGATGGTCGAGCATCTCTTCCGCGCCTACTCCACCGACATCACCGACCGGATGCTCGATTCCCTGCGCCCCTCGCCGTACACGGTCTTCCAGCCGGAGGACATCGAGGTCCCGGCCGAGACAGGCTTCCACCCGAACGACAACCCGACCCCGGACGATGTGGAGCCCTTCGTCATCTACCAGGATGAGCTGGTGACGGTGACCGCCACCCTGGTCGCCCACCCGCCCGTCGCGCCGGCCTTCGCCTTCCGCTTCGAGACCGCCGCCGGTTCCGTGACCATCTCCGGAGACACCGCCCCCTGTGACAACCTCGTCCGCCTGGCCGCGGACACGGACCTGCTGCTGCATGAGGCGATCGACATGGACTGGGCCGCTGCCGCCTACGCTGATGTCTCGGCCGCCACCCGGGAGGCCACTCTCGAGCACCACCGCAAGTCCCACACCACCCCGGAGCAGGCAGGCCAGATCGCCACCGCCGCCGGTGCGCACCGGCTGGCCCTGCACCACCTCGTCCCCGGCAACGCCAGCCCTGAGGTGTGGGCGCAGGCCGGCCGCCATTTCGATGGCCCGCTCCAGATACCGCAGGATCTCGACCACCTGAGCTTCGCCCGCACACCGTCACCCGCCGCCCACCGAATCTAGACAGGAATGAGGAACCGGAAATGACACAGCAGAAACTCCTCCCCACCACGGACCCCTCGGTGAACAAGCCGGCGAACCCGCGTGAGGAAGGCTCCCTCAACACCCCGCACATGCGGCGCATCCTCACCTCAAGCTTCGTGGGCAGCGCCATCGAGTACTACGACTTCCTCCTCTACGCCACAGCTGCGGCCCTGGTGTTCAACCAGGTGTTCTTCGTGGGTCTGAGCCCCGCAATGGCCGCCTTCGCCTCCTTCGGCACCCTCGCCGTCGGTTACCTTTCCCGACCGCTGGGCGGCATGATCTTCGGCCACTTCGGCGACCGTCTCGGCCGGAAGAAGATGCTGGTCCTGTCCATGGTGATGATGGGTGTGGCCACCACCGCGATGGGTCTGATCCCCACTGCCGAGAGCATCGGTTCCCTGGCCGCCGTTCTGCTGATCACCCTGCGCATCGTCCAGGGCATCTCCGTGGGCGGCGAGTGGGGCGGAGCGATGCTCATCGCCCTGGAGCAGGCCCCGAGTGGCAAGCGCGGTTTCGCCGCCAGCTTCGCCAACATGGGCGCCCCGGCCGGCGCCACCCTGGCCACCCTGGCCATGTCGGCGGCTACCCTGCTCCCCGATGAGCAGTTCCTGTCCTGGGGCTGGCGCATCCCCTTCCTGCTCAGCGCCGTCCTGGTGCTCATCGCCCTGATCATCCGCCTGCGTGTCCAGGAGTCCCCGCTGTTCCAGGAGCTGGAGCAGAAGGCCGACGACCGCCGCATGCCGGTGATGGATGTCTTCCGAAATAACCGCCGTCAGCTGGCTATCGGCATCACCGCCGGCGTGGCACAATTCACCATGGCCGGCATGGTCACCGTGTGGGCGGTCAACGAGGTCGTGGCCAACGGTGCCGACAAGACGGGTGTCCTCAACGCCAAGGCCGCCGGTGCCTTCGTCATGCTGGGCGCCACCATCATCAGCGCCCGCCTCTGTGACCGCCTCGGCCGGAAGAAGGTCCTGGCTGCCGGCATGATCGGCGCGATGCTCGCGGTCTTCCCGATCCTCTACCTGATCAGCCTCGGCACGGTCCCGGCCTACGCAGTGGCGGTGATCCTTGGCCAGGGTCTGCAGGGCTTCATGTTCGGCCCCCTCGGTGCCTTCATCGCGGAGCTCTTCCCCACCAAGGTCCGCTACACCGGTTCCTCCGTGGCCTTCCAGACCGCCTCCACCCTGGGCGCCGGCTTCAGCCCGATGATCGCAGCCGCCGTCATGGCCTCCGCTGCCGGAACCGCCCTGCTGGGTGGAATCTGGATCGCAGTCCTGGCAGCCTGCTGCTTCGCGGTATTCATGTCGGTTGAGGGCAGCAAGAAGAACCTGGCTCACATTCAGTAGCTCTCCTGCCCGGACCCGCCGTCCGGGTGCAGGGCAGACAGAAGCACCGGCAGGAATATTCCTGCCGGCGCTTCTGTGTTTCTGTCGGCCGGCAACATTGGGAGCCGCCCCGACCGGAGTGCGCCCCCTCAGAGCTCGAAATAGATCGGTGCGTGGAGCTCGCACCCCGGGCTGAAGAGGTGGGCGCAGTTCGGGCAGGAGGCAGCCGCGGAATACTCCGGGTAGTCCATCGTGTGCCCGCAGGCGCCGCACAGCACCGAGGCCGGGGCGCTCAGAGGCATGCGGCCGAAAGGGTGGTCGGCCAGTTCATGATGGCAGACGTGGCATGCCCAGTACTGCCCGCAGGTGGCGCAGCGGTTGCCCACCACGTCGCGCGGCCCGCGGTAGTGGGCACACCGGCCCTGCTCATCGACGTCGATGCCCTGGATCATCGTGGTTTCCTCTGGGTGTTGAAGCCGTAGCGCCACTTCGCCTCGCGGGTGGTCATTCCGATGGAAGCTGCGATACTCGGCCACGATTTCCCCTCTTCCCGGCCCTGTCTGCTGAGATTACGGACTTCTTTTTCCGTTTCTTCCCTCACCTTCAGGGCTGAAGTAACTCCCGCCGCTCCCGCTCTTCGGTTGCCTCGGCCCCCTCATGGCATCAGTGGGACGGGAAGTGGGCACGGCGTTTTCCTCCTCATAACCGCCAACCTATCCGCGCCCCGAGAGGTCAGCAAGACCCGCCCGGCACCCCACGGGAATCCCCGCACGCTTCTTCTTGTTGACACGTACATGATCACCCCCAACACTCCCTTCCGCCTGACCACCCCCTGGCAGGGCACCGACCCTTTCCTCTTCGCCGTCCACCACCAGGACGCATACCCCGCCGGCGACGCCGCAATGGGCCCCGGTGACGCCCACCCTGAGGGCTGGAGCATGTACCACGGGCAGCGCATCCCCGGTTTCCCCGCGCACCCGCACCGCGGCTTCGAGACAATCACCCTGGTCACCTCCGGTTTCGTCGACCACACCGACTCGGTGGGTGCCTCCGCTCGTTACGGCCAGGGCGATGCCCAGTGGCTGACCACCGGCGCGGGGGTCACGCATTCGGAGATGTTCCCGCTGGTCAATGAGGATTCGCCGAACCCGCTCGAGCTCTTCCAGATCTGGCTGAACCTCCCGCCGGAGAGCAAGACCGCGGCACCGGAGTTCTCTATGCAGTGGGCCGAAGACATCCCGGTCTGGTCCACCCCGGGCGGCGCCGTGCAGATCATCGCGGGCCGTATCCATGATGTGCAGGCGCTCAACCCGCCAGTGAATTCCTGGGCGGCTGATCCCGCGAATGACGTCGCGGTCCTGCTTATCGACGTCACCCCCAACCACTCCCTCACTCTCCCTGCCGCGGGCACCGAGAAGACCCGCCGCACCACCTACGTCTTCGCCGGTGACGCGACCATCGGTGAACACGCCGTCGCCCAGGACTGGGGTTACCAGCAGCTCGGCCGGGAGGAGACGGTTATCACCGCAGGTGTGGAACCGGTCCGGGCCGTCGTCCTGCAGGGCGTGCCGATCAGTGCCCCGGTCGCTCAGCACGGGCCTTTCGTCATGAACACCCGCGCCGAGCTGGGGCAGGCTTTCCAGGACTACCGGGAGACACAGTTCGGTGGCTGGCCGTGGCCGAGCACCGAGGAGGTCTTCCCGCGGGAGCAGGGGCGTTTCGCGAAATTCCCCGACGGGCAGGTTTCGCAGCCTGCAGCTGGGGAGTAAATCCTTTACTCCGCAGGATTCCCCATTGCACCGGGCCAGCGCCTAGGTTGAAAATAAATGACCTGGAGGAGATCACCGTGACACGTCTGTTCCTGCACATCACCCTGGAGAATCTGCTGGCCATCGCCATCTTCGGTGGCGGTTACTGGCTCTTCGGCCGGGAGGACACGCTCAGTAGGGTCCTCGCGGTGCTCGCCTTCCTCATCGCCTTCCTGCTCCTGGTGCACAGCGTCATGTCGGCCGCCCGCGGCAAGGTCCGCACGCCGCAGGATTTCGGTGCGGGCCACCGGGTTCCCGGCACGCCCACCCCGGCGGAGTGGAAGGCCGGGCAGAAGAAGTAACTGCCCTTCAGCCCTGCTGCCGCAGCGCGGCGAGACCCCGGGCCGTCGCGGCGTCGGTGGGCAGGTAGAAGCTCATGATCAGACCCGGGGCGCTCTGTAATTCCATCGTCTCGAAGTGCAGGTCCAGCCTGCCGACCTCCGGATGATGGAAGCGCTTGATGCCGTTGGTGAGCAGGCTGACCTCCGCGGTGGCCCAACGGCTGCGGAAGGCCTCGGACTTCTCAGTCAGCTCCGCCACCAGGGATTTCAGTCGGGGATCACGGGGATGGGCGGCACTCTCCAGGCGCAGTTTCGCTGCGAAGGCGTCGGCGTAGTAGTCGGCGTCGACCCAGAAGGAACGGGCGTTCTCGGCCAGGAACACGTGGCGGGCGGTGTTGGGGCGGTCCGGCAGCGCCCGGTAGATCGGCTCATAGAGCACCCGTGCGGCCCGATTCGTGGCCAGGATGTCCATGTACTCGTTGCGCACCCACGCCGCGCCGAGCGTGAAACCGTCGAGGATGCTCTGGATCCGCCCCGTCACCCGCGGTTCCGGCTGGACCGCGGCAGGGAACGCCTCGGCACCGCGGCTGGCCCGGGCCAGGTTGTGCAGGTAGAGCTGCTCGGCCTCGTCGAAACGCAGGGCATCCGCGATGCCGGTGAGCACCTGTTCCGAGGCGGTGCTCAGGTCACCACGTTCGAGGATGACGTAGTACTCCGCCGAGATGCCGGCCAGCTCGGCAACCTCCTCGCGGCGCAGCCCCGGTACCCGGCGGGCGGTGCCGTCGAGTGGGAGCCCCACCTCGCCGGGCGTGAGGCGTGCCCGGCGGGAGGTGAGGAATTCCTTGATCTCGGCCTTGAGTGTCTGCATCTCACCCCATATTCTAAGGTGTTCCGGCAGCCTGCCCCCGACTTCACCTCATCCCCCGGAGATGACCACCCGGAAACTGATGTTGCCGGAAGTGGATTCCGGGGTGTTGGAGTTGCGCGCCGCCACCCGGTACCGGTTGCAGTAGGAGTCGTGGCACAGATACGACCCGCCCCGCAGCACCCGGTGCTCCCCAGCCTCAGGGCCCCGGGGATCCGTCAGCGAAGCATTGGCGTAGTAGCCGGGGTCGAACCAGTCCTGGCACCACTCCCACACATTGCCCGCCATCTGCCACAGGCCGTAGCCGTTGGGCCGGTAGCTGTTCACCGGTGCGGTGGTGAGGTAACCGTCCTCGGCGGAGTTCTCGTGGGGGAAACGGCCCTGCCAGATATTGCAGTTCCACTCCCCGCCCGGGGTCAGCTCATCACCCCAGGCCAGGCGTGCGCCTTCCAGCCCACCACGGGCGGCGTACTCCCATTCGGCTTCGGTGGGTAACCGAGTACCTGCCCACCGGCAGTATTCCTGGGCGTCATGCCAGGACACGTGGACCACGGGGTGGTCCTCCAGTCCAGCCAGGGTGGAGGCTGGCCCGTTGGGATGACGCCAATCAGCACCTTTGACGGCCAACCACCAGGGCACACCGGCCGCCTGATTGAGGATGTCGGCGCGCTGCCCCTGTAAAGCCGCATAGAAGACGGCGGACACCCCGAACTGCTCGGCAGTGGTGCGGTAGTCGGTGGCCTCGACGAATTCCCGGAACTGGGCGTTGGTCACCGTCGTGGCCTGCATGCGGAAGGCTTCCAGCGACACCGGGTGGAGGGGAGTTTCCCCGTCCTGGAGATAACCCTCGCCGTGGTGGTCACCCATGGTGAAGGTCCCGGCGGGGACATTCACGAACTCGCCCGGCGCAGATGTGGCACGAACGGGGGAAACACCAGTCTTGTCGGCCGTATCCGGGGAAGACAGTTCGGCCACCGACGGGGTGCAGCAACTACCCATTGGTCGCGCCGTCGGAAGCCTTCATCTCGCTGGCCCAGTCGATGGAGAAGGACAGTGCCGCGGAACGCGGGGCGGCTTCGTTGGCGGCCGCAAAGTCGACCACCACCACTCCGTTGTCCTCGGCGTAGCGTTCCCACTTCTCCTCCAGGTCCCGCGCGATGTCCGGGTGGTCGGCGATGACGTCGCGGGTCTCACCCGGGTCCTCGGCAAGGTTGTACAGCGCATAGTCACCGGTGCCACCCATCGGCTCCGGGGTGAAGATCAACTTCCAGTCCCCGGAACGGTAGGAGCGGTGCCCGAAGTGCTCCCAGGCGAAATCATCGTCACCGATGGTCTCCGAGGCACCCTCCAGCAACGGTCTGACGGAATCCCCCGCCAGGGTGCCGGCAGAAGCGAGATCCGCGCCCGCATAGTCGGCGAAGGTCGGATACAGGTCGGTGATGTGGGCGAAGGTGTCCACCATGCGGGGCTCAGCGTCACCGCTTGCCGACGGCGTCTTGATCACTGCCGCCACCCGCGTACCACCCTCGAAGAGGGTATTCTTCGCGTGGAAGAACGGGCCGGAGGACACCTGCGCGTTGGGCAGACCCAGGGAGGGGAAGGACCCCTCATGGCCGTAGGACTCGACCTCACCCATCAGCGGGTAGAACTTCTTGTGCCAGCCTTCGGTACCTGGCCGGACATACAGTTCATGGGTGTTGGCAGCCGCACCGTTGTCACTGGCCACGACGATGAGGGTGTTGTCGTACTCGCCGGTCTGTTTGAGATGGTCGATGACCCGGCCAACCTGCTCGTCAGCCTCATGGATCGCCGCAGCGTAGACGGCCATACGGTAGACCAGATCCGTGCGCTGCTCCTCGTTGAGGGAGTCCCACTCCGGGACCTGCTCCGGCCAGCGGGTCTCCGGGGCGGCATCGAGAATACCCAGATCCACCATGCGCTGGATACGGTCGTCGCGCAGGTCGTTGTAGTTGTAGTCGCCCAGGTAGAGGTCAAGATATTTATCGATGAGCTCCTTGTTCTCCACGTGCAGGGGATCATGCGGGGCGGTGTAGGCGAGATAGCTGAAGAAGGGAGTGTCTGATTCCACGCTCTTGTCCACCATCTGGAGCATCTCGTCGGTGTAGGAGCGGGTGGCGAAGAAGTCGTCGGGCAGCTTGTCAACGGTCTCGCCATTGCGCTCGTAAATGACGGTGTCGAACGGTTCCTGGGTCCGCTGGGACAGACGGTATCCGTCCGAGAAATAGGAGGCACCTGCGTCATAGAGGGTGAAGTTCTCGTCGAAGCCGAGGTCCTGCGGGGTCTGACCCTCGCCCTCGCCCAAGTGCCACTTGCCCACCTGGTAGGTGTCATATCCTTCCTCACCCAGCAGGTCGGCGATGCCGGTGAACTCCCCTTCCAGGCTGCCCTTGTAGCCCGGGGTGGTCTGCGGCACGCCAGGCGGGGTGAGGTTCTCCATGGAACCCAGGCCGACCCGGTGGGGGTCCTGCCCGGTCATCAGGGCTGCACGGGTGGGGGCGCACAGCGGGTAGGCGTGGAAGTCGGTGAACTGGGCGCTTTCCCGGGTCAGGGCGTCAATGTTCGGGGTCTCCACCTCACCGCCGTAGGAGGCGAGGTCGGAATAACCGAGGTCGTCGAGAAGCACCATCATGATGTTCGGCTGCTCCTGTGCTGCGGGTGCGGAACTCGTGGTGGCCGAGGTGCTTCCGCAACCCACGAGAGTCGCGGTAAGAAGCGTCGTGGCTCCCAGCGAGAGACCGGTCAAAGCGGCACGGGTGGGATTGTTCCGGGAGGATCGTTTCATCTGATTCTGGTCTTCCGATGTCGGGGAAACAGGGAGGTCGATGGGGCACCGGATTCGGCCCGCATCAGGAGGGGGTGGGGAAAGAAAACTGATCCGGTGGACATGGTCTGGAGTCCACCGGATCAGCTGCCTGGGAGGCAGGGGACTACTGTTCCGGGATCACCAGATCGTAGAAGCCCCAGTGGGTATCTTCCGGCAGGGTGCCGGAGAGGAGTTCACCGCATTGCTGGGTCACCAGGTGGGCGGTGCCCCGGTGTTGGGTGCCGGCGTGGCCGTCGCGGAAGAAGCGCTGGAGCACGCCGTCGCGCATGACGTTGCCGCCGGCGAAGCGATGCGCGAGATGGCTGATCTCCAGGACCGTGCGTGTGGACAGGGCGGCCGCCAGGCGCATCATCGTCTGCAGTTCGGTGTCCGGCTTTGTGTCGTTGGCCAGGTCGTCATTCACCTCACCCCAGATCTCCCGGAGCAGCGCCCCGGTGCCCCGCACATGTGAGTAGTGCCGGGCGAACTCGGCGTAGAACTCGGCGCTGGTGACGTCCCGGTCGCGCTGCCCACGAGTCTCCTGGGTCAGGTTCTTGAGTTCACCGAGGATGCGCTCCCCCACTCCCTGCGACCAGGCGCCCTGGTTGAGGGTGGCGAGCGCGGAGGGGCTCAGCCGGAGGATCTCGGGGCCACGCGCAAGGTGCTCCGCGCCGGGCAGGAAGGTGTAATTGTCCGGGACGAACAGTTCCCAGGCAGCGTAGTCGAGGGTCCCGGAGGAGAGCAGGCCGAGCATGTTCCAGTTGTCGTTGACGCGTAACGACGACCGCGGAACGACGCAGATGAGCCGCTCACCGTTCTCCTCGACCGTGACGCCGAGGTCAACGTGGGTGGCCATGGACAGGCCCGGGACGTACTGCCACTCGCCGTTGACGATGTAACCGCCGTCGACCCGGCGCGCTGTACCCGAGAAGTCCATGGAGGCGAGTCCGGCCACCAGTGCCTTGTTCTCACCGCCGAAGAGTTCGCGGGCGGTCTCCTCCGGCAGGGAGGCGGCGGCGTAACCGGTCTCGGAGGTGAGCACGCGGGCCAGCCAGCCGAGGGAGCCGTCGGCACGCGAGAGCCGGCTGATCACCTGGAGAAGCTCGAGGGGGTTGGCCTCAGCACCGCCGTACTCGACGGGCAGCAGCAGCCGGAAGACACCGCTGTTCTTCAGTGCCTCCTGCACCGGCGGGGTGGGGCGGCGGAGACGCTCGCTGTCCTCCGCCTCCGCCTGGAGCAGGTTGTAGATGTCGTCAATGGCGTCCAGGACGCTGTTGACGTCGAGTCGGGGTCCGATACTGGTGGTCATGGCTTCTCTCCTTGGGGTCTTCTGCTGCTTCACTTCACGTCCGTGACCTCGGCCAGTTCCTTCCACTGGCCGCGGTAGAACACGAGGGGGTCTTCGTCGTCACGCTGTCCGTAGGAGAGCACCTTGCCCAGTACGAGGATGTGGTCGCCGCCGTCATGGCCGGCCCACGGGGTGCACTGGAAGTAGGCCAGGGAACCGTTGAGCCGCGGTGCGGTTTCATCAGTGACCCACTCGATCTGGTGTCCGTCCTGGGGCTTGCCGGCGAACTGGAGGGCGGTGGGCAGCTGGTCCGCACCGAGGATGTTGACTGCGAAGGGGCGTTCCATCAGATAGGTCAGGGCCCGCGAGGAACGCATGAGGGAAACCAGCACCAGGGGCGGATCCATCGACACCGAGGTGAAGGAGTTGACGGTCACACCGTAGTAGGAGCCTTCGGATTCGTAGGTGATGACGGTGACGCCTGTGGCGAAGTTGCCGAGGGTGTTACGCAGCTGGCGGGGGTCATGCTGCATCGGGATGGCCTGCGCCGATGTCAGTGTGGTCGCCTCGGAGATGGGCTCGTGGATTTCGCGGGACCAGATGGTGGGGACAGTCATGATGGACACCTCAGTTGGGAAGATCGCGGTGGGGTCGGATGACGCTACAGCGCCTCGACCATGGCTTCGGACTTGGATGTGAAGGTGGTGCCGGTGCCTTCCGGAAGCAGCTTCCGGAGCGCCGGGTAGAGGACGAGGGCCAGGACACCGGAGATGATGAACCCGAGGTCGAAGATCCCGGTGTACATCAGCCCCATGCCGATGACGCTGGAGGCGACCAGGGTGAGCAGGCCGGCCCAGTTCCAGTTCTCCACCCGGTCGAAGTTGTGTTCCTTGATGTGGCGGCGGACGAAGAAGTAGTCGGCGATCATGATCGCGCTCATCGCCAGGGTCCAGCAGCCCAGGTAGGCCAGGTAGGCGGCGAACTGGTGGAGGATTCCGGCGCCGATCATCAGCAGGCCGATGATGTTGGCGACCACGACCATGACGGCACGGCCCGGGCTCCACCCGGTGAGGGCGTCGATCATGTTGACCAGGGAGAGGGAGCCGGAGTAGGCGTTGATGGCCTGGGCCTTCGCCTGGGAGGCGTAGATGGTGATGAACCCGATCCAACCGGCGAAGATGACGAAGAACGCACCGGTGTTGCTCATCACGAACCCGCCGGCTGCGGCAGCCGCGGCCTCGGGGGTGAGGCCGGCATCGCGGGCCATGAGGTAGTCGATGACCTGCGGCATGCCGCCGATGACAATGAGGGCGCCGAGGACCAGCATGAGGATGTTCTGGACGAGAGGTCCCGCCAGGGCCAGGATGGTCACGTCCCGCTGGGTGCGGGCGTAGCGGGCGAAGTCCATGGTGACCAGGGAAATCGTTCCGGCGGTGGCACCCATGACCGCGAAAGCAGCGGAGAACTTGGCCCAGAAGCCGCCCTCGACGACTCCGGTGTAGTTGAAGACGTCCATGGGGTTGTTCCCCTGGATGCCGTAGATGTAGATGACCATGTAGAGCGCGACCGCCAGGGTGATGACGATCATGACCAGGGAGGAACGCAGCGCGACCTTGAGGCCGAAGATCGCCAGGGCGATCCAGGCCAGGGTGAGGGCGCCGTAGAGCAGGATCCGCGTCAGCCAACTGTCGGACCAGCCGAACATGAGCAGGGTCCCCTCGTAGAGGAGAGCTGACTCCATGGCCAGGAAGCCGATGATCATGAAGGCGAAGATCGCCGAGCCGAAGACGGAACCCTTCTGGCCGAAGCCGAAGAACCTCGACGTGATGGTGCTGGAGACACCGGACCGGAAGGCGATCATGGACAGGGTCTTGCCCAGCACGGCTCCGATGACCGCGATAACCAGGCCTGTGATGAGGCCGACCTTGAAGCCGGCGAGGACGACGGCGAAGCCGCCGATGGCGAAGAGGACCAGGGCCGTGGCCACGGAAACCGGGCTCAGGGCCAGGTACCAGCCACCCTTGCGCTCTTCCTGAGGGACACGCACCAGTGCGTGATCCTCTGCTGCCGCAGCGAGCGAACTGTCGATGGATTGGGTGCCGACGGCCATGCCGTCTGGGGTGCGAAGAGACATATTATGTCCTCGTCTCGGGATCAAGGGGTGAAGGGTTCTGGTTCTAGGAGGAGACACCGGCGATGGCGATCGCTTCGATCTCCACGAGGATCTGGGGGTTGGCCAGTGCGGAGACCTCGACCAGGGTGCAGGCCGGGAAGTCTCCGGTGAAGAACTCCTTGCGGGCCTTCCAGACGTGGTGGTTCTCAGCCATGTTGGTGACGTAGATGGTCATCTTGACCACGTCGTCCATCTGGGCGCCGGCGGCCTCAACAAGGTTTTTGATCTTGGTGAAGATGACCTGGGACTGCTCGTACTCGTTCTCACCTTCGATGGTCTTGCCGTCCAGGCCGCGTGAGGTGAGACCGGAGACGAAGATCTGGTCGTCGATACGCAGGCAGTTCGACCACATGCCCTCAGCGGGCTCGCCGACCTTGGGGGAGAGGATGCGGTTCTTCTTGGCGGTGGTTGCGGTGCTCATGATGATTCCTTGTCTTTCAGTGGAGGATGGGGAGGTCGGAGGGTGCAGCTCAGTTGAAGGCGATCTGCTTGTCCCAGGGGCTCTTACCGCCCCAGTTGACGCAGACGGACTGGCGGCGCATGAAGGTCTTCCAGGAGTCCGAGCCGGCGGTACGTCCGCCACCGGTCTCCTTTTCACCGCCGAAGGCCGCGCCGATGTCAGCACCGGTGGTGCCCATGTTGATGCGCACGATGCCGCAGTCGGAACCGCGGGCGGACAGGAAGGTCTCGATGTTGGTGAGGTTGGTCGAGTGCATGCCCGACGCGAGGCCCTGGACGACGTCGTTGTGGATGTCGATGGCCTCCTCCAGGGTCTCGTAGGTGAGGACGGAGACGATCGGGACGAAGGTCTCCTCCTGGGCGGTGGAGGACTGCGGGTCAACGCCGGTGAGGATCGTGGGCTCGACGTAGAGGCCCGGGCGGTCGATGACGTTGCCGCCGTAGGCGATCTGCGCGCCGTCGGCGGTGGCCTGCTCGAGCACCCGCCTGTAGTCCTCCACGGCAGCGCTGTCGATGAGCGGGCCGACCATGGTGTCCGGGTCACGCGGGTCACCGATCGGGATCTGCGCGAAGGCCTCGGCCATCAGCTCGACGAGCTTGTCGACGATGCTCACGTGGGCGATCACCCGGCGGGTGGAGGTGCAGCGCTGGCCGGTCGTGCCGACGGTGCCGAAGGTGAGGGCGCGGGCTGCCAGTTCCAGGTCGGCCGTCTCGTCGACGATGCAACCGTTGTTTCCGGAGCACTCCAGCTGGTAGCGGCGCCCCAGGGTCTGCGAGACGGTCTCGGAGACGAGCTTGCCCACCTCGGTCGAACCGGTGAAGGACACCAGATCAACGCGGACGTCGGAGATGACGTGCTCGGCGGCCTCGTTTTCCGCCGGGAGGTAGAGCGAGAACACACCCTGGGCGTCGTACTCTTCCGCGGCCTGGTTGACCAGCTGCTGGATGGCGATGGCTGTCAGCGGCACCTTCGGGCTCGGCTTCCAGATGACGGTGTTTCCGCCGATGGCGGCGAGGAAACCGTTCTGTGCCCACACGTTGGCCGGGAAGTTGTAGGCGGAGATGATGCCGATGACACCGAGCGGGTGGTACTGGTCGTACATGCGGTGGTCGACGCGCTGGGACTGCTGGGTGAAGCCGTACATCATGCGGGACTGGCCGGCGGCCAGACCTGCCATGTCGATGGATTCCTTCAGCTCGCTCTTGGACTCGGCGATGGACTTGCCGGTGTCCAGGGCCACGATGGCGGCGAGGTCCTCGTGATTCTCCTCGATGAGCTGGCCGATGCGGCGGATGAACTCACCACGGGTGGGAGCCGGGACGTTGCGCCACTTTTTCTGTGCCTCGACGGCATTGGCAATGATGGTTTCCCAGTCGGACTCCACCGAGGCGGAGATGCAGGCGACGATCTCGCCGTCGGCGGGGCACTCCGCCTCGATGACCGGGCGGTCCTCTCCGCCGACCCAGCCGGTGGCGGAGGAGTAGGTGCCGGGGTGGATCTGGTCCAGGCCGAACTTCTCCAGAACCTCGGCGGTGTCGAAACGCTGCTTGATCGCGGTAACCATGTGTCTCCTTCTTCCTTACTTGTTCTCATCGACGATGAACTCGCCGATGGTCTCATCGGTGTGGTACTCGGGCTTTTCGTAGTAGTGCGGCCCGTCGTAAATCTCGATGAGCAGGCTCGGCTCGTGGGCCAGGGTCGGTCCGTGCGGGTGGTCCTTGGGGTTCATGTAGAAGGAACCGGGCTTCAGCCGCAGCTTCGAGTCGGTGTACTCGTAGTCGCCCTCCAGGCAGTACATGAACTGATTGGAGGCGTGGGTGTGCTTGACCGGGATGTTCCCGCCCTTCTCGTACCTGAGCAGGGCGATGGAGGCGCCGGTCTCCGGGTTCTTGTGGAGGAAGTACTGCTTGAAGCCGTACTCCGGGAAGTCGAGCCAGTCCTCGTCACGGATGTCCGTGTCGTGAACGAGCTTCTCCAGGGACTCGGCATTGAACGTGAAGTTCTCCATGATTTACTGATTCCTTTGTTCGTCGAATTCTCGGTAGCTGGTCTCGGTCGCCGGGAAGACCTCGAAGAGCGTGCGCCCCTCGGCTATCTTCTCGGCGGCGAAAACTTCATACGCTGCGTCGTCGGCGGCCTCCGCGGCAACTGCGGCGGCAACGTCTGCGGGTATGACCACCACTCCGTCGGCGTCACCGAAGATGACGTCGCCGGGGTAGACGGCCACTCCACCCATCCCGACGGGTTCGTCGATCGCGACCGGGTGCAGGTGGATCGGTGTGGCCGGGACAGCCGCCTGCCGGTGGTAGCACGGCAGGCCGGTGCCGAGGATGCCGTCGGCATCGCGGAAACCACCGTTAGTGACCACGCCGGCGGCACCCCGGCGAGCCAGACGGCGGGCCATCATGTCCCCCATCGCCGAGGCCCGGGTGTCATCGAAAGCATCGATGACCAGGACCTTCTCCGAGGGACACTCCTCGATGGCGCGTCGGTGGAGGTTGGTCTCCAGGCCGTAGTTCTTCATCGAATCGAGGTCCTCCCGCGCCGGAATGAAGCGGAGGGTGAATGCCTCACCGATCAGCTTGGGTTGATCCCGGTCGAGCGGGCCGATGCCCTGCATGACCACGTTGCGGAAGCCCCTGCGCAGGAGCCGGTTGGCCACGTTCGGGGTGCCGGCCTGCTGCAGGTGGGCACGGGTTTCATTGCTCAGTGTCATTGGAAGAACTCCAGGGGTGGGCGGCTACCCCACTGGGTGGTCTCACTCGCGGTGCCGTTGAACTTGGTGGGGACGTGGCTGGAATTGACCACGTCACCGTCGGTGTAATGCTCGATCCGGAAGCCGTTCGGGTCTTTCCAGTAGTCGAAGATCTGGCTGCCGAGCAGGTGCCGGCCGACCCCCACGTCCGGGGTAAAACCCTCGGCGATGAGGTGGTCGTGAGCGGACATCACGGCATCCAGATCCAGGACCTCGAAGGCGGAGTGGTGCACGCCCACCCAGTCGGACTGCAGGACCAGCATGAAATGGTGGTCCACGAGTTCCTCACCGCGATCCAGGCGGAGGAAGGTACCCACGATCGGGCCCTCCTCCCCCGGCGGGACGAAGTAGTCGGAGTCCAGGAAGTTGAAGCGCTCCTTGAACCAACCGACGGTCTCGCCGTGGTTGCTCACGTGAAGGACGAAGTGACCCAGGCGGTTGACGGTGCACGGCTCCCGCTTGATCCGGACGGAGTCGCCGATGCGCTGCTTATCGTGGAGATTGTTGAACTTGAACGGTTCCCGGTCCGCCAGCGGCTCGGCCTTGGCACGGCCGTGGATGGCCCGGATGGGGACGCCGTCGGGGGTGTGCATGAGCACTACCTGTCCCCCACCCGGCTCCTCTGAGTCGTAGATCTCCGAAGACCCTTCAAGAGCGGCGAGCTCCTCCAGGTCGGCGTGACTCTCCACCTCGATGGTCGCACCGAGGAAACGCTGCTTCTCGGCCTTGTGCGTCACATGGATGTGGTGCTGGTCGCTGGTACCCCGCATATAGAGGACCTCATCCGTGCTCTCCGGGATGCGGGTGAAACCGAAGGCTGTGAGGAAACGCTCCGCTTCCTTGAGGTCAGGTGCCGCGTAGGACACCTGGGCGCATTCAACTGCTCGTGCCATGGTGGTGTTCTCCTCCTAAATCAGAGTCGGAACTGATTTGTGCTGCTTGAGGACGCTGACGTCGTCGTTGCCGATCAGGTCCGGCGTGGTCCATCCGTCAAGGTCGTACTCGTCCATCGCCGCCTGGGCGAAGTCCTTGCAGTACTGCAGGGTGCCGTTGCCCATGGCGCCGAAGAGGTTGGTCTGACGGGTGACATCGTTGGAGCCGATGTAGTTGATCTCGTAGAGCTCATGACGGGCGCCGAACTCGGTGCCGATGGCGTCCCAGAGCATCTTCATTACCTTCACGCGCTCGATGGCGTCGATGCCGTCGGAACCACGCAGGTAGGTGTCCAGGTAGCCACGGATCTCCGGGGTCTGGAAGTCGACGGCGTGGGAGTTCAGGTAGATCAGGCCGGACGCGACGACCTGCTCGATGATGTTCTTGATCTTGGGCATGGCCAGCTGGTTCATCACGCGGTAGGCACCGGCGTGCTGCGGATCGGGCTGGATCATGCCGTTCTTCCAGGGGATGGCGGACTTCGCCATGGCGTCGGAAAGCGCCCAGAAGGTGTTGCGCCAGGCGATTACCTCCCCGAGCTGCGACTTCACCCCGTGGAACTGATCTGCACCGGTGACCTCGAGGGCCTTTGTCAGCATGCCGACAAGGAAGTCCATCTTCACTGCGAAACGGGTGCAACCGTGAAGGGAAGCCCGCTCGAGGTAACCGGAGTGGATGTTGTAGCGGTTGGCCTGCTCGAGATCGTTGTGGATGAAGACGTTCTCCCACGGGACGAAGACGTTGTCCAGGACGAGGATGGCGTCGTTCTCATCCAGGCGCGACGACAACGGGTAGTCGAAGGGGCTGCCCAGGACGGCTGCGCGCTGCTCGTTGGAGACACGGCAGAGCAGTTTCACGCCCGGGGAATTGGTCGGCATGATGAACACCGGGGAATAGGCCGGATCCTGGATGGCGACCTGTCCGACATGTCCGACGAAGGTGTAGTGGGTCAGGGCGGAACCTGTCGCCACGACCTTGGCGCCGGTGACATAGATGCCGTTCTCGTCTTCCTTGGTGACACGGATGAAGACATCCTTGCCGGCGTCCGGACCCGCTCCGCGGTCCACCGGCGGGTTCATGATGGCGTGGTTGACGTAGAAGGTCTTTTCCTGCGCCTTGCGGTACCAGTTGCGGGCGTTGTCCTCGTAGCCGCGGTAGAACTCGGCGTTGGCACCGAGGGTGCCCAGGAAGCAGCCCTTGTAGTCGGGGGAACGGCCCATCCAGCCCCAGGCGATCTTCTGCCACTCGGCGATGGCATCACGTTGGGCCACCTGCTCGTCGACGGTCTCGGCGGCGCGGAAGAAGCGGTGGGTGAAACCACCCCACTCGGTGGGGACAGTCAGAATATCTTTCCGCTCCGGATCATGAAGAGAATCGTACATTCGTGCAATCATCCGGGCAGAGTTTCGGAATGCGGGGTGTTCCGCCACATTCTCGACACGCTCGCCGTAAATCCATACTTCGCGGTCATCGTTGAGGGTGTCCAGGTACTCCTGGCCGGTGAATGGGATGAAATTCTTGTTCATTTCGGGGCTCCTTCTGAGCGAACTGTCCGTCGCACAGTCGCGCTTCTTTGCAGTAAATGCAGGTAAAGCCGCATTCTCTACTTGGTGTGGCCACCGGTCGACTTTGCTGCGCCGACCCCTGCTGTGGTGGTGATCACGCTACTGTCCGCGAGTGATGCAGGCAATGGCTTCCCCCGTCAGGGAAGGCAGACAGCACCGATCTACAAATAGGCCAATCGATACTTTGCACAATTAGCAGAGAATAAATTAGTGCTCCTGGCTGGCACTATTTAGTTCACTTGTGAAATCATCTCCGGGCAGCCCCTCCGGAAATAAAGCCTTAGAGGCCATCGCAAATTACCCCATTCCGGGGGTAGTTTCTGCGCGTGCTCCACCAGCATCCGAGGCTGGGAGCGCAGATCTGTCGACCACTCGCGGAGTGACCCATTGCCCCGCCATCAACTGGGAGAACTAACATGAACGTCAAGACCACTGAACGGGACCGGTCCCCTACGACCCCCAGCGTCCCGGCAACTCCCGCGAGCACAGCAAGGAAGGGGAGACTGATGGGCGATGATGCCCCACCCGTCCCACCTGCGGATCTTGATTTCTGGGCGATGGTCCGCATGGCCAGGGAGATGGTTCCGGAGAAGAGCCCGGGTGCCGACGTCGAGGCGAACCAGCTGATCATCTCGCTTGACCGGGCTGCGCGCCTGGTCTCGATGGATGTGGAAGAGGTGATCCACCGCCCCCGAGGACACTCCTGGGCGATCTTCCGATACCTGTTCGCACTCTGGGTCTACGGCGAGATGCCCTCAAATCAGCTGGCGACGGTCACCGGCATGCGGCGATCCCAGATCTCCAACCTCACGAAGCAGCTGGAGAAGGAGGGCCTGGTCACCAGACGCAAGTCCCGGAACGACGGCCGCGCCGTGGTCATCTCACTGTCAGAGAAAGGGTCGGAGTACATCTCACAGGCCTTCCACGACCACAACGCCGTGGAATCCGAGTGGGCCGGGGGGCTCACGGAGATCGAGAGGGACCTACTCATCGCGCTCCTGGACAAACTCATGCAGTCACCGAGGGCGAAAGAGGTCCGGGCCCAGATCATTGACCGCTGATCAGAACTCCCCGCGCGGCCACGGCCGGTCGAGCAGCTGCTCCATGTTCTCGTTGAAGCGGCGCAGGTAGCCGACGAAGGTGCGGCGGTCCTCCGCTGACCAGTCCGCCACGACCCGGTCCACATACGCCCGTCGTGCGGCGAGCTCCTCCTCGTAGCGGCGTCTACCCTCGGCGGTGGGCCGGTGTCGGCGGGCCACGCCCCCCTCGGGGTCGTCGATACGCAGGATGAGATTGTTCTTCATGGCGGCGGCGACCTGCCGGTGGATGGTGGAGACGTCGAGGTCGAAGGCGTCGGCAAGCTCGGCGACCGTCATGGGTCCTTCGGCGACGAGGCGGGCGAGCAGGATCATGGCGCTGCGTTCGAGCGCATCGCGGCGGCCGTCGGGGTGGGTGCCGGTCACGGCGTACCGGGACATGAGCATGTACTCGTAGACGAGATCGTCGGGGTGGCCGTCCATGGCTGCTGAGGATGTGATTGTGAAATCTCCCTTTCCGGCATATCATTTGCATTATACAAATAATTTTTACTGATAGGAGAATCTACTTGACGGCTCCTGCTGATGTTGAACAGCTGTCCCCCCCCAGCCACCCGCACGCCCCGCGAACGCCTGATCACCCCGACGTTCGTACTGGCCTGGGTGGCCAACTTCATCCAGGCACTGCTCTTCTACCTGCTGGTCACCACGATGGCGCTGTACGCCGTCCGCGAATTCGCGGCCTCCCAGACCGCCAGCGGCCTGGCGGCCAGCTCGTTCGTCATCGGCGCGACCATCGCACGCATCTTCTGCGGTTACCTCATCGACACGATGGGCAAACGGTCGATTCTGCTCGTCGCCGCCAGCGTCGCGACGATCGCCTCGGTCCTCTACCTCTTCGCGGACACTCTCCCGCTACTGCTGGCGGTGCGCACGGTCCACGGCATGGCCTTCGCCTTCGCCAGTACCGCCCTGATGACGATCGCCCAGACAGCCATCCCCACCAGGCGTCGTGCGGAGGGCACCGGCTATTTCGCGCTGTCCACCACGCTGGCCACCGCGATCGGTCCGGCCGTGGGGCTGTTCCTGGTCAGCTCCTTCACCTATGAGATCCTCTTCGTCGCCACCGCCGCCACCGCGGCGCTCGGCCTGCTGCTCAGCCTCTTCCTCCGTCCTCCGGCTGCCCAGCGCCAGGCTGAGGCTGCGGCAAGGAAGGCCATCCGGGAATCCGGCGTGAAGCCGGAGCGCCCACGGTTCTCCCTCCGCAACGTCGTCCACCCCGCGGTCCTGCCCATCGGCGTTTTTCTCATGCTGGTGGGTCTGGGCTACTCCGGCGTGATCACCTACCTCAACGGTTATGCCGTCGAGCGGGACGTGGTGGCCGGGGCGGGCATGTTCTTCATCGCCTACGCCGTGACGATGCTGCTCATGCGCCCCCTCCTGGGACGCCTGCAGGACCGGCGCGGTGACAACATCGTCATCTACCTGGGCCTGGTCAGCTTCATGCTGGCACTGGCGCTGCTGGCCGTGGCCAACGCCGACTGGCACATCGTCACCGCCGGTGTGCTGATGGGTCTCGGCTACGGCACGCTCATGCCCGCCTGCCAGGCCATCGCGGTCAAGTCCGTCTCCCGGGAGACCCTGGGCACCGGCCTGTCCACCCTGCTGCTGTTCATGGACCTGGGCTTCGGCCTGGGCCCCGTCCTGCTCGGCTTCCTCATCGCCGCGACCAGCTACGGCACCATGTACGGTCTGCTCGCGGTCGTCGCCGTGCTCACCGCCGGTTACTACCACGCGGTCCACGGACGCAGGCAGGTGCGCGCTCACTAATCTGCATAAATGCAAACATAACGCTGGTTCGTTGAAGAGTGCCCATGGTGGCACAAAAAACTGCACCTCTGGAGTGGGCATCAATTTCTGAGTCCACCTTCAGGGGTGCAGTTCACACAAGGGGAGAGTTTCCTGCGTGGAATTGCGGCTTGTCCCCAGCCTCCCGGTCCCTAGGCGGAGGCCAGCTTCTGGTTGATCCAGGCGTTCAGGGAAACACCTTCAGCCTGCGCCTCCATGACTAAGCGGCGATGCAGGGAGCGTGGCGTGCGAACGTTGAATTTCCCGGAGTAGGAACGCTCGCCCAAGGGCACGGGGATGGTTTCAGCGTTGTCGGCCATGTCCTCCAGGACGTCAGCGACCAGCTCAACCAGGCTGTTTTCCGCTTCCTGGCGATCAGGGGCAAGCCAGGAGAGGGAAGGAAATTCCAGTACGGTGGCAACGTATTCCTGGTCTTCTTCCGACCAGGAAACCTGGTAGGTGTACTTCTCGGGGTTCATCATGGCACCTCCTTCACGAGTTCTTGTTTCTTATGTTGTTCAGTGCTGGTGGCTTTTCAGTTTCTCCACGGCCTGGAGAACCTGCTGGACCTGGCAGGGCTTTGCCTTACCCCGATCGTTCTGGATGTTGACGCGGGGGTCGCCCATCCAGGGAGTTTTGCAGGTCTGATGTGAGGTCTTTTTCGAAGGACGTTTCTCGAAAAAGTGGTCGCAGACCTTCTCAAGATCGACGAAGCGGATATTGGCTGGAGAGTCCCCCCATTTTTCGTAGAAGTTGTTCAATTTTGCCTGCCACACCCAAATGGTACTACATACAGTACTGTCGTCGACGCTTCCGCAGGAATGAATCAGCCCGTACCCGTCCACCACTCGGACGGGGCGCGGCAGCTGGCGGCGCAGAACTGGCGATACCAGGCCGCCACCGACCAGACGACGCGGTCATGCCCCCTAGATGATTGATTCCTGGGGGCACCCCGGGATTCGCTACCGCTA
>NZ_JANWTC010000021.1 GCF_024919295.1 Corynebacterium lemuris | reverse complement strand
GCCTCAGACGCCGCGTAGGTGGTGGGTACCGCGATGATCGGCAGGGAGGTGGCCAGGGCGATGGCCTTGGCCAGGCCGGTGGCGGAGCCCCCGCCGATGCTGATCAGACCATCAGCCTCGACCTGGCGGGCCGCGGCAGTGGCGGCATCCGCCACCGAGCGGGGGACATGCTGCACAGCGTCGCGCCAGTGGTGGGCAGGTGGCAGCACGGCGGCGATCGCTTCGGCGACCTCGTGGGTGCCGTCCGTGGAGATGAGCATCGGCCTGCTCATTCCCAGCTGCTCAGCCTCACTGAGTACTCGCTCAGTGACCCGCCCGGTGTCGAGCACCACGCGTTGGGCGAGGGTGTCGTGAGTAAATCTCAAGGAGCTCATTCCTTTGTTCTTTCCGCGCATCCATCATGGAAATGATGCAGGTTGCGCCAGCGGCCAATCATGAAGTCAATCGCAGTGGATACGCTTATTCAGCGTTTCTTTCAGTTCCCGATGGTCACCCGCTCCGGTTGTGCGGCTGCATCGTTGACGAAGTCCCGGATGCGCTCGGTGACCAGGTCGATGGCTTCAGCACTGCCCGGCAGGACGTTGACCATGGAGAAGAAGGTGTGCATCTGGCCTGCCCAGCGGTGGTGTTCCACCTGCACGCCAGCTTCCTGCAGGGCTCGGGCGTAGGCTTCACCTTCGTCGCGAAGCACGTCGTGTTCAGCGGTGATGACCAGCGCTGGGGGAAGGCCGGCCAGAGACTGGGCGTTGAGCGGAGTGGCCGCCGGGTTACTGCGCTGGCTGGCATCCGGAACGTACTGATCCCAGAACCACTGCATCGCCTGCAGGGAGACCATCGTCTGGTTCTCCGGGGTCAGGTAGGAGTCACGGGTGAAATCAGCGTCAGTAACCGGGCAGACGAGAATCTGTGCCTGCAGCATGGGCGACTCTTCGTCACGGGCTCGCTGCGCAACGACAGCGGCCAGGTTCGCTCCGGCGCTGTCACCGGCCACAATGAGAGGAAGCACCTCTCCGTTTCGCTTTGCGACGTTCTCTTCCGCCCATTTCAGACCAGCCCAGGCATCATCAACAGGGACGGGGAAAGGGTGTTCCGGAGCCTTGCGGTACTCCACCAGCACGACAGCTGCACCGGACTTCTCGGCCAGCTGTCGTCCCAGAGTGTCGTAACCTGCAAGGTTTTCCAGTACCCACCCGCCGCCGTGGTAGTAGACGACCACGGCGGTCGGGGAAGGGGAGGGAAGCAGGACCCGGACGGTGAATTCCTGGCCGTCCGCACCCACGACCTGGTGGTCACGGGCGTCGTGCATTTCGGGGCCGGGACCGTAGAGCTCATCCAGACCGGAGGTGGCTTCGCGGGCCTCCGGGGCGGACATCTCCCAGAGCGGGCGGTCACCGGCATTTTCCGCTGCGGCGGTGAGGAAGTTACTCGTTGCTTCATCGAATGACATGGGGGTCTCCTGGATTCCTGCAGTTGAGGGGTGGGGAAGTGACGTCCTGAGGTCACTGCGTCTGATTCACGGAGCTCATCTCTGAGAGCTCATGCCACGTCCGGCTGCAGTAGACCAGCGGGGCAGTTTCCACGGAGGTGTCGACGTGAGTTTCCACCAGTTCGATGGCTGCCAGCGTGGACCCGTTGACGTCAATGGAGCCGACGATCTTTCCGCGCAGCCACACACGGGAATTCAGGAGGTACGGCTCTCCCGTCGGGAGTCGATCCCACAGGGAGGTGTCTCCGAAGCGGTCAGCTCCGGGGGTGGCAAACAGTTGAGCCAGATCGAGCTGCTCGCGGCCCAGGAGGTGGACCACCACATGCTCTGCGGCGCGGATGCTGTCAGCGGAACGGGAAAGCGCGGACAGGTTGAGGGCGATCGTCGGCGGATCGGCGGAGACACTGCTGACGCTGGTGGCGGTCAGACCGACCGGCCCGGTTCCGGGGTCGGCGGTGACGATGGCGACACCCGCGGGGTGGGTTCGAAAAGCGTCACGGAAGTCCTGGGACATTTCCGCCGGGAGGGTCCGGGTGGGGACCGCAGTCATCATGGACATGGCTTTCCTCTTTCTTTCTCACGTGTCATTCGAACGGGGCCGGTTCTTCGAGGTTGAAGAAGTTCCAGTGGGCATCAGGGGTGGCCAGCCCTGCGAGGTATTTGCCGACCTGCTGCAGGACCACGGGTCCGCTGGTGACATGGCCGGTACCGACATGCATGTCACGGAACGTCCGCTGCAGATCGCCACGACGGGCAAGAGCGGTGGCGGACCACAGGTGAACGGTCTGGCTGACATCGTGGGCGGCCCAGGTGCTGTTGTTGAGGACGAGGCGGGTCAGCGTCTCCTGCTGCATGGTCAACTTCTCACCGGCATCAAGGCTGCGCTCGTTGTCTCCCCACACCTCCATCGCCCATGCTCGTGCGGAGCGCATCCGAGCCTCAGCCTGCGCGTATTCGGCGTGGAACTGGTCGGTGTTGGTGGAGGCACCGGGCTGATTCTTCTTCTTGGCGGCGTGCGCCTGCATCTCATCCAGGAAGCGACGGCCGACGCCGAGCGCCCAACCGGTGTGACAGATCCCGGACATCAGTGCCAGCCCGGTCTTGTACAGGGCGCCACCGGCCAGGGGGTCGGTCGTGTTGGGCTCGTAGACGTAGGAGTCCGGAACAAACACGTCCTCGCAGGAGTAGTCGATGCTGCCGGTCGCGCGCAGGCCGAGGACATCCCAGTTACCGTCAAGGCTGGCCTTCTCCCGGGGGAAGTGCACCATCATGACGCGGCCGTTCTCCTCATCGATGGCGCCGGTGTGGATCCAGTTCGCGTGGGGCATACCCGAGCCGAAGAACCAGTTTCCGGTGATCAGGTAGCCTCCGTCGACACGCCTGGCCTTGCCGAACCGGGTGCCCTGTCCGGCGACGAGTGCGTGTTCGCCGTCCTCGGGGAACAACTCGCGCTGTGCCTCCTCCGGGAGGTATGCGGCAGTGGTTCCGGAGATCATCTGGAGCACCATGAGCACCCAGCCGGAGGCCGGGTCCGCCTGGGACACCTTCTCCAGGACGGCGATGGTCTGGGTGGGCTTCAGCTCGTAGCCGCCGAGCTCCTCCGGGATGCCGATCTTGAAGGCACCCACGTCCTGCAGGGCCTGGAAGCTCTCCTCGGTCAGATGGCCCAGCTCCTCGTTCTTCTCGCCGTTGGCCCGCAGCAGATCCGTGATGCCGTCGATACGCTCCATGAGCGCTTCGAACTCGTGTCCCGGATTGAGGCCGGTGCGGTTCGGGGTTTTCAGAGTGGCGGTCATGCTCTTCCTTCTCTCGGTGTGGCGGTGTGCCATCAATGTAAGAGAGATCACATGGGTTGCCCTATCGATTGCGTGAGCAGACCTCTCGATTCCGTGCACATCTATGGTGTGCGTCATACTGCTATGTTTATGTGTCATGAAACATAGGTCTGGGTCGGATGGGGTAATCATCGGCGCAGCTGGCCGCCGGCAGGATCTCGACACCTGGAGTGAAAGAGTGGGCAACGAGCTCATGCCGTTCCGGCATGCAGCCCAGGACAACCACGCGTTCCAGGGCGATTTCGAAGCAGCTAATTTCCTCAGCGCAAGCGTCTTCTCCATGGCGACCGGGGGTCACATCGCCGAGCGCACTGCCGAGCACATCAGGACCGAGGACAAGGATCACGTCATCGTCACTTTCCAGGTCCAGGGCATGCTGAAAATCATCCAGCACGGCAAACAGGTTCAGCTGAATCCAGGTCAGGTGGGGTTGTATCTGTCCGGCAAGCCGGCCCAACTTGAGTGTTACGGCGACTATCAGAGCCACAGTGTCCGTATTCCCATCGACCGCCTCACCACCAGGCCACAACGATGGGATGAACTCGGAGCACTCGCATTTGACGGAAGCCAGGGGCTGGCCCCACCGGTCCGGAGCTTTTTGACAGGGCTTCTCCCCGTAGCGCCCACGCTCACGTCATCAACGCGGGCAGCGGTGGCAAACAATCTGGTCGGCCTCGTGGAGGCAATGCTGGCGGATCTGTACCTGCCGGAGGAAGAGCCGCAGCAGCCCCATGCCGCGGAGCTGCTGGAGCAATGTCTCGTTTTTATCGACGCGCACCTGTCGGACCCCGAGCTCAACCCGCAGATGGTGGCGGATGCCGCGCACATTTCCGTTCGCTACCTGCACCAGATCTTCAAACGCTCGGGGATCACCTGTGCCAGTTATATCCGGTCACGGCGTCTTGAGCGGGTCAAGGCAGATCTCGCGCTGGGAGAATTCGCGACAGTTTCCGTGGAGAAGATCCTGCAGAGGTGGGGTGTGCAGAACCCCTCGCATTTCGGGCAGGTGTTCAAGCGAATCGAAGGCTGTACCCCCGCCGAGTTCCGTCGGCAGGCGCTGATGCCCTGAGGCGCGTTGTAACCCTGAGTGCCACAGGAGCTTGGCGGACATGACCGGAGAAATGGAAAAAGTGATCTTGTTCTGACCTGTCTCCCGGGTGATCGACCTGCTTCCGTGGTGGAATCCCACAACCCGTTCCTTGGAGGCTGACCCCGCTCCGGACACGTGCGGTCCCGGGTGCTGCCGGGCCTTGGCGGACAATCCGAAAAGGACTCCTGCAGGGGGGCAGGTCCGTAGCTCCAGGTTTCGAAACGCCAGGTTGATGCCCCGCAGGTGTTCAGGTCGTCTGGGGAATGTTTCTTGAATCGTCGCCTGAACCCGACCGCTGGTCTCGGGTCCTCCCACTCTGGAACTGCCGGCAGCGCCGAACCTGTTTGTGCAGCTCCAGAGTGCAGTTCCGGATCCATGAACAGGTGGGAATGCGATCAACCGCGTCCGGAGGGGGTGGTGCTGCTCCATCCCCGGCATTGATCTGGGGTGTTTCGTCTGGTGCTCCGGTGAGGATGCCTGGGAGCAGTAGTTTCTGGGGCTTCATATTCCGGGTCCCCGTCGGGAAAGAGGCTCCTGAGCAGGAGAATGGAATCTAACTGACACTGCGTCGTTAAGATGGTGACGCGGCGTCGATAAGCGGCGGCCGTAGCCCCACGACCAACCTCGGGAGCCTTCTTCTCATGTTCTTAGCTTGGCGCGACATGTTCTTCGCGCGTACCCGTTTTCTTCTCATGGGCCTGGTCCTGGCCCTGATGTCCATCCTTGTCGTGATCATCTCCGGACTTACCGCCGGTCTGGTCAACGACGGCGTGTCGGGCTTGAAAGCAATGGACGCTGACGTCATTGCTTTCCAGGACGGCACGCAAACCGATTCCGCTTTCACCCGATCCGTCGTTGATGTCTCCGCAACCGATGAGCTGCTGGCCGCCGATGGCGTCGACAATGCCACGCCGATGGGCCTGACCCTGGTCAACGCACGAAACCAGGATGCCACCGCGGTGGACCTGACACTCATCGGCCTGGAGCCGGATTCTTTCCTGGCGCCCGCGGGGCTGCCTGCGATGAGCACGCAGCGGGTCGAGGATCAGCCCACCCCGACTGCGCATGACATCGTGGTCTCCTCGACACTGGAGGACGCCGGCATCGCCGTCGGTGACACCATCACCATTGACCGCCTGGAGACCGAACTCAACGTCATCGGTTTCACGGAGGATCAGCGCACCTTCGGCCATGTTGCTCTCGCCTACCTGCCGCTGGACGTCTGGCAGGAGGTCCACGCCGGAGCCCGCTCCGGTGAAGCCGCCCCGGCCACTGCCTACGGTGAGGCCTCCGTCATCGTCGCCCAGACCTCGGGAAGCGCAGACACCGAAACGCTCACCGCTGATTCGGGCCTGGACGTGCGCACCCTGGAGGAGAGCTTCGCGTCCTCACCGGGTTATACCGCTGAGACGATGACCCTGTCCATGATCGAATGGTTCCTCTACATCATCACCGCCCTGGTCACAGGTGCCTTCTTCCTGGTCTGGACCATCCAGCGATCCGGCGATATCGCCGTGATGCGCGCCATGGGCGCCACCAAGGGATACCTCCTGCGCGACAGCCTGGGTCAGGCCGTGATCATCCTCGCAGCATCCATCGCCACCGGTGTGGTGCTGGCTGTCGGCCTCGGCCTGTGGCTGGAGAGCACCGCCATGCCGTACGCCACCGAAGTCGCACCGATCTTCGGTGGGGCGGCCCTGTTGTTTGTCGCTGGACTGATCGGCGCCGTCATCGCCGTCTTCCGCGTCACCCGTACCGATCCGCTCACCGCACTGGGGGAGAACCGATGACCACACCCGCACTCATCCTTGACGACGTCCGCGTCAGCTACGGCGACGGCGACTCTCAGGTCCATGCCCTGGACGGTGTGAGCCTGACCGTCCATCCCGGGGAATTCGTCGCTGTCGTCGGCCCCTCCGGCTCGGGTAAGTCCACCCTGCTGGCAGTGGCCGGCGCCCTGACCACCCCGGATTCTGGCCGGGTCCGGGTCGCGGACAAGGAAATCACGGGTTTCGACGACGCCGAGCTGGCACGTATCCGCCGTGAGCACGTCGGCTTTGTCTTCCAGTCCTCCGGTAATCTGCCCTCGGCGCTGCGCGCCCGCGACCAACTGGAGTTGGCGGCCCGCGTGGTAGGCACACGTGGCCGACGCAGCAACGATGAACTTCTCGAGGCCGTCGGCATGTCCCACCGTGCCAGCCACCGCCCCGCCACCTTGTCCGGTGGCGAGCGCCAGCGCATCGGTATCGCCCGCGCGCTGGTCGGCAACCCGAAACTGCTGCTGGTCGATGAGCCCACCGCAGCACTTGACCGCCACCGCTCCCACGAGATTGTGGCCCTGCTCGCGGCGGAATGCCACCAGGTCGGTGTGGCCGGTGTGATGGTCACCCACGATCAGGATGTCCTCGAGCACTGCGACCGGATCTACGAAATGGTGGACGGGCGACTGACCCCGAGGGGCTAAGCTCGGGAGTATGCCAAGAATCTCGGAGCCCACGGTTACCGAGCACCGCGCCGTCCAGCACCGCGCCGTGCTCGAGGCAGCGGAACGGCTCATCGTTGCCGGTGAGGGGCAGATGCCGACAATCGCCGACGTCGCTGCCGAGGTCGGTCTGGCCCGCTCCAGCATCTACCTCTACGCATCCTCGCGGACGGATCTGCTGATCCAACTGCTGATCATGGCGATCGACGCCTGGATCACCGAGCTGGCTGATCTGATGGCCAACGCCGGCGACGACCCCGGTGACCATCTCGCCGTCTACGTTGATGCCACGCTCCGATTGTTCGTCGGCGGATCCCACGGCCCGCTGATGGCCGCGGCCCAGCAGCACCCGGAGGCTTATGCCGATGAGCGGGTCCAGGCGGCCCACGCCGAGATGGAACCCGCACTCCACGAACTGCTCGGGGGCCTCTCCCCGGCCTCCCTGCCCCTGATCGACGCTGCGATCCAGCGCGGTGCCGAACTGGTGACGCATTCAGGCGCGGACCTCGACGCTGTGTCACGAATGCTGCAACGGATGGCCCGGGCATCACTGGAGGAGGATCCGGGAGGGTGAAGGTGAGGGGGCCGCTGCGAATTCGGCCCTGAACCTGGATATGAAAAAACCGCCGCACCCGAAGGTGGGCGGTTATTCTTTAACGAGCGTTCGGCTTAGAGCGGGTGAACCTGCTGAGCCTGGGGGCCCTTGGCACCCTCGCCGACCTCGAACTCGACCGGCTGGTTCTCCTCGAGGGTGCGGAAGCCGCTGCCCTGGATCTCGGAGTAGTGGACGAAGAGATCAGCGGATCCATCGTTGGGGGCGATGAAGCCGAAGCCCTTCTCGCCGTTGAACCACTTCACAGTTCCCTGTGCCATATCTATACCTATTTCCTGATGAGGTGATGCTACGTTCGTCAGCATGATTCACTGACGCCCGGATCGTTGGAACTCCTCGTAAACCATCAACCTCGGCAGTTACTGCGCGGTTGAGGAAAACTAGGCGCTCGCGTGAATATCTCCTGCGAGCGCCTAGACACTGCGCACAGAAACCGCGATCAGCACCCAGTGTGCCATGAATCGACGCCCAGCGATAGTGGTACATCAAAAATAGGCTGCACTGTCGCTCTGGCCGCCGGGTGATTCTACGCGGAATCGAGGGGGGTCACTGCACCCGAATACGCAGTTGACCATGGCATTCATCGCGGACGGGAGTACCGGTGTGAGCGCGGCAGCGCGCTGCTTGATTCCAGGGTGAAGGTGACGAGCCTCTCAGGGTTTCCCCTCACCCCACCCCCAGCCCTCCTTCATGGTTGCCCCGTTAGTCCACCGTTAAGGTGGCCGGCCGTGGGTAAAAAAATACTGATCGGCTGCTCGGGCCCTGTCCTCATTCTGGCGCTCATCGTTGCGGTGGCGCTCTATATCTGGGGTCCGACCTATGGTGCTGCGGTATGGGGCGGCCGATCTTCGTGCTTCCGCCCACTTCGGAGCGTTATGCGGCCGTCGTGCTCGATACGGCGCAGCAGCGGCGGAAGCTGCTGGGCAGGCCGCGGACATCGATGAGATCCATGATGAACGCAACGCCGCGCTCATCGCTGCGGGTGGCAAGCACTCCCGTCTGCTCAGCCCGGAGGAGATGAGTGACTACCTGGCCACATCGGCTGAGCAGCCGACCGTGACCGTCGATAAGCGTGCCACCCTCGCCACGGTGCCTGCCCACCGCCCCGAGGATGATTCCCAGGTCTATGCGGGCACCCTCGCCCACGGCATTGATCAGGTCGTCGGGGAGGGGGCCTGCGGGGTGGTCGTGGATCTGCGCGGCAACACCGGTGGGGATACGGGGCCGATGCTGGCCGGTCTGTCCGGGCTGCTGCCGGATGGTCCGGCGCTGTCCTTCGTGGACCGGCACAGCGAACAACCGGTGATGATTGAGGGGGCAGCGTGCGCGGGGGAGGTAGCCCGGTGAGCGTCGAGGGTGCTGATAAGCATGATCTGCCGGTGGCAGTGCTCGCTGATGAGATGACCGGCAGTTTCGGGGCGCCCACTGCGGGATACACCACCGGGAACGTGGTGGTGGCCATGCCGGATCAGGCTCAGATGATCCTTACCGTTGCGCAGGTGCAGGACCGGACGGGGGCGATCTTCAACGACACTCCCATCCAGCCCGATGAGGTGACTGGCTGCACACCCAGCGGGGCTGCGCCTGAGTGCGGGAGATCCTCCCTGATCAGTTGTGGGCCACCGACAGATGCCGGCGGGGCGGACCATCGACCACCGGGATGTGGGTGACCGCCAGATCGGCACCCACGTGGATCAGCTCGCCCGGCCGGATCAGCTGCCAGTCACGGGAGCTGTCGAGTACCTCGCTGGCGACCACAACTGAAGGGTGGAAACCCAGCTCCGGGGAGCTGATCCGCATCCCGTGGCTGCTGCGCTGCTCAACGGGCTCCGGCAGCCTCCTCTGGTCGAGAAGAAACAGCTCATGGGTGGTGGGCCACCGCACAGCCCACATCTCATGTGCTGAGGTGATGATCGCATTCACGGCGTAGACCGGCACATTCTCCGCCAGCCAGGTCAATGCCTGACTCACCCCCTCCACAACATCCCCGCCGGCCCGTGCGGTTTCCCTGGTGATCAGTGCGAAGACATGCTCGGAATCCGTCTCGCCCCGCACCCGGCTGAGATCGGAGCCGAGGTGCTCCCGGAGGAGGGGCAGGTCACCGACGATCCCGTTGTGGGCGCACAACCGGCCGTCCATCTCGAAGGGGTGGGTGTTCAACATCGCAACGGGCGCGCCGGTGCCGTAACGCAGGTGGGCCAGAAAAGTACTGCTGCGGCGCTCTTTTGCCTCCCTGGCGAAGGCGGTGTCCCGGTAGGCCGCGATCGGCGCCTTCTCCACCCGGGGCCGTCCGTCCTCATCGAAGGTCCCCAGACCCGTGCCGTCCGGGTTCCGGTAGGACTGGCGGAGGAGACTGTCCGGGGCATCGAGCAGCCAGAATGACGCGCGAACACGCTGTCCCCCGGCGCTCAAACCGAAGAGCCGACACATGACCCCTCACTTCCCGTGTTTGATGAAGATGGTCCTGGTTCCTGAAGTGTCTCACTTCCTCCCGACCTCCGGAACCCCGGCGAGCACCTGTTTTCCCCTCTACGCTGCATGTCATGGACGAGTTGAGAGCGACGCCGTCACCGGACATGCGGGGGGAGCCCTTCGAGGGGCGGTGGGAGGACCTGATCGCCCGCCTGGAGATGGACACCGAGGAAGTCGTCGATCTCATCGTGCAGCGGCTCTTCGATACCGTGCCCGGCTATGAACTGGTGGACCGGGCAGCGCTGGCGGCCTCCGTGCGCCGCAACATCGACCTGAGCATCCGGACGATCCTCACCGGCCGCGAACCCTCCCCGGCAGAGGTGCCCGAGGCAGGTGCCCTCGCGATCGAGCGCCTGGGGCAGGGCGTGCCGCTGGACAGCGTGCTCAGCGGATTCCGGATCTGCATGATCATGATCCTGCGTCACCTCATCGAGCTTGCTCCTGAATATGACATCCCCGCTGATGAGGTGCTGGAATGGTCGACTCTGCTGTGGTCCCTGGGTGATGTCTTCTCCACGCGTGCCGCTGGCGTCTACCGTGACCGGGAGATCGCCCGGGCGGTCGCCGACTCGGCCCGTCGTTCCGCGTGGATCGGCCGGGTGGTGGCGGAAGGGGTGGAGACCTCGGAGCTGCTGTGGGGTGCGGCGATGTACGACGTGCCCACCGAGGTTCCCGTCCGGGCCCTGACGGCCTCCGCGAAATCGGGATCCGGCAACGGGGTGGAGGAACGTCTGCGCGCCTGGGCCTCGCGTGGGGGAGCGCGGCTGCTCACCACGGTGCGCTCCAGCGTCATCGTCGGCATCGTCATCGGGGAGATCGACTCCGCGGCCGAACATCCGGGCATGGCGGTGGGGCTCGGCGGGCCGGAGCTGCTCGCTGACCTGCCGCGTTCCTTCGCCTCTGCTTCTCTGGCCCTGCGCGCAGCGGACAGCCTGGGGCTGAAACAGGTGGTGGAGCCGGAGACCCTGTCCTGGCGCCTGGCCATCCACACCAGCCCGGAGACCACCGATCTGCTGCGCCGCCGTTACCTCGACCCGCTGGGGGAGGCGGGCGGTTTCGCCGATGACCTGGTGGAATCGGTGCAGGCCTATCTGGAGCACCGGATGAACATCCCGGCGGCGTCGAAAAGCATCCCGGTGCACGTGAACACCCTGCGCTACCGGCTGCGTCGTTTCGAGGAACTGACCGGTGCTGACCTGGGGGAGGTCAACACCCTGGTGGAGTTGTCCTGGGTGCTGGCCGCCTGCGGACGCGGCGCCACTGTTTTGTAGCCAGCTACAAAAATCGGGTGCAAACATTGCATCCGCAGATGTAGTGCAGATCACATTGGGCGGTGCATTCTTGAGCTGTCGCCGCACAGAAGTATCCCGGCACGCGGCAGACCTCTTGTCCACTCTTTCACTCAAGGAGGTGCCTGTGGTCCTCGGAATCGTCGGAATCCTGCTTTCCTTGGCGTTGCTGATCACCCTCGCCTACCGGGGCGTGCCGGTTCTCGTCGCCGCCCCCATCGCATCGCTCGTCGCGCTCCTGTTCTCCCGGGCGCCGATGCTGCCCGTCTACACCGAGATCTTCATGCCGGCGATGGCCAACTTCATCGGCAGCTTCTTCCCGGTGTTCCTCACCGGCGCCATCTTCGGTGTGCTGATGTCCGTCACCGGTTACGCCAGGTCGATCGCCATGACAGTGACCTCGCTCATCGGCGGCAGGGGTGCGATCGCGGCGACCGTCGTCACCTCCGCCCTGATGACCTACGGCGGCATCAGTCTCTTCGTCGTCGCCTTCGTCATGTACCCGCTGGCCCGTGAACTCTTCCGGGCGGCGGACATCCCGCGCCGGCTCATCCCGGCGACGATCGCCCTCGGTATCTTCACCTTCACCATGACCGCCCTGCCGGGTACCCCGCAGGTGCAGAACATCATCCCGGGCCAGTTCTTCGGCACCGGCTCCTTCGCCGGCGCGCTCATCGGCATCGTCGGCTCCCTCATGGTCATCGTCTTCGGCCTGTTCTGGCTGGAGTTCCGCACCCGCCAGCTGCGGCGTAAGGGCGAGCACTTCTCCAGCGTCCACAACGGCGGTGAGCAGGAGATCCTCCGCGCCAACGGCTCCGGACAGGGCACCTACGACCTGCCTGAGCCAAAGAGCCGGATCATCCCCTTCCTGCCGCTGCTGACGGTCTTCCTGGTCAACTTCGCCTGCACCCTCTACATCTTCCCCGCCATGGACTGGGCCTACCTGGCGGACGACAAGTACGGCGGCATCACCCTGGCCAACCGCGCCGCACTGTGGGCCGTCCTGGTCGGTATCGTCACCGCCATCCTGCTGATCCTGGCCCTCAACTTCCGGCACTTCAAGGAACTGTTCCGCGCGGTGGGTGAGGGCGCGAAGAACTCGATGTTCCCGGTCTTCTCCACGGCCTCCGAGGTCGGTTACGGTGCGGTCGTCGCCTCCGTCGCGGCCTTCGCCGTGGTCCGTGACTCCATCTTCAACATGGGGGCCAACGCCATCATCACCTCCGTGGTCACGGTCTCCATCACCGCGGGCCTGACCGGTTCCTCCTCCGGTGGCATGACCATCGCCCTCAACGCCCTCGGCGAGCAGCTGCGCGACATGGCCCTGGCAGAGGGCACCAGCCTCGAGGTCATGCACCGCCTCACCGCGATGGCCTCCGGCGGCCTGGACACCCTGCCGCACTCCGGGGCCGTGGTCACCCTGCTCATCGTCTGCGGGCTCACCCACCGGCAGTCCTACAAGGACCTCGCCGTGATCACCATCGTCGGTCCGGTCGCGGCCGTCGCGCTCCTCGTCGGTGCCGTCTCCCTCGGCATCTTCTAGCACCTGAAAGGAACAGCACAATGAATACTCCCGCACACACCATCTCCCTGCAGGGGCGTAAAGCCCTGGTCACCGGCGGTGCCTCCGGCATCGGCGCGGCCTGCGCCCGGGCGTTCGCCGCCGCCGGCGCCCACGTCACCATCTGCGACCTCAACGCGGAGGCCGCCGAGGCACTGGCGGCAGAGATCAACGGAGAGCACTGGGCCGTGGACCTCTCCGACACGGCAGCGCTTGAGGACGTGGACATCGACGTCGACATCCTCCTCAACAACGCCGGCATCCAGCGCATCGCCCCCATCCACGAATTCGACCCCGAGACCTGGCGCCTGATCAACCGGCTCATGGTCGAGGCCCCCTTCCTGCTCATGCGGGCGGCGCTGCCGAAGATGTACGAGCGCGGTTTCGGCCGCATCATCAACATCTCCTCCAAGCACGGCATCCGCTCCAGCTCCTACAAATCCGCCTACGTCACCGCCAAGCACGCCGTGGAAGGCCTGTCCAAGACCGCGGCGCTGGAAGGTGCCCCGCACGGGGTGACGTCCAACTGCATCAACCCGGCATATGTCCGGACCCCGCTCGTCGAGAAGCAGATCGCCGACCAGGCGAACGTCCACGGCATCGGGGAGGAGGAGGTCATCGAGGAGATCATGCTCACCCAGGCCGCCATCAAGCGCCTCATCGAACCGGAGGAGGTCGCCTCCCTGGCGACGTGGCTGGCCTCCGACCACGCCGCCATGGTCACGGGTGCCTCGTACACCATCGACGGCGGCTGGACCGCGAGCTAGAGGAAGGAAAACCATGTCGAAATACTCCGGGCACCTCCGCGACACCCTCATCCACGAGCTCCGCGACGGCATGACGCTGGCCGTCGGCGGCTTCGGGCTCTGCGGCATCCCCGCCACCCTCATCGAGATCGTCCGTGACTCCGGCGTCAAGGACCTCACGGTGGTCTCCAACAACCTCGGCATCGACGGGGTCGGCCTGGGCCGCCTGCTGGAAAAGGGCCAGATCTCCCGCGTCAAGGCCAGCTACATCGGGGAGAACAAGCTCTTCATGCAGCAGTACCTCTCCGGCGCGGTCGAGGTCGAACTCGTGCCGCAGGGCACGCTGGCTGAGCGCATGCACGCCGGCGGTTCCGGTATCGCGGCCTTCTACACCCGCACCGGTGTCGGCACCGAGGTCGCCGAGGGCAAACCGACGGCCGAGTTCGACGGCGAGATCTGGCTGCAGGAACGCGCCATCATCGCCGACATCTCCCTCGTCCACGCCCACACCGCGGATATCGACGGCAACCTCCGCTACCGCTACGCCGCCCGCAACTTCAACCCCGTCGTCGCCCAGTGCGGGCAGCTCACCTTCGCCGAGGCCGAGCACATCGTCGACCGCGGGCAGCTCCATGCCGATGACATCCACACCCCCGGCGTGTTCATCCACCACCTGGGCGACGCCACCATCCCCAGCCAGATCGAATCACTGGTCACCCGACCCCGACCCACCCAACAGATGCAGGAGGCCTCAGCACCATGACCTGGACACGAGATGAGATGGCGGCCATCGCCGCCCGCGAACTTGAGGACGGCGACTACGTCAACCTCGGCATCGGCATCCCCACGCTCATCGCCAACAACCTGCCCGCAGGCGTCAACGTCATCCTCCAGTCCGAGAACGGCATCCTCGGCATGGGCCCCAACCCCTACGAGGGGGAGGAGGACCCGGACCTGATCAACGCCGGCAAGCAGACTGTCACCCTGCTGCCCGGCGCCGCGATCTTCGATTCCGCCACCTCCTTCGGCATGATCCGCGCGGGGAAGATGAAGGCCGCCTTCCTCGGGGCCATGGAGGTCTCCGGCAGCGGGGACCTGGCGAACTGGAAGATCCCCGGCAAGCTGGTCAAGGGCATGGGCGGGGCGATGGACCTGGTCGCCGGTGCCCGGCGCGTGGTGGTGCTCACCGACCACACCGCCAAGGACGGCTCCCCGAAGATCGTCGATAAGTGCAGTCTGCCGCTGACCGGTGTCGGGGTGGTCGACCGCATCATCACGGACCTGGCGGTCTTCGACATCATCGACGGCCGGCTCGTCCTGCGCCAGATGGCGCCGGGCGTGGGCGAGGAAGAGATCCGGACCAAGACCGGCGCCGGTTTCACGGTGTCGCTGACTGAAGGAGCAGCAGCATGAGAGACGTGTTCGTCGCCGGTATCGGCGAGACCCCGATGGGGCGTTATCCGGAACGTGGCCTGCACGCCATGATTGAGGAGGCCGGCAGCCAGGCGATCCGGGAGTCGGGCATTGACCCCGCCCGGATCGGTGCGGCCTACATCGGCAACTTCGCCGGGCAGGCGCTGACCGGCCAGGCCCATCTGGGTCCGCTCATGGCCGAGACCCTCGGCATCGCGGATGTACCGGCACTGCGGGTGGAGGGTGCGTGTGCCTCCGGTGGTCTGGCGCTGTTCCAGGCGGTGCAGGCCATCCGCCACGGCATCCACGACGTGGTGCTCGTCGGCGGCGTGGAGAAGATGACCCACCAGACCACCGCCGTGGTCACCGGGGCCCTGACCTCCGCCATGGACGTCGAATTCGAGGCGCAGTCCGGGCTGACCTTCCCCGGCATCTTCGCCATGGTGGCCAACCGCTATTTCCACGAGCACCGCAACGTCCGCCGCGAGATGGCCCAGGTCGCCGTCCAGTCCCATGACAACGCCGCGCTCAACCCGCATGCGCAGCTGCGCAAACGCATCGACGTGGACAAGGTGCTCAGCGCACCCGCCATCGCCGATCCCTTCGGGCTCTACGACTGCTCGCTGGTCACCGACGGTGCGGCCTTCATGGTGCTCACCGCTGACTCGCTTATTAGCGCCCCCGCCACCCGCCGCGTCCGCATCACCGGTTCCGGCCACGGCGGGGACTCCCTGACCCTGCACGGCCGGCAGTCGCAGACGAGCTTCCGGGCCACCCGCCAGGCCGCCGCCGCAGCCTACGGGCAGGCCGGGCGCTCAGCGGGCGATATTGACCTGACGGAAGTCCACGACTGCTTCACCATCACCCAGATCATCAACACCGAGGACCTCGGCTTCTTCGCGGCCGGCCGTGGCGGTGACGCCGTCGCCGAGGGCCGCACCGCCCGCGGCGGTGACAAGCCGATCAACACCTCCGGTGGCCTCAAGGCGAAGGGCCACCCGGTGGGGGCGACGGGCATCAGCCAGGCGATCGAGATCGTCACCCAGCTGCGTGGCGACGCCGGCGAACGCCAGGTCGTCAAGGCGGATGTGGGCCTGACCCACAACCTGGGCGGCACCGCCGGCACCTGCGTGGTCAACATCTTCGAGGGAGAATAAGAAATGTCAGCAACCATCCACACCTACACCATCGTGCGCACCCCACCCCGCGGTTTCGACGGCGCCCCCTACTGCGTGGCCATCATCGACGTCGACGGGAAACTCGAGACCGCCCGGGTCTCCGGCTACACCGACGGCACCGAAGTCAACATCGGCGACCGCCTCCGCCGACTCGAACAACCTGATGAATTCGGCGCGGTCTACGCCCTGCAGTGAGCCTGGCTGGGGGGGTGTCGGGCTCAGCGGTCGTTGAGAGCGAGCGGATCATTGACAATGCTGCGGGCGATGCTGATGAAAGCATCAATTTTTCGTAGCAGCCCTCGGCGACCCGGGGTGATGGCGATGACACCCAGGGGGTCATGCGGGCCAGAGATCTCAGCCGTGGCGTATTCGATGCCCTCATGACTGAATGTTTGACGAGTGCGTTGGGTGAGGAGTGAATAACCCACCCCTTGTGCCACGAGTCCACGGAGTACCTCATGATTGGTGGTCCGGTAACGGACGTTTGGTTCGACACCCACCTGATTGAACATGGAGAGAAAATACTCCTCTGCTGGTTCGAGACCGAAGAGGATGAAGGGATCAGACGCCAGCTCATGGAGCCTGACCTCCTTTTCTTCCGCCAGACGGTGAGAGGCCGGCAACAGTGCATACGGAGGAAAAGCTCCGAGTCGTTCCACCTGACCCACGAGGGGAAGATCGTGTTTGAACCGGTAGTCATACAGCACCAGCACGTCATGGCGGCCCAGACTGAGACCGTCGAGAAGTTGGGTACGGGATCCTTCTGTGAAGGTGACCTCCAGAGCAGGGTATTCACGTGCCAGAGTGGCTACGGCCCGAGGCAGAAGCATTGGAGCGATAGTGGAATAGCATCCGATATTGATGCTGCCGGTGAGTTCGTCCCCTAGATGAGCGGCGCTCCGCTCGAAGTCTGCCATGTCGCGGAGGAGGAACCGGGCCTGCGGAAGAAGGGCCTGTCCCTCCCCGGACAGTGACAGCCCGCGGGAATGACGGACGAAAAGTTGGACATTCAGCGCGCGTTCGAGATCGCCTATGGCCGAGGAGATTGACGACTGAGAAACATAGAGCTCGGCAGCAGCTGCCGTGACCGTCCCATGTTCAGCAACCGCGACGAAGTAGCCGAGTTGCCGCAGCGTGACAGACAAGGAGTCCTCCTCAAGGTTTGTCGGACATTCAAACGTGGAAAACCCGGGCGACACCAAGAATGGTTGCCCGGGTGAGTCTAGCGGCAGAACAGGAGCTGAAGCGGGTCAGACTCCTTCAGTCTGGCGGATTACGACCTCAGTTCGGATTGGAGTGGTTGCAGGGGCTGTGTCAGAGTCATGCAGCAGGTTGCGACCTCGGGTCTCCGGCATGGTGGACAGAGTGACCAAGCCAACCGCTCCCACCACCATGAGCGTATAGGCCGGGATCATGTGGTTGTCCGTAGCTCCGATGAGCCAGGTGTTGAGGTAGGGGAGGGTGCCAGCGAAGAAGGCGCCTGCAATGGAGTAGGCCATGGACAACCCAGACTGGCGAGTGCGAGTGGGGAACAGCTCAGCAACCGTCGAAGCGTGGGTGCCGAGGATGAGGGAGAGGATCGCCGCCAGGCCGAAGGTGGAGATGAAACCGGCGATGGGTGTACCCACATTCATGTAGGTGAACAACGGCCACGCCAGACTGACCAGGAGAATCCCTGCGGTGATGAGGACAGGCTTTCGTCCGATACGGTCAGAGAGAATTCCTGCGCCGGGAATGATCGCGATGGCGGTTAAGGAAGCGACAGTGGAAAGGGTGGCTGCCTGACCCGCCGACATCCCGACCATGGATTCCTGGTATGTGATCAGGTACACGAGGACGACGTAGAAAGTGCAGTTCATGAAGATCTCAATGCCGATTGTCTGGAAGAACTGCGTCTTGTTGTTGCGGAATACCTCGGCGATCGGGGCAGAGGAAACGGTTTCCATCTCCTGCAGTGCCTTGTACTCAGGGGTGTCCTCGATCTTCAGACGGATGTAGAGACCCACGGCGGCCAGGGGGACGGTCAGAAGGAAGGGAATTCGCCACACACCAGCTTCGATGCTTTCCGTCGACACGGTGGCATGCATTCCCGCCACGACGACGGAGGCGAGGAGGAAGCCCAGGACCGAGCCGAATTCAATCCATGAGCAACCGAATCCACGCTTCTTGGGCGGTGAGTACTCTGCCAGGAATGCAGCTGCGGAACCGAACTCGCCTCCTGCCGCGATGCCCTGGATAATGCGGGCAATGACGAGGAGAACGGGGGCCCAGATTCCGATTGTCTCGTAGGAGGGGATGAGTCCCAACATCAGGGTTCCTGCTGCCATCATGATGATGACGAGGGACAGCGTCTTCTTGCGCCCCAGGGTGTCGCCAAGATGCCCGAAGATGAGGGAACCCAATGGGCGGACGAAGAATGCCACGGCGAAAACAGCAAACACTGAAAGTAGTGCTGCGCTGTCGCTCTGTTGCGGGAAGAAGACATGGGAGATGGTGGTGGCGAGGTAAGCGTAGATGGCCCAGTCGAACCAATGGACCAGCACGCCGATTGCACCGGCGAAGACGTTTCGGCGTAACCCCTTCTGCGAGATCTCAGGGCTTGGGAATGCGGAGGTGCTCATGTCGCTGCTCCTTTGAAGTGGGATAGCGGAGATGTGTGTTGGATTACCTGAACTCTAAAAAGAGATACACCTCACGTCCATCATTATTTCCTGATACCCCTATCGAGAAAACTGAAATCAATGCGGGTCCGCTGGTAGTGCTCTTGTCTGCTGGTCGGGTCGTGGCTGCCCGGGATCTGATGAAATGTGTGTGGCGTGGGAGTCGGGGGTGGTGGACCCTTTCAGCATTTCCCTGCACTCGGTGAGAAATGCCTCCCCTTTCCGGGAGAGGGGCTCACCCGCGCGATGGGCCACGCCCATTTGTAGTAGCGACCGTGAGTCGGTGATGGGGAGGCGAACCAGGTGAAATCCGTCATTTGTCAGATCATGTGCTGGCCTCTGGTTGAGGATGGTATAGCCGTGACCACGGGCGACCATGGAGCGGACAACCTCGAAACTCTCAAATCGATGGTGAATACGGGGCGAGAGGTGTGCATCGTGAAAGATCGAGAGGAAATAGTTGGTCGACTTTCTAAGATCTAGGAGGATGAGCGGTTCCTCTGAGAGCTCGGCCAAGGAGATGGCGCCACGATGCGCGAACGGATGGTTTTCTGCCACGGCGGCATACAGGGGTGCCTCTGCCAGGTGGACGAAGTTGATTTCGCGGCCGTAGTCGAAACCGTAGGTGAGTATCACCTCAAGCTCTCGCCTGAGTAGCAGGGTGGAGACCTGTTCTCCGGTGACCTCAGCGATGCGGACATCAAGGTCGGGGTAGGTGGCATCGATCCGTTCAAAGACCTCGGGCAGGTAGAACGGTGCGAGGGTGGTGAAGCAGCCGGCGGCCAGGGTGCCGCTCAGTCGGCGGGGGTCCAGGGAATTGATGGCGTCGTCGACCTCCCCCAGAATCTTGGCGGCGGAGCGATAAAAGGTCCTGCCCTGTTCGGTAGGTACCACTCCTCTGGCACGTTGCCGGATGAGCAGGGAGCAGCCCACCGCTTGCTCAAGTTGGGAGATTGCTGCTGATATCGCGGACTGGGCTACAAAAAGCTCATCTGCAGTAGCAGTCATCGAGCCGAGATCCACGGTACGCACGAAATACCGTAATTGGGCGAGGGTGAGGTTGGGAGGTGTTTTGGTCACGGGAAAGCCTTTCGGAAATAAATTTCATTGATCCTACGGTATCTACAACATCAATTTTAGTGATGCAAAAGCGCGGATTTCGATATTTGCCTCTTAGAAGGGTAGCCCCGACACTTAGTGATAGCTAGATCACAGTATGTGGCCGAGAGTGTTGAAATCCACAACTCTCAGGCCACTCTTTCCCGGAGGTGAAGGCATGTCCATCAAACAGACCGAGGTTCTCGTTGTGGGAGCCGGCCAAGCTGGAATTGCACTCAGCGAGCATCTCACCCATGCCCAGGTGCCCCATGTTGTTCTGGAGCGCGACCGCATTGCTGAGCGTTGGCGTACAGAGCGGTGGGATTCGCTGGTCGCCAACGGTCCAGCCTGGCACGACCGTTTCCCCAACATGAAGATCACGGGGATCAGTGATGATGAATTCGCAACTAAGGATCAAATGGCCAGCTACTTCGAGGACTACGCTGCCATGATCAATGCACCGGTCCGCACCGGTGTGGAAGTCCTCGCAGTGGACCGGAAGGAGCACGAGCCCGGTTTCATTGTGCAGACCACCGATGGCGCATGGGATGCCCGATTTGTGGTTGCGGCCACTGGCCCGTTCCAGAAGCCGGTTATCCCGGCGGTGGTGGAGGAGTCGTCGGGTATCCATCAGATCCATTCCAGCCATTATCGCCGTCCTGAGCAGCTGCCGGAGGGAGGCGTTCTGGTGGTGGGGGCCGGATCCTCGGGCGTCCAGATTGCCGATGAGCTCCGTGAGGCAGGACGAAAGGTATTCCTGGCTGTGGGGCCGCATGATCGCCCCCCACGCCGGTACCGAAACCGTGATTTTGTCTGGTGGTTGGGTGTCCTGGGCAAATGGGACATGGCCACCCCACCCAAGGGCGCAGAGCACGTTACCATATCTGTGTCTGGGGCACACGGAGGTGACACCATCGATTTCCGGGACCTCGCTGCCCAAGGTGTCACGCTCGTGGGCCGCGCCGGGCCTTGGTCAGATGGCATCATGAAGTTCGCGGACGATCTGGCCGAGAATATCCATGCCGGTGATGATAATTACTTGTCCCTGCTGCGGGAGGCAGATGCATATATCGAGGCCAATGGTCTCGATTTGCCGCCAGAACCCGAGGCTCATGAACTGGGACCTGATTCGGAATGTGTCACTAATCCTTTGCGTGAACTCAATCTGGCGGAGACAGGTGTCACGTCCATCATCTGGGCCACTGGGTTCAGCCAGGATTACTCCTGGCTCCATGTCGACTCGTTCGACGAGAAGGGCCGCCCCCTCCACCAGCGGGGTGTCGCCAAAGCTGAAGGGATCTACTTCCTCGGCCTTCCCTGGCAGTCCCGCCGCGGCTCCAGCTTCATCTGGGGAGTGTGGCATGACGCCCGATACATCGCCGACCAGATCCAGATTCAGCGGGGCTACGCCGCTTATGACGGCGAGGCGGTACGTATCACCAGGCAGGTGGAAAAACCAGCTATTGACGTTTCTGCCGTCGGGTCCGAGCAGGAGAACGCAGACACGCTGTCCCTGGTGTCGACCTCCTGAAGCAGAACTACTCTGCCGGAATCACCTGGTTGTTTGTCACCGTGCAGGTACACGGTGACGAACACCCTTGTTCAATCACCTCATTAAAGGAGAATCCATGAAGCACACCCGCATCAGGCCCTTCAATACGAAGGACACCTATCCGGAACAGAATCTCAGTAATGACCTGTGCCAGGCAGTGGTGGCCAACGGTGTGGTCTACCTCCGGGGCCAGATCGGTCAAGATCTCGATACCCGGGAATCCGTGGGCATCGGTGACGTCGAGGCTCAGACCGAGAAGGCGATGTCCAACATCGACATGCTTCTCAAAGAGGCTGGCGGAGATCTTGAGGACATCGTCAAGTTGACTGTCTACTTGACGGACATTCGCTACCGGGAGACCGTTTACAACGTAACGGGACGCTGGCTGAAAGGTGTCTTCCCCGTTTCCACCGGCCTTGTCGTCGAGGCCCTCGCCCGCCCCGAGTGGCTGGTGGAGATCGACGCCACAGCCGTTCTGGAGGAGTAACAGATGACTTTCTCAATTCTTGCTCGTGATCCTGCCGGTGCCATTGGTATGGCGGTCAGTTCTTCGTCACCTGCGGTGGCAGCCCGCTGTCTTCATCTGCAGGGTGGGGTGGGTGGCGTGGCCTCGCAGAACATCACAGATCCACGGTTCGGTCCTGCTCTTCTTTCCCGTCTTTCTGCCGGTGACAGCGCTGCGCAGGCCCTGGACTGGCTGGCAGGGATGGATGACACCCTGGACTACCGTCAGATCAGCATCCTGCCACAGGTAGGGGAGGGCGTGACCTTCTCAGGCGGGAAGACTCTTGGCACCCACCATGCCCGCGTGGGAGTTGATGCTGTCGTCGCCGGCAATATGCTGGCAGGTTCGAACGTCATTGACGTCATGTTGGATACCTTTGAAAGATCAATCGGTGATCTGGAGACGCGACTTCTCGACGCCATGAACTGTGGCCTGGCCGCAGGAGGCGAGGCTGGACCCATCCACTCAGCGGGCCTGGCTGTCGTCCGCGGGGCCGGGTGGGCTGAAACCGATCTACGTGTCGACTGGTCAGAGACCCCTCTCGAGGATCTGACACGTCTCCTCGATGAGTGGCTCCCCCAACGAGACGACTATGTCACGCGTGGCCTCAATCCTTCTACATCCCCCAGTTATGGAGTTCCCGGAGATGAATGACATCAAGGATCACATCAGCACAGCTATCAGAGATGAACTTCCTTCTCTGATCGGACTATCGGAATGGCTGCACGCCCACCCTGAGCTGGCCTGGCAGGAGTACAAATCTGCAGCTCGATGCGCCCAGTTCCTCAGGGACCGTGGCTTCGTTGTTGAAGAACAGTATGTGGGACTGGAGACTGCCCTCCACGCTACTTTCGGCACTGGTTCCCGGCGGCTTGCTCTTATGGCTGAGTATGACGCGCTTCCCGGCATCGGACATGCCTGCGGCCATAATCTGATCGCGGCAATGTCTCTTGGAGCGGCTGTTGGACTCTCTAAAGTAGCGGACGAGTTAGACCTGACGGTGGAGGTCTTCGGTACGCCTGCCGAGGAGGGCTACGGCGGTAAGATCGAGATGCTCGACCGGGGCGCATTCGAGGGACTCGACTTCGCCATGATGGCGCATCCTGCTCCGGTGGACGTGGTCCGGGCTGAGCCCATGGCTGTAGCCCACTGGGAGGTTACCTTCTACGGTCATGCCGCTCATGCGGCTTCCTACCCGACGCAAGGCATCAACGCAGCTGACGCCTTCACCATCTCGGAAGTGGCCATCGCTCTGCTGCGTCAGCAGCTGCCTCCCACGGTACGAGTCCATGGCATCCTCACCCACGGCGGTGATGCCCCGAATGCAATCCCCCACTTCACCCGCGGTAGATGGTATGTACGAGCCTCCACCATGCAGGAACTGGAGGAGACCCAGGAGAAGGTTCTGCGGTGTTTCCGCGCAGGAGCACTCGCCACGGGATGCAGGGTGGAGATCCGGGATGAATCACAGCCCTACTCTGATTTCACCACTGATGAACCAGCCCTGAGCTTCTACGAGAACAACGCCCGCAGCCTGGGCCGTGACCTGCGTACGGAAGGACCCGAGACACAGATGTGTCGGGCATCCACGGACATGGCCAATGTCTCGAAGATGGTGCGGTCGATTCACCCGTATGTCGGTGTCGGTTGTTATCCGGTCCTCAATCACCAGGCTGAATTTGCTGACGCCTGCGTAGGCGAGACCGCGAACCAGACGCTTATCGATGGTGCCACTGCATTGGCGTGGACAGGTGTGGACGTCGCAAAACAATGGCTCGATGAACTATCGCGCTCCCTGAGCGGCAGCCCTTTGTGAGTCTCCCCGCTCCTGGGGTGGCGGTGGGGCTATTCCTCCGCACTTAGATTTTCAGATGATCCCATCGTCTCTGTCCACTCCGCCGTCCACCGGCGAACATGGGCAGGGACGCATATGAATGAAGGACGACCCTCATGAATGTGCCCAACAGGATAATAAACACGTTTAGCCCCGCGAGTACCGCAGCGGTGGCCCAGACAGACGACCAGGCGGCTCCGCAAGGCCATTTCCGAATCGAGCACGATCTGCTCGGCGACCGAGGGGTCGGTGCCGAGTGCTATTTCGGAGTGCACACGTTGCGCGCCACCGAGAATTTTCCCGTCACAGGAATTCCAATCAGTGTCTATCCGGACCTCATTATCGCGCTCGCCAGTGTAAAACAGGCCGCTGCCCGGACAAATGCTGAACTCGGACTTCTGGACCCGGCCATCGCCCAGGCAATTGAGACGGCCTGCACAGAGATTCGCGCCGGGGCCTTTCACACGGAATTTGTCGTTGACGTCTTACAGGGAGGTGCAGGCACGTCGGCGAACATGAACGCCAACGAGGTTATAGCTAACCGTGCGGTGGAGCATCTGGGGTATACCCGTGGCGATTACTCCATCATTCACCCGCTGGAACATGTGAATCTGAGTCAATCCACCAATGATGTATATCCGACGGCCGTCAAGGTAGGGGTGCAGTATGCCGCCCAGCGTCTGCATGTCGCGATGAACCGCCTGTCCGCAGCCTTCGAGGCTAAAGCGCTTGATTTTTCGCAGGTTCTGAAAATGGGCCGTACCCAACTCCAGGACGCGGTGCCCATGACTCTCGGTCAGGAGTTCCGGGCCTTTGCGATCATGATTACCGAGGACGCCGACAGGCTGGTGGAGGCCACTTCCCTCATTTCAGAGATCAACCTCGGAGGCACTGCAATCGGAACAGGTATCAATGCCCATCCCCGTTATGCGGGATTGGTCTGCGACCATCTCCGGGACATCTCGGGTGTGCAGATCCAACCTGCCGATGATCTGGTCGAGGCCACCCAGGATGTCGGGTCTTTCGTCCAGTTGTCCGGTGTCCTCAAACGGAATGCGGTGAAACTGTCCAAGATCTGTAATGACCTGCGTCTGCTCTCTTCCGGACCGCGGGCGGGGTTGTCTGAGATCAATCTGCCACCGGTGCAGGCGGGATCCTCCATCATGCCAGGAAAGGTCAACCCGGTTATCCCGGAGATGGTCAACCAGGTTGCCTTTGAGGTGATCGGTAATGACATGACGATCACCATGGCGGCTGAAGCGGGGCAACTCCAACTCAACGCTTTCGAGCCAGTAATCGCCCACAGTATCTTCAAATCGATTATCCACCTGACTAACGCCTGTGACATCCTCACTATCCGGTGCGTTGAAGGAATCACCGCTAACACAGATCATCTGCGTGGGACCATCGAGCAGTCAATAGGAATCGCTACTGCTCTCAATCCCCACATCGGTTATGCGGCTGCAACCGACGTTGCTGCTGAGGCACTCGCCACGGGACAGAATATTCCTGATCTGGTGGTTGCCCGAGGATTGATGACCAGAGAGCAGGTCAGGTCCGTACTACGAGCGGAAGTGCTGATTCCTACACTGCAAGCCAGTTTCGCCACGGAGAACCGGGATGTCTGAACCTTGGCGGACAACCGGCCTTCTGGGAGAGTCGCCGGCGTTCTTATCTCAACGGTTCTGCCACCAGATCGCGCCGGTGAGCACCGTGGCAAAGGTGGTCCAGCCGACATAGGGGAGCAGGAGGGCACCGCGTTTCTTCTCCACCGACATGGCGCGCCGGGTCAGATCCGCACTCGAGGCGGCCAGGGCACCGGCCTCAATGGTCGCGGGCCCGGGCTGTTTGCCCTTGAAGAAGAGGATGCTCCATGAGGCGTTGAGTGCCAGGTTCAGGGCCAGCGCCTTCTGCAGCTCGGCATATTCCACCTGCTGGTCGTGTTCCTGCAGGTCAGCCAGGCTCCGCCCGACCACTGCGGCGATGCTGGCGTACAGCCCCGTCCAGGCCACGGGGAAGGCCCAGGCCGGGGGTTGGATGGCGGGTTTGGTCAGCGACCGGTACCAGGGGGTGGAGGTGTCGGTGGCCACCGAACCGATCACGGCCGTGCCGATGACGGCCGCCGAGGTGGTGGCGATGGTGCGGTAGCGGGACTGCTTACGGGCATCGAGCTGCTGCCAGGCAGTACCCGCACGGCTGAGAATTCCGAGAGGGCTCATGGCCCAATCCTAGGGAAAATCCGCTGCCCCGCGCGCGCGGCCCCGGCGAGAAACAAAAAGGGGGAGGAGCCCGTGGTGGGGCTCCTCCGTTCCTTCGCGCCCAATCACCGGATCCCGGTGGACGAGACGCGCAGGGGCGATGCGGTGGCGCTGACCCGGGTTAGAAGTAGATGCCGTGCTGGGCGAACCACGGGACCGGGTCGACGGCGCCGTTGCCGGTCGGGTGGATCTCGAAGTGCAGGTGCGAGCCGGTGGAGAAGCCCTCGCTGCCCATGCCGGCGATGTACTGGCCGGCGGTGACGTACTGGCCCACGGACACGCCCAGGCTGGACATGTGGCCGTAGATGGAGATGGAGCCGTCGTCGTGCTGGATGCGGATCCACTGGCCGTAACCGGAGGCCGGGCCGGAGTCGATGACGGTGCCGGACATGACCGCGTGGATCGGGGTACCGATCGGTGCGGCGATGTCGATGCCGGCGTGAAGGGTGCCCCAGCGCGGACCGTAACCGGAGGTGAACACACCCTCGGCGGGGCGGGCGACACCGGCGGTGGCCTGCTGTGCGGCCTCGGCTTCCGCGGCAGCGGCAGCGGCTGCTTCAGCCTCGGCCTGGGCAGCGGCTTCAGCCGCAGCGATGGCGGCGGCCTCTGCTTCAGCGGCGGCGCGCTCCTCGGCGAGCTGGGTGGACTTCGCCAGCTGCTCCTCCATGTTGTCCACCGGCTTGAACTCGGCGATCTCGAGGATCTGCGGTGAGGTGGTCATGGCGGGGGAGAGGACGTGCTCGGAGTCGTTGACGAGCTGGTACTCGACGATGGGGGAGGGGGTGCCGACCTCGGCCTGGAGGGTCGCGGCGGCGGCTCCGCCGATACCGGCGGTGGAGACTGCGCCGGCGGCTGCGGCGATGAAGGCGACGCGGTTGCGGGCGGAACGGTTGTGGGAGATGGTGCGGCGCTCAGTGGCGGTAGAACGCTGAGACTTGGTGAAGATGGGATTACTCCTGTCGTGGGGCCCGTTGTACGGGCTCAGTTCGATCCCTTTCGTAAGGGGATCGTGACCGTTTCGTTATTGATTCCCGGAACCCTACGTATGCGTCGTGGTGTATGCAAGTCCAAAGGTCTAGTTTGATTGGACGTTCGGCGGGGGATCGGGGGTCGGAGCGTGCTGGTCTTGCGGAAATCAACATAATTCCAGCTCAGTGCCAGGTTTGTCCGTGGTGCAGGGGCGGAAATTGGCACGAAATTCACAGACTTCTGTTGCCGTGTCACGAATCACGGGCGGCGCGGCAGGGGTGGGCGTCGAAAAGCTTTGTAACGGGAGGATTAAGCGTTGCAGGCCACAAACGCTTGCCAATGTGAGGCAGATCATCTACATTATGAAATTAGTTCATTCGGAACTAATTCAGGTGGGTGTAAAGATTCGATGATTTGGAGCCCACCGAGACGCCCGCCACGACAGAGGAAACTGATGAGTATTTCGGTCAAGGACGTACTGGCCCAGAAGGGCATCCACCCCACTGATGAACACCTCGAGAAGATCGAGGCGAAGTGGGCGGAGATCCAGCAGCTGAAGCAGGGCCTGGAGAACATGAACCTCAACGACGCGGACATCGCTCTGCGCAACATCCCCGGTGGTGATCACATTGTCTAAGGAACTTCTGCACAAGACGGCGACCGAGGTCGCGGCACTCATCGAGAGCCGTGAGGTATCCCCCGTCGAACTGACCCAGAGCCTGCTCGACCACGCCCACGAGCTCAACGACACCGTCAACGCCTACATCAGCTTCCGTGACGAGGCCGCCTTGGCGGAGGCCAGGGCGGCGGAGGAGGAGATCGCGCAGGGCAACTACCGCGGCCCCCTCCACGGCGTCCCGATGGCGATCAAGGACAACATCTACATCGGCGGCGAGGTCACCACCATGGCCTCCAAGATCCACGGCGACTTCGTCTCCAGGGACGATTCCTCCGTGGTGCAGAAGCTGCGCGAGGCGGGCGCCGTGATCACCGGCAAGCTCAACATGCACGAGTACGCCTGGGGCATCGACAACAACAGCCCCCACTTCGGCGCCGTGCACAACCCCTGGAATCTGGACAAGGTGCCGGGTGGCTCCAGCGGCGGCTCCGGTGCCGCTGTCGCCGCCGACATGAGCTTCACCACCCTGGGCACCGACACCGCCGGCTCCATCCGCATCCCCTCGGCCGCCTGCGGCCTGGTCGGCCTCAAGCCCACCCACGGCCGCGTGGCCAAATACGGCTGCTTCCCGCTGGCGTGGAGCCTCGACCACATCGGCCCGATGTCCAAGAGCGTCGCCGATGCCGCCGCCACCCTCCAGGCCATCGCCGGCCACGATCACCGCGACCCCACCTCCGTCGACGTGCCGGTCGCGGACTACTCCGCGGCGCTCGGCGGCGACCCGAAGGATCTGGTCATCGGTGTCGAGGAGGACTACTTCTTCCGCGACGTCGACTCACCCATCGAGGAGCTGGTGCGCAAGCAGATCGAGGATCTGGTCAGCAGGGGAGCGAAGCTGAAGAAGGTCTCCATCCCCGCCCTGGCCTACTCGGAGTGGACGGAGCTGGCCACCAGCCTCTCGGAGGCCTCCGCCATCCACCACCACGACCTGCAGAACCGTCCCGACGACCTCGGCGCGGACATCCGCTTCCTCTTCGAGCTCGGTGAGCTGTTCTCCTCCGTGGACTACCTCCAGGCCCAGCAGGTCCGCCGCCAGATCAAGCAGGAGTTCACCGCCGCCCTGCAGGACGTCGATGTCATCATCGCCCCGACCCTGCCCGTCATGGCCCCGGACATCGGCTCCCCGGTGGCCAACCTCAACGGCGCGGAGGCCGACCTCATCGACAGTTTCATCCGCTTCACCGGCCCCAGCAACCTCACCGGCCTGCCGGCGCTGACCGTCCCGGTGGGACTGAGCGATGACCTGCCCGTCGGCCTGCAGATCATCGGCCGTGCCTTCGACGAGGCGACCGTGCTCAAGGTCGGCTCCCAGATCGAGGCCGCCAACCCGATGCAGGGTCGCCGCGCACCCGTCGGAGCGGGTGCCCTGACGCGCTAGGCCGGATCGGAACCATCCCGTGTTCGGAGGGCCCCGGTGAGCTGGTGACACCCGCTCACCGGGGTCCTCTTCATTTTCCCGTCCACTGCCACCTCCAAGATCCCGGAGCACAACCATGTCCAGTATTGCCCTCCTGTTCGTCGGCGCCGTCCTCCTGGTCAACGGGCTCGTCTTCCTCGGGCGTGTCGACGCCAAGGCGGCCATCCCCGTCAACCTCCTCGTGGGTGCCCTCCTCGTCCTCACGGCGCTGGTGCCCGCCGTGACCCTGTCAGCTACGGCGCCTGATTTCCGCTCGGCGGCCTTCGGCTCCGTGGGCTTCCTCCTCTTCGGTTTCACCTACCTCACCGTCGGAGCGAATTCGCTCTTCGGCGGGACGGGTACCGCGCTCGGCTGGTACTGCGGCTGGGCCTCGATGATCGCCGCGGTCCTAGCCACGGTGAATTTCACGGGTTCCGCGGACCCGCTCATGGCCTGGCTGTGGGCCGCCTGGTCCGCGCTCTTCCTCTCCTTCTTCCTGGCGCTGGTGGGTGGCGGTCCGGAGACGGGGCAGGCGGCCGGAACCCTGGCGGTCCTGCAGTCGGTGACCACCGCCTCCGTGCCGGGCCTGCTCATGATCGACGGATCCTGGGCCACCACCTCTGTGACCCTGGTGGCGGTCGTGCAGATCGTCGCGGTGCTCGTCTGCGCCGGGGTGGCGGTGATGCTGCGCAGCAGGACCCCCGCTCCGGTGCGCATCCCTGATGCGGTACGGGTTCCGGTGGGCTGAGGAAAGTCCTGCGGAGGTCTGGCTTTGCGGCGGTGTTTCACGTGAAACACCGCCGCACTCACGTGAAGGAGGGGCGGAGGGTACCCAGCACGTCGAAGTCGAGTCCGTCCGCCCGCGCGATGTTGATGGGCTGCCGCGCCTGGTGGTTGCGGAAGGTGATCAACCCGCGGGGGCTGTCGAAGTTGAGGTCCTCGATGACGCGGTTGAAGTCGGCGACCCGCACGCTCCGGCTGCGCCGGGCCAGCTCCGCCAGCAGATAGATGCCCTGGTAGCAGGACTGGCCCATGTTGTTCAGTGCTGGTGCCGTGGCGCCGTGCTCTGAGACATAGCGGCCGAGGAAGTCCAGGGCCGCCGGGCTGGTCAGGGAACGGAAATAGGAGGCGGAGGAGTACAAGTTGATGGTCGCCTCAGCCCCGCTGGCCAGCAGCATGTTCTCCTCCATGAGGGGGCTGTAGCGCGTCACGGTCTCATGCAGGCCGGCCTCGGCGAAGCTCCGGTTGAAGTCCACGGCGTCCTGGCCGACAAGCAGGATGAGCACGGCGTCGCAGCCGCTCGCGGCCACCGCGCCGGGCAGGCGGGGATCGCCACCCTGACCCATCTCGACCAGGGTGCTGCCGACCAGTTCCAGGCCCAGATCGTGGGCGGCCAGGGCTGTCTTCTGCAGGGAGCGCACCGGCCAGATGTAACTCGCACCCACGACATGCCAGCGGCGGTGGCCGAGCTGCTCGCGCATCCACTGCAGGGCGGGGAAGATCTGCTGTTCCGGATCCTCTCCGGTCAGGTAGACCCCGGGCTGCCGCTCATCCCCCTCGGACAGTGACGTGTAGACGTAGGGGATGCGGTTGCGCAGGACCGGCACCAGCAGTTTGCGGATGGAGGAGATGTGCCAGCCCGTGAGCGCGTCGATGCTCCCGGAATCCACCAGCCGCGAGACCTCCGCGGCAATCTGCTCGGGCCGCTGCCCGGCGTCGATGTAGACCAGCTCGACGGCCCGGCCCCCGATGCCGGAGTGCCGGTTGAGTTCGTTGCGGGCCTGTTCCGAGACGGCCACGCAGGAGGGTCCGAAGATCCCGCCGGGGCCCTGGAAGGGGACGAGCATGCCGATCCGGTAGCGGTCGCCGTGCATGAGGTGGCTGAACCTCCTCGGTGTCATCACGGTGGAGTTGTCCAACGCGAGCTTGAGAGGGGACCCGTCGAGTAGGCTGTAGGGCAACAGCTGTCAGCATGACGTGCAAAGGGGCTCACGGATGACCATCTCAGATCGTCTCAGGGACGCTACTGAAGTGAGTCCTGCCACACTTCCCGCGGGGGATGTATCTCTAGTCACAGTACTTGTGCACACTACCAAGAATCTCTCCGCCATGGTGGCGGACGTGGTGGCCGAACATGGCTTCACCCTCGACGAGTGGATGGTGCTGGATGCCATCCGGCGCAACGACGGCAGCGCGATGTCCCAGATCTCCACGGCCTCCGGGTGTGCCGGGGCCTCCTTGACCCGTGCGGTGGACAAACTGGTCACCGGCTCCCTGGTCTACCGGGAGGCCAGCCAGGTCGACCGCCGCAAGGTCGAGGTCTTCATCAGTGACCGCGGCCGGGACGCACACCAGGAACTCCGTGAGCAGCTCCGGGACCTGGATGAGAGGGTCGAAAAAATGACCAGTGTCTCCGGCATCAGCCGGGAGGCGCTGGTCGAGTTATGCGGGGCGCTGCGCGGGATCTAGATGATTGATTCCTGGGGTTCAGTGGTCATACGCGATCAACG
>NZ_JANWTC010000020.1 GCF_024919295.1 Corynebacterium lemuris | reverse complement strand
GCCCCTACTGTCACCGCCCCAGAGACACCTAACGAAGTACTACTAGGGCAGCCCAACCCTCAGTACTCTGGCATTACTCTTCCGCGAGGGAAGTCTCCTAGAAGTATGAGGAGGCTGCGGGGAGGAAATGGGGAAGGCCAGACTGCAGGGAGGGGTTTTCTTTCCCAGCCTCACCCTCACTACAACACCCCCAACCTCGCCAAAAACTCCTTTGCCTCCTCCGGAGTGACAGTCGAGGTCACCTGCCAGCGGGCGGCGAAGCTGTCCTGGGGGTAGACGAGCTTGACGTTGCTGACTGTGCCTTCGGGCCAGTGGTACACCACCACGCGGGGTTGTTCGTTACCACCCTCGTTCCAGATCTCCTCCCAGCCGAAGGACTGGGAGAGGGGATCCTCGGGATCGCCGGCCTCGATTGATTCGATGTGGTTGATCACCTCGTCGGCGGTGCTGAAGCTGAGGGTCTGGGAGGTGGGGTCGACGTCCTCATCCGAGTGCGGGAAATCTTCGTCGTTCCAGATGCAGAAGCTTTCCGGGACCTCCTGCTGTACTTCAGCAGTGAAGGCTCCCTCGCCGTCCATCTCCTGACAGAGGGTGAGGTTGTCGGTGATGGCGGTGGGTAGGACGTCCAGCGCCGTCGGCTCCACGCTCCCCACGCCACCCGGATTGATCGTCGTGGTTTCCGTCTGGGTGCTCCCGGTGTCGTCGCCGGTCGTGGTGCATCCGCTGAGGACCAGCGCCGATGCCGCGGCACCGGCGATCAGTGTCCGCCAACGCGGTGTGGGGGCCAGGGTTCGTGCGGACATGGGGATCTCCTTGCTGCTGAGAGCTTTTCCGCACCAAATTTTATCGCAATAACCTCAGGAAGGCAGCTGCCCGACCACAGTCAGTGTCTGCGTGGCGCGGGTGACTGCCACGTAGAGGTCCTGCCAGCCCTGCGGCGATTGCTCCACGATCTCGCTCGGCTCCATCACGACGACGTGGTCGAACTCGAGGCCCTTGATCTCGGTGACGTTGGCGGCGTCGATGACCTTGGTCAGACCCTCCTCAGGCGTCTGCCATTCCGAACCCGATTCCAGGAAGCGGACGGGCACGCCGGATTCGCGGATGGCCACGGCCGGGGTGGCGTCCGGGTCGATCTGCTCGAGCACTGCGTTGGCCACTTCCATGATCTCCACGGGGGTGCGATAGTTGACTGTCAGCTCGTGGTGGCGGAAACGGCTGCCCACATAGGGCTCGAGAGTCTCGGCCCAGGTGTCTACGCCAGCAGGCGAGCCGGTCTGGGCGGTGTCGCCGACGAGTGTCATCCAGCGGGCGGGGCTGCGGCGGAAGACCATGCGCCACTCCATGGGGGAGAGCTCCTGCGCCTCGTCGACGATGACGTGGCCGTAGGCCCACTGGTGGTCCGCGCGGGCACGCTCCGCGGTGGAGCGGGAATCGCGCACGATCTGGCGCTGCGCCAGCTCCTTCGCGGAGATGACGTCGGTGGCGGCGAGGTGCTCACCCTCGAAGATGTCGCCGAGGTCATCATCATCCGTGGAGGCGGAGGATTCGAGGATGTCCAGCAGGTCCTGGGCGTCCTCGATGTCCTCCTCGGTGGTGCCGACGGCCTCGTCGAGGTCGGGCAGGCCGATGAGGACGGCGAGCTCGTCGAGAAGCGCCGCATCGGAGGCCGCCCAGTCGGAGCCCTCGGGCCGCCACAGGGCCTCGCGGGTCTCGTCGTCGTAGCCTTCGGCGGCGACGTCGATGGCCTCATGGCTCTCGAGCAGGTTGCACAGCACGTCCTCAGGCGTGAGCTCGGGCCAGAACTCCTCGATGAGCCGCTCCACACCCGGCTCCTCCGCGAGGTCATCGTGGAGCTGGTCAATGTCGGCGCGGGAGAGCAGGTTGGCCCCGCCTAGCGGGTCCTCACCGATCTTCTTCGCCAACTGCTCGGCGAGTAGTTCGATGAAGTGCTCGGCGAAGACGGCGCGGGCCTCGTTGTGCGGGCGACGGGAACGGCGTGCGCGGGTGCGGGCGGCCTTGACCATGGGGGCGCTAACAAGCAACCGGAGCGAGCCGTGGGGGAGTTCCACCGGTTCGTCGGGCAGCGTCTCGTAGGCGCGGACGGCCTCCTTGAGGATGGTGACCATCTCCTCCGAGCCCTTGATCTCGCGCGCCAACAGTGACTCCGGCGCGGCGCCGCGGACACCGGGGTAGAGATCCCCGATGGTGCTGAGCACCACGCCCGTCTCACCGAGTTCCGGCAGGACGCGGGAGATGTAGTCGAGGAAGGTCGGGTTCGGACCGACGATGAGCACGCCGGACTTCGACAGCTGCTCGCGCGCGGTGTAGAGCAGGTAGGCCACCCGGTGCAGCGCAACGGCCGTTTTGCCGGTGCCGGGGCCGCCCTCGACGACCATGACGCCGCGGGTCTCGTCGCGGATGATCAGGTCCTGCTCGCGCTGGATCGTTTCCACGATGGATTTCATGTGGCCGGTACGCGCGGCCTTCATCGCGGTGACGAGGGCGGACTCGCCACCGACACCCTCGCGGCCCTCACCGGCGTGCTCGCCGGAGAGCCACTCGTCATCCACGCCGGTGACCTCGCGGCCCTTGGTGCGGATGTGGCGGCGCAGCGTCACACCCTCCGGCTGGGCGGTGGTGGCCAGGTAGAAGGGGCGGGCCATGGGCACGCGCCAGTCCAGAAGCAGGGTGCGGTAGCCCTCCTCGCGGACGTCCAAGCCCATGCGACCGATGTAGCGGCGATCCAGCTCCGGCTGGCCGGGAACGGGGTTCTCGGGATCCTCCGATTCGATGTCAATGCGCCCGAAGACCAGGCCCAGCTGGGCCAGGTTGAGCCGGTCCAGCTTGGAGTTCAGGCCGTGGTACTCCGTCTCACGCCTGATCAGCGCATCGGCGTCAGGGTTCGCGGGGTCCACCTCCAGCTGCACCTGGCGCAGCCTCTCGTTGGCGGCCGATACTTCCTCGTCGAGTCGTGCGAAGAGGTCGTCGACGTAGGCCTGTTCCTTCGCGATTTCGCTCACCTGTGAATTACCTCCCTGAGACAAACGGATGATCCAGGATACCCGCGTCACCGGTGGAAGGGGAGTCTGCGGGTTATTGCGTTGCGAATGGTGCAGGGGCAGGGGGTGTGGATCCTTTTCGAGACCACCTGTTCGAGTTCACCCCGGAAAAACACAGCGGGACCGGTCCCACATCAGGGGACCGGACCCGCCGGGTTCAGCAGCTGATCTGATCAGGAGCTACATCTTGCCGATCTTCTTCTGCGCCTTGGAGATCGCCTTGTCGGCGCGGCCCTGGAGCTTGTCGGCGCTCTTGTGGGCCTGCTTCGCAGCGCGGCCGGACTTCTTGTCGGCGGCGACCAGGGCCTGGTCGGCCTTGTCCTGGGCGGCGGCAGCGGCCTTGACGATGCCCTTGCGGGCGGTCTGGGTGTTCTCGCGGGCCATGTCGAGCCAGTCGTCCTTGTTGTCCGCCCAGTAGCCCTGCGCCTTCTGTGCGGCACCGGCTGCCGCGGCGGCACCGGCCGCTGCGGTGGCGGTGGCGGTGTCCTTCCACTCGTCCTTGTGGTCGACGTAGTAGTCCTGCGCGCGGGTCGCGTACTCGGTGACCTTCTCGGAGGCATCGCCGAGCCACTCGCGTGCGGTGTCGGTGGCCTTCTCGGTCTCCGACTTGGTGGGCAGGGCCTGGTGGACCTTCTTGTTGGCCACGGCGGCGGCCTTGCTGGTGCGCCACTTCAGGCCCGGCTTGCCGGCGGTGTCACCCGAGGTGATCAGCAGGCCACCGAGCAGGGCGAGGTTGGTCAGGAAACCGGAACGGCGGGCGCTGCGCTCGGCCTTGTCCTGGGTCTCCCAGAAGGCGTGGCGGGCCAGCATCGTCGGCACGGAGGTCGCCGCGAGGACGGCGGCCGAGACCCGCGGGAGGAATCCGACGGCCAGGGTCGCGCCCGCGCCGATCTTGGTGGCGGCGACAGCACGGACCACCAGCTCCGGGTCCCGCGGGATGCGTCGTGCGTATTCGCGGGGGAGGACAGAACGGGTGCGCTTGATCAGAAGTTCAGCGCTCTCGGTGTGGTCGGCGGTGTGGAGCAGGCTGTCGGCACCGTCGGCGATATAGACCGATGCAATCATCGGGCGGGCGATCTTGCGGATCATCATGGTGCTCCTCGGTTGCTTCTCTTCGTATGTTTTCTGCGTCTTTTCTGCGTGGCCCAGTCTAGCGGCGAATTGTCACCAGCGACGGGCCCACCAGTCATCCAGGTGGGGTCGTTCCGCCCCCAGGGTGGTGTCCGTGCCGTGGCCGGGGTGGACGATGGCGTCATCGCCGTGGACGTCGAAGATGCGCTCCTTGACGTCCTTGAACAGCCGGACGAAGTCACTCTCCGAGGTGGTCTTGCCCAGGCCGCCGGGGAAGAGGCTGTCGCCGACGAACAGGTGCATCTGGCCGTCGATCTCCACGGCCACGGCCGCGCCACCGGGGGTGTGCCCGCGCAGGATGGACACCGGCAGCTGGTGGCCCGCGAATTCGATGACATCACCCTGGTTGAGTTCCACGTCGGCCTCGGCCGGCAGGGCCGGGGCGTCGAGGAAGGTGGCGTAGTGCTTCGCGCCGGTGGCCTGGAGCACCTCGACCAGGGCCTGGTGGTGGTCCGGGTGGCGGTGGGTGGTCAGCACTCCCGTGATCTTCGCGCCGGCCTGCTCGGCCAGGGCGAGGATGGCGGGGGCGTCGTCGGCGGCGTCGATAAGCAGGGCCTCCTCGCCGGCGACGAGGAGATAGCAGTTGTTGTCCATCTTTGAGACGGAGATCTGGTGCAGTGTCAGTGTGTTCGGCATGCCACTCAGGGTAGCGCCGGAAGGGCGCTCGGCGGTATGTTCGAGGATGTTTGAGAGTCGGGCTGTCCGGCTCCATCCAACTTCACGGAGGGCTGGGAAGACTGTGGCTGATCGCCTCGTCGTGCGCGGTGCGCGCGAGCACAACCTCAAGGGCGTGGATATTGACCTGCCCCGGGACAAGATGGTCGTGTTCACCGGCCTGTCGGGCTCGGGAAAGTCCTCGCTGGCCTTCGACACGATCTTCGCCGAGGGGCAGCGCCGCTACGTCGAATCGCTGAGTTCCTATGCGCGCATGTTCCTCGGGCAGATGGACAAGCCGGACGTCGACTTCATTGACGGGTTGTCCCCGGCGGTGTCCATCGACCAGAAGTCGACCAACCGCAACCCGCGGTCCACGGTGGGCACGATCACGGAGATCTACGACTACCTGCGTCTGCTCTTCTCCCGCGCCGGCACCGCCCACTGCCCGGTCTGTGACGCGAAGATCGCGCGCCAGACCCCGCAGCAGATCGTCGACCAGGTCATGGCACTGGAGCAGGGCCTGAAATTCCAGGTGCTCGCCCCTGTGGTGCGCACCCGTAAGGGTGAGTTCGTCGACCTGTTCAAGGACCTCGCCGCGCAGGGCTATGCCCGCGTGCGTGTCGACGGCCAGGTCTACCCCCTCACCGAACCGCCCACCCTGAAGAAACAGATCAAGCACGACATCGACGTCGTCGTCGACCGCCTGCAGGTCAAGGAATCCCAGCAGCAGCGCCTGACCGACTCCGTGGAGACCGCACTCGGTCTGGCCGACGGCCTAGTCGCCCTGGAATTCGTCGACCGCGCCGCGGACGACCCGGACCGCTACACGATCTTCTCCGAGAAGCTCGCCTGCCCCAACGGCCACCCGCTGGACGTCGACGAGCTGGAACCGCGCGCCTTCTCCTTCAACTCGCCCTACGGTGCCTGCCCGGCCTGCGACGGCCTGGGCACCCGCACCGAGGTCGACATCGATCTGGTCATCCCCGATCCGGACGCCCCGGTCATCCGCTCGGTGCAGCCGTGGACCTCCAGCCCCAACGCCGGCTACTTCGAGAAACTCGTCGAGGGCCTGGCCAAGGCGCTGGAGTTTGATCCGGAGACCCCCTACTCGCAGCTGTCCGCTGCGCAGCGCAAGGCGCTCGTCCACGGCACGAAGGCCGAGGTCTCGGTCCGCTACAAGAACCGCTACGGCCGCATCCGCAACTGGACCGCACCGTTCGAGGGCGTCCTGGGTTACCTGCACCGCAAGATCGACCAGGTGGAATCCGAGTGGTCGAAGGAACGCTTCCTCGCCTACACCCGCGAGGTCGCCTGCCCCACCTGTAAGGGCGCGCGCCTGAAGCCGGAGATCCTCGCCGTGCGCCTGGACTCCAGCACCCACGGGGAGAAGTCCATCGCCGGACTGACGGACCTGTCCATCTCCGATGCCAGCGAGTTCCTCGGTTCCCTGGTGCTGGGCCGCAGGGAGGAGATGATCGCCGGTGCCGTGCTCAAGGAGATCCAGGCCCGCCTGCAGTTCCTCCTCGACGTCGGCCTGGCCTACCTCACCCTCAACCGCGCCGCCGGCACCCTCTCGGGTGGCGAGGCCCAGCGCATCCGCCTGGCCACCCAGATCGGCTCCGGCCTGGCGGGTGTGCTCTACGTCCTCGACGAACCCTCCATCGGCCTGCACCAGCGCGACAACCAGCGGCTGATCACCACGCTCAAGCGCCTGCGCGACATCGGCAACACCCTCATCGTGGTCGAACACGACGAGGACACCATCCGCGAGGCCGACTGGCTCGTCGACATCGGGCCGAACGCCGGCGAATTCGGCGGCGAGATCGTCTACCAGGGTGAACCCGGCGGCATCCTCACCGCCGAAGGTTCCATCACCGGAGACTACCTCTCCGGCAGGCGTGTCCTCGGCGTGCCCGACCAGCGCCGCGAGGTGGATCCGGAACGGTGCCTGACTGTGGTCGGCGCCCGGGAGAACAACCTCCAGGGCATCGACGTGTCCATCCCACTGGGCGTGCTGTGCTGCATCACCGGTGTCTCCGGCTCGGGTAAATCCACCCTGGTCAACCAGATCCTGGCCAAGACCCTGGCCAACGAACTCAACCGCGCCCGCCAGGTCCCCGGCCGCGCCCGCCGCGTCGAGGGCGTCGGGCACCTGGACAAGCTCGTCCAGGTCGACCAGTCACCCATCGGGCGCACCCCGCGTTCGAACGCGGCGACGTACACGGGTGTCTTCGACAAGATCCGCAAGCTCTTCGCCGAGACCACCGAGGCCAAGGTCCGCGGCTACAAGGCCGGCCGCTTCTCCTTCAACATCAAGGGCGGGCGCTGCGAGGCCTGCCAGGGCGACGGCACCCTGAAGATCGAGATGAACTTCCTCCCCGACGTCTACGTCCCCTGCGAGGTCTGCGACGGCGCGCGCTACAACCGGGAGACCCTCGAGGTCCACTACAAGGGCAAGAACATCGCCGAGGTCCTCGACATGCCCATCGCGGAGGCAGCAGTGTTCTTCGAACCGATCAGCTCGATCCACCGCTACCTGCAGACGCTTGTCGACGTCGGCCTCGGCTATGTCCGCCTCGGCCAGTCCGCCACCACGCTCTCGGGTGGTGAGGCCCAGCGCGTGAAGCTGGCCTCCGAGCTGCAGAAGCGTTCCCAGGGCCGCACCGTCTACATCCTCGACGAACCGACCACCGGCCTGCACTTCGAGGACGTGCGCAAACTCATGCTGGTCATCCAGGGCCTGGTGGACAAGGGCAACTCCGTGATCGTCATCGAGCACAACCTCGACGTGATCAAGGCCGCCGACTGGATCGTGGACATGGGCCCCGAGGGTGGTTCCGGCGGCGGCCTGGTCGTCGCGGAGGGCACCCCGGAAGATGTCGCAGCGGTGGAGGCCTCCTACACGGGGCAGTTCCTGGCTGAGGTGCTGTAGGGCCTGCTCATGCCGGGCTGGAGGGCTCGGTGGGTGCAGTAGGTTCCGTGAGTGTGGTGGAGACCCGGCCGCGCCTGCCCGGGCGGTCCTCCCACAGCTGCTGGTAGCGCATCTGCTGGTACTTCCAGCGCTCTGCGATGTTCGCCTTGGCCTCCACCCGGCTGGCGGGACTGACCGGGTCCTCACCGAGCACCGGGTCCTCCCCGGTCTGGTAGGTGCTGGTCCACACCTGGATGATGGCCCAGGCCACGGCCGCAAGCGGTACCGCCAGCACTGCCCCGAAGAAGCCGCTGACGAGGGTGCCCACCGCCAGGGCCAGCAGCACGACGATGGCGTGCAGGCTCAGGGTCCGGCCCATCACCACCGGTTGGAGCAGGTGGCTCTCCAGCTGGTTGACCGCCACCGCCAGGGCGATGATGATCACGGCGGTGACCCAACCGTTGGTCACCAGGGCGACCACGGCGGCCAGGGTGGTGGCGAGAGTGGCCCCGATGATCGGCAGGAAGCCGAAGACGAACACGATGACCGCGAGGGGGAACGCCAGGGGAACCCCGAGCAGAGCCAGCGGCACACCGATGACGATGGCCTCGATCAGGTTGATGATGACCGTGCCCCGCACGTAGCCGCCGAGAATCTGGATCGTACGGTCCCCGGATTCGGCGACCCTGGCCCGGGTTTCCCCCTGGAACCACCGCAGGGTGAAATTCCAGAGGACGGGTCCGTCCTTGAGGAAGAAGAACAGGATGACCACCATCAGGACCAGTCCGGTGGCCACCTCCGTGGCCAGGGTGATGCCGGTCAACGCACCCGTGACGAAGGTGCCGCTGGTGAGGAAACCGGTGGCCTGTTTCACCAGGTTATCCACCGCAGTGGTGTCGATCGGCAGGGGACCGGCACTGATGTAGCTCTGCAGCTGCTGCCAGCCCGCCGCCGCGGAGGTGGACAGGTTGTCCCATTCGTTCCGGACAGCGATGACGACCTCACCCACCGCACCACCCAGCAGCACGAACAGCACGAGGAAGGTGGTGAGGGCGGCCAGCAGCCGGGGGAAGCCCTTCCGCACCAGCCATCTCACCAGGGGATATGTCGCCGCAGCGAAGATGAGGGCCACGAAGGCCGCGATCACCACCACGTACACCTGGAGCAGGAGCCAGATCCCGGCCCCGCACACCACCGCGATGAGCAGGACCTGGCCGCACCGGGCGGCACTCCGGCCCATGGAATCGGACCAGACACCCCGCAGGGACGGGGTCGGCGGGGGAGCGGTCTCCGCGTCGAAATGCAGGATGGGCCTGTCGGGGGTGTTCATGACGGTGCCTCCTTGGAGCGACGGTGCCACAGGTGGGGATCCTCCATGAGATAAGTGTGCTCCTGCCGGGGCCAATTGACCATGGCCCGGGCACTTTTCTGGCCCATAATTTTCCCCGGTCTCCGGAGGCGGGCGGGTGGGGGCTACTGGTCGGTGGACAGGCCCCGTCCGGGTAGGAAACCCGAGAGGTGGAGCGCTGAGTTCACCAGCCCGACGTGGCTGAATGCCTGCGGGGTGTTGCCCAGCTGCCGGCCGGTGACCGGATCATATTCCTCCGACAGGATTCCCAGGTCATTGCGCAGATTCAGCAGGCGTTCAAACAGTTCCCGGGCCTGACGGGTCCGTCCCGTGCCGTGGAGCGCGTCGGCCAACCAGAAGCTGCAGGCCAGGAACGCCCCCTCCTGCCCGGGGAGACCGTCGACGCCACCGTCGGCCTCGGGCCGGTAGCGCAGAACGAAACCGTCCTCCATGAGGGAGTGCTCGACGGCGGTGACCGTCCCGGTCACGCGTGGATCATTCCAGGGCAGGAAACCCACCCGGGGAATCAGCAGCAGCGCGGCGTCGAGTCCCCGGGAACCGTAGAACTGGGTGAAGGTGGCCCGCTCGGCATCAAACCCGTGGGTGCACACCTCCTGGTGGATCTCCGCCCGCAGGGCCCGCCACTGCTGGACCGGTCCGCTGAGTCCGAAGCGTTCCACGGCCTGAACCGCGCGGTCGATCCCGGCCCAGGCCATGACCTTGGAATAGACGAACTGCCGTCGTGGACCCCGCACCTCCCAGAGGGAGTTGTCGGGCTCCCGCCAGTGGCCTTCGAGGTGGTCCAGCAGCGCCCGCTGCAGCCCCCAGGATTCATCCACCCCGAACCGGTCGGAGGAACGCGCCACATGCAGGCCGTCGAGGACCTCCCCCCACACATCCAGTTGCAGCTGGGAGACTGCGGCGTTGCCGATGCGCACCGGCCGGGAGCGCTCATAACCGGCCAACCAGTCCACCTCGAACTCGGGTATCCGCCGGGTACCGTCGATGGCGTACATGATCTGCAGGTCGGCCGGGTCCCCGGCCACTGCCCGCAGCAGCCAGTCCCGCCAGGCCACGGCCTCTTTGTCATAACCCGTGTTCAGCAGCGCCTGGAGCGTGAAGGTGGCATCCCGTAACCAGCAGTAGCGGTAGTCCCAGTTGCGGACACCCCCCAGTTGCTCGGGGAGGGAGGTGGTCGCCGCCGCGACGATTCCTCCGGTGGGGGCGTAGGTCAGCGCCTTGAGAATCACCGATGAGCGGGTGACCGCATCTTTCCACGGCCCCTCATAAGTTCCCTGGGAGATCCAGTTGTCCCAGAATCGCTGGGTCTCAGCGATCTTCACCGTTGCCTCCCGGCGCGCGGGCGGTTGTTCATGGGAGGGGTGGTGGGTCAGGGTGAACGGCACGGTTTCCCCTGCCGAAACCTCGAACTCGGCCACGGTGGCGAAATGCTCCCCCTTCACCTCTACGGGGGTGTCCAGCCACACCGCGTCCGGGCCGGCGACGGCCGACAGCAGTTGTCCGTGGCGGCGGACCCAGGGGATGATGTGGCCGTAATCGAAGCGCAGCCGCAGTTCCATGCGCATCGGCACCCGGCCACGCAGTCCCTCGACGACCCTGACGACATCGGTCGCCTTGTCCCGTACGGGCATCAGGTCCACCACCCGGACAGCTCCCTCGGGGGTGTCCCATTCCGTTTCCAGAATCAACGTCCCGTCCCGGTACCGGCGTCGGGTGCAGGTGGGTGCGCCGGCGGGGGCGATCCGCCAGAAACCGGCCTCATCATCGCCGAGGAGCCGGGCGAAGCAGGCGCCGGAATCAAACCGGGGCAGGCACAGCCAGTCGATGGAACCGTCGCGGCCCACCAACGCCATGGTGCGCAGGTCACCGATGACGCCGTAATCCTCGATCCGCTGATTCATGGGTTCCTCCGGTTGTCGGCCCGTCTACTCCGGGTTCTGCCGCGCTCCGGCCGGATTCTCGTCGGTCTCATCGGCTGCGCCTTTCTCAGCAGCGGCCGGGACCGGAACAGACTGCTCCGGTTGTTCGTCCGCCTGCCTATGTCGCGCCCGCAGTGCCGCGATGGCCAGCAGGGCCAGACCGGAGACGAGGAAGGCCATCGCCCGGGGCAGTCCCTCCAGGGTGCCCAGGTCGAAGAAGACGAGCTTGACCACTCCGGCGATCGCCAGCACCATGCCGGCGTTGAGGGAGGCCTTGGCGGACATGCCCTTCGCCACCAGCAGGATCCAGGCCGCGAGGACCATCCACAGGATGCTCACCAGCGCGTGGCCGATGAGGTAGCCGAGCAGCATGCCGGCGTTGCCGTCGATGAGGTTGCCCAGCCAGGTGACGGCGGTGACGATGGTGACCATCGACAGGTGGAGTGCAGCCACCGCGAAGGCGACCTGGGCCCAGACGGGGAAATCCATGAGGGCCTTGCGGCGGGTGATGGCCACTCCGAGGAACACTGCGATGAGCAGGGCCTGCACCAGGGAGACATGGTCGGTCAGCCACAGCGGGGATGCGCCCAACACGTTGCGGGAGAGGTTCCCGGTGACGATGAGCGCGGCACACAGCCAGAAGGCCCAGGGCCACACGCGGGTCTCGTGGCGGTGGTCCAGCCACAGGATGGTGAGCACCGCTGCGACGAAGAAGACCGCAACGACGATGGTGTTGTCGATCAGCGCCCCGGCCCCGAAGGGTGGGGTGAGCGTCCACACGAGGATGAAGGCGACCGCGGTGGCGCAGACACCGATCATGCCCAGGCGGTCCTTGTGCAGGTAGCCGATCGCCGCGAGACCGACCGCGGCCGGGACGAGCAGCCAGATCGCCCAGGTGTCGTTGGCCGGGGGAGCAGCCAGCGCCAGCAGGGCCAGCGGAGCGACGATGCCGGTCAGCAGGTTGGCGTTATCGTTGTCCTTGGGGAACCACAGCGTCATCGCGGCAAACGCCAGGGCTGAGCCTAGGCCGAGCAGCGCGATGGTGAGGTTGACTGCCGGCGGGATGAAGCCCACCACGTAGACCATGTCGTTGAGCAGCCACAGCTGCAGGAACACCGCGATAGCGGCGGCGACGAGACGGGCCTGCGGGTACTCCCGGTCGCGGGTGACGGCCAGCAGGGTCAGCGGCAGGAGGGTGACCAGCCAGGTGACGGGTACATCGACGTTGTAGAAGGCAGTGGACACCGGGAGGATCGACAGCCCCAGGCACACCGCCACCGCCCGCAGTTCGCGGGCGACGGCCAGCCACAGGAAGACCGCCCACACCGCCATGAGCACCAGAGCCCCCAACCAGGCGGGCCACCATTCCAGGATCTCGACCAGGGCGTAGAGGATCGTGGCGGAGACCAGCCAGGAGGTGACGATGAGTGCCGTGACACCCGCGGTCATGCCGGCGGTGTCCCGGTCGGTGGCTGTGCGACGGTAGTTGTCCAGCCACAGGCCCGCCGCCAGCAGCGCCACGGCCAGCAGCACGGAGAGCAGCACCCGGCCCAACGGGCCGAGTAGCCCGGCCTGGATGGCCAGGGTCACGGCTAGTCCGACGCCGGCGACGGTGATCAGTGAACCGACCACCGCGATGGCGCGGATGACCTTCGTCTCCGTGGGCACGGGCGGCTTCGGGGGTTTGACCGGTTTCGGCTGCTGCGGCGGGTGGACCTGCAGGAAGGAATCGCGGGTGTAGACCGGCGCCTGAGCCGGTGCTACCGGGGCCGGTGGCGCGGTCGGGGCCGGACCCGCCGCCGTCGAGCGGGTGAGGACGGCGTCGAGGGAGCGGCGGGCGTCGGCAAGCGCGGCTTCGGCGGCTTCAAGGCGCCGCAACGTCAGACGCAGTTCCAGGGCGTCGCGGGGGTCGGTGGTCATAACAATTACACTAGGCCCGCCGAAGCATCCTGGTGAAGTGTTTAGGATGGGGAAACCCCTGAATCCTCCTAGGAGCGCCATGACCCCGCAGGATCCCGGCAACCCCTTCCAGCCGACGCCGGAGTATTACCCGTCGAACGAGCCGCCGCGCCGCCAGCGCTCCGGGCCCGCCATCGCGCTGCTGGTGCTGCTGGTGATCGCCGCCGTGGCGCTCGGGGTGTGGATCTACACGGCGCTGCTGGGCGGCGACTCCGACGGGGGCGGCACGACCGCGACAACCTCCACCGCGCCACCGACGGTGACCTCGACCGCCCCGCCCACGACCTCGGAGGCACCGGTGACCGTCACGGTGACGGAGACGCCGGCACCCACCCAGGAAGAGACCCCGGAGGCGGAGACCCCGCCGCCGCCTCCGCCACCCCCGCCGGCCGAGACCGGTTACCGGGCCCCGGCTTCCGCGGAACAGTGTGCGGCGAACGTCAACTGGCGGATTTTCCGGGCCAACGGCCAGACCAGCTGCGGCTTCGCGGAAGCGGTCGCCGTCCAGATGGCCCCCTACACCGGCTTGCCGGGCAGCGCCCTGATCTACGCCACCAGCCCGGTGACCGGTCAGGAATATGAGATGCGCTGCATCGGTCAGGGCGGGAATTCGTTTGTCTGCGAGGGTGGCAACAATGCGGTGGTCGTCCTCGAGGACCGTTCCGTGCGCGATTAACCTGTGTTTCCTCCCCAATTAACCTGAGAGGGGCTCAACTGGGTAAGGTTTTACCCCGTGAACAGGTGGTTTCCGGCCGCAATGGTGGCCGTCATGGGGGCCGGTCTGATGACCGGCTGTGTCACTGAGGTTGGCACGTTGGAGGCTCAGCTGGAAGAGGTCACCTCAAGTGACCACCTGACTGCGGAGGAGCTGCACGGAGAGCTCCGGAAGTTGATCCAGGAGGTCAACGAGGAGCACGGCGGCCGCATCGGCATTGCCGTGGCCACCGGGGACGGCGTCGTCCGGGCCGGCTTGTCCGGCCACTCCTGGGCGTGGTCGACGATCAAGGTGCCCGTGGCGCTGGCCGCCGATGCCCGCGGTCTGGCCGAGGAGGAACTGGTACAGGCGTCGATCTCGCAGTCCGACAACGACGCCGCCTACCTCCTCAGCCTTCTCATCGACAATGACCATGACGGTCTGCCGCACGTGCCTGAGCTTGCGGAGTGGCCGGGTGAGACGGAATGGAGCCTCAGCGAGCAGGCACAGTTCGCCGCCGGGCTGCCGTGCACCGACACCGTCGGGACCACCTACGGGGCGATGGGGGAGATCGTCGACTGGCAGCAGGTCGGCCTGTCGCAGATCCCCGGTGCCCGTTTCAAGGCCGGCTGGGGGCAGGACACCGACACCGTCTACACCCTGCGGCAGCTGGGTACCGCGCCGGTCGACACCGGCGTGGTCGGGCTCGCGGTGATCACCCACCCCGATGACGGTACGCACGCCACCGCCGAGGAGATCCTCGACGAGGTGGGCCTCGGGCTCAGGGAGCTCATCGACGCCCGCTCCATCAGCCCCGCAGTCTCCTGCAGGGGATGATTTGTCTTCGCGGTCGGTAATCTGTTAGGGTTGCTGGCACTACCACCCGCGCGCCTTCTCCAGGGGCTCGGGCCACAAGCGGAGATCATCCCACCTCATGCCGCCGGTTACTGCCGGTTGGATACAGGTCAAGAGTAGGGCAGCGCAGGCTGCCTTATTGCGATCTCCCGCCGTCGGTCACACCGGCAGGCGGGTTTTTGTCGTGGGGGAAGTTTCCGCAAGGTGGCACGGTATGTATTACGTAACCCGCTACTTGAGGAGTCACACATCAGCGCTGAAGTTCGCATTAATGAGCGTATCCGAGTTCCCGAGGTCCGTCTTGTCGGCCCGGGCGGTGAGCAGGTCGGAGTCGTCCGCACGGACGATGCCCGCAAGCTCGCGTACGACGCAGATCTCGACCTGGTTGAGGTCGCACCCACCGCCAAGCCGCCGGTTGCCAAGATCATGGACTACGGAAAGTTCAAGTACGAGCAGGACCAGAAGGCCCGCGAGTCACGCAAGAACCAGCAGCAGACTGTGGTCAAGGAGCAGAAGTTCCGTCCCAAGATCGATAACCACGATTACGAGACGAAAAAGGGTAACGTGATCCGCTTCCTGGAGAAGGGATCCAAGGTCAAGGTGACCATCATGTTCCGCGGCCGCGAGCAGTCCCGACCGGAGCTCGGCTTCCGACTCCTGGAGCGACTGGCAGGTGAAGTTGCTGAGTATGGCGTCGTCGAGACCCGCGCAAAGCAGGACGGCCGCAACATGACCATGGTCCTGGGGCCTATCCGCAAGGGCAAGAAGTAGCAACCGTCAACCGGGATTTAAGGACTTAATTCTCATGAAGCAGAAGACCCACAAGGGCACCGCCAAGCGTGTGAAGATCACCGGCTCCGGCAAGCTGCGCCGCGAGCAGGCCGGCCGCCGCCACCTCCTCGAGGGCAAGGAGTCCACCCGGACCCGTCGCCTGAAGGGCACCGTCGACGTCGCCCCGGCTGACGTCAAGCGCATGAAGCGTCTCCTCGGCAAGGCTTAAGCAAGCCGCCTGAAACCCCCACACCTCTCAAAGCAGTTAAGGAAGTAACAACGTGGCACGTGTCAAGCGGTCCGTCAACGCCAAGAAGAAGCGTCGCACAATCCTGAAGTCCGCCAAGGGCTACCGCGGCCAGCGCTCCCGTCTCTACCGCAAGGCCAAGGAGCAGTGGCTGCACTCCATGACCTACGCGTACCGCGATCGTCGCGCGCGTAAGTCTGAGTTCCGCAAGCTGTGGATCCAGCGCATCAACGCTGCTGCCCGCATGAACGACATCACCTACAACCGCCTCATCCACGGCCTGCGCCTGGCTGAGATCGATGTCGACCGCAAGATCCTCGCCGAGCTGGCCGTGAGCGACTTCGCCGCCTTCTCCGCACTGTGCGAGGCTGCCAAGGCTGCGCTGCCGGAGGACGTCAACGCCAAGGTTGCCGCCTAATACAGCGCACCCCGCAGCACCCGGGCCCCTGCCCGCCTTCCCCTGAAAGGGAGGCCGGCAGGGGCCTGTGTCGTCTCCCGGTACCGGTGTTCGAACAGAAAGCCCACGCGTGTCGGTGCCGGGCGCTATCATTCCGGGAGTCCACGCCTCAGCAGGCGCCCAGCCCCAGATCAGGAGAATCTCATGTCTCACCCTTTCGATCAGTCCGGCCAGCAGCACTATGACCGGGACGGCCTGCCCGTCGATGCCCCGGCCCAGCCGCAGGCTTTCCAGCAGCCCTTCCAGCAGCAGTACCCGGTCCAGCCGCACGCCGCGCAGATGCCGATGTACGCCATGGGCCAGCCGCAGGTCCACCCGAAGTCCTGGCTCGTCGCGGTGCTGCTCGCCTTCTTCTTCGGGACCCTCGGTGTGCACAACTTCTACCTCGGCAACACCTCCCGCGGTGTGGCGCAGCTGGTGCTCACCGTCCTGGGTTGGGCGACGGCGATCATCCTCATCGGATTCTTCTTCCTCGCGGTCGTCGGCGTCTGGGCCTTCGTGGAGTTCGTCCTGATCCTCCTGCGCAGCGGTTCCATGGCCACCGACTCCAACGGTGTGCCCTTGAGGTAGCTCTCCCGGTCGGGGCGGGACGGGGCCGCGCTGCTAGCGTTAGCGCCATGACCCTGGATTTCTCGGACGCATTCACCGAGCGCACGCCCCGTATCGTCAACGCCGCCAAACTGCACCGCTCGGCGGCGCGGAAGAAGGCCAACCAGTTCATCGTGGAGGGGGAGAACGCGGTGGAGGCCGCGGTGGCCACCGGTGCCGCCCGTGATGTCTTCGTCACGGAGCAGGCCGCGCGCCGCTTCGAGGAGATCCTCATCACCTGCGGCCACATGGGCGTCTACGTCCATCCCATCACCGACAAGGCCGCGAAATCGCTGTCGGACACCGTCACCACCACCGGCCTGTTCGCCGTGTGCGAGCCCGTGCTGTGGACCGCCGGCAAGGCCCTGCGCGGTCGCCCGCGGCTGGTGGCCGTCCCGGTGGAGACCTCCGAGCCGGGCAACGCCGGCACGCTGATCCGCGTCTCCGACGCCATGGGTGCGGACGCCGTGATCTTCGCCGGCGAGACGGTCGACCCGCAGTCCAGCAAGGCGGTGCGCGCCTCCGCCGGATCGCTGTTCCACCTGCCGGTGGCCCGCCACCCGGGCGTCAAGGACGTGCTCGGTCAGCTGCGGGCGGCCGGCCTGCAGATCCTGGCCACCGCCGCCGACGGGGAGATCGAGCTCGATGAGGCCGACGAGCTGCTGACGAAGCCGACCGCATGGCTCTTCGGCAACGAGGCTCACGGGCTGGGGGAGGAGCTGCTGGCGCAGGCCGATCACCGGGTGCGCATCCCCATCCGGGGGCGTGCGGAATCGCTCAACCTGGCCACCGCCGCGTCCATCTGCCTCTACGAGTCGGCCAAGGCCCAGGCGCGTGCCCGCGGCTAGCCCGGCTATGCTGTACAGGTCTGAAAATTAGCGTCCATGAGAAGAAGGGTTCGGTTTAGGCCACGTGTCTGAGACTCCTGAAATTGAACTGACCGAGGCGGGGCTCAACGCCGCCGCCGAGACGGCCGTCGCCGCCTTCGATGCCGCCACGGATCTCGAGTCACTCGCCGTCGCCCGCCGCGACCACCTGGGCGATGACGCGCCGATCCCGCAGGCCCGTCGCGCACTAGGCAGCCTGCCCAAGGACCAGCGCAAGGACGCCGGCCGGTTGGTCAACATGGCCCGGGGGCGCGTCGAGAAGCACTTCACGCAGGTTCATGAGGACCTGGAGGCGAAGCAGCGCGCCGAGCAGCTCGTGGCCGAGAAGGTCGACGTCACCGTGCCCACCACCCGCACCCAGGTCGGGGCCCTGCACCCGATCACCTCGCTGATGGAGACCATCTCCGACATCTTCCTCGGCATGGGCTGGGAGATCGAGGACGGCCCGGAGGTCGAGGCCGAGTACTTCAACTTCGACGCCCTCAACTTCCTGCCGGACCACCCGGCCCGCACCCTGCAGGACACCTTCCACGTCTCCGTGGCGGACTCCCTGCAGGTGCTGCGCACCCACACCTCCCCGGTGCAGGTCCGCTCCATGCTCGACCGGGACGTACCCCTCTACATCGCCTGCCCGGGCCGCGTCTTCCGCACCGATGAACTCGACGCCACCCACACCCCGGTCTTCCACCAGGTGGAGGGACTGGCCGTGGACAAGGGCCTGACCATGGCGCACCTGCGCGGCACCCTCGACCACTTGGCCAAGACGCTCTTCGGCCCGGAGACGAAGACCCGCATGCGCGCCAACTACTTCCCCTTCACGGAGCCCTCGGCCGAGGTCGACGTCTGGTTCCCGAACAAGAAGGGCGGCGCCGGCTGGATCGAGTGGGGCGGCTGCGGCATGGTCCACCCGAACGTGCTCCAGGCCGTGGGCATCGACCCGGAGGTCTACACCGGTTTCGCCTTCGGCATGGGCCTGGAACGCACCCTGCAGTTCCGCAACGGACTGTCCGACATGCGCGACATGGTGGAGGGCGACGTCCGCTTCACCCTGCCCTTCGGCATCCAGAAGTAGCCACCCGGTTCAGGAAGAGGAGAACAACCACATGCACATCGCACAGAACTGGGTGACTGAACTGCTGGGTCACGCCAACCCCGGCTTCGGCGTCTCGCCGGCGGAGCTCGACGGCGGTTACGTCCGCGTCGGCTTCGAGACGGAGGGCTACGAGCCCATCCCGGAGACCACCGGCCCGTTGGTCATCGGCGTGGTCAGGAGCATCGAGGAACTCACGGAGTTCAAGAAGCCCATCCGCTACTGCCTGGTCGATGTCGGCCAGGCCAACGGCACCGGCGAGCTGCAGGGCATCGTCTGCGGTGCCCGCAACTTCGCCGAGGGCGACACCGTCGTCGTGTCGCTGCCGGGTGCGGTCCTGCCCGGTGGCTTCGCCATCGCGGCGCGCGAGACCTACGGGCATGTCTCCAACGGCATGATCTGCTCGGCCTCCGAGCTCGGCTTCACCGAGAAGCAGAACGCCGGCATCATCACCCTGGATCCGGCCTCAGGCCAGCCGGGCGATGACGCCCGCGAGATTCTCGGCCTGTCCGACACCGCCTTCGAGGTCAACGTCACCCCGGACCGCGGCTACGCCCTGTCCGCCCGCGGACTCACCCGCGAGCTGGCCTCGGCCTTCGGCCTGGAGTACGCCGACGTCGCGAAGCAGCCCGAGGTCGCCGGCCTCGACCTGTCCGGCGTGCCCGCCCCCGCCGGCGAGCTGCTGGACATCGACATCCGCCCAGAGACGAAGACCGTCCGCTTCGGCCTGCGCAAGGTCACCGGCATCGACCCGGCCGCCGAGTCGCCCTTCTGGCTGCAGCGCGAGCTCATGCTGTCGGGCCAGCGTCCGGTCAACGCCGCCACCGACGTGACCAACTACATCATGCTGCTGCTCGGCCAGCCGATGCACGCCTTCGACGCCGGCCGCATCACCGGCGGCCTGACCGTCCGCACTGCCGAGGCAGGGGAGAAGTTCGAGACCCTCGACCACGTCAAGCGGGAGCTCTCCGCCGAGGACGTGGTCATCTGCGACGAGACCGGCATCCAGTCCATGGCCGGCGTCATGGGTGGCACCCGCTCGGAGATCTCCGGGGAGACCACCGACGTCTACTTCGAGGCCGCCATCTGGGACCCGAAGACCGTGGCGCGCACCTCGCGCCGCCACAAGCTGAGCTCCGAGGCCTCCCGCCGTTTCGAGCGCACCGTGGACCCCGCGATCGTCGAGGTCGCCCTCGACATGGCGTGTGCCCTGCTCGTGGACATCGCCGGCGGCACCATCAACGCTGAGCGCACCATCATCGGTGAGATCCCGGCCATGCCGACCATCACCATGGACGTCCACCACCCCTCGCAGCTCGCCGGCGTGACCTACAGCCGCGAGACCGTCATCGCCCGCCTCGAGGAGGTCGGCTGCACCGTGGTGGCCGAGGGCGAGCAGCTGCAGGTCACCCCGCCGACCTGGCGCGCAGACCTGACCATCCCCGCCGACCTGGTGGAGGAGGTCCTGCGTCTGGAGGGCCTGGAGGACATCCCGCTCGTGCTGCCGACCCCGGTCGGTGGCCGCGGCCTCAGCCCGGTGCAGCGCCGCCGCCGCGCCGTGGGCCACGCCCTGGCCTACAACGGCTACGCGGAGATCCTGCCCAGCCCCTTCATCGCCAACGACACCTTCGACGTCTGGGGCCTGGCCGCCGACGACGAGCGCCGCAACGCCGTGAAGGTCCAGAACCCGCTCGAATCCGACCGGGCCATCCTGGGCACGACCCTGCTGCCGACGATGCTCGACGCCGTGGTGCGCAATGTCTCCCGCGGGCGTCATGACGTCTCCCTCTTCGGCCTCCAGCAGGTCGCCTTCGCCCGTGCGGAGCGTTCCCCGATGCCCCCGGTGGCCGCCCGCCCGGACGAGGCGACCGTCGCTGAGCTGATCAACTCCCTGCCGCACCAGCCCCTGCACGTGGCCACCGTCGCCACCGGCAACCTGGAGCTCGAGGGCCCCTGGGGTGACGGCCGCGCCTACACCTGGGCCGATGCCATCGAGTCCGCCCGCGTCGTGACCCGCGCCGCCGACGTCGAGCTCGACGTCGAATCCGCCGATGTTCTGCCCTGGCACCCGGGCCGCTGTGCCGCCCTGCTTGTCGGCGGCCAGGTCGTCGGCCACGCCGGCGAACTCCACCCGCAGGTGCTCGAGGCCCTCGGCCTGCCGCAGCGCACCTGCGCCATGGAGCTGGACCTGTCCGCGCTGCCGCGGACCGAGAATCTCCCGGCGCCGGTGCTGTCCAGCTACCCGGGTCTGCACCAGGACATCGCCCTGGTCGTCGACGAGGACGTCCCGGCAGAACAGGTCCGCCGTGTCGTCGAGGAAGGCGCCGGCGAGCTGCTCGAGGAGGTCAAACTCTTCGACATCTACCGCTCGGAGCAGCTGGGCGAGGGCCGGAAGTCCCTGGCCTTCTCCCTGCTCTTCCGCGCCACCGACCGCACCCTGACCGACGAGGAGGCCAACGAGCACCGTCTCGCCGCCGCCGCACTGGCCAAGGAACGTTTCGGCGCGGAGATGCGCGCCTGAGCGTCCGCCTGCTGATCAGAGATCCGCGTCGACAACCTGGTAAAGGGGGATCGGCGCGGATTTTTCTGTGTGCCCCGGGGTGTGGTGCGCAATATCTGACCGGGGGAGTGGACGCGGGCGCGCATCACCGCAGGTCGAGCGCTTCGGCTTGATGCGTCAAGGTCAGATATTGCGCGGGGGTAGGCCGCAGCCGGTACCGTGGAGGCGGGCTACGGGGGCGTCGCAAAGAATTTACTCTGCATACTTTTCATTCTGATGCATAAATGTTAGGGTGTGGGGCATGACGATCAAGGTTGCAGTCGCTGGTGCCTCCGGATACGCGGGCGGGGAGATCCTCCGCCTCCTCCTGGGCCATCCCTCCTACCTCTCCGGTGACCTCGAGATCGGCGCGTTGACCGCGGGTTCCTCGGCCGGCACCCCGGTCGCCGACCTCATGCCGCACCTGCCGCAGCTGGCAGACAAGGTCATCGAGGAGACGACCCCCGAAGTTCTGGCCGGCCACGATGTCGTGTTCCTCGCCCTGCCGCACGGGCATTCCGCGGAGATCGGCAAGGCGCTCGAGGACACCGTCGTCATCGACTGCGCCGCCGACTTCCGCCTGCAGGAGGCGGGGGAGTGGGAGCACTACTACGGCTCCGAGCACCAGGGCACCTGGCCCTACGGCATCCCCGAGATGCCCGGCCACCGCGAGCAGCTCAAGGGCGCCAAGCGCATCGCCGTGCCCGGTTGCTTCCCCACGGGTGCGACCCTGGCGGCACTGCCGGCTGTCGCCGGCGGGCTGATCACCCCGGACCTGTCGATCGTCTCCATCACCGGCGTCTCCGGTGCCGGCAAGAAGGCCGCCGTCGGCCTGCTGGGCGCTGAGACGATGGGCAACCTGCGCGCCTACAACACCGCCGGCAAGCACCGCCACACCCCGGAAGTCATCCAGAACCTCTCCGAGGTCACCGACGAGAAGGTCTCCGTCAGCTTCACCCCGGTCCTGGCACCGCTGCCGCGCGGCATCCTCACCACCATCACCGCCCCGCTCAAGGAGGGCGTGACGCAGCAGGCCGCCTACGAGACCTACCGCGCCTTCTACGCCGACGAGACCTTCGTCCACCTCCTTCCGGAGGGTAAGCAGCCGGAGACCCAACACGTCACCGGCACCAACATGTGCCACGTGCAGGTCGAGGTCGACGAGCGGGCCGGTGTCCTGCTGGTCACCTCCGCTCTGGACAACCTGACCAAGGGCACCGGCGGCGCCGCCGTCCAGTGCATGAACCTCGCCCTCGGCCTCGATGAGGCCGCCGGCCTCCCGCAGGCCGCGGTCGCCCCCTAAGAACTCCGCGAACACCTACCGAGAAAGACGACACACCCATGAGCACCACCGGCATCACCGCCCCGGCAGGTTTCACCGCCGCCGGCATCACCGCGGGTATCAAGCCCTCCGGCAACCCCGACATGGCCCTCGTGGTCAACAACGGCCCCGAGTTCAATGCCGCGGCGGTGTTCACCCGCAACCGTGTCGTCGCCTCCCCGGTGAAGCTCTCCCGCGAGGCCGTCAAGGACGGCGAAATTCACGCCGTGGTCTTCAACGCCGGCAACGCCAACGCCTGCAACGGCGCCCAGGGCGACCTGGACGCCGCCGAGATGCAGCAGCGCACCGCCGAGCTCCTTGGCCTCGAGCCCTCCGATGTCGGCGTGTGCTCCACGGGCCTGATCGGCGAGCTGATGCCCATGGACAAGATCCGCGCCGGCCTGGAGCAGCTCGTGCCCGCCCTCGGCGACAACGGCACCCTGGCCGCCGAGGCGATCATGACCACCGACCTGGTGAGGAAGGAGACCGTGGTCCAGGCCGAGGGGTGGACCCTGGGCGGCATGGCCAAGGGCGTGGGCATGATCTCGCCCTCCCTGGCCACGCTGCTCTCCTGCTTCACCACCGATGCCGTGGCCACCCCGGAGATGCTCGACACCGCTCTGCGTGCCGCCTCGAAGCAGACCTTCGACACCCTCGACGTCGACGGCTCCACCTCCACCAACGACACCGTCTTCCTGCTGGCCTCCGGCGCCTCCGGCGTCACCCCGAGCCAGGAGGAGCTCAACGCCGCCGTGCTGGAGGCCTCCCTCGATCTGACCCGCCAGCTGCAGGCCGACGCCGAGGGCGTGACCAAGCGGGTCGTCGTCACCGTGGAGGGCACCTCCACCGACGGGCAGGCTCTCGACGCCGCCCGCACCCTGGCCCGCGACAACCTCTTCAAGTGCGCGATGTTCGGCTCCGACCCGAACTGGGGGCGTGTGCTCGCCGCCGTCGGCATGGCCGACGCGGACATGGACCCCGAGCACATCTCGGTCTACTTCAACGACCAGCCCGTGTGCGTCGACACCACCGGTGCCCCCGGCGCCCGCGAGGTGGATCTCTCGGGTGCGGACATCGACGTCCGGGTCCACCTCGGTGTGGACGGCCCCGGCCGGGCCACCGTCCGCACCACGGACCTCTCCCACGACTACGTCCACATCAACTCCGCCTACTCCAGTTAGAAAGAACCCCTCCATGGATTCCCTGAAGAATCTCAGCTCTGAGGCACGCGCCCACGTGCTCGCCGAGGCCTTGCCCTGGCTGCAGCACTTCCGCGACAAGATCGTCGTGGTCAAATACGGCGGTAACGCCATGGTCGACGAGGACCTCAAGGCCGCCTTCGCCGCCGACATGGTCTTCCTGCGCACCGTCGGCGCCAAGCCCGTCGTCGTGCACGGCGGTGGTCCGCAGATCTCCTCCATGCTGGGGCGCGTCGGCCTGGAGGGCGAGTTCAAGGGTGGTTTCCGGGTGACCACCCCGGAGGTCATGGAGATCGTCCGCATGGTGCTCTTCGGCCAGGTCGGCCGGGACCTGGTCGGTCTGATCAACTCCCACGGCCCCTACGCCGTGGGCACCTCCGGTGAGGACGCCGCCCTGTTCACCGCCACCAAGCGACTCGTCGATGTCGGGGGAGTGCCCACCGACATCGGACTGGTCGGTGACATCACCGACGTCAACCCGGATGCCCTGATGGACATCATCGAGGCCGGGCGCATCCCGGTGGTCTCCACCATCGCCCCCGGCGAGGACGGCCAGGTCTACAACATCAACGCGGACACTGCCGCCGGCGCCCTCGCGGAGGCCATCGGTGCGGAGCGTCTGCTCATCCTCACCAACGTCGAGGGCCTCTACACCGACTGGCCCAACAAGGACTCCCTGGTCTCCAAGATTAAGACCTCCGAACTGGAGAACCTCCTGCCGGACCTGGACTCCGGGATGATCCCCAAGATGGAGTCCTGTGTCCGTGCCGTGCAGGGCGGGGTCTCCGCGGCGCATGTCATCGACGGCCGCATCGCGCACTCCGTGATCCTGGAGCTGCTGACCATGGGTGGCATCGGCACGATGGTGCTGCCCGACAAATACGACCGCGAGGACTACCCCGCCGGAACCGTCTTCAGGAAGGACTCCAATGACTGACGCACTTTCGCAGTGGAACCAGGTGCTGATGAACAACTACGGCACCCCGCCGCTCGAGCTGGTCACCGGCAAGGGTGCGACCGTGACGGATGCGCAGGGCCGTGTCCACATCGACATGCTGGCCGGCATCGCCGTCAACTCCCTCGGCCACGCCCACCCGGCGATCACCGAGGCCGTCACCTTCCAGCTCAGTCAGCTGGGCCACACCTCCAACCTCTTCGCCACCGCACCGGTGATCAAGGCAGCCACCGCCCTCAAGGAGCGCATCGGCGACGACTCAGCCCGGGTGTTCTTCTGCAACTCCGGCGCGGAGGCCAACGAGGCCGCCTTCAAGCTGGCGCGTCTCACCGGCCGTTCCCGCGTGCTGGCCGCCGTCGACGGTTTCCACGGCCGCACCATGGGCTCCCTCGCACTGACCGGCCAGCCGGACAAGCGCAAGCCCTTCGAGCCCCTGCCCAGCGGGGTGGAGTTCTACCCCTACGGCGACCTCGACTACCTGACCAGGCTCGTCGAGGTGAACCCGGCCGAGGTCGCCGCGATCTTCCTGGAGCCCATCCAGGGCGAGACCGGCGTCATTCCTGCCCCGGCAGGCTTCCTGCAGGGCGTGCGCGAGCTGTGCGACACCCACGGCATCCTGTTCGTCGCCGATGAGGTGCAGACCGGAGTCGGCCGCACCGGTGACTTCTTCGCCTTCCAGCACGATCAGGTGCTGCCGGATGTGGTCACCATGGCCAAGGGCCTGGGCGGCGGCATCCCCATCGGCGCGACCATCGCCCGCGGTAAGGCCGCTGAACTCTTCGCCCCCGGTGCCCACGGCACCACCTTCGGCGGCAACCCCATCGCCTGTGCCGCGGCCAATGCGGTGCTCGGCATCGTCGACGACGCCTTCTGTGCGGAGGTCGCCAGGAAGGGCGAGTTCCTCGCCGAGAAGCTCCGCGCCGTCGCGGGCGTGACCGAGGTGCGCGGCCGCGGCCTCATGCTGGGCGTGGTGCTGGAACGCGGCGTCGCCAAGCAGGCGGTGACCCGCGGTTTCGAGCACGGCCTGATCCTCAACGCCCCGGCCGACAACGTTGTCCGGCTGACCCCGCCGCTGGTGATCAGCGAGGACGAGATGAACGCGGCCGTCGACAAGCTCGCCGCACTGCTGAACGAACTGACCCAGGAGGACTGAGCATGACCACCCCCAACGTGCGGCACTTCCTCGCCGACGACGACCTCAGCCCCGCCGAGCAGGCCGAGGTGCTGCAGCTGGCGGCAGAACTGAAGCAGGCCCCGCTGTCCCGGCGCCTGCTGGAGGGGCCGCTGAGCGTGGCGGTGCTCTTCGACAAGTCCTCCACCCGCACCCGCTTCTCCTTCGACGCCGGCATCGCCCACCTCGGCGGGCACGCCATCGTCGTGGACTCCGGTGCCACCCAGATGGGCAAGGGCGAGAGCTACCAGGACACCGGTGCCGTGCTCTCGCGCTTCACCGAGATGATCGTCTGGCGTACCTTCGCCCACTCCAATTTCCACGCGATGGCCGAGACCGCCACCGTGCCGATCATCAACTCGCTCTCCGATGACCTGCACCCCTGCCAGATCCTGGCCGACCTGCAGACCTGCGTGGAGAACCTCTGCCCCGAACAGGGCCCGGCCGGGCTCAAGGGGCGCAAGGCGGTCTACCTCGGCGACGGCGACAACAACATGGCCAACTCCTACATGATCGGCTTCGCCACCGCCGGGATGGACATCACCGTCATCGCGCCGGAGGGTTTCCAGCCGAAGGCCGAGTTCGTCGAACGCGCCCGACGCCGTGGCGAGGAGACCGGCGCGACCGTGACCGTCACCGACGACACCGCGGCCGCGGCCGGCGCCGATGTGGTCATCACCGACACCTGGGTGTCTATGGGCATGGAGACCGACGGCAAGGACCGCCGCACCCCCTTCCTGCCCTACCAGGTCACGGGTGAGATCATGGCGGCAGCAGGGGAGGAGGCCATCTTCCTGCACTGCCTGCCGGCCTACCGCGGCAACGAGGTCACCGCCGAGGTCATCGACGGGCCGCAGTCGAGGGTCTTCGACGAGGCGGAGAACCGGCTGCACGCCCAGAAGGCCCTCATGGTCTGGCTGCTGGAGAACCAGCCGGCATGACCACCCCGGTGACACGGACCGCCCGGCAGGCCAAGATCCTGGAGATCCTGGACAAGACCCGGGTCTACAGCCAGGTGCAGCTGTCCGAACTGCTCCTGGACGAGGGCTTCGACATCACCCAGGCCACCCTCTCAAGGGACCTCGATGAACTCGGTGCCAAGAAGATCCGCCCCGACGGCGGCCGCGCCCACTACGTCATCGGACACGTCGAGCAGGCCCTGGCGGAGCAGTTGACCGGCCCGAAGGAGAAGCTGCGCCGCATGCTCGATGAGCTGGTGGTCAACGTCGACCACTCCGGCAACATCGCGGTGCTGCGCACCCCGCCGGGGGCCGCCCAGTACCTGGCCAGCTTCATCGACCGCGTCGGCCTCGACGAGGTCGTCGGATCCATCGCGGGCGATGACACCATCTTCGTCCTCGCCCGCGAACCCCTCACCGGCCGTGAGCTGGGGGACCTGCTCACCAGCCGGTGAGGCCCCCGGTATCCTGATCGGGACCTGCAAAACATATCTTCCATAACCTTCAATTTTTCACCCACCAAGGAGCATCCCCATGACTGCACGCGTTGTCCTCGCCTACTCCGGCGGCCTCGACACCACCGTCGCCATCCCGTACCTGGCCAAGATGACCGGCGGTGAGGTCGTCGCCGTCTCCCTCGATCTCGGCCAGGGCGGCGAGGACATGGAGGCCGTGCGCCAGCGCGCCCTGGACTCCGGCGCCGTCGAGTCCATCGTCATCGACGCCCGCGACGAGTTCGCCGAGGAATACTGCCTGCCCACCATCCAGGCCAACGGCATGTACATGAAGCAGTACCCGCTGGTCTCCGCGATCTCCCGCCCCCTGATTGTCAAGCACCTCGTTGAGGCCGCCAAGGAGCACGGTGGCACCCACGTCTCCCACGGCTGCACCGGCAAGGGCAACGACCAGGTCCGTTTCGAGGTCGGCTTCCGCGACATGAACCCGGACCTGGAGATCATCGCCCCGGCCCGTGACTACGCCTGGACCCGCGACAAGGCCATCGAGTTCGCCGAAGCCAACGACGTGCCCATCGAGCAGTCCGCCGCATCCCCGTTCTCCATCGACCAGAACGTCTGGGGCCGCGCCATCGAGACCGGCTACCTCGAGGACCTGTGGAACGCCCCCACCAAGGACATCTACGCCTACACCGAGGATCCGGCCCTGGGCAACGCCCCGGATGAGCTGATCATCTCCTTCAAGGCCGGCAAGCCCGTCGCCATCGACGGCAAGCCGGTCACCATGCTCGAGGCCATTGAGGAGCTCAACCGCCGCGGCGGCGCCCAGGGTGTGGGCCGCCTCGACATGGTCGAGGACCGTCTCGTGGGCATCAAGTCCCGCGAGATCTACGAGGCACCGGGTGCCATGATTCTGATCAAGGCCCACGAGGCCATGGAGGATGTCACCCTCGAGCGTGAGCTCGCCCGCTACAAGCGCCTTGTCGACGCCCGCTGGTCCGAGGAGGTCTACGACGGCCTGTGGTTCGGCCCGCTCAAGCGCTCCCTCGACGCCTTCATCGCCTCCACCCAGGAGCACGTCAACGGCGACATCCGCCTGGTCCTGCACGCCGGTTCCATCATCATCAACGGCCGCCGCTCCGAGACCTCGCTCTACGACTTCGACCTGGCCACCTACGATTCCGGCGACACCTTCGACCAGACCATGGCCAAGGGCTTCGTCAAGCTCCACGGCCTGTCCTCCGAGATCGCCAACCGTCGTGACCGCGAGGCGCAGAAGTAGCATGGAACAGCACGGAACCAACGAGGGTGCCCTCTGGGGCGGCCGCTTCTCCGGTGGCCCGTCCGAGGCCATGTTCGCCCTGAGCGTGTCCACCCACTTCGACTGGGTGCTCGCCCCCTACGACGTGCTCGCCTCGAAGGCGCACGCCCGGGTGCTGCACTCCGCCGGCCTGCTCTCCGATGCGGACCTGGCCACCATGCTCGACGGTCTCGACCGCCTGGGGCGCGACGTCGCCGACGGCAGCTTCGGCCCCGAACCCACCGACGAGGATGTCCACGGCGCCATGGAACGCGGTCTCATCGACCGCGTCGGCCCCGAGGTCGGCGGCCGCCTGCGCGCGGGCCGTTCCCGCAACGACCAGGTGGCCACCCTGTTCCGCATGTGGGTGCGCGACGCGGTGCGCGACATCGCCATCGGCGTCACCGAGCTTGTCGACGCCCTCGTCGACCAGGCCGAGGCCCACCCGGACGCCATCATGCCCGGCAAGACCCACTTCCAGGCTGCACAGCCCGTGCTGCTCGCCCACCAGCTGCTGGCCCATGCCCAGCCGCTGCTGCGTGACATCGAGCGCATCCGCGACCTGGACAAGCGTCTGGCCGTCAGCCCCTACGGCTCCGGTGCCCTGGCAGGGTCCTCCCTGAAGCTCAACCCGGAGGCCATCGCCGAGGAACTCGGCTTCGATTCCGCGGCCGACAACTCCATCGACGCGACCTCCTCGCGTGACTTCGCCTCCGAGACGGCCTTCGTCCTGGCGCAGCTCTCGGTGGACATGTCGCGCCTGGCCGAGGAGATCATCGCCTGGTGCACCCCGGAATTCGGGTACATCACGCTCTCCGACTCCTGGTCCACCGGTTCGTCGATCATGCCGCAGAAGAAGAACCCGGACGTCGCGGAACTGACCCGGGGCAAGTCCGGCCGGCTCATCGGCAATCTGGCCGGCCTGCTGGCCACCCTCAAGGCGCAGCCCCTGGCCTACAACCGGGACCTGCAGGAGGACAAGGAGCCCATCGTCGACTCGGTGGCCCAGCTCAACCTGCTGCTGCCCGCCATGACCGGCCTGGTGTCCACGCTGACCTTCCACGAGGAGCGCCTGCGCGAACTCGCACCCGCCGGCTTCACCCTGGCCACCGACCTGGCCGAGTGGATGGTCCGCGAGGGCGTGCCCTTCCGCGAGGCCCACGAGGCCTCCGGTGCCTGCGTGCGCATCGCCGAGGCGCGCGGCGTCGGCCTGGACGAGCTGACCGACGAGGAGCTGCAGTCCGTGGACTCACGGCTCACCCCGGCGGTGCGGGAGGTCCTCACCATCGACGGTGCGGTCGCCTCGCGCACGACCCGCGGCGGCACCGCCGGTGCCCGCGTCGCCGAGCAGCGGGACCGGGTGGCCAACGCCTCCCGCGACCACTACACCTGGGCGACCACCCCGGTCCGGGCCTGAGCAGTCACCCCTGGAGCAGTGCCGGCCGCCGGTGGGGGAGCGGAACGGCACTCTCGGGGGGCCGGGTACGATACGTACCCATGAGTCTCGATCCGAAGTTGCTGGAGGTCCTGGCCTGTCCGAAGGACAAAGGTCCACTGACCTATCTCGAGGACCAGCAGGTCCTGGTCAATGAACGCCTCGGCCTCGCCTATCGCATTGATGACGGCATCCCCGTGATGCTCATCGACGAGGCGACGCCCTGGCGGCCCGCATCCGACCACACCTGAGCCTTCACCTTCCACAACCCCCGAGGATCAAGAAAAAACCATGAACATCATCGACGAGCTGAGCTGGCGCGGACTGATCAACCAGTCCACCGATCTGGACAACCTGCGCGAGGCCTGCGAGCAGCCGATCAGTCTCTACTGCGGATTCGACCCGACCGGTGACTCCCTGCACGCCGGCCACCTGGTGCCCATGGTCATGCTGCGCCGCTTCCAGGAATTCGGCCACCGTCCGGTCACCCTGGCCGGCGGCGCCACCGGCATGATCGGCGACCCGCGTGATGTCGGTGAACGCAGCATGCTCTCCGACGAGGACGTCGCCGCCAACATGGAGGCCATCAAGTCGCAGCTGCGCCGCTTCGTCAAATTCGACACCGGTGCGGACAACGACGGCATCATGGTCAACAACGCCGACTGGACGATGAACATGAACGTCATCGACTTCCTCCGCGACGTGGGCAAGAACTTCTCGCTGAACACCATGCTCGACCGCGACACCGTCAAGCGCCGCCTCGAGTCCGACGGCATCTCCTACACCGAGTTCTCCTACATGCTGCTGCAGGCAAACGACTTCGTGCAACTGCGCCGCAACTACGACTGCATCCTGCAGATCGGCGGCGGCGACCAGTGGGGCAACATCGTCTCCGGCGTAGATCTCAACCGTCGCCTGGACGCGGTGAAGGTTCACGGCCTCACTGTCCCGCTGGTCACCGACGCCGAGGGCAACAAGTTCGGCAAGTCCACCGGCGGTGGCCGTCTCTGGCTGGATGCGGAGAAGACCAGCCCGTACTCCTGGTACCAGTACTTCATCAACGTCGGTGACTCCGTGGTCATCGACTACCTCAAGTGGTTCACCTTCCTCACCCAGACAGAGATTGCCGAGCTCGAGGTCGAGGTCGTCGAGCGACCCTTCAAGCGCGAGGCCCAGAAGCGTCTCGCCCGCGAGATGACCAACCTCGTCCACGGTGAAGAAGCGACCAATGCTGTCGAGCTCGCCTCCCAGGCACTGTTCGGCCGTGCGGAACTCTCCGCCCTGGACGAGAACACTCTCGCTTCCGCTGTCTCCGAGACTGAGGTCTTTGAGGTCAACGCCGGTGATGAGCGCACCATCGTGGATCTGCTCGCGGGCACCGGACTCGTTGATTCCCGCGGTGCCGCACGCCGCGCCATCAAGGAAGGTGGCGCCTACGTGAACAACGAGCGAATCCAATCCGAGGACTGGGAACCGGCCGACGCTGATCTCCTGCACGGATCCTGGCTGGTGCTGCGTCGCGGAAAGAAGAACTTCGCCGGCGTGAAGATCAACGCCTGATTGAAGTGCTCACCGAAACCCCACCTGAGCTGGCGATTTGGTGAAGGTGGGGGAGGTGAGTAACTTAATGGGAGTCGCACAGAGCGCCGCGGAACACCGCGAGATGCACAGTGTGACAGGGAGATTAACTCGAAGTTGACACCGAGAAAACGGTGGCCTACAGTTGAAACTCCAGCCGCAGAGAAGAAGCCCGCAAGGGTGAATGGTTCAGCGTGCAAATGTTGTTTGAGAACTCAATAGTGTGCCAATGTACTTTTGTTTGTGATCATTGGTTGTGCCGTGTCACCGGCCCACGTCCCCTGGTGGGGGTGTG
>NZ_JANWTC010000019.1 GCF_024919295.1 Corynebacterium lemuris | reverse complement strand
TCATCTGCTACCGGATAGACCCAACCCCGCTACCAAAAACAGCGTCATAACAAGCAGGTGCAGGTCGTGACCATGGACGGCTTCACCGGCTACGCCAGTGCTGTGGACCAGGTCCTCCCGGACGCGACCAAAGTGATGGATCCGTTCCATGTGGTGCATCTGGCTGCCGACAAACTCACCGGATGTCGGCAACGACTCCAACGAGAGACCACCGGACGCCGCGGACGCAAGGACGACCCGCTGTACAAGTACCGCCGCACGCTGTTGACCAGGACGAACTACCTCACGCAGCGGCAGAAACAACGACTCGACCTGCTGTGGGCCACCGACGATGACTACGTGGCACTCGAGGTGACGTGGCTCTTCTACCAGGACCTGATTGCGGCGTACGGGCATCCGAAGAAATCAGAGGGCAAGAAGCTCATGAGCAGCGTGATCAACAGCATCCGCAAAGGGGTGCCCGCGGGTCTGGAGGAGCTCGCCCAACTCGGGCGCACCTTATGGCGCCGACGTGAGGACGTGCTCGCCTATTTCGATATCGGTGCGTCCAACGGGCCGGTCGAGGCCATCAACGGCAGGCTCGAGCACCTGCGGGGCATCGCCCTGGGATTCCGAAACCTCAACCACTACATCTTGCGGTGCCTGATCCACTCCGGGCAGCTGCAGGGGAAGATCAACGCACTCTAAAAACGGAAGAGCCGGATAAGACCCACCGGCAGCATGCGGTGATTGAGCAGGTCAACGCGGATCTGAAGGCCAGTGCGCTGGCGCATATGCCTTCGGGGAAGTTCAACGCGAACGCGGCGTGGCTGGTGTTGGCGGTCATGGCGTTCAACCTCACCCGCACGGCCGGGGTCATTGCTGCGGGGGCGATGGCCCGGGCCACGACTGCGACGATCCGGCACCGGATCATCACTGTGGCGGCCCGGATCGCGCGACGGTCCCGGCGGCTGGTGCTGCACCTGCCGCAAGGCTGGACATGGGAGTCGCAGTGGACCCGGCTGTTTGCCCACTCTCATTCCCCACCGGTGGCGGTGTCTGCCTGACCACCTCAGCTTCTTTCGGCTGCCGAGATATCAATAATTCGTGGAGCAACCAGAACAAGACGTGATCTGGGGATCACCCCTGTCCGAAATCCCCGACTCCGATATCAATCGCTTACCGAGGGCACATCGGTGAATCCAGGCTTAGTCAGACAAACCGGCCCTCATGTCAACTGAATCAGCAGGTCCAGACGTCAATATGATCTACGCCACACCAAAATGGCCTAAGTCAGGTGGAACGACATGGCGGCCCGCCCGACCCTGCGGTCGGTCACTCCCATATCGATGCTTCAGCAACACGATCCGTGAAAAATCTGGGCTAAATCGTGTGAGAGCGGATCATGGAGAACCACAGAACGCCCAACAAGAAGCTTCCAAGCGCCAATGCCCAAATAGCGCCAGATAATCCCGCAACCAAAGCGAAAATAACCGGAGAAATCCCCAAAGAAACTGCCTGAATGACTCGAGTGAAGAGTAACCTTCGAGCCGAAAGGACAATCCTTCCTTGAATCGAGTAGAAAAACGTCACAAAATTACCCACGACGTAAACCCCAACGGGTAGGGCAAAAGAAGATAAGCTCGACAACACACCAAAATTGGCCCCGAGTAGCCCAATTCCTTTTAATACGAGGCCGGCCAAGCTGCCAATAGTAACTGCGGCTGCCAAAATCTTAAGAAAGGAAGAAACCGTATAATTATGACTGAGTGACCCTCGCGTAAATAGCGGGCGCAATGGAGTCAGGATTAAACGGATTGGTGCCGCCACGGTAGTAACAGCCCTGAAAATACCCATACTCTGAACATCTAGAATCACAACGATAAGGCTAGGACTCCAAAATGCACCTACATCCTGCAACGCCGAATCGGGTAAGAGAGTCGCTATATCGGGGAAACGATTTTTCACCCAAACTACCGCACGTCGGGGATTGACCGAGGTAGGGAATTTGGTGAAAAGAACGCTTACAGTCTGCGCTGACAGCCATAGCACCAGAATATCCGAAAGACGCCAACTCCCGCTAGAAGAAGTATAAATTAACGCCCATAGTACGAATAGAGAAACGACCCCAGCTATATCTCCAGCAATAAGTCTGGACATCCGGCCTTCTTGAGTCAGCCGATATCGCGCAGTCCCTCGATAGACCGATATACCAACGCCCACTGCCCAAAGAAGGGCGTACTCGCTCAGCTCACCAACAACGGAGGCAACGAAAAAAGCGCCAAATGAAAATAGAAGGCAGAGCCAGAGAGTGATAGCAGAGAAATCTTTCCAGTTTCCTCTTATGAAACCTCGATTAATTCTCCGCACATCTGCTTCGTTTACCAGCGAAAGCGAAATCGATGACCCCAACACGACAATCAGCTGAACAATCGAGTAGTAACCAAAATCTAGAGCATCCAGCAGTAAGAGAGGCGATAACTGCAAGACTGCGACGTAGGCCGATGATGCAAAAACAAAAAACGACGTCCGTTTTCGACTATTACTTGAAGATTTCATGCTGAATTTTTACGAGCCTTTCGAAGAAGAATACCCTAATATGATAACACCTTTCGGCATAGGCGGGAACAATGCCATTACTCACCTCTATATATTTTTGAGAGCTCTTCGACGGCAACATCCAAGGTGAAACTTCGATCAGAGAATGCTCTATTTATCTCCTGCCAGTTCGGCCTTTCTAAATTGATTAATTGTTCGATGGCAGTGAGCCAATGATGGTCTTGGTCACCCAGGGACAAAAAACTAGCTATTGACAGTCCAATATCTGCAAATTGTGGAACTCCAGTCGAGGCAACGACGGGGGTACCCGCAGCTTGCGCTTCTAAGACTACAACTCCTAACCCTTCATATATGGACGGCATTAGCAGCACATCAAAAGTCAACATCCATTCAGGAATATTCGCTTGAATTCCCACGAAGATGATACTGTTCTCAAGGTCGTTAAAACGCACTAGATCCTCCAGTGATTTCCTGTCTGGACCTTCCCCCACCAGAATCAGCATTGCGTCAGGATGAATTTTTTGCAGATTCTTCAACAAGCGAATGGAAAATTGCTGGTTTTTTACCTTCGTAAGACGCCCTACTTGTCCTATAATTATCCTATTTTCCGGCAGCCCCAGTCTTGCTCGAGCTTCCTGCTTTGAAAACGAAATGTCGTACCGGGAAAGGTCAAAAGCATTTGGCAACACTTGATAGTCTGAAAATTCACCGAACACGAAATCTCCCGAAGCAACCGAAATCGCCAATCGTTTGCTCGCGAACCTGTTTATAAGTGCCTGTCCGACCCGGCGGTTTAGATTGCCCGCCAAGCCTGTGGTCGACATCGATCCTGATGTTCGCGCGTGAGCAATCCGAATCGGCACTTTGTGCACCCAGCCTATAAAAGAAACTAAACCGCTGTGGTAAGAGGTGTGAGAATGTATTGCGTCATATTTGTTTCTTTTTATCAGCGAGCTAAGCGCAAGTATATGTCTCACGATATTCTGTCTCGGGCTTGGAATGCGATAGACAGATCCACCTAAAGACCGGATTTCTTTCTCATAATGCTGCTCACTATCTTCATACACTACGAAATCAAAATGAAATTGTTCTCGGTCAATAGCTCTATAAACATCCATCGTTCGACTCTCGGCCCCGCCAAGATTCAGAGATGCAAAATTGTGTAAAATCGAAATAGCCAAAATAGTTTCTCCCTACTCTCTGGTTAGGAAATTTTCAAGATACTCCGGTTACATACTTGCTGGGCTTAAACTCATTGTCTTTCCCTGATTCCGATTGTTCGACTTAAGTCTTAGTGGCACGAATAGCATTATACAAAGAGTCCAGAACATGATTGCAACTAGAGAAGAAAGACCAAAAAGAGCAGATTCACTATTTGCCAGAATGAGTAATGTTAGAACACTGGCACTTAGGAGCGGGATAGTATAGATATTTTGCATGAGCTTGAATATTAGAATTATCAAAATTCCCAGAAAAATTAGCCCCCCGACTGCCCCAAGGTCTACTAAGATTTCGGAGTAGGAGTTGTGGAGTTGTGTCGCTTGACCAGAATAGAGTCCACTGTCACGATATTCTTTAAGAGCTGTGCGTGTTCCATTAAAACCGTACCCTCGAAATGGATTTTCGCTAAACAGCACGAGCCCGACAGTCCAAAGCTCCTCACGGCCATTAAACAAAGTCGAACTTACCTCTAAGTTCAGCTGCCGAGGGAGGAAACTGCTGATATCCGCGTCAGCTTCAATCCTATTTGCAGCACGGAGCCCCAAATAGGTTATAACTCCTGCCCCAACAAGCAAAGAAGCACCTGGTATCAACCGATTGAGATGTCTACGGTTGCGAAGAACTCTTAGAATCAGTACAGCGAGTCCAGACAGAATTATGGCTAGGGTTGAACTACGGCTCCCCGATAGAAACAATGCCGTTATGAGAAGCGCTGGAATTATCAGCAGGGCCTTCTGTTTCTGATTCTGGTAGACAAGCAGAGACGGATAGAAGAATGCGGCAGCTAGCGCTGCAATCGTATTCGGATTATGAAATATTCCTTGGTAGCGCTCTAAACCACGGAGGGACTCAATGATGTCTGGCGCTGTAAACAGCACCGATATTACAATGAAGCTGATGACTGCGATGACTAGGACCCTCAAATCCTCGAGGGCTGCTTCAAAGCTTTTTATCCACCGTCTTGTGAAACTGATGTACAAGAATACAATAATCAGACTGAAATTGACCACTTTTATTGTCGTGTCCGCACGATCTACAGACCAGAGCAGTGAAATAGTTCCCCAGAGAAGAAATAGCGTTAGAAGCAAAATATAAATTCGGAATGACTTAGGTAAAAACTTCCCTTTCCTTGGGGGCGCCGCTAAAGTCAATGCCTGGACAATGGCGATAGCCCAGATCGGCAATCGCATGGCAGTGCCGATCGCGGTCAAAAGCGAACTTTGAGTAATCGTAAGGAGATGTACATAAGCAATTGCTAAGAGAATCGCCTTACGCATTCCCTCTCTCTGAAGCATTTGAATTAACACATGAATTAGGGCAGCGAAGGGAACTGTGATCAACATGACATACTTCCCAGTTTTCGACGCTGGAAGGGACCAGCGGCTTTTAATTCGTCTGGCCCCTTATGCGTCGGGATCGTAAGAACGTGTAAGTGATGGCGCTATTGCGAATTAGCGTTGTTTACTGCAGTTCCGAAATAATTCGCTTCTGCAGTTGATCTTCATCGGTTTCCGCAGAGCATCTTTGGGATTATCAAAATTTTCCCTAAATGTTTTCCAATCGGGGGTTAAGGTTTGGCAGTTTCTCTAAACCACTCGATCGTTTTTGTTATTCCTGCCCGAAGCCCCACAGGCTCGACCATTGGGAATAACGCTCGCAGGTTGTCGTTTGCTGCTTGCGAGTCCCTCACATCGCCAGCACGTGGTTCCCTATGGTCCCGTTCGAGGGGGCTACCGAGGATCTCCTCTATAATATCCACAACATCTAGGAGCGAACTGCGGGTTCCGAATGCCAGATTGACCGCGTCGCCTGGATTCAGTCTCTCCCGGGCAGCGACCGACAGTGCCTCGGTGACCGTCTCCACGAAGGTGAAGTCCCTAGTCTGTTGGCCATCTCCGTGGATCGGAAGGGGATTCCCCTTCAGTGCAGCATCAAGAAATGCCGGGATAACCGCCGCATAAGCATGGCCGGCGGCTTGCCCCGGCCCGTAGACGTTGAAGAACCGGAACGGAAGTACCTTCAAACCATAGACTTCCTTATAGGCAAGCGCGTAGGACTCGGTTGCCAGTTTGCTGACCGCATAGGGGCTGATAGGCATCGGACGCAAATGCTCGGCTTTCGGCATCGCCATATTGGCTCCGTACACCGAGGAGGATGAAGCGAGGGTCACATGCGCACCCGAGTCCCGAGCTGCTTCCAGGATATGCAGCGTGCCAGTGGCGTTGGCGTGGTGGGATGCTAGCGGATCTTGAATGGAACGCGGCACTGAGGGTCGGGCTGCGAGATGGACGATAGCATCGGAACCCCGGGCCGCCCGGCTCACCAGGTCACGGTCCAGGATCGATCCCTCGAATAAATCGACGTCGAGTCCGAGAAGGTTCTCCCTGAAACCTGTCGAGAAGTCGTCGATGACGGCGACCTGGGAAACCTCATCCTTTTGCAGCTGTTTGACTAGGTTGGAACCGATGAAGCCAGCTCCACCGGTGACAAGAATTTTCATCTGAAGTGCTTTCCTTTTAGTTTCTAGTAGTTATCACAGGCGCAGCTGAGCTGCGCCGCGAGGGAGCACATTCTTCAGGTCATAGACGGTGCAATCCGGTTTCCCGTAGGACCGGATGCCCTCGGGCCCCATGTCGCTAAAGGCCTGGTGTGCGACAGCCACGACGATTGCGTCATAGGCCCCTGGGTCCGGCTCCTCGACCAAGGTTATCCCGTACTCGCGGTCGACCTCCGCGGCGTCGGCCCATGGGTCGTAGACGTCGACTGCGATCCCGTAATCTTCCAGTTCACTTACCACATCCACCACACGGGTGTTTCGGATGTCCGGGGTGTCCTCCTTGAATGTCAGGCCCATGACGAGGATTCGGGCGCCCTCCAGCCCCGAGGACGTGCGCAGCATAGCCTTGATCAGCTGGCTGGCAACATACTGCCCCATCGAGTCATTGAGGCGACGGCCCGCCAGGATGATCTCCGGGTGGTGACCCACCGCCTGCGCCTTGTACGTCAGGTAGTAAGGATCAACGCCGATACAGTGCCCGCCTACAAGCCCGGGCCGGAAAGGAAGGAAATTCCACTTGGTTCCCGCCGCCTCAAGCACATCTTGAGTATCAATACCCATCTTGTTGAAGATCACCGCCAGCTCATTCATCAACGCGATATTGACGTCGCGCTGCGTGTTTTCAATGACCTTTGCCGCCTCGGCGACCTTGATACTGGGCGCCGAATGAGTCCCCACCGAAACAATTAAACGGTAGAGGTCGTCGACATACTGCGCGATTTCGGGGGTAGAACCCGAGGTCACCTTCACAATATTAGTCACTCGGTGGACCTTGTCACCGGGGTTGATCCGCTCTGGGCTGTAACCGGCGAAGAACTGTTCGTTGTACTTCAGTCCACTGATCTCCTCGAGTAGCGGAACGCATACTTCTTCAGTGACCCCCGGGTAGACAGTCGACTCATAGATAACTACATCCCCAGGCAGCAGGGTCGAAGCGAGGGTTCGGGTAGCAGCGCGAATGGCTCCCAAATCCGGATTCTTGTGCACGTCGATCGGCGTAGGCGTGGTAACGATGTAGACATTTGCTTTCCTGAGTTCCTCGGGATCCGCAGTGAACTCGAGTCTGGTGGCCTCAGCAAGCTCGTCTTCGGGCACCTCGAGAGTCCGGTCGTAACCGCATTTGAGCTCATCGATCCGGAGTTCGTTAATGTCATAGCCCACAACAGGGAGCTGCTGCCCAAACGCAGCCGCGAGCGGTAAACCCACGTAACCAAGTCCGATCACCGCAATATGCGCGTCTGAAATTTCGTGCTTCTTCATTTTTCTCCTAGCTTCGTGCAATGGGACTGAGGTTCTTTAGACATCCCAGTCAGTGACAACATATTCCCGAACATTCGAGAACAATTTCAAATCATATAACGCCGGTCAAACAATATCCCCGAGCAGTTACAGCAGATGTCTTTCCCCACGGTCGAGGAGTACGAATCAAATGTGACATGCACCTCGAAATCTTACAGCGAAAAGTAACTTCTGCATTTCGAAAAGACTGACTCCTTCGAGACTCAATAGTGAAAGAGTGCCTCGAGGCAATGGTCAGACAAGCATCAAACTGAGGGTTACTACCGATTAGGTACGGGCTCGTTAAGCTCTTAGGATAAAGCACTAAATCGAGGCAGATACCCGTGAAATATTCTGGGACCGCCCGAGAGTCTAACGAAAATTTCTTCGGGCAAGCTGACATTCACTACGGACATAACCCTATCGAATCTTTAACAATAGATCGATTGGATCAAGACGGACTAGCACTTTAGCGGCCCGCCGTATCCTACTAGATAACCACCTTCGCCGCCTTCAATTCTTCAACTGCTCTAATTGCATGCTGGGGAGAGGGGTTAGCTGTCAGAATTTCTGCAAGTCCTTCCCAAATCCGCTCCTGCGTGTACTCTTCGAAAACGCGCTGGCTCGCCGCCCGGCCTAGTCGGCAACCCAAGGAACGATCGCTGCAAAGTTCATTCAAACGATCCACCAGTGCGTGATGATCCCCCACTTCGATCAACATCCCTGTTACCCCAGGTACTACTGAGTCTATGGCACCCGTAGCTCGCGTAGCGATTGTTGGCACCCCAGCTGCCGCTGCCTCAAGCACGACATTGGGGAATCCCTCCCGTAAAGTTGGGAGACACAAGACATCCATAGCTGGCAGGTGCCCCCACACATCATCTGTCCATGGCAGATAAGTAATTCGGCTCCCCAGAGACTTGATCTCTTCGGCAAGTGAGGGATCTTCAATACTCCCAATCAGCAAACCGCGGACATTATTATCTATCCGAGGATCGCGGAGGGCATTTAGGAGGGTATCTACACCTTTGTCCCGTGTTACGCGCCCCACAAATCCCGCTACGAAATCACCGGATTCCAAACCCAACTCATTTCTGAGTACGGTTCGGTCTACGGATTCTACCCGACTAAGAATAGCTTGAGCGTTGACACCGTTACTGCTGCCGGAGCCGACGAGCCAAGCTTTGTTTTCGGAGAAAAGATGTCGGCGGCTTGCCTCCTGAGCTAGAGACCTGCTTACATACAGAACATCTGTGGCCAACTGCATTGTCAGCTTTTCCATGCACCAGAGTAGCCAACTGAGTGGTCCAGACGTCCCCTCCAAACGGAGCCCCCTTACCACGTAAAGTCGGTGCGGTACTCGGACTGACCAAGCTGCCAACATGCCTAGGAGAGCGGCTTTCGGCGTTCCGACGTTCACTGCAGTGGGACGACTCGTCCTCAATAAACGAATCCAATTCCTCAATGCCACGACATCTTTAACTGGTGAGATCCGGCGGTTCATACGAATCCCGACAAGGGGAACCCCCTCCCTTTCGGCAGCTTTCTTAGCAACTTCATCTGGGGTTGACACGAGAGTGACGTCCCACCCGGATTCTCTAAACCACTCCAGCTGCCCACGTAAGAGTGAGAATGCACTTGCGCCCACTGTGACACCGATAACTAGCTTACGATCACGTCCTGATAATGCCTTACGCATTCCAAACTCCTGGTACACCCTTGACTACTACGTCATTCGGAACATCCTTGGTCACGAGCGCTGCAGCGCCCACGATTGTTCGCTCGCCGACGGTCAGGTTTTGAAGGACCGTCGCAGTGGCCCCAACTAGCACGTCGTCTTGGATCCGAACCTCACCTGCAATGACAGCCGCGGGATTGACCGACACAAAATCACCTACAGAAACATCGTGCCCAATAGTGACGTTCTTATTTATGTGTACGTGACTTCCCAGCTGAACATTCGTATCGATCACTGCGCCAGCACAAATCACCACACCAGCCGATAACTTCGACTCGCTTCCGATAACAGACTTCGGATGAACGGCGGAAAATGGCGAAAATCCCGCATTTTCGAGACGCTGAGCTAGCCGCCGACGCACGGAGGGGTTTCCTACGCCTAACACAAAACCGATGTTTGAGGGACTCGAGGACAACCAATTATCTACTGTACCCAAGTACGGCACTCCTCGGGCTGCTAAACGGTTCAAATTCACTTCAGATGGATTGTCGTCGATTACACCCATCATTTCGAGATCAGCTCCGCCTGCCTGCATGGCTTCGAGAACATCAAGGCTCTCTCTACCAAAGCCAGCAGCCCCGACCACCACAACCCGATTAATCTCATCCACCATTTTCTCCGTTCTTGATAGAGCCCGTGAACGAGGGCATAGTGGCGTGACCTTCTCGATTGATGCCTTCTCTCCGAAGGACGGTACTAACCGTTTGAATGAGAATCTTAACGTCTAAGGCGAAGCTACGACTGTCAACATATTCGATGTCCAGTTTGAAACGCTTCTCCCAAGACATCGAATTACGCCCTTGAACTTGGGCAAGACCTGTAACCCCAGGCCGTACTTCGTGGCGACGGGCTTGCTCTGGAGAATAGTGGTCGAGATAGCTAACCCGAAGCGGGCGGGGTCCAATCAGGCTCATGTCTCCCTTAAGGACATTCCACAACGTAGGTAGTTCGTCGAGACTGGTAGAGCGGAGGAAACGCCCGACTGCGGTCAGCCGCTCCTCATCCGTGACGTGATTTTCATCGGGAAGGAGCATAGTCCGGAACTTCACGAGTTGGAAGATTTCTCCGTGTTTACCAGGGCGTTCCTGTCGGAAGAGGACTGGCCTCCCGTGAGTGGCAAGCACTACGGCTGAGACTCCCACCTGAACCGGCGCAGTGATGATAAGCCCAATAGTGCTAGCGCTAATGTCGAAAGCTCGCTTTAGAGCATCAAAACGTCGATGTTCATGCTGCATTATGGTCCTCCAGGAATTCGGAAATAGTTCCCGTGATTCGTTCGGTCTGTGCATTATCAAGAACGGATCCACTGGGCAGGGAGAGCCCAGTACGGAACAGCCTTTCACCAGTGCCGTCGGAAAATGCGCGGCTATGCGCGTACACTGGCTGCAGGTGCATCGGTTTCCACAGCGGCCGAGCCTCAATACTTGCGTTGGCCAAGGCCGAACGCAGGTCCTCCGCAGTGAAGCTCGCCTTCTCCGGCGCGATAAGCACCGAAGAGAGCCAGAAGTTATCACGTGTATCACCGCTATCTACACCGGAGGGCTCTCCAAACATGCTGACCCCCGCGATATCCTGGAAAATCTCACGGTAACGAAGTCGGTGCTGGCGACGGCTCTCGATCATGCTGTCAAGGCGAGATAGCTGAGCGCGGCCCAACGCGGCGAGAATGTTCGACATCCGGTAGTTGTAACCAATATCAGTGTGCTCGTAATGAACCACAGGCTGCCGAGCCTGGGTCGCAAGATAACGAACGTGGTCCGCAAAATCCTCGTCGTCGGTAAGTAGGGCCCCGCCACCAGAGGTCGTCATGATCTTATTTCCATTAAAGGAGACCGCCGCTGCTACGCCAAAGGAAGCTGCCGACTTACCGTCACGGGTGGCACCGAGAGACTCCGCAGCATCCGAAAGCACCACGGCACCATAACGGGAGGCGATCTCACCAATACGTTCGTGGTCGACAACCTTGCCCAGCAAATCAACCGGTACAACAGCCTTGACGCTACGTCCTTCACTTTCAAGCGTCTGGAAGGCTTCCTCCAGCAAGTCCGGGTTCATGTTGCCGCTCTCGTCGGCATCCACGAACACGGGCTCCGCACCTGTGTACACGATGGCATTGGCCGTGGCGGCGAAGGTGAGGGACGATGTGAGCACCAGGTCACCCGGTCCCACCCCCAGTGTCAACAGACCGAGGTGCAGAGCAGCAGTGCCCGAGGACAATGCAACGGCGCGGGAACGCCCGCAGTATTCAGCGAGTTCGGCTTCGAAGGCATCAACCTCAGGGCCAAGGGGTGCGATCCATCCGGAACGAATGGCACGCACCAGCGCTTCTTCCTCGAGGTCTGTCACATCCGGGGAAGAGAGATAGATTTTGTCGTTGCTCATCGGGTGGCCTCCTTTTCTGCGTATTCGAGTTTTCCGATCCTGCCCATGAAACCGTCTTTGTCCAAGTTCGTCGGAGCGAGAATGTTCACGTCAGCGTGAGAGATCTTCGGGTGGAAAGGCCGGTCCTCGCGCTCCCCTGCTCCCACAAGCTCTTCATGCAGCTTCTCGCCTTCGCGAAGCCCCGTGAAGACGACCTCACTGTTCTTACCTGACATCGCGATCATGCGCTTGGCAATCTCCAGGATGCTGACCGGCTCACCCATATCGAGGATCAGCACTTCTCCTGCCCGACCGATGCCGCCGGCTTGCAGGACAAGCTGGCAAGCCTCCGGGATGGTCATGAAGTAGCGGGTAACATCCGGATGGGTCACGGTGAGTGGCTTGTCTTCGTCAATTAGACGAATGAAGGTGGGAAGCATCGATCCCCGGCTACCGATGACATTGCCGAAGCGCACGGAAAGATAGTTCTTATCAGTTTCCTGACCGAACCAGCCCGTGAGCTTCTCGGCCACACGCTTCGAGTGGCCGAGCACACTCGTGGGGTTCGCTGCCTTGTCGGTGGAAATGTTGACGAAGGTCTCCACGTCAACGGCCTGGGCCGCGTTCAAAACGTTGAGAGTGCCCAGGACATTGGTCTTCCATGCCTCATCCGGGTACTGCTCCAGCATCGGCAGGTGTTTCAGCGCAGCTGCGTGGAAAACCACCTCCGGACGGCGAGTCTGGAAAATCTGCTTCAGTGTCTCAGGCTCGCGGATATCTGCGAGAACCACTGCGTCGGTGTCGAGCAGGCCATTGCCGTGAACGTTGATGAGCGCCTGCTGCAGGCCCGTCTCATCCCGGTCGAGCATGATCAGCTCTGCGGGGCCGTACTTGGCAATCTCGGTGCACAGCTGCGCGCCGATGGAACCGCCGGCTCCAGTGACCAGGACACGCTTATGAGTCAGATACTGAGCGATCTCGGAGACGTTTGTCTCCACCGGCTGTCGCCCGAGCAGATCCTCGATCGAGAGATCGCGGAGATCCCCGCCGTGGATTCCATTGGCGACCACGTGCCCGATGGGAGGCATGACCTTGACAGAGAGCCCACTTCTGTCGGCGACGTCTTGCACTCTACGCAACAGGGCGGCGTCAGCGGTGCTGATGGCAACAATCAAAACCTCAGCTCCGGTGCGCTCTGCAGCAGGCTCGATGTCAGAGAACTTTCCGACGACCGGGACGTCCCGAATCTTTCTTTTGACCAGGTTGGGGTCATCGTCAATCACCCCGACGGGGCGATACGGCGACGAGGGGTCCGCCATCATCCACTGGATCAGGTTGGTTCCCACATAGCCGCCACCGAGAATAAGTGCTGGCGCTGAATCGGGACCAGGTTTACGAGAGCGTCTGACAATCACGCGGGCAATAAAGCGAACCGCCAGCATCAAGATCAGTGCACCCGGAATCGCTATCAGCATCACTCCGCGGGAGATCTCCAACGCGCCACCCACGACGAGGGAGATGATCCACAGAACGCTGCCGACGGCTCCTGCAGCCAGAGAAACCGAGAGAGTGTCCTCGAATCCTCCCGCCCGGAATCTCATTCCCTTGCGGTAGAGATGAAAGATCAGGCCAAAAACCAGCTGGAGCGCGGCCGCGCCGAGAACGAAGCCTGCATAGGCAAACCAGTTAATCTCAGCGAACGCGAACTCATAACGAAGGAGCGCCGCCACAAGTATGGCCAGTATCCAGACGAGGACGTCAACAAGATAGAGAATTCGTCCCACAGGGAGCTTCATGAAAATTCCTTCATTTAACCGGGAGCTGGAAATCAGAGCCATGTCCTTCCCCCGTCTGTTGAGGTGACCAGGTCATCCCCCACCCACAGCAAGGTGGACATACCTGATTGAGCGATTGCGATATTTTCTGGGTCAGCGGTAGAAGCGGTCTCGAAACACCCGTCCAGTACCGCAGACGGACCATCGGTGAGACTCGCGAGCCCCACACCCTCACATGTTTGGTCACCAGTCTGAGCCACTACATAGGACGCAGCAGAGTAATTGATAGCCAGAGCATCAGTTACTCCCGGAGTCTCCACCCAGGTGATCCCACGATCGACAGTGGTGACAATCGAACCGTCGAGGCAACGCACCGCGGCCTGGTCTCCTGCGGCAGCAAGCTCCGCGCCTTCACAGGACAGGGGCTGAGGCCCGTTGGGAGTTCCAACCTGCGTGGGATTTGAGGGGTTGAAATACCAGGTGCCTACCACGGGCAGCGGGCCTTCCCAGGTTGTGCCGAGATCAGCGGACCGGTAGACCTGCGGTTCGCAGTTGCGGTCCAATGCCACTACCTGAACCAGGGAGGGATCTGTAGGTAGCAGACGCAAGATCTGTGTCGCGCCCGCCCCTGCGAGCGTTTCCGAAGAATTCCAGCTCTGCGCTCCGTCTGTCGAGATCTCCACGGTGCCGGGGTTCTCACAGGTTCCACCGGTTGCTCGCATAGCGGTACCACCAGCCATCGCCAGCATGCGCTGCGAAGCCGATCCGGCAACCGGATCAACAGCGGACTCAGGCTCGATATCGGCGGGCGGAGAAGGAGCAAGCGAAACACTCTCCCTCGATACCGCAGCCCCAGGATTAACCGGCAGGCCAGGGTGTTCGTCCGAACCGACGCCAGTCAGGGCGACATAGGACAGAGCAAGCGCTCCTGCGCTGAGCAACGCGATGAGACTTATCGCCGCCCAAAGGGGCATCCTTCTCGGACGCCGCCTCTCTTTTTGAGCTTGAAACATCAGCCAATGCCTTTCACAGACCGTCGTACCAGGGAAACCACCGCGTCGATTGCCGGCGTGAGTTGTTCCGCGGAGGCCTCATGCACTTCCATTTCCCGTTTATAAGGATCGATAACGTCATCCTCCGTAGGATCAGCCAACGGAGAGAGAAGACTGCGGCCGCTTGTGACTGCCTTGAGGACTGCCCGGAGTCTCGCTATCGGCGAGTCTTCCTCCTGACCAATTGCTGAGGCGAGGGCTTCATCGGTTGTCACTTCCGCGAGCCGGGCGAATTCCCGGATGGTGAATACCTGGCGAGTGACACGTGGGCTAAGCTCCACGACCGCACGGCGATGATCCCGAGTCATGGTCAGGATCAGATCCGAGGATTCGAGTAGTCTCTCCGTCACCTGCTGCGCACGATGAGAGTCAATGTCTTCCACCCCGTAGGAGCGAGCAACCTGCTGAGTGACGTCAAACATCGGTTCACCTACCAGAGCACGTGTGCCGGCTGAGCTGACACTGATCTCGGGAATATCCCACAACTGCTCCGCCAGGAGCTGTTGCGCTAACGGTGATCGACAGATGTTGCCGGTGCAGACCGTCAGAATGGAGAAGCTATTTTGCATGGGCGCTCCTCAACTCCTCCTCCGTGAATACACGCGGCTTCTCAACTTCTGGTTTAGTTTCGACAGGGTCAGCGGTAACACTCTGTCCGTAGCCGTAGGCACCGTAGCCGTAGTTGTAACTGCCAGACTTCTTGGCGGGGACCATCGTGGCTACCACCCCAAACACGTTGGTTCCTGCGGTGTCAAGCGCCTTTAAGGCACCTTCCAGGTCCTGCTTCGTTGTTGAACCAGTGGCGATGATCATGAGCAGACCGGCTGCCATCTTGCCGAGGATGGCGGCATCCGTCACCGCGAGAGTCGGGGGTGCGTCGACAATTACGTAGTCGAACCGCTCGCTGAGAGAACGAAGAAGCTGTTCCATCTCCTCCGAGCCGAGAAGTTCGCTCGGGTTCGGGGGGATACGGCCAGCCGGGAGGACGTAAAATTCGTTCTGCCCCCAGCGCTGGAGAACATCATCCACCTCTGCCCGGCCGATGAGCACATCGGTGAGGCCGGCAGCACCCTCGATCTCCAGATATCTGGAGAGCGAGGGAAGACGAAGATCACCTTCCACCAGCGCCACACGCGAACCCGTCTGCGCCAGGGCGAAAGCCAGGTTCAAGGAGGTGGTCGACTTGCTCTCACTGGGGTTGGGGGACGTGATGCCGAAAACACGTCCCTTGGAACCGACGTTGAGGAACTGCAGGTTCGTCCGCAGGGCACGGAAAGACTCAGCACGGGGGCTGTGTGGCTGCGAATGGACGATGAGCCGGTTCTTCTCCACTTCCGGGTCATCGATGATCCCGCCCAGAACCGGTTTATCTGTGACCTGCTCAATATCCTGCGTGGAATAGATCCGACGATCCAATACGGTCCGGAGAATCGCAATGCCGTAGCCCACGGCAAGACCAACCAGGAGTCCCACCGCCAGATTGATCATCACGTTCGGACTTATCGGCGAAGTAGGTACCAGCGCATTCTGCGTGGTGGTCAGGCTGACCGGGCTAGCACCGTTTTCCGTCTCCGGCTCCAGCTGGGTGCGGACAACCTCCTGGAAGCTCTCCCCCACCGCATTGGCAATGAGCGCCGACTGCTCGGCTGACGGGCTAATAGCGGTGATGTTGATCAGTGCCGAGTCTGCCGGGGAAGCCGCACTCACATAAGAAGCCAGCTCCGCTCCGGTCATATCAAGCTGCAGCTCCTCGACCACCGGGTCCAGCACCACACCGGTCTTGACCACGGCAACGTAGCTGTTGACGATCTGGCGGGAGTAGTTCGCCCCCTGCACAAGCTCACCCGTGGTCCCGCCGTCAGAACGGACGGAGACATACAGCTGGGTGCGGGACTGGTACTCAGGCGTAGCCAGGAGAGAGGCTCCGGCGCCCGCGCCCAGGCCAAGAATGGTCACTATTACGACGAGCACCCAGTTTTTTCGCAAAATGTCAGCGTACTCGCGCAATTCCATGTTGTTGAAAATCTTTCTTGATAAGGGGGCTTCGGACTCACGGAGAGTAACAACAAAGCATCAGGCTCGCGATACTTATCGTCCTCTAAGGGGGCAAATCAAACGATTTCCATACGGTCCGGTTATGGCCATACCGTCGCAAAACGCACCCTATAAGTCATTCAATTACGCGAATGACTCAGGACACCTTTCGGGGGTAGCGAGGTGAGGGAAAATTTAGTTTCCGCAGCACGCAGGTAGGTTCCTTGGTACTCTATCTCAGCTTGTCACGGAACCATAACGGACGAGGCAGGGGCCTGTGCCCTCACACAGACCCAACTCCACACCCGACTGAGGGCCGTGCCCTGCGATCACGGCTCTTTATTCGGCCGGAATCCCCCGGAAAGCCCGGTCGTTGAGCTCCCTCCGGGCCTGCTCAAGCGCCACCAGATCAGCAAACAAGGTGTTATAGGCCTGCTCATCATCGGAGGGGCGCATCCGCTGCAGCTGACTCTTCAACTGCGCGATCTGGTTGCCTACCTCCGCCTCCTGCAGCCGAGAGAGAACCGAATCAGCGTAGGCCGGCAGATTGGTCATCTCCATGGGGATCTCCTCCACCGCAAGCTCCGAGACGAGGTTGCGGCCCAGCAGGTCGGTCATCTCCCCCGCCACGGTGGCGATCCAGTCGACACCGCTGTGGGCAACCGCCAGACCTCCGACTGCACGGATCGCCTCGCGGGCGGTCCGGTAGGCGGGGTGGGTGAAGGCCTCCGGGCTCAGGCCGTCGAAGTAGGTGCCGGCGAGCTCCGGGTACTGCAGGGCGATCTTCAGCGACTCGCGCTGGGGCCACAGGTAGGGATCCCGCGGGTTGGGCAGATCGAAGGCCGGTGCATCCTGAACCGGGGTGGATTCTGTGTTCTCGAAACGGCGGGCCCGGCGCGGTCCGTCCTGCTTGGGGCGGCGGGCCTCGGCGCGGACCTGCTGGAGGACTTCCTCCGTGTTCGCCCAACCGACCCAGCCGGCGAGCTGACGGGCGTACTCCGACTGGAGGACCGGATCCTTGATGCCGGCGACGACAGGGACGGTGCGTCGTAAAGCCTGGAGGCGGCCTTCCACCGTGTCGAGGTTGTGCTCGGCGAGCATCGACTCGACGACGAACTGGAACATCGGGATGCGGTCGGCGATGAGGTCGCGGACGGCGGCGTCGCCACGCTCCAGCCGCAGATCACAGGGATCCATGCCCGCCGGGGCCACGGCTACAAAGGACTGGCCGGTGAACTTCTGGTCCCCCTCGAAGGCGCGCATGGCGGCCTTCTGGCCAGCCTCATCGCCGTCGAAGGTATAGATCAGCTCACCACGGAAGTAGTTGTCATCGAGCATGAGCCGGCGCAGGATCTGCAGGTGCTCCTCACCGAAGGCCGTGCCACAGGACGCGACCGCGGTGGTGACCCCGGCGGCGTGCATGGCCATGACATCCGTGTAGCCCTCCACCACCACCGCCTGATGGCCGGCGGCAACGTGCTTCTTCGCCACATCCAGGCCGAAGAGCACCTTCGACTTGTGGTAGAGCATGGTGTCGGGGGTGTTCATGTATTTGCCGAGCTTGTCGTCCTCGAAAAGCTTGCGGGCTCCGAAACCGATGACATTGCCCGAGAGATCCTTGATGGGCCACAGCAGCCGCCGGTGGAAACGGTCGATCGGGCCGCGCCGCCCCATCGTGGACAGTCCGGCGGCCTCCAGCTCCTTGAAATCGAAACCTTTCCGCAGCAAGACTTTCGTCAGTGTGTCCCAACCCTCCGGGGCATAACCGCATTCGAAGGCGTAGATGTGCTCCTGGGAGAAACCACGGTCGAGGAGAAATTCACGCGCTTTCTGCGCCTGCGGGGTTTCCAGCTGTTCACGGTAGAACTGATGCGCCGCCTTGTTCGCGTCGATGAGACGTTTGCGGGTGCCCGGCTCCTCCCGGCGCGCGCCCGTGGTGCCGCCCTGGTAGTTGATGGTGTAGCCGATGGTCTGTGCCACCGACTCCACGGCCTCCGGGAAGGAGATGTGCTCCATCTCCATAAGGAAGGTGAACACGTCCCCGCCCTTGCCGGAGGAGAAACAGTGGAAATAACCGCGGTTCGGGCGGACGTGGAAGGACGGGGTGCGCTCATCCTTGAACGGGCTCAGTCCCTTGAGCGAATCATGCCCGCCCGGCTTCAGCTGGACATACTCGCCGACGATCTCCTCGATCGGCGCGCGCTCACGGATCGCCTGGATGTCACTGTCCGGAATACGCCCCTTAGCCATGAGTTCAGGGTACCTGCGGGGTCAAATACTCCGTAGGGGTGTCTGTTTGGGATGATGGCAGGCATGGCCGCACCGAAGAGGAACTCTGTCCTGGCGATCATCGCCGCCCTTGCGCTTGCTGCCGTTGGCACATGGGCGGGTGTCGATCTCACGTCGGATGATCAGGCGGGGGCCGGGTCCGGTGCCACTGAGGAGCAGTCGGCGCTGGTATCTGAGGACACGAAGAATGTTGAGGCAGCTGACGCCGTTGGAGTTTCGAGTTTGGAGGTCTGCTCGGTGGACACCCTGCCCACCGAAGCCGATCCCGTCATTGACGACATCCTCTCCGGTGGCCCTTACGCCTATCCGGGTGAGGACGGCGGACACTTCGGCAACTACGAGGGTGTGCTGCCGGACGAGAACAACAGCTACTACCGCAGCTTCACCGTGGACACCCCCGGACTACCCCACCGCGGCACCAAGCGCATCGTCGTCGGCGGTGGCACGGAGGATGACCCGGACGTCTGGTACTACTCCGACGACCACTACGAGTCCTTCTGCGAGATTCCGGACGCGGAGAGGTGAGATGGCAGGTGCCACGAAAAGTGCCTAGTTTCCGCATTCCCGACACAATGGTCATACAAATGGGCGCTCACACTGCCGCAGATTATGCTCGAAACGATGAGATCTAACTTGAAGCGGTTAACGCCCACGCAATCAGTGGCGTTCGCAAACAATCAGAACCGCCTTACGGTCCATGATTACCTACCACAGACCTTCCATGACGGTTCTCCGCTAGCAAATAAGTGTGAGTGGAGCGCGCACATAGCTGACAACCTCTCCTCCGAAGAAGTGAGTGCTCTCGCTTGGCTACTCAGTGAAACAATTATGCAAGCTCGATTCGGCACTGCAACTGACCTGTATGACTTATGGCGAAAACACACTTTGGCCGGAACCAAAATTCCTAAACCACTTGATGAGGTCATTGCATCATTCATCGAACCAGTATTTGGAACCCCTGGTGCTCCCAAAAATCTAGACCACGTACACGGCCATATCGGCGAGTGGCTCTGGTACCTTCTAACTAAAGATAATCCAGCTGTTCGAGTTCAACCCGAGCCAAAAGGGGATGTTACAGGCGGAGGTAGCGATGGCTTCTCAATCTATGAAATCTCGACAGGTGAGCTTCGATTCCGGCTTTGGGAAAGTAAGAAAAATACGGGAGCAAGTTCACTATCCAGTAGCCTGAATACTGCCTATAAGCAATTAGATTCACAGGGTCTGCGGTATGTGGCCATGATTGTAGGCACTTTCAAACAAACTTCAGCTGACACCTCCCAGGAGGTGCTATCTTTAGTTAATAGCCTTCCTGCCTCTTGGGTGAAAAGCGATCAAACCATCGGAGTTGGCGTGGTTCTTACGACCCACCAACCATTACCCGTTCTACCGTTCCAGAAGATGTCAAATACTTTGTCTTCATTTGATAAACCTGGCCAGCTTCGAGGTCTTGCGTCCAGTATTAACTGTTATGTCGAGCTTGCTGACATGGTGAGGGAGTACCTATGGACCGCTCTCTAGCTCCGGAGAATATAACTAGAGCTTTCGGCGGATTACCACTTGGTGAACTACCGACACTCGAGGAGTTCATTGCCCTCATTGCCCAGCTAGAGATCGAGCTTGTACGAGGACTCACTGAGGACGGTTTTCGTACTAATGTCTCTCCCCTACGAAATTCTGCTTGGTACTTACACGGTATTGCCTCAACATCTGAAGCTTCTCCATACTCAGTCGAGCAACGTCGCCGAGCTTTCGCCGTCAGTGCCCATGTTCTTGATCTTCTTCTGGAAAATCAATCAGAACCAAAAAGAATTCAGCTAGCAACTGCCTTCGCGGCACAGGTCGGATACCACAGAGCGGACGAAAGCCCGAATGCAGGGGCTATCTTTCGCAAAATTGCCCCCTTCCTGACCGCACCAGCCAAGTTAACAGAAGGTCCCGACTTGGCACTGCAGGCCGGAATCCTCTTCCTTAGTTTTGATACGCGAGCCCTCAACCAGCATCTACACACTTGGAGAGAGGCCACCATCGCTCTCACCCGAGCTGCTCAACTCGCCAACCTTGATGGGACAATGTTTGGGTCAACTCAGCGACTCCTACACGGTATCGAGGAACTAGGCCGGTATTTACGTGAAGGTAGCACCGTAGCTCTCGAAGATGCACGTGAGCACTTACTTAAAGTTGTCCGCGCCGAGGTCGGTCTTAGTGATCTAACTACCCGCTGGGTCGCAGGACATCTTCTATCTGCTGCAGATGGTTTTAGGAAAAGCAGCCTCTGGGCTGTCCTGCCCCCAGATGTTCCCTTAGCCGTGAAGCAGGCTTTCACCCTTAGTGATCAGCCCATCCTAACACTCTGGCCGCCACAGCGTAGTCTGGCTGCTCATCCCACAATGAGCCCTCTAAAACAATCGACCTCGAAACTCCTTGTTTCGGTACCGACTAGTGCTGGGAAGACACTTCTCGCTCAATTGATCATTTGTACGCATGCAGTACAAACGAACCGAGGAGTTTGCTATGTGACTCCACTCCGCAGTCTTGGTCGAGAGATGCGTCAGTCGCTTTTGCTTCGGTTGAGCTATTTAGGTCGACGACTTGGATCTGTTTTTCCCGATAGCGTCGGACTAAACAATCCAATGAGTATGGGTTTTGAGAACGCTGACGGCTCCTCCGCCGAATCAGACCAGGTGGAAATCATGACACCTGAACGTCTGATGAACGCGCTGAGACAATCACCTCAAGATGTTCTAAGTCGTTTTAGCCTCTTCATTATTGATGAAGCCCATCTCATCGCCCAGCGAGGAGGCCGTGGCTTGCTTCTTGAAGGTTTACTGACGCTACTAGATGCAAGCGGAGCGAGGTTGATCCTCTTTTCGGGAGTAATTGGCAACGCTGCCCACCTAGCAGCATGGACCTCGAACGGAAAAGGCGAGGTACTTTTTACCGACGAATGGCGCGCACCACGTCGATTGCACATTATCACTACCTCAGAAAAAATCGACGAAAGTCGAACCATTATTCCCAGCGGTCCTCGGTCAAAAGAGAAGATCCAATATGACCTGCGTGCCCGTCTCATGGTGCGCCCGACGAAGGAAACTGAACAATACCTAGTAACAAGTAATGATTCACCCATAGGAAAGCTAGTGATCGGTACCAATAATAAGCGCATAAATGGGAAGAATGGCACAACCTCCAACTATGCAATTACGGCGAAAACAGCTGCGTTATTACTTCAAGCCGGAAGCTTATTAATGGTAGTTTCCCGCCGCTCCATTGCACGCAATGCAGCTCAAGAGATAGCCGCTGACCTTAAAAATAATCCACGCTCGCAAAACCTAGCTAATTTCCTAGCCGCGCAGCTTGGGAAAAACCATCCTCTGGTTGCTTGCGTCCGCAAAGGAGTAGCTTACCACCACGCCGGGTTACCCGCGGAGGTACAAGAAGCAATCGAAGACGCTATTCGCAACGAGTTGATCAAGGCTGTAGTCGCTACAAGCACCCTTACCGATGGAGTCAACTTACCCGTCCGGACAGTCGTGATCGCAACCAGTGAGTACAGTGGACAAGACCCTAGCCAGCGAATGTCTGCAGCTCAGCTACTAAATGCTGTCGGCCGTGCTGGGCGGGCAGGTAAAGAGTCAGAGGGGTGGATCGTTCTCGCACTGCAGAAATCCCTACAGAGTTCTGACTTTGATCGGCTGAAACCTTCGCCTAGTGAGCTAGAGGTACATTCCAGCCTGACTCAGGACGATGCCCTCACTGCACTCTCTGAGGCAGAAGTTCTGATAGCGAATACAGAAGACGCGATTCTGCAAATACCTCCAGATAATGCTACCGGAGGCTTCGTAAATTACGTTTGGTTCGTCTTACACATGCTGGAAGAGATCCCAGCGCTCAGCAACACCCGTACGTGGCGAGATATTGTAACTCGTTTGTTTGCATTTACCCAGCTAGCCCCAGATTTACAGGAAAGATGGCTGAAGCTGGCCGATCACGTCGTTGAATGTTACGACCAGACTTCCTCAATATCCCGCCGTCGCTGGGCACAGGCAGGGACTAGCCTAAAGTCGGCAGCAGCGATCGAAGCGCTCTCCCTATCCCTAGCAGAGCAAGTAGAATTAATCGATGGCGTTGGCGAGCTTACATTTGATGAAACGCTTAGCTTCCTTAGTGCCCAGGACGTATTCGCCAAGCTACTTCAATTACCTGAGCGAGGTAAATGCTGGAATTTCCGCACTTCTCCGAGGGGTGATTTTCTAGAGGTTGACCCTGCCAAGGTAATTCGAGACTGGGTCGCAGGCCTTGAGCTTGCCGAGCTTGCCAACACATATCTTTCTGATGTAAAAGATCCAGAATTTCGACTCGAACAAATGGTAGATGCAATTAGTGAAGGAATGCAGCACTACTTATCTTGGATAGTGGGACTCGTCGTTAACCAAACAAACGAAATTTTACTATCTCGATTTAGCCTCCGAACGTTATGCATGAGCACTTCCGCCCATATCCGATACGGCGTTAACACTACTTTTGCTATACGTTTACTCGCGAGCGACATAAAGTCCCGGAGATTGGCGCAAACAATGGGCCAATTTGCAGCATCCCGAGCTTTAGACGATGGAGGCTTACAGGAATATTTGAACACAAATCGGACTCACCAATGGCAAGAGGATCTTGGCGCGAGCGCCATGGACATACCGGATCTCCTCCAGTTCGCACAAAATAAGGAAAAACATCAACTAGCTGAGATAATGGACAGCGGATATTCCAGTGCTCGAATTCAGCTGATTAGCCATATTCACGAGGAATTATCGACCATAGACCCTATCCCCGTGTCGCTAACTATTTCACAGGAAGAGAATGAAATCCATGTTTCAACTACGAGCCAGTCGATTATTGGGTTCGTCGTAGCTACCGACCATGCAGGTGTCGCCGCAGCCCTAAATAGCGGGCTATTGATCGAATTCACTCTTAGATCTACTACATTAATGATGCGACGCATAATGACAGATAGCTAATTTAGACCGATAATCGAGATCCGCAATTGATTAGTTGAAATGAATTTCTCTTAACATTCTTTCACTGAAACCCAGAAAATAGAACTCCCGGGTGGTGAGGAGCACCGCTCCCCTACCCCGGTGTTTTACCGTTTAGATCGGGTACTGCTGATCGGGGGATTCGATGGTCATCCACTTGAGTTCAGTGAACTCGTCGATCACAGCCTCGCCGTCAAACTTCCCGTAGCCGCTGGACTTCATGCCGCCGAAAGCTGCGTTGGCGTCATTCTGCACCGTTGCTCCGTTGACGTGGACGTGGCCGGCCTCGATCTGCAGGGCAACATCCATCGCCCGCTTGACGTCGCCACCGTGGACTGCGGCCGCCAGTCCGTATTCGGTGTCGTTGGCGGTGGCCACGGCCTCGTCGGCACCCGAGACCCGCACGATGGTGGTGACAGGGCCAAAGGTCTCCTGGTCGTAGATGGCCATGCCTGGAGTGACATGGTCCAGGATAGTGGGAGGCAGCATGGCGCCGTCGGCTCTGCCGCCGGCCACGATGGTGGCGCCCTTGGCCACCGCGTCGCTAATAAGCTCATTGATCCGGGTACCCGAGGCCTCCTTGAACATCGGCCCCACAACCACCGAGGGGTCGAGGGCGGGCACGCCGTGCTTGAGCTTGCTGGCGCGCTCAGCGAACTTGCTCACGAACTCATCCGCGACTGTCTCGTCGACAACGAAGCGCTCGGTGCTCATGCAGATCTGGCCCTGGAACATGAAGGAGCCGAAGATCGCGGCGTTCACCGCGCCGTTGATGTCCGCATCGTCGAGGACGACGAAGGGGGCCTTGCCGCCGAGCTCGAGAAGCGGCTTCTTCAGGTGGCGGCCGCACTTCTCAGCGATGATGCGGCCCACGTGGGTGGAGCCGGTGAAGTTCACCCGCCGGACAGCAGGGTGGGCGATCATCGCCTCGACGACGGCATCAGCATCCGCCGGGTCATGCGTCAGGAAGTTGAGCACGCCGGCGGGCAGACCCGCATCGTGGAGGACCTCCACCAGGATCTGGTGGGTACGGGGGCTGGCCTCCGAAGCACGGAAAACCACCGTGTTTCCGCAGGCCAGCGGGTAGGCCAGAGAACGCATCCCCAGGACACCGGGAGCATTCCACGGCGCCATGCTGAGCACCACACCCACCGGCTGCCGCACGGTCATGGAGAAGACGCCGGGTCGATCCGTGGGGAGGGTCTCGCCGTTGATCCGGCTGGTCAGAGCAGCGGCCTGACGCAGACACTGGGTGGTGAGGAAGACGTTGAACCTCGCCCAACCCTCGTTGGCGGCGACCTCGGAAACCATCACCTCCGTGAATTCATCGGCGCGGGCCTCCAGGAGGTCGGCTGCCTTGAGGAGGATGTCACGGCGCTGGCTTGGGCCGACCTTGGACCAGCTGGCCAGTGCACGTTCGGCGGAGTCCACGGCGTCGAGAGCGTCCTCGACGGTGCCGGCGGCGCTGGTCGTGACGGGAGCACCGCTCACCGGGTCCGTCCAGATGAAGTTCTGGTTGTCGGAGGAGGGGCGGGACTCGTTGTCGATGAGGAGCTGGGTCTGCATGTTTCTGGCCTTTCAGAGGTGTAGCAAGCGGAAGATTAGTGGGGATCGGAGCTGAGATTGGCGCGGTGCGGAAGGTGTCAGTGGCCTTCCTTGGATGCCTTGGACATGTTGACGAAGAGCATGGCGAGGGCGCCGATGATGCCGGGTACAGCGACGGCGAGGAAGTTCTGGGAGAACGGGAGGGCGAGTCCCAGCAGGGCGCCACCCAGGACCGGTCCGGCGATGGCGCCGATCCTTCCGATTCCAGCTGCCCAACCGATGCCGGTGGAGCGGATGGCGGAGGGGTAGTAGTCCGCAGCCAGGGCGTGGATGACGGAGAGGGTTCCGACTGTCGTCGCGCCGGCGAGCATGAGCAGGATATTGACGATGACGTCGTTCTGGGTGAGAGCCAGGGAGGCGAGCGAGATGGTGGCGATGACAAAGTAGGAGAGGATGACGGTCTTGATCTTGAAGCGGTCAGCCAGCCAGCCACCGAGGACGGCCCCGATGAAGCCACCGATGTTGAGGACGACCAGGTTGAACAGGCCACTTCCCAGGGAGTATCCGGCCGAACTCATCAAGGTGGGCAGCCAGGTGTTGAGGCCGTAGCTCAGCAGCATGGTCATGAGGAAGACAACCCAGATGAGGAGCGTGTTGAGTCCGTTGCCCTTACGGAAAATCTCCACGATGGGGGCCGACTGTTCCTTGGGCTGCTCAACAGCAACCACCCGGGTGGGATCGGTGTCCGGGGAGATGCGGCTGATGATGTACTCGAACTCGGTACGGCGGGCCGGCAGCTTGGACAGGAACATCGGTGATTCAGGCAGGAACTTCCAGACCACCGGTGCCAGGACGATGAAGGAAACGGACACCCAGAAGACGCTGTTCCAGCCGAAACTCGGGATGAGGAACATGCCGAGCAGCCCGGCGATGATGCCACCGATGGAGTAGACACTGCAGACGAAACACACCGCGAAGGAGCGGATCCGCTGCGGGGCGAACTCCCCTGTCATGGCCACGAAGTTGGGGACCATGGCGCCCAGGGCCACACCCACGAGGGTGCGTGCAGCGAAGAGAGTCTCGAAGTTGAAGGACAGCGCGCATCCCAGGGATGCGAGCGCGGAGGCGGTCAGGCAGCCCAGCAACAGATTCTTGCGACCGAAGCGGTCCGCCAGCGGAGCCACGAATATGCCGCCGATGAGCATGCCGATCAGGGCGGCTGCGCCGAGATAGCCTCCCTGCTGCGGCGACATCTCCCACTCGACCATGAGGGTCTGGACGACCGAGCCGTAGGAGATCATGTCATAGCCGTCGACGATCATCAGCAGGGTGCAGAGAGCGAATACCCGCTTGTGGAAGGGAGTGATCTGCGCCTGGTTGACTACTCGTGCAACAGAGATGGTCTGGGTGGTGGTCCCGGGCGGGGCCTCCGTGCGAAGGTTGGTCATCATCATTTCCTTGCTCTGAAGTAAATCTAGGGCTGGGTGAGACTGGTGTTGATCTCGATGAGATGGGGCTTGCGGGAGTCGATCGCGGCGGCGAGGGTTTCCCGGAAGCTGTCGTCGCTGTCGACGGTGCTGGCGGTCACGCCGTAACCGCGGGCAAGCGAGAGGAAGTCGATGTCGGGGACGTCCATGCCCGGCGCGTCCGGGGTGCCCAGCAGGTCGGAGAACCAGCGCAGGGCTCCGTAGGTACCGTTCTTCAGGACGATGAAGACCACCGGGATGTCGTACTGCGCGGCCGTCCACAGGGCGGTGATGCCGTAGTTGGCGGAGCCGTCGCCGATGATGCCGATGACCTGGCGGTCGGGCAGGCCCATCTGGACGCCGACCGTGGCCGGCATGCCGAAGCCCAGTCCGCCGGAGGCCGGCCAGAAGTAGGAGCTCGGGTCCTGCAGGTCCATCTGGGACCAGAAGGCGGAGTTGGTGGAGGTGGACTCCACGACGTAGGCGGTGTCTGCCGGGGCGTTCTCCCGTAGCAGGGAGAAGACCCGTGCCGGGTCGAAGATCCCGTCCACCGGTGCTTCCGTGTCCGGGAAATCCTGCCGGGCCAGCGGTGCCAGGCCCTCCTTCGGTTCGACTGCCTCCGCGAGGAGCTCCACGGCTCGCCTGATGCCGGTGACGATCGCCGTGCCGAAGGGTGCGCGGGCGGCTTCGTCCGCATCATCGGTGATGTGGATGAATTCGATGTCCGTGTCCAGGTACTGGTCGGGTTCGTATTGGTGGTAGCGGAAGACCGGGGCGCCGATGACGAGCACCAGGTCGTAGGGGGCAAGCGCTGTGTTGACGCCGTGGATGGAGGCCGGCAGGACTCCCCGGAATTGGCCGTGCTTGTTCGGGAAGGGCAGGCGGTAGGGCGAGGGAGCGAGGTAGACATCGGCTCCGGTGTTCTCCGCCAAGGCGACCGCTGATTCATTGGCGCCGACGGTGTCGACTGCGGAGCCCAGGATGAGGGCTATCCGGCCGGCTCCGGCGATGGTCTCGGCCAGGCGTCCGACTGCAGAGGCCGACAGCTCCTGCTCCTCGCTGTAGGAACGGCGGAGAAGCAGCTCATCGTTGGGGCTGGCCTCATGGTCCCAGTCGTCGTAGGGAATGGAGAGGTAGACCGGACCGGGGGCGCTGGCCTGTGCCTGCACGACCGCTTCGTTGAAGCTGCGCGGTACATCGGATGCGGAGGCCGGCTCGCAGCTCCACTTGGTCAGCGGCTTGGTCAGCTGGGCGGCGTCGACATTCGAGAGGAAGGAGTGCATGCCGATGGTCTCGCGTACCTGCTGGCCGGCGGTGACCACCAGCGGAGTCCGGGAGTAGAAGGCGTTGGTGAGCGCCCCCATGGCGTTCCCGGTACCGGATGCAGCATGCAGGTTGACGAAGGCCGGCTCACCGGAAGCCTGGGCGAAACCGTCGGCCATCCCGACCACCACCTGCTCGTGGAGGCCGAGAACGTACTCGATTTCCTTTGGAAGGTCGGAGAGGAAAGGCAGCTCGTTGGAGCCGGGGTTCCCGAAAATGCGGAACATTCCGTGCTTGAGCATGAGGTCATGGACAAGCGAGCGGACCGTTCGGGTGGACTCGATCTTGGTCGGGGCTTCCGCTGTGTGTTCCTGGGTTTTCATGTCTACTTCCTCCTGTTGATCGGGATGGAAGTTAACCTATGTTCCATGTCACAATAGGTCCAATAGAAGTTTTTCAGTTTTAGATAGAAGGATTCAATACACACAGATGAAAGACGTGAACCTCAACCTCATCCGGACCTTCTGCCTCATCTATGAGCATCAGGGAATCAGCAGGGCCGCCGATGAGCTCCACCTGACGCAACCGACGGTGAGCTACTCCCTCAAGCAGTTACGCAAGGCCTTCAATGACCAGCTTTTCTACCGTGACCGTGGCCTCCTCCACCCCACCCCACGCGCCCAGAAGGTGTACCCGGACCTACGGGCTGCACTTGACCTGATCGAAGGCACCGAGATCTCCGGCAGCGGTTTCGATCCGGCCACCTCGAAATCCGAGTTCCGGCTGATGCTCTCGGATATCGGAGAGGCAGTCTTCCTCCCTTTCATCCAGTCCCTCTTTGAGCAGCAGGCTCCCCTGGCGCAGCTGAGGATTGAATCGCTGGATGTGGCTAAAGTTCCCGATAAGCTGGCCTCTGGAGAAATTGATGCCGCAGTCCAGACGCCCCACTTCTACTCCGACGATGTGGAACGCGCCGTCATCTACCGAGATGTCTATGTGGTCGTCGCAAGCATCGACCACCCCCGAATTCAGGGCTCGATCAGTCTCGAACAGATGAGTACTGAACGCTTCATGCGGATCCAGTCATCCCTGGGCCATGACGGTCCCGAGAATCTGCTCCTGAAAGCGGGATGGCGGATCCAGACCGGAGTAATGGGCGCCCGGCTCACCTCAGTTCCCGGCGTGGTGATGCGCTCCGACCTCCTCGGCATCATCCCCGCCGCCGTGATTGATGTCATGGGGTGGGCAGGTCGAGTACAGGTGCTACCGATCCCCATGGAGACCGAACCCCTCGAGGTGTCACTGCTGTCGCGGGTGAAACGACGTCGCACCCCGGCACAGAAATGGTTCATCGGCATGGTCAAGGAAGCCATGGAGGATATGCCTCCCAGCCCCGACCTCGAGGCTTTCCAGCACCGATAAAAGAGCGCAGCGTTGCTCTACGGCCAGATACTCATCCCGCCGGTCACGGCTCTGCCTAGGGAGCGGATCGGGATGCACCTGGTCACTGAAATAGGCAAACCTTCATAAATCTTAATTTTGGCTGAAATCCTTTGCGATGGTTAAGGTGGAAAGTAGTACCAACTCAGGGCCTCCTGAATGTTTGGAGACCCGGGCTGGGAAGCGTCTTTTCTCCCGGATTTCTGGGCCATCTTTTCAGGAAGGTTTTTCACATGAAGACCCGCAAGCTTACTGCCGGCATCGCCGCTATCGCCCTCTCTTTTGCAGCAATCTCCGCCCCGCAGGCCATCGCCGCTGAGCCGGGCACCGAGCCGGTCACCAACGAGGAGCTCAAGGAAGGCCTGAAGGACATCTCCTTCGAGTCCCACGACGGTGCCTACATCACCCCCGGTGAGACACTGACCCTGACCGCTGACCGTGTCGCCGAGGGTGTGGAGATCCGCAACGCCTACATCGAGATCGCCCCGGGCAAGACCAGCGCCCTGTGGGACGTCAAGCGCAGCGTCAACGACGAGGGCCTGCCGGTCCTGGAGATCACCGCTCCGGATGAGCCGGAGAAGCAGTTCGGCACCACCCAGGAGTACGGCGAGTACAAGGTGCACATCCGCACCTCCAACTGGAACAGCTACCTCTTCAACATCAACTTCGCCGAGGAGAAGCCGAAGAAGGAATTCGAGCTCTCCAGCGAGCTCGACTTCAAGGAGCTCCTGGACAAGGCCTCCAGCTCCAGCAAGTAGTTTTGTCGGTTCTTTGAACTGAGCTGCACCCCATCACCGGTTTCGGTGATGGGGTGCAGTCGTTCCCGCCCCACCCCTCCGCGGACGATGGGCATCGGCTCGATCAGGAATGGCTTCTGACTGTGCCATCGCGGACCAGAGCTCCGGACAGGACCCTCCCGCGCATCAACCCGGTCACATTCTGGCCAGATGTCTGACTCCCATGGTTCCCATCAATCCCCTGTGAGAGAGACAGCTCTGCCGCGTCCGAGTCCACAGGCGCGGCCCTCGGAACCCAGCCCGGCACCATCCACCATCAGAATCTGCCTAGCCGTCCGGAGGACTTCGCCCCGGATGTGCGCCCAACTGCGCGTCAGCGAGCTGATCAACGCGACGGACTACCTGCAGGCGCAGCAGGTGCGCCGCCAGCTGAAGCACGAGTCAGCGCAGCGCTGGCGGAGGTGAATGTGCTGCCCACCAATCTCACCGGACATCCGTCGATGACGGTACCTGCCGGGCTGGTCGCGGGCCTGCCGGTGGAAATCCAGGCCATCGACTGCGCCTTCGATGAGCCGATCAACCTGCTCGTGAGCCGGCATATCGAGGAACTTGAGCCGCTGGCAGGGCAGACTGTTCCCGCCCTAAAGGAATGTGAATTCAAGCTCGATCTCGTCGTCGATTCCGTTGATGATTCCCGTGTAAAAGGCAGTCGCTTGCTCCTGGAGCAGGTCATGGTTCACGTCGATCTGTTCTGCCTTCGCGCCATCGCTGAGGATCTTGGTGATGGTGTCTGCGGTATCGATTTCCGGGGTGAGCCAACTGAGGACGCCATTTTTCTTGACTGCCGTCTTGAATTCCACGTTGTCATAACCGATGAAAATGAACTCGGGGACAGAGATCAGGTACTGGTTGTCCCCCGTCTGCTCAATCGTGACGTCACCGCCTTCGATTCCGAGCTTGGCCCGGTAGTTGTACTGCACGAACTCCACACGCCCGAGGCCGGGGATCCATTTTTCGAACCAGGAACCCTGGGACGATTCTTCATGCAGCCCCTGCGTGCTGGCACTGAGAAGAACCACCTGCTCCTGGGTCTCAATGGCCGTGATGACCTTTGAGTCACGTGATTCCGTGCTGACACCGAAAACGGAGTTCGGCGAAAGAACCGCAAAACCGACAACACCCAGAACTACCACCAGAACGAGCCCGACCACGAGGCCCGTCATCTTCTTGACCATGTCCCAGCTTTCTTCTTGATACCTGACTCAAATATCCGCCCACAGCACTCACGCCCAGGCTCCAAGGAGGGCCGACCGGATAGAGGATGGATGCCAGATTGCTTTTATTGCCGCAGCAAGCCTAATGCACAGCTGGCATTCAGCTTCTACCCGGGCAATCCGAATCTCCCCTCCCCTACCCCCACAGCCTGGCCTACCCCACCCACACCTCCGCTTACATCGAGCCGTGCTTGGGAGGTTGGCGTGGAACTCGTGGGTCGTGGCCAGATCATATGGGGTGTGCTAGGCAGTGTTACGAAAATCGTTGGCCCAGGCCGTAGGGCGGT
>NZ_JANWTC010000018.1 GCF_024919295.1 Corynebacterium lemuris | reverse complement strand
ATCACCTGAAAAGCACGAGCGTTGCAACGACCCTCAGAATCCGCCATCCCCCGGAAAACCACGGAACCCCGCCTCCCCCAGGTACCGGGGAGACGGGGTTCACGCGTGAGCGCAGTGACTTCGGGAACGACCTAGTCGAGCAGGCCGGACTCGCGGTCCTTGGCGCGGGCGGCCTCCTGGAGGCTCTCCAGCATGGCCTTCTCCTCACGCTCGTTGGCGTGGGCGGTCTCGACGGCGGCGTCGGTGAAACGCTTGTCGTCGGGCTTGATCATGGAGCCGCGGGCGACGCGGTCGGCGTAACCGAGCTGGTTCATGCGCTTGGGCACCGGGGCACCGGCGTAGGCCAGCGGGATCGGGTGACCGGCCTCGTCGACCGGGCCGAGCGGCTGGTGGATCTCCACGAAGGCACCGTTCGGCATCTGCTTGATGACACCGGTCTCGACGCCGTGCTCCAGGACAGCACGGTCGCTGCGCTGCAGACCGACGCAGATGCGGTGGGTCATCCAGTAGGCCAGCGGGGGCAGCAGGATGATGCCGATGCGGCCGAACCAGGTCATGGCGTTCAGCGAGATCTGGAAGAAGTGCGCGATGTGGTCGTTACCACCGGAGATGGTCATCAACAGGAAGAAGGTGAGGGCCATGGCACCGATGCCGGTACGGACCGGAACATCGCGCGGACGCTGCAGCAGGTTGTGGTGGGCGTCGTCACCGGTGGCGTGCTTCTCGATCCACGGGTAGGCGAACAGCAGGACAACCATCAGACCAGCGACCAGAGCGACCCAGAAGGCGGACGGGATGGTGTAGTTGCCCAGGTAGAGCTCCCACGCCGGCATGACACGGGCGACGCCGTCAGTCCACAGCATGTAGACGTCAGGCTGGGAACCGGCCGAAACCTGCGAAGGGTTGTAGGGGCCGATGTTCCAGATGGCGTTGATGGTCAGCAGACCGGACATCAGGGACAGGACAGCGGCGGTCAGCAGACCGAAGCCGATGGCCTTGGTGGCGAAGACCGGCATGATGCGGATGCCCACGACATTGTTCTCGGTGCGGCCGGCGCCCGGGAACTGGGTGTGCTTCTGGTACCAGACCAGCGCGAGGTGTGCGGCGATCAGGCCGAGGATGATGCCCGGCAGGATCAGCACGTGCGCGATGTAGAAACGGTCGAGCATCAGATCCGAGGGGAAGTCGCCGCCGAAGATCAGCCAGTGCAGCCAGGTGCCGATGATCGGCAGGCCGATGATGATGGCGGACATGATTCGCAGACCCACACCGGAGAGCAGGTCATCCGGGAGGGAGTAGCCCATGAAGCCCTCGGCCATGCCCAGGATGATCAGGGTGACACCGATGATCCAGTTGGCCTCACGCGGGCGGCGGAACGCACCGGTGAAGAAGACACGCAGCATGTGCGCGACCATGGCCATCATGAACATCAGGGCGGCCCAGTGGTGCATCTGGCGGACGAAGAGTCCACCGCGGACCTCGAAGGAGATGTCCAGCGCCGTGGCGTAGGCACGTGACATCTCGACGCCGTTGAGCGGCAGGTAGGCGCCGTCGTAGATCACTTTGGTGATCGACGGGTCGAAGAACAGTGCCAGGTAGATACCGGTCAGCAGGAGGATGATGAAGCTGTACAGGGCCAGCTCACCCAGCAGGAAGGACCAGTGGGTCGGGAAGACCTTGTTCAGCTGCGGACGGAGGAGACCCGCGGCGGTGTAGCGGGAATCAATGTTGTTGCCCATTCGGGCCAGTTTGTTGCTCATTAGGACCTACGCTCCCAGAATGCAGCGCCGAGGGGTTCAACAAAGTTGCCCGCGGCGATGAGGTAACCCTCTTCGTCGACTTCGATCGGCAGCTGCGGCAGAGCACGGGCGGCCGGACCGAAGACCGGCTTGCCGTACTGGAGCGCGTCAAACTGCGACTGGTGGCACGGGCACAGGATTCGGTTGGTCTGGGCCTCGAAGAGCGAGGTCGGGCAGCCGATGTGCGTGCAGATCTTCGAGTACGCGTAGTAGTCGCCGTAGTGGAAATCCTCCTGGCCCTGACGCTCGATGGCCTTCTGGGCATCTTCGGTGCGCAGGCGGATCAGCATGACGGGGTTACGCGGACCATGGATGGAGTGCATCTGCTCGGTGTAGACACTGGCCTGGGGATCGAAGAGATCACCGTCGTTGACCAGGGACTCGGGCAGCGGGTAGACGGTCTCCATGCCACCGGCATCCAGATCCTCCGGACGCACGCGCACCAGGCGGGAGACGCCGACGGTGCTCCAGTGGCTGCCGGCCTCACCGGTGTGGTTCTCAGCGATCGCACCGGTGTCGCGGGCGAGGTAGAGCTTCACGCCCTGCTCCTGGAGCGTCCAGCCGGAGGTCCACAGGGTGCCGTCACCCATGATGTTCAGCTCGCCGCGCTTCCACGGGTTCTTGATCATGCCACCCAGCGGGGCGACGATGACCAGGCCGGCGAGGATGCCGGCGCCACCGAGCAGACCCTGCAGAGCCTTGCGGCGGCCCAGGGTCGAGGTGGTCCAGGAGTCGTTGAGCAGCGCGGTCAGCGTACGGCGGTCAACCTCGGAGGAGGGACCGTCGTGGCGGCGCTGGACGGAGATCTCCTCGGGGATGATGTTCTTCACGTAGAGGATGACCGCCATGCCCAGACCCAGGATGGAGATACCCGAGGTCAGACCCAGCATCGGGGTGTAGAAGGTGTGCCACATGTGGCCCTCTTCACCCAGGTTCTTGAACTCCCACGGCCAGAAGATGTAGACGCCGAGGAAGGCGATCGCAGCAATGATGCCGACGACCAGCCAGATGCCGACGTTGCGGGCGGCACGCTTCTCAGCCGGATCGTTCGGGACCGGGAAGCGCTCCTTGCGGTACGCGACGGTGACATCGTCCAGCTCGGTGCCCAGGCGCGCGAGCTCGTCATTGCTCATCGCGTTGAGTTCCTGGGCGGTGTAGTTCTTCTTCACTTCGTTGCTCATGAACGCGATCCAATCCACATAGCGGCGGCACCGAGAACGGTGATGCCGATGAACCACATGGCCATACCCTCAGAGACCGGGCCGAGGCCGCCGAGGCCCCAGCCACCCGGAGACGGGGTCTCCTTGGTCGCCTTGATGAAGGCGATGATGTCCTTCTTCTCGTCAGCGGAAAGCTGGCGGTCAGAGAACTTCGGCATGTTCTGCGGGCCGGTGAGCATGGCCTGGTAGATCTCCTGCTCGTTGGCGGGATCCAGGGTCGGCGCGTACTTACCGGAGGACAGTGCGCCACCACGGCCGGTGAAGCTGTGGCAGGAGGCGCAGTTCAGGCGGAACAGCTCGCCACCGCGGGCGATGTCCTGGGCGTCCATCTGGCCGTTGTAGTTCTTGCCACGGAGTTCCTCCATGGCGAGGGTGCCGTCCTCGTTGTACACGAGCTCAGGTCCACCACCGTTGGCGGCCACGAAGGCGGCCATGGCCAGTGCCTGGGCCTCGGTGTAACGCGGGGCCTTACGCTCAGCCTGGGCGTCATTGGACATCATCGGCATACGACCGGAGTGAACCTGGAAGTACACGGCGCCTTCACCGATACCGATGAGGGACGGACCGCGGTCCGGCACACCCTGGAGGTTGGCACCGTGGCAGGTGATGCAGGCGACGTCGTAGAGGTCCTTGCCCTCCTGGATCAGTGCCTGGTCATCCCGCTGGGCGGTGGCGACCTGTGCGTCCGGGGTCAGCGCGGTGGCGAGAACGCCCGCGCCGGTGAGCCCGAGAGTCAGCGCGAAGGCACCAGCTGCGGTACGGCGCATCTTGCGGCGGCCGCGGGCCTTCTTGGCCGAGGCGGACGACTTCGCGTCGCCGCCGGCGGCAATGTTCGGATTGGTATCCATCATTTTCCTTTGAGAATTCGGTTACGGAAAGTGAATGGCTGCAGGCCGATTGCTCGGCAGGCTACGGCCTACTGGACAAGGTAAAGCGTGATGAAGACGCCGACCCAGATGACATCGACGAAGTGCCAGTAGTAGGACACTGCCATGGCGGCGGTGGCCTGTGCCGGCGTGAACTTGGACACGGTCACACGACGGAGCACGACGAGGAAGGCGATGACACCTGCCGAGACGTGCAGGGCGTGGAAGCCCGTGATGATGTAGAAGACCGAGCCGAAGACACTCGACTGGATCGTCACTCCGTGCATGATCAGCTCGTACCACTCGAAGGCCAGGAAGCTGAGGAAAGCCAGCGCCAGACCGACGGTGATGAGGTACCAGCGACGGAGTCCGTAAACGTCACCCCTTTCTGCGGAGAAGACGCCGAACTGCGAGGTGACCGAGGAGGCGACCAGAATCGCGGTGATGATGAATCCATACAACACGTTGAGATTGGCGGTCTGCTCCGCCCAGTCACCTGCAAGGCCGTTCGCGCGCGATGTGAAGTACATCGCGAACAGTCCGGCGAAGAACATCAATTCCTGAGACAGGAACACAATCGTGCCGACACTGACCATGTTGGGTCGGTTCAGTGAGGGAACACGCTGTGGTGCTGCCATACCTGTGTTTGAAACTGCGCTCGTCACGCTGACCAGTATGGCTGTTCCGGGGCCGGAAGTCACTTCAACTCCCCCCGCCCCGAAGGGGAGAATAGGAATACCACCTGCGGTTTTAGGGAAGAAACCGCCCCCGCGAAAATTTTCCCCTTTGCCGGGAACTTTCCCGCCCCTGCATCCGACGCCACATTCCTGCAGGTCACCTCCCCCGGGCCCGCCCGATACCCCTGGGCGGCACTCGTCTGCACTCACTTTACCGGATTTACCCGATTGCAACCTGAGAACCACCGCAAAGGGGTGCGAGATGTAAATCACACGGAAAGAGCCCCGCAAAGGCGGATTACCAACTTTTGGATGACCCCTCCCACCTGCAGGTTCCCCCACTTCAGGCGGGTTCCCCTCCCCCTCTCCGACGATTCTGCCGCCCTTTCTGAAGCTGGGGAAATCCTGGGGAACAGACACGACGAGGCACCCGCCCCAGGGGGGCGGGTGCCTCGTCGTGATTCGTGTGGCAGTTCAGGCCGCAGCGGAGATTAGTGCTTCTCCTTCGGCAGGCCGTACTGCAGGCTGAGGTTGTAGGAGGCCCAGATCAGCAGGACCAGGCCCATGGCGACCATCCACAGGTGCCAGAAGGCGAGGCCCAGGGCCAGGACACCGACGGCGCCGGCCATCCAGGCCGGGTAGATGGAGCCCGGGGAGAAGAAACCGAGGATACCGGCCTTGTCCTCGACCTCGGCCTCTTCCCAGTCCTCGGGGAGGATATCGGCGCGGGAGTCGGTGAAGTGGAGGTAGACACCGAGCATGACGGCCAGGGCGGTAGACAGCACCAGGGCGACGATGCCTACCCACTCCGCTCCACCGCCGGAACCGTCATCGTTGATGTAGGTGGTTCCGAGAGCGTAGACGACGGCGATCAGTGCGAGAAAGGCTGCGATGCCGTACAGCAGTTTAGAGCTGGACTTCATTATGAAACTCCTCGCTTAGATGTTGGCGTTGTTGTCGACGAAGTTCTCGCCGTCCCAGGTCTGGCGGGACGAGTTGAACGGGTGGGTGGTGGTCGCGTACGGAGCCTCACCGATGGACGCGAGAGCCTCAGAGTTCGGGGCGTCCGGGTTGTCGATACGGAACTGCAGGTAGTCCTGGAACGCCTCCGGGGAGACGGCACGCAGCTCGAAGTTCATCATGGCGTGGTAGGTACCGCACATCTCGGCACAGCGTCCGACGAAGGCACCCTCCTCCTCGATGGCCTCGATCTGGAATGCGCGCTGCTGCTGGTTGGCCTCCGGGTGAGCGAAGGCGTCACGCTTGAACAGGAACTCCGGGATCCAGAAGGAGTGGGCCACATCGCCGGAGGCGAGCTGGAACTCAATCGGGGTGTTGGTCGGGAGGACCAGGACCGGGATCTCCTCGGTGGAGCCGAGGGTCTCGATCTGGTTGAAGTTCAGGTAGGACTGGTCGCCCTCGGACATGCCGTGGATCGGGTTCGGGTTGGCGACCAGATCCGGGTCGTCGTACCTGGTGGCCTCAGCCAGCTCCTGGCGGTCCTCATCAAGGCCGACATACTCGGAGCCGGTCGGGCTCAGCTCGGCGGCAACGTTCTGGTAGCCGAACTTCCAGTTCCACTGGAACGCGGTGACGTCCACGGTGACCTGTGGATCCTTGTCCAGCGCGGTGACCTTCTGCTGGGTCTGGATGGTGAAGAAGAACAGGACCATGACGATGATGATCGGCATGATGGTCAGCACCAGCTCAAGCGGCACGTTGTACTGCAGCTGGCGCGGGAATTCACCCTTGCCCTGCTTTTCGGCCTTCTTCGCGTTCCAGCTGAAGATGGCGGTGAGCATGAGAGCCCACATGATGATGCCGATGATCCAGGCGGTGACCCAGACCCAGACCCAGAAGTTGTACATGGAGGTCGCTTCGGGGGTGATACCCGTCGGCCAGCCCATCCCGAGAATCTTGCCGACGCTCTCCGGGGGAGCGACGTCGCAACCGGCGAGGGCGAGGCCGCCCAGCGCCATCACACCGCCGAGACCCGCCTTTCGAGCGAAGCCGCGCTTATTACGCTGTTCCACGTGTGTCTGCCTTCCTGTCCACACTAAATCCTTGAACACTGGTTTAAGCATTCCTAACAAAGCAGGATAGTTCATCGATGGAGGTCTTCCACACAGTTTCAGTCCTCCTCAGATTCGCCGGACGAGACCGGTATCCCTCGAAGTACCCCGGATGTTACAGCCCATGTGGGGTTACCGGCGAATGGGGTGCGCACCACCTCCGGACGCATGTAACCCATTTCACAAGGGCCGACACGCTGCATCATCCGAAAGTTTCCACCCGTTGGTGCAGACTTTCTACCCCCTCCCCCACCGGGAGTGTTTTTCATTTTCATTCGCACCCCACGCCCGTGCCGGTGTCGCCTGCCGACGCCCGCGGGCCGTATCGTAGGACCGACACCTCGACGACTCTAGCGCGTCCCTTCCCGTTATATAGAGGAGAAAATTTCCACATGTGCGGCTTTCTTGGCATGCTCACCGCCCGCGGAGACGCTGACGCCTTCGTCGACCCCGTCACCCGGGCGCTCCCGTGCATGCGCCACCGCGGTCCGGACGACGCCGGCACCTGGCACGACGCCTCCGTGGTTTTCGGCTTCAACCGCCTGTCCATCGTCGACCTCGAGCACTCCCACCAGCCTCTGGTGTGGGGCCCGGCGGACACCCCCGAGCGCTACACCCTGATCTTCAACGGCGAGATCTACAACTTTGTGGAACTGCGTGAGGAGCTCACCGCCGCAGGCCACACCTTCCACACCCGGGGCGACTCCGAGACCATCGTCGTCGGCTACCACCACTGGGGTGAGGAGGTCGTCGAGCATCTGCGCGGCATGTTCGCCTTCGCCATCTGGGACACGCAGGAACAGGTTCTGTTCGTCGCCCGCGATCAGTTCGGCATCAAGCCGCTGTTCTACGCGACCACCCCCGCCGGCACCGTCTTCGCCTCCGAAAAGAAGTCCATCCTGGAGATGGCACCCGAGCTGGGTCTAGGCCTTGAACTTGACCAAAGAGCCATCGAACACTACGTGGACCTCCAGTACGTCCCCGAGCCGGAGTCCCTGCACACCGGCATCCGCCGCCTCGAGTCCGGCTGCACCGCCACCCTGAAGGCCGGGGACGAGGTCGTCGCGAAGCGCTACTTCAAACCGGACTTCGAGGTCACCCCGGTTCCCAAGGGCACCGAACAGGACCTCTTCGACCGCATCGCGCGGGCGCTGGAGGACTCCGTGGAGAAGCACATGCGCGCCGACGTCACCGTCGGATCCTTCCTCTCCGGGGGCATCGACTCCACCGCCATCGCCACCCTGGCCAAGCGGCACAACCCGAACCTGCTGACCTTCACCACCGGTTTCGAGCGCGAGGGTTACTCGGAGATCGACGTCGCCGCGGAATCCGCCGAGGCGATCGGTGTCGAGCACATCGTCAAGGTCGTCTCCCCGGAGGAGTACGCCGCCGCCATCCCGAAGATCATGTGGTACCTCGACGACCCCGTCGCGGACCCCTCGCTGGTGCCGCTGTACTTCGTGGCCCAGGAAGCCCGCAAACACGTCAAGGTCGTGCTCTCCGGCGAGGGTGCCGACGAGCTCTTCGGCGGTTACACCATCTACAAGGAGCCCCTCTCACTCGCGCCCTTCGAGAAGATGCCCTCTCCCCTGCGCCGCGGCCTCGGCCGCCTCTCCCGCGTCCTGCCGGACGGCATGAAGGGCAAATCCCTGCTCGAGCGCGGCTCCATGACCATGGAGGACCGCTACTACGGCAACGCTCGTTCCTTCAACTTCCAGCAGCTGCAGCGGGTCCTGCCCTGGGCAAGGGAGGAATGGGACCACAAGGAGGTCACCGCCCCCATCTACGCCCAGTCCACCCACATGGACCCCGTCGCACGGATGCAGCACCTGGACCTGTTCACCTGGATGCGCGGCGACATCCTGGTCAAGGCCGACAAGATCAACATGGCCAACTCCCTGGAGCTGCGCGTGCCCTTCCTGGACAAGGAGGTCTTCGAGGTCGCCCAGACCATCCCGCACAGCCTGAAGATCGCCGAGGGCACCACCAAATACGCCCTGCGCAAGGCGATGGAGCAGATCGTGCCGCCGCATGTGCTGCACCGCAAGAAGCTCGGCTTCCCTGTGCCCATGCGCCACTGGCTCGCCGGCGATGAGCTCTTCGGTTGGGCACAGGACACCATCACTGAGTCCCAGACCGATGACATCTTCGACCGGAAGGCCGTGCTCGAGATGCTCAAGGAGCACCGCGACGGCGTCTCCGACCACTCCCGCCGCCTGTGGACCGTCCTGGCCTTCATGGTCTGGCACGGCATCTTCGTCGAGGAGCGCATCAATCCGCAGATCGAGGAGAAGGACTATCCGGTGGACATCTGACCGGGTCGGCGTGGCGTCCGCGAACCCCGCGAGGACGAACCTGCGTTCACCCTGGAAATCTGACACATAACCCGCGATGGGCCCGGAAATGGGACTCCTCGCGGGTTTCTCCTCGCGGGTTTCTCCTCGCAGGGTCGTGGTCGCAGGGTCGTGGTCGCAGGGTTCGGCCAGCCCGCCATGGCACCCCGTGACAAGAAAACGCCCGCACTCCCCTGCAAGAGGAAAGTGCGGGCGTCATTTCGTCCGGTGACGGAACCCGGAGTCCTAGTTGAAGGAGTCGCCGCAGGCGCAGGCACCGCCGGCGTTCGGGTTGTCGATGGTGAAGCCCTGGGACTCGATGGTGTCGGCGAAGTCGATCCGGGCGCCGCTGAGGTAGGGCACGCTCATCTTGTCCACCACGAGCCGGACACCGCCGACCTCGTCGATCTGGTCGCCGTCGAGGGAGCGGTCATCGAAGTAGAGCTGGTAACGCAGGCCGGCGCAGCCACCTGGCTGGACAGCGATGCGCAGGGACAGGTCATCGCGGCCCTCCTGATCAAGCAGGGCCTTGGCCTTGGCGGCCGCGGAATCGGTGAGTACGACGCCGGTGCTGGAGGTGGGAGCGGTCATGTTGGTGGTCTCCTTGCGTATCAAAACTTCATGTCGTGCGCCAGGGACTCCCTGTCTGCGGGATACCCGTATACGCGCCCACCATACTCCTCCCCGGGGTCCCGGGACAGGTCCGTCAATGGTGGAGCGGACGCTCACATACTATCAACGCCCACTCCCCGACCCGTATTCCCAAATTCATTCCGGGGCCTTGTAGCCTGGGATCCGTGAAACTCCCCTGGCAGAAATCTGACGACCCCTCCCCCGCCGAGCCTGCTGCGATGCAGACCCCGGCGCCGGAGGAAACCCCGGTTGACCTCCCGAGGGGCTATACCCCGCCGAAGGGTCGCCCCACCCCGAAGCGGAGGGAGGTTGAGATTGAGCGCGGCATCATCCGTGATCCGAAGGCCCCGTCCTCGGCGGCTCAGGCTCAGGCACAGCGCCGGGACCTGAAGAAGTCCATGTCCAAGGAGGAGTGGAAGGCCTACAAGGCCAAGGAGCGGGATGCGAACCGCAGCCGCCAGCGCGAGGTGCAGAAGGCGATGGACGCCGGTGATGAGCGTTATCTGCTGGCCCGTGACCAGGGCCCGGAGCGCCGTTTCGTGCGTGACTGGATCGACTCCCGCCGGTTCATCAACAACGTGGTGCTGCCGGTGGCGCTGGCCCTGCTGGTGATCATGTTCATCGGTACGTGGGCGCCGGCGCTGGCGAACATCATGTCGCTGTTCGCCATGGGGCTGATGGTCGTCTTCTTCATCGAGGGTGTGGTCACGGGCCGCCGGGTGAACCAGGCGGTGCGGGCGAAGTTCCCGGAGACCACGGCTGCGGGCATCGGGCTGGGTTTCTACGCCTATTCGCGGATGACGCAGCCGCGGAAGTGGCGTTCCCCGAAGCCGCGGGTGGAGATCGGCGAGCAGGTCTAGGCCATGCTCTTCGATTCCACTGCACCGGTCACGTCCCCGGACGATCAGGTCCGCGCCGAGGCTCTCGCCGCCGTCTCCGCCTCGGGGTTGGGTCGGCTGCGGGAGCTGGGTGCCTGGGTCGCCGCCTGCCAGGGGGTTTTCCCGCCGGTGCCGCTGCAGCGGTGCCGGGTGGTGGTCTTCGCGGGGGACCACGGCGTCGCGAAGCGGGGGATGTCCACGCTGCCTCCGGAGCATTCCGTCCGGCAGGCCGCCGCCCTCGAATCCGGTGCCGGCGCGGTCAACGTGCTGGCGCGGGCCGCGGGGGCCTCGGTGCGGGTGGTGGATGTCTCGCTGGACCAGGAGGGCGGCCCGGAGCAGGTGCGCCGCGGTTCCGGTGCAGTGGACGTCGAGGACGCCATGAGCGCCGAAGAGTTCACGGCTGCCGTGGAGCTGGGCCGCCGCATCGCGGACCAGGAGGTTGATTCGGGCGCTGACCTGCTCCTGCCCGGTGATCTCGGGGTGGGCAACACGACGGTGGCCGCCGCGGTACTCGGTGCGCTGACCCGGACAGAACCCGTCGCGGTGGTCGGCCCGGGGGCCGGCATGGACGATGAGCTGTGGAAGATCAAGGTCTCCGCGATCCGGGATGCGATGTTCCGCGTCCGCAACCTCGGCACGGAGCCGGAGGAACTGCTGCGGAAGATCTCCTCGCCGGATCTGGTGGCGCTGGTGGCCTTCATCGCGCAGGCCGCGGCGCGCCGCACCCCCGTGCTTCTCGACGGCGCCTCCGTCACCGTCGCCGCCTTCCTCGCCGAGCGCCTGGTACCCGGCACGAGGCAGTGGTGCCAGGCGGGTCAGCTCAGTCCGGAGCCCGCGCACCTGATCGCGCTGCAGGCCCTGGAACTGACGCCGCTGATCGCCCTGGACATGAACGCCGGCCAGGGCGCCGGCGCGCTAGCGGCCCTGCCGCTGGTGCAGGCGGCCGCGGAGCTGCTGGCGGACCAGGCCTGATCAGGCCTCGACGAGGGTGTGCACCCAGCCGTGGGTGTCCTCATACTCGCCGCGCTGGATGGCGGTGAGACGCTCGCGCATGGCCATGGTGACCTCGCCCGGCGTGTTGCCGTTGACCACGAACTCGCCGTCGTTGGACAGGACGCGGCCGACCGGGGTGATCACGGCCGCCGTGCCGCAGGCCATGGCCTCGGTCATGGCGCCGGACTCGACGTCGTCACGCCATTCGTGCTTGGAGATGCGCCGCTCCTCCGTCTCGTGGCCGAGATCGCGGGCGACCTGCAGCAGGGAGTCGCGGGTGACGCCGGCGAGCAGGGAGCCGGACAGCGCCGGGGTGACCACCTTGGCGTCGGCACCCGAGCCGTAGACGAAGAAGAGGTTCATGCCGCCCATCTCCTCGATGTAGGTGTGCTCGATGGCGTCGAGCCAGACCACCTGGTCGCAGCCCTTCTCCTCGGCCTGGGCCTGGGCGAGGAGGGAGGCGGCGTAGTTGCCGGCGAATTTCGCGGCGCCGGTACCCCCCGGGGCGGCGCGGACATAGTCCTCACTCAGCCACACGGAGACGGGCTTGATGCCGCCGGTGAAGTAGGCGCCGACGGGTGAGGCGATGACGAAGAAGGTGTACTTGTTCGCCGGGCTCACCCCGAGGGAGACCTCGGTGGAGATCATGAAGGGGCGCAGGTAGAGGCTGGCCTCGCCGCCGGCGGCGGGGACCCATGCCTGGTCGACGTCGACAAGCAGGCGGATGGCCTCCAGGAAGTCCTCCGTGGGCAGCGGCGGCATGGCCAGCCGCTCGGCGGAGCGCTGCATGCGCTCGGCGTTCTGGGTGGGACGGAAGGTGGCGACGGAACCGTCGGGCTGACGGTACGCCTTGATGCCCTCGAAAATCGCCTGACCGTAATGGAACACCGTGGTGGCCGGGTCCATGGGGATGGACTCGTAGGGGCGCACCTGTGCGTCGTGCCAGCCCTTGTCCTCGGTCCACTCGATGGTGACCATGTGGTCGGTGAAGTTCTTGCCGAACCGCGGATTCCGCAGAATCTCCTCGCGCGCCTCATCGGACGCCGGAGTGCTCGTACGGTTCACGGAGAAATTGAGAGACGTCATGGCGATAACGGTACACCCGCACGGTTTTGGTGGTCTCTATAAGCTGGGGACAACACAAGCCAACCTCAGGAGGTATTTTTCATGGCGAACCCCACGTTCACCCTTCCCGCACGCGGTGCCACCCCGGAGCTGAAACTGTCGAAGAAGGCCCCGAAGTCCCCCGACGCGCTCGTGGTGCCGGTGCTCAAGGGTGAGGAGGGGCCGGAGCTGCCCGCTTCCGCACTGCTTGACGACACCGCCCTGCGCAACGTCCTCAACTCCCTCACCGCCGTCGGTGCGACCGGCAAGGCCTGCGAGGTCACCCGCATCCCGGCCCCGGAGGGCGTGGCCGCCGATTCCGTCATCGCCGTCGGCCTGGGTGATCCGGAGGAGCTGACCGACGAGATCGTCCGCCGCGCCGCCGGCACCGTCGCCCGCGCTCTGTCCGGACTGGAGACCGTGGCCACCACCCTCGGTGTCTTCGGTCTGGCTGCGGCCGTCGAGGGCATCGCCCTGGGCGCCTACAACTACCGCGGCATCCGCAGCGAGTCGAAGGACAGCGGCAACGGCAACGGCACGGTGGGCAAGGTCGTCTTCGTGTCCGACGAGAAGTCCGCCACCGCGGAGTTCGAGACCGCCCGCATCACCGCCGAGGCTGTGCTGCTGGCCCGCGACCTGGTGAACACCCCCTCCTCCCATCTCTACCCCGAGTCCTACGCCGCAATCCTCGCGGAGCAGGCCGAGGAGGCCGGCCTCGTGGTCGAGGTGCTCGAGGAGAAGGCCCTGAAGAAGGGCGGCTTCGGCGGCATCCTCGCCGTCGGTCAGGGCTCCGAACGTGGCCCGCGTCTGGTGCGCCTGAGCTGGACCCCGAAGAAGAAGGCGAAGAAGTCCGTGGCCCTGGTGGGCAAGGGCATCACCTTCGACACCGGCGGCATCTCCATCAAGCCGGCCGCCTCCATGGAGAACATGGTCTCCGACATGGGTGGTTCCGCGGCCGTCGCCGCCACGGTCATCGCCGCTGCCCGCCTCAACCTGCCGGTGAAGATCACCGCAACCATGCCGCTGGCGGAGAACATGCCCGACGGCAGGGCGCTGCGCCCGGGTGATGTGATCACCCACTACGGCGGCACCACCTCCGAGATCATCAACACCGACGCTGAAGGCCGCCTCGTGCTGGCCGATGCCCTGACCTACGCCTCCGAGGACAAGCCGGACTACCTGATCGAGACGGCCACACTCACCGGCGCCCAGATGGTCGCCCTCGGTGTGCGCACCTCCGGTGTCATGGGTTCCGAGGAGCTGCGTGACCGTCTCGCCGCCACCGGCCGCAGTGTCGGCGAGCCCGCCTGGGCGATGCCGCTGCTGGAGGAGCAGGAGGAGGAGCTGAAGTCCCCGGTCGCTGACATCCGCAACGCCCACCCCAACCGCTGGGGTGGGATGGAGTTCGCCGCACTGTACCTCTCCCGTTTCATCGGTGAGGGCATCGAGTGGGCGCATGTGGACATCGCCGGCCCCTCCTACAACACCGGTGGCGTGCACGGCTACACCCCGAAGCGTGCGAGCGGTGTGCCGGTGCGTACCTTCCTGGCGCTGCTGACGGAGATCGCCGAGGAGAGCTAGCCTCCCCGCGCGGGAAAACCCTCCACAGAACCGACCCGGGCGCAGGTTCCCGCGGCCGGTTCTGCGGAGGGTTTTCCGCGCTCATCCACGTCCCGCCTCAGTCCGGGAGTTCACCCCTGTCGAAGGCGGCCCGCCGGCGGCGCTGCTCCTCCCGCTTGCGCAGGATCCGGTCGCGTTCGATGCGTTCGCGCATGCGCTGGGGGTAACCGGTCTCCTCGACGTCGTAGATGGACACGCCGAGGAGTTTCACGATGGCGTCGATGCCCTTCGGTCCGCCGATGCGGCGGCGGGTGAACTCCCCGTTTTCGTCGACGAGTACGACGGACATCTCGTTGACCACCGTCTCCGGCTCCACGAAGGCCTCGACGAAGGCCCGGCCGGCCGCCCACTGCCGGAGGTGGTCGGCGTCCGCCGGGCGGATGGTGTCCCCTGGGGCTCTGGGGGGTCGGAGACCCGACCGTGATTTGTTGCGACCGAATAGATTGAACACGCTTTACAATTGTAGGAGCAATGAAACTCCGTACGGGAACCTCGGTGACACCCACCTGAGTAAACCCGGTACGCTTAGGGCCATTAGCTATCGACATACTTACGACTTTCGAGGAGTCAGAACAACATGGCGTTCTCCGTAGAGATGCCCGAACTGGGCGAATCCGTCACCGAAGGCACCATTACCCAGTGGCTGAAGCAGGTGGGTGACCGAGTCGAGGTCGACGAGCCGCTGCTCGAGGTCTCCACCGACAAGGTCGACACCGAGATCCCCTCCCCGGTGGCCGGTGTGCTGCTGGAGATCAAGGCTGAGGAGGACGACACCGTTGACGTCGGTGGCGTGATCGCCGTCATCGGTGAGGAGGGTGACGCCCCGGCCGCTGAGGAGGCTCCCGCTGCTGAGGAGGCCCCCGCCGAGGAGGCGAAGGAGGAGCCGAAGGCTGCCCCGAAGGCCGCTTCCGGTGCCGCCACCGATGTTGAGATGCCGGAGCTGGGCGAATCCGTCACCGAGGGCACCATCACCCAGTGGCTGAAGTCCGTCGGCGACACCGTCGAGGTTGACGAGCCGCTGCTCGAGGTCTCCACCGACAAGGTCGACACCGAGATCCCCTCCCCCGTCGCCGGCACCCTGGTCGAGATCCTCGCCGACGAGGATGACACCGTCGACGTCGGTGCCGTGATCGCCCGTATCGGTGACGCTGACGCCGCTGGCTCCGGGGAGGTCCCCTCGGAGGCTGCCATCGAGGAGGCCGAGTCCAAGGACGAGAACGAGACCGTCGAGGAGGCCGCACCGGCTTCCGAGCCGGCCGCCGAGTCCGCCGGTTCCGAGGACGCCACTGATGTCGAGATGCCGGAGCTGGGCGAGTCCGTCACCGAGGGCACCATCACCCAGTGGCTGAAGTCCGTCGGCGACACCGTCGAGGTTGACGAGCCGCTGCTCGAGGTCTCCACCGACAAGGTCGACACCGAGATCCCCTCCCCCGTCGCCGGCACCCTGGTCGAGATCCTCGCCGACGAGGATGACACCGTCGACGTCGGCGCCGTGATCGCCCGTGTCGGTTCCGCCGCCGCGAAGAAGGCTGCCCCGGCTGCCGAGAAGCCGGCCCCGAAGGCCGAGCCGAAGCAGGAGGCCCCCAAGGCTGAGGCCCCGAAGTCTGAGCCGAAGGCCGAGCCGGCCCCGGCTGCCGAGAAGCCGGCCGCGAAGGTCAACAACGAGAACGTCCCGTACGTCACCCCGCTGGTCCGCAAGCTCGCTGACAAGCACGGCGTTGATCTGAACAACGTCCAGGGCACCGGCGTCGGCGGCCGCATCCGCAAGCAGGACGTCCTGGCTGCCGCCGAGGGTGGTGCACAGGCCGCTCCGGCTGCCGCCGCCCCGAAGGGTGAGCGCGCGAACTGGTCCAGCAAGTCCGTGGACCCGGCGAAGGCTGAGCTGATCGGCACGACCGAAAAGGTCAACCGCATCCGTGAGATCACCGCCGCCACCATGCTGCGTTCGCTGCAGACCTCCGCCCAGCTGACCCATGTCCAGGAAGTGGACATGACCCGCGTCGCGGAGCTGCGCAAGAAGGTCAAGAACGATTTCATCGCCAAGCACGGTGCGAACCCGACCTACCTGGCGTTCATCGTCAAGGCTGCCGCGGAGGCCCTGGTCTCCCACCCGAACGTCAACGCGTCCTACAACGCGGAGACCAAGGAGATGACCTACCACGCGGACGTCAACATCGGCATCGCCGTGGACACCCCGCAGGGTCTGCTGGTACCGGTGATCAAGAAGGCGCAGGAGAAGACCCTGCCGGAGATCGCCGCCGCCATCGTCGACCTGGCCGACCGCGCCCGCAACCGCAAGCTGCGTCCGGACGATCTGTCCGGTGGCACCTTCACGGTGACCAACATCGGTTCCGAGGGTGCGCTGCTGGATACCCCGGTGCTCTCCCCGCCGCAGGCCGGCATCCTGGGCACCGCGGCCATCGAGAAGCGCCCGGTCGTGGTCACCGACGACGGTGTGGACTCGATCGCCATCCGCCAGATGTGCTACCTGCCGTTCACCTACGACCACCAGGTCGTCGACGGTGCCGACGCAGGCCGCTTCATCACCACCATCAAGGATCGCCTGGAGACCGCGGACTTCGACTCCGACCTGGCTCTCTAGCCCTCCCCCGGTGAACTGGCACCGCCGTCCGACCTCTCCTGGTCGGGCGGCGGTTTCGTTTTCCCACCCCAGGTGTGGCGGGGGTCATACAATGGGTGACACAGTTCCCGCACCGAGGAGTCGACCCGCCATGGACCTGCCCCCGATCACCGATCCTGCCTCCTACCTGGCCCGGCACACCGGTCCGGACGCCGCCGAGGAGCAGACCATGCTGGCCCGGGTGGGTTTCTCCTCGCTCGACGAGCTTGTCGACGCCGCCCTCCCCACCGACATCCGCGTCACCGCCCGGCCGCAGACCGGCCCGCCGCTGTCGGAGACGCAGACCCAGGCGCGGCTGCGGGCCTACGCCGCCCAGAACACGGTGCTGCGGGCCTTCTACGGGCAGGGTTTCTCCGACACGGTCACCCCGCCGGTGATCCGCCGCGGGGTGGTGGAGAATCCGGGCTGGTACACCGCCTACACGCCGTACCAGCCGGAGATCTCCCAGGGGCGGCTGGAGGCGCTGCTGGCCTTCCAGACGATGGTCTCGGAGCTGACGGGCCTGCCGGTGGCGAACGCCTCGCTGCTGGATGAGGCCTCGGCCGTCGCGGAGGCGGTGGGGCTGATGTCGCGGGCCCGGAAGAAGGGCCGGAAGGTGGTGCTGGATGCCCGCCTGCACCCGCAGGTCCTCGGGGTGGCGGCGGAGCGGGCCCGGGCCATCGACCTGGAGGTGGAGATCACCTCCCTGGCCTCCGAGCTGGTGGGTGAGGACCTGTGCGGGGTGGTCATCGCCTATCCCGCGACTGATGGTGAGGTCAGTGATCCTTCGTCGGTGATCCGCGCGATCCACGACCGCGGCGGGCTGGCCACGGTGGTCACCGACCCGCTCTCCCTGCTGCTGTTGGAGTCCCCCGGCGATCTGGGTGCGGATATCGCGGTGGGCAATTCCCAGCGTTTCGGGGTGCCGCTGTTCTACGGTGGCCCGCATGCGGCGTACATGGCGGTCACCGACGAGCTCAAGCGGCAGCTGCCGGGCCGGCTGGTGGGGGTCTCCATCGACGCGGAGGGGGCGCCGGCCTACCGCCTGGCGTTGCAGACCCGTGAGCAGCACATCCGCCGGGAACGCGCGACCTCCAACATCTGCACCGCGCAGGCGCTGCTGGCGGTCACAGCGGCGATGTACGCCGTCCACCACGGCCCGGAGGGGCTGCGGGCGATCGCGGAGCGGGTCCATGACCGGGCGGCCTCCTTCGCCGCCACTGTGCGGGAGACCGGCCCCGAGCTGCTTCACGACGCCTTCTTCGACACCGTCGCCGTCCGCGTGCCGGGCCGGGCACAGGAGGTGGTGGACCGACTCGCGGAGGAGGGCTACCTGGTGCGCCCCATCAACATGGACATTGTGGGGGTCTCCTTCGGTGAATCTGCCACGGAGGAGGATGTGGCCCGGCTGGCCGCCGCCTTCGGCGCCGGAGAGGTGCGCATGGGTGAGCCGTGCATCCCGGCGGCGGTGGCACGCCGCACGCCGACGCTGACGCACCCGATCTTCCGGACCATCCACTCCGAGACCCAGATGATGCGCTACCTGCGCACCCTGGCGGACAGGGATCTCGCGCTGGACCGCACGATGATCCCGCTGGGTTCGTGCACGATGAAGCTCAACCCCACCGCCGGGATGGAGACGATCACCTGGCCGGAGTTCGCCGACATCCACCCCTACGCCCCCGACCGGCAGGCCCGCGGCTGGCTTGCGCTCATCGGGGAACTGGAGGGCTGGCTCGCCGAGCTGACCGGCTACGCCGCGGTCTCCGTGCAGCCCAACGCCGGCTCCCAGGGTGAGCTCGCCGGCCTGCTGGCCATCCGGCGCTACCACCTGGCCAACGGGGACACCGACCGGGACATCTGCCTCGTACCGGCCTCGGCCCACGGCACCAACGCGGCCTCCGCGACGCTGGCGAATCTGCGCGTGGTGGTCATCGCCACCGCCGAGGACGGCTCCATCGACCTGGCCGACCTGGATACGAAACTCGCTGAGCACGGCCCGGCTGTTGCCGCGATCATGATCACCTACCCCTCCACCCACGGTGTCTTCGAGGAGACCGTCCGGGAGGTCTGCGATAAGGTCCACGCCGTCGGCGGGCAGGTCTACATCGACGGCGCCAACATGAACGCCATGACCGGCCTGGCCCAGCCCGGCCGGTTCGGCGGGGACGTCTCCCATCTCAACCTGCACAAGACCTTCACCATCCCCCACGGTGGTGGCGGGCCCGGGGTGGGGCCGGTGGCGGTCGCCGAGCACCTCGTGCCCTTCCTGCCGGCTGACCCGGCGCGGGCGGACGCCACCCGTGCGGTCGAAGGTCGGGCGGGTGTGCCGATCTCCTCGACGAAATACGGCTCGGCCGGGGTGCTGCCCATCTCGTGGGCCTACATCGCGATGATGGGCTCGGAGGGGCTGGCGCGGGCGTCGGCAAGCGCGATCCTGTCGGCCAACTACATCGCACGTGAGCTGCAGGACTCCTTCCCCGTGCTCTACACCGGGCGCAACGGTCTGGTCGCGCACGAATGCATCCTCGACCTGCGGGGGCTGACGCAGGAATCCGGGGTGACGGCCGCCGATGTGGCCAAACGCCTCATCGACTTCGGCTTCCACGCCCCCACCCTGTCCTTCCCCGTCGCCGGCACTCTCATGGTCGAGCCGACCGAATCGGAGGACCTGGCCGAACTCGACCGCTTCATCGAGGCGATGCGCACCATCCGGGCGGAGATCCAGGAGATCCTCGACGGCCATGTCACCTACGAGGACTCCGTGCTGCGCCACGCCCCCTACACCGCCTGGAGCGTCTCCCGGGACGACTGGGACCACGCCTTCACCCGCCAGCAGGCCGCCTGGCCCGTGCCGGGGTTGCGCCGGACGAAGTACTTCCCGCCGGTGCGCCGCCTCGACGAGGCCTACGGTGACCGCAACCTCGTCTGCTCCTGCCCACCGCCCGAGGCCTTCGACTTCACCGCCACCCCCGAGGAGAGCTGAGCCATGTCCGAGCTGCACAACAGCCCCCTGCACGACCGCCACGAGAAACTGGGCGCCACCTTCACCCCCTTCGGACCGTGGAACATGCCCCTGAAATACGGCAGTGAACTCGACGAACACCGCGCTGTGCGTACCGCCGCCGGACTGTTCGACCTCTCCCACATGGGCGAGATCCGCATCACCGGTGAGCAGGCCGGCGAGTACCTGGATCACGCGTTCATCTCCACGCTGTCGACCATGCCGGTGCACAAGGCGAAATACACCATGCTCGTCGACGACGAGGGCGGCATCCTCGACGACCTGCTCATCTACCGCCTCGGCGAGACCGAGTTCCTCGCCGTGCCCAACGCCGGCAACACCGACGTGGTGTGGGCCGCGATGCGGGCACGGTCCAAGGGCTGGTCGGTGGAACTGAAGAACGAATCCGACCACACCGTGCTGCTGGCCCTGCAGGGGCCGCGGGCGCAGGAGATCCTGTTGCGGATCGTTTCCGAACAGCACAAACACCTCGTCGAGGAGCTGAAGTACTACACCTGCGCCGTCGTGGAGGTCTACGGCAGGAAGATGCTGTGTGCACGTACCGGTTACACCGGGGAGGACGGCTTCGAGCTCTACACCGACCCGGTCCAGGGCAGGGCCACCTGGGATGCGCTGCTGGAGTGCGGTACCGGCGCAGGCCTGGTGCCCGCCGGGCTGGCCGCCCGGGACTCGCTGCGTCTGGAGGCCGGCCTGTCCCTCTACGGCAACGAGCTGGGCCTGGACATCACCCCCGTGGAGGCGGGCATGGCCGTGGCCTTCGGGAAGAAGGAGGCCGATTTCGTGGGCCGTTCCGTACTGATGGACCGGGAGCCCACCTCCCGGATCGTGGGACTCAAGGGCCTGGGGCGGCGGGCGGCGCGGGCAGGTTCCGAGGTGTGGCTGGGCGATGAACTGGTCGGGCACGTCACCTCCGGTCAGCCCTCCCCCACCCTGGGTTACCCGGTGGCCCTGGCCCGGCTGCGTCCCGACGTTGCGGAGGAGGGTGCGCAACTGGAGGTGGATATCCGCGGTAAGCGCCACCCCGTCGAGATCGTGGCCACGCCGTTCTACCGGCGGGCCGGGAAGTAGGAGGTGTGGGCCGCCACCTGGGGTGCCTGAATATCTCTGCGCGGGACCGGCCACCCGCCCCGCCCGAAACCCCCGCGCCGCACCGGCCACTCTCCTAGAATCAAGCCCGTGTCCACCCCGCTACCGGAAAGGCCCTGACCATCATGTCCATGCTGCCTGAGAACTACTCCTATTCCGAGGATCATGAGTGGATCGACTCCACCCCGGAGGCCGCCGTCGGCGCGACCGTGAAGGTGGGCATCACCTCCGTGGCCACCGAGCGTCTGGGTGAGGTCGTCTACGCCGAATTGCCGGCTGTCGGCGACACGGTCACGGCCGGGGAACCCTGCGGTGAGGTGGAGTCCACCAAGTCCGTCTCCGATCTCTACTCCCCGGTCACGGGCACGGTCTCAGCGGTCAATGAGGCGGTGCACGACGACTACGCGGTGATCAACTCCGATCCTTTCGGTGCGGGTTGGCTCTTCAGCGTGGATGTGGCGGAGGTCGGTGAGCTGATGACGGCGGCGGAGTACGCCGCCGCGAACGGTGTCTAGACAACATATGCGGGGTTCGGGGTAGCCTGTACCCCAATATGTCTGCACCACGTGAACCCTTCTTCCCCGCCGACCGTTCGATCCGGGCGGATGGCGCGCCCCTTCAGATCCGCCGCCTCGGGCTGGTGGATTACCGGGAGTCCTGGGAGCTGCAGGCGGAGCTCGCGAAGCAGCGGGCCGCCGGTGAGATCGGCGACCAGGTCCTCATCCTGGAGCACCCCAGTGTGTACACCGCGGGGAAGCGCACCCAGCCCTCCGACCGTCCCGCCAACGGCCAGCCGGTGGTGGATGTGGACCGTGGTGGTCGCATCACCTGGCACGGGGAGGGTCAGCTGGTGGCCTACCCCATCATCAAACTCGCCGACCCGGTGGATGTGGTCGACTATGTCCGCCGCCTCGAAGAGGCGTTGATTGCGGCGGTGCGTGGGGTGGGTGCCGATAAGGCAGGGCGCATTGACGGCCGTTCTGGTGTCTGGGTTCCCGCCTCCGATACCCGCCGCGACCGGAAGATCGCTGCGCTGGGTATCCGTATCACCCGCGGGGTGACGATGCACGGCCTGGCGCTCAACTGCTCCAACACACTGGAGTTCTACGAGCACATTGTGGCCTGCGGCATCGACGATGCCGACGTGACCACCCTCAGTCTGGAGCTGGGCCGTGAGGTCACGGTGGCGGAGATGACGGCGCCGCTTCTCGACGCCCTCGACGCCGCCCTCGCCGGGCGGCTCAAGGTCGCCGACCACACTTTCGCGGAAGCACCTGATCCGACGAAAATCCCCCAGGTCCCTGCCCCCCAGGGCTGACCTGGTCATTTACGCCTATTAATAAAGAGAGTAGGGTGATGGTGTGACTATCGCACCTGAAGGACGCAAGCTGCTGCGGGTGGAGAAACGCAACGCGCAGACCCCCATCGAGACCAAGCCGCGGTGGATCCGCAACGCGGTGAAAACCGGCCCCGAATACGAGGACATGAAGAAGCGGGTGGCCGGCGCCGGCCTGCACACCGTGTGCCAGGAGGCCGGCTGCCCCAACATCCACGAGTGCTGGGAATCCCGCGAGGCGACGTTCCTCATCGGCGGTGCGAACTGCTCCCGCCGCTGTGACTTCTGCCAGATCAACTCGGCCAAGCCGGACCCGCTGGACCGCGATGAGCCGCGCCGTGTGGCCGAATCCGTCCGCGAGATGGAACTGAACTACTCCACCATCACCGGTGTGACCCGTGATGATCTCGAGGATGAGGGCGCCTGGCTCTATGCCGAGGTCGTCCGTCAGATCCACGCTCTCAACCCGAACACCGGCGTGGAGAACCTCGTCCCGGACTTCTCCGGCCGCCCGGAGCTGCTCCAGGAGGTCTTCGAGTCCCGTCCGGAGGTCTTCGCCCACAACGTGGAGACGGTGCCGCGCATCTTCAAGCGCATCCGCCCGGCCTTCCGCTACGAACGTTCCCTCGACGTGATCCGCCAGGCCCGTGACTTCGGCCTGATCACCAAGTCGAACCTCATCCTGGGCATGGGTGAGACCCCGGAGGAGATCCGCGAGTCGCTGACCGACCTGCATTCCGCGGGTTGCGACATCATCACCATCACCCAGTACCTGCGCCCCGGCCCGATGTTCCACCCGATCGACCGTTGGGTGAAGCCGGAGGAGTTCGTCGAGCACAAGAACTTCGCCGAGGAGCTCGGTTTCGGTGCCGTCATGTCCGGCCCGCTGGTGCGTTCCTCCTACCGTGCGGGGCGCCTCTACTCCGAGGCCATGGCCGCCCGTGGTCTGGAGGTACCGGACAACCTCAAGCACCTGGCCGAGACCTCCCAGGGCAGCACCGATCAGGAGGCCACCACCCTGCTGGCCAAGTACGGCCCCTCGCAGGACACACCGGTCACCTCACGTTAGGACCAACCTGGCACCTCGCCTAGAGTAGAGACCATGGCAGACGACAAGCAGAAGGCGGCCACCAAGGCCGCGAAGGCCGAGGCGAAGGCAGCCAAGCGGGCGAAGCGCAAGCAGACGTGGAGTCAGCTGTGGCAGGCCTTCAACATGCAGCGCAAGCAGGACAAGAAGCTCATCCCGCTGATGGTCCTGGCGATCGTCGGCGTGGCCGCGGCATTCTTCCTCATCGGCCTGGCCTGGGGTGGGCAGTGGTTCATGCTCATCCCGGGCATCGGCCTTGGTTTCGTGCTGGCGATGTTCATCTTCTCCCGCCGTCTCGAGGGTTCCATGTACGAGCGGGTCGGCGACCAGCCGGGTGCCGCCGGCTGGGCCCTGGATAACCTGCGCAACACCGTCGGCATCGTGTGGCACTCCAAGCAGGGTGTCGCGATGAACCGCAGCCTCAGCGCCATCGTCCACCGCGTGGTGGGCAACCCGGGTGTCGTCCTCGTCGCAGAGGGCAGCCCGGCCGCCGCCAAGGATCTGGTCAACCAGCAGAAGCGCCGCCTGGACCGCCTCGCCGGCGATGTCCCGGTCTACGAGATGTACGTCGGTGACGGCGAGGGCCAGGTGCCGCTGAAGAACCTCCAGCGGGAACTGCTCAAGCTGCCGCGCAACTACAAGAAGAATGAGGTCTACTCGGTCAACGCCAGGATCGAGGCAATGGACACCATCGGTTCCGCCGCCCCGGGTGCCGGTCTGCCGAAGGGCCCGATGCCGCGCAACGCCAACCTCTCCGGCATGAACCGGCGGATGCGCCGCGCCAGCGAGCGCCGCTCGAAGTAGCCTCTGCTGCTGCCGGCACGCCACTGACATCCCGCCCATCCCTTCCGGGGAGTGGGCGGGATGTTTTATTTCCACCGCACGTGCCGACCCCGGTTCTGGCACGATGACGTGGTGAACATTTTCGTGGAGAACCCCCTTCTCGCCCTGCTGGTGATCATGACGGTGGGACTGCTCATCGGTCGGATCCGCATCCTGGGTTTCCGTCTCGGGGTGGCCGCCGTCCTCTTCGTCGGACTGGGGATGGCGGCAGTGGAGCCGGAGATACAGATCCCCCCGCTGATCTACGTGGTGGGTCTGTCGCTGTTCGTCTACACCATCGGCCTGGAATCCGGTCACGGCTTCTTTGCCGATCTGCGTTCCAAGGGACTGCGCAACAACGCCCTGGCCGTGGGTATCTTCCTGACGGTCACGGCCGCTGCCTACGGTCTGGTGCGGCTCTTCGACATTGACGCGGTCACGGGTGCCGGCATGTTCACGGGGGCGCTGACGAACACGCCGGCGATGGCCGCGGTCGTCGATACGCTGCCCTCCCTGATCACCGACGCCGGGGAGCTGCGCGCGGCGGAATCCCTGCCGCTGGTGGCCTATTCGCTGGCCTACCCCCTGGGCGTGATCATCGTGATCCTCACCATCGCCGTCGCGGCGAAGGCCTTCCGCGTCGACCACCAGCGCGAGGCCGTCGAACAGGGCGTGGCCGTGCACGAGCTCCACACCCGCCGCATCCGCGTCGACCGCGAAGATCTGGGCACCATCGCGGAGCTGCCGGAGGAACTCGGCCTGGAGGTGATCGTCTCCCGACTGGAGCGCGACGGCACGGAACGTCTACCGGGCAACGGTGCCCGGGCACGGCAGGGGGACGTGCTCTTCGTGGTGGGCACGGAGGAGGTACTCGACCGGGCCACGGGGCTGCTGGGCACGGCCCTGCCGGGGGAACCCTTCCACGGCCACGACCTGGACTACCGGCGGATCTTCGTCTCCAACGAGGACCTGGTGGGCATCCCCCTGGCCCAGCTGCGCCCCCAACTGGCGGGACTGCTGATCACGCGGGTACGCCGCGGCGACCACGACATGGTGGCCGGCCCCGAGACCATCCTGCAGCTGGGCGACCGGGTCCGCGTGGTCGCCGCACACAACCGCATGGACAAGGTCACCCGCCTGTTCGGCGACTCCTACCGGCGCCTGTCCCACGTCAACCTCCTTCCCCTGGTGGCCGGGCTGATGATCGGTGTGGCGCTCGGCATGATCGCCATCCCGCTGCCGGGCGGGGCGGAACTGAAACTCGGCAGTGCCGGCGGGCCACTGGTGGTGGCGCTGGTACTCGGTGCCCTGGGACGCACGGGGCGGATCGTGTGGCAGGTGCCCTACGGGGCGAACCTGGCGCTGCGCCAGCTGGGCATCACGTTGTTCCTCGCTGCGATCGGCACGACCGCCGGGGCGGGTTTCCGTTCCGCGCTCTCGGATCCGACCTCGCTGACGATCATCGGCCTCGGCGCGCTGCTCACCCTGCTCATCTCCGTGCTGGTGCTCGTGGTCGGCCACAAGGTGATGCGCATGTCCTTCGGTGAGACGGCCGGCATCCTGGCGGGCATGCAGACGCATCCGGCGGTGCTGTCCTACGTCAATGACGTGACCCGCAATGATCTGCCGTCGCAGGGCTACACATCGGTGTATCCGGTGTCGATGGTGGCGAAGATCCTCCTGGCCCAGGTGCTGCTCTTTCTGCTGTTCTGAACCTGCCGCCGAAGAATCTTCGGCGCAGACTATTGCCAACGAAAGTGAGCTGGGTTACACTTCAGGTAACGCTTCACCGGATAAAAGAAAACTACAGAGTACCCGATCTGATGCCACGCAAGTGGCGCACGTGAAAGTACACACAATGTAGGTTCGGCTGGAGCTGCAGATCCCGGGTCACCGTCGCGATGACGGAGCCCGGGATCTGAATTTTTGCCACCCTCCCCTGTCAGGACGCTGCCCCGTCTGCTTTATCTGATCAACTCGGGTCCAGGAAACAAGATTTCAGGAAAGAGTTGATCAGAAGTATCCGACGTCAAGGCCCTGGGCGCAGGTCCCCCTCCCCTAGCTGCGGATTAGCTGCGGATGACGGCGGTTCCGGTGGCCCGGTCGTGCAGGCCGCGGCCGTCAGAGTCGACCATCGCGGCCGGCAGGATGAAGGAGGTCAGCAGGGTGCGCGCGACAGCGCGCCAGAGACCCACGCGGGCGCCGCCGACGTCGGTGCGCGCGACGCCCATGCCCAGCAGCTTGTGGCCCGGGGTGCCGGCGAAGAGCCAGCCGCCGATGATACCCAGGAGCATCCAGAAGATGAGGGTGACAGTTGGGGTAGAACCGAGGATGTCGGTGAAGCGGACGAAGGTCATGGCCAGGATCCAGCACATGATCCAGTCGATGGTCACTCCCCCGGCGCGGCGGGCGACGGAGGCCAGGGAGCCCGCCCCGGCCTCTGGGAGACCGAGTTTCTCGCCGGGCCATTTGCCGGGAGCGAAGGGGTCGTCGTGTTCGCCGGGGATCTGGGGGCCGTCGAGCCAGGTGCGCTTGGGGTTCGCCATACACTAGAGACTAGCCGGGGTGGTGCGAGGGGAGAAACAGTGATCCATGTTTCACCTTTTGATAGATCGACAGGTAAAGGTTTAGAATGGTCCGCAGGTACCCGGGGAGTCGTGGACACACCTGTAGACTCGTCCGGAGATACCGCCCGACTGAGCGTCAACCCCACCTAGGAGTCATCGTGGCCTTCAACACCATCGAAGATGTCGTCAAGTTCATCCAGGACGAAAAGGTCGAGTTCGTCGACGTCCGTTTCACGGATGTCCCCGGCACCGAACACCACTTCACCATCCCGGCCGCGATGTTCGATGAGGAGGCCGCCGAGGAGGGCCTCGCCTTCGACGGCTCCTCCATCCGCGGGTTCACCACCATCGACGAATCCGACATGAACCTGCTGCCGGACCTGGCCACCGCGAAGATCGATCCCTTCCGTGAGGCCAAGACCCTGAACATCAAGTTCTTCGTCCATGACCCCTTCACCCGCGAGCCTTTCTCCCGCGACCCGCGCAACGTGGCACGCAAGGCCGAGGAATACCTCGCCTCCACCGGCATCGCCGACGCCTGCTTCTTCGGCGCGGAGGCCGAGTTCTACCTCTTCGACTCCGTCCGTTTCGCCACGGACACCAACTCCGGTTTCTACGAGGTCGACTCCGATGAGGGCTGGTGGAACCGCGGCGCCGACCAGCGCCTCGACGGCCGCCCCAACCTCGGCTACACCAACCGCGTCAAGGGCGGTTACTTCCCGGTGCCGCCCTATGACCAGACCGTGGACATCCGCGACGAGATGGTCCGCCACCTGGCTGCCGCCGGCTACGACATCGAGCGTTTCCACCACGAGGTGGGCACCGGTGGCCAGCAGGAGATCAACTACCGCTTCAACACCCTGCTGCACGCGGCGGATGACCTGCAGTCCTTCAAGTACATCGTGAAGAACACGGCCTTCGCCAACGGCAAGACCGCCACCTTCATGCCCAAGCCGCTGGCCGGCGACAACGGCTCGGGCATGCACGCCCACCAGTCGCTGTGGAAGGACGGCAAGCCGCTGTTCCACGACGAGTCCGGTTACGCCGGCCTGTCCGACATGGCCCGCTACTACATCGGTGGCATCCTCCACCACGCCGGCGCGGTGCTCGCCTTCACCAACCCGACGCTGAACTCCTACCACCGCCTGGTGCCGGGCTTCGAGGCCCCCATCAACCTGGTGTACTCCCAGCGCAACCGCTCCGCCGCGATCCGTATCCCGATCACCGGTTCCAACCCGAAGGCCAAGCGCATCGAGTTCCGCGCCCCCGACCCGTCCGGCAACCCCTACTTCGGTTTCGCCGCGATGATGCTCGCCGGCCTCGACGGCATCAAGAACCGCATCGAGCCGATGGCCCCGGTGGACAAGGACCTCTACGAGCTCCCGCCGGAGGAGGCCGCCGCCATCCCGCAGGCCCCGACATCCCTGGAGGCATCGCTGGCCGCGCTGCAGGAGGACAATGACTTCCTCACCGACGGTGACGTCTTCACCGAGGACCTCATCGACGCGTACATCAAGCTCAAGTACGACAACGAGATCTCCCCGGCCCGCCTGCGCCCGACGCCGCTGGAGTTCGAGCTCTACTACGACTGCTAAACCACCTGCTTATCGACGCCGCGTCCCCCGCCCCGGGTGGCACGGCGTCAGCCGGTGCGGGGTTCAGCCGGTGCGGGGTTCAGCCGCGGCGGGCCTCGGCGATGATGCCCGAGGCCCGCACCTCCGAGAGAGGGTTGCCCCCATAGAGGCTGAGGCGGTCCGCATCCGCCCACTCGCCGGCGCACCAGTGGACCACCGGCAGGCCCCGCAGCGCGGCCTTGCGCAGGTACCAGTCACCGAAGACGTTCCAGTCGGGGCTGTCGTGGGGCCAGCCCAGTTCACCGATGATGCCGGGGGCACCCGCCTTGTCCAGCCAGGCAACGAAGTCGTCGAGCTCCTTGAGTATCCGGGTGTGCCACGCCAGGGGGATGCCGGCCTCGGGGATGGCGTCCGTCCCGGTCGGCGGCAGCCCCTGGACGTAAGTGCGTTCCCCGTAGGTACCCCCGCCTGTGGCGTCCCAGTAGTGGTGGCCGACGTAACGGAAATTCCGGCCGGGGTCGGTGATCCACGGCTCGGGGTTGAACCAGGACCAGTTCCGCAACCCGGACCAGCCGTAACCGGCGACGTGGATCTCGGTGGCGGGGTCGACCTCGCGGATGGCCTCGACCGCGGCCTGGGAGGCGGCCCGCCAGGTCTGCCCGCGCAGCCCGCCGTAGTCGCCCTGGGGTTCGGCGCACAGGTTGTAGATCACCACCGTGGGGTCGTCCCGGAATACTGCGGCCAGCCGGCGCCACAGATCCACGAAAGCCGGCACCCGCAGTTCCCGCTCCCCGAGGGCTGTACGGACCCCGACCCCGTCCACGTCGCGGTAGTACGACCCGTAGTTGTGGATGTCCAGGTTGACCCGGAGGCCGGCCTTCCGGCAGCGCCCGAGGAAGGCCGTGAGACGCCCCAGCTCCACGGCGTCGAGAGCCTGGTACAGCTCCGGCTGGATGCGCTCCCACCGGATCGGCAGCTTGACGGTCCGCCAGCCCCGGGCGGCGAGGAAGTCCATCGACGCCTGCGTGTCGTATTTGTAGTCGGTGCCGTATTTTCCCGGCCTGCGATTGGAGAAGGTGGTCTCCGCCGCGGGGAAACCCACCCCGTATTCGGGTCCGTTGAGGTGCAGCTGGGCCTCCGGGTTCGGGGTTCCGGTGTTGCCAGGCATCGGCTCCTCCTTCAGCTCTCAGCTCGGGGTGACTCCGATGCAGCCCCCGCCAACAGCTGACCAGTCTACCTGTTCTCTTACCGCGGGAAGGACCTGCCGGCCCGCCGCTGTAATCTCATGGATGTGACGGCTCTTCAGCAGCGCCTCCCCTGGTGGCCGGGTGCCCTCCTGGGCGTCCTCAGTCTGGTTCTCGGCGTCATCCTTATCCTGCGTCCCTATCTCTCCCTGGCCGCGCTCCTCATGGTGCTGGCCGTGTCCCTGCTCATCCACGGCGTGTCCCTGCTGCTGCAGCGGCGCTGGACCGGCTTGCTGTGGCTGGCCCTGGGCCTGGCAGGCCTCGTTGTCCCGGGGCTGAGCCTCGCGGTGCTGGCACTGCTGCTCGGCGCGGTGTTGATCATCGAGGCGCTCACCGACGGCACCCGCGCACTGCGGAAGCGTGACTGGGCCGAACTCATGTCCGCCGCCACCTCCCTCATCCTCGGCATTCTGGCCCTGTCCTGGCCGGATGTCACCGTCATCGTCGTGGCCGTCATCTTCGGTGTGCTGCTGGCCAACTTCGGCCTCAGCCGGATCACCGCGGCGATCCGCCGCGCCCGGAACCTCCCCGAGCAGGAGCGCGACCCCCGCCGCAGCACGCTCAAGGCCGCGGTGGGGCTGGGCACCGAGGGCGCACACCCCTATCTCATCGGCCAGGCGGAGGGGCGCAGCGTGCTCGACTCGATCCGCGCTGCCCGGCAGCTCCACGAGACCGACCTCTCCCCCACCTCCGTGATCTGGGGTCATTCCCAGGGCGGGCACGCCGCGCTGTGGGCCGGTGGCCTGGCCGGTTCCTATGCCCCCGAGCTGGCGGTCGCCGGTGTGGCGGCGATGTCCCCGGCGGCGAACCTGCCGGCGCTTTTCGATTCCCTCAATGACTCCGCCATCGGCTCCCTCTTCGGTTCCTTCGCCCTGGCCGCCTACGCTGCGGAGTACCCGGAGATCCACGCCCGCGACTACGTCCGGCCCGGCGCGCGCCTGATGGCCGAGGCGATGAGCCGGCGTTGCCTGAGTGATCCCGCGACGATCGTCTCGGTGGCCACCGCCCTGGTCGGTCGGGAACCGATCTGGGCACCCGATCCGTTGGAAGGCCCGCTGGGTGAGCGTGCTGCGGAGAACGTGCCAACCCTGCTTATCGACGCCCCCGTTCTCATCGCCCAGGGTGCCGATGACACGCTGGTCACCCCGGCGGCCCAAGAGGATTACGTGGAGCGCCGCCGGGCGGCCGGGCAGGAGATCGACTACCGGGTCTTCGGGGACCAGGACCACCTGAGCGTCATCGCCGATGACTCACCGATGATCCCCGAGCTGCGGGAATGGACGCGGGAAAGATTCCTGAACAGATGAAGGAGAACAAAATGACAGAGATGTTCCGACCCCAGAGCACCGCCGAATTGCGGGCCCGCCGGAAGGAACTGGTTGATCAGCTTCTTCCGAGGACGGTCCGGGATCTCCTTGATCTGCGGGCAACCGAGCGCATCACGCTCGAGGATGAGCGGATTCTCGATGAGATCCTCGGCCTCGACTACGTCATCGGCGACATACCTTCGCCGGGTTCTGCTGGATCTGTACCCCGGTGATGCGCCCCTCGGCGACCTCGATGACGACCATGCGCACCTGGTCCTCGGACTCGGCGCGGATGACCGCCCCGCCGACGGCCGGTTCGACGGTGAGTGTGGGCATGCCGAAAGTGCCGATGACGCCGGCCAGGAAACGGGCGACCTTGTCGGCACCGTAGATGGGCCGGCGTGCGGCACGGGTGAGACCGCCGCTGTCGGTCCACAGGACGCAGCCCTCGGAGAGCAGGTGGGTGAGCTGCGCCAGGTCCCCGGTCTGCAGGGCCTGGGCCAGCCCGGCGAGGTCCGCTGCGGGGACGACGGAGCCTCCGGCAGCTTCGGCCCGGGCGAGGCTCTTCCGGGCCCGGGAGGATTTCTGCCGGGTGGCGGCCGGGGTGGAGCCGAGGGCCCCGGCGATGTCGCGGAAGGGTACGTCGAAGACATCGGCGAGCACGAGGATGACCCGGTCGGTGGGTTCAAGTTCCTGGAACATCCGCACCAGGGCCAGGTCTACGGATTCCTGCAGGACCGCACGGTCCTCGGGGCCGGGTTCGTCGAGCACCACGATCTCGGGCAGCCAGGGGCCGATGTAGTCGGTGCGGGCACGCGCCGCGGAGGTGGCGGTGTCAAGCGCGATGCGGGAGGTGATGACGGTGAGCCAGGCGCGGGCGTCGATAAGCTCGGGCGCGGACTGCAGCCGCAGCCAGGCCTCGGAGACGGCGTCCTCGGCGTCGGCCCAGGAGCCGAGGATGTTGTAGGCGATGGCGAGCAGGCGGGGACGCTCACCAAGCCACAGGGTGTCCCGGTCACTCATTTACGTGACAGTACCCCGATGCGGTTCCACATGTTGATGGTCGCGATCGTGGCGATGAGGTCACCGGTGGTCTTCTCCCCCAGCTCAGCGATGACCTCATCGAGCAGGTCCGCGTCGAAGCTGCGGTCGGGAAGGCGGGTGCCGGCGGTGGTGAAGGAGAGGATGAGGTTCTCGCGGGCGTCGAAAAGCTCGTGCGTGGCGGGCCAGGCCTCAAGGGCGTCGACCCAGTCCTGGCCGAGCCCGAGTTTCAGGGCCTCGCGGGAGTGCATGCGAATGCAGTAGCCGCAGCCGTTTACGAAGGAGGCGCGCAGCTTGACCATGATCTTCTCCTGCTTCGGCAGGCTGAGTGTCATCTCCATGGCCACGGCCGCGGCATAGAAGCGTTTGTGGGTCTTCATCAGGTTCAGCTCGCTCATGATGGGCTCCTTGGATTGGGGTGTGGATCCTTCTCACCAGGGAGACGAATGAGCGGCCTGGATTGTGACAAAGTCCGGGTCAGAGCTGCTCCAGCACCGCCTGCGCCATCACCTCCTGGCCGGTGGGTGTGGGGTGCATGGGATAGGCGCCGGTCTCCGAGCCGAAAAAATCCACCCAGCGGTGCTCCGGTTCCGCGCAACCGGTGTGGTTGCCCGCCCGCTCGGGCAGGACCATCTCGGCACCGTGGCGCTGCGCGGCGTCGGCGACGACCCGGTTGATCTGGTCGGTCAGCGTGACCACCCACGCCCGGTCGGGCTGGCTGAGCACGTCGGCCTCGGCGCAGTCATCCTCGGGACCGAGCAACGGCAGGTAGCCGGTGGTGATCACCCGCGCGCCGTCGGAACGCTCGTCGATGGCCTGGTAGACCTCGTCGAGTCGTTCCGGCAGCTGGGTCAGACGGTCGTCGACGGACTGCTGCCAGGTGGGGGCGCAGTCGGAGGGGCGCCCGGCCTGCATGGCTGCGAGGAAGCAGCCGGCCACGTCCCCGAAACCGATGTCGTTGCCGCCGATGGACAGGGTCACCAGGTCGGTGTCCGCACCCAACGCCTCAACCTGGGCCGGGATGGTCTCCTCCCCCGCCTGGCGGGGTTGGAGCAGATCAGCCGTCACCGCCCCCTGGCAGGTGGCGTCCCGGCCGGTGACGCGGGCATCGGAAAGCACCTGCCCGGGATAATTGTCGGCCGAGCGCAGGCAGTACGCGGGGCCCGTGGTGCCTGCCGTGGTGCTGCCCATCGCGGCATAGGAATCACCGAGGGCAACATAGGTGTAGGTGGGCTGGGGCCCGGGTTCGGGTGTCGGCAGGGACTGCGGCTGGGTGCCCCCACCGCCGCAGGCCACCAGGGTGAGGGAGGCCAGGACGGGGATGAGGGCGTGGCGGGTTTTCACACCCCACACCCTAACCGCCGGAGGCCTACCGGAACTCACCCAGCGGCTCCAGGGTGGTGGCGGGATCGCGCAGCAGCGCCTCGACGCGCCGGGTGGACTCCTCGTCCCAGTCCGGAGGATCAAGGATGCCCACCAGGATGCCCACGGCCTCCGAACCGTAGGCGTGGCCGTGGCCGGCGGGCACCCCGGCCGAGAACGCCATGTCGGCGGTGACCTGCCAGAAGGTGACGAACGGCAGCCAGCGCATCGCCGGGTTGATGTCCTCGCCCAACGGCTCCGCCAGCCAGTCCGGCTCGCGCAACAGCAGGTCAAAGGACCACCAGGTGATGGGGTCACTGCCGTGCTGCCAGTAGACGATACGCGGTTGCTCCCACTCGCCGGGCAGCTTGAGGTCCTCGGTCTCCGCGGCGAAGCGGGTGTGTTTCCCCTCGTCGACCACCGGCAGGCACTGCAGGGAACCGGGGTCGCGCTCGGCGGTGATGCGATTCCACGGCTGGGCAAATTCCGGGGTGCCGATGAGCAGGGCACCGTCCAGACGCGAAACCATGTCCTGCTCCGAGGCCGTGGCCCCCTGTGCACCGTAGGAACCGAGACTCTCCCCCATCACCACCAGCTTCGGGCGCTCATCCTCGGGCAACTCGGACCAGACCGCGTAGACCTTCTCCAGCAGGACCCGTCCCGCCTCCAGCGGGGTCTGGCGGTCGGCGATGAAGGCCAGCGGGCTCTGCAGGTGGCTGTACTGCATGCCCGCGATCGCCGAATCTCCGGCGGTGATGTACTCGAGCGAGTCGGCTGCCGCGGAGTTGATCCAGCCGCGCCCGGTGGTGGTGGTCACGAACAGGACGCTGCGGTCGAAGGCGCCGGTGCGCTCCAGCTCGGCGACCACCCCGTCGGCTATCTCAGACACGGTGTCGGCGGAGGTGACCCCGGCGAAAACCCGGACCGGTTCGATGGCCGCACGTCCGGTGACCTCCGTGATCTGCTCCGCCCGCGGCCCGGAGGCGACGAAGGTGCGCCCGTCCCGGCCGAGGCTGTCCCAGGCCTGGAGGGAGGCAGGTGAGCCGGAACGTTCCGGTTCCGACGGCTGTTCCACCCCCTCGCGGGTCTCCTGGTCCACGACGGAGGCGGACCGCTCGGTGACTGCGAGCATGGCGCGGACACCGACGCCGTCGATGAGCAGCCAGCCCACGACCACGACCAGCGCCAACCCGCCGAGACGGGCAACCGGCTGCGGGACGTAGCGGCGTCCCGCCCGGGTCAGGTGGTTGCTCAACGCGGCGAGGCCCCGGCCGGCCTGGATGAGCAGGAGCGCCACCAGGACGGCCAGGAGCAGCACGACGGTGTAGATCATGCGGGAGTCGCTCTCCACGCCGACCAGTTCCCGGCTGATGTGCTGCCAGTGGGCACCCAGCACCGCGAAGAGAGGAATGACCACGGCCGTCACGGCGGCCAGCACCCACCAGCCGATCCGCTGTTGTTTCCGCGAAGGTTGCCAGCTCGCCCCCGCCCAGCGCACGATCCATGCACCGGCCACCCCGAGGCCATAACCGATGGCGATGCTCACGGCGGTGGCCAGAGCCTGCATGTACCACACCCGCGGAAGCAGGGAAGGTGTCAGCGACCAGGTGTAGAAGAGCAGGGCCACGGCCAGGCCCGCCGGGTGGAAATCCCGCAGGTAGTTCAGGAAGCGGTGCATGGGAGCTTCTCTTTTCTTGAGGCACCCGGCAGGCACCCGGCGGCAGGGCGGACCTTCACCCTCTCCCCTGGATGTTATCGCCTGCGACCTGCTTGAGTCCTAAGGGTCGTTGCAACACTTTCCGATGAGAAAGGAT
>NZ_JANWTC010000017.1 GCF_024919295.1 Corynebacterium lemuris | reverse complement strand
TTCAGCCGCGGGTTGTCGCAGTTGTCGAAGGAGGCCAGGACCCGGGTGACGAGGTCGTCTTCGACCTGGCGCTGGGCATCGGAGATGTGGGAGGTGGGGATGGTCTGTGTCATCGGGTTGTTCCTTCGGCGAAGTCGGTGATACGGGCCGGGTCATGGCCGTGGTAGGCGGCGGTGAGCAGCATGGTGAGGTTGTCTGCGGTGACCTCTACCGGGTTGCCGGCGGGCACCGCCTTGAGTACCCGGTCGACGGCCTCGGTGATACCGTCCTCGGGCATGTCCAGTTCTGCCAGCGAGGCCGGGGCCCCGACCTGCTGGTAGAGGCGGTTGAGGCCGTCCAGGGCGTCCTCGCTGCCCAGGGCGGCGGCCAGGTCGGCAGCCGTGGCCGGCACCGTCGGGAGGTTGAGGGCGGCGACGTACCGCAGCACCACCGCATGGGTCTCGGCGTGCGGGAGGTTGAAGGTGCCGCCGAGGACGTGGCAGATCTTGTGGTGCAGGCCCGAGCCCGCGGAGGCAAACGTCACGCCGGAGAGGTAGCAGCCGTAGAGGGCCTGCTCCCGTGCGGCCTGCCCCTGTCCGGTGGCCAGTCCGCGCAGGGCCGTTGCGAGTGCGCGGGCGGATTCCAGTGCCAGGGCCCGGTTGATGGGATCGGCCTTGGGTGCCCACAGTGAGTCGATGCTGTGGGCCATGGCGTTGAGGCCGGAGGCGATGGCCATGGGCTGTGGCAGGGTGGCCACCAGGTCCGCGTCGTAGATGACCACGCGGGGTAGGACGCCTGCGTCGGTGCCGGTGGTTTTGGTGCGTTGCTCGGTGATACCCCACACCGGGGTGGCCTCAGACGCCGCGTAGGTGGTGGGTACCGCGATGATCGGCAGGCCGGTGTCCAGGGCAATGGCCTTGGCCAGGCCGGTCGCCGAGCCGCCCCCGATGCTGATGATAATGTCCGCTTCGTCCGCCCGGGCCGCGGCGGTGGCGGCGTCGGCCACCGAGCGGGGGACGTGCTGGACGGCGTCGCGCCAGTGCTGGACCGGTGGCAGCACCGCAGCCAGCTTCTCCGCCACGTGGTGGGTACCCTCGGCGGAGATGATCATCGGCCTGCCGGCGCCCAGCCGCGTGATTTCTTCGGCAGCGGCATCGACTGCTTGGCCGGTACTGAAAACCACTCTCTGCGCGAGAGTGTCGTGGGTGAATCTCAAGCTGCCCATTCCCTCGTCCTTCCCGCACCTGCACCTTCGGAGGTGAGGTACGTCTAGCTCCCGGATATCTGTGTCGTGTGCCACAGGTGCTGACGGAATTGAGCTTAAGGAGGGGGCATGTATAGCTCAAATACTAATTATCTTTGCTTTGCATAGATGTAATTTATTTCACCTGGCAGTAATGGGTAAATGTGGGGCGGTGGGACCTGACAGGACGGACTGCCAGGCCGGTCGGAGATGGGTGACGGTCCCTGGCTTCACCGGTCCGGGGTGTCGGTGGGGGCCGTGGGGGTGGCGGCGGCGAGGATCCTCTCCAGGACCCGTGTGACAGCGGGCGGCTGATACCGGGTGGGGTGCCACAGGGCCACCAGGATCAGCGGCGGGATGGCGTCCTCCACCTCCCGGTAGGTGACCACTCCGTGAATGAGAGAACTCAGGGAGCGGGGGACCAGCGTGACGCCCGCCCCGCCGGCGACCAGTGGCAGGGCGGTCTGGATCGTGGCCACGTGCTGGATGCGCTTCGGCCGGGTCTCGGGGTGGTGGCGCCAGTGATTCTCCAGGATCTCCGGGAGGCCGGGCAGCTCCTGTCGGACGCGGGGGATGAACCAGTCGAGGTGGGACACTTCCTCGAGGCGGATGGGTCCCTTCTTCTCCGGGTCCGGCTCCTCGGTGGGGAGCGCCAGGACGAGGTCGACGTGGGTGACCACCTCGAAGCGGAGGTCCGGGTGGATGGCCCGGAGGGCCTCCACGTCGCCGGTGGGCACGATCCCGATGTCCGCCTGCCCTTCGCGGAGATGGGAGAGCGTGGTCCCCGGGTCCGGGTCCTCCAGGACGAAATCCACGCCGGGGGTCTCGGTCCGGAAGTGCCGTACGAGCTGGGGGAGGAACTCCCAGTTGAAGGTGGGCGCCACGTTCATCACCACCCGCCCCACATTCCCGGAGGAGAAGCCTTTCACCCGTGCGGCGGCATACTCCATCTGGTCCAGGACCTGGACGGCCAGGTGGTAGACCTCCTGTCCGGACTCGGTGAGCACCACTCCGGACCGTGTCCGGATCAGCAGCTGGGTCCCCAGCTCCTTCTCCAGGTTCTTGACCGCGGTGGACAGGGAGGGCTGGGTCATCAGCAGGGCTTCGGCGGCCGCGGTGAAGCTGCCGTGGTCCACAATGGCGCGAAAAAGCTGCAGTTGTCTACTTTCCATAGATCCATTCTATGCGCGACAGAGAGAATTAGTATTTGCCAATGCCTAGTGTGAGCTTTAGCGTGAAGTTCACCACAATATGAGCCGCATCACCTCCCTGCCGCGCAGGAGAGAAGCGCACTGTGTGGTCTGACCGGGCCTGTCCATCGTCCCCGGCCGGCGTCTGAGGATCACTCCATTCCCTGCCCCGGCCTCCACAGGTCAGAAGAAATGAACCCCTACGGGCGGTCGACAGGTCCGCACCACCTTTCAGCAGAAGGAGCTTCCCATGCATGAACAGCCGCACGTCCTCACACTCGGAACGGCCGGTGGTCCCCGTTGGTGGGGCGCCACACCCACCGGCGTTGTCCGCAGCGGTATCTCGACAGCGGTGGTCGTCGAAGGCAAGTCGTACATCGTGGACTTCGGCCGCGGTGCAGCAACCCAGTTCCAGAAGGCCGGCCTCAACATCGACGATGTGGAAGCCACCTTCATCACCCACCTCCATTCCGATCACACGGTTGACCTGATCGGATTCATGCTCTTCGGCTGGATGATGACGGACAAGCGCACCAAACCGTTGCCCATCTACGGACCGGGTGACCGGGGTATGCTCCCCCTCCTCAGCCCGGTGGCCACCGAAGAGGTCACGCCCATCTTTGATGATCTCCCCACGGCCGGAACTGTGGACATGGTCTCCCTCCTGCTGAGGTCCCATTCCACCGATGTCACCGACCGCATGTACGACCTGCTGATGCCCACCCCCTACTCCCTCTGGGAACCGCACGACATCGAGATCCCGGCGGGTACCGGATACCACCCCAACACGAACGTCTCTCCCGCCGGTATGGAACCCTTCACGGTGTTCGAGGACGACCGCGTGCGTGTCACGGCCACGCTCGTGGAACATCCCCCGCTCGCCCCGGCCTTCGGTTTCCGCTTCGACACTGATGCCGGTTCCGTCACCATCTCCGGTGACACTGCCCCGTGCGAGAACATGGTCCGCCTGGCAGAAGGCACGGACCTTCTCCTCCACGAAGCGATTGACCTGGAGGGCATGAAGAAGATGTACCAGAGCAGCCCCGGTGGGGAGAGCATGGACGCCTCCATGCAGCACCACCGCCAGGCTCACACGACTCCGGGGGATGCAGCCAAGATCGCTGCCCGGGCCGGCGCCAAGAAACTGGCGCTGCACCACCTGGTCCCCGGCACCATCGGCGACCACATCACCGCGGCAGCGGAAGAGCATTTCCCCGCCGGAGTGCTCATCCCGGACGACGGGGAGAAGATCTACTTCGGAAACGGTGCCTCCCACGAGGTCCTCTCGCCGGCATCAGCCGCCTATTCAATGCTCTAACACCACCCCGCCGCGGTGACCCCGGTGTCGCCCGGCCAGCGCCAACCGTCCCCCTGACCGGGGGCCTATTTCCCCAGGAACCCCCGCCCCGGCCGAATAACAGGTGGTACGCACCGGCATCCAGCATCATGGTGTCCGGATCATCCCCCTCGGGCAGCGGGTTCCTCCGAGCTCAGCCGACTGTTGCCCGCCTCGGTTCCGCACACCTAATGGGAACCCAGCTCAAGAAGGAAAATTTATGACGGCTCTACCTTCCGTCCGTGAACAGAGCGGACAGACGACGGCTTCCCCGGCGTCACAATCCTCCTCGCCACTTGTCTGGCCCATGGTCCTGTGCTGGGTTGTGGTCATGCTGGACGGTTTCGACCTGGTGGTGTTAGGGGCGGCGATTCCGACCCTGACAGGAACCGGTGCCATCGGTTTCACCAACTCGGGGGCCACCTGGGCCTCCTCCCTCACCTATGTCGGTGCTGCTGTCGGTGCCGCTGGGGTGGGTCTGCTCACTTCCCGCTTCGGGCGGCGGAAAGTCATCATCGGCTGCGTCGCCCTCTTCAGCGTCCTGACCCTTCTGCTGCCGCTCTCGCCTAATGTCGCGGTCTTCGCGGTTCTGCGGATGGTGGCCGGACTGGGGCTGGGTGCCGTGGTGCCCACCTGTCTGGCCTACATGGGCGAGATCAACCGAGCCACCCGCACCGCCCGGGTCACCACCATCACCATGACCGGATATCACGTGGGAGCTGTCCTGACGACGCTGCTCACCCTGGCCTTCCTCCCCTTCTGGCAGGCCCCTTTCGCCATCGGCGGATTCTTCGGCCTCCTGCTGGTTCCCGTCCTTTTCTTCAAGCTTCCGGAGTCACCTGTCTTCCTCCTCACCCGTGAGAACACAGTTCCCCAGAGGGACGGGAAGAAGCGGGTGGACAGCGGATTCGCTGAGCTCTTCAAGGACCGTTCCTGGACCACCACCACCTTGGCTACCTGGGTGGCCTGCTTCATGGGGCTGATCATCGTCTTCGGGCTCAACACCTGGCTCCCGCAGATCATGAGCAAGGCCGGCTATGCCGTCACCGACTCGATCATCCAGCTCTTCGTCCTGAACCTCGGGGCCATCGTCGGCCTGATCTTCGCCGGTTGGATCGGTGACAAGTGGAAGCCCTCCGCCATCTCCACCCTCTGGTTCCTGATGGCCGCCATTCTGCTGGTCCTGCTCTCCGTCAGGATGAACAGCGCCTTCCTGCTGGGTACCCTGGTCTTCTTCGCCGGCGTGTTCGTCTTCTCCGCCCAGGTGATGGTCTACGCCTTCACCTCCAAGGTCTATCAGGGGAACTCGCGCGCGACAGCCATGGGGTTGGAGAACGCCATCGGCCGGCTCGGGGCCATTGTCGGTCCCCTGGGCGCGGGAATTCTCGTCACCGCCAACCTGGCCTACCCCTGGGGCTTCTATCTCTTCGCCGGGGCAGCTTTCCTCGGTCTGGTCAGCATGCTCCTCATCCCCCGGAAGATCCGCGAATCAGCCTAGCCAGCGGCGTGACACAGAGGGCGACCCCCAGACGAGTAGCGAGCTCGTCGGACCGGGTCGCCCTTCTGCGTCTGTGTCTCCCTGCGGGGCAACCCGGCCCTGGTCCTGCCGGGGGAGCGGGCGGCGAATCAGCCGATGGCAGCCAGCAGGTCAGCGCAGGCCTGCTCGCAGCGGCGACATGCCTCGGCGCAGATGCGGCAGTGTTCGTGCATCTCAGCATGGCTTTCGCAGTCCTCGGCGCAGGTGGAACATGCGATTCGGCATGCTTCGAGCTGGGCCTTGACCACGGTCAGGTTGCTGCCGGTGCGCCGGCTGAGCACGGCGGCGGTGGTCGCGCAGATGTCGGCGCAGTCCAGGTCGGTGCGGATGCAGTCGCGCAGCTCCGCGACCATCTCCTCGGCCAGGCAGGCATCAGCGCAGGCGGTGCAGGTCTGAGCGCAGGCCAGGGCGGCGTCGATGGCCTCGGTGAGCTTGTCGACGTCCAGGTCACCGGCAGGATTGGGGTGGGCGGTGATCATCGCGTTGGTGGTCATGCATCCTCCTTGATCGCATCGATCCGGTCTCTGCCCCCGAGGCTAGCCACCCTCGATCAGATATACCTCCCGTGGACGCGATCGTCACCGAATCTTTAGACACCGTCGATGACGGGCGTGGCTGGGGAGACTGACTGCCCCGGTCAGTCCCGGCCCAGGAGACAGTACGGTGGGGATTGTCCGCGGGGCTCCGGCAGACGCGGGCCGCTTATGAAAGACAGTTGTCGCAGAGGGGCACCGATGGATGTAGCACTGACGGTCGCGGGAATCGTACTCATCGTCGTCGGGTTGCGGGACATGTTCCACACGTTGCTGCACCCCAGCGGCAAAGGGGATCTCAGCCAATGGGTGCTCCGTGGGATGTGGAAGGCATCGAAGGCGATCGGGCATCGTCTCGGGTCGGGTGTCGGGCCCGCAGCCATGGTCGCTGTGATCATTCTGTGGGTGATGTTGCAGTCAGTGGGGTGGGCCCTGATCTACTACCCGCATATCCCGGGCGGGTTCACCTACTCCAGTGGAATTGATCCTGCTGTTTATCCCGACGCTGTCGAAGCCCTCTATGTTTCCCTGCTGACGCTCGGCACTCTGGGCTACGGCGATATGGTGGCCACCGATCCGTGGATCCGGCTGGCTTCTCCGCTGGAGGCTCTCACCGGGTTCGCCCTGATCACCGCGGCCTTGACGTGGTTCACGCAGGTCCACCCGCCTTTATTAAGGCGTCGGTCATTGGCCCTTGAGCTGAAGGGTCTGGCTGATGTCGCCTACGCGGAGACTATCCACGAGTTGGACGCGGCGGCCGTCACCCGGGTCCTGGACACCCTGACGAGCGATGTGGGGAAGGTCCGCGTCGACTTCACCCAGCACACTGAAGGTTTCTACTTTCTGGAACCGGACCAGGATCTCGCCCTGCCCCGCCAGCTGCCCTACGCCCTGCAGCTGCGCGACGCCGCTCTGAAAGCCGACCACCCGGGGGTGCGCCTGAGCGCTCAACGGCTCTCCCTGGCGCTCCAGCAACTCGGGGACAAGCTCAAGAAGGATTTCCTGCACACCGGGGAATCCGTGGAGGAGGTTTTCGCCGCCTACGCCGCCGACCATGGACAAAACTCCGCTCCTGACCCCTTGACCCCGGGAGATGTGGGACGACAGGCGTAGGTCTCCGAAGGCACCTCAATCGAGCAGCGGTCACGGGAAGGAGGGCAGGGCTTCAGGCGCTCACCTCCTCCTGCTGTTTGTCCTGTGGCTCCCGCTTTTTCAACCAGGCACTCAACGGTGCCGCAGTCAACCCGTGGAGGAGCACCGAACAGGTGATAGCGAGGGTGGCCAACACGAAAATCTCGTGATTGCCGGTGTGGCGTTCGGCCAGTGTCGCGTAGAACAACGCCGAGATCCCGATCGGGCCGAACCAGCTGAGGAAAAACGTTTCGGACCGGTCGTGCACACCTTTCAGCAACGGTCGCAGCGTCCACAGCGTGACGAGCCGGCGCAGCAGGACGGCCGTGGCCACCACGGCGAGGGCGGCCCCACCCAGTCCGGCCCAGTCACTGATCGGCAGGGCGATTCCCAGCAGCACGAAGGCAGGTAGCAGGAATAGGCGTGCGATGGCGTCCTGGACCTTGTCCTCCTCGGATTCCTCCCGCTGGGGGATGACCTGGCCGAAGACGGCCACCCCGATGAACACGACGAGAAGGCCATCGGTGCCCAGAAGTTTGCCGGCCCCGAGCAGCAGCAGCGCCAGCGGCACGATGAAGGCGAGGTAGGAGCTTTCCTCCATGAGGTCGTGCTCCTGCACGAGCACGAAGACCTTCCCGAACACGAAGCCTGCCAGGGCGCCGACGAGGACGGCACCGAGCACCTCCCACAGGAGAACCGTGGTGAGAAACTCCTGCCAGGCCTGATCAGGCGTGGTCATCAGGAGCATAGGCAGCATGACGAACAGGTACCCCAGTCCGTCATTGATCCCGCTCTCGGCCGAGAGGTTGTGCCGGACCCGCTCCGGAACCTTTTCCTCAGCCAGGGAACCGGTGACGATCGGGGTGGTGACCACCGGATCCGTGGGGGTGACGATCGCGCCCAGCACCAGTGCGAGGAGGAAGGAAATGCCCAGCCCCCACCACAGGACCCCTGTCGCGACCACAAGCATCAGCGCCATGCCCAGGCCGATGATCACTGCAATCCACCGCATGTTGGCCCGCCAGTAGCCGTGCGGCAACCGTAGGGCCACCCCGGCCAGACCCATGGCCAGGGTGATTCGGGCCGCCTGTTCCAGCAGTGTGCCGGTGGACACCTGGAAGTCCTCCATCCGCAGTAGATCCAGGGCATAGGGTCCGATCAGTACCCCGAAAGCCAGACACAGCAGGGGGCCAGGCAGGCTGATCCGTTGCAGCAGGGTGGAAAACGCAGCGAACGTCAGCAACGCCCCGGCGAACAAGGTCAAGACCAGATTGATCTCCACGTGGTTGCCCACCTTTCTCCTCGTACCCGCCAGGTCAGGTCAGACCTGGTGGTCCTGGGTGACCCCCACGATAGCCATAACAGTGCCGCATGCACCGCCTTCCAGGGCAAGCATCACCACCGAGCCCCGCGCACGGCCCTGGAGTCCCACAGTCCGGGCCGTGCTCGGTGAGGAACCCGGAATCTCCCGGGACGCCCCGCGTACGTTCGTCCGCTAGGCGAGGGGCCGCGCCGGGACCATCCTCGGCGCCACCACTGAAGAAAACGAGGAGACGGAGGATGAGACCGTAGCTGAGAGGCAGGGCCTCAGTCGGCACGAAGATCCTCCCCGCCTTTCACGGGACCCAGAGCACGCCTGGATTCCCGGTGCCGTGCGGAAAGCCTCAACCCTCCTGGGGAAGCACCCCGGCCACGCGTCCCCGGCCCAGCGGTACGACCACGAGGCCGTCGTCGGCGAGGTCCCGGGCGAAGTTCGGGGCGCGGCGGGTGCTGACCCCGGCGATGACGCCCTCGATGTTGCCGGCCGAGGCGGCACGGGCGCCGAGTGCACCGCGGACCAGGCAGAGCTGGACCATCGCCTCGGAACCGAGCAGGCCGTAGGGGCCGGTCAGTCCGGACTGGGACTGGGCGAGCAGGGGCCAGATGTCCTCGCTGCGGCGGGCACGTAGGGCGCGGGCCATCTGCTGGGCGCGTTCGGTCTCCTTCTCCTCGAAGGCGAGCCAGGCGGCGGCTTCACCCACGGAGGGGGTGTCGTCGGTGCCGTGGACCTTGTGCACGGCCGAGAGCCATTCGACGACGCGCTGGCGGGCGTCGGGAAGCAAGCGCAGAGACTCGGTGCCGAAGGCGCGGCAGGCGTCGGCGACGAAACGCTGGCGGCGGCGGATCTCAGCGGAGCGGTCCGTGCGGGCGTGCTCCACCGTGATGGCGAAGAACTCCAGGTCAGCGGACTGCGGGTGGGGTGCCTGGGTGACGGAGCCGTCGGCGTAGTCGATGACGGAGACCGAGTCACTGACCCCGCGCAGGGCCACGGTGTGGCGGGCGCGCAGCGGCGGGGCGGGGGAGAACATCTCGGCGGACTGGTGGCAGACCTCGGCGAGGCGGGTGCGCATGGGGGCGTCGTCGAGGTCGGGGGCGTCGCCAAGCAGGGCGAGCACGAAGGCCGACTCCAGGGCCGCCTCGTCGCCGAGGCCGACACCGTCGGGGATGTCGGTGACCACGGTGACGTCCAGGCCGGCGGTGTCGCGGGAGAGCAGCTGGCGCTGGATCATCGTCCACACGATCCCGCCCAGCCGCGCGGCCAGGCCACCCTCCGGGGTGGGTGGGTCGACGGGGCGGCCGCGTTCGTCGATGGTCGGCTGCTGGGCCGCGGCACGCTCGGCGACGACCCCGGAGCTGATCTGGTCCTCGATGATCTTCACACCGCGTGGGGTGGTCTCGTGGAGGGTGACCTTGAGCAGGTCGTCGCTGCGCTGGGAGAGCGCGACCGCGACCTCCAGATCCGTCAGGGTGGCCAGTACCACGCCACCGGAATGGTCGACGTGCTCACCGATGAGCAGCCACGTGGCCGGGGCGTGGGCCACATGGAGGGGCTCGACGCCCACCTTCTCCCGGTGGGCGCTGGTCACGCGGTCGGTGGTGGGAAGCTCGGGGGCGGGCCACATCGGCATGGTGGTTGTTCTCCTTACACTCTTGTGATTCCCACAGTAGTCCCCGCCGTGCCGTGCCGGGCACGGGTAGCCTGGGGCCATAAAACGGACAACCCCGCCGTGGCCCCGAACCATGAAAACGCAGGAGGAGAACATGACCCCGGAAGACGAGAAATGGTACTTCGACCCGAAGACCCACGAGGTCACCCAGGGCAAGGAGGGTGCGTGGGAGGATCGCATGGGCCCCTACGACACCCGTGAGGAGGCGGCTGCCGCCCTGGAGATCGCCGCCGCCCGTAGAGCTGCCGCCGATGCCGAGGACGCTGCCGAGGACGACTGGGGCAAGCCCCCGGCCTGGGAGAAGTAACCCCGCACGCGAAACGGCCCCGCCACCTGCTCAGGTGGCGGGGCCGTGGCCGTCTGTCTGGCCTGGGGACAAGCTGGCCTCCGGAACGCGGTAGCTGGCGCGATATTTCGTCGGTAGGGTCGGGGAAACCCGACAGCTCAGCGTTGTTGCTCCGTCCCGGGGCGGCACCCCTGGGAAGGAGGAAAAATGAAGGCATTGACGTGGCAGGGAAAGCGCTCGGTCAGCATCGAGGAGGTCCCGGATCCGCAGATCCAGGAGCCGACAGACGCGATCGTGCGGATCACCTCGACCGCCATCTGTGGTTCCGACCTGCACCTGTATGAGGTACTGACCCCGTTCATGGACAAGGGCGACATCATCGGCCATGAACCCATGGGCATCGTCGAGGAGGTCGGCTCCGCGGTCGCCCACATCAAACCGGGGGATCGCGTGGTCATCCCCTTTAACGTCTCCTGCGGCCACTGCTTCATGTGCCGCCAGGGCCTGCAGTCACAGTGCGAGACCACCCAGGTCCGTGAGTACAACACCGGTGCCCAGTTCCTCGGTTACTCCCGCCTCTACGGCTCGGTGTCCGGTGGGCAGGCGGAGTACATGCGTGTACCGCATGCGGACTACGGCCCCATCAAGGTCCCCCACACCGGGGAGGACGAGCGCTACCTCTACCTTTCCGACGTGGTGCCCACCGCCTGGCAGGCGGTGCACTACGCCGCACCCCCGGAGGGTGGGTCCCTCGCTGTGCTCGGCCTGGGACCGATCGGCCAGATGTCCGCCCGGATCGGCAGGCACCTGGGGTACCGGGTGATTGCCGTGGACCCGGTGGCGGAGCGCCGGGCCATGGCCGAGCGTCACGGCATCGAGACCCTGGATTCCTCCGAGGGTGTGGTCGAGCAGCTCAAGGATCTCACCGGTGGGCGTGGGCCGGACTCCGTGGTGGACGCGGTGGGCATGGAAGGCCACGGTTCGCATGTGGCCGGGGCAGCCCAGAAGGCGGTGGGACTGCTGCCCTCCCCGGTGGGGCGCCAGGCCATGGAGGTGGCCGGGGTGGACCGGCTCAGCGCCTTGTACACCGCCATCGACGCGGTCCGGCGGGGTGGCACGATCTCGATCAGCGGGGTCTACGGCGGTATGAAGGATCCCCTGCCGATGCTGACGATGTTCGACAAGCAGATCCAGTTGCGGATGGGTCAGTGCAACGTCAGGTCCTGGACCGATACGCTGCTGCCGCTGGTGGATGATCCCTCGGACCCCCTCGGCGTCCTCGACCTCAAGACACACACCGCCCCGCTGGATGCGGCACCGGAGATGTACGAGAAGTTCCAGAAGAAGCAGGACGGCTGCATCAAGGTAGTGCTCAAGCCTTAGGCACAGGCGCCTCATCCTGCGCCTTCTGCTGTTTCTTCTCTTCCTTCTTCCGACGCTTCTCCTCCTGCTTCGCCCTCTCCCCAGCCGCCTCCTCCACGGATTTACGCAGCTGCTTGTAGGCCGCGCGGATCGACTTGACCTCGTCGGAGTACTCCTCCAGCGACTTCAGTCCGCTGAAGCGTTCCCGCTGGTAGAGCAGGCCGTAACCGAAGGTGTCCTCCCCGCGGCGCTGGGCGGCCTGCGCCATGTGGACGAGCCTGTCGCGGGAGGTGACCGCATCCTGGAAATCCCCCAGGCTGGACTGCATCTGCTTGCACGCGTTGTACAGGCGCTTCGTCTTCAGTGAGGTCGCCGCACCGACCGCCTCCGCGGCGTAGCGCAGCTTCTTCGCGGACTTGCGCATGTCATGGAAGTACTCCTCCCGCTGGTGCAGCGTGAGCTCGGGGTTGTCCCGGTTCTCCACGGCCCTGCGGTGCCGTTTCATCAGCTTCTTGTACGCCTCCTCAAGATGCTGGGAGAGGATCGCCTCGACCTCCTCGGCGGACTGGGCCTGCGGGGCGGCGGGCCTCTCCTCGACGTCCTGTTCGGCGGCGGCGTGCGCGCCGACGACCGGCGGGTCAGCCAGCAGGCTGTCGATGGCGTCGAGCAGCTCCAGGTAGCGGTCGGAGTCGAGGGTGAGTACCGCTCGGCGGTGGGCACGCCGGTACTCCTCACCCATGTCGTGGCGCAGGTGCTCACGGGTGGTTTCGTCGAGGACATCGGAGTCCTCCGAGTCGAGCAGGCGCAGGAAGCGTTCCTCAACGACCTCCGCGTCGCGGGCATGACCGAGCATGCCGGCCAGCAGCTTCAGCTCGGCCTCGATGTGCTCGAGTTCCTCGCCGCCGAGGATACCGTTGAAGGTCTCCATGTGGCTGCGCAGCTCCCGGGTGGCCACCCGCATCTGGTGGATGGAGTCCCATTCGTCGCGGCGTACCTTCGGGTCGTATTCGAGCAGCTTGTCCCGGTTGAGCTTGAGTGCTGCGATGACGGCCGCGGCGGGGGAGTCCGGGTCGATGTCGGCGTTGACCAGGAAGGGCGGCAGGGGAGCGTGGTGGATGGAGTCCCCCAGGGCCATGACCAGTTTGGCGGGGGAGGAGGACACGCGTGCTCCGGCGCGGAGGAAGAGCTGGGTGGCGGAGTGGATGAGGGTGTCACCTGCTTCGGTGCCGGCGGTTTCCCCGGCCAGTTCCAGCTCCCATTCGCGCCAGGAGGTGTGCACACCACCCGGCAGCAGGGACCAGGCGGAGACGTGGTCATCGCAGAACTCCGCCAGCCGGCTGCCGTCGGCGCCGGCGAGGATGGATTCCACCCGCTCGTTGTCCACCTGGGCGATGGGGTTGAGCTGTTCGCGCCGGACCAGGGCGCGGACCTGGGCGAGGATCTCCTCGGGTATCTGGTAGAGGCCGTCGACCGGTTCACCGATGTCGGCGTGGATCTCCAGGCGGCCGCCGACACCGGGGAGTTTGAGGTGCCAGCCGTCATCGGAGCCGCCTTCGCGGCGGCGCAGGGTGATGTGGGAGCGGGTCAGGCGCAGATCCGCGGTGTCGTAGTAGATGGCGGACATCCGGTGGGTGCGGGTGGCGGCGATGGCGGCCACCCCGGTGATGCGGGTCAGGTCCGGCACCACGGCGGTGTCGACCACGGCGAATTTGGCTTCTACCTCGAGGAAAATGCGGGTGGACATGGGTGGGTTCCTCCGGGATCTGCGCTGGGTCTGGTATCTCCAATCTACCGGTGTGACTGCGCCCGTGACGGGTTTGTTCCGTCACCTGCAGCACTATCCTCCACGCCCGGGGCATCCGGGCCCAGATGTGCGCGTTCGGCCGCCCGGACACCGTCGACGGCACCTCGGGCGTGGTGGCCGTGCCGGAAGGACATGCTGCGGGTGTGGCGGAAGAGCTGGTCGGTGGCCTCGCGGGCGGCGTCCGCGCGGGAGGCCAGGACGGGTAGGATGTCGCGTTGCTCGGTCGGGGTGACGGGGGTGTCGGCGGCGGCGTCGAGAAGCAGGTCGCCGATGCGTACGGCGTAGCTGTAGAGGAAGGAACGCCGGTAGGCGGAGGTCTGGCCGGTGCGGGTGGCCTCGTGCGCGCCGGGGGAGGTGCGCATGAAGTAGTCGCGCTGGTGGTTGAGGCTGGCGAAGAGTTCGGCGGTGTGGCGGACATCGTCCGGGTGGCCGATGAGGCTGGCGATGTCCACCGAGCGCTCCAGCACGGTGCGGCAGGAATTGGCGTGGGCGACCCGGCCGAGGAGGAGGAACTGCTGGCGCACCCACGGGGCGCGCAGCCGCATCCGCACGCTGACCACCTCACCGGGGCCGGGGTCCTCCAGGTCGAGGTGGTCGATGCGGTAACGCTGGCGCAGTTGCTGGGCCTTGGCCACCAGGGTCTCGGCCTCGGCGGCGAAGGTGGTGGATTCGGCCTTCTTCAGCAGCCCGGTGATCCGCTGCTGGGCGCGGCGCTGCTCGGCGCTCAAGTCCCCGGCCTCGAGGTCGCGGTCGTGGAGGAGGTGCAGGTCGGTGAGCAGGTCGGTGTCCTGGAAGCCCGGCAGGGCGGAGAGCCTCCCGCTGATGGTCTCCAGTTCGCTGATGGTGGCCTCTCCGCTGCGGGGCCCGTGGATCTGGCGCAGCCAGGCGGCGCGGACGGTCGTGGGGGCGAATTCCTCCACCTCCGGCAGGGCGGCGTGCAGGAAGAGGTCGGCGGCGGAGCCGATGAGGTGGCGGATGTCGTCGGGTGTCCAACCGGCGCGGGCGGCCGCAACGAGCCGGGTGGTGATGGTGCATTCGAGTTGCTCGCGGAAGACCTGCTCCGGATCGCCCGCGTGAGCGGCGGTGTGGTCGTTGAAGGTGGGATGGATGATGGCGGTCATGGTGACGGCTCCGTTCGTTTCAGGGGTTCGTTCCGGGGAAAGCCTGTTCGATCTCCCCGTGTGCTGACAGTGCACCACGCCATCCCGACACAGCCACCCCCGCCCATCTGTGCGAGCCCCGGCGAACAGCGGCGATACGCAGCGGAAAGCACCCCCACCCGCCATCCGGAACACCCAATTAGAGTTGGACCCATGAATCGCCAACAGGAATTCGTGCTGCGCGCCGTCGAGGAACGGGACATCCGCTTCATCCGGCTGTGGTTCACCGACATGCTCGGGTACCTCAAGTCCGTCATGATGAGCCCCTCGGAACTTGAGGGCGCCTTCGAGGAGGGCGTGGGCTTCGACGGTTCCTCCATCGAGGGGCTCTCCCGGATCTCCGAGTCCGACACCATCGCGCTACCGGATCCCTCCACCTTCCAGGTCCTGCCCTTTGACACGGACAACCCGGAGCTGCAGACGGCGCGGATGTTCTGCGACATCACCATGCCCGACGGCCAACCCTCCTGGTCGGATCCGCGGCAGATCCTGCGCCGCCAGGTGCAGCTGGCCGCCGACGACGGCTTCACCTGCATGATCTCCCCGGAGGTGGAGTTCTACCTGTTCAGACAGGGCACAGGCGGCGGACCCATCGAACCGACGGACAACGGCGGTTACTTCGACCAGGCCTCGCACAACATTGCGCCACGCTTTCGCAGAGAAGCAATGACCGCGCTGGATGCGATGGGCATCGTCACAGAGTTCTCCCACCACGAGACCGCGCCGGGCCAGCAGGAGATCGACCTGCGCCACGCCGACGCGCTGACGATGGCGGACAACATCATGACCTTCCGCTACCTGATCAAGCAGGTCGCGGCGGCCAATGACGTGCGCGCCACGTTCATGCCCAAACCCTTCACCGAGCACGCCGGTTCCGCGATGCACTCGCACATTTCGCTGTTCGAGGGCGACACCAACGCCTTCCACGACCCGGACGACGAGATCTCCCTGTCCACGACCGCGAAGCACTTCATCGCCGGCATCCTCCACCGCGCCCCGGAGATCTCCGCGGTGACCAACCAGTGGCCCAACTCCTATAAACGCATCGTCTTCGGCAACGAGGCCCCCACCGCCGCCACCTGGGGCGTGTCCAACCGTTCCGCCCTGGTGCGCGTGCCCACCTACCGGCTGTCCAAGGCGGAATCGCGGCGGGTGGAGGTCCGTTCCCTGGACTCGGCCTGCAACCCCTACCTGGCATTTTCCGTCCTGCTCGGCGCCGGCCTGGAGGGCATCCGCGAGGAACGCGAGCTCAAGGAACCCGCGGAGGACGACATCTCGCGGCTGACCCGGCGCGAGCGGATGGCCATGGGTTATAAGGATCTGCCGCCGTCGCTGGACCAGGCGCTGCGGATCCTGGAGAAATCTGATTTCGTGGCCGATATCCTGGGCGAGCACGTCTACGAGTATTTCCTGCGGTCCAAGTGGAGCGAGTGGCACAGCTACCAGGAGCAGATCACGCCCTGGGAGCTGCGTTCCAACCTGGACTACTAGCACCCGCCTGAGGAGCCTGAACACCCCATGACCCTGCCTCTTGGCCGCACCCCTGTCCCGTCCCCGGCCGTTCTCAGTCTCACCGGTCCGCGTGCCGCGGAGGACCTGGCCTGGTTGGGCTGGGACAACCCGGAATCCGTGGACCTGCTGTGGGCGTTGAGCGGATCCGGGGATGCGGATCTGGCGCTGAACACCCTCATCCGCGTCATGACGGCGCTGGAGGATGACCGTAGTGAGCTCGACCGCGCCCTGCGTGACGACGCCGCCTTCCGCACCCGTCTCTTCGCCCTGCTCGGCGGCTCCACCGCCCTGGGTGACCACCTCGCGGCCAACCCGCACCTGTGGACCGAGCTGCGCGGCGGGCTGCCCACACGCGAGGAACTCATGCAGACGATGCTGGGCTGCATCGATGCGGTGCCCGCCGACTTCGAGATCGAGGACGCCGCCGCGGACCTCCCCGCAGACACCGCCACCGCCGACCTGGGCACACCGGGCACCTACCGGGCGCGGCTGACCGGCCCGGAGGCGGCGACCACCCTGAAGCTGACCTACCGCACCCTGATCATGCGGATCGCCGCCCACGACCTGGCCGGCACCTTCGTCGCCCGCCGCGGGGAATCCGCCGAGCAGCCGGTGCTCGAGTTCAGCGCCGTGACCGGGCTGCTCACCGCGCTTGCCGACGCCGCCCTCACCGCCGCCCTCGCGCTCGCCGTGGCGGGTGTCTACGGGGAGGAACGGGGTGTGGATACGCGGCTGGCGATCATGGCGATGGGTAAATGCGGGGCGGGGGAGCTCAACTACATCTCCGATGTGGACGTCATCTTCATCGCTGAGCCGCCCACCCCGAAGGCCACGCGCCTGGCGGGGGAGTTCATGCGCATCGGTTCGAAGGCCTTCTTCGACGTTGACGCGAATCTGCGCCCGGAGGGCAAATCCGGGGCACTGGTACGCACCCTGGACAGCCACATCGCCTACTACAAACGTTGGGCGGAGACCTGGGAGTTCCAGGCCCTGCTCAAGGCCCGGCCCATGACCGGGGACATGGCACTCGGCCACGACTACCTGGCGGCGCTGGCACCGATGGTGTGGGCGGCCTCGCAACGCGAGTCCTTCGTCGATGATGTGCAGGCCATGCGCCGCCGCGTGCTGGAGAACGTGCCCGAGGCCATGCGCGAACGCGAACTCAAACTCGGCGTCGGCGGGCTGCGGGACGTGGAGTTCGCCGTGCAGCTGCTCCAGCTGGTCCACGGCCGCGGCGATGAGTCGCTGCGCGTACTGGCCACGGTCGATGCGCTGGCGGCACTGGTCCACGGCGGTTACATCGGGCGGGAGGACGGCCACCAGCTCATCGAGGCCTATGAATTCCTCCGCCTGCTGGAACACCGCCTGCAGCTGCACCGGCTGCGGCGCACGCACACGATGCCCGCGGACGATGACGCCCGCAACCTCGCCTGGTTGGCGCGCACCGCCGGTTTCTCCGCCTCAGGGAAGAAATCCGCCGTCGAGGCCCTCCAGCGCCAGCTGCGGCGTATCCGCCTGCTCATCGCCGACCTGCATTCGCGGCTGTTCTACCGCCCGTTGCTGCACACCGTGGTCAACCTCTCCGTCGCGGAGATCGCCCTGTCCCCGGAGGCCGCGAAACTCCAGCTCGCGGCCCTGGGCTACCGCCACCCGACGCGTGCCTTCGAGCACCTCACCGCCCTGGCCGCCGGCGGGACGCGCAAATCCAAGCTCCAGGCCATGCTCCTGCCCACGCTGATGACCTGGCTGGCGGAGACCGCGGACCCGGACGCCGGGCTGCTCAACTACCGCAAACTCTCCGACGCCGCCTATGACCGCGTGTGGTTCCTGCGCCTGCTGCGTGACGAGGGCGTGGTCGGCCAGCGCCTGATGCGGATCCTCGGCACCTCGCCGTTCACCTCCGACCTGATCATCTCCTCACCCGACTTCGTCAAACAGCTCGGCGACGGCGCCGTCGGGCCGCGGGTGCTGGACCCGGCACCCGACCAGGTGAACAAGGCCCTGGTGGCCTCCTCCAAACGCCACGCCGACCCCGACCGGGCCGTCACCGTGGCCCGCTCCCTGCGCCGGGTGGAACTGGCGCGTATCGCCTCCGCCGACCTGCTGGACTTCATGCCCGTCGACCGGGTCTGCATGGAACTCTCACTGGTGTGGGACGCGGTACTGCAGGCCAGCCTGCTGGCCGAGGTCCGCTGGAGCCTGGAACAAAACGACCTCGACGAACCCCCGGCACGCATCGCCATCATTGGCATGGGCCGCCTCGGGGGCGCGGAACTCGGCTACGGTTCGGACGCCGACGTCATGTTCGTCTGCGAACCCGCCGAAGGTGTGGCGGACAACGAGGCCGTGAAGTGGGCCATCGGCATCGTCGACGGCATGCGCACCCGCCTGGCCAAACCCTCCGGCGACCCGCCGCTGGAGGTCGACCTCGGCCTGCGCCCCGAGGGCCGCTCCGGGGCCGTGGTGCGCACCCTCGACTCCTACGCGCGCTACTACCGCGAATGGGGCGAGGTCTGGGAGATCCAGGCCCTGCTGCGCGCCACCGTCGTCGCCGGCGATGAGGAACTGGGCACCCGCTTCCTGCGGATGATCGACAAGTTCCGCTACCCGGAGCAGGGGGCCTCGGAAAGCGAGATCCGCGAGATCCGCCGCATGAAGGCGCGTATCGACGACGAACGCCTGCCCTACGGCGCCGACCGCAACACCCACACCAAACTCGGCCGCGGGGCGCTCACCGACATCGAGTGGACCGTCCAGCTGCTGACCATGATGCACGCCCACGACTACCCGGGACTGCACAACACCTCCACCCTGGAGATCCTCGACGTCCTCGAACAGGAGGAGATCATCCCCGTCCCGGACGTGCGCATCCTGCGCGAGGCATGGCTGTTCGCCACCAACGCCCGCAACGCCCTCGTGCTGGTCAAGGGCAGACGCAGCGACCAGCTCCCCGGCCCCGGACCGGCGCTGGCGCAGGTCGCCGGTGCCGCCGGCTGGAACCCGGAGGACTACCAGGGCTACCTCGAGCGCTACCTGCGCCTGACCCGCAAGGCGCGCCGGGTGGTCGACGAGGTCTTCTGGGGTGAGAACACCATGGCCCCCTGAGCCGGGCCCGGGCAGGGTCAGGTGGGGTCAGGTGCGTCCCCTAAGGGTGGTGACACCGGCAGGGGCCGAGGCCTACTGTGGGCCTTGAACCACCCGGACACCTACCCCGAGGAGCCGACACCATGGCTGTTTCCCTGTCCATCGACCTCTCCGACGCCAGCTTCGCCGACCTGCGTGCGCTTGTCGACGCCGCCCGCACCGCCGGCGTCGCCGACGGCGTCACCCTCGAACTCGAGGACACCACCCTCATCGTCACCGTCGACAACACCGCCGAACGCGTCGAGGTCGTCGACGCACCACGTGAGGAGCGCACCCGCCCCGAGCCCCCGCGCGGCCCCTTCAGCACCGGCAACTGGGGTGCGCACAGCGGCCCCATCGGTGACGCCGCGATCCGCAGCGTCATCGACATCCTCACCGGCCGCCAGGAGCCGCCGCGCCGCAACGAGTGATAGTGGCCTGCCAGGCTGCTGCCACGGCATGGTCAGTTCCGCCCCCTAACCTCGCGGGCATGAACACCACACGAATCCGCCAGCTCATCGCCACCACCGCCCTCGCCGCTCTACCGCTGTTCAGCGGGGTGGCGGTGACCCATTCCCTGGACCACTCCATCAACGAGGTCCGCGGGCTGGCCCCCGACAGGGTCGACCCGCCGGGGGTCGCCCTCGGGGCGCAGCTCGCCGCGGAGACAGGGGATTAAACTTGGCTCATGTTCATTAAATCGGTAGGGCTGGAACCGATCAGGGACGACACCTACGTCCGTGATCTGCCCGTGGTGCGCCACCTGGCGAAGCACGGACGCCTCCGCCTGACCGCACCCGTCACCCTGCTGGTCGGTGACAACGGCGCCGGGAAATCCACCCTCGTCGAGGCCATCGCCGTCGCCGCGGGTTTCGACGCCGCCGGCGGCCCACTGCGCGCCCCGGAATTCCGCGGGCAGGGCCACCGCACCGAATCCACCCTGTCCCGGTGGTTGACCCTGCGGGGGAAGAACATCCCCCCGCGGGGTTATTTTCTGCGCGCCGAGACCCACTACGACACCGTGACCATCATGGACACCCTGCCCGCCACCGGGCGGCGACGCCACGAGATGTCCCACGGCGAATCCGTCCTGTCCGTCCTGGGGGAGCAGATGGGCGGCGCCGGCCTCTACGTCTTCGACGAACCCGAATCAGGGCTGTCAGTGATCCGCCAGATGGCGCTGGTCGCCGAGATCGACCAGGCGGTGCTCCGCGGCGGGCAGTTCATCATCGCCACCCACTCACCGATCATGATGGCCATCCCGAACGCCGGGATCATCCAGATCACCGAGGACGGCATCTCCGAGACCGTCTTCGAGGAGGCCGAGGCAGTGCTGGCCATGCGGGAATTCCTCGACGACCCCAAAGAGACGATCCGCTACATCCTCGGGCGGAATTACTAGTTCCCCGTGTTCTCGGTGACGGTGTCCCGGTAGGCACCCCCGGTACCGGTGGTGTCCTCCGGCTGCACCCAGATCGCGGTGAGGAAGAGCAGGAAGCAGACTGCGCCGATGATCGGCCACCAGCGGTTGACCGGTTTCGGAGGATCCGGCAGGCCCATGCCCGCCACGACGTCTGGATCAGTGGGGCCCAGCAGGGTGGAGTAGTACTCGTGCTGCTGGAGTTTCTCGTCGAATTCCGCCGCGACTTTCCGGTCCCGTTTCTCCTGCAGGAACCACCACGCACCCGGCAGGAGGAGGATGAGGGAGGCGATCAGGTTGAAGGCGATCTGCCGGCCTGATTCCGCCTCGACGGAGGCCACCCACATCGCCAGGCCGGCGACGATGGCCACGATGGCGAAGATCTTCTTCCGGTCGCGGTTGCGCGGCGTGGCGGGCCGGGGCGGGAACGGGGATCCGGGATAAGGCTGCTGCATGGCATCTCACCTGACGTCCGATGGGGCGGGCCTACCGCCGAGAATACCCCAGGGTGCATTCAGGCAGCGGGCTGCGGGAGTCCACCCTTACCCGGGATAACAGGGTGCAGAAAATGCCGATGCCGCCATGCGGGGGCATGGCGGCAGACTCAGAATCGGCTTCTGGGGACGATCGGAGTCTATTCGCAGGCGATGCCGTCGTTGTCGCGGTCCAGGTGGCGGGCATAACCCGGCTGGTTCCGGTACAGCGGGGCCTTACCAGCGGCGCGGACTGCGGCGCAGTTCTTGTAGTAGGGCGCCGTGTTCACCGGGGCCGGGGCGGGAGCCTTAGCCTTAGCCTTCGCCGGAGCGGGAGCAGGAGCGGGCGCGGGTGCCGGGGCTGCAGCCGGGGCCGGGGCTGGCGGTGCCGGCGGGTTCGGGATAATACCCGGCAGCGGGTTGGCGATCAGACGCTCCTGGACTGCCCAGTAGACGCCACCGGCAATGAGACCGGTCACCGCGATGATGCCGACAACAAGGGCGATGCCGTCGGTGTCATCCTCGCCCTTGGACTCGTCCCTGGGGGAGTCGCCGGAGGAACCGGAGGACAGCTCCGGGGAGGCGCTGTCCTCGAGGACGGCGACGGCATCCTGCTCAGTGGCGTGGACCGGCTGAACAGCGCCGGTTGTCAGGGCGAAGGCGGCCACAAGACCGATGATGGTTTTACGCATTCCCAGAACTTAACCGTTGCCTGTCAGTTTTCTGGAAATCGTCTGAGTTTCCGGGGGTAGTAAAAGGGGTTACTTGCAGGCGATGCCGTCGTTGTCGCGGTCCAGGTCGTCCCGCAGGGAGCTATTCGCAGTCCGTCTCATCCACCACCCGGGCGACACCGTCCCCGGCCTGCCGACGGGCCCTGCGGCGGCGCTGGACCAGGATTCGGAAGGTGACCAGGCCGGTCATGCCGATGGCCCACGCCACGATGGCCGCGATCCAGGCGAAGCGGAAGTCCGTCCAGGTGTAGGCCTGCCCGTGGGAGGAGTAGTCGAGCATGATGCCGATGGCCTGGGCGGCGATCATGCCGGCGAAGAAACCACCCATGTTGGCCAGGCCGGTGGCGGTGGCGACGATGCGGCGGTCCAGTTCCTCCCGGATGTCATCGAAACCGAAGTTCGAGGAGGGGGTGAAGAAGGCCATGATGATGTTGACGATGATCAGCGCCGTCATGCCGCGTGGTTCGGTGGGCAGGAAGAAGATGATCCAGGTGACGCCGATGATGCCGGCGAACAGCGTGGACGCCAGGATGCGGTTCTTGCCCAGGCGTGCGGAGATCGGTCCCAGGATGGGCCCGGCGACGATCGAGGTGAGGACGTTGATGGTCAGCACCACCCCGATCGCGGAGGTCGGCAACCCCATGCCCAGGGTGATCATCGGGGCGTTCCACAGCAGGGTGAACAGGATCTGCAGGAGCATCGCGGCGTAGTGGTTGAAGAAGCCCTGCCAGCACAGCGGGTCGCGCAGCACCATCAGCAGCAGCCGGCCGACGGGTATCTTCTCCGCCGGTTCCTTCTTCTCCGGGACGTGGTCAGGGTCCTTGTTCTGCTTCGACGCCTCCCAGGACTCAGGTGTGTCGGCGACGGCCACGGCCGCCGCGATGGCCACCAGCACGCCGACGGCGCCCAGGCTGATGAAGGCGGTGGTCCAACCCGGGCCCTGCAGCAGGGCGAGGAAGGGGACGGCGGACAGGAACTGCCCGGCCTGGCCGAAGGCGGCCGTGAGCTGGGTGAACAGCGGGGTCTTTTTCAGTGGGAACCAGTAGGGCAGGATCCGCATGACGGACAGGAAGGCGGTGGCGTCACCGCCGCCGATGAGCACGCGGGCGGCGATGGCCACCCAGTAGGACTCGGTGAAGCCGAGCAGCACCTGGCCGGCGGCCATGATCAGCGCGCCGATCATGAGGAGTCTGCGGGGCCCGAAGCGGTCGATGAGCATGCCCACGGGGATCTGCGAGCCGGCGTAGACGCCGAGCTGCACGGCGGTGAACACGGCGATGCGGGAGGCGTCGACGTCGAAGCGGTCGATCGCGTCGACTGAGGCGACACCGAAAGAGGTGCGCCCGGTGATGGCGATCACGTACACCAGTACCGCGGTGGTCCAGACGATGAGCGCCTTGCGCGTCACCTGTTCGCGGGGGTGTGGATTCAGCAACGACGTGGTCATACGAAGTACCTTAGACCCGGCTGTGCAGGCTTGTTGCCCACTGACGCCAATTCCGCCGCTGATGCCCGATCACCCGGTGGGGCCACGTATGGTTGTCTGCGTGGAATACATTTCGACGCGCGACTCCTCCCGTACCCCCGCCAAGTTCACCGACATCCTCCTCGGTGGTCTGGCCCCGGACGGCGGGCTCTACCTGCCCGCCGAGTACCCGCAGCTCAGCGATGAGCAGCTGACACAGTGGCGGAACCTCCTGGCGGAGCAGGGCTACGCCGCCCTGGCCGCCGAGGTGCTCAAGCTCTTCGTCGACGATATCCCGGCAGCGGACCTCGAGGCGATCGCGGCCCGTGCCTACACCACGCGGAAGTTCGCCCACGAGGAGATCGTTCCCCTCACTGAACTGGAGGACGGCCTGTGGATCGGGCACCTCTCCGAGGGGCCGACCGCCGCCTTCAAGGACATGGCGATGCAGCTGCTCGGCGAGCTCTTCGAGTACGAGCTGGCCCGCCGCGGTGAGACCCTCAACATCCTGGGTGCGACCTCCGGCGACACCGGCTCCTCGGCGGAATACGCCATGCGCGGCCGCAAGGGTATCCGTGTCTTCATGCTCACCCCGGCCGGGCGGATGACCCCGTTCCAGCAGGCGCAGATGTTCGGTCTCGATGACCCCAACATCTTCAACATTGCGCTTGACGGTGTCTTCGATGACTGCCAGGACGTGGTCAAGGCCGTCTCCGCGGACGCGGACTTCAAGCGGGACAACCGCATCGGCGCGGTCAACTCCATCAACTGGGCGCGCCTGATGGCCCAGGTCGTCTACTACGTCTCCTCCTGGCTCAAGCTCACCGACAGCAACGACCAGAAGGTCTCCTTCTCCGTGCCCACCGGCAACTTCGGTGACATCTGCGCCGGCCACATCGCCCGCCAGATGGGCCTGCCCATCGACCGCCTCATCGTGGCCACCAACGAGAACGACGTCCTCGACGAGTTCTTCCGCACCGGCAGCTACCGGCCGCGCCCGGCGGAGGAGACCCTGGCCACCTCCTCGCCCTCGATGGACATCTCACGCGCCTCCAACTTCGAGCGTTTCGTCTTCGACCTGCTCGGCCGTGACGCGGAGCGCACCGCCCAGTTCTTCGGCATCGACGTCCGCGCCGACGGTTTCTCGCTGGCCGAGGACGACACCTTCCCGGAGGCGGCAGCAACCTACGGCTTCGCCTCGGGGCGTTCCACCCACGAGGACCGGGTGGCCACCATCCGCGACACCTTTGAGCGCCTCGGCGTCATGCTCGACCCGCACACCGCCGACGGCGTCAAGGTCGCCCGTGACTGGCGCGGACAGGTCGACACCCCGATTGTCTGCCTCGAGACGGCCCTGCCGGTGAAATTCGCGGAGACCATCAAGGAGGCCACCGGGCAGGAGCCGGAGACCCCGGAGCGTTTCGCCGACGTCCTCGACGCCGAGCGCCACGTCACCGACCTGCCCAACGACGCGGAGACCGTCAAGAAGTTCATCACCGATTCCATCCGCACCACGGAGGTGTAGCACCATGGCCAGGCACTACAAGGCCCGACAGGAGTACTTCGAGGAATTCGACCCCGAGCGCCTCGCCGAGCAGATCAAGGCCCAGGCAGCTGAAGCAGCCGCGAAGGCGGAGCAGGCGGACGACGCCGGGGAAGACGGCGCAGACCAGCAGTGAACATCCGCCTCTGGGCGGGCCTGGCCGCGGTGACCACCGCGTCCGTCGGCACGCTCATCGCATGGTCGGTCGCCGAACAGGAGCGCAACCCCACCCCACTCGCCGAGATCGTCGCCGCCGCACCTGAACAGGTGCCGGCGCAGTTCCGCGCGCCCACGTCCAGCCCCTGGGCGCCGGGTACCGGGGTGACCATCACCAAGGCGGTGCCCGTGCCGGGGGAGACCATCGAGGTCGGACAGTGCACCGTCGCCTACAGCTTCACCGCCGGTGAACAGGCCTACGCCGTCACCGCCTCCCACTGCGGCGTGCCCGGCGATAAGGTGTGGGCCACCGTCGACGGGGTCGAGGCCGACTTCACCGCACCCGTGGGCAGCTTCATCTACTCCGATCTCTACGACGACGCCAGCAGCCGCCTGGATGTCGGGGTCATCGAGATCACCGACCCCTGGTCGCCGATGCCCGCCCCGGAACCGGGGGCCGCGACAGTCATCGCGGAGCTGGTCGGTGACCTGCCCGAGGTGATCTGCAAATTCGGGCAGACCACCGGCGAGACCTGCGGTGAGCCCATCAACCAGACCGGTGTGGAGATCCTCGCCGACCACAAGGGTGTGGAACTGCGCGCCGTCGCCGCCACCGCCCAGGTCTGCGCCCGCGCCGGTGATTCCGGCGGACCGGTCTACGCCGACCTCGACGGCCGCCGCGTCATCATCGGGCTCGTCTCCGGCACCCGCGACTCCGACCGCAACCTGCCCTGCGCCGACCCCGGCGCCGGGCCCATGACGATGTCCTACACCTCCATGCCGGCCATCCAGACCGTCCTCGACCGCGTCATCCCCGACGCCGAGTACCTGCCCAGCTCCTAGAGAAAGACCTCCATGCCGCCTGTGCCACACCCCGTCGCCGTCATCGACCTGGAGACCACCGGCTTCGGACCGGCCGACCGGGTCCTGGAGATCGGCCTGGTCCTCCTCGACCGCGAACTGCAGCAGGAGGGCACCTGGCAGACGCTGGTGCAACCGGAACGCGGCTTCGACAACTCGCACATCCACGGCGTCACCGCCACTGACCTCGTGCGCGCCCCGCGGTTCTCCGGGATCGCCGCCGAACTCGCCGAGCTTATCGACGGCCGCCTCATCATCGCCCACAACGCCCCCTTCGACACCCGCTTCCTGGCCGCCGAATACGCCCGCCTGGATGTGGACCTGCCGGAGGCCGGCGCCTGGTCCTCGTGCACCCAGCAGCTCTCCCGCGGCCTGCTGCCCGGCGCCCCGGGCCGGCTCGCCGACTGTCTGGCCTGCACCGGTCTGGATAACGCACGCCCGCACGCCGCACTCGCCGACGCCCAGGCCACCGCCGGGCTCTACCGCGAGCTGGTGCTGAAGTTCGGTGCCACCCAGGAGGGGCTGGCCCCGTTGGCCTGGCCCGTGCCCGTCGACCTGCCCCGGGAGCCGGTCCGCGTGCGCGACCGCGTCGAATCCGACCACTGGCTGGAACGGGTCGCAGAGGGCGTGCCCGCCACCGGTGTCGCCGAGGTCGACGGCTACCGCCAGCTGCTGCGCGGCGCCCTGCTGGACGGCAACCTCTCGGTCTCCGAGATCGAGCAGCTGGTCGCCGCTGCCGAGCAGTGGGGCCTGGGCCAGGACGAACTGCGTGAGATCCACCTCGACTACCTGCGCCAGCTGGCCGTGGCCGCCTGGGCCGACGGGGTGGTCACCGGCGCCGACCGCGCGCGCCTCCACGACATCGCAGTGCAGCTGGCCGTCAACGCGGACGCCGTCGACGAGCTGCTGGCCGAACCCGTCTACGGCGAGGCCGAGGACGTCGGCCTGCGCCCCGGCGACCGCGTGAGCTTCACCGGTGCCCTGACCCTGGGCCGGGACACCTGGGAGCGCCGGGCCCGCGCGGCGGGTCTCGATGTCGGTGGGGTCACCCGCACCTGCGCGTTGCTGGTCACCGCCGAGCCGGACACCATGAGCGGCAAGGCCCGCAAGGCCCGCGACTACGGCGTGCCCATCGTCGACGAGACCACCTTCGCCCGCATGCTGCGCGACCTCGTGCCCCCGGAGACGGTGGAGGAGGCCCCGGCGGTGTCCTATGCGGGCATCTTCCCCTGGCTGACCACCCTCGGGGTGGAACCTGCCGGCGCGGATGACATCGCCCACGCCTGGCTGCAGCGCCACCGGCACGTGCCCATGCATGAACTCTCCCCGCGCCTCGACCCCGCCGAGGTGCCTGACTCCCTCCCGCGCACCGGTGCCGTCATGGCCCGCTGGCTCAACCTCTGGCCGCGCCCGCTAGAGGCCTCCGCCACCCAACTGTCGGAGGTCCCCGGCTTCGGCCGCCTCCGCCTGCACCGCACGCTGGTGGCCGTCATCCACTCGGCCATCGACGCCCCGGAAACGGTCGACTACCTCGCCGTGGAGACCGAGGACATCTACCTCGACGACAACCCCCGCCCCCACGCGGAGACCGTCGCGGAATGGCTGGCCCTGCTCGGTCAGCTGCCGGTCCTGCCGCATGCGGAGGTGCCGCCGGCGGTGGCGCACGCCCTGGACACGTTGGCTGCGGACCCCTACTGGTCCGACCCTGCCGCGGCCGTGGTGGGCCGCGCCCGCGCTGTGCTGTCGGGCCGCATCGGCTCAGACCCGCGTGACGCGGAGATCTTTCACGGCCGCATCCTCGGCACCGGGACACTCGAGGAGATCGGCGCCCGCCACGGTGTGACCCGCGAACGCATCCGCCAGCTGGAGACCGGACTCAAACGCCGCCTGGTCGAACCCGACGACACCCTCCACCTGCTTCTCGACGCCCTCGGCCGCCGCTACAGCCCCCTCGCCCCGGCAGCGGACCTGGTCCGTGACCTGCCGGCCCTGGCCGACGATTCCTTCCCGCTGCTGGATGCCCTGGCCTGGCTTGCCGACGACTGGGAGATCACCGACGGCTGGTTCCAGCGCACCGGCTTCGACGCCGACCTCTCCCAGGCCCTGGCTGATTTCGCCGATGATTTCGGCGTCGTCCCCCTCCCGGCCCTGGCCGAACACCTCGGAGTGGACGCGACCGTGCTGGGGGCGCGGCTGGCTTCCACGGCCACCATCCACGACGGGCACATCCTCACCCGCGACCGCTCCGCCCAGGACCGCGCCGCCGCGCTGCTCGCCATCGAAGGAGAGCCCTTGAACAGCCAGGACATCATCGACAGGCTCGGGGAGGCCAACCCCCGGACCCTGAGCAACGCCATGGGCGCCGACGACCGCATCATCCGCACCGGCCGCGACCGCTGGGCCCTGCGCGACTGGGGCCTGGAGGAATACTCCGGCCTGGCCGAATGGATCGGCCGGCGCGTCGAGGCCGGCCCTGTACGTGTCCAGCACCTCATCGAGGAAGCCGTCCTCACCCTCGGCGTCTCCGCATCCAGCGTGCGCACCTACGCCGCCTCCGCCGACTTCCAGACCGTCGACGGCATGGTCAGCCGCGTCGACGAGATCCAGGAACCCGATACCGACCCCCGGGAAACCCCGGGCCTGTACCGTATCGACGGCTCCCTGGTCCTGCTCACCACCGTCACCGCCGACCACCTCCGCGGTTCCGGCTCCGGCCTGCCACGCGGGGTCGCCGCCGCCCTCGAGGTACCCATGCTCGGCAAACGCGTGCTGAACAGCCCGCTCGGCGAGCAGACCATCGGCCAGTCCCGCACCGGTGCCACCATCAGCACCATCCGCCGCTTCCTCGAGGCCGCCGGCATCGGTGAAGGGGAACGCATCTGGCTCACCTTCACCGAGGAGGGCGGCTTCGACATCCAGCACGCGAGCCCGCGCCGGACGGGGTTGACCGGGCTCGCCGAGATCCTCAACGCCACCGGCCTGGACACCTGGCTCAACCCGGCGGAGACCGATGTCCTGCCGCGTATCAACCAGGCTGTCGGACTGGATGCCGGTGCACCGCGCCGGCGCACCGTCTCCCGGTTCCGGTACCGCCGCCAGGACGACATCGCCGACCTCATCGCTGACCTCTAGAAAGGACCCTCCCCGTGGCCATCCCTGATTTCATCCTCCGCCTGCGCGAGAAGATCGGCACCGACGAACTCTGGCTGCCCGCTGTCACCGCCGTGGTCATCCGCGACGTGCCCCCGGGCGCCCCGATCTGGGCCGTGCCCGAGGTACTGCTGGTCAAACGTGCCGACAACGGCGAGTGGACCCCTGTCTGCGGCATCAGCGACCCCGGTGAGGAACCCCACGTCACCGCCGTGCGCGAGGCCCGCGAGGAGACCACCCTGGAGACCCGCGTCGAGGCACTCCTCGGTGTCGGAGCCGTCGGCCCGGTCACCTACGACAACGGTGATGTCACTCGCTACATGGACACCAGCATGCGCCTGAGCGTGGTCGGCGACGACACCCCGGCCGTGGGTGATGACGAATCCGTCGACGTCAGTTGGTTCTCCATCGCCCAGCTGCCGCCCATCAACCCGCGTTTCCGGATGGTCATCTCCGATGCCGTCGCCCAGATGAAGCACCCCGGTGGCTTCCGCCCGCGGATGGGCTACACCAAGCGCGGCCAGGCCTGAGGCCGTCTGAAAGCTCACCGCCGTCCTGGGCCGAACCGGGCCGGGTTGCGCAACGGTTGACGTCATATCTTTGATCGACCAGCGATAATGCGCGCCGGGAGTGATTTTCCGGTCAGATATTGCGCAGGCCCCGGACGGCCCCGGACGGTCCCGGACGGCCCGCGATGCCACCGGACGCCGGAACCGCTGGTCAGCCCAGTGGCGTGGCACACAGACGCACAGATACATACGCTGGGGCGCACACGACGCGGCATCCCGTCGCGAACTCTCACACAGGAGGTACACGCCATGTCCGATGAGATCACGAAGGAAGACGTCGTCGCCAAGCTGCGGGACGCGAACTGGGTCATGATGACCACCACCGGTGCCGACGGCAAGCTGGTGTCCCACCCGATGGTTCCCCAGCAGGTCACCGATGATGCAGACGTCTGGTTCTTCATCTCCCTGCGTGGAGGCCAGGCCGATGCGCTCAAGCACAGCCCGCAGGTCAACCTGGCCGTCTCCGAGGCCGGCACCTGGCTGTCGGTGGCCGCCGAGGTTGAGTTCGTCAATGACCGCGCCAAGGTTGATGAGCTGTGGAACAAGGACGTCGAGGGCTGGTTTGAAAGCAAGGACGATCCCGCCCTCGGCCTGATCCGCGCGGATTCCGAGTCCGCCCAGTACTGGGGACTGCCGGGCGGGAAGATGTCGGCGCTGGCGCGCATCGTCAAGTCGAAGGTCACCGGCGACACCACCGGCGGTGACTCGGAGACTATGGAACTTTAAGGCGTGAAAAAGCCGGGACCCGATCACGGGTCCCGGCTTTCGGGGTTCTACCTGCGGATCACCAGAAGACGGCGACGGCGATGTTGATCAGGGAGAGGCCACCGACGGCATGGGCCAGGCCCTTGGAGACCGGCTCGTCGCGGGCCACCTTGCGGCGGCCGATGACGGCGGCGACCAGCACACCGATGAGGATGACCAGCTTGATGCCGATCTTCATGTGGTTGACGGTGCCGTCACCCATCTCGGCCAGGCCGACGAGCAGCAGGCCGGTGACCAACTGGACCCAGGCACCGATGTGCTGCCACTGCAGCACGGTGGGGTTGCGGAAGGTGGCGAGCCAGCCACCGACGAGGGCTGCGGCGCCCACGATGTGCAGGAACACGAATAGGGTATAGAGGAAGTCCATACCCTCATGCTAACTTCCCCCTGCTGAAGTGGCTAAACGAAGGATCTATGCGGGGTTAGATCTTCTTGACGATGCTCGACTTCAGCTTCATCTGCCCGAAGCCGTCGACGCGGGCGTCGATGTCGTGGCCGTCGACGGCGTCGACAAGCCGGATGTTGCGCACGGTGGTGCCGGCCTTGATGGGCTGGCTCGCACCCTTGACCTTGAGGGTCTTGACGATGGTCACTGAATCGCCGTCGGCAAGCACGTTGCCGACGGAATCCTTGATAGCCGGGGCCTCCGCGCCAGTCTCATCCTCAACCGGGGCGGAGGGGTTCCACTCGTGGCCGCACTCGGGGCAGACCAGCAGGGGATCCATCTCGTAGGTGTACTCGCTGCCGCACTCGGGGCAGGGCGGGAAATTCTCTTCGCTCATGCCGCCTATTATGTCAGGCTTATCGGGCATAACGGTATCTGTGCGCCCCACCGTGCAGGCAGTCGTGCAGTTGCTCAGGTGTGGACACCATGCAGCACTCTCCGGGATCCTCGAAATAATCCTCCGGATCGAGCACACCTGCGCAGATGATCGCCGTCGGTGGGCCGGGCTCGACCCCGATGAGCAGACGTGCGGTGACGGCGGCATCGAAAAGCAGGTGGCACTGCTCCGGGTTGGCGCTGATGTTGTGGACCTGGAGATAAGGCGTGTGCGCGCCCTCACCCAGCCAGGCGGATTCGATGGCGGTGGCCTCGCCGCCGATGACCGGCACCTGCACCGCATCCGTGCCCAGGCCATGGTTTTCCAGCAGCTCACGCAGCCGACGCACCGCGGCCACATCCGGGCCCTCCGCGGAGGCGAGCACCAGCCAGTGGCGCGGATCCAACATGAAGAAGTCCTCATTCCGGTTTCACGAACGACTCATAAACGATTCCTAAACTCCTGTTTAACACGTTGAACTGATTCGAGGACGGCTGATTATGACACTGACGGTGGCGATGTACTCCCACGACTCCGTGGGGCTCGGGCACACCCGGCGCAACCGGGCGATCGCCTTCGCGCTGGCCCAGGCCCTGCCGGAACCGGTGCAGGGCATCCTCATCGCCGGCCACCGCCACGCCACCTCCTTTGATCTCCCCGACGGCTGGGACTGGTTGGTCCTGCCTGGTTTCGCGCGCACCAGCGACGGCTACGGTGCCCGCCACCTGGACATGGGCCCGCAGGAACTCGCCGACATCCGGTCCCGCACCATCACCGCCACCCTCGAGGCGATGCGGCCGGACCTGTTCATCGTCGACCGCCACCCCTTCGGCGTGCGCGGGGAGCTGCTGCCCGCCCTGCAGATGCTGCGCGAGACCCCCTGCCGCACGGTGCTGGGTCTGCGTGAGGTCCTGGACACCCCCTCCGTGGTCGCCCGGGAATGGCAGGCCGTCGGCGGGGGAGCACGCGTGGCCGGATACTACGACGCCACCTGGATCTACGGCGACCAGCAGGTCCACGACCCCGTCGCCAGTGGCGAGGTGCCGGCCGAGCTTGCCAGCACGGCCGTGTTCACCGGCTACCTCGCCCCGCGCCCGACCTGCACCACCGTGCCCGCCGCCCTGCCGGAGAAGCCCTGCTTCCTCACCACGGTCGGCGGCGGTTCCGACGGCGGCCGGCTGGCCCTGGCCGCGGCGGAGGCCACCGTCCCACCCGGGCACCGCCACCTCATCGTCGCCGGCCCCCAGATGCCGGATGCGCATGTCGAGCGCCTCAACCGGGCCGCCAATACAGTGACCACCACTGTCGTACGTTTCCTGCCCGGACTCACCGAGTTGATCGGGCACACCGAAGGAGTGATCTGCATGGGCGGCTACAACTCAATCACGGAGGTGCTCGCCACCGACACCCCGGCACTCGTCGTGCCGCGGGATGCCCGGCGCGCGGAGCAGAAGATCCGGGCGCGGGCGGTGGAGCGGGCCGGGGGGATCGACGTGATCTCCCCGCATGAGGTGACCTCGGCGGATCTGTCGGCCTGGATGCACGAGGCGGTGCATCGCCGTGTCTGCCGCGGACACATCAATCTCGATGGTCTGGCCACGGTCGGTGCGCTGGCCGGCGAGCTCCTGGAGGTCAAGCAGCATGCCTGAGGATAAGTCCGTCATCGGTTATGTGCTCAAGATGTACCCGCGGTTCTCGGAGACCTTCATCGTCTCTGAGATCCTGGCGCGGGAGGCCCGTGGTGAGCAGGTGGTCATCTTCTCCCTGCGTCCGTGCACCGATGCCCGTTTCCATCCGGAGCTGGCGCGCGTGCAGGCCCCGGTCATCCACGTCCCGCGTCCGGGCAGCGCCTCCCGCCTGTGGGAGATGCTCACCCCGGAGGCCGGGCCGCACCTGGAGGAGCTGTTGCGCCACCGTCATGATGACGCCGCGCAGGCCGTGCAGGTGGCGCAGCTTGCCGTTGAGCACGGGGTGAGCCACCTGCACGCGCATTTCGCCACTCTGGCCAGCACGGTCGCGCGTCTGGCGGGACGGATCTCCGGGTTGCCGTGGTCGATGACCACCCACGCCAAGGACATCTTCCACGAATCGGTGGTGGAGGAGGACCTGCGCGAGAAGTTCGCCGACGCCCACCACGCGATCACCATCAGCCGCTACAACCTGGACAATCTCTGCTCACGTTTCCCGGAATCCGCGGAGCGCATCAGGCTGGTCTACAACGGCCTGGAGCTGGCGCGGTTCCCCTTCCAGCCGGAACGCGCACCGGAGCTCACGCTGTTGGGCGTCGGCCGCCTCGTGGAGAAGAAGGGCTTTTCCCTCCTTGTCGACGCCGTCCGCATCCTCCGCGCCCGCAGGCTCAACGTCACCGCCGAGATCGCCGGGGACGGACCGCTGCGGGAGGAACTGCAGGCCCAGATCAACACCGCCGGGCTCCGGGACGCCGTCACCCTGCTCGGCCCGCTCACCCAGGCCGAGGTCGCCGAACTGCTGGGCACCCGCCGCCTTTTCGTCGCGCCTTTCGTCGTCGGTTCCGACGGCAATGCCGACGGCCTGCCCACCGTCCTGCTCGAGGCCATGGCCCGCGGCATCCCGTGCGTGGCAGGCGATGTCACCGCCGTCGGCGAGGTGATCATCACCGGGCGCACGGGCTGGCTGGTGCCCACCGGGGATGCCGGCAGGCTCGCCGAGGCCATTGAGGATGCCCTGCACACCGACACCGCCGAACTGGTCGCCACTGCCCGCCGCCTGGTCGAGGAGAATTTCGACTCCCGTCACCAGGCTGCCGCGCTCGCGCACCTGCAGAACCACTGAAGGAGAACCCCCGCATGAACATCGCCTACATCCTCGCCGACCCCGGCATCGGGGTCTTCGGATCCAAGGGTGCCAGCGTGCACGTCCAGGAGATGATCCGGGCGCTGCGCCACCACGGCCACACCGTCACCGTCTTCTGTGTACGCCGCGGGGAGAAGGACGGCACCGAGCTGATCCCCGAGGATCTTCTCGATCTCGAGGTCATCGACGTCCCCCGCCCACGCGGCCGGGGAGCGGAGCGCGAGCAGGCGCTGCGCGGGGTCTCCGACGACCTGGTCGCGGCGGTACAGGCGCGCGAATTCGATCTGGTCTACGAGCGTTATGCCCTGTTCTCCGATGCCGGCGTGCGCATCGGTCTGCCGCTGATCCTGGAGGTCAATGCCCCGCTCATCGAGGAGCAGGCCATACACCGCTCGCTCACGGATGTCGCCACCGCGCACCGCCTGAGCGTCGCCATGTTCGAGGCCGCCGAGCTGGTCTCCTGTGTCTCCGGACCCGTCGCCGACTGGGTCCACGGACTGACCCCGCAGGCACGCACCGCGGTCATCCCCAACGGCGTGAACACCGCCCGCTTCCTCCCGGCTGAACCGGGCGCGGGCGAGCTGACCGTCGGTTTCGTGGGCACCCTCAAGCCCTGGCACGGCACCGGGATTCTTCTGGACGCCGTCGCCCGGGCCACCCACCCCTGGCGCCTGGAATTCTGCGGCACCGGCCCCGAACAGGAGGCACTCGAGCTCCAGGCCGCGCAGCTGGGCATCGCCCACCGCGTGCGCTTCCACGGCGCCGTCGCCCCGGCGGATGTCCCGCAGGTGCTCGCCGGCTGGGACGCGGCGTGCGCGCCCTACCCGCAGGCTGACGGCCACTACTTCTCCCCCCTGAAGGTCTACGAGTACATGGCCGCGGGCCTGCCGGTCATCGCCTCCGCGGTCGGGGAGCTGCCCGCACTGCTGTGCGGGCGCGGTCTGCTCGTCGAGCCCGGCGACACCGGCCAGCTCAGCCGGGCACTCGACCGCCTGGCCGCAGAACCTGCCCTGCGCGCAGAGCTGGGGGCGGCGGCCAGCGGGCACGTCGACAAGCACCACACCTGGAACCAGCGCTGCGGCGACCTGCTCGCCCAGCTGCCGGTGACCGTCAGGAGCTGACCATCCCCATGACCAAGAAGAACAAGGACTCCCTCAACGCGACCGCGCTGAAACGCACCCTGAAACTGGTGCTGCCGTATGTGGGCGAGCACCGCCTGCTCATCATCGTCGGTCTGCTGGCCCTGGCCGGTGATGTGATCTTCCGGGTGCTGGAACCCTGGCCCGTCAAGGTCGCCGTGGATGCGGTCACGCAGTCCCTCGGCGCGGAATTCGCCGGAGCCACCGGCATGGCGGAGAACATCACCACCACGCTGGTCTTCTGGTCCGTGGCCCTCGCGGTCATCGTCGCGGGGCGGGCGGGCTGCAACTACATCTCGACGATCGCCTTCGCCAAGACCGGCGTCAAGGTGGTCACCCGCCTGCGCACCCGCGTCTTCGACCATCTGCAGTCCCTGTCGCTGAAATACCACTCCACCGCCTCGGTGGGCGACACCTCCCAGCGCCTCGTCGGCGACATGGGCCGCCTCCAGGAGGTGGCCATCACCGCCGGCCTGCCCCTGGTGGGCAACGTCGCCACCGTCATCGTGCTCTTCGGCGTGGTCATGTGGCTCAACCCGGTGCTGTCCCTGGTGGTGCTGTGCACCGGTGCGGCCTACCTGGTCATCTCGCACTTCGCCACCCCTGCCATCACCTCGGCCTCACGTTCCACACGCAAGGGGGAGGGGCGCCTGGTCGGCGATGCCGCCGAGGCCCTGGGTGCGATCCGCGTCGTCCAGGCCTACGGACTGCAGGACGTGGTGGCCACCGGTTTCGCCGCCGGCAACCAGAAGGCCCTCAAGGCCGGCATCCGGGCCCGGCGCCTGGCCGCCCGCCTGGAACGCTCCACCGACCTCATCGTCGGCCTGGCCACCGCCGTGGTGCTGGGCTTCGGCGGCTGGCAGGTGCTGCGCGGGCACATGACCCCCGGGGACATCGTCCTGTTCATGATGTACCTGAAAACCGCCATGAAACCCCTGCGCGACATGGCCAAATACACCGGCCGCATCGCACGTGCCTCCGCCTCCGGCGAGCGCATCGCCGACCTCATGGACGTGCCCGTCGCCATCGCCGACCCGCCGGAGCCCAAACCCATGACCGATGTCCGCGGGCACGTCTTCCTGCAGAACATCTCCGCCCGCGACGGTCACGGCCGCCCGCTGTTCCGCGACCTCAACCTGCACATCCCCGCGGGCCAACGCGTCGGTCTGCTCGGCCCCTCCGGAGCCGGCAAATCCACCCTGGCCAGCTACCTGCTGCGTCTGGCCGATGTCGATGAGGGCACCGTGCGCATTGAGTTCTACGACACCCGCGAAGTGGCACTCGAGGAGCTGCGCGCCAAGGTGTCGATCCTCCTGCAGGAATCGGTGCTGTTCACCACCACCGTGCGCGAGAACATCCGCTACGGCCGCCTCGACGCGACCGACGAGGAGGTCGAGGCCGCGGCCCGCGCCGCGGGGGCGCATGAGTTCATCATGGCTCTGCCCGACGGTTACGACACCGAACTCGGTGCGCGCGGCGACACCCTCTCCGGTGGCCAACGCCAGCGCATCGCCATCGCGCGCGCCATGGTCCGCAACTCACCGGTGATCATCCTCGACGAACCGACCACCGGCCTGGACCCCGCCGCCCGCGCACTGGTCCAGGAGTCCCTGGAGACCCTCACCCATGGCCGCACCACCCTGGCCATCACCCACGACCTCGCCATGATCCGCGGCCTGGACCGCCTGCTGTGGCTGGAGGACGGCCGCATCGTCGAGGACGGCCACCCCGACGAGCTGCTGGCCACCCCCGGCAGCCGCATCGCCCACTGGGCACGCGCCCAGGAGGCCGCCGAACGTACCGCCCAGGAGCACCGCCTTGAACCTGCCTGAACACCTGCTCGTCCATAACGGGCTTCTCGACGCCACCTTCCTCACCGGTCTGCTCGGCCGCCGCGTGGAGATCGTCCACCTGCGCATCAAACCCGGCCACAACGTGCTCGTGGCCTGGCAGGATGTGGACACCCGCGAGCACGGTTGGACTGAAGCGACCGTGGACCCCGATAAATTCGCCAACGCGCTGCGCCGCGCCGAGCGGGTGGGTCATCCCCTCACCGTGCACCAGCAGGGTGAGGTGATGGTCTTCTCCGGGGCGGTGGCCGCCGACCGGAAACTTGCCCGGCCACTGCGTGATCTCCCGGGCTCCGGCTGGCAGGTGCTGCGCTACAACCCCCAGCGCCGCCTGGTCGCCGTCACCGGGGACGGCCTGGTCGTGCGCGTGCACGCCACCTCCGCGGAACACCTCGGTGCCATCAGCACCCGCTGGCAGGGTTACGGCGTGCCCGCGATCAGCATGTTCGGCCACGGGCACGTCGCCGTCAGCCCCTGGTGGGGCATCGCCGACCTGGCGGCCCGCCCCTCCGTGGCCGGGACCCGCGCCGCCGGGGCGGCAGTGGCGAAACTGCACGCCGCAGGTCAACCGGAGAGCCTGCCCGAGGTCCCGGTGAGCGTATCGACGTCCGTGGCCGCCGTCGCCGAATCCGCCCCCCGCTTCGCCGGGCGGGTGGGCAGGCTCGGCGAGCGCCTGGCGGTGCTGCTGCCCGAGCTGAGCCGGCGCGAACCGGCCACCGAGCTGCACGGGGACCTCTCCCCGGACCAGGTGCTGGTCGACGAGGCCGGTCAGATCCGCCTCATCGACTTCGACCGCGCCGGGGCCGGGCCAGCCTCCCGCGACCTGGGCAGTTTCCGCGCCGCCTGCCGCAGGGCCCGCCGGAGCCAGCAGGCGGAGGAATTCCTCCGCGGCTACCGGCAGGCCGGTGGGGTGGTCGACCCGGTGCACGTCGCCGTATGGGAGGCCTACGCCCACCTCAGCTCGGCACTCAATGCCCTGCGCCATGGTCGGGACGACTGGGAACAGCAGCTGGCGGACACCCTGGACCTGGCCGAGGCCGCCCTCGAGCTGGCTCCACCGGCGCAGGTGGAACTGGCCGGGCAGAACTGGACCGTCAACCGGGCCTGGCCGGACAGCGGGCACGGACTGGCCGTGGAGCTGAAGAACCCGGCCACCGGGCAACTGCGCGCCGCCAGCTGGTCGATGGGGGAACTCACCGCCCAGGCCCCGGGCACCGACCCGAAACTGGCCATCCCGGAAGGGGAGATCGTCTCCCACCGGCTGCGCAAACGTGCGGTGATCCGCTCGACCGACGGGCAGAGTTACACCAAGATCGTGCGCGCCGGGAAGGCCGCCGCGATCCTTGAGGGCACCCGCCGGGCGGAGGCCTTCCGGGCCGGCTTCCGGATGCCGGAGATCCTCGCTTCGACGGCGGACACCGTCACCCTGGCGGCCCTGGAAGGGCGCAGCCTGCACCGACCTGAGTTGTTCAGCGAGGAGGAATGGCACCGGGCCTGGGCCGAGGTGAGCGCCGGACTGCAGGCCACCTGGGCAACCGGGGCAGGGGAGGGGCCGGTGCATGCGGCCGCCACTGAATGCGAGGTTCTGCGGGGCTGGGCCGAGAAGGCACTGGCATTCGTCAATGAGCCCGGCGATCTGCTCGCCGCCACGGAGCGGGCCTGCGCTGGACTGATGGCCCTGCCGGAGCCGGAGCTGGTGGCCTGCCACCGCGACCTGCACAGCAAACAGCTGCTCTGGTCACCGGAGGCCGGCCCCGGGCTGCTCGACGTCGACACCGCCTGCCGGGCAGACCCGGCCCTCGATGTGGGCAACCTGCGGGCGCATGCGCTCTGGCGTCAGCGGCAGGGGGTGTGGAACGCAGAACAGACCCGGGCCGTGCTCCAGGAGCTGGACCGGGTGGGCGTCGATGAGCAGGCCCTCGAGGCCTACCAGTACGCCACCACCGTGAGACTGGTGTGCGTCTACGCCTTCCGCCCGAAATACCGTGCCCGGGCGATGGAGCTGCTCTGAGGAAGCGCCTCCGGCACGGTGACAGGTTGCTGGTCCCCTGAGGTTCTCATCGTTGCGGCTGCCCCTCAGCGCGCTGCATTTCCTCCGGGGAGGGGGACTGCTGGATCTCGGAGCGCTCATCAGTGGAGGTCACGTGCGCCTCGTGGCGCATGCGCTCAACCATGTGCGGGTAGTGCAGCTCGAAGGCGGGACGCTCGGAGCGGATACGCGGCAGGGAGAAGAAATTATGACGCGGTGGTGGGCAGGAGGTGGCCCACTCAAGTGAGTTGCCGTAACCCCACGGGTCATCCACGGTGACGATCTCACCGTAGCGCCAGGACTTGAACACGTTCCAGACGAACGGGATGACGGAGGCGCCGAGCAGGAAGGAGAAGATCGTGGAGATCTGGTTGAGCAGGGTGAAGCCGTCAGAATCGAGGTAGTCGGCGTAGCGGCGCGGCATACCCATGTTGCCCAGCCAGTGCTGAATGAGGAAGGTGCCCTGGAAACCGAGGAAGGTGAGCCAGAAGTGGATCTTGCCCAGCCGCTCGTCGAGCATGCGCCCGGTCATCTTCGGGAACCAGAAGTAGATGCCGGAGTAGGTGGCGAAGACCACGGTGCCGAAGACGGTGTAGTGGAAGTGGGCGATCAGGAAGTAGGTGTCGGCCAGGTGGAAGTCCAGCGGCGGGGAGGCCAGCATGACACCGGTCAGGCCACCGAAGAGGAAGGTGGCCATGAAACCCAGAGCCCAGATCATCGGGGTCTCCCAGGTGATGCGGCCCTTCCACATGGTGCCGACCCAGTTGAAGAACTTCACGCCGGTGGGAACAGCGATCAGGTACGACAGAAACGAGAAGAACGGCAGCAGGACGGCCCCGGTGACGAACATATGGTGGGCCCACACGGCCATGGACAGTGAGGCGATGGCCAGGGTGGCGAAGACCAGACCGATGTAGCCGAACATCGGCTTACGGGAGAAGACCGGGATGACCTCGGAGACGATGCCGAAGAACGGCAGGGCGATGATGTAGACCTCCGGGTGGCCGAAGAACCAGAACAGGTGCTGCCACATGATGGCGCCGCCGTTGGCGGTGTCGAAAATGTGGCCGCCCAGATTCCGGTCGTAGAACACGCCGAGAGCCGCGGCGGTGAGTACCGGGAAGGCCATCAGTGCCACGATCGCGGTAATGAAGATGTTCCAGGTGAAGATCGGCATGCGGAACATGGTCATGCCCGGGGCGCGCATCGTCAGGATAGTGGTGAGCATGTTGATGGCGGCGGCGATGGTGCCCACGCCGAGCATGCCGACGCCCATGATCCACAGGTCAGCGCCGACGCCCGGCGTGTGGGTGGCGTCGGACAGCGGGGAGTACATGGTCCAGCCGAAGTCGGCGGCCCCGCCCGGGGTGAGGAAGCCCGCCAGTATGGTCAGGCCGCCGACGGTGGTGATCCAGAAGCCGAAGGCGTTCAGACGGGGGAAGGCGACATCCGGGGCGCCGATCTGCAGGGGGAGGACGTAGTTGGCGAAGCCCCACACGATGGGGGTGGCGAAGGCCAGCAGCATCATGGTCCCGTGGATGGTGAACAGCTGGTTGAACTGCTCGTTGGACAGGAACTGCAGACCCGGGGTGAACAGCTCCGCACGGAACAGCATGGCCATCAGTCCGGCGAGAGCGAAGAAGCCGAAGGACATGATGATGTACATGATGCCCAGCTGCTTGTGGTCGGTGGTGATCAGCATGTCCCAGGCGCGTGAACCCTTGAGGGGCCTGCCTGTCGGTTGAGGACGGGTCGGTTCGACGTAGTCATCAAGCCTTGGTGCCACAGCGGTCATAGTTCCTCCTGGCTAGGGGGACAGTCCGGGCCCGCCGGGCCGTCCGGGCGTTTCATGTTCCTCTACGGAAGACGGGTGAGAATTACCCGCAGTGCATGCCCAGTGGAGACACCACCCAGTCTAACCCCCCAATATGATGTACACCACACCTGTGCCTCTGGGGATGAACCCACCCACCGGTCAATGACCTGCATCATTCGGGGGTCGGGTGAGAAGGGGAGCAGGCGGGAGACAGCGCATCCGCGTGTCGTTCTGGCTGCTCGACGCCCCTGGCAGTCTTCTGCTGCAGTCCTGCCGCGACCCGGACGGCGCACAGGGCTGGGGACATTCGATGAGGACAGCTGCCCCCGCGCGGAGAAAGCCCCCGTCGCGACCTACCGGGACACTGATTTCGCCCGGCAGACCAGGCACCCCTCCAGCAGCACTTTCCGGGCGCATCTGCCCTACGGCCCCGGCGCGCCCGTGGCGCTGGCCACCCGCACCTTCGAGATTGACGGCCGGTTGTGTGCCCACAACGGGATCGTGGGTGACCTGCCGCTGCTCCGGCAACACCTCGGCGCCGGCCTGGGCCGGGCGCAGGGGGAGACCGACTCCGAGCATGTCTTCGCGCTGATCACCGGGGAAACTCCACGGGCCGGCAGAGAAGGCGCCGGTCTACGCGGTGAATCTGCTCACCGCCACAGCGCAGGAGATGTGGGCGGTGCGGGGATCGGAGACCCACGAGCTGCTCCTGCTGGACAACAGGCACCTACCGGGCTCGGCGTCAGCAGTTAAAGTAGAGCTCGAATTCCTTCGGGGTCGGGCCCTGGCGCATCGGGTTGATCTCGTTGTCGTACTTCAAGCCGATGTAGGCCTCGATGAGGTCCTCGGTGAAGACATCGCCCTCGGTGAGGAAATCGTGGTCATTCTCCAGGGCGAAGAGCGAGCCCTCCAGAGAGGACGGCACGCGCGGGACCTTGTCCGCCTCCTCCGGCTCCAGCTCATAGAGGTCCTTGTCCATCGGCTCGCCCGGCTCGATGCGCTTCTTGATGCCGTCCAGGCCCGCGAGCAGCTGCGCCGCGAAACCCAGGTAGGGGTTGCCGGAGGGATCCGGGGCGCGGAACTCGATGCGCTTGGCCGCCGGCGACGGCCCGGTCACCGGGATACGGATCGCGGCGGAACGGTTGCGCTGCGAGTAGACCAGGTTGACCGGGGCCTCGAAACCGGAGTACAGGCGGCGGTAGGAGTTCACCGTCGGGTTGGTGAAGGCCAGCACCGCCGGGGCGTGCGCCAGCAGGCCGCCGATGTAGTGGCGCGCCATGTCGGACAGACCCGCGTAACCCTCCTCGTCGTAGAACAGCGGCTTGCCGTCCTTCCACAGGGACTGGTGGGCATGCATGCCGCAACCACCGTCGTCGAGAAGCGGCTTCGGCATGAAGGTGGCCACCTTGCCGTGGGCATCGGCGGTGTTCTTCACGATGTACTTGAATTTCTGCAGGTCATCCGCCGCATGCAGGAGGGTGTTGAATTTGTAGTTGACCTCCTGGATACCGCCGGTGGAGACCTCGTGGTGGAAACGCTCGATCTCGAAACCGGTCTGCGCCAGCGTGTGGGCGATCTCGTCGCGCACCGGGATGGTCTTGTCGTAGGGGGCGGTGGGGAAGTAACCGTCGTTGACGCGGATCTTGTTACCCAGGTTGGGCGAACCGTCAATCATCGTCTCGGCGTCCGAGTTCCACCAGCCCTCATCCGAGTCGACCATGTGGAAGCTGCGGTGGACGTCGGTGGAGTAGCGCACGGAGTCGAAGACGAAGAACTCGGCCTCCGCGCCGATGAAGCATTCGTCGGCGATGCCGCTGGCACGCATGTACTCCTCGGCCTTGCGGGCGATGTTGCGCGGGTCCCGGGAGAAGGGTTCCCGGGTGAAGGGGTCGTGGACGAAGAACTGCATGTTCACCGTCTTACGGCGCCGGAAGGGGTCGAGGTAGGCCGTGGAGACGTCCGGCAGCAGGGTCATGTCGGATTCGTCGACGGAGGTGAAACCCGCGATCGACGAGCCGTCGAAGGCGAAGCCCTCCGCCGCAGCCTCCTCTGTGAAGGCTGAAGCGGGGACGGTCAGTGCGTGTTCGATCCCGGGGACATCGGTGAACCGGATGTCCAGGTATTCCACCTCCTCATCGCGGATGTACGTGATCAGGTCAGTGGTGGATGTGAAAGACACGACAGGTGTCAGGGCTCCTAATAAGGGGATGGTGGTTATTTCAGGGCGGGGACGTCCCACAGATTCAGCGAGGTGCCGATGCCCTTCTCCAGGGCGTTGTGGTAGACGTCATAGGCCCAGGCGACGTCCTCGACGGGCATGCCGCCGATGGAGTAGCAGAAGATCTGCTCGTCGTTGACCCGGCCCGGGGCCCGCCCGGCGGCGATGTCGCCGATGTTGACCAGGCGGTCACTGGCCAGGGTGCCCTCGACGCTCATGTCCCACCAGCGGTTGCCGGGGATACCTAGCAGCTGCTCGTAGGTGACGTCGGGGCCGTTCTCGTGGAACCACTCGGAGTACAGGCCGGTGTAGTCCACGACGAGGTTGGCCTCCTCGGAGGTGATGAAGTCATCGTCGAAACGCGCTGCGGCGGGGCACAGGATGAGCGCACCCGGCTTGATCCACTCCCGCTTGAAGTACGGGAAACCGGAGGGGCCGTCCGGCGAGGTGGACGTGCCGGCGATGAGAATGTCCGAACCCTCGATCGCGGCCCGCTCCGTGTCGACGACCTCGACGGACTCCAGCTGCGGGTAATTCTCCCGGAACCACTCGACCACGCGCTGGGTGGAACCGGCGGAACGGCCCTTGATCTTCAGGTTTTTGATACCCGGTCGCTGGGACAGGGCGGAGGCGAAGATCGTGCGGCTCATCACGCCGGGGCCGATGATGCCCACGGTCTCCGCGTCCTGGATGGCCAGGTGCTTGACACCCACACCCGGCACCGCACCCGTGCGGTAGGCGGAGAGCAGGTTGGCCGACATGATGGACAGCGGTGCACCGGTCACGGCATCGTTGAGCACGAAGACGTGGATGGAACGCGGCAGCTCATGGTCGCGGTTCTCCGTGTTGGAGCCGTACCACTTCACGCCGGCCGAGCGGAAACGTCCGCCGAGGTAGGCGGGCATGGCCATGAAACGACGGTCCGGGCCGTCAGCGGGCATGCCCTCGTGCTCGGGGTTCTTCGGGAAGTTGATCTGCGCGCCATGGGAGTTCGCCGACGCGCCCGCCATCCGGTAGTCACCGTCAGCGAGCAGGATGAGAGTTTCCTCCATCGTGTCCACGCAGGCGGCGGAATCCGTCACCCCCGCGTCGATCATGTCCTGTTCGGACAGCCAGAGGACGTCAATCCGGGGGGCGTTTGCGTAGGGAGAACTCACATATACCTTTCCAAACGGGTTCAGGTGACGCTCCCGGGCACGCCGCAACGGCGGCGCCCTGAAGACGGGGACCGCCCTAAAACCCGAAACTGCATCTTGCGCGGTGATGTCTTCAACCCACGAGAATACATAAGCAAAACCTGCGGGTCGGGGCGGATTCACTGCTTATGGGGTGATTAATCTCCGCGATATCAGGGATAAGTCAAGGTGAGGTGTGGAAAATCTGGTGGTGGGAAAGTTTTCAGATCCGCTACCCCTGAACGGGGGCCTGGGTGAGGGCTTCCCGGATGTGCCTGGCGACGACCGCTGGCGCCGCCACGTGCCCGAAGTGGTCGAGGCCGTCCATCTCCTGCAATCGGGAGCCCCTGATCGTCTCGTGTAGCCGTTGAGCTGCGTCGATGTGTGGTTGCGTGGTGGCGGTGCCCAGCAGGATATCCACGGGACGGCCCGATAGTGCGCGGAAGCGGTCGATGGATCCGGCGTCCGCGCCGAGCGAGTCGATGGCCTCCAGCTCCCGGGTCCAGGTGGGGGTCAGAGCGGTGAGTGCGGGCCAGGCGGGGGAGTTGCGCAGCCCGCCGATGGCCGACTCCGGGCTGCGGACGATCTCGCGCAGGGCCAGGGTGAGCGCGGCATCGGGGTCACCCTCCGCGATGGCCTGCCGGTAGCGGGGAAGAGTGTCCCCGGCGACCGGGCCGGAGACCGGCAGGGGTGGTTCGAAGGCGATGAGGTGGCCGGGCAGCTCGTTGCGCAGGGCGAATTCCAGCGCGCACACCGCCCCGTAGGAGTGGCCGAACAGGTGGGCGCCGGGCCCGGCCAGCTCCAGCATGGTGGCGATGTCGGTGAGTTCCGTCTCCGGACCGTAACTGGCGACGGAGGCATCACTCTCCCGGGTATCGCCGCGGCCGCGGCGGTCATGGATGAGGCAGGTGAAGTTGTCGGCGAGTGCTTCGATGACCGGGAACCAGGGGTGGCGGGTGGAGACTGAGCCGTGGACGAAGACAATCGCAGGGCCCTCGCCTGCCCGGGAATAGGCGAGTTCGGTGCCGTCAGATGTGGTGATGGTGCCGTGTCGGAGATGCATGGAGCCATTCTGCCAGGGCTCTCTCCCGTGTTGTCGGGCCCCGGAATCGGGAGTATTATTGACAATGGTTTTCAATAGTTTTTCATTAACGTCCCCACAGACCAGGAGGCCCCTCATGCGGGCTCGTTTCGCCGCCACCATCGCCCTGACCGCCGCCACCACCCTGATCCTGGGGGCCTGCTCGGCCGACAGTGCCAGCAACGCAGAGGGGGAGGGGGATGTTTCCCTCGTCGTCACCACCACCCCGCTCGGCAGCGTCACCTCCCAGCTCGCCACCTGTGCCGGGGGCACCGCCACCACCCTCATGCCGGTCAACGCCGATCCCCACGACTTCTCCGCCTCCTCGGCGCAGGTCGCCGACATGGTCAAGGCGGATCTGGTCATCGCCAACGGGCTCGGTCTGGAGGCCGGGCTCGGCGCCGCCCTCGACCAGGTCAAGGCCGACGGCACCGAGGTGCTCCACGTCGCCGAACTCGTCAATCCGCTGCCCTTCGGCGACCACGCCCACGAGCACGGCGACGGTGAACACGGGGACCACGAGGCCCACGACCACGGCGACCTCGACCCGCATTTCTGGCTCGACGCCGCCCGCATGGCCGAGGCCGCCCGCATCATCGGTGAGCGGGTCGCGGAACAGGCGGGGGACCGGGCATGGGCCGACTGCGGCACCGAGCTGGCTGAAGAACTCGACGCCCTCGACGGGGAGCTCCGCGAGACCCTCGCCGTGATCCCGGAGGAACGCCGCGCCATCGTCACCGACCATGAGGCCTTCGGCTACTTCAACCAGGCCTACGGCTTCCGTTCCGTCGGCGTCGTCGTCCCCGGCGGCTCGACGGAGGCGCAGCCCTCCTCCCGCGACCTCGCGGAGCTGGCCGGGGCCATCCGGGAGGAGGGTGTGCCGGTGATCTTCTCCAACGTCGCGCTCAACCCCGGCCTGGTCGAGGCGCTCGCCGCGGAGGTCGGCGAATCCGTGCAGGTCGTGGCACTGTACGAGGGTTCCGTCGGCCCGGAGGACTCCCCGGCAGCCGACTACCAGGGCATGATGCGGGAGAACGCCCGCCTCGTCACCGAGGCCCTGTCCTGAGCAGACGAGGACTACAGTTAACCCGTGATCGACTGGATTCTTGACCCGTTCCTGCTGGGTTTCCAGCAGCGGGCCCTCATCGGCGGGCTCATCGCCGCGGTGATGAGCGCCACCGTCGGAGTGTGGCTCGTGCTGCGCGGCATGAGCTTCTTCGGCGACGCCTTCGTCCACGGCGTGCTGCCCGGCATCGCCGCGGCCGTCGTCTTCGATTTCAATCCGCTGCTGGGCGCCGCCGTCGCGGCCGCCGTCATGGTCGGGGCCGTGGAGGTGATCCACCGGCACACCCACCTCAAGGAGGACACCGCCATCGGCCTGCTGTTTGTCGGCATGATGGCCCTCGGCGTGGTGATCATCTCCCGCTCCGACTCCTACAGCGGCTCGCTGACCAGCATCCTCTTCGGCGACGCCCTCGGGGTGTCCTGGGAGGCGATCCGCCAGCAGGCCATCCTCGCGGTCATCGTCATCGCCGGTTCGCTCCTGCTCTACCGGCCGCTGCTGGCCCTGTCCTTCTCCCCGGTCAAGGCGGAGTCCCTGGGCATGCGCCCCAAGCTGACCCACGCCCTGCTGCTGGTGCTCATCGCCACCAGCGTCATCGGCAGTTTCCAGGCCGTGGGCACCATGCTCGTCTTCAGTCTGCTCGTGGCCCCGCCGGCCACCGCGGCGCTGCTCACCCGCTCCATCCCGACGATGATCGTGGTCTCCGCGCTCATCGGCGCCTCCTCGGTGGTCATCGGCCTGATCCTGTCCTTCCACCTGGGCACCGCCGCGGCCGCCACCATGGCGCTGGTGCCCATCGCCGCTTTCCTGCTGATCATGGAGTACCAGTACCTCAGCCGCCGGTTCCGCCGCCGCGGCAACCGCGCCAACGGTCAGGAGGTGGCGGCATGAGCACCGCAATGACCGGGGACCTCGCCGTCGGCAGGCAGCTCCAGCTCGGCTACGAACGCGTCGTCGCCGTCGCACCCTGCGACGTGGCCATCCCTGCCGGCAAGCTCACCGCCATCATCGGGCCGAACGGCTCCGGAAAATCCACGCTGCTGCACGCCATCGGCGGGTTGATCACCCCGCAGGCCGGCCAGCTCACCGTCGCAGGCGGGCCGGCCAGCGCCGCCCGGCACCGGATCAGCTACGTCATGCAGTCGGTCAGCTTCCCGGAGGGCGTGCCCCTGTCGGTGCGTGAGGTCGTGCGCATGGGCCGCTACCCCTCGGCCGGCTGGTTCGGGCGTTTCCGCGCGGCCGACAAGCGCCGCGTCGACGAGGTCATGGAACGCCTCAACGTCACCGCGCTGGCCAGACGCCACCTCGAGGAGCTCTCCGGTGGCCAGCGCCAACGCGTCTACGTCGCGCAGGGGCTCGCGCAGGACCATGACGTCCTGCTTCTCGACGAACCCCTCACCGGCCTGGACATCGTCTCCGCCCGCATCATCGACGACATCATCCACGACGAAACCGATGCAGGACGCACCGTCGTGCACACCACCCACGACCTCGACGAGGCACGCGCCGCAGACCACGTGGTCCTCATGTCGGGGCGCGTGGTGGCCTACGGCCCGCCGGAGCAGGTCCTCACCGAGGCGAACCTGCGGGAGGCCTACAACCTCGGCGAGCTGCACGAACCGGGCAGCATCTTCCTCGACAGCCCACACGAGGAGTGCTGAGGCCCTACCGGGGCCTCACATCCGGATGTAACGGGCCCGGGCGATGGAGTACAACCCGTAGAGGGTCAGGCCCGCACCGACGACGATGAGCAGCACGCTGCCGGCGGGCTGCTCGCCGAGGGTGCGCAGCGCGGCGTCGAGACCCGCCGCCTGTTCCGGGTCGTTGGCCCAACCGGCCCAGAAGATCAGCCCGCCCAGGACGGCGAAGGCGATGCCGCGGGCGATGTAGCCGACCATTCCGGCGATGATGATCGCCGAGCCGACCTGGCCGGAACCCGCGCCGGCCTCCAGGTCCTCCCGGAAGCCCTTCGTCGCCCCGCGCCAGATGTTGTACAGCCCCACGGCCACCACGACGGCGCCGGCGATCATGACGGCGATCTCGCCCCAGGGCTGGGCCAGTGCCGTGGCCGTCACATCCGTGGCCGTCTCACTGTCGGAGGTGCTCCCGCCCCGGGCGAAGGTGGCCGTCGTGAACGCCAGCGAGAGGTAGACCACCGCCAGGACCCCGCCCTTGGCGCGTTCCTTGAGATCCCTGCCGGTGAACAGCTGGCTGGCCCGCCACAGGGCCAGGGCGGCCAGGCAGAGGACCGCGGCCCAGAGCAGGAACTGCCCTCCCGGGGCCTGCGCGATGGTGGCCAGTGCGCCGGTGTTGGAGGCCTCGCCACCGCCGGAGCCCGTGGCGATCTGAACGGCGATCCAGCCGATGAGGATGTGGACGAGACCCAGTACGATGTAGCCGCCCCGCGCGAGCAGGGTCAGAGCAGGATGGTCCGCTACCTTTGCCATGCCCCCATTCAACCGTGTGTCGGCTCACATAGCCATGTGCGTGCGCGATCGTGACACAAATGCCCCGCACAATGTTGACGCATCCACAAGGTTCGGGTTAATGTGTGCATGTCATCAAGGCAGCAATGAAGGAGATACACCAGTAATGAAGATCGCAGTGTTCGTCGGTTCCATCCGCAACGGCCGTCACGGCCGCACCATCGGCCAGTGGGCCCTGGAGCAGCTCCAGGCCCGCGGCGACGGCAACACCTACGAGCTCGTCGACCTCATCGAGCAGGACCTCGACCAGCTGACCGCTGCCGTCCCGCCCGCCATGGCCAACGGCACCTACGACGAGACCAAGACCACCTCCTGGTCCGGGACCATCACTTCCTTCGACGGCTTCGTCTTCGTCACCCCGGAGTACAACGCGTCTGTCCCGGGCACCATGAAGAACGCCTTCGACCTGCTCAAGGTGGAGTGGGAGGGTAAGCCGGTCGGTTTCCTCTCCTACGGTGCCGCCGGTGGCGTCCGGGCGGTCAACCACTGGCGCGACATCGTGGCCAACGTGGGCATGCTGCCGCTCGATGCGCAGGCCAGCTTCTCCTTCGAGGACCACTTCGTCGACTTCCAGTTCGCGCCGAACGAGAAGACCGCCGAGCTGCTCGAGGCTGTCGCCGCTGAGCTCGTCCAGGTCGGCGAGAAGGCCACCGTCAACGCCTAAGACCTTCTCGGTCTGAGCCAGGCCCCCGCACCGGAATCCACCGGAGCGGGGGCCTTTTGCCCATTCCCAGGGCAGGGCGGATTCTGAGGGTCGTTGCAACGCTCGTGCTTTTCAGGTGA
>NZ_JANWTC010000016.1 GCF_024919295.1 Corynebacterium lemuris | reverse complement strand
CTACCGGATAGACCCAACCCCGCTACCGAAAAGAGCTCCATAACACCTGCTTCCGGAAGCTGGGGTCGCGTTCCTGCAGCCACGTGCGCAGCACTTCTGCGCTGCGTCCGGGGCGGATGTCCAGCAGTCGGGCGGGCCCGCGGCCGTCGACCAGGGGGGTGAGGTCCACAAGGATGGTCACCAGGTTGGACGGCTGACCTGGCTTTCGGGTGTGTTTCCAGACGTGCTCATCGACGCCGAGGATGCGGACGCCATCGAGGTGGTGCGGGTCTTCGTAGACAAGACTGTGGCAGGCATCCAGTGCGACCTGGTTGACCAGGTCCCAGCCGATGCCCAGTGCCTTGGCCGTGGCAGACACACTCATCCGGTCAATCGCCAGGCGCTGCAAGATCCAGCGGGTGACCCGGTGGGTGAGCTTGGCACCGTCATCCGCGCAGGCCAGGGATGCCTGGAAGATCTTCCTCGGACACGACGTGGCTGTGCACAGGAAGCGGGGGACGCGGACATCCAGCCGGGTGGGGAAGCCGACGACGGGAAGATCAACGAGTCGGCGGAGGATGTGGTCACGCAGCTTCCCGGGGTGCCCGCAGTCGGGGCAGGTGGTGGTCACGGCCACCGGGGTGGCGTCGATGATGGTGATGGTGCCGGCATCGGCGGCGCCGGTGATCGTCAAGCCGATCTCGGCGGTGCGGCAGATGGTGTCGGCGACGAGGTTGCCAGTAGTCTGCAAGGTGCGGGTCCCTGGTGTGTTCAGATGGTTGTGTAGGAACTTTCATCTTCACACCGGGGACCCCTATATGTTGTGGTGACCCGCTGAACCCGTGGTGGTCTTCTTCACCCCGCTACGCACTCCGAAACCGGAAGAGCCTCTTATCCGCGGCCACGGTATCGAGGAGGTCTGGGTCAGCGGTGGTGAACACCGCGTGGAAACGATGCAGGTCAAACAGTCCCGGCTGATCAATATCTTTCTTGTTCAGTTCCGGGATCCGGCGCACCACCAGCCGTCCCGGAACCTGATCAGCCTCCTTCTTCGAGGCGAACGCGGTGAACGGTACTTCCGCGACCTCGGCCGAGGAGATCCATCGCTGGGTGTCCTCATCAAAAAGCGCGTCGGTGTACCGGATGGTTGTCCACGCCCCATCAGCGATGGTGGCGATGGCTCGTTTCACGTTGGGGTCCATCCGTACCGTAACTGACACATCCGCCCCGGCCTTGATCGCCGCGCGGATGCTGGGGCGACCGTAGAACGCGGAGTCCGCCCGCATCAGGAGTTTCTGGTGCTGGAGTCCTGGTAAACGCCGGGTGGTGGTGATCGCATCGGCGATCAGGCGCCCAGCACCGCGCGGGGAGCCGCACGAGCCGCGGCGCAGGCGTTGGGCCACAACCACCGGAGCAGAATCCTTCGTGGTCACCGTGGCCAGCAGGGCGTTGAGCCCACGGATACCGGAGTAACCGAAACCGGCACCTTGTTTCTGATGCCCGTGGACTTCGATGATGGTGTCGTCGACATCAATGAAGACATACCCACCGTCACGTCCCCTGCTGCTGGTGGTAGCCGGGGCGGGCACCAGGCCCGGTGCCTGGTCAGCCAGGCCCATCAGGAAGCGGGAAGCGACCGCATCCAGCTGGCGCACGTGTCCGAAGGTGAACGACCGCAGGAACGACCCCAGGGTCGACGGTGCGTAGATCCGGGTGAACAGTCGGTTCATGCCGCCGTGGCGCAGCTGGTCCATATCGTTGATGGAGTCGGCACCGGCGACCATGCCGGCGATCAGGGTGGTGATCTTCGCCCCGGCGTTGGCGCCCTTGTCGCCTGCGACGGTCATTCGTTGCTGCGCCAGGGTGGACAGGCCTGCTTTATCGGCCAGGCGCATGACCGGGACCAGGCCTGCGGCCGACACGAGGTTGGGGTCATCGAAGGAAATAGATAGTGCGGCGGGAGTGTGAGATAGTTGCACCTGTGAGGTGCCTTTCTGGGCAGGAGAATCGAACTCTAGACAAGCTTGATTATCCCAGTTCAGAAGGGCATTTCTCTTTTTCCACGCCGCCTACCGCTAAATCACATCGGTGAATCCAGGCTAAGTCAGGTTCCAGGAGGGTCAGTCCAAAGCCTCACAAGCCCATAGTGAAGGGCCGAATATCCGTTTACCGCCTACACTTAACTACGTGGACATCGGAAGAGGGCCAGCCGCGAGGCGGCGGAGTAGGATATCGCGACGGATTATGGCCGGTGTCCTAGTTTTTTTGTCCCTAACTGTTGGTGTTCCCGCTTGGTTGCTCTACCCTCCCAAAGAAATGCCCGTTCCCAGCGATGCGGTCATGGTGATCGCTGGCTACTCCGATGGGAGACACGAATTAGGAGCTCAATTGATTGAGGATGGAGTATCACAGTATTTTGTGGTCTCTAATCCATCGGGCACCAAGGATAGAGTCGGTTCAGCACATTGTCGTGGGATAGATATGCCTGAGGCAGCACTCGAGACGTGGTGTCTCACGCCCGACCCCGTCACGACGACTGGCGAGGCCCTCACTATGGGGAAGATGGCCGAAACGCAAGGTTGGACCACCGCGACTGTCGTGACCGGTCGAATGCACGCCCGTCGAGTGCACACAATGTTCGAGCAGTGCGCGAACATAGATGTGGTGGTTAAATACCCGGATTATATTCGTTGGAACCGGGTCCCCTACCAAATCGGTCACGAGGTCGGCGGCTACATCAAGTTCTGGCTTACCAACCCTTGCTGAACTAATCCTGATCCGGCTCCAGCACCGCAGACCCATCCTCGCCCCGCAGGTTTTTGACTTCCTTCATCCGCGGCTGGGGGTCCAGGCGGTCGGCAATCGCTTTGCGGGTGGCCTTGACTGCTGCCTTGGTCGCCGGGGAGTTGATGGCGGTTTCGTAACCCTTCTTGATCTGTTCGAATCGGCGGCGTCCGGCTCTGGTGCCCAGGACGTAGCCGGCGGCTGCTCCGATGACCAACTGGATCATGTGGGGTACTGCTCCTCAAAGAAGTGGTGTGGAAGAGATCTCCGCCCAGCCTACCGTGAGGCTTCCGGATCGACGGGTGTCTCCGGGTGGCTGATGGCTGCTGCGGCGCGGATGAGACCGAGGTGGGAGAAGGCCTGGGGGTAGTTGCCGGCGAGTCGCTGGTGGGTGGGGGAGTATTCCTCGGCGAGCAAACCGAGGTCGGAGGAGACGGCGAGGATGCGTTCCATCATCTCGCAGGCCTCGGTGAGACGACCGGAGTGGGCGTACTGCTCGATGAGCCAGAAGGAGCACAGGAGGAAGGGGTATTCTTCGCCGGCGATGCCGTCGACGCCGGTGCCGGTGGGGTAGCGGTGGAGGAAGCCGTCGTCGCTAAGAAGTTCTTTTTCAATGCGGTCGACGGTGGCGAGCATGCGGGGGTCGGTGTAGGGGAGGAAGCCAACCTGGGCGAGCTGGAGGAGGGAGGCATCGACGGCGGTGCTGCCGTAGGTCTGGGTAAAGGACTGGAGTTGGTCATTCCAGCCGTGGGTGAAGATTTCGTCGCGAAGCGACTCGCGCAGCTCCCGCCAGCGCTCGACGGGGCCGGTGCGACCGTGGTTCTCCACGGCCTTGATGCCGCGGTCGAAGGCCGCCCACATCATCGCGCGCCCGTGGGTGAAGTAGGCGGGTGCGCTGCGCATCTCCCAGATGCCGTGATCCTTGGCCTCGAACATCTCCTCCTGGAAGGCGAGGATGGACCGCTGCAGGTCCCAGGAGAATTCGTCGTCGTCGATGCCGGCGATACGCAGCGTCTCCAGGGCGATCATGACCTCGCCGACCACATCCGCCTGGTACTGCTCGGCGGCGCCGTTGCCGATGCGCACCGGGCGCGAATCCTCATAACCCGGCAGGTGATCGAGTTCGAATTCGGGCAGGTGCCGCTCGCCGCGCAGACCGTACATGATGCGCAGCTGCTTCGAATCACCGGCGATGGCGCGCAACAGCCAGTTGCGCCAGTCGGTGGCACGCGCCGTGAAACCGGATTCCACGAGTACCTCAATGGTCCAGGCGGAATCCCGCAGCCATACATAGCGGTAGTCCCAGTTGCGCTGCCCGCCGAACTCCTCCGGCAGGGAGGTGGTGGGGGCGGCGACGATGCCGCCGGTGCGGGCGTCGGTAAGCGCCTTGAGCACCAGCAGGGAACGTTTGACCTCCTCCTGGTACTCACCGGTGTAAGTGTTGCCGGCAGCCCAGCTCTCCCACGTGTGCTGCGTGATGTCGCGCGCCTTGGAGTAATCGGGGGCGGAGGGAATCTGCAGATGGGAGGGGAACCACGTGAGTACCCACTCGAGCTGATCGCCCTCCTGGAGCGTGAATTCCCCGAGGTGGGCGTTGGAGTCCTCATTGAGGGTGAGATAGGGGCCGATGAGGTGGACCGAATCTGGGCCGGCGACGCTGAGGATCTCGCCGATGTTCTCATCCGGATCATTCACCCAGTAGCGGTAGTAGGGGGTGGCACGGCCGTAATCAAAACGCAGGCGCAGGGCGGTGCGGATGTCGACCGTGCCGGAGATGCAGTGGACCACCCGCATCATGTCGGTGAAGCGGTACTGCTGGGTGCCCGGATCAATGGGCATGAAGTCTGTGACGGTAGCGACCCCGGTGGGGGTGGTCCACGTGGTCTCCAGCACGAAGGAATCACCGATGTAGCGGCGGCTGGAGACATGCCCACCTGGGGCCTCGATGGTCCAGTGACCGTGCTCCTCCGTGCCGAGCAGGGCCGTGAACACCGCCTGCGAATCGAACCTGGGTACGCACAGCCAGTCGATGCTGCCCTCCTTTGAGACCAGCGCGGCGGTGCGCATGTCGGAGAGCAGGGCGTAGTCCTCGAGCGGGGTGGTCATGGTGCCCAGCCTAGATATGGTTTCGGGCGCAGGCTCCGCTGTGGCGGTGGGTGTCTGGAAGGTCGCTGAAAATATCCCGGTGGAAATATCACGATAGGCGAATATTTAAGAAGAAGTGCGGGACTTTAAGTACGTAGCGGGGTATTTTCATATCAGCAGGTATCTGACCAGGAGGTGGCGGTGAGCGGGGAGTACGCGGGGCGTTTAGCCGGAGGAGCATCAGCCGCTCTGGCATTCATCGCCCTTGTCTACGCCAATGTCGGAGAGCTGGACATCATCGGTGAGGCCTCTCGATGGGGCACGGCGATGAATGAGACGGGTGCCCCGGAAGGAGTTTGAGCGGGATATATCAAACTTTCGGTTGATATAGGGTAGGGGGCATGACAACCACAACTCAGGAGACAGCATCATCCGGGAGGGCGCGTCGGGGTGGGGCGCGTGGGAGTGGGGTGCGGCGCAGGAAGGGTATTTCTCCGTGGGTGCCCAACCAGCATGGCGCATGGGCGATGCTCATCAGCCCGGCTGTCCTGGGGCTGATTTCCGGGGTGACTATGGGGGTTCGTACGGGTGCTCCCGTGGGCTATCTTGCGGTGCTGTCCGCTGTCCTGGTGGCGTGGTTCTTCGGTTATTTCGCCTTCTTCGCCTTCGGCCTGGCGGTGAAGGCGCGGAATCCGAGGCGTCGGGCCCGGTACCTGAAACCGGTGTATGTGTACGGAGCGGTAGCTTCGGTGGGGATCGTAGGGGCGCTGTTGCTGCAGCCGGAACTGTCCTGGTGGGCGGTGCCTTTCGCGCCACTCGTAGCTGTCGCGGTGGGGGAGACGCTGGCGGGCAGGGGACGCTCGACGCTGTCGGGTGTGGCCACGACCGTGGCTTCAGCACTGCTTTATCCGGCGCTGACCATGGTGGGACAGATGGGAGCTGCGACGCCGCTGGATGTTGGGCCGCTGGCCTGGACGAGCATGCTCTTCCTGGCGGTGTATTTCTCCGGGACGATCCCCTTCGTGAAGTCGATGATCCGGGAGCGGGGCAACCCGCGGTATCTCGCCGGCTCAATCAGCTACCACGGGGTGGCTGTGCTGGCGGTTCTGGGGATGGCCTTGCTGTGGAGTGTGGGCTGGGTGGCTGGCCTGCTCATGGTTGCAGCGATGCTGATTGCGCTGTTCCGGGCAATCTACATCCCGCTGGCTGCCCGGGCCGGTGCAGACTGGAACGCTAAACGTCTCGGTATGGCGGAGGTGCCGGTACTGCTGGTGGCGTGTGCGGGTGTGCTGGCGACACTGGTTTAGGTTCCGGCGGTTGGGCTGGGATGGCTCCGGTCGACACCCCAGACGCGAAAAGAGCCGCCGGAAATCCGGCGGCTCTTGATCTGCTCCCCCAACTGGGCTCGAACCAGTGACCTTTCGATTAACAGTCGAATGCTCTGCCAACTGAGCTATAGGGGATTAAATTGTGGTGCTGGGGTTTGCTCTCGCTCCCCTGCAACGTTTCATTACTATATGGCAGCTTCCTGAAACCCACAAATCCCCAGCTTGAAGGACCTTTTTAAGAAGAGCTTGTTGATCTAGTGAAGATCGGCGTCAGTTTGGAGTGGGACGGCAGGAGAGTGAAGGGCCGGCAATGTGTCCGCTCATGAGTGTTGTAGATATACTGAGCAGGTTCACAAAGGGGCCATAGCTCAGTTGGTTAGAGCCGCGGACTCATAATCCGTAGGTCGCGGGTTCAAGTCCCGCTGGCCCCACAATGTCGTGCACCGGGACCTATTCCCGGCTCAGGCCCTTCCACCTCAACGGTGGGAGGGCCTGAAACTTTTCGTTGGTTCGAACTGTTGAGGGTAGTGGCGGTGTTTTTCTCCACTGACCTGCCCTCCGGGCCCAGACAAGCCCTCAGGATGCCGCTGCCCGTCAGGGTGACGATCCCGGATCGGCCCGGCTGTTCACTGTCTACACCGCAACCGGAACCTCCTCGGTGACGGCGGTGGTGTACTTCTCCCACTGGATCTGCCGGGGCGACATACGGCGGCGTTTGAAGGCGCGTCGGCCGGCGTCAACCAGTGCGGGCGGGCCACAGAGGTAACCGGACCAGCCGCGCAGCGTGCCGAATTCCTCGGGGATCATCTCGGAGGCGTAGCCGGTGCGTCCCTCCCACGTCTCGCGGGTCAGGCAGGGTTTGACGTGGAGATTCGGGTGGCGGGCCTCCAGCGTGGCCAGCAGCTCCCGGGCGTAGAGTTCAACCTCGGTGCGGGCGGACTGGTAGAGGTGGACCTCCCGTTCCGGGCGGGCGGCCAGCAGGGTCTGCAAGATGGGCAGGATCGGGGCCAGGCCGGTACCGCCGGCGATCATGATCACCCCGCCGTCGGACTCGGTGTCGGTGCAGCGGAAGTCTCCGAGCGGGCCGCTGATCTCCACCTGCTCGCCAGGGGTGATGCTGCCGAAGACCCAACGGTCGGAGGCCACGCCGCCGGGATCGCGCTTGATGTGCAGCTCGATCTCGTTGACGGTGCCGTCAGCGCCGGGCATGTTGGCGATGGAGTAGTGACGTTTGTCAGCGGTGCCGGGGACGGTGAGCTCGACGTACTGGCCGGGGGTGAAGGCCAGCGGGGCGTCGAGAAGCAGGATGAGCCGGCGGGTCTGCTCGGCGATGTCCTCGACGCTGGCCACGGTGCTCACGAAGTCGCGCAGCGGATGGACAGTGCTCGAGCCGTCCGCGCCGTGGGCGGGTTCGATGAGCACGTCGCCGCACGGGGTGGCCTGGCAGGCCAGCGCCATGCCCTGGCTGCGGTCGGTGGGGGAGAGGGTGACGTGCGGGCTGTCGCGGTGGTCGACGCTGCCCTCCACCACGCGGACGGTGCAGCTGCCGCAGGTGCCCTGGTTGCACGAGTTGGGCAGCCAGACGCCCTGGCGGAGGGCGGCATCAAGAAGCGGCTGGTCGGGGGAGCAGGGGACCTTTTCCCCGGAGATGATGGAGACGGTGTGCTGAATCATGGTTCTTAGACCTCCCACTGTGCGGGCAGTTCGGTGGGGCCGCGGAAACCCCAGCCCCAGAAGTTGATGTCGTGATCGGGCTTGAGCTCAAGGTTCGGCAGCGTGTCCAGGAGCTCCTCCAGTCCGATGCGGCAGACGTGGTTGGCGAAGTAGATGCCGGCGCAGGCATGGTTGCCCGCCCCGAATGCCAGGTGGGGCAGCGGCGGGCGGCGCAGGTCATATTCCGAGGGTGCCTCGTAGGCGTTGGTGTCATGGTTGGCGGAGCCGTAGGACATCATCACCGGCGTGTTTGCCGGGAGATGGACACCGTCGATCTCGATGTCCTCCTCACAGATACGGGCCGTGGCCGACCAGATCGGTGAGGTCCAGCGCATTCCCTCCGCGATGGCGCGGGGCAGCAGCGCCGGTTCATCGATGACGGCCTCGATCTGCTCGGGCCGGGAGAACAGCCCCGCCAGGGTGGAACCCATCGCGTGGCCGGGTTCCTGCAGCGCGCCGAGCAGAAAGACATACAGGGTGGGGTAGAGGTACTCGCGGTCGCGGGTCTGTCCCTCCGGCATGCCGTCATGCAGCCAGTGCGACATCGCCGAATCATCCGGGTGCGCAATCCACTGGTCAATGAGCGGATCAACAATGGCCCGGATCTCCGCCTTCGCCGCATCACCGTCATCGAAACCTTCCGGGTTGGCGAAATCCCCGTTCTCATCCAATGCGGCGTTGGTGAAGGAACGGCTCAGGCGGTGGAACCAGTCGCGCAACGTGGACTCGTCGACCGACCTCAACCCGAGCAGGTCCCCGACGGCGCGGACCGAGACCTTCTCGCAGTACTCGGCCATCAGGTCGGCTGAGCCGGTCATCTCAATCTCCGCCACGAAGCGCTTCGCGACGGGCCGCACCACCCCCTCCACCCATCTGTCCACCTCCGAGGGCTGGAGGGCGGGGTCGACCATCGACCGCAGATCATCGTGGATTTCACCGTTGACGCCGATCACGGCCGGGTGCCCGAAAGTCCGGCCGCCTGCCCGGGTGATCACCGCACCGAATTTGGGGTGCTTGGCGATGGTCTCGCACATCCGCCGGGTCGAGGCGACATAGGAACCGAGAACCGGCACATACGCGAGCGGAGCCTCATTTCGTAGGCGCTCGTAGAACGGGTAGGGGTTGCGCTCCAGCTCCGCCATGGTGATCTCGGCGATCCACCGGGGAGTCTCCTGCATGGTCAGTGTCATCTGTGCATCCTCTCTCACGGGCGATGTGGGGAATGTCCCTATGCGGTGCATGTTATGGTGTGCATCACATCTGCTCTATCCGTTGTGCGCACCGGCTATCCGGAATGCGCACCCTTTCCCGGAGGGGATTGATGACTGAAGTCAGTACCGTGCAGGATCTGCGTTCCACCTGCCTGAAGGAGATGCAGGCGGCCGTCGCGCGTGCCTATTTCCCGCATGAACTGCAGAAGCTCGGGCGGGAAGCCGCCCCGGGCTTCGTGCGCACACTGGATCTGGGGCCGTTGACCCTGGGGAAAATCCGGTGGGGTGCTGACATCGCGCTGGACTGCGATTACGCAGAGGACGCCTACGAAGTAAATATCGTGCTTTCCGGCCACCTGTCCTGGACGCGGGGCTCCCGCAGCTGGTCCGCCGGCCCCGGGGAAGCCGCTGTCTTCCTTCCTGGCAAGCACAGCACCATCACTCATTGGGACGCAGATGCGACGGTGCTGGGCATCAAGATCGGCCGGGCGGCACTCCATCAGCATCTCCCGGCCGGCTCCGCGGTTGCCGGATCATTTGAGGAGACGGTGCCCCCTTCGCTCGACCTGCGGACTGAGCAGGGGAAGTCGTGGGTGAACTTCATCCGATCCACTGCTGGACATGTCATCTCCGATCCCGTTGCGACCGCTTTACCTGCAGTCCGGGATTCGATGGTGGCCTCCATCGCCGCCCCCATGGCTGTATTCCTGTCGCCGGCTGAAGCGAGTGCCCCACCGGGCCCCTATATGATCCGCCGCGTCCGGGATGCAGTGGAGCAGGATCCTTCCCGGCGTTGGACCCTGGATGATCTGGCCGCAGTCTCGGGGGTGGGACGCCGACGCCTGCAGCAGGTATTCCGGGAGTACGTCGGGGTATCACCTACTGCCTGGCTGCTGCGTGTCCGCCTCGACCGCGCGCATCAGTTACTTGCCGCCCCCAGCGGCGGCGGAGGGAGCGTCAGCGAGGTGGCATACGCCTGCGGATTCAACCACCTGGGCCGGTTTTCCCAGGAGTTCCGTGGACGCTTCGGATGCACCCCCTCGGAGGTCAGGGCGCAGAAGGGGTAAGGCACGCGGTTTTCGGACCTTGACCTCGTGCTGAAGGGGCCGGGGCAGATCGGCTTTGTCTAACGAAGCGCCGCCGGTTCGGGGGATCGGGCGCTCTCGATCTCGTCGTCGACCACATGCTCGGCGAGGATGGCAGTGATCGCCCGCTTCAACCCCGGACCATACGTCGGATGCGACAGACCGAAATCCACACACGCCGGGATATACCCCGCCGGATTACCCAGATCATGACGCTTACCCTCATGCACCACGATATGCACCGGATGACCCTCCCTAATCATCAACTCAATCGCATCCGTGAGCTGGATCTCCCCACCCTTGCCAGGTTCAATCCGACGCAACGCATCAAAAATGCCGCGGTCCAGCAGATACCGGCCCGTGGCCACCAGGGTTGACGGCGCATCCGCCGGATCCGGCTTCTCCACCATCCCCACCACACGCTTGACCCGCTCAGCCGGCAGATCACAGTCCGCCGGGATCTCCGCGATGTCGAACACCCCGTAGTTGAAGACCTCATCCCGGGGCACTTCCACCGCGCACAACACCGAACCCCCCAGCTCGGCGCGGACCGCGGCCATCTTCTCCACCACCCCCATCGGCAGCACCAGATCATCCGGCAGCATCACCGCGACGACATCCTCGTCATCATCAAGGACACTCTCGGCCAGGCCCACGGCATGACCCAGGCCCAAAGGCCGGGCCTGTTCCACCGCCACCGGGGTCATCAGCTTGCCGGCACGCTGGACCTTCTCGACCTGTTCGAACTTCCCCCGTGCGGTCAGTGTCTCCACCAGGTTGGGGAACTGCTCGAAATGCCGCATGACCTCCTGCTTATTGGGGGCCACGATCACCGCCAGGCGGGTGGCGCCCAGGGCGTTGGCCTCCTCGGCGATCAACTCGATACCGGGGGTGTCCACGACCGGGAGCAGCTCTTTCGGCACGGTCTTGGTGGCCGGTAGGAAACGGGTACCCATGCCGGCGGCAGGCACAATCACGGTCTTCACGCCATGCCGATGAGTGGAGATAGAAGAGTTCATCTAAGGTCACCCCTGGAAACCCCTGCCTTCAGGCATGGGGAGGAAAGGGGTGCGCTAGACGTTTCGCTGGTTTTCGACATACTGCTTGACAACCTCCACAGTTGCGCCGCCGACAGTTGCGACGAAGTACGAGTTGGTCCAGAGCGTGGGAAGCCTGGACTTGAGGGACGGGAACTTTTGACACAGAGCATGTGAGGACCTTCCTTTGATCTGTTTGACGAGCCGGTGGATGCCGTAGTGCGGATCGCATTCGATGAGTAGGTGCGCATGATCGGGCATGGTTTCCAGCTCCATGATGGCGCATTCCCGTGTCGGTGGCGACCTCCCAGGCGATCTGTGTGAGCCTGTCCGCCACATCGTCGGTGATGACGGGGCGACGGCATGTCGGGCACTATACGAGGTGGTATGCACGGCGGTACACGACGTTGTTGTCCGATCTGATGTGATACCTCTGGACGGTCTATAGCGTAGTGGGGTATAGCTGAGGGTGTGGACGAGATCGTGCGTTACACCTACCGCCTCAGGCCCGGTGTGCAGGCGCAGCGATCGCTTCTCCAGGAATGGGGTCGCTGTCGATTCCTGTGGAACGAGGCAGTCCACCAACAGAAAACCGGCAACAAGCCGACTCTGACGAAACTGGGGAAACTGCTCACCGAGCTGCGGGGCAGGAACGCGTGGATGCGGGAAGGATCCCAGGTCGCCCAACAGGCCACGCTCCGCTCTTATGCGCAGGCACTCCAGCAGTCCTACACAATCAAGGGCAGGGGTCGGCCCACCTACAAGACGAAGAAACGCACGTCGGCGTCCCTGGAGTACAACACCCGCGGGTTCTCGATCCGGGACGGTCGACTGCGACTGCCCAAGGGTGTGTCGATTCCGGTGGTGTGGTCGCGGGAACTGCCCTCCGACCCGACCAGTGTGCGCGTCTACCAGGACAGCCTGGGACACTGGTACGGCTCGTTCGTGGTCCGCCGCGAAGTAGAGCCAGCACCAGAGGCCACCGGTGGAATCGGTATCGACTGGGGCGTGTCCACCACCGCGACGACCACCGACGAACACTACGACCTGCCCTATCTCGGGCACCGGAGACGCTGTGCCGCCGAGCTGGCCAAGGCTCAACGCACGATGGCGCGGCGTCGCCGCAAGGGGCAGAAACAGTCGAAGGGGTACAAACGTGCCCGCCGCCAGGCCGCGAAGCTGCACAAGAAAGCTGCCCGGCAGACCGAGCACGATTCCCGGGTGTGGGCGAAGAAGATCACCGACAATCACGACCTGATCGCGATAGAGGACTTCAAGCCAAAGTTTCTCACCAAGTCCACCATGGCCAGGAAAGCCGCTGATGCCGCCATGGGTGCGGCCAAGCGCGAACTTGTTACCAGTGCCGAGCGGGCTGGCCGGAAGGTGGTGCTGGTCACGCCCGCCTACACGACAATGACGTGTTCGAAGTGTTTCGCGAGAGCCAAGCAAGCACTCGAACTCGGTGAACGAACCTTCCGGTGTCAGGCCTGCGGACATGTCGCAGGCAGGGACCGGAATGCTGCCAGGGTGATCCTGGCTGTGGCAGAACGGGGCCACACCAGTGTTGAGGACATAAGACATGTGCAGCCGCCCTCCGGGGAGGTTGTGGATGCGGTCTGAGCTGGAAATCCCCCGGCTTTAGCCGTGGGGAACCGTTAAATCGCGGGAGCCTAATTGATCCAGACTCCCTTTACCGGACGCCACGAGTTTCTGCGTCCGGAGTCAGGGCCGGATTAGCCCGAGAATGGGCCATTAAGTTTCTGCCTTAATTTATATGGGCTGAATGGGGAATAAGGATAGATCGATGCTTCTTGGATGGCATTTAGTTGCAGCTCAGGGAGGTTGTTTTGGCTTGCCTGGCCCCTGTAGCAGGAGGAGATAAATATATTCACCTCAGTATGGTGTGACTACTTGGGAAAACTTCAGTTGATCGCATTCATAAGTGGAACTATTTGCAGAGTGCTTTATGCTTCCAGCGTCCCTGATTTTCGCGATCAAAGGAAACGTCTCATGCGCTCTTTCCGTAACGCGGCCGTCGCAGGTATCTCTGCGGTGGCCATCACTCTCAGTTCCACTGCGGTCGCCTCCGCGCAGACCACGGACGCCGTCACCGTTGCTGAGCACCCGGCCGCCCCCGCCCCGGAGGGCAAGAGTAAGAGCAAGGGTTCGTCGCCGTCCTCGGACGCCAACGAATTCCTCGGCCTCGACGGCGATCAGCCGGCCGACGGTACCGCTCTCTTCGGTTCCTCCAAGGAAGGCTTCGGCGACCAGCCGAGCTGGGCCAAGCTTCTCTACGCCGGCACCGTGATCACAGGGGTGGGTGCCGTCCTCGGCGCCATCATCGCCCCGATCTACAACTTCTTCACCCACGGTCTCTAGGCCGACCGTACTTGCAGATTCACAGCTGAGAGAAAGAAGAGAAACATGCGTAATTTCCGTACCGCCTCCGTGGCGGCTACCACCGCCCTTGCCCTGACCTTCGCGGGCACCTCCGTCGCCTACGCCGACAGCGAGGACCGCAAGGATGGCCGCGGGTCCACCATCCCCACCTCCTCCCAAATTGGCAAGGAGTGGGGTGCCTGGACCGACAGTGAGGATGGTCCGGTCGTCGAGGATGAAAACAAGGTCACCGGCACCGATCTGCTCGGTAGCAGCGTGTCTGACGATAACCCGGAGTGGGCCGATAACTGGCGGGACATGACCTACCTCGGCATCGCAGGCTCCACTATCGGCAGCATTTTTGCTGGCCTGAACTGGCTGAACTTTGTGACCACGCGCTAAGTCCTGCTGGACACATATCAGGGACTCCCCGAGGGGGTCCCTTTTTTGTTCGCCCAGCATGGGTATGTGCTTAAACACCAACTCTCAACTTCAACTTGAATAAACGGGGGCTGAAGTGGAGGTTTAGAGTTGCCGGTGGGGCGGGAGGGGTGGACCATGGGTCTCGGTGTATTACGAGGCCGTTGGGGAAGACGAACCTCGTCTTACACCGCTCCTGGTTCAACTGAATTGATCCAGTAGCGGTGGTGGTTCTGCCGAAGGATTTTCGACATGACAACCCTTGCACCTACGCTCGCACGCTGGTTGGGCGCCGCCGATTCCTCGGCGCCTGATTATCCGTGGGAGAACTCCGACGTACCCGCATACGCGCCGTTGACCTGCGAGGTCAACCGCACTGCGGTCCTGAACATCACGGGCATGCCGGGCACCCTGCGCCCGCGCGTCGAGACCGCCATGGTGCTGTGCATCCCCAGCGAATCCGAGCTCTGCGCCTACGACTCCGATCCGCTCACCGCCGAGTGGTTCACCGCCTGGCACCGCTGCGCCGAGGCTGGGGACGGCCCCCGCATCGCCTGCCGCCAGACCATCACCGGCACCGAGGACGAGTTGAGCCGCCTGCGCACCATCATCGGCAACCTCGCCCGCAACCACGGCTTCCATGCCGAACTGACGGTGGGGGACTGACCACCACCCCACGGGGGATGCACGGGGCGCGGGGAAAGAGAAACGCCGCCGGCTACCTGGGGTAGCGGCGGCGTCGATAAGCGAGCTGGAATTAGAAATCCCAGTCGTCGTCCGTGGTCTCCTCAGCGGTGCCGATGACGTAGGAGGAACCCGAACCCGAGAAGAAGTCGTGGTTCTCGTTCGCGGAGGGGTCCAGCGACGTCATCACGCCGGCGTTGAACTTGCAGGTGTCGGCGGGGAAGATCCCCTCGAAGCCCAGGTTGTTCATCGCCTTGTTCGCGTTGTAGCGCAGGAAAGCCTTGACGTCCTCGGTCCAGCCGATCGAGTCGTAGATGTCCTGCGTGTAGTGGGACTCGTTGTCATAGAGATCCATGAGCATCTCCAGCGCGAAGTCCTTGTCCGCTTCCTGCTCCTCAGCCGACAGGTGCTTGGCGGCCTGCTGGAACTTGTAGCCGATGTAGTAACCGTGGACGGCCTCATCACGGATGATCAGCCGGATGATGTCCGCAGTGTTGGTCAGCTTGCCCATCGAGGAGAAACGCAGCGGCAGGTAGAAACCCGAGTAGAACAGGAAGGACTCCAGCATCACGGAAGCGATCTTCTTCCGCTGCGGAGTGCCCGTCTGGTACTGCTCGATGATCGTGCGACCCTTGTACTGCAGGTTCTCATTCTCCCGGGACCAGCGGAAGGCAGCGTCGATCTCCGGGGTGGCGGCCAGAGTCATGAAGATGTTGGAGTAGCTCTTCGCGTGCACCGACTCCATGAAGGAGATGTTGGTGTACACGGCCTCCTCATGCGGAGTCGCCGAATCCGGCAGAATGCTCACCGCACCGACAGTGCCCTGCATCGTGTCCAGGAACGTCAGGCCCGTGAACACACGCATCGTGGCCAGCTGCTCATCCTTGGTCATGTGACGCCATGCCGAGACGTCGTTGGACACCGGGATCTTCTCCGGCAGCCAGAAGTTGCTGGTCAGACGGTTCCAGATGTCCAGGTCGACCTGGTCGGGGATGTGATCCCAGTTGATGGAGTCGAGGATATGGCCCGGCTTATAGTGCACCGGCGTGCTGATGGTCTGAGTTGAAGTGGTCACGCTCTCCCGCCAGGACTCGAACCTGGGTCTTCTTTACCCCGGTTAGGGGTTTGGGTGTGCTGCCTGTTGCACCACGGGAAAATCCCCTTGTTTGGCTAGCGGCTTTCAGCTGTCGGCACAGGAAAGGGTGCACCCTGTCGTCCACATGCTAGCGCGATACGACGAGATAGGACAACGGCGCAGTTCCGTGCATTTATGGACGTAAACGGACATTTGAGGCATGGAACACAGCAGTGCGGGCCCAGCTTCCTACGTCTCAGGGGCGGTGTAGTAGCCGTCCTGGAAGGGGTCGAGGACCCGGTCAGCCAGCTGGCTGATGTCGTCGATCACACTGGTGGGGCGGAAGGGATACTTGTCGATCTCTGCGTCGTTGGAAATGCCTGACCGGACCAGGATGGTGCGCATGCCGGCCTCGAGGCCGGATTTGACGTCTGTGTCCATGCGGTCGCCGATCATGACGGCCCGCTCCGAGTGCGCCCCGATGGTGTTGAGTGCCGAACGCATCATCACCGGGTTCGGTTTGCCGATGTAATAGGGTGCCATCCCGGTGGCCGCTGTGATAAGTGCAGCCACGGAACCGGTGGCCGGCAGCACGCCGTGCGGAGCCGGGCCGGTGACGTCCGGGTTGGTGCAGATGAACCGCGCCCCGCCCAGGATGAGGTTGATGGCGGTGGTGATCGCCTCGAAAGAGTAGGTGCGCGTCTCACCCAGGACCACGAACTCCGGATCCGAGTCGGTGAGGATCCAGCCCTTCGCGTGCAGAGCGGTGGTCAGCCCCGACTCGCCGACGACGAAGGCAGTGCCCTCCTTGCGCTGGTTCGACAAGAAGTGGGCCGTGGCCGTCGCGGAGGTCCAGAGCCGCTCCGGCGGGATCTGCAGCCCCGACGCAGCCAGACGTGCCGAGAGATCCCGCGGCGTGTGGATCGAGTTGTTGGTGAGCACCATGAACTCGATGCCGTTGTCCCGCAGGGCCTGCAGGAAACGGTCTGCGCCCGGGATCATGTCACCCTCGCGGATGAGGACGCCGTCCATGTCGGTCAGGTAGCTGATGCTGGCGGTCATACCGCCATTGTGCTCTTTTAGTCCGGGTTTGGCGCGTCGGAGTGGGTGCTGGTGGCGGACTTCGTCAGCACGGGCAGGCCGGTGGAGGGGCCGTGGAGTGTGTCCCGAGGCCGGAGGTTGGGACGCTCGTCTCAGACGAGACCAAAACGCGCGCGTGCGCGAGCCACCAGCTCATCAGCGCTGATCTGGCCATCGATGTATTGCTCTGCATCCTGGCGCCCCGCCGGGGTTACGTGCAGACCTTCCATCTCACCGCTGTGAAGCGCCTGAGCCACGCGCCATTCACGCTCGCTCCTGGTGGTTGCGATGTTCCTCGAAGTGACCACGCTGCGCCCTTTCACCCGAGTCCGATTCTCTCAGTTTACGGAGCTTGTCAGTGACCAACCCAGCAGGAAGCCGTCAGCTGCAGGGCGTTTATTCTGACTCTGGTGCGTCGGCGTGGGTGCGGACATACTCCGACAGATCGCCCACGGTCTTGAGGTTGTAGACGACGTCATCGTCGATCCGGATACCGAGGGCGTCCTCGACGCGCACGGCGATCTCGATCATCGCCAGGGAACTGATCCCCAGCTCGCTCAGCTTCGCTTCCGGGGTCAGGGCCTCGGCCTCGATGCCGGAGGCCTCCTCGATGATGCGGGCCAGTTCAGGAGAGGTCATGGGGACGATCCTAGTAGGTAATGTCTTTCCTTATGTTGACCGCCCTTGCACCCCTGCGCCGTTCGGCGTTGCGGCTGACGCGGAGCGGGCGGCGTCGATTAGCTCTTGAGCTCGGCGCCAGCTATTCCGCCACCCGTGAACCCGGCCTGAAGAACATCGAGCGCACCGGCACCGTCGACAGTGACGGCATTCCTGTGCGCTGGTATGAGTACGGCCCCGAATCCGCGGAGATCACGGTGCTCTTCCTCCACGGCTTCACCATCCCCGCGGAGTCCTATTACCGGCAGGTCGAGCATCTGCGCACCAACTCACCTGAGGTGAAGCTGCTGCTTCTGGATATCCGCGGCCACGGCCAGACCGGCCCCGTCCGCCCGGACCTCTGCACCATCGACGGCGCCACCGACGATGCCCTGGCTGTGCTCACCGCCCGGAACATCACCGGGAAGCTGATCATCGTCGGCCATTCCCTCGGCGGGCTGATGGCGATGAACCTCGTCCGTCGCTGTCCGGATGAGCTGCGCGCCTGCATCGCGGGACTGGTGGTCGTGGGTACCTCCATCGAGGCTTTCGCCGATCAGGGTCTGCCGCAGCTGCTGGCCTCCCCGGTGGCGGACCAGGTCTACAACGCGATTGAGTCCGCTCCTGATCAGGCGACGCAGTTCCGGGAACAGGCCGCCGGCATCCTCGCCCCGGCGCTGGCCGTCGCGATCTTCCATCGGCCCACCGACTATGAGCTCGTCCAGTTCCACGCGGCCATGATCCACGAGACACCCCTGGAGACCTTCGTCGGCTACTTCGATGACCTTCAGGTCCATGATGAGCTCGCTGCCGGACCGCATCTGCAGGGCATCCCCGGTTACGTCATCGTCGGTGACAAGGACGACATCACCCCGCTGAGCCAGGCGGAGAAGATCATCGAGGTCTGGCCCGATGCCTGGCTGCAGATCGCGAAGGAGGCGGGCCACATGATCCCGCTGGAGGCGCCGGGCATCCTCAACGCCGCGATCGACCGGCTGATTCTCCGGGTAGGCTGAGTGGGTGTGAAGGCTCTTGATCTGGTGAAGGAATGGCCCGTCGATAATTTTGCCGCGGCGGTGATTGACGGCGACGACATCCACCGGGTGGGTGACCTGGGCAAGGTCTTCCACCTGATGAGCGTGACCAAACCCTTGAGCGCCTACGGCTTCCTCATGGCGATGGAGGAGGGCGTCTTCGAACTGGACACCCCGCTGGGCCCGGAAGGTTCCACGGTGCGCCACCTGCTGGCGCACGCCTCGGGTGTCGGTTTCAAGGAGACCGACCGCGTCCGCGGGGCAGGGGAGCGGCGGATCTACTCCAACTACGGTTTCCAGATTCTTGCTGACGCGGTCTCCGAAGCCGCCGAGATGGACTTCGCCGAGTACCTCCGCCAGGGCGTGATGGAACCGCTGAACATGCAGTGGACCCGCCTGCTCGGCGAGGCCGGCTGGGAGGCCCAGGGCACCGCCCACGACCTCATCACCTTCCTTATCGAGCTGCTCAATCCCACCCTCATCCACCCCTCCACCATGGCTGAGGCCACCACCGTCCAGTTCCCCGAATTGTCCGGCATCGTCCCCGGCTACGGCATGATGAAGCCCTGCCCCTGGGGCCTCGGCTTCGAGATCAAGGGTGACAAGAGCCCCCACTGGACGGGTTCCAACATGCCGGCGGACACCTTCGGCCACTTCGGCCAGTCCGGCACCTACATCTGGGTCGCGCCGGGCACCGGCCGCGCCATGGTCGCACTCACCGACCGCCCCTTCGGCGACTGGGCCAAGCCGTTATGGGCCGAGACGAATGCAGCGATCTGGGAGGAGCTGGAGGGCTGAGCATGCGGCTTACTCTTCTCCGGAGGCGACCACCCGGAAGCTGATGTTCCCTGAGGTGGACTCCGGCGTGTTGGAGTTGCGTGCCGCGACCCGGTAGCGGTTGCAGTAGGAATCGTGGCACAGATAGGAACCACCCCGGAGCACCCGCCGCTCCCCGGACTCGGGACCGCGGGGGTCGGTGGGCGGAGCATGCCGGTAGTAGCCGGGGCCGAACCAGTCCTGGCACCATTCCCACACATTGCCGGCCATCTGCCATAGACCGTAACCATTGGGCTGGTACGTCTTCACCGGCGCAGTCGTGAGGTAACCGTCCTCGGCGGTGTTGTCATGGGGGAATCTTCCCTGCCAGATGTTGCAGTTCCACTCACCGTCCGGGTTGAGCTCATCTCCCCACGCCAGCCGCTTTCCCTGCAGGCCGCCGCGGGCGGCGTACTCCCATTCGGCCTCGGTAGGCAGGCGGGTGCCCGCCCACCGGCAGTAGGCCTGGGCATCCTCCCAGGAGACATGGACCACCGGATGGTCCTCGATGCCCTGCAGGCTCGAGGCCGGTCCGTTCGGATGCCGCCAATCTGCTCCCTTCACCGCCAGCCACCAGGGGACTCCCGCCGCCTGGTTGAGGATGTCGGAGCGCTGCCCCTGGAAGGCCGCGTAAAAGACCGCCGACACCCCGTACTGCTCAGCGGTGGTGCGGTAACCGGTCTTCTCCGCGAACAACTCGAACTGAGCGTTGGTCACAGGTGTGGTCTGCATCCGGAAGCCGTCCAGAAGCACCTGGTGGACCGGGGTTTCCCCGTCTGCTGGATACCCTTCATCATGGTGGTCACCCATGGCAAAGCCGCCGGCGGCGATGTCCACGAACTCGCCCGGTGTCCGCGCAGAGGTGACGTGGGGGAGGGATGGGGCGTCGATAAGCATCTCCCGCCTGGTGGGCGTGAGATCACCACTCGACGGGGAACAGCAGTTACTCATTATCAGTGGCTTCCGTCCCGTCCGCCCAGTCCATGGCGTACCAGTTGTCGGCAGCGGTCTGCGCGCCCGCATTGACGTCCTCGAACTCGACGACCGCCACTCCATTGTCCTCGGCGTAGCGCTCCCACTTCTCCTCCAGCTCCCGGGCGATGTCCGGGTGGTCGGCGATGACATCGAGGGTCTCACCCGGGTCCTCGGCAAGGTTGTACAGCGCATACTCACCGGTCCCGCCCATCGGTTCCGGGGTGAAGATCAGCTTCCAGTCACCGGCGCGGTAGGAGCGGTGCCCGAAGTGCTCCCAGCCGAACTCATCGTCACCGATGGTCTCAGAGGTGCCGTCCAGCAGCGGTTTCGCGGAATCACCCAGCAGGTTGCCCGCGGATCCGAGATCCGCGCCGGCATAGTCGGCGAAGGTCGGGTACAGGTCAGTGATGTGGGCGAACGTGTCCACGAGGCGGTGCTCATGGTCGCCATCCGTCGACGGTGTCTTGATGATCGCCGGCACCCGGGTACCGCCCTCGAACAGGGTGTTCTTCGCCTGGAAGTAAGGACCGGAGGACACCTGGGCGAGCGGCAGGCCGATGGACGGGAAGGAGCCCTGCTGTCCGTAGACCTCCATGTCTCCCATCCGCGGGTAAGCCTCTTCGTGCCAACCCTCCGAGCCGAAGCCGAGGTAGTTCAGCTGGGTGCTGGCTGCGGCGCCGTTGTCACTGACCACCGCGATCACGGTGTTGTCGTACTCCCCGGTCTCCTTGAGCCGGTCGATGACACGGCCGATCTGCTCATCCGCCTCGTGGATCACCGCTGCGTAGACGGCCATGCGGTAGGCCAGGTCCCGCTGCTGACCTGCGGTGAGGGAATCCCATTCGGGAGTGCCGTCCACCCACCGGATGTCCTGGGCCTGGTCGATCAGGCCCAGCTCCACCATGCGCTGGATACGTTCGTTGCGCAGGTCCTCGAAGTTCTTGTCCAGATAGACATCGAGGTACTGCTCGATGAGTTCCTCATTCTCCACGTGCAGGGGATCGTGGGGCGCGGTGTAGGCGAGATAGCCGAAGAAGGGCTGATCCGCTTCCACACTCTGATCCACCATCTGGAGCATCTCATCGGTGTAGGAACGGGTGGAGAAGAAATCATCCGGCAGCTCATCGAGGATCTCGCCGTTGCGCTCGTGGATGACGGTATCGACCGGCTCCACCGGCCTGTCGAAGAGACGATGGCCGTCGGAGAAGTAGGAGGCGCCGGCGTCATAGAGCGTGAAGTTCTGATCGAAGCCAAGGTCCTGCGGGGTCTGGCCCTCGTCCCCGCCCAGATGCCACTTACCCACCTGGTAGGTGTCGTAACCGTTGTCACCCAGCAGCTCGGCGATGCCGGTGAAGTCTCCTTCCAGACTGCCCTTGTATCCCGGGGTTGTCTCGGGGACTCCCGGCGGGGTCAGGCCCTCCATGGAGCCCAGTCCGACCTGGTGCCGGTCCTGTCCCGTCATCAGCGAGGCGCGGGTCGGGGCGCACAGGGGAGTGGTGTGGAAGTCAGTGAACTGGGCACTGTCCTGTGTCAGAGCAGCCAGGTTCGGAGTCTCCACCTCGCCGCCGTAGGGGCCCAGGTCGGAATATCCCAGATCATCCATGAGGATCATCATGATGTTCGGCTGGTCCTGAGTCTGAGCGGTTGCGGTGGACGCGGAATCCGAGGAGCTGGCGCAGCTCACCAGACTGGAGCCGAGGAGGGCGGAGACACCCAGGGAGAGGCCGGCCAGTGCCAGGCGGGAGGGCCGGTTCTTGTGGGAGGGCTTCATGTACTTCAACTTTCAGTGCGGGGGATAGGGTCAGCGGGACAGTCGGACGATCGGCTTGATCACGGAACCGTCGGCGGAATCCTCGAAGCCCTGGTTGATGTCCTCCAGCTCGTAGTGCTTGACCAGCTTCTCGAAGGGGAACTGGCCCTGCTTCCACAGCTCGACCAGACGCGGGATGAACACCTGCGGTACGGAGCTGCCCTGGATGATCGTCTTGAAGGTCCAGCCCTGGATGAGGGAATCACCGATCTCGAAGGGGACCTCGGTGCCGGAGGCGGTGGCGGCGATGGTGGCCAGGGTGCCGCGCTTGGCCAGGGACTTCGCCGCCCGGGTTAGCAGGGCCGGGATGCCGGTGGTGTCGAGGATGTTGTTGACGCCCTCCCCGCCGGTGATCTCCATGAGCTGGTCGATGACCACCTCGGCGTCGCGGGAGTTGATGGTGTGGGTGGCGCCGAGTTCCTTGGCCAGCTCCAGGCGGGAGTCGTGGATGTCGAGGGCGATGATGGTGGTGCAGCCGGCGATCTTCGCGGCCATGATCGCGGCGCTGCCCACCGCACCGGTGCCGAAGACAGCCAGGGAGGTGCCTGGGTCGGGCTTGAGTTCGTTGAGCACGGAGCCGGCGCCGGTGTTCAGGCCGCAGCCGAGGACACCGACGATGTCGAGAGGGGCGTCCTTGTCGATAACGATGAGGCTTTCCTGCACGACGTTGGCGTGGGTGGCGAAGGAGGACTGGCCGAAGAAGTGCGAGGAGATCTGCTCACCGTTCTTGGACAGGGAGGTGGAGCCGTCGCGGCGGCGGCCGCCGAAATCCTCGGCGAAGACGTGCAGGCAGTAGGCGGGGTTGCCGGAGCGGCACTGGGTGCAGGTACCGCAGTAGGCGGCACCGAGGACGACGTGGTCGCCGACCTCGACGTTGGTCACGGCCGAGCCGACCTCCTCGACGACGCCGGCCCCTTCATGGCCGAGGACAGCCGGAATAGGGGTGGGGTAGATGCCGTCACGGACCACGGCGTCGGTGTGGCAGATACCGGTGGCCACGATGCGTACGCGCGCCTCGTTGGGCTTGAGGCCATCGAGATCGATGTCGTTCTCAATGGTGAGGGGTTTGTTGTGTTCGCGTACGACGGCTGCGGTGATCTTCATGGTGGATGTCCTTCCGGAGGTGAATGGGACGGCTTGAGGGGCAGAGACATGACCCTCTTACGTGCCGTGGTTCACACTCTAGATAAATATGTGATGTAACGCTAGGGTATTCATAAACGTGTTAAGTGTTTCACGTTGACCGATCTCGATACCTGCAGAAGGAAGCCCCCTCATGACCATCGCCTTCCCCATGACTTGCCAGCTCATCATCGACAACTCGCCCCGATCCGCTTCCGACGGTGCCACCTTCGACCGACTCCATGCCCAGGAGGGGCACCCCATCACCACCGGTGCTGCTGCAACAGTTGATGACGCAATTGCTGCTGTTGAGTCCGCTTCGCAGGCCTTCCCGGCCTGGGCGTCGACCGGCCCGACCGAGCGTCGTCGCATCCTGCTTAAGGCTGCTGACCTTCTTGAGGAGCGCGCTGAGGAATTCATCGCCACCATGATGGCCGAGGTGTCCGCCTCCCCGGACTGGGCCGGCTTCAATGTATTCCTCACCACCCAGGTGCTGCGGGAGGCCGCCAGCATGGCCTCCATGCTGCTCGGCGAGACAATGCCCAACGACCGCGGTGTCCTGTCGATGACCGTGCGCCAGCCTGCAGGTGTCGTGCTGAGCATGGCACCGTGGAACGGTGCGGGTGTGCTGGGCATGCGCGCGCTGGCTTACCCGATCGTGTGCGGCAACACCGTCGTGTTCCGTGCCTCCGAAGGCAGCCCCCGCACCCACCAGATGCTGGTGGAGGTGCTCATTGACGCCGGTCTGCCCGCTGGTGTCGCGAACTTCGTGACCAACGCCCCGGAGGATTCCGATGAGGTCGTCGAGGCGATGATCAAGCACCCGGCCGTGCGCCGCATCAACTTCACCGGTTCCACCCACGTGGGCCGCATCATCGCTGAGAAGGCCGGGCGCCACCTCAAGCCGGTCCTGCTCGAGCTCGGTGGTAAGGCACCACTGGTCGTGCTCGATGATGCCGACGTCGACGGCGCAGTCAACGCCGCCGTCTTCGGTGCTTTCATGTACCAGGGGCAGATCTGCATGTCGACCGAGCGCATCGTCCTCGACGAGAAGATCGCCGATGAGTTCATCGAGAAGTTCACCGCGCGCGTCGCCGAACTCAAGGCCGGCGACCCGATCGAGGATCCTTCGGTGCAGATCGGCTACGTCTACCAGCCGCACTCCGGTGACCGGATCAACGCCATGATCGATGACGCCCTGGAGAAGGGCGCGACCATCGCCGTCGGCGACCGCGCTGACCGTGCCGCCCACCGTCCCACCGTGGTGGACCACGTCAAGCCGGGGATGCAGATCTACAAGGAGGAGACGTTCTCCCCGATCACCACGATCGTGCGGGTCAACGGCTTCGACGAGGCGATCGCCACGGCGAACGACACCGAGTACGGCCTGGCCGCCGCCGTCCACGGCACCGATTCCTTCCGCACCCTCAAAGCCGCGATGGCCATTGAGGCCGGGCACGTCCACATCAACGGCGCCACCGTGCAGAATGACGCCAACGCCCCCTACGGCGGCATGAAGGCCAGTGGTTACGGCCGTTTCGACGGCCGCAGCGTCATCCGCGAGTTCACCGAGGAGAAGTGGATCACCATCGAGGACCCGAAGCAGCAGTACGCCCTCTAGGCTGCTGACGCTGATCCTGCTGCCCGGTGCGCCCCACACAGTTGGGGTCACCGGGCAGTGGCATCTTCGGGGTGGCGGGTGATCGCTGCATATGCTTGACAGCTGACGTGAAGGAGAGATGGGGATGAGTATCGGCGAGGCCATGCGCACCCGGGAACTGGTGATGGATCTCTATGGTGACTACCTCCGTTACCTCGGGGGAGAGGCACGGCTCGCCGTGCTGACTGAGTTGCTCGGAGTGTTCGATATCGAGCCTGCGACGGCCCGGGTCACCCTGTCCCGCATGAAACGTGAGGGGTGGTTCGAGACTCGGCGCTACGGCCGGGAGATCGCCTACCTGGCCAGTGGGAAGATGATGAACACCCTGGATGAGGGGCGGTCGCGGATCTTCGAGCCGGCTATCGCTCCGTGGGGCGGGCGCTGGACCATGCTCCAGATGACCACGCCACCGACCGGCAAGGAGGAGCGTCAGAAGTTCCAGAGGATGCTCTCCTGGCGCGGTTTCGCGCAGCTCCATGAGACGACGTGGATCTCCCCGCGGGAAGGGCGGGAGGAGATAATCCGTTCGTGTTCCCGGCGTGGCTGGAAGGCGGATGTCTTCACGTTCTGGACCGGCGATCTGGACCGTGACCGGGAGCTGGCCGAGCGATGCTGGGATCTCACCGATCTGCATGAAGGCTACGGGCGGTTCGTGGAGGCGTGGGAGCTCTGGTCCCGCCGCGATCTGACAGAGGTGTCGGGAGATGAGGCGTTACGGGCCCGGGTGCTGCTCGTCCATGAGTACCGCGGGCATCTGTTCAGCGATCCTCTCCTGCCCCGTGCCCTCTGCCCGGCGGGATATGCGGGAGCCGAGGCCTTCCGGGTCTTCGTGGACATCCACCAGCGGCTTTCTGACCTGGCGACTGTGCGGGTCTCCGATCTGGTGTTCCCGGAGGGGGAGGGGATGTAGCGGGGACAGCGGGAGAGAGAACAGGCGGGCAGCCTCCCTCCGGGGACAGAAGATGGTTTGATCGTTCTTGAGGCTGTGATCGAGACAACATTTCCGCATGGATCCTGGAGGAGACGTCATGAGCACCCATTCACGCCGAGGTATCACCCGCTGGCCGGAGGCGGTGGAAGAGCATTATCTTCAGGTCGGGGTATGGGAAGAGCAGACGATCCAGTCCTTCATCCGGGAGGCTGCGGGGCGGGTGCCGGACAAAGAGGCCTACTGCGACGCTTCCAACAACGTCCGTTTCACCTACCGGGAACTCGTCGAGCATGCCGATCACGCGGCGGCTGGTTTCCTGCGGCTCGGTCTGGTTCCTGACGACCGGGTCATTCTGGCGCTGCCCAACGGCTGGCGTTTCGTGCTGGTGCTACTGGGATGCCTCCGCGCCGGGATCATCCCGGTGATGGCCTTGCCAGCGCACCGGCATCATGAGCTCTCCGCCATCGGGGAGAAAGCGGAGGCCCGGGCGATCTTCTGCGCTGATGAGAGCAGGGGATTCGATTATCAGGAGCTGGCCGGGGAACTGAAGGAATCTGTGCCGGGCCTGGAGTGGGCCTTCATCGCCGGTGACGCCCATGCCCCGAACATCAGCCTCGATGATCTGCTGCTCCATGAGAAGGCCAGCCTGGACGAGGTGGCACAGCTCGATGAGCGTGAAACTGGGGGAACGGATCCGGCACTGTTCCTGCTCTCCGGTGGGACCACCGGGGTACCGAAGATCATCACCCGGACGCACAACGACTACGTCTACAACATCAAAGCGTGTGCGGAGGTCGCGGGGCTCAGTGAGGAGTCCGTGTATCTGGCCACCATGCCGGTGGCCCATAATTTCCCGCTCGGCTGCCCCGGAATACTCGGAGCGCTGTTTGTCGGAGCCCGGGCCGTCACACTGGGCAGCCCGGCCCCGGAGAAGGCTTTCCCGGTGATCGACGCCGAGAAGGTCACCATCACCGCAGCAGTTCCGGCAGTCGCACAACGCTGGATCGAGTACGAGGAAGACAATGCCACCGGTCTGCTGTCCTCCCTTGAGGTGCTGCAGGTCGGTGGGTCCCGCATGCCTGACACCCTTTCTGCCAGAGTCGGACCTGTGCTCGGTTGCACGCTGCAGCAGGTTTTCGGGATGGCGGAGGGCCTGATCAACATGACCCGGCTCGACGACCCGGCAGAGATCATCACCACCACGCAGGGGCGACCGGTGTCGGAATACGACGAGATCCGGATCGTGGACGAGAGTTTCCAGGACGTGGCGGTGGGGCAGCGAGGGGAAATCCTCACCCGCGGTCCTTATACGCCGCAGGGCTATTACGCGTCGCCGGAGGCGAACGAGAAGTCCTTCCAACCGGGCGGGTGGTACCACCCCGGTGATGTGGTGGAACTGGGGCCGGGCGGCAACCTCATCGTCCACGGCCGCAACAAGGACATCATCAACCGTGGCGGGGAGAAGATCTCGGCAGAGGAGATCGAGTCACTGGTCTACCAGCTGTCGCAGGTGAAGCTTGCGGCGGTCGTTGCCATGCCTGATACGGACTATGGAGAACGGATCTGTCTCTATGCCGTGGTGGGGGAGGGGCAGACACTGACGCTGGAGGAGGTCCGCGAGCATCTTCTGAACATCGGTGTCGCCGGCTTCAAACTCCCCGAGAGGCTTGTCCTTTCCGATGGTCTCCCCATGACGAAGATCGGAAAGGTGGACAAGAAGGAACTGAGAAACGACATTGCCGCCCGACTGGAGGCCGAGCAGTAGTGGATCACCCCCCGAACAGTTTGTTCCACATGCTGTTCGGGTCCGGCACGGCTTTGGTGATCACCTTCAGGCTGCTGCCCCGGATCGAGCCGGTGAGTACCACGCGTGGAGCGTTGGGGTGGGGCTGGCTGGTGTCGATGGTCATGCTCGACCAGGTGTCGCTGAGCCGGTTCTCCACGTAGACCCCCGGCGGGACGATGATCTCGATGGTGGCGATCGTCGCCTGGATGTCGAAGGTGCACACGGGCGCCTGGGCCTGCGCCTGGCGCAGGTCCAGCTTGAGGGTCGCGCCGTTGAGTTTGAAGCTGGAGTACTCCGGCACCGTCCATACGCCGGTGCGCTTGACCTCACCCATCGTGGACACCACCGGCTGATTGTGTGCCGGGATGGGGCGGTGCTGCGCACCGGGCTGGGCCATCGGCATGGGCTGCGGCGGCTGCGGTGTCAGTCCCGGGACCTGTCCGGGATAGTGCTGCGGCAGGTTCTGGTGCGCCTGCGGCGGCTGCGGCGGATGGTACGTCAGGTACTGCGCGCGGATGCGGTCCAGGACGGACTTGTCGTGGGTGGACCACACCACTTCCGTCAACTGGTCGAACTCCTCGAACTGGAGACGCCCAGCCCCGACCAGACGGGTCAGGTCGGCGTGGAGCTGTTCGCGGTCCTCATCGCGCGGGGGTACGGGTCGGTTCATGCTGGAGTTCACCCTGCCCACGATACCGGTCCTGCCTGCGGGAGGAAACGTCGCTCGGGGCCGCGGCGGCGCTGTCAGTCATTGCTGTTCGGCGGCCAGTTTCGCGGCGATGTCCTCACGGAGGGCCTTCTTGTCGATCTTCCGGATCTTGGTCATGGGCAGCCGGTCGACGACTTCGAGGCGCTCGGGGTGGTTGTGCGTGGCGATGCCCACCTCCCGCAGGTGCTCGCACGCCCGGTCCAGCGTCAGCGTTGCTCCCTCTGTGACCACGGCGTAGAGGCAGACCTTCTCCCCGTAGACCTCGTCCGGCATGGCCACCACAGCCAGCTGTTCAATCCCGTCGAGCTGGTAGAGGAGGGATTCGACCTCCTCCGCGGAGATCTTCTCCCCGCCGCGGTTGATGATGTCCTTGTCGCGCCCCTGGACCACGAGGTTGCCGTCGGGGCGGCGGACCACCACGTCACCGGGGCAGTACCAGCCGTCCATGAAGGATTTCTCGTTGGCCTCGGGGGCGTTGAAGTAGCCGCGTGGGGTGTAGGGGCCGCGGGTGAGCAGCAGGCCGCTCTCCCCGTCGGGCAGGTCCTTGCCTTCGTTGTCGACGATGCGTACCTCGTCGTGAGGACTGACAGGTCGGCCCTGCGTGGTGGTGATGATCTCCTCCGGGTCATCGAGCCGGGTCATGTTGATCAGGCCCTCCGCCATGCCATAGACCTGCTGCAGGGTGGCGCCCAGTACCGCCGGGACGCGGGGAGCGAGCTCGTCCGGCATGCGCGAACCGCCGACCTGCAGCACCTTGAGGGATGAGGTCTTGCCGGTACGGTGTTCCGCCTCATGGGCGATCCACCGCTGGGCTACGGCGGGGACCACGACGGCGGTGGTGACCTGTTCCTGCGCCATGGCCTCGAAAACCTTGACCGGGTTCGGTGAGGGGGCGAGCACGGAGGTGGCGCCGGCGGTGAGCGCACCGAGGACGCCGGGGCAGGCCAGACCGAAGTTGTGGGTCAGCGGCAGCGCGGCGAGCTGGACATCATCCGCGGTCAGTCCGGCGACCTCGGAGCACACCTTAATGTTGTAGGCGTAGTCGTTGTGGGTGCGGGTGATCAGCTTCGGCAGGCCGGTGGTGCCGCCGGAGAGCTGGAAGAGTGCGGGCAGGAGCGGGTCGATGCTGAGCCCGTCGAGCTCCGCGGTCTGCGCGGGGCTGAGCTCGAGGGGAGCGAGCAGTGCGTCCAGGGAACGGGCGTGGGGGCCGTGGTCGCGGGCGATGAAGCTCCACTCCAGCAAGTCGACCTCCTGCTGCAGCTCCTGCGCCAGGGGGCGGAAGTCGAAGTCACGCCAGGTGTCCATGGTGAACAGGGCCCGGGCCTGCGAGCGGCTGCTGATGTGGGTGAGTTCGTAGCGGCGGTGGCCGGCCAGCGCCATGACGGGGATGACCCCGGTGCGGAAGCAGGCCAGCAACAGGACCACCAGCTGCCAGGAGTTGGGCAGGACGATGACCACCCGGTCCTGCTGCCGGAAGCCGAGTTCCCGCATCCGCCAGGCGGCGGCGTTGGCGCGGTCGATGACCTCGCGGTAACTCAGCCGGGAGCCGTCTCCGGTGTCGACCAGGGCGGTTTTCTCAGGTGAGCTGCGGGCGGTGTCCTCGATGTACTGGAACAGGTTGCGGTCCTGCCACAGTCCTTCCGAGCGGTAGCACTCGACCAGTTCCTCCGGCCACGGAACCATGCCCGTCATCTGTGTCTCCCACCTTCCCGCGGCTCACCCGCGTTTGTTGTTCTGTCTTTTCTACCCCACCGGCTGCAGGGCCGGCTGGCGCAGACCCGTCACCTGGAGGGCACCGTCGGCGGTGGCGACCAGGTCCACGGAGATGGTCTCCGCCTGCTCGTCGGCCTCCAGCGCGGCGGCGAGAGCGGCGAGCAGCTTATCTGCGCCTGCCGCATCCACCTGACCGTTCTCCCCGCGCAGCAGCGCCGCGCCGCGGAGCTCGCCGAGCATCTCAGCCGCCAGGCCCTCGACGATGGGGGCCACGCGGACGGACTCGTCACCGAGACCCTCACCACCGAAGCCGAGTGCCACGGTCACACCGAAGATGTTATCCCGGCGGGCCTGTGCGATCAGGCGGATGCCGGTGGCGTCCTCATCCACGGTCAGTCCCAGGGCCGCGATGTCCTCGATTCCGGCCAGCGCCTCGGCGGTGACGGCGGGGCGGTTCTTGAGGAACTGCGCCCGGGCATCCTCGGCCAGGGCACGCAGGCCCACGGCCAGTGCGGTCGGCCCCAGCACCAGCGGGACATTCTGCTCCACGGACTTGGCCGCGGCTGCACCGACGGTGTCCACGGTGCCGTCGATGGCGGCGATGACCGGGACGTCCTGCACACCGGACTCGATGAACTCGGTGGTCAGGTTGAGGGTCTCCTCGACGATGGCGAAGGCACCGATGGCGTCGATGTTGTCGTCCTCACCAACGGCGGCGATGACCTCGCGCAGGCCCGGTGCCGGGCGGCCGGTGTCCACCGGGTTCTTCATGTGGGTCATCGGCGGCAGCATCGAGCTGATCTTCTCGAAGGGGCCCTGCGCCAGCTCCGGCAGCTTAATGCCGTCGCTCTGCAGGCGGTCGGCGATGATCATGCCTGGTCCGGCCTGGCCGGTGACGAAGGCGACCTTCGGCTCGGCCTTGGGGGCGATGCGGCGCGCGGAGAGGGCGACGGCGGCGTCGGCAAGCTCCTGCTCGGTGTCCACGACCACGGCACCGGCCTGCTCCAGGATGGAGCGGGTCAGCTGCCAGGAGGTGTCCAGGGAACCGGTGTGGCGGCGGGCGAATTCCTTGATGTCGGTACGGCCGATGACCAGTGCGACGACCGGCTTGCGGGTGGTGGCCTCGCGGATGGCGTTGATCAGGCGCGGGCCGTCCTCGACCTTCTCGATGTGCAGCGCGATGACCTCGGTCTGCTCATCCTCGGTGAGGTACTCCACGACCTCGGTGGCGGTGAGGTTGATGGCGCCGCCGATGCCCAGACCCAGGCGGATGCCGCGGCCGGAACGGTGCAGGTTGTAGCAGGTGGCCAGGTTGACGCCACCGCTGGAGGAGACGACGGAGATGTTGCCCGCCTTCAGCTCCTTCACGCTGGGTACGAAGCAGGCCAGCAGGTCCTCGCCGGGCAGGAAGAAGCCGGAGGTGTTCGGGCCGAGCAGGCGCATGCCGGTGTCCTCGAGAGCCTGGAGCAGCTCCTCCTCGATGGCGTCACCGGGGCCGCCGGCCTCGCTGAAGCCACCGGAGCAGACCAGGGCCGCACCGACGCCGGCTTCGGAGGCCTCACGCAGTGCCTGGGCGGTGGGGGCCGCGGGGACGCAGGAGATGGCCAGGTCCATCGGCCCCTCGGCGGCGACGGCCTCGGCGACGGAGGTGTACAGACCCTCGCCACCGCGGGGGTTGATGCCGACGACCGGGCCGGGGAAGTCCACCAGGGACCTCATCATGATGCTGCCGAGCTTATCGGGGTTCGCCGAGGCGCCGATGACGGCGATGCCGCGCGGCTGGAACAGCGGCCTGAGGTTCTCGGTCACGGACTGGGTGTTGTTGGTCATGTCTACTTCCTTGCGATGGCGTCCGTGCGGCCGGACAGGATTTCGGTGCGGGCGTGGTCTTCTGCATTGGCGTCATCGGTGTCGTCGACGATGACGGTGGGGATGTCGCGGACGAGGCGGAACTCCTCCGAGACCAGACGGCGGGTCAGGCTGTCGCCGCCCTGGACGACGATGAAGGAGGCGTTCTCGATCCTGCCGACCAGGTCAGCGACCTCGGTGTCGCGGGCCGGGGCCTCGATGACCCTGCCACCGGCGGCGGCGATGTCGAGGACGGTGCCGTCAGCGCTGAGGGTGGAGCCGTCGAAGGCGAGCAGACGGCCGGCGAAATCGGTGCCGTTCAGCGCCAGGGGAGTCTGCAGCGGCTCCGTGCCGTAGCGGCTCTGCCAGGCGTTCTCGGCGGCCTCGGCGAACTCCGGGTCGCGCCTGCGGATCTTCTCCAGGGTGATGGAACGGGTGAAGAAATGGAAGGTGAACTTCAGCGGGTCGAAGGCGTTGTGGTAGCGGCCGAAGTACTCCCACCAGGACAGCGAGGGCCGTGCCTGGGTCTGCACCTTGTTGACGCGCGGCTGGGCCAGTTCCTCATAGCGGGCGAAGGCTGCCTGGATGTCATCCGGGGATTCCGCCAGGGCCTCGGCCAGCGCGATGGAGTCCTCCATGGCCATCTTCGTGCCGGAACCGACGGAGAAGTGTGCGGTGTGGATCGCATCGCCCAGGAAGACGACGTTGTCCTTGTACCAGCTGCGGGTGGAACGGCCGCGGAAGTTGGACCAGCGGGAGTTGTTGACCACGATCTCCTTGCCCTGGATCTCCTCGGCGAAGAGCTTCTCCAGGTACTCCTTCGACTTCATGTCGGAGATCCCCGGCGGCTGGGTCATGTCGAACTCGTCGAGGCCCGCGTTGCGCCAGGTCTGCTCGTCGGCCTCCACGATGAAGGTGGAGAGCTTGTCGCTGATGGGGTAGGCGTGGACCGCGAAGTTGCCGTGCTCGTTCTGACGGTGCAGGAAGGTCAGACCGTCGAAGATGTGGGTGGTGCCGAACCAGATGAACTTGGCGCTGGCGACCTCGAGGGTGTGGCCCAGTGCCTCCTCACCGACGTACTCACGGGCCTTGGAGTTGGTGCCGTCGGCTGCGACGATGACATCGTAGTCGGCCAGATCTGCGACGGTACGGTCCGACTCGAAGTGCAGGATCGCGCCGGCGGCACGGGCCCGCTCACGCATGAGGCTGAGCAGCTCACGGCGGTGCAGTGCGGACATGCCGTTGCCGGTGAAGGAGTGCTTCTCGCCCTTGGCCAGCACGTCGATGGTGTCCCAGTGGGCGCCGTAGGCCTCCAGGGCGTCCTGGAGGACCGGATCCGTCTCATTGATGTAGCGGAGGGTGGCGTCGGAGAAGACGACACCGAAACCGAAGACGTCCTCCTCCCGGTTGCGTTCGAAGATCTCGACGTGCGAGTCCGGCAGCTTCTGCTTGATCAGCTGTCCGGCGAACAGGCCTCCGGGGCCTCCTCCGATGATTGCTACACGCAGTCCCATGCTGTGGTCCTCCTCTTTCGGTTTTGTGAGTGTGTTCTACCTCTCAGAAGCGAACAGTAACTAGTTTCCGAGTATCGCGCAAGTCTTGTTACATATCTGTGTGGGGCGGGGTGATCATGTCGGCCGCATAGGACATGGAAGGTATGGCGAGCGCGTTGTGGACGGAGAGGAAGGTCTGGAACGCCCGCCTGCCCAGCCAGTCCTCCGGCTGCAGGATCCGCGGCAGGAAGGGGTCGAGGAAGAGCACCTGGCGGTACGTGGTGATCACCTCGATGCGGTCGCGCAACGCCTGGCGCGGCTCCAACTCCGCCATCTCACGCTGCAGGTATCCCTCCCAGCGCTCGAGGAAGTCCGCGTACCAGGAATCCAGACTGCTCAGATCCCAGCACCGCGCCACCAGCGCCCGATCCTTCTCCAGTGAGCCCGTCTCCATGGTGACCACGTCAATCTGATCGTCATCCTCCACGTTGAGCAGCTGCTCCACATCTGCCGTGTTCTGCCTGGGGGAGATCCAGGAACTGGAGTTGAGCTGGCCGAACCCCTCCCAGCTGAGTATCCGCTTGAGCCGGTCGCGTCGGGCGCGCTCCTTCTCCGGGATCTGCAGCATCACCAGCGTCCAGCGGCCCACCCACTCCTGGATCGGGGGCCGGAAGATGCGCTCGTGGCCCGCGTCCAGGTACTGGACGAGCTTCGGCGTCATCCGGTAGCTGGTCTCGCGGCCCCGGCGTTCCGTCTCGAACCACCCCTCCTTCCGCATCCGCGACATGGTCACGCGGGTGGTGGGGGCGCCGATGCCGAAGTCCTCCAGCAGTTCCGTGATCACGCCCAGACGGATCTCTCCGCCCAGGTAGCGGGCGTAGTCACCGTAGAGGTCAAAGACCAGTTCCCGAGCCTTCATGCCATTGCTCCAGATTCCTTGATTTTCCTGCGGTCTTGTGATTCAAGACACTTTGTGTTGTGATCTGTAATGTAACACTTCATCGTAGGTTCGTATCTGCACCGTTCATTGGGGAGAGCAATGAGTATTTCATCCACCACCACCGGCGCCAGGCAGCACCCCGCGGGACCGTCATCGCATGATCCGTCCGGACAGTCGGGTGGCACCACCGCTCTGCGCCGCAAATCACCCGCCTTCGTCATCTTCCTCTGCTTCGTGTCCATTGTCTTCGACGGCTACGACCTCGTCGTCTACGGCACCATCGTCCCAGCCCTGCTCAACTACGAAGCCTGGGGCCTGACCCCCGTCGAGACCGGTGCCTACGGCAGCTACGCCCTGGCAGGTATGTTCATCGGCGCCATCCTCGTCGGCTACCTCACCGACATCGTCGGACGCCGGAAGATCCTGCTCTACTCCGTCGCAGCCTTCTCCATCCTGATGCTCGCCACCGCACTGGCCCCCTCGCCCCTCTGGTTCGGTGTCTTCCGCTTCCTGGCCGGCCTGGGCCTCGGCGGCGTGATCCCCACCGCCATCGCCGTCACCGTCGAGTTCTCCCGCCCCGAGCGCCGCAACTTCAACAACGCGGCAATGTTCTCCGGCTACGCCGTCGGCGGTATCCTCGCAGCCCTGCTCGCCATGCTCCTGCTGGACCTCATCGGCTTCCGCGGCATGCTCGCCATCGGCGCACTCCCGATCGTCACCGTGCTCCCGCGCATCTACTTCTTCATGCCCGAGTCGCCCGCCTTCCTGCGTGCCCGCGGACGCACCGAGGAAGCAGACCACATCAGCAACACCTACGGTCTGCAGATCCCCGCGCGGACCGCCGGTGAGGCCGACGCGACCGCAGAGAAGCAGAAGTCGCCCATCGCCACCATGCTCGGCGGTCGCCTCCTCGCCGCGACCATCCTGTTCTGCCTCGCCGGCATCGCCGGACAGACCCTCGTCTACGGACTCAACACCTGGATGCCGCAGCTGCTGATCATGGCGGACTACTCCATGACCTCCTCCCTGAGTTTCCTGCTCACCACCAACATCGGTGCCGTCGTCGGCGTCCTGGTCTCCTCCAACCTCGCCGACCGCTTCGGCCCCCGGGTGATGACGGCCATCTCCTTCATCGCGTCCGGCACCGCCCTCGTCCTCATGGGCACCGGCGTGTTCCCCATGTGGGCGATGTACCTGCTCGTCGCCATCGTCGGCTTCGGTTCCATCGGCGCACAGATCCTGGTCAACGGCTTCGTCGCCACCTTCTTCTCCGACTCGGTGCGCGCCACCGCCCTCGGAGTCACCCTCGGTGTCGGCCGACTCGGGGCGGTCCTCGCGATCGCCGGCGGCGGCGTCCTCATCGCCGCCTCCCTGCCCACCATGATCAACTTCTCCATCTGGTCCGCAGCCGCCCTCATCGGACTGATTGCCGTCCTGCTGGTGCCGCGCACCCGGAACTGACTGCCTGACTGAACCCGGCAAACACACTGCCCTGCCACCGTGATGAGACCACGGCGGCAGGGCAGTTTCTGTCGGGGATGGATGGCTGAAACGTCGCACACAGCCCAGGGAGGGAGGGGCGTCGAGAAGCGCTGATCCCCGCCCGCAGCAGCGGACGGGGATCAGTCAGGAGACTACGACAGGCTTAGGCCTTGGTCGGGTCGTCCAGGTTGAACTTCTTCGCGGCCTCAGCGGCGACGGAGATGTCGATCTTGCCCTCGCGGGCCAGGCCCATGAGGACGGCGACGACGACGGACTCGGCGTCGATGTTGAAGTAGCGGCGGGCGGCCGGGCGGGTATCGGAGAAGCCGAAGCCGTCGGCACCCAGGACGATGTACTCGCCCGGGACGTAGGCGCGGATCTGCTCCTGCAGGTCGGTCGCGAAGTCGGAGACCGCGACGAAGGTGCCGCTGTCAGCCTGCTTCAGCTGGGTGGTGGCGAAAGCCTCGTCGATCTGCTTGTCCGGGTAGCGCAGCTGCTCCTTGTTCTTCGCCGCGCCCTCGCGGGCCAGCTCGACCCAGGAGGTGACGGAGAAGATGTTGGACTTGATGTTGTAGTCCTCGGCAAGGATGTCACGGGCCTTCAGGGCAGCACCCATGCCGATACCGGAGGCCAGGATGGAGGCCTCATGGCCCTCGACACCGGCGTCGGCGGCGGGGGAGTAGAGGTAGATGCCCTTGTGCAGGCCCTCCACATCCAGGTTCTCCGGCTCGGCCGGCTGCGGGGTCGGCTCGTTGTACACGGTGACGTAGTAGATCACGTTCTCGCCGCGGCCCGGGCCGTACATGCGGTCGATGCCCTCACGCAGCAGGTGCGCGATCTCATAACCGAAGGCCGGGTCGTAGGAGACGACACCCGGGTTCGTGGAGGCCAGGATCTGGGAGTGGCCGTCCATGTGCTGCAGACCCTCACCGGCGAGGGTGGTGCGGCCGGCGGTGGCACCCACGAGGAAACCGCGGGACATCTGGTCGGCGGCCGCCCAGATGCTGTCACCGGTGCGCTGGAAACCGAACATCGAGTAGAAGATGTACAGCGGGACCATCGCCTCGCCGTGGGTGGCGTAGGAGGAACCTGCGGCGATGAACGACGCCATGGAACCGGCCTCGTTGATGCCCTCGTGCAGGATCTGGCCGTCGGTGGCCTCACGGTAGGACAGCATCAGGTCATGGTCGACCGGGACGTAGTTCTGGCCGTGTGGGTTGTAGATCTTCAGGGTCGGGAACCAGGAGTCCAGACCGAAGGTACGGGCCTCATCCGGGATGATCGGGACGATGCGCTTGCCCAGCTCCTTGTCACGCATGAGCTCCTTGAAGGAACGCACGAGCGCCATGGTGGTGGCGACCTCCTGCTTGCCCGAGCCCTTGCGCACGGAACGCAGCTTGTCGATCTCCGGGACCTGCAGCGGGGTGTAGGTGGAACGGCGCTCCGGGATGAAACCGCCGAGCTCCTCACGGCGCTTCTTCAGGTACTGGATCTCCGGGGCATCCTCACCCGGGTGGTAGTACGGCGGCAGGTACGGATCCGCCTCCAGCACCTCATCGGGGATCGGGATCTGCTGCTTGTCGCGGAAGTTCTTCAGATCCTCCGCAGCCAGCTTCTTCATCTGGTGGGTCGCGTTACGGCCCTCGAAGTTGTGGCCCAGGCCGTAGCCCTTGATGGTGAAGGCCAGGATGACCGTCGGCTTGTCCTTGGTCTCCACCGCACGCTTGTAGGCGGCGTGGACCTTGCGGTAGTCGTGGCCACCGCGCGGCAACGCCCAGATCTCCTCATCGGTCATGTCCTCGACCAGCTTGAGGGTGCGCTCATCGCGGCCGAAGAAGTGCTCACGGACGTAGGCGCCATCGTTGGCCTTGAAGGTCTGGTAGTCACCGTCCGGAGTGGAGTTCATGACGGTGACCAGCGCGCCGTCCTTGTCCTTGGCCAGCAGCTCGTCCCACTCGCGGCCCCAGATGACCTTGATGACGTTCCAGCCGGCACCCGTGAAGAAGGACTCCAGCTCCTGGATGATCTGGGTGTTGCCGCGGACGGGTCCGTCAAGACGCTGCAGGTTGCAGTTGATGACGAAGGTCAGGTTGTCCAGGTTGTTCAGCGCTGCATGCTGGATCAGGCCGCGGGACTCCGGCTCATCCATCTCACCGTCACCCAGGAAAGCCCAGACATGCTGCTGGGAGGTGTCCTTGATGCCGCGGTTGTGCAGGTAACGGTTGAAACGCGCCTGGTAGATCGCATCCATCGGGCCCAGGCCCATGGACACGGTCGGGAACTCCCAGAAATCCGGCATGCCGTGCGGGTGCGGGTAGGACGGGATGCCGTTGCCCTCACCACGGGAGACCTCCTGGCGGTAGCCGTCGAGGTCCTCCTCGGACAGACGGCCCTCGAGGAAGGCGCGGGCGTACATGCCCGGGGAAGCGTGGCCCTGGAAGAAGATGTGGTCGCCACCGCCCGGGTGGTCCTTGCCACGCCAGAAGTGGTTGAAACCGACCTCATAGAGCGGGGCGGCGGAGGCGTAGGTGGAGATGTGGCCACCCACACCGATGCCCGGACGCTGCGCGCGGTGCACCATGATGGCGGCGTTCCAGCGCATCCAGCGACGGTAACGCTTCTCAATCTCCTCATCACCCGGGAACTCCGGTTCCATGGTGGTGGGGATGGTGTTGACAAAATCAGTGGAGGTCAGGTTCGGCAGCGGAACCCGCTTTGCCGAGGCACGCTCCAGGAGGCGCAGCATCAGGTAACGCGCGCGCTCCGGGGAGGACTCGGTGAGTAGTCCGTCGAGGGAATCCATCCACTCGCGGGTCTCCTCGGGGTCCGAGTCATTGAGGTAAGAAGCGACACCGTCGCGAATCAGCGGGAAATTGGAGTCGTCCTTGACGCCGGTCGCGTTCAGGTCTTCTGCCATGTCTAGCCTCCAGAATTGTGGTTATTAGATGGAGCACTCGTGCACGCCAGGAGGTGGTCCGACGCGCCCGAGGATCGGTATTAACGATACTTGTTTTCGTTCGCCAACGTTCCTCCGGGTCTTTGCAAAGTTTGTGAATAACGCTGGTGAGCGGGGTGATGGGCCCTGCATTAATTGTCCCGGAGTGGTGCGGGCCTCGTATCCCGTGCTTAACAGCGGCAGGTGGATGGAGATGGTTTTCCGGCGTGGGGCCGAAGGCCTGCAGGTGGCGCAGATTGCGAATCCAGGTCCCCTACCCCCGAAGCAACAACCTGATCTCAGGTTGGTGAAAACAGGAAAATCCTGGCATTACCTTGTATTCTGCCTAGGAGGAATTGAAACAGGCCGGACCCAGACGGGGTCCAGCCACCGACAAGGAGGAAATACACAGTGGTGGACGCTCCGGGCGTTGTGAAGAAAGACGCCCAGGAATATGCACAGATGCTCGGAATCCAGGCAGGGATGACCGTTCAGGAAGTCGGCTGGGACGATGACTGTGACGCCAGTATTTCCGAGGCAGTGGAAGACATCATCGGCGAGGAACTGCTCGACGAGGACACCGACGAGCTCTGCGACGTCGTCCTCCTCTGGTGGCGGGAAGAAGACGGTGACCTGGTCGATGGCCTCGTCGACGCCATCCGCCCCCTCGCCGACAACGGCCGCATCTGGCTGCTGACCCCCGGCGCCGGCAAGCCTGGCACCGTGGCACCCGGAGAGATCTCCGAATCAGCGCAGCTCGCCGGCCTGGTTCAGACCAAGGCGGAACGCCTCGGCGCCTGGCAGGGATCCTGTCTCGAGGCCAGCGGCCCCCAGAAGTGACCCCTCTGCATGGACTTCCGGTCCGTGCGTGGTAATCTTCACGGAGCTTGACCGACAGGTGAGACCTGTAGGTCGGTATCCAGCGCTCTTAGCTCAGCTGGAAGAGCAATTGGTTTACACCCAATAGGTCGGCGGTTCGAGCCCGTCAGAGCGCACCAATGTAATAGCAGGTCATGAGTGGTTTCCTGGGAACCCTCATGGCCTGTTTTCTCGTCCGTGGGCGTATTGTGGGCACACTCGCCGGTGAACAGCATGCCCGGTGTCTGGGGAGGAGTACGAGACAATTGGGTACTGTTGTGACTGGTAGACCCCCTGTTCGCTCTCGCCCGGACGGAAGCAGGTGCACAAGCGATGAAAATTACGATCAGAGCAGCAAACCGCCGAGCCCGGGAACGGGGCGTGGATCTGATGGAAATCAATCCGCGTCCCCTGAGAACTCCTCGCCGGCTGCAGGAGAGCAACCCGAGACTGACCATCAGCGGGGCATGGGAGCGGACCTTCCGCGAAATCGACAGGGCCTCGAGCACGATTTCGTCGAACCCGACGAAGCACTGGACGCAGAACCGGTAACGCGGGCTGAGTTCCGTCAGGCAATCGCCAGCTACTGGGCGGGGCCCACACCCTCGCCGGAGACGCGGAAACAGTTCAAGAAACTCGATCCAAGCTTTGCGGAACGCGCGTTTCAGATGTCGGAAGACTCTGTGAAACCGCAAACTATGAGCGCCGTAGGCTGATCGACGGCGATGTATCAGCAATTGCTCGGGGACAGTGGATGAGCGTTTCCCTGACCGTACTTTCTGTCAGCACTCTGTCTCGCCCCACCAGTATTCCAGTTCCGCGGGAAGATGGTCCGCACTGTTCTCCAGCAGGAGAACGACCACATTCCTCCTGCTGGGGATAGCGGTAGCTCTTCTTCTGAGTAGGGAAACGTCCGAGTAGTGGCGTGCGCGAAAACTCTGCGATCAGTGCTATTTCGGGACTGATCGCAAGGCAGCCTACTGTGCCTCAGCCGGCTCTGACACAGGGGCCTCTTCGTTTTCTCTGTTCAGGGCCTTGATAAGCCCGTCGTCGCTGTCACTGGGAATCCAGATGGTCACCGGCTTTACGCTGGGCAGGGCGTAGAAGGTATACGCGTCGTAACCGTAGGGGGCCACGCCCTGCAGGATCTCTGCCTCGACCTGGGCGTCACCGAAACCGGGGTCCAGCTCGAAGGAGTGGTCCCGCACGGTCTGGTCAATGGTGTAGCGCAGGCTGCCAGTGGTGGTGGAACCGGGATCGAGCATGACCACGATGTCGCGCAGCTGGTCGGCGGTGCCGGATCGCTCGGCAGCCTCGGTGATGAAGCACTTCAGGTCGTCAACAGTGGTGCGGGTCAGCTCGCCCTCGTCGATGAAGACGCGTTCCATGAAGGGGATGCCGTCCGGATCCACCTGGGTCAGGATGGTGGTCAGGGGACGGTGCCGGAAATTCGGGTCGTCGATGGGGCGGTGGGGGAGGTGGCCGCTCAGGTCGGTCCTCCTGTGGATCAGGCCGTACCTGCCCATCAGCTTGATGCTCTCATCGAACTGGTAGATGAGCGGGTTCGCCGGTGGTGTCCGGAAGGGCGGCAGATCCTTCGCTGGGCTCTCCTCCACCGGGGTGTTCGCCGCCACGGTCCTCACGGCCCTGGTGGTCTTCTTCCGGCGGTTCTTCTTCCGGGCACTCATGTACTTACTCCTGATCGATGATGCGGTGACGGTGACGTTCCTCGTAGAGGCGACCGGCGAGGCGGGCCTCGGCGGCGGTGTCCTCTGAGGCGAAGATACGCGCGACCGCCTCCGCGCGCTCCTCCGGCACCCACACATGTACCGCGAAGTCCCCGGTGGCCACCCAGGTGTGGCCCTCCGGTGCGGCGTCCCGGAAGAGGCGGCGGATGACCTCGGGGTCAGCCCATTCACCCTCCACGGCGATGTCGTGGTGGACGGGTTCACCGTCGAGGAGGTAGTCGAGTTCACCGACCGGGTTGTTGTGGAAGAAGGGGCCGAAGTGCAGGTCGCAGTGGATCTCACTGAAGCGGTCCGTGGTGCCCGCGGTCTGCGCGATCTGCTCCAGCAGCCGGGAGTAGGTGTCGTTGGATTCCACACACTCCGGGTCGAAGTGCACGGTCCTGGGGAACAGGGGCGTGCCGTCATCCTCAGTCAGGCGCAGCAGTGCGTTGAGGTGTTCCAGACGGAAACCGTCCGCCCCGTTGTAGTAGTCGAAGTCGACGTCGTCGACGGTGATCTCCCGCTTCGGCTCGAAGCCGTGCTCAGCCGCGTTGTTCACGGCCAGCAGGAGTGCCTGTGCCGCCACCCGGGGGTCGCAGCACATCATGTCGTGTTCTTCCGCTGCACCCCAGCGGCGTGGTGAAGGGGTACCTGCCGCGCGTGCGTCCACGATCCGCTCCGCGCCGGAGGTACCGATGAGTCTATTCCAGAAGCCCATGATCAAATCCTGCGGAAACTAGTTGGGTTTACAGGTCCAGCCTAGCCCTCCGCAGAGGTTTTTTCCCGGGCAAAAACTAGAAACGCTCCCGCCCGCGCTTCGCCAGTCGACCGTAGTGGTCGGGGCGGGCATCCCCGTACCGGCTGCGGGTCACCGGGGCAGCCGCCGCAGCAGCCTCAGCGGGCTCCGCCGGGGACTCGGGCCGGGTGGGGGAGGAGGGGGCGCTGACAAGCTCCTGCTCCTCCGCGCGCACACGACGGCGTTCACGGATCTCGGCCCAGATGAAGTAGCCCAGGCCGAGGGGTGCCATGATGCCGAAGGCGATCCACTGGAAGCCGTAGGACAGGTGCGAACCACGGTCCAGCTGCGGGATCGGGATGGCGTTGAGTACCCCCGGCTCCCCCTCGGAGAGCTGGACGAAGTCCTGGGCCAGGTCCACACCCACGACCTGCCCGATCTGGTCGGTGTTGATGCCGTAGACCTGGCGGTAACCGTGGTCGGTCAGCGGCTCGGAGCTGGGCATCTGTTCATTGAAGCGGGCATGGCCGGTGATGGTCAGATGCCCGGTGGGGGCAGCGGTGATGTCGGGGACGTTGCCGTCCAACGGCACCGTGAAACCGCGGTTGACCAGGATCGCCTCGCCCGAATCCAGCTGGAACGGGGTCAGCGCCTGGAAGGCGGGGGAGGTATCCACCGGGCGCAGGCGCAGCAGGACCTCATCGTCGGTGAGGTAGCGGCCCTGGAGGGTCACGCGCCGCCACTCGTCCTCCGGGCTGACCGTGCCGTCAGGGCCGAAGATCTCCGTGGCGGGGACGGGGTCGACCCGGAAGGCGGCGTCGATCTGCTCGTTGCGCTGGACGATGTCATCGTCCTTGCCCAGCTGCCAGGGGGCCAGGAAGCTGAAGGCGGCATAGGAGAACGCCACGATGGCCAGGAACATGAACACCCAGCCGGGTTTGAGGAAGACCCGCCAGCCCTTCTTGCCCCGGCTGTGCGAGCTTCCGTACCTCTGCCTCGTTGTACTCATCAGGGGTCCAGTGTACCCGGCTTATCCAGCAGGCCTAACGACTCACCTGGACGGCACCGCGGGAAAAATCCAGCAGGCCGGTGACGGCCGCCTCGATCTGCTTGCGGGTCTCGGTGAAACCCTCCGGACCGCCGTAGTAGGGGTCGGCCACGGAGGCCTGCGCCGGGGAGGTGGGGTCGAAGCTGCGCAGCAGGCGGATCTTCTCCTCCGGCACGCCGCGGGCGATGAGCTCGGAGACGTGCCCGGTGTCCAGGGCCACGATGAGGTCGGCGGCCATGTCCTCCGGGCCGAACTGGGAGGCGACGTGCTCGGAGCCGTCCAGACCCGCGGAACGCAGCTCGGTGATGGCACGGCGGTCCGCACCGTTGCCGACATGCCAGCCGCCGATACCGGAGGAGGTGACGCGGATGTACGGCGCGAGACCGGCGCTCTCCACCGCGTCGTGGAAGATCACCTCAGCCATGGGGGAACGGCAGATGTTGCCGGTACAGACGAAATCGACGTGGTAACGCTCATCCTCGTGCGGCGAGCCAGTCATGGACGATCCCTTTCAGATCTTCGGGCGTGTGGGCGGTGCGGGCGGCGGTAGCCCACTCCGCTGGGGTTCCGTATCCCCACGCAACGGCAACCGTGTTGATGCCGTGCTCGGCCGCCCCCTCAATGTCGTGGGTGCGGTCGCCGACCATGAGGATATCGGAGGTGTCAACATCCCACCCATTCGTGGCCAGGACGTGGTCGATCACCGCGGATTTACCCCGCCGCGGGCCGTCCTCCTGCGCCGCGCCGAGGAAATCGATGTGCTCCAGGAAACCCTCCCGCTCCAGGATCAGCCGCGCGAATTCCTCCCCCTTGGAGGTCGCCGTCGCCAGCGTCAGACCCGCGGCCTTCCAGGCGCGCACCAGCTCCAGCATCCCGGGGAAAGTCGTGGCGTTGGCCCAGCCGCCGCGCCGGGTGTAGTCCAGGTAGATCTGCAGCCCCTCCCTGGCCAGCTCGGGGCTCATGCCCAGGGAGCGCAGCGTCACCTCCATCGGCGGTCCGGCGATGTGGTCGATGAACTGCTGGTCGGGGTGCGGCCAGCCCAACTGGTCCAGGGTGTGGCGGAATCCGCCCTGGATGCCGGGCAGGGAATCGATGAGGGTGCCGTCGACGTCGAGAAGAAGAATGCTCACGGCCCCCAATGTGCCAGAGAGCTCGCCACGGTGCCCGTCTACACTTGGTACCCATGACTACTGTGGCTGAGATCCGTTCCATCCTGGAGGAGGCCTACCCGCCCTCGCTCGCGGAGAGCTGGGACGCCGTGGGCCTGATCTGTGGCGATCCGGCAGACGAGGTGGAGAAGGTGGCCTTCGCCCTGGACTGCACCCAGGCCGTCGCCGAGGAAGCGGTGCGCACCGGCGCCCAGATGCTGGTGATCCACCACCCGCTGCTCATGCGCGGGGTGACCTCCGTGGCTGCCGACACCCCCAAGGGCAGGGTCATCCACACCCTGATCAAGGGCGGGGTGGCCTTGTTCGCCGCGCACACCAACGCCGATTCCGCCCGCCCCGGCGTCAATGACAGGCTGGCTGAGCTGGTGGGCATCAGCTCCGGCCGGCCCATCCTGCCGAAATCCGGGCAGGCCGTGGACAAATGGGGCGTGCACATCCCGCCGGCTGACGCGGAGGAGGTCAAGCAGGCGCTTTTCGAGGCCGGCGCCGGCCAGATCGCCAACTACCGCGCGTGTTCCTTCGACATCGAGGGCACCGGCCAGTTCATGCCCGTCGAAGGAGCTGACCCCACCGAGGGTGAGATAGGCGAACTGCACCGCGCGAAGGAGATCCGCGTCGAATTCGTCGCCCCGGCCCGCCTGCGCGGCATGCTCCTGGAGACCCTGCGCCAGGCCCACCCCTACGAGGAGCCGGCCTTCGACATCTTCGAGTCCGTCGACACCTCCGACGTTGCCCAGGGCGTCGGACTGGGACGTATCGGTGAGCTGCCCGAGCCGATGAGCCTGCGGGACTTCACCCAGCAGGTCGCCGACGCCCTGCCGGTCACCGAGTGGGGCGTGCGCGCCGCCGGTGACCCGGATGCGATGATCAGGCGGGTGGCCGTCAGCTCCGGCTCCGGCGACAGCTTCCTCGACGCCGTCCGGGGCCTCGGCGTCGACGCCTACGTCACCTCCGACCTGCGCCACCACCCCGTCGACGAGTACCTGCGCGCCGGGGGCCCGCCGGTCATCGACACCGCCCACTGGGCCAGCGAATTCCCCTGGACCGCGCAGGCGGCGGGGATCGTGGGGGAGGGGGCGGGCGTGGAAACCCACGTCATCGACCTCCGAACCGACCCCTGGACTCTCTCCGCCCACGCGACTAAGTAGAAAGATAAACATGAAACTCGACCCGACGCAGCAGGCCGTCCTGCTTGAGCTCGCCAACACCGAACGATCCCTCGAGGTGGTCGGCGACAAGGCCTTCGTCACCTCCGAGCAGAAGGAATACGACCGCCTGCTCCAGGAGCAGCAGCGCATGCAGAACGCCTCCGCGGCCGCCCAGATGGCCGTCGATGACATGGAGGCCGAGATCCTGCGCATCCAGGAGGACGAGCGCAAACTCCGCCAGCGCGAACGCGCCGACAAGGCCGCACTTGCCGCCGAGACCGACCCGGACCGCCGCCGCGACCTCGAACACGACCGCTACTCCGCGAAGTCACGCATCGCCGACCTGATGAGCGAGCTCGCGGAGAGCCACAACCAGATCCACGCCCTGCGCAACAACCGCGACGTCCACGGCGCCAAGGCCGACGAGCTGGTCCGCCAGATCGAGGTGGCCAAACGTGCCGCCGAGACCGCCAACGAGGCCGCCGCCGCCATCAAGGACCCCGAGGTCCACATCGCTGAGCTACGCGAGCAGCTGCCCGCGGACGTGATCGCCGAATACGACGCCCAGAAGAACGACTCCGATGTCGGCGCCGCCGATTTCAACGGCCGTACCTGCGGCGGCTGCTACATCGTGCTCTCCGGCATGGACCAGCAGCGCATCAACCGTACCCCGGCCGATGAGCTGCCCCGCTGCCCCGAGTGCGGCACCTACCTCATCCGGAAGCAGGCCTAGTGGCGGGACATGACCATGTGATCATCTACGCCGACGGCGGCTCCCGCGGCAACCCCGGCGTCGCCGGTTCCGGCACCGTCATCTACGCCGCCGACGGACGCACCGTCCTGCGTGACGTCGTCTACGTCGTGGGCAAACGTGCCACCAACAACGTCGCCGAATACCACGGCATGCTCCGCGGCCTGGAGGCCGCCCGGGATCTCGGCGCCCGCACCGTGGAGGTCCACATGGACTCCAAGCTCGTCGTCGAGCAGATGAGCGGGCGCTGGAAGATCAAGCACCCCGACATGCAGCAGCTCGCCATGGAGGCCCGCCGCCTCCTGGACCACTTCGAGTCCGTCACCTTCACCTGGGTGCCGCGCGGACGCAACGAGGTTGCCGACGCCCTGTCCAACCAGGCCATGGACGCCGCCGCGAAGGGCCATGAGCCCGGCATCGTGGGCGGGACCTCTGTTCCGGAAGCGTCGGCAGAGACCGATGAGCATCGCGGTGCCGATGACTGCGAGATCGTCGCCACCACCCAGTCCACCTCCGGCACCCCGGCCCACTGGACCGGGGCGACCACCCCGCCCACCCGGTTCGTGCTGCTGCGCCACGGCCAGACGGAGATGTCCGCGGCCAAGCAGTACTCGGGTCTGTCGGATCCGGTGCTCACCGACATCGGTGCCGGCCAGGCCGCGGCTGCCGCGCAGATGCTGGCCAGCCGCGGTGGCATCGACGCCATCGTCACCTCGCCCCTGACCCGCTGCGTGCAGACCGCTCGCGCGGCCGCCGAGGTCCTCGGCCTGGAGGTGGAGATCATCGACGGGCTCATCGAGCAGGACTTCGGCGAGTGGGAGGGAAAGACCTTCGACGAGGCCCACGCCATGTCCCCGCACCTGCACGAGGAGTGGCTGTCCAACCCCACCATCACCCCGCCGGGCGGTGAATCCCTGCAGAAGCTCCACAACCGGGTCCGGGTCGTGCGCCAGGAACTGGAGGAGCGCTACCGCTGCAGGACCGTACTGGTGGTCAGCCACGTCACCCCGATCAAGTCCTTCATCCGCCAGGCCCTCGACGCCGGCCCGCACGTGGTCTCCCGGATGTTCCTGGACCTGGCCTCGTTGAGCGTGGTGGAGTTCTTCGGCGAGGAAGCCCGCGTCGGCTCCACGCTGCGGGTGTTCAACGACACCGCGCACCTGCGCTGAGGCCCTTGAGCAGGCCTCTTCCGGATCCCGGGTGCCGGGAGTAAGGTGGGGGTCTGCGAATGAGTTGGCCGGGTGATCGCGGCCTCTGAACCAGCCCTTCAGGGCCAGGCAGAGGTCGAGGAAAGTCCGGACTCCACCGAGCACGGTGGTTGCTAACGGCAACCCGGGGTAACCCGCGGGCACGTGCAACAGAAAGTAGACCGCCGCCCTCCGGGGCGGTAAGGGTGAAAGGGTGCGGTAAGAGCGCACCGGCAGGCCAGGTGACTGGTCTGGCCAGGTAAACCCCACCGGGAGCAAGGCATCATGGCCTGTCACATCGGCAGGCCGGATCGGACGCTTGAGGGCTGCTCGCCCGAGTCCGAAGGTAGCTGCTTGAGGCGGTCAGCGATGACCTGCCCAGATGGATGATCACCGCCCCTTGCGGGGTACAGAATCCGGCTTACAGGCCGACTCATTCGCCTTTTACTGCCGCGCGCAGCTGGGCCTCGACGGCCTCGCGCGCCGCGGCGATGTTCTCGCTGGCGGTGCACACCCCCTGGCGTGCTGAGTAGCGTTCCCATTCCCGGCGGATCAGTTCCGCGACAACTTGGTCGGGGGAGCGGCCGGATTCATCGGCCAGCATCTCCAGTTGTGCCTGGTGGGTCTCGGAGAGATGGATCATGCCAGCAGTGTACTTGTGTCACACTGGGCCCATGAAGCTCTACGCCGCACCCCTGAACTTCCGTGGCATCGCCGAGGAATTCGAGGTCCCCACCGACTTCTCACCCGAACTCCACGCGGCCGCCGCCGCGGCGCACGACAGGTACGCGGAGGGGCGCAGAGAAGCACGCGGCATCCCCCTGGTCACCATCGACCCCGTCGGCTCGCAGGACCTCGACCAGGCCGTCCACATCGAGCGCACCGCCGACGGTTACCGCGTGCACTATGCCATCGCCGACGTCGCCGCCTTCATCGAGCCCGGCAGCGAACTGGAGGCCGAGTCCCTGCGCCGCGGGCAGACGATCTACCTGCCGGATGAGCCCGCGCGCCTGCACCCCGAGGAGCTTTCCGAGGGCTCCGCCTCCCTGCTCCCCGACGTTGACCGCCCGGCCGTCCTGTGGACCTTCGAGCTCGACCCCGCCGGCGAGGTCGCGGATTTCCACGTCGAGCGCGCCCTGGTCCGCTCGCATGCGCGCCTGAACTACGACGACGTCCACGCCCACTACCTCGCAGGCAGCATGCACCCCTCCATCGAGCTGCTGCCCGAGGTGGGTCAGCTGCGCGAGGTCTCCGCTCTGCGACGTCACGCAATCAACCTCCGCCTGCCCTCCCAACGCGTGCGCGCCCTCGAGGACGGCACCTACGAACTCATCGTCGAGCCCCGCCACGAGGTCATGGACTGGAACTCGGAGATCTCCCTGCTCACCGGCATGTGCGCCGGCACCCTCATGGTCGAACACGGCGCCGGCCTGCTGCGCACCCTGCGCCCCGCCGACGACGAGGCCGAGGCGACCTTCCGCACCGAGGCCCGCGCCCTGGGCTACGAACTCCCCGCGGACCAGGAGATCGGCGAGTTCCTCCAGCTTGTCGACGCCACCGGCCCCCGCGGCATGGCCGTCATGCGCGAGGCCCAGAAGCTGCTGCGTGGTTCCGGCTACGCCAGCGTGGGCAACGGCGACGCCGAGGTCCACGCCGGCATCGGCGGCCACTACGCCCACGTCACCGCACCCCTGCGCCGGCTGATCGACCGCTTCGCCACCGAATACTGCCTGGCCCTGTGCGCCGGCACGGAGGTCCCGGAGTGGGTGTCTTCGCGTGCCGACGCCGTCATCGAGGTCATGCAGCGCACCTCCCAGCTCGCCGGTGCTGTCGACCGCGCCTGCCTCGACCTCACCGAAGCCACCGTGCTGGCCCCCTGGCTGGGCCACAACTTCGACGCCGTCATCCTGATGACTGACCAGGAACGCTCCCAGGCCCGCATCTTCCTCCCCGAACCCCCGGTCCTGGCCAACGCCCTCGGCCACCCCGCCGAAGGCACCACCACGAAGGTATCCCTCATCCGCGCCGACGTGGAGACCCGCGACGTGGCGTTTGCCTGGCCTGCTGACTGAGCCCAGCAGCAGCACGGAAAACGCCCCACAGTTCGGAGCGGAAACCACCCGGCCCGGGCCCGAACTGTGGAGCGTATTCCGGCGGCTGGCTGTGACAGATGTGGGGAGAAACGGAAAAACCGCCGGAGGCGTGAAGCTGTGCCTACGGCGGTGGGGCAGGTGTCCGGTCTACCAGATATCCATCAGTGAGAGGACAGCGATGATCCGGTCGGGCGGGAGGACTTGTCTGTCGGATCCCCGGAGGTGTCATTGAGGGAGAATTCATCCAGCAACACCGGCTCGGAGGCAGGGTCGCTTCCGTCGAAGATCCAGCTCTGGACCTTCCCGGTGCCGGAATCAAAGGCCGTGAACACCGAGTAGTCGTTGGAGGCGACGTAGGGGGCCGGCTGCGTGGGATCATTCGCGGCAGGGAAGGGGTTTTCTGAGGGGACAATCGGTTCCAGCCCACCCGGGCTGCCGTAGGCCAGGTAGTGCTCCGGGTTCCACGGTGCTGGCGGAGTCGGACGCGGTCCATCCGCTGACAGCGGGTGGCGCGCGCCGTAGGAGTTGCCGACATTGGAGGTCTCGATGAAGTTGACCCCGTTCTCGGACTCGAAGCGATTCCAGACGTGGGAATGGCCGTTGAAGACCAGATCGACCGGAGTTCCCGGTGTGTCCACCAGCGGCATCAATGAGGTGAGGAGCTGATTGCCGGACGCCGGGTACTCATAGCGGATCCCTACAAGATTGCCGTTGTCATCGCGCTCGTGGATCTCCACCGGATCAGCGAAGTGCGGCATGACGTTGTTGCCGAGCGAATGCGGGGACTCGTGCAGCATGACGATGACGTTCTCAGCACCTTGAGTCTCCGGGGAAGCCAGTTCGGCTTCCAACCACTGGTACTGCTCGGAGTCGACGGTCAGGTCCTCGAAGATGAAATCACCGTGGCCACGTTCCAGCGGCTTGTCCAGGACATCTGCGGACTCCTGGTAACGGGAGATAGTGGTGCGGTCCGCCGGGTCGGCCTCAGCGTCGGTGCCGCGCCAGATACGAGTCGAGTACAGCGAGATCAAACGGGTGTTGCCGATGGAGGTGGCGTAGTAGCGTTCCCCACCTGATTCCGACTCGGGAAGGGAGAAGATCTCCTCGTAGGAGGTGGTGGAAAAGGAGTTGTCCTCGATCCAACGCTCCCGGATCTCCGGGTCGCCGATGGGGTTGACCTCGGCGGCAACCTTCTCGTATTCGGCTTCAGCGACCTCGCGGGGAACCGGGTAGTTGAAGGAATGATCCAGGGAGGTTTGCCCGTCGATCCGGCCCTGAACCTCATGATTGCCGATCACCGGGTAGATCACGGCGTTCTGGGCGATCTCACCACCGTCGTAGGTCTCACCGTTGGGAGCGGTGAAATTGGCGTTGCCTTGCATACCGGCAAAAAATGCGAGCCCGCCCTCGTGATCGAACCACTCGGAGGCGCGGTCGGGAACATTGACCAGGTCACCAGCCACCAATGCGACATCGATGTCACCGAGGGGCTCGGCGGCCCACTGGAGGTTGGCGGGCGCGTTGTTCTTCTGCTGGTGGTCAGAAGTCAGCAGCATGGTCACATCCTCCTCCGGGGTGAAGTGGTCCTTGGCCGCGTAGACGTCGGAGAGTACCGCTTGGCCGTCGATAAGCGAGACCACGCGGTAGGGGGTGGAGCCTTCGGCGGCGATCCCGGTGACGGTGGCTTCATGGCGGTAGACATCGCGGGCGACGATGCCGTCCTCCAGGGTGGGAGCATCGCTGAGCACGGATGCGGAGTCCTCCGCCATGCGGGAGAGCTTTCTGGTCTCAGCATGGTGGACGGTGATGTCGTCCATGTCCCCGGTGGCAGCGGACCTGGCCTGCTCGGGAGTCAGATTCTCGATGCCCTCTCCGGTGAGCACGACGTGGGTGTTACCGGGGTGCTCGGTGAACCAAACGACGTTGACCTGTCGATCCTCGGGCAGCTGGAGGAAAGGATCTGTCAGCAGGACCGGGGCATCGGTCTGACCGGGCAGGGCATGAGCGGTTCCGGCGAAGAGAGTCGCGGCGACTGTGATGGAGGCGCAGGCAGCTGCCAGCGGGCGAGGAAAACGCGGTAGATACTGACCCTTCACTGTGTAGGATCCTTTCAGCACAAGAACAATCAGGGAGCCAAAGAACGCCCCAACCGTAGGTGGCAAAAGGTATTACTAGAAGGGTTGTGTTGAAGAGTTCCCCTGATATTCATCGCAGTTTTAAGCAGTTCACCCGGGGTTTGAGTCTAATGGCGAACCAGGGAGGCGGGGTTCTTTCACTGCGCGTCTGGTTCATCCGAGGGCAGAGCACTGAGCACGGGACCAGCGAAAATCAGGAGATCAGCGCTCCGGGCCGCCCACGACGGCAAGGACCAGCTCAGCTATCGACTGAACTGGTCCTTGCCTTTGTACTGCTGCTTCGCGGAGAAGCTCTACTGGGCGTCGGCCTGCTGGAGTTCGCGGCGGCTCAGCTGCAGCAGCTCGTCCTCGACGTCCGTGGACAGGGCGGTGTCACCCTCGTTGAGGTGCAGCAGGCTCCGGAGTGCCTCCCGCAGTGCGGCCGTCGGGTCCTGCGGCTGCTGCAGGGCCCGGTAACCGATGTGGTTGTCGGGGCGGACCAGCACGCACCCGTCGTCGGCGATCTCGCGCAGCCGCTGCCAGTCACCGTAGGTGTCGGTGTAGTCCTGGTCGGGGCCGATCCTGTACACCGGGATCTCGATACCCAGCTCCGCGGACACCGTTGCCGCTGCCTCCACCCACCCCTGGCCGTTGGTGCCGGTGAGGACGGTGAAACGT
>NZ_JANWTC010000015.1 GCF_024919295.1 Corynebacterium lemuris | reverse complement strand
AACGATGTCGCCACCGCCGTGAAGCCGGAGCTGCTGCTGGATCCGCAGAACGATCCGGAGACCGGTTACAACGTCGTCAACTACAGCTTCGCCCTGGACAAGGAAGACTAGTTCTCTGGTGCACCGGACTCGATAATCCGGTGCACCTGCAAGAAGAAACAACACCACAACCTCACGGTTATGGTGTTGTTTCTCTGCCCTTCCCGCTGCGCGCGCCCACAGCTCTGGGCTGAGGCCCCGTAACCACGGTCGGGGTGGTGCCAAAGCTCGGGCGGAACGGGTTGGCACCCGCGGTAGCAGTCATGTTCCCTCCTGTACGATCTGTACGATCTTTCACCCGCTGTACGATCTGTACGATCTTCGCTCCGCGGAACTGCCCCTTGCGCTTGACGCGGCGTCAACCAGCACACTGGGACACGTGACCGACTACACCATCGGCGAGGCCGCCGACATCCTGAAGGTGACCACCCGCACGCTGCGGCACTGGGACCACATCGGCCTCCTCGTGCCGGGCTGGCGGACCTGGGCCGACCACCGTCTCTACACGCCAACCGACCTGGGCCGGGCCCTGCAGATCCTCGTCTACCGCGAGGCCGGGCTCCCACTCAAGGAGATCGCCGAGCTGCTCGACGAGCCCGCTTCCGCCCGTGACGCCCTGCTGCATCAGCGCGAGGTACTGGTGGAACGCATCGGTCACCTGCACCGGATGGTCCGGGCAGTCGATGACATTCTCAAGGAGGAGACCATGTCCGTGGAGGACCGCATGAAGATCTTCGGCGACCAGTGGAAACCGGAGTACCAGGAAGAGGCGCAGCAGCGCTGGGGTGACACCCCGGAATGGGCGCAGTCCCAGGCGGTGGCCGCCAACCTCAGCGACGAGGACTGGCTCGCGGTGAAGCAGGAGCAGGATGAGTTCATCGCCCTGCTCGCCGACGCCGCTGCCCGCGGCGTGGAACCGGGAAGTGAGGAGGCGGACGGGATCGTCGATAAGCACCGGGCGACCATCGGCCGCTTCTACGATATCTCACGCGAGAAGCAGATCCTGCTCGCACGCATGTACACCCAGGACCAGCGCTTCAACGCCACCTACCAGGGGCACGCGGAATATCTGCTCAGCCTCATCGAGACCCGGGCGCAGAAGGAGGGTATCGATCTGAGCGACGTGCAGTGGCGTTAGCACCCGGCGGATGCCCTTGTCCAGGAAACTTTCAGACTTCGTTCAGCGCGGCCGAAGAGCAGGCGGGTTGACTCAAGGGCATCTACAGGGAAAGTGATGGACAATGGAAGACATGAATGACACCCAGGCAGACCAGAATGACGTCAAGGTCCTCGTCGTCGACGATGAACCCAACATCGTCGAACTGCTCACCGTCAGCCTGAAATTCCAGGGATTCGACGTCCGCACCGCCAGCTCCGGCACCGAGGCACTGCGCGTGGCCCGGGAATTCAACCCTGACGCCTACATCCTCGACGTGATGATGCCCGGCATGGACGGCTTCGAGCTGCTGACCAAACTGCGCAACGAAGGTCTCGACGGCCCGGTGCTCTACCTGACCGCCAAGGACGCCGTCGAACACCGCATCCACGGACTGACCATCGGCGCCGACGACTACGTGACCAAACCCTTCTCCCTCGAGGAGGTGATCACCCGACTGCGGGTGATCCTGCGCCGCGGCAACATCAGGGAACAGGACCCCGAGGACGCGACCATCTCCTACGCCGACCTCACCCTCAACGACGAAACCCACGAGGTGACCAAGGCCGGCCGGATCGTCGAGCTCTCGCCCACCGAATTCAACCTTCTGCGCTACCTCATGCTCAACGCCGAGGTCGTGCTCAGCAAATCGAAGATCCTGGACAACGTCTGGCACTACGATTTCGGAGGCGACGGCAACGTCGTCGAGTCCTACATCTCCTACCTGCGCCGCAAGATCGACACCGGGGATGTGCCCCTGATCCACACGGTCCGTGGCGTCGGATACGTGCTCCGGACACCCCGCCAGTGACGCTCCCTCCCTACCCTGCCTCGCCGAACCCCGGACCGGACACACCGCCGGTGGACAACCCCTACGCCAAGCTTGATCCGCGGGACACCCTCCACCCGCCGCCGGCCCCGCGCGTCCCCGAGCGCGCGTGGCCCCTGCGGACATGGCTCGTGGTCATCATCGTGGTGATGTCCGGCCTCGGCCTCACGGCGAGTTCCGTGGCGGTGTTCTCGATCATGCGGGAGGTCACCTACTCGCGTGTCGACGAGGACCTGATCAACTCCCTCGGCGGCTGGGCGAAGAGCTCGGAGATCTTCAAGTCCGACAGCGACTCCCGGCCGCCCTCGGACTACGTGGTGATCAAGATTTTCGAGGACGGCTCCACCATTGTCTTCAATGACCCCGGTGACCTGCCGCGGTTATCCAACGTGGCGGTGGGGCGCCCACCCCAGACCGTCGATTCCGCGCCGGGCAGTGAATCCAACATCCGGTGGCGCGTGATCGCCAACCGCGAGGGCGGGGTCACCACCGTCGTGGCGAAGAACCTCGCCCGGGAACAGGCCCTGCTCTACGGGTTGGCGCTGGTCCAGGTGATCATCAGCCTCATCGTCCTGGCGGTGCTCGCCCTGCTCAGCTACTACGTCGTCCGCCAGGCCATGGCCCCGCTGCGCGAGGTGGAACGCACCGCCGGTGAGATCGCCGCCGGGGACCTGGACCGCCGTGTCCCCGCCTGGCCCCGCACCACCGAAGTCGGCCAACTCTCCCACGCGCTGAACACCATGATCGGCCAACTTCAGGAATCAGTCGAGACGGCCCAGAGCAAGGAGGAGCAGATGCGCCGCTTCGTCGGCGACGCCTCCCACGAGCTGCGCACCCCGCTGACCTCCGTCCGCGGCTACACCGAGCTCTACCGCTCCGGCGCCACCACCGACGTCGAGATGGTCCTCACGCGTATCGACGGCGAATCCCGCCGCATGTCCCTGCTCGTCGAGGACCTCCTCGCCCTCACCCGGGCCGAGGGCTCCCGCCTGGAACTCAAACCCGTTGACCTGCTGGAACTGTCCCTGTCGGTGGCCGCCTCCGCCCGGGCGGCCTTCCCCGGCCGGGAGGTGACCGTGAGCAACGAGACCTCCTCGGTGCCGGTGGTCGAGGGGGATGCTTCCCGCCTGCACCAGGTGCTGCTCAACCTCATCTCCAACGGGCTGACCCACGGCGGCCCGGATGCTGCCGTCACGGTGACGCTGGGACTGCAGGACGACGACGTGGTTCTCACCGTCGCCGACGACGGCCGCGGCATGTCTGCCGAGGCCGCCAGCCACATCTTCGAACGTTTCTACCGGGAGGACGCCTCCCGGTCGCGGGCCTCCGGCGGCTCCGGCCTGGGCCTGGCCATCGTGAAGTCCCTAGTGGAGAAACACGGCGGCACCATCACCGTCGATACCGCTGAGGGGGAGGGCAGCACCTTCACGGTGCGGCTGCCGCGCCCGGCCTGAGGGGTGCGTTGGGTTAGGTCTCGACGGTTAGGTCCGGTCCGTTAGGTCCCGACACGTATCTCCCGGGTGAACCGGCCCGTGGTGGGCGGGTCACCTGGGAGATATATGTCCGGAGCTAACGCACGAGACCTACTTCATGTCCCGCGGACGGGCTAGTCAGATGCCCCGCCAAGCCGTGCGATGGTGCCGGCGACATCCAGGTCGTCGATGTCGTGGGTCTCCGGGTCCTCGTCAGCGTGCTCACCCAGGAGGTGGCGCACATAGGACAGGTCCTTGTCCCCGCGGCCGGAGAGGTTGACCAGGTAGACACGGTCCCGACTGCCCTCAGCCTCGTCGAGCTCGGCCAGACGCAGCGCATGCGCCAGGGCATGGGAGGACTCAAGTGCGGGGATGATGCCCTCATAGCGGGTGAGCATGCGGAAGGCCTGGAGTGCCTCCTTATCGGGGACCCCGACGTAGGAGGCCCGTCCGGTCTCCAGCAGCCAGGCGTGTTCCGGACCCACACCGGGGTAGTCCAGTCCTGCGGAGATGGAGTGGGAGTTGAGCACGTCATCGTCCTCCTCGCCGAGCATGACGTAGGAGCGCGAACCGTGGAGGATACCCACCCGGCCGCGGTTGAGCGGGGCGCCGTGCTTCTCTGTGTCCAGGCCGTCACCGGCCGGTTCCACGCCGATGAGCTGCACATCGGTGTCCCCGTAGTACTCCGCGAAGGCGCCGATGGCGTTGGAGCCGCCGCCGACAGCGGCGATGACGGCGTCGGGGAGTCGGCCGACCTCGGCGAGCATCTGCTCACGCGACTCCTTGGAGATGACCCGGTGGTACTCCTTGACCAGGCTGGGGAAGGGGTGCGGGCCGGCGGCCGTGCCCAGCAGGTAGTGGGTGGTCTCGTAGGAGTCCACCCAGTCCGTCAGGGCCACATCCACGGCGTTCTGCAGACCGTTGCCGCCGCCCTCGTCCACCGCGACGACCTCGGCGCCCATCAGGCGCATGCGGTAGACGTTGGCCTGCTGCCTGGCGACGTCACGCGCGCCCATGTAGATGGTGCACTCCATGCCGAAACGGGCCGCAGCCATCGCCGTGGCGGTGCCGTGCTGGCCGGCACCGGTCTCGGCGATCAGTCGCTTCTTGCCCAGGCGCTTGGCCAGCAGCGCCTGCGCCATGACCTGGTTGCCCTTGTGCGCACCACCGTGGACGAGATCCTCGCGCTTGAGGAAGATCCGGGCGTGACCCCGTCCCTTGCCCTCCCGCGGCAGGTTCACGCACTCGGTGACCGGGGTGGGACGGCCGAGGTAGGAGGTGTAGAGCTTGTGCAGCTCCGCGATGAACTCCGGGTCCTGTAATGCCGCAGCGTAGGCAGCCTCCAGCTCGTCGAGGACAGGCAGCAGCTGGGGCGGGACGAACTGGCCGCCGAACTTCCCGAAGTAGGCGGGCAGGATCGTGGGGCGCGCCTCACCTTCGGTCAGTTCGGGGTTCTCATGGAGTCGGGGGGTCAGATTCATGAACTCAACCATAGGCCGCGGGGGTGCACCGGGCGGTCGGTTGCTGCGACCTATTCGTAGCTCATCCGGTAGGGGCCCTCACCGTCGCGGATGGTCTGGCAGGCCAGGGTCTGGTTCTCCTGCTCTATCTCGTATTCCGACAGCACCTCGTTGTGGAGCATGTGGGAGGGGCCGCCGGTCAGCGTGCACTGGCAGGTGCCGCAGTGGCCCTCCATGCAGGAGTAGTAGGCGGGGATGGCCTCGGCTATCAGGGCGTCGAGAAGCGTCTGGTCGAGCGGCCACACGAAGCTGTACTCCGTGCCGTCGACATCGGCGGTGTGCCCGGTCAAGGCTTCCACTCCAGGGCGGTGATGATGTCCCCGGCAAGTCCGGGGAGGTGTTCGTGGCGGGTGCCGCGGAGTCGGCGGACCTCGCCGATCTCGGAGGAGGCGGTGGGGACGAACCAGTCGGTGTCGGAGATCAGGGAGACCACCCGGGTACCCTCCGGCACGACAGCCTCGAAAGGCTCAGGGGTCATCAGGTCGCCTGCGCCGCGGCCCATGACGATGCTCACGCCGCGGCGCACCACCGGGTTCGGGGGCAGCGGCAGGCCCCGGAAGGCGGCGCCGAGGCCGACGAGGGTGCGCACCCGGCCGGGGAACTCCTGGGCCAGGCGCAGTCCCAGGAGGCCGCCGAGGGAGTGGCCGATGATGTCGATGCGCTCCCGCTCCGCCAGCAGCTCGCCGGTGACCTCCATGAGTTCGGCGAAGGACTGCTCGATGCGCACGGTGCCGCGCCGTCCGTAGAGCGGGGCCACCACCGGCGCCCCGAGGTCGAGCAGTCCGTGGACGGTGCTCTCGAAGTTGCCGGGCGAACCCATCAGCCCGTGCAGCAGCATCACCGGGGTGCCCTCGACCTGCTCCAGCGGGGGCAGGGCAGGCAGGGTGCCGCGGTGGGGGACCCAACGCAGCAGGGACATCTAGCGCGGGTTGCCGTTCTCGTCGGTCTCGAGGATGGCGCGGATCTTCTCGGCGGCACCATCCATCTCCACGGGGTCGGTGGCGTCGGCGGCGATCGCCTTAGAGAAGTCGTACTCGCCCATCCGGTCCGTGGGGAAGATGTGGATGTGGGTGTGGGGCACGTCGAAACCGGCGATGATGTAGCCCGCGCGGGAGGAACCGAAGGCCTCCTTTACAGCGCGGCCGATATTCTGCGCGACCTCGTTGAGGTGGCCCCAGACGGTGGGGGAGAGGTCGGTCCACCGGTCGGTCTCCTCGACGGGGACGACGAGCACGTGACCGTACCGCAGGGGCTCGATGGTGAGGAAGGCGACGACCAGATCGTCGCGGTAGACGAAGCGGCCCGGGAGCTGGCCGTTGATGATCTTGGTGAACACGCTACTCATGCCAGACAGGCTACATCTAGACTTGGTGGTCATGCGCATTCTCGTGATCGGTTCGGGCGGCCGCGAACACGCCCTCCTCAAGGGCCTGGCCGCCGACCCCGCCACCACTGACCTCCATGTCACCCCGGGTAACGCCGGCATGTCCGACCTCGCCACCGTGCACGCTGATGCGGGCAAGGTCGATGACGGTGCCGCCATGGTCGCCCTCGCCCGTGAGATCGGGGCGGACCTCGTGGTCATCGGCCCGGAGATCCCGCTGGTGGCGGGCGTGGCCGATGACCTGCGGGAGGCGGGCTTCCGGGTCTTCGGTCCTTCGGGCGAGGCCGCCCAGATCGAGGGCTCGAAGAAGTTCGCCAAGGAGGTCATGGCACAGGCAGGTGTGAAGACCGCCCGCGCGGAGCAGCTGGTGCCGGGCACCCCGGAGGTGGAGATCGAGGCCGCCCTGGACCGGTTCGGTCCGACCTGGGTGGTCAAGGACGACGGTCTCGCCGGCGGCAAGGGGGTCGTGGTCACCCCTGACCGGGCCGCCGCCCTCGAGCACGTCCGTGCCGTCCACGAGCTGGGCAACCCGGTGCTGCTGGAGTCCTTCCTCAACGGCCCCGAGGTCTCCCTGTTCTGCCTGGTCGACGGCGAGACGGTGGTCCCGCTGCTGCCGGCCCAGGACCATAAGCGCGCCTACGACAACGACGAGGGCCCCAACACCGGCGGCATGGGCGCCTACACCCCGCTGCCGTGGCTGCCGGAGGAGGGCACCCGGCGCATCGTCGACGAGGTCTGCGTGCCCGTCGCCAAGGAGATGGTGCGTCGCGGCACCCCGTATTCCGGTCTGCTCTACGCCGGTATCGCCTGGGACACCGACGGCCCGTGGGTGGTGGAGTTCAACGCCCGTTTCGGTGACCCGGAGACCCAGCCGATCCTCGCGCTGCTGGAGACCCCGCTGGCCACGCTGCTGGACTCCGTCGCCTCCGGCACCCTCGCCGAGCAGCCACCGCTCAAGTGGGTGGATGCCTACGCCCTGACCGTGGTGCTGGCCGCCGAGGACTACCCGGCCGCCCCGCGCACCGGGGGAGTCATCACCGGCGACGTGGTGGCGGACCCGGAGAAGGTGCTGCATGCCGGTACCGCCCGCAACGCGGCCGGGGAGCTGGTCTCCGCCGGTGGCCGCGTGCTCAACATCGTCGGCGTCGGTGCCACCCTGGAGGAGGCGCGCGATGACGCCTACGCCACCATCGGGCAGATCACGCTGGGGGGCTCCTTCTACCGCAATGACATCGCCCTGCCGGCTGTGGAGGGGAAAATCTCGCTGTGACACTCGCCAGCAGCCGCAGTAACGTCCAGCCCTTCCGCGTCATGCAGATGCTCGACCTGGTGCACCGCCGGCGCCGGGAGGGACGCGACACGATCATGCTGTGCGCGGGTCAACCCGCCACCGGCGCGCCCGCGTCTGCGCTGGCCGCGGCCGGGGATGAGCTGCACGCCTCCGCCCTGGGTTACACGGAGGTCATCGGTGACCGGGAGCTGCGTGAGACCATCGCGGCCTGGCACTCGGAGACCTACGGCGTGGACACCGCGGCCGAGAACATCGTCATCACCACCGGTTCCTCCGGCGGTTTTGTGGCGGCCTTCCTGGCCACCCTCGACCACGGTGACGTGGTCGCCCTGTCGTGCCCGGGCTACCCGGCCTACCGCAACATCCTCGAATCCCTCGGGGCGCGGGTCGTGGACCTGGTCTGCGATGAGAGCACCCGCTTCCAGCCGACGGCGGACATGCTCGAGGCCCTGCCCGCCGCCGACAAACCGAAGGCCGTGATCGTCACCTCCCCGGGCAACCCCTCGGGCACGATCATCGACCCGGCGGAGCTGGAACGCATCGCGAAGTGGTGCGGGGACAATGAGGCGGTGCTCATCTCGGACGAGGACTACCACGGCATGAGCTTCGGCCGCCCGCTGGCCACTGCGCGGCAGTTCTCGGACCGGGCCATCGTGGTGGGCACCCTGTCGAAGTACTTCTCCATGACCGGCTGGCGCGTCGGCTGGCTCATCCTGCCCGATGAGCTGATCACCCCCGTGGAGAATCTCCAGGCCTCACTCGCGCTCTGTGCCCCGGCGATCTCGCAGGTCGCCGGCCGGGCGGCCTTCTCCCCGGCGGCGCGCGCCGAGCTCGACGGCCATGTGGAGCGCTACCGGGCCGCGCGCCGGGTGCTTCTCAGCGAGCTTCCCAGGATCGGTTTCACCCGCTTCGCGGAGCCGGACGGCGGGCTCTACCTCTGGCTCGATGTCTCCCATGTCACCGACGATTCGGAGGCCTGGTGCCACGAACTCGTCGAGGAGATCGGGGTGGCTTTCGCACCGGGTGTGGACTTCGATCCGGTCAACGGCCACAAATGGGTGCGCCTGAGCCTGTGTGCTCCGGAGGAGGAGACCCGGGAGGCCTGCCGCCGCCTGGGGGAGTACGTCTCCGCCCGCTGAATTACCGGACTGCCCTGACGCTGCGGTGGACCCCCTGAACGGGGGTCTGCCGCAGCGTCATTTTTTCATGGTTTCCCACCCCGTCCGCACGCATTGTCATGGGCGGATGGGTGATCCTGCCCACCCCCGGCTGTCTCCTGTGGCCCCCGGATAACGATGCGCGGCCAAGTGCAGGCTAGCCTAACTTAGGTCAGCCTAGGGTAATGCCTGGGCCAGCGTTGACCAGGAAGGAAGACAGATCATCCATGACCGATGAGATTCGGTATTTCCCGGAGGAGTTCGCCCGCAGATACCGCGAGGCCGGTTACTGGACGGACGAGACCTTCGCCCGTTTCCTCACCGATGCCGCCCGACGTTTCGGGGATAACGAGGCGGTCGTCGGCGCGGACTACCTCGGCGCGCAGCACCGGCTCAGCTACCTGGAACTCGATGAGCGTGCCGCCATCACCGCCGGCGGCCTGCGCGCGGCCGGCATCGTCGCCGGGGATGTGGTGGTGGTCCAGCTGCCCAACATCGTGGACTACCTGGTCATCGTCAATGCCATCTTCCGCCTCGGCGCGGTCCCGTTGTTCACCCTGCCCGCCCATCGGCGCGCCGACATCCAGCACTTCCTGAACGAATCCGGGGCGAAGGGCTACATCGTCATCGGCCGCCATGCGGGTTTCGACTACCGCGGCATGGTCGACGAGCTCGACACGGAGGCGGTCATCTGGATCGCCGACGCCGAGCCCGGTGCGCACCGCAGCATCGCGGAGCTCTACACGGCGGAACCGGTCGCCCCGGTCGAGGTGGATCCGGAGTCCCTGGCCTTCCTGCAGCTCTCGGGTGGCACCACCGGCATCCCGAAGCTCATCCCGCGCACCCACGCCGACTATCTCTACTCGGTGCGGGAATCCGCGGAGATCTGTGAGCTCGACGCGGCAACCCGCATGCTGGTGGTGCTGCCGATCTCCCATAACTTCACCATGAGTTCGCCGGGTGTACTCGGTGTGCTCTGGGCCGGTGGCACCTGCGTGATGTGCCCGGACCCGACGCCGTCGACAGGCATGCGCCTGATCGAGGTGGAGCAGATCACCATCACCTCGCTCGTCCCGCCACTGGCGATGGGCTGGCTCGCGGCCCGCCCGCGTATCAGCGCGGATCTGTCCACGTGGCAGGTACTGCAGGTCGGCGGCGCGAAATTCGTCGCCGAGGCCGCCCGCCGCATCGCACCGGAGCTGGGCTGCCGCCTCCAGCAGGTCTTCGGCATGGCCGAGGGGCTGGTCAACTACACCCGCCCGGAGGACGACGAGGAGACCGTGGCAACCACCCAGGGCCGCCCGATCTCCCCGGATGATGAGATCCGTATCCTCACCCCCGAGGGCGAACCGGTCACTCCGGGGGAGCGCGGCGTGCTCTACACCCGCGGGCCGTACACCATCCGCGGTTACCACAACGGTGTGGCCGCCGAGAGCTTCACCGACGACGGTTTCTACTGCACCGGTGATGTGGTGCGCCAGCTGCCCGGCGGTCACCTCATCGTCGAGGGCCGCGTCAAGGATCAGATCAACCGCGGCGGCGAGAAGATCTCCGCCGAGGAACTCGAGAACGACCTGGTCGCCCACCCCGGGGTCATCGACGCCGTGGTCGTCGGCGCCCCCGACGAGTACCTCGGTGAGCAGACCTGCGCCTACCTGCTCACCGCGGAGGCCGGGCATGACCTCAGCGGGGACCGGATCCGGGAGTTCCTGCGCGAGCGCGGCGTGGCCGAGTTCAAGCTCCCGGACCGCATTGACTTCGCCGAGTCCTTCCCCGCAACCGGGGTGGGCAAGGTCAGCCGCAAGGCCCTGCGCCTGCAGCTGGCCTCCTGGATCCAGAACAACTGAACCGGAAGGAAACCTGACACGACATGCTGGACAGCAACCGCATCATCACCGACATCGCCGAGATCACCGGAATCACCCCCGAACAGCTCGACCGCGGCACGGTGCTCGCCGACCACGGTCTCGACTCCCTGCGCCTGATGACCCTCATCGAGGACTGGCGCGCCGAGGGTGTGGAGATCGACTACTACGAGATGTTCTCCCTGCCCACCCTCGGTGAGTGGGTGGACCACCTCACCCCGGAGCGCCTCTGACCATGACTGCACTGACCCCCGGCCAGACTGCGGTCCTCTACGGCCATCTCGCCGAGCCGGATTCCAGCCAGTACCAGTGCGCGGAGCTGCTGCGTTTCACCGGTGACATCGACCGGGAGCGTCTGGCGGGGACCATCCGCGACTGTTTCAACCAGCTGGAGGCCTTCCAGTCTGCCTACCTCCTCGATGGCGACGGTCGTCCTGTCCGCGTCCACCACGGCCACGAGCACACGGTCGAGATCGTCCGCCTGGCCCCGGGCACGGATCCGGTGGCCTGGGCGCAGGCCGCGATCGAGATCACCGGGCCCCTGCGCGGGACGACCCTGGCCGGCAACCACCTCATTGAGGTGGACGGGCAGCTGCTGTGGCTGACCCGGATCCACCACGTCATCGGTGACGGCTTCGCCATCCATGCACTGGTGCGCTGGATCGCGGACTGCTACCACCGGCAGGAGCCGGTGCCCGCGCCCTTCGGGGAACCCACCGTCGCTCCCGGTAATGCCGCCGACCGCGAGTTCTGGCTGACCCAGGAACTGACGGTCAATCCGCCGACCCTGGCCCCGGAGGGACGTCGCCGCACCACGGGCCGAGCCCACGGTGAGGCACCGGTCGCCCCGGAGGTCCGCCGCGGTCTGCGGGAACTGGCCCGCGGGCTCAAGGTCAGCGAGGCCGACGTGATCACCGCGCTCACCGCCGCCTACGGTGCCCGTCTCACCGGCCGGGAGGAGTGGACCCTGGGCTTCCCCATGCTCAACCGCGCCCTGGGTGCCGCAGTGACGCTGACCCCCGAGGCCAACGTCGCACCCCTGCGGGTGCACTGCCCGCGCGGGTTGAGCCTGGCCGAACAGGTGCAGCTCACCGCCGCAGCGATCACGCAGGTCAAGACCCACGGCCGCTACCGTAGTGAATGGATCCGCCGTGACCACGGCATCGTCGACCCCACCGCCCGGCTGTGGGGTGCGGACGTCAACATCCGTCCCTTCTCGGTGAGCTTCCGCTTCGGGGCGGCCACCGCCAACCTGCAGTCCATCGCCGTGGGCCCCATCGGTGATGTCGAGATCATCTTCCAGACCCTGCCCACCGGCGGACTGACGGTCCAGCTGCTGGCCACCGGCGGCTACCGCGACGCCGAGCTGGAGGCGCACGCCGCCCGGCTCGCCGACTTCCTGGCACGCGCCACCGTCGGCGGCCCCGAACAGCTTCTCGACGCCCTGCCTCTGGTCACCGCCGCCGAACACCAGCAACTCACCGAGGGCTTCAACGACACCACCGGCCCCCTGCCGGCCGACACCCTGGCCGAGCTGGTGGAACTGGCCCGGCAGGAGACTGACCCCGCGGCCCCGGCGCTGCACTTCGACGGGGCGTCGATAAGCAGGGCGGAGTATGACCGGCAGGTCGACTCCCTGGCCGCCAGCCTGGTCACCGGGCTGGGTATCCGTCCGGGACAGGTCGTTGGCGTGCACCTGCACCGCGGCCCGGCGCTGTTGATCGCGGTCGCCGCCGTGGTCCGCGCCGGTGCCGCCTTCGCCCCCGTCGCCCCTGAGCTGCCCGCGGAACGCCGCCGGGTGATGCTCGCGCAGGCGGGCGCGGTGGCGGTGCTCCACGGCGTCGATGAGCCGCCCGTGGACCTGCCCGCCCTGAAGCTGGCCGAGGACACCGTCGACGTCATCGTCGGCACCGCACCCGCGGACTTCCGCCCCGGAGGACCCGGACCCGAGGATGTGGCCTATGTGCTGTTCACCTCCGGTTCCACCGGCACACCGAAAGCGGTGGCGGTGGGGCAGCGTGCCATCGTCAACCGGCTCGACTGGATGGTCCGCCGCGTGGGCATCACCTCGGACACCACCCTCATGCAGAAGACACCGATCTCCTTCGACGTCTCCGTCTGGGAGCTGCTGCTGCCCGCCACCCACGGCTGCCCCGTCACCGTGGCCACCCCCGGCGCCCACCTCGACCCGGTCGAGCTGGCCCGGCAGATGGCGGCCACCGGCGTGCAGGTCTGCCACTTCGTGCCCTCCGCGCTGACGGCTTTCGTTACCGCGCACGAGGCCCTGGGCACCCGCCTGCCGCAGCTGCGCCAGATCATCGCCTCCGGGGAGGCCCTCGACCCGGCGCTGGCCACCCGCACCCGCCTGCTTCTCGACGTCGCCCTGGACAACCTCTACGGCCCCGCCGAGGCCGCCATCGACGTCACCGCACACGCCTGCGAACTCGACGAAGAGGTCACCCCCATCGGTGCACCCGTGGCCAACACCCGCCTCTACGTTCTCGACGACGCAGACCATCCCCTGCCCGTCGGCTACCCCGGCCGGCTCATGCTCGCCGGCGTGCAGGTCGGCCTGGGCTACCTCGGCCAGCCGGAGCTGACGGCCGAGAAATTTCTCGACGACCCCTTCCACCCGGGCGGCCGGATATACGACTCCGGCGACCTCGCCTCCTGGACCCCGGAGGGCGAACTCCTCTTCCACGGCCGCCGCGACAGCCAGGTCAAACTGCGCGGTCAGCGCCTCGACCTGGGTGAGGTCTCCGCCGCCGCCTCCGGCACTGCCGGGGTGAGCGGGGCGGTGACCGTCCTGCGCGGGATCGCGGGCTCGGATGCCCTGGTCACCTACATCACCGGCACCGCCACCGGTGACAGCGTCCGGGAGCGCTGCGCCCGGCTGCTGCCCGCGTGGATGGTGCCCACGGCCGTCGTCACGCTGGAGCAGCTGCCGCTGACCCGCAACGGCAAACTAGACGCCGCCCGGTTGCCCGCACCCGAGATCACCCAGGGCACCGGAGAACCCACCGGACCGCGGGAGACCCTGGTCTGTGCGTACTTCTCCCGTGCGCTGGGCGGTGCCCCCGTCGGCCCGGAGACCCGCTTCTTCGACGCCGGCGGCACCTCTCTGACCGCGGTGAGCCTGGCCCTGGAACTCAGCCGCGAACTGGGCGCGGAGGTCAGCATCGCCGACATCTTCGCCAGCCACAGCCCCCGCGAACTGCTCGCCGCCATCGACGGGGACCAGCTGCACACCGCCGGCTTCGGGCAGCTGCTCAGCCTGCGTCCCCACCGCGCCGGGGTCCCGGTCGTCTGCCTGCACCCGGCCGGTGGCCTGGGCTGGTCCTATGCCGGACTGCTGCCCTTCCTCGATCAACAGCGCGGCCTGCTGGCCGTGCAGTCGCCGGGGCTGACAGATGATGCCCCGCCGGCAGAGTCGCTGGCCGCCGAGGCCGCCGACATCGCAGCTCTCCTGGCCCGCCGTGCCGAGTTGCAGGACGGGGAGATCGACCTCGTCGGCTGGTCCGTCGGCGGTGTGCTCGCCCAGGAGCTGGCCTGCGCCCTCGCGGAACTCACGGACGCGCCGCGGGTCAGACGGTTGGTGCTTCTCGACGCCTACCCCGCCGAACTGTGGCGCAGCCTGCCCGCCCCCTCCGACCGGGAACTGCTCGAGGGCGTGCTCACCATGGCCGGCGCGGAGGCCGCACCAGAGGATGCGCTGGACCTGGATGCGGTGGTCGCACGCCTCGCCGACTCCGGCTCCACCTTCGCCCAGCTCGACGAGAAACACCTGCGCCGGGTGATCAGCCTCATCAGCCACAACGCCACCCTGATGAAAAACCACCGCACCCGGCCCACACCGCTGCAGGTCGAGCTCCTCAAGGCTGACCGCAACCCCCAGCGCATGGACGAGACCGCCTGGGCGCCCTTCGTCGGCGGACTGCAGGTCCACCACCTGGACGTCACCCACCCCCAGCTGGTGGCACCGCAGCAGCTGCGCCTGGTCGGGGAGGTGCTCGCATGAACGCCCCCGTCCTGGTGGAACTGGCCGGGGGAGAACACCCGCTGATCTGCTTCCCGCCGGCCGGTGCCGGCGCCAGCTACTTCCGCTTCCTCGCCGACGGGCGGGCGGTCACCGCCGTCCAGTACCCCGGCCGCGAATCCCGCCACCGCGAAGCCTTCGCCACCTCCCGCCCCCAACTCATCGCGGAGATCGCCGCAGCCCTGGCCCCCGACCCACGCCTGTCGCAGGCCACCTTCCTCGGCCACAGCCTTGGCGCCACCTGCGCCTTCGAGACCACCCTCGCCCTGCAGGAACGCGGCCTGCGCCCGGCGCGGCTGGTGCTCTCCGCCCGGAACCACACCCCGCCCGGCACCGCACCACCGGCCCCCGACGGGGATCGGGCCACCGACACCGAGCTGCGCGACTGGCTGCTCGGCCTCGGAGGCACCCGCCCGGAGGTCCTCGACCACCCCGGCCTGTCCGCACTCATCTACACCGTGGCCCGGGCAGACCTGCGCCTCGGCGCCCAGGGCGGGCCAGCCGGGCTGGTCGACATCCCCCTGCTCACCGTCTGCGGCGACGCCGACCCCGCCGCCACCACCGCAGGTATGGCCGGCTGGGCCGAGCGCACCACCGCGGATTTCACCCCGGCCACCCTGTCCGGGGACCACGACGCCCTGCGCACCGACGCAGGCACCCTACTGAAACTTCTGGAGGTTGACGCATGAGCACTGCCCATTCACGGCTGTGGCCCACCGTCGCCATCTGCGGCACCGCGGTGGCCTTCGACGCCTACGACCTGGTCGCCTACGGCACCACCCTCAGTGAGCTGCGGACAGAGTGGGGCCTGAACCCCACCCAGGCGGGTCTCCTCGGCTCCGCCCCGCTGGTCGGCATGCTCCTCGGTTCCATCACGGCCGGACCGCTGTCCGCCCGCTTCAGCCGCTTCCGCGTCTTCGTGGCTGCCGTGATCTGGTTCTCCGTCTTCATGACGGCGTGTGCCTTCGCGCCGGGTCCCACCTGGTTCATGGTGCTGCGTTTCCTCGCCGGCCTGGGCATGGGCGCGGTGCTGCCGCTGGCGGCGACGATCACCCAGGAGGCCGCGCCTACGGCCCACCGCAACCTGGTCTACGTGATCATGCAGTCGGGATTCCCCCTCGGTGGTGTCGCTGCCGCCCTGGCCGGCATGGTGCTCATCCCGAACTTCGGCTGGCACGCCGTCTACCTCGTCGGTGCCCTGCCGCTGGTCACGGTCCTGCCCGCGGCGCTGCTGTGGCTGGACCGCGGCCACGGGGCCGCGGCCGCCGGGCAGCGGGTGCAGCTGCTGTTCCGCCCCGGCTGGCAGGTGGCCACGCTGCTGTTCTGGGCAGCGGCCTTCTGCGCCATGCTCTTCGTCTACGGGGCGAACACCTGGCTGCCGGCGCTGATGCGGGAGGCGGGCCACGGTGTGGTCTCCTCCCTCGGTTTCCTCCTGGCCTTCAACCTCGGTGCCGTCATCGGCGGTGTGGGGGCGGGCTGGGCCGCCGACCGCCACGGCTCCCGTCCCGTGGTCGGTGTCTCCTTCCTCGTCGGTGCGGTCGCGGTGGCGGCCTTCACCCAGCTCACCACCGATGCCGCCCTGCTGGCCTGTGCCGCGGTGGCCGGCTACGGGGCGGTGGGCACCCAGACGCTGATCAACAGCTGGGCCGCCTCCGCTTACCCGGCCGACGCGAAGGTCGCGGGTGTGGGCTGGGCGCTGGGTGCGGGGCGTCTGGGTGGCATCCTCGGCCCGACCCTGGCGGGTGCGATCATCAGCCTGGGCTTCGCCACCAGCGGTCCTTTCCTGCTCTTCTCCGTCGTCGCGGTCATCGGTGGCCTCATCGCCTTCTCCCTGCGGCCCCCGCGCGCCACGGTGCCGGCCGCCGCACTGGAGCCGGTGAAGACCCCCGCCTGAGCGGCACATGCGATAATCACTGTTGTGGCTGATAAGAAGAAGATCGCGAACGTCCTGTCCAACCGCTACGCCTCCACCGAGCTGACTGAGCTGTGGAGCGCGGAGTACAAGATCATCCTGGAGCGCCAGCTCTGGATCGCAGTGATGAAGGCGCAGCAGGACCTGGGCGTCGACATCCCGGCGGAGGCCATCGGGGCCTACGAGGCCGTCATCGGCCAGGTGGACCTGGCCTCCATCTCCGACCGTGAGCGGGTCACCCGCCACGACGTCAAGGCACGCATCGAGGAGTTCAACGCCCTGGCGGGCCACGAGCACATCCACAAGGGGATGACCTCGCGTGATCTCACCGAGAACGTCGAGCAGCTGCAGATCTACCGTTCCCTGGAGCTGATCCGCGACAAGTCGATCGCCGTTGTCGCCCGCATCGGCGACCGCGCCGCACAGTACCGCTCCCTGGTCATGGCGGGCCGCTCCCACAACGTCGCGGCACAGGCCACGACCCTGGGCAAGCGCTTCGCCACCGCCGCCGATGAGATGCTGGTGGCCATCGAGCGGCTGGAGAACCTGCTCGAGCGCTACCCGCTGCGCGGCATCAAGGGCCCCATGGGCACCTCCCAGGACATGCTCGACCTCATGGGGGGTGACCAGGACAAGTTGACCGCCCTGGAGCGTTCCATCGCCGACCACCTCGGCTTCGCCCGCATCTTCGATTCCGTGGGCCAGGTCTACCCCCGTTCCCTCGACTTCGATGCCGTCTCCGCCCTCGTGCAGCTCGGCGCCGGCCCCTCCTCGCTCTCGCACACCATCCGCCTCATGGCCGGCACCGAGACCGTCACCGAGGGCTTCAAGGAGGGCCAGGTCGGCTCCTCCGCGATGCCGCACAAGATGAACGCGCGTTCCTGCGAGCGCGTCGGCGGCCTGCAGGTGATCCTGCGCGGCTACCTGACCATGGTGGCCGATCTGGCCGGCCAGCAGTGGAACGAGGGCGATGTGTTCTGCTCCGTCATCCGCCGCGTGGCCCTGCCGGACGCCTTCTTCGCCATCGACGGGATGTACGAGACCTTCCTCACCGTCCTCGCGGAGTTCGGTGCCTTCCCGGCGATGATCAACCGGGAGCTGGAGCGCTACCTGCCCTTCCTGGCCACCACCCGCATCCTCATGGCCGCCGTCCGCGCGGGCGTGGGCCGGGAGACCGCGCACGAGGTGATCAAGGAGAACGCTGTCGCCGTGGCCCTGAACATGCGGGAGAACGGCGGCGACCAGGACCTCATCGAGCGTCTGGCAGCCGACGAGCGTCTGCCCATGTCGAAGGAGGATCTCGACGCTGCGCTCGCCGACCGTCACGCCTTCATCGGCGCCGCGGAATCCCAGGTCGACCACGTGCTGCGGCGCGTCCAGTCGCTTGTCGACGCCCACCCGCAGGCAGCCGGTTACCAGCCGGGCGAGATCCTCTGATTCCCTATTTCCCAACCACCACCGGCGGGTCTACACTTTCAGATCATGCGTCCTGAGCTGTCCGAATACAACCACATCTCCGCGGGCAAGGTGCGTGAGATCTATGAAGTGGATGACCACACCCTGCTGATGGTGGTCTCCGACCGCATCTCCGCCTACGACCACAGCCTCGATCCGGAGATCCCGGACAAGGGCCGGGTGCTCACCGCGATGAGCGTGTTCTTCTTCAACGCCATCGACTTCCCCAACCACCTTGCGGGACCGGCGGATGACCCCCGGATCCCGGAGGAGGTGCTGGGCCGCGCCCTGATCGTGAAGAAGCTGCGGATGCTGCCCTTCGAGTGCGTGGCACGCGGCTACCTCACCGGCTCCGGGCTGAAGGAGTACCAGGCCGACGGCACCGTCTGCGGTATCCGCCTGCCGGAGGGCCTGGTCGAGTCCTCGAAGCTGCCCGAGCCGATCTTCACCCCCGCCACCAAGGCGGAACTCGGTGACCACGATGAGAACGTGAGCTTTGAGGCGGTCGTCGCAAAGCTCGGTGAGGACCGGGCCAACGAGCTGCGCGAGGCCACCCTGCGGATCTACTCCGAGGCCGCCGCACTCGCCGAGTCCCGGGGCATCATCCTGGCCGACACCAAATTCGAGTTCGGCCTCGACGAGAACGGGACACTGGTGCTCGCCGACGAGGTGCTGACCCCCGATTCCTCCCGCTACTGGCCCGCCGACAGCTACGAGGAGGGGAAGGTCCAGCCCAGCTTCGACAAGCAGTACGTGCGCAACTGGCTCACCTCCCCGAAATCCGGCTGGGACAGCAACGGCACCACCCCGCCGCCGGTCCTGCCCGGTTCCGTGGTGGAGGCCACGCGCGAGCGCTACATCGAGGCCTATGAGCGGCTTTCGGGCAGGAAGTTCGCCACCTGGGTCGGGGACTGCGTTTAGCCGGTGACTACGATCGGGGCCATGACTCTGCAGCCCCCGATCGCCCCGCGCCACCCGGTCGTCCGTGAATTCCACGGCCGCACCTTCCTCGACGACTACGAGTGGATGCGGGACAAGGACTCCCCGGCAACCATCGCCCACCTCGAGGCGGAGAACGCGTACACCAAGCAGCAGACCGCCGGCATCGGGGATCTCACCGAGGAGATCTACACCGAGATCAAATCCCGCATCAAGGAGACGGACATGTCCGTCCCCCAGCGGGCCGGCGACTGGTGGTACTACGGGCGAACCGAGGAGGGCAAGGACTACGGCTACTCCTGCCGCATCCCCGTCGACGCTGCCCATGACCCGTGGACCCCGCCCGTCATCCCCGAGGAGGGCCGCCCCGAGGGCGAGCAGATCATCCTCGACCTCAACGCACTGGCCGAGGGCCACGAATTCTTCTCCCTCGGCGCCTCCTCGGTGACCACCTCAGGCCGTTTCCTCGCCTATTCCGTGGACACCACCGGCGACGAACGTTTCACCCTCCAGGTCAAGGACCTGCAGACCGGAGAACTGCTGCCCGATGTCCTGGAGAACGTCTACTACGGCGCGACCTGGGCGGGGGAGGAGCACCTGTTCTACCAGCGTGTCGACGAGGCCTGGCGCCCCGACACCGTGTGGCGCCACCGCATCGGCACCGACCCGGCCGAGGACGTCTGCGTCTTCCGCGAGGACGACGAGCAGTTCTTCACCGGCGTCGGCTCCACCCGCAGCGAGAAGTACCTGATCATCGAGGCCGCGTCCAAGATCACCTCCGAGACCCGCGTCCTGCCGATGGACAACCCCGAGGGTGAGTTCGAGGTCCTGTGGCCGCGGGAGAAGAACGTCGAGTACTCCGTCGACCACGCCGCCGTCCCCGGACTCGACGGCGGGGAAGACCGGTGGATCATCACCCACAACGCCACCGGCCCCAACTTCGCCGTAGGGGAATGCCCCGTCGCCGAGCTGCCGCCGTTGCGGGAGCTCGAGGAGCTCATCCCGCATGACCCGGAGACCCGCATCGAAGGCGTGGACACCTTCCAGGGCCACATCGTCGCCTCCTACCGCCGCGGCGCCATCGGCCGCCTCGCCGTCATGGAGCTGCCCCAGGCCGGCTGCTACGGCACCTTCCGGGAACTCGACTTCGATGAGGAGCTCTACACCGCTGGCTCCCTGGGCAACCCGGAATGGGACGCCCCCGTCATCCGCATCTCCTACGGTTCCTTCACCACCCCCGCGCGCCTCTACGACTACCGCATCACCTCCGGGGAGTTCACCCTGCTCAAGGAGCAGGAGGTGCTCGGCGGCTACCACCGTGAGGACTACACCGCCCACCGCCTGTGGGCCACGGCCGAGGACGGGGAGAAGATCCCGGTCTCCGTGGTGCACCGCGCCGACCTGGACCTCAGCAGGCCGAATCCGACGGTGCTCTACGCCTACGGTTCCTACGAGTCCAGCATCGATCCGGGTTTCTCCATCGCCCGGCTCTCCGTGATGGACCGCGGCATGATCTTTGCTGTGGCGCATGTCCGTGGTGGCGGGGAGATGGGGCGTGCCTGGTACGACAACGGCAAGCTGCTGCAGAAGAAGAACACCTTCACCGACTTCATCGCCGTCGCCGATGAGCTGATCTCCCGCGGGTTGACCGCCCCGGACCGGATGGTGGCCGAAGGGGGTTCCGCCGGTGGCATGCTCATGGGCGCGATCGCCAACATGGCCCCCGACCGTTTCGCCGGGATCCAGGCCATCGTGCCTTTCGTGGATCCGCTGACCTCCATGCTCAAACCGGAGCTGCCGCTGACCGTCACCGAATGGGACGAATGGGGGGACCCCTTCCACGATCCGGCGGTCTACGACTACATGGCCTCCTACGCCCCCTACGAGAATGTTGCGGCGGTGAACTACCCGGACATCCTCGCCATCACCTCCCTCAACGACACGCGTGTGCTCTATGTGGAACCGGCGAAGTGGATCGCGAAGCTGCGCGAGACCGCCACCGGGGGGCAGTTCCTGCTCAAGACGGAGATGTCCGCCGGACACGGAGGTGTCTCCGGCCGTTACGCGCGCTGGCGCCAGACCGCCTTCGAGTACGCGTGGACCCTGTGGACGGCGGGGGCGGTGGACGTTCCGCCGCGACAGAGCGAGCGGGCCGTGCGATAATTCCCCTTATGCGTGGCCGTCTCCTGGTTTCAGTCTCCAGTATTTTCTCCGACACCAGGGGAGCGGTGGCGGGCATGGTGAAGTCGCTCGACGCGGAGGGCATCCCCGTGTCCCTGCTCGTCGCCCCGCACATCGACGGCAACTGGCACCTCGCCCGGGACCACCGCACCCGGGACTGGCTGCTCGCCCAGCAGGAGGCGGGCCGGGTGCTCATCCTCAACGGCTTCGACCAGGCGGTGCAGGGCCGGCGCGCCGAATTCGCCAACCTGGACGCCCACGAGGCCCGGTTGCGTCTGGCGGGTGCGACCCGGCAGATGCGCAGGATCGGTTTCGAGATGGACATCTTCGCCCCACCGCGGTGGCGGATGTCGCCGGGCACCCTCGAGGTGCTTCCGGAATTCGACTTCGCCCTCGCCGCCAGCACCCGCGGCGTGCACAACCTCAACGACGGTTCCTTCCAGCAGTGCCGCAACCTCTCCGTCGGCGAGGGTTTCGGTGCGGCCAAGTGGTGGCGGCGCAACGTCATCCGGGCCGCTGAACGCGGTGCCGCCCGCGGCAACACCATCCGCCTGTCTGTTTCGGGGCGCAATCTGGAGGACCGGAAGGTCTCCTCGGACTTCCTGCGGGCCGCCGTCGCCGCCATCGGAGCGGGCGCGGGTCCGGGCGACTACCGCGTCATGATCTGAGCCGTAGTCTGGGGGCATGACGACGCTTCTCAGCACTCCCGTGACCCTCAACGACTCCACCTCCTCGACCCTCAGCGAGATCGCCGGGGGCGACCTCATCCTGCTGGTCAACACCGCCTCCGAGTGTGGTCTGACCCCGCAGTACGCCGGCCTCCAGCAGCTCGCCGGGGACTACGGCGACCGTGGCCTGACCATCATCGGTGCGCCCTGCAACCAGTTCGGCGGCCAGGAGCCGGGCACCGATGAGGAGATCTCCTCCTTCTGCTCCCTGAACTACGGCGTCAGCTTCCCTCTGCTGTCCCGCCTGGAGGTCAACGGCGGGGGAGCGCACCCGCTCTACCGCCAGCTCACGCAGGTGGCGGATGCGGCCGGGGAGGCGGGGGATGTGCAGTGGAACTTCGAGAAATTCCTCATCGCGCCCGACGGTGAGGTCATCGCCCGTATCCGGCCACGGACCGAACCGCAGGATCCGGAGGTGGTCTCCCTCATCGAGGCCAACCTGCCCCGCTGACAGCACCTCATCCACCGGCCAGATCGTGCGAAGTATTCCGGTTTGGTGTAGCAGGCTAGAATGAAGACCGACCAATTACGGCGAAGATAAGGGAAAACTGTGGCCCGTGTTGTTGTGAATGTCATGCCGAAGGCGGAGATCCTGGATCCCCAGGGACAGGCCGTCCACCGTGCGCTGGGACGCATCGGCGTCACCGGGGTCAGCGACGTACGTCAGGGCAAGCGTTTCGAGCTGGAGGTGGACGACTCCGTCTCCACCGCCGACCTCGAGAAGGTCGCGGAGACGCTGCTCGCCAACACCGTGATCGAGGACTTCGAGGTTGTGGGCGTGGAGGTCGCCAAGTGACCGCGAAGATCGGTGTCATCACCTTCCCCGGCACCCTCGACGATGTTGACGCCGCCCGCGCGGTGCGCATCGCCGGTGCCGAGGTGGTCAACCTCTGGCACGCCGATGAAGACCTCAGGGGCGTCGACGCGGTCGTCGTTCCCGGTGGTTTCTCCTACGGGGACTACCTGCGTTCCGGCGCCATCTCCGCCATCGCCCCGGTGATGCGCGCGGTCGTCGACGCCGCAGGCAAGGGCATGCCCGTCCTGGGCATCTGCAACGGCTTCCAGGTGCTGACGGAGGCCCGTCTGCTGCCCGGTGCGCTGACCCGTAACCAGGGGCTGCACTTCCACTGCACCGACACCTACCTCGAGGTGGTCAACAACGACACCGCGTGGACGAAGAACTACGAGGCCGGACAGCAGATCCTCGTGCCGGCCAAACACGGCGAAGGCCGTTTCCAGGCCGCCCCGGAGACCATCGAACAGCTCGAGGGCGAGGGCCGCGTGGTCTTCCGCTACACCGACAACTACAACGGTTCCCTCAACGCCATCGCCGGCATCACCAATGAGACCGGCCGTGTCGTCGGCCTCATGCCGCACCCGGAGCACGCCGTGGAGATCCTCACCGGCCCGTCCACCGACGGCCTGGGGATGTTCCTGTCCGCCATCGGCACGATCGCAGCCTAGGAGGCGCAACACACAATGACTGTCCACAACGACACCGTCGACGCCGCCAAGGCCACCCCGGAGCTCGAGCAGCCCTACGCTGAGCTGGGTCTCCTGGATGATGAATACACCAAGATCCGGGAGATCCTCGGCCGCCGTCCCACGGATGCCGAGCTGACCGCCTACTCCGTGATGTGGTCGGAGCACTGCTCCTACAAGTCCTCCAAGGTGCACCTGCGCTACTTCGGCCAGACCACCACGCCTGAGATGGCGGAGAAGATCCTCGCCGGCATCGGCGAGAACGCCGGCGTGGTCGACATCGGGGGCGGCGACGCCGTCACCTTCCGCGTCGAATCCCACAACAGCCCCTCCTTCGTGGAGCCCTACCAGGGTGCGGCCACCGGCATCGGCGGCATCGTCCGCGACATCATGGCCATGGGTGCCCGCCCGATCGCCGTGATGGACCAGCTGCGCTTCGGCCCCGCCGACGCAGCCGACACCAGCCGTGTCCTGCCGGGCGTGGTCTCCGGCATCGGCGGCTACGGAAACTCCCTCGGCCTGCCCAACATCGGCGGCGAGACCGTCTTCGACGAGGCCTACCTGGGTAACCCCCTGGTCAACGCCCTGTGTGTGGGCACCCTGAAGGTGGAGGACCTCAAGCTGGCCTTCGCCTCCGGCACCGGCAACAAGGTCATGCTCTTCGGTTCCCGCACCGGCCTCGACGGCATCGGCGGGGTCTCCGTCCTCGGTTCCGCGAACTTCGAGGAGGGCGCCGAGCGCAAGCTGCCGGCCGTCCAGGTGGGCGATCCCTTCGCCGAGAAGGTCCTCATCGAGTGCTGCCTCGAGCTGTACCAGGCCGGCGTCGTCGTCGGTATCCAGGACCTCGGTGGCGGCGGCCTGGCCTGCGCCACCTCAGAGCTGGCCGCCGCCGGTGACGGTGGCATGCGCGTCAACCTCGACGCCGTGCCGCTGCGCGCCGAGAACATGACCGCCGCGGAGATCCTCGCCTCCGAGTCCCAGGAGCGCATGTGTGCGGTCGTGAGCCCGGAGAACGTGGAGAAGTTCAAGGAGATCTGCGCCAGGTGGGAGGTGCCCGTCGCCGAGATCGGTGAGGTCATCGACGAGAAGGACCGCTACCTCGTCTACCACAACGGCGAGCTCGTGGTCGACGCCCCGGCCTCCACCATCGATGAGGGCCCGGTCTACGAACGCCCCTTCGCCCGCCCGGAGTGGCAGGACGAGCTGCAGCAGCAGGAGCCCGTTGAGCGTCCCGCCGACCTGAAGCAGGCCCTGTTCGACATGGTCTCCTCCCCGGCGCTGTGCTCCCGTGACTTCATCACCGAGCAGTTCGACCGGTACGTGCGCGGCAACACCGTCAAGGCCAAGTACTCCGACGCCGGTGTCCTGCGCATCAACGAGGAGACCAACCGGGGTGTCGCGGTCTCCGCGGACGCCTCCGGCCGCTACACCCAGCTGGACCCGCGCACCGGTGCCCGCCTGGCACTGGCCGAGGCCTACCGCAACGTCGCCGTCACCGGCGCGAAGCCGGTGGCCGTGACCAACTGCCTCAACTTCGGCTCCCCGGAGAACCCGGATGTGATGTGGCAGTTCCGTGAGTCCGTCCACGGCCTGGCCGATGGCGCCAAGGAGCTGGAGATCCCGGTCTCCGGCGGCAACGTCTCCTTCTACAACCAGACCGGTGAGACCCCGATCCTGCCGACCCCGGTCGTCGGTGTCCTGGGTGTCATCGAGGACGTCCACGACACCATCGGCCACGACCTCGGCACCGTCGAGGGCACCGAGGTGCTCATCCTGCTGGGTGAGACCGCCGACGAGTTCGGCGGCTCCATCTGGCAGCAGATCTCCGGCGGCGGACTCAAGGGCCTGCCCCCGAAGATCGACCTGGCCAACGAGGAGCGCCTCGCGGACTTCTTCGTCGGCAACACCGACGTGACCGCCGCCCACGACCTCTCCGAGGGTGGGCTGGCCCAGGCGGTCGCCGAGATGGCCTTCCGCTCCCAGGGCGGTATCAACCTCGACCTCTCCGGCGTCCACGAGGATGAGTTCGTGGCCCTGTTCTCCGAGTCCGCGTCCCGCGCCGTGGTGGCCACCACCGCCGACCGCGTGGACGCGGTGCTGGCACGCGCCGCCGAGAAGGGTGTGCCGGCCGTGAAGATCGGCGAGACCACCTCGGCCCGCGAGCTGAACTTCGGTGAGGTCACCGTCGACCTCGACGAGCTGAAGGCAGCCTGGCAGGGCACCCTGCCGGAGCTGTTCGGCCACGCCGTGGGCTCGAACGCGGTCGTCGACTAGCAGTTGCAACTGACCGGACCCGGGAGGATCATTCCTCCCGGGTCCGTGTCATTGTCCGGTCCAGATCCGAATTCTGCACCACCGGTTCCGTGGATCGCCCGCGACAGGTGCCGGTATGTTTCCGGGACATCATCGATTGAGGAGACCACTTCATGCTGTACATGGTGCCGGGAGCGGTGGCGGGGCTGGTCGTCTCCCTGATCCTCGTCCTGCTGAACCGGATCCTGGCGTGGTTCTCCTCTGACCGTCTCCGCCTCTCCGCCCATGCCCGGTTGATCATCTTCTGCCTGGCGGTGGTCGCATACAGCTTTCTCCTCATCGTTCGGGACGGTGGAGGCAACTGGGCCACCCAGTACCAGGTTGCCGGCTTTTTGCTGGTGGGGTGCCTGCTCACGACGATCACGGCCGTCAATGAGCGCCGTCCTCGGGCAGAGCGTGCCGCATGTCCGCATCCCACCGGTGCTGCCTCCGACTGAGCCCCGGCCCAGGTTCATCCCGGATGCCGCGGTGTCGGTCGCGAGCGTGGGATTCCCTGGGAATCCACCAGATGAGGTGCCCCGCCCACCATCTGCCGGCCCCGGTGGCCAACTCCTCCTGTGTCGGTCCCGCCACCGCGTCAACCCGGCCGGCGACCTCAGGTCTGGGGTGACCGAAGGCCACCGCTGCCGCCAGCAGCAGGTCATCAGGTTCCGGTGCGTCCGTGGCCCGCTTCCCCAGCAGACGCAGGACCTTCATCACGTCAACAGGGCCCGGTCCGCCTGGGCGGGGTGGTTGAGGAACCCGGCGAAGAACTGCGGGGAGACGGGTGGACCGCCGGGCCCTGCCCCGGTGGAGGTGGTCAAGCGCAGCTCCTGTGCCTCAAGCGTGGAGGGTGCCGGGAAGTCCAGGGAATATGCGCTCATCGAAGCGGCCGTCTCGTCTCGGGGGCGGTGGAGCAAAACTCAACGATAACTGAAGAAAATCTCACCAGCAGAGGAGGTGGATGTCTCCCTTCCTGGACGCACCACTGATCACGCACCGCCCGGGCCCCTTGCCGGATCCCGCCGGGCAGGCGTAGGCTGGCCCCTACCTACGCATCCGTAACCTACGCCTGAGAAAGGTGGTTCAGTAGTGGCAGAGACGATCACGGTCACCAGGACGCTCCTTGACCGGGGCCCACGACCGACCACCCGCGGTTGGTTCCATTTCATCGCAGCCCTGGCCTCGGTCAGTGCGGGCTCGGTGCTCGCCACCTACGCCTGGATGAGCATCGTCTGGTGGCAGGCCCTGGGGGTCACCCTCTACGCGGTCTCCGTCGTCGTCCTGTTCGGGGTTTCCGCGGCCTACCACCTGGGCAACTGGCGTGACCGGCGCACTGTCGACTGGTGGCGGCGCGCCGACCACGCCACCATCGCCTTCTTCATCGCCGCCACCTACACCCCCTTCTGCCTCATTGCCCTGGAGCCGCGCCACTCCACCTGGATGCTGGTGGCGGCATGGACCGGAGCGGCCCTGGGTATTGCGCTCAATCTCGTGTGGATCAATCACCCGCGCTGGCTGGCGGTGGTGGTGTACCTGACGCTCGGTTGGCTCATCGTGCCCCTGGTCCCGCAACTGTGGTCCGGGGTCGGCCCCGCGGTGGTCTGGCTGCTGTTCGCAGGCGGCATCATCTATTCGCTGGGTGCCCTGATCTACGGCTTCCGCTGGCCCGGACGCAACGCCCGGATCTTCGGCTACCACGAGCACTTCCACACCGCCACGATCATCGCCGCGGCGGTGCATCAGGTCGCGGTGTGGCTGGTGGTGGTCTAGAGCGGGATCGGACCGTCGGCGACAATGGTCCGCATCACCAGGGTCGAGGTGATCCGGGCGATGCCGGGCAGTTCGCTCAGGTGCTCATCGCGCAACCGCTGGTAGTCCGCGAGGTCATGGGCGACCAGCCGCACCAGAAAGTCCGGGTCGCCGAACAGACGCTCCGCCGAGAGGACCTGAGGCAGGGCGGCGAGACCGTCCTCCAGGGCGGCCACGGTCGCGCGGTCCTCGCGGTCGAGGGTGATGAAGGCGATGACCTGCACTCCGTAGCCCACCGCTGTCGGGTCCAGGCGGGTGCGGAAACCCGTGATCACCCCCTGCTGCTCCAGGGTGCGCAGCCGCCGCAGGCACGTGCTGGCGGAGGCCCCGGTGTGGTGCGCCAGCTCCGCGGCGGTGATCCGCGCGTTGCCCTGGATCAGTGACAGAATTTTGCGGTCAACAGCGTCCATATGACGGATTCTGTCACAGGGTGCCGCAGACCACGCCAGGATGAATGAAAACCGCAGTAGTTTCCCTGCCCCTGGCCGGTGGGCAGCATCAGGGGCATGGACATCGCGAACCTCATGAGCTTCTGGGCCGTCAGCCTGCTGCTGATCGTCACGCCGGGACCCGACTGGGCGTTCGTGCTCGGCCACGCACTCCGTCGCCGTCCCCTCCTGCCGCCCCTGGCGGGCATCGCCCTGGGTTATCTGGGGCTGACGGTTGTGGTGGCCGGTGGTCTGGGCGCACTGGTGGCGCGCCACCCCGCGTTGCTGACCATCGTGACGGTCGCCGGGGTGCTCGTCCTCCTGCGGATCGGATGGACCATGCTGCGCGCGGCGCTGGGCGGTCCCGTCACCGTCGAGGTCGACACGGCTGAGCCCGAGGAACCGCGCGGCGGGGGAGTGGCGGTGCTGACCCGGGCTGAGGCGGGCGTCGAGAAGCACACCCGGGCAGTGGCCACGGGCGCGGCGGTCAGCGGGCTCAACCCGAAGGGGCTGATGCTGTTCATCGCGCTGCTGCCGCAGTTCGTGGCCACCGGCCAGACGATCCCGGTCAGCCTCCAGATGTTCCTCCTGGGGCTGGTGTTCATCGCCTCAGCGACCACGGTCTACGCCCTGCTCGGGGTGTTCGCGGGCCGGGTCCTGGCCGGCTCGGAGCGGGCCTCCCGGATCCTCACGGGTGTGGCCGGTGCGGCGATGATGGCCGTGGCGGCCGGGATGCTGGCCCAGCACTTCCTCTAGGCGGTCACTCGATGTGCGCCGGGGTGCTCTGCGGCACCAGCGGCAGCGGCGCATACTCCGCACGGAGCTCACGCAGTGTCTGTGCGTGCTCGGAGAGCCGGACGTCCTCGGTGGTGCGGGGGGTGAACTGGCGGGCGGGCAGCGCGATGCCGTCCACATCCGTGGCCACGTAGGTCACGGTGGCGTGAATGGCGGTCTTGAGGTGCTCACGCCCACCCTTCGGGTTGCCGGAACGCACGTGGATCGACATCTGCATGGAACGCGTGTCGGTGCGCATCATGCGGGCGTCCACCTCGATGAGGTCACCGATGGCGATCGGGTTGTAGAAGCGGATACCGCCGGCGTAGACCGCGACGGTGTGCTCTCCGGACCACTCCATGGTGCAGGCCGCACCGGCCTCGTCGATCCACTCCATGGCGGTGCCGCCGTGGACCTTGCCGCCCCAGTTGATGTCGGTCGGCTTGGCCAGGAAACGGTGGATCAGGCGCGGGGCCTCCGAGGGGCCGTCGTAGGTCTGCTTCTCCATCTCCGCCTCGATGGCCTTGCGCAGGTCGATGCGCGTCAGGGCGGCGTCGAGGGCGCGGCGCTCAGCCTCGTCGGCCGGGACGAACTCCGGCACGGCCTGGGTCTTGCCGGTGGCGGTGTCCTTGGCCACGAAGATGACCAGGCAGTCACAGGCGCGGGTGAACACGCCCTCGCGCGGGTCGGCGGAGAAGACCTCGTTGACGATGTGCATGGAGGAGCGCCCCGTCATGGCGATGCGTGAGCGCACCTCCACCATGTGGCCGGAGGGGATGGGCCGGTTGAAGTGGATGTGACCGACGTAGGCGGTGACACAGTAGGTCCCCGACCACTGGACGGCACAGGCGTAGGCCGCCTTATCGATCCACTCGAGAACGCGTCCGCCGCTGACACCCTGGTTTCCGGCCATGAGGACATCGGTGGGTGCGGCGAGGAAACGCAGCGTGACCTTGGGGGACTTCTGGTTGTTCGTCATACGGACGTGCTTTCTCTGTGCGAACTATCTGGACTTCGGGCCAACAATACCCTGAGTAGAATGCGGTGCCATGGATATATCTTCAGTGGCCGCGGTCATGGACTGGGTGCGGGATCCGGTGGGCGTGGATAAGCCCGCCCGCCCTCTGCTCGCTGACGCCGTCCGCGGCACCGTCCGGCAACTGGCCCGGGATGCGCCGGGCAAGACCGTGGAGGTCCGTGTCCCGCCTTTCGTCGCCGTGCAGTGCATCGCCGGCCCCGCGCACACGCGCGGCACCCCGCCCAACGTCTTCGAGACCGACCCGCTGACGTGGCTGCAGCTGGCCACGGGGCAGGTGCTTCTCGACACCGCGCTGGCCGACGGCCGCGTCCACGCCTCCGGCCCGCGGGTGGCGGAGATGGGGCGCTGGTTGCCGGTCATTAGTTTGTGAGCACCTCAGGGACTAGAGTGGGGAACGTGGCAATTATGGACCGTTCCCGGACCGATTCCGCCCTGCCCGCTGGTCTTGATGACCGCGGTGAGACCGAGCCCCGCGAGGAGTGCGGCGTTTTCGGTGTCTGGGCCCCAGGCGAAGAAGTCGCCAAACTGACATATTTCGGGCTGTTCGCCCTGCAGCACCGCGGCCAGGAGGCCGCGGGCATCGCTGTGGGCGACGGCGAACGCATCGTGGTCTTCAAGGACATGGGACTGGTCTCCCAGGTCTTCGACGAGTCCTCACTCGGCGCCCTCCACGGTGACATCGCGCTCGGACACACCCGCTACTCCACCGCCGGTGGCAAGAAGTGGGAGAACGTCCAGCCGATGTTCCGGACCTCCCCCGACGGCACTGACGTCGCCCTCGGGCACAACGGCAACCTGGTCAACTTCGTTGAACTCCAGCAGGAGGCCGTCGACCGTGGACTCACGGAGTTCCGCGACGCGCAGGCCGCCTCCTCCGACACCGCCGTCATCACCGCCCTGCTCGCTGATTCGGTGACCGAGGGCCGCACCGTCTTCGACTCCGCCAAGCAGCTGCTCCCGCGGGTCCACGGCGCCTTCTGCCTGACCTTCACTGACGGGCACACCCTCTACGCCGCCCGTGACCCCTACGGCGTGCGTCCGCTGGTCCTGGGCCGGCTGGAGCGCGGCTGGGTCGTCGCCTCCGAGACGTGCGCCCTCGATATCGTCGGTGCCGCCTTCGTCCGGGAGATCGAGCCCGGTGAGCTCGTGGCCATCGACGAGGGTGGCGTGCGTTCCGCCCGCTTCGCCGAGACCAACCACAAGGGCTGCGTCTTCGAGTACGTCTACCTCGCCCGCCCCGACACCGTCATCAGGAACCGCTCCGTCAACGCCGTCCGCATCGACCTCGGACGCCGCCTGGCACGTGAGTTCCCCGCCGAAGGTGACCTGGTCATCCCGGTGCCGGATTCCGGCACCCCGGCGGCCGTGGGCTACGCCCGCGAATCCGGTATCCCCTTCGGACAGGGCCTGGTCAAGAACGCCTATGTGGGCCGCACCTTCATCCAGCCCTCCCAGACCCTGCGGCAGCTGGGCATCCGCCTCAAGCTCAACCCGCTCAAGGAGGTCATCGCCGGCAAGAAGCTCATCGTCGTCGATGACTCCATCGTCCGCGGCAACACCCAGCGGGCGCTGATCCGCATGCTCCGTGAGGCGGGTGCGGCGGAGGTCCACGTCCGGATCGCCTCGCCGCCGGTGAAGTGGCCGTGTTTCTACGGAATCGACTTCGCCAGCCCCGGTGAACTCATCGCCAACACGGGGGCGGGTGACACCCAGAACGGTGCGGCGCTCACCGAGTCGATCTGCACCGCCATCGGCGCGGACTCGCTGGGATTCGTCTCCATCGATGAGATGGTGGAGTCGACCAAGCAGCCGCGCGAGCAGCTGTGCACCGCCTGCTTCAGCGGGCAGTACCCGCTCGGCCTGCCCACCGGCAACGCCAACGCGGACCTCGTCGCCAAGATGCAGGCCAGCTAGCCCGGCCTGACCCTCCAGACAGAAAGAGACTGAAGAACCCATGACCGAGACCGACCACCAGGGTGCCTCCTACGCCGATGCAGGCGTCGACATCGAGGCCGGCGACCGCGCCGTAGAGCTGTTCGCCCCGCTGGCCAAGAAGGCCACCCGGCCCGAGGTCCGTGGCGGCCTCGGTGGCTTCGCGGGCCTCTTCGCCCTCGGGAAGTACAAGGAGCCCCTCCTGGCCGCCGGTTCCGACGGCGTGGGCACCAAGCTCGCCGTCGCCCAGGCGATGGACAAGCACGACACCATCGGCATCGACCTCGTCGCCATGTGCGTCGACGACCTCGTCGTCTGCGGTGCCGAGCCGCTGTTCCTGCAGGACTACATCGCCATCGGCAAGGTCGTGCCCGAACACGTCGCCCAGATCGTCTCCGGCATCGCCGAAGGCTGCGTCCAGGCCGGCTGTGCCCTGCTCGGTGGCGAGACCGCCGAGCACCCCGGCCTGATGGCCCCGGGTGCCTACGACGTCTCCGCCACCGCGGTCGGCGTCGTCGAGGCCGATGAACTCCTCGGCCCCCACCTGGTCCGCTCCGGGGACATCATCATCGGCATGGCCTCCTCCGGCCTGCACTCCAACGGCTACTCCCTCGCCCGCCACGTCCTCCTGGAGAAGGCCGGCCTGCCGCTCGACGGCCACATCGAGGAGCTCGGCCGCACCCTCGGTGAGGAGCTGCTTGAGCCGACCCGTATCTACGCCAAGGACTGCCTGGCGCTCGCCGCCGAGTGCAATGTCCGCACCTTCTGCCACGTCACCGGCGGCGGCCTGGCCGGCAACATGGAGCGCATCATCCCCGAGGGACTGGTCGCGGAGATGCAGCGTTCCACCTGGACACCGCAGCAGATCTTCCGCACCATCGCCGATCTGGGCAAGGTCTCCCGCGAGGAGATGGAGAAAACCTTCAACATGGGTGTCGGCATGGTCACCATCGTCGCCCCGGAGGACCGTGACCGCGCCCTGGCGATGCTCACCGCCCGCCACATCGACGCCTTCGAGTTGGGCGTCGTCCGCACCGCCACTGAGACCGATGAGCAGCGTGCCATCCTGAGCGGCGAGCACCGCTACTAGGGGCAGCACAACGGCGCGGTACCGGCCCCTGGTGTGGGGTGGTACCGCGCCGTTGTTTTCCTGAGGTGCAGGTGAACGCCTGGCTGCTGTCAGCGGCTGGTGTAGGACAAGCCCTGGGGGTCGTCCTCGTCCTCATCCTCATCCGCCCAGTTCGCGTAATCGGCGTACTGGTCGTCATAGTCGTCGTCTGCCGCAGTGTCCTCGTAGGAATGTCGAGGACTCTGCGAGGCGAGCTCGCGCTGGAGTGAATCCAGATCCATCTCGGGTGTGTTGTACTTCAGCTGGCGTGCAACCTTGGTCTGCTTTGCCTTTGCGCGACCGCGTCCCATGGCCTGACCCCCTTGAGGTATGTGAAGGCTATCCAGGGAATTCGGATGCCCCATCGGCTTTACGTCTGTGTGTATTCCTGTAGAAATACAATAGCGCGTTAGGCGGAAAAATGCCGCACCGTGCCGGTGAGCTGGGAGAAAAGGGGATAAATAGGGGAAAACACAAGATCACTGTGACGAATCCGGGGGTGGTCGGGGGAGTCCCCGGATTCGAGTGCAGCGACAGAGTGCGCTCAGCGACCCCGGAGCTTGTCGATGGCAGCCCGGCCCGCCTGCTCCCCGGACTCCTCCGGCAGCGAGGCGGGGTCGACGTTGACGGCCACCGGTCCGACGCAGAGGTCTTCGCGCTCAAGCGCGTTGCGGCGCACCAGCGCGAGGGCCACGGGGCCGAAATCACAGTCGTGGACGACGGTCCCCAACCTGCCCAACGCACGCCCGCCCTGCGGGCCGGTGATCTCCGAACCCGGCGCGGGCGGCTCGGGGGCCGAGCCGTCGAGCTGGAGCATGACCAGCACGCGGGGCGAGCGGCCCAGGTTCTCCACCCGGGCGACCGTCTCCTGACCCCGGTAGCAGCCCTTCTCCAGGTGCACGGCACCCGGCCGCCCCTCCTGACCGATCCAGGCGGGGACCTCGTGGGGGATGGACTTGTCGTCGAGGTCGACGTTCTTCTCCGGTTCCAGCGCCCGGACCCGCTCTGCGGTGAAGGCCATCAGTCCGGCCAGTTGGACTCCGGCGGCCTCCAGGGCGGAGACGGTCTCATCCAGGGCGGGGCGTTCCACCAGCAGATCCCGGCGCGGGACACCGGACCAGGGGACGTCCCGCTGGGCGGCGGTGCCGATCTCCGGCAGGTCCAGGCTGCCCAGCAGGGTGAGCACGGCGAGGTCGGGTTCGGTGATCTCGACCTGGGACCAGAAGACCATCTTCTGCAGGAAATCCAGGAAGGTAACGGCATCCGCGGCCGGCAGGTCGAGGTAGAAGGCATCCCCGGTGCGCACGACGTCGGTGTGGTGGAGGATCCGTCCCTGGATGTCCAGGTCGAGGGCGGCGGCGGCGAAACCGGCCGGGACGTCATCGAGTTTCTGGGTGAGGAGGTTGTTGAGGAATTCCGGGGCGTCCGGACCGGCCACCCGGATCACCCTGCGATGGGAGCGGTCGACGACGACGGTCCCGCCGTGGGCGGCGCGCTGTTCGCGGAGAGGATCACCGTAATGCCAGGCCACGCCGGCGGCGTCCACGGCGGCATCGGGCCCCTGCGCTTCTGCGGCACCGGGCCGGTCGAGCAGGGGGGAACGGTAGGTGGGCACATCAGAAGAGGTAGGGGAGGTCACATCCCCGATGGTAACCTGCCCGACGGGGCATAATGCAAGGATATGGACTCCACCTCCCCTGTCATCTACGTCGTCGAGCCCTACGGCGGCTCCATCCGCCGCCACAATCCCGCCCTCCCGTTGATCTTCTGGGATGATGCTGCGGTCACCCGCGGTGACGGTGTCTTCGAGACGCTGCTCATCCGTGACGGACATCCCGCCAACCTCCGCCGGCACATGGAACGCTTCCAGGCTTCCGCGCGTCTGCTGGACCTGCGGGAACCCTCCGCCGATGACTGGATCGACGCCACCCGCCAGGCGGTCGACGAGTGGACCGCACGGACGTGGGACGATGCGAAATGTGTGTGGACCTACACCCGGGGCCGGGAATCCACCGGCATCCCGAGCGCGTGGATCACGCTCTCGCCGATCAACGAGCGGGTGCTCCGGCAACGGGAGGAGGGGGTCAGCGTGATGACCTCCCCGCGCGGCTTCACCATCGACACGTCCCTGCCGGGTGTGGATGAGGCGACCGAGGGGGGTTCCCCGGAACCTGCGCCCTGGCTGACGGTGGGCGCCAAGACGCTCAACTACGCCGCGAACATGGCGGCGCTGCGTCACGCGCGTGCAAGGGGTTTCGACGACGTCATCTACATCGACCCCGGCACGGGCCGGGTGCTGGAGGGGGCGACGTCGACGGTGATCGCGGTCCGGAAGGAAGGGAAGCTGCGGACTCCGGTGCCGGGCGGCGAGGTTCTCCCCGGCACCACCCAGGCCGCGCTCTTCGAGTACGCCGAGGCCCACGGCTGGCGCTGCCGGGCGAAGGACATGACGGTGGAGCGGCTTCTCGACGCCGAGTCCGTCTGGCTCGTCTCCTCCGTCCGGGTGGCCACCCGCGTCACCGCGATCGACGGCCACCGGTTGCCCGCCCCGGCCAACGAGGCTGAGGTGCGCGAGCTGATCAACGCCGCACTCGGGGCGGAGTGAGCTAGCCGGCGACGCGCTTGAGCTGCGCCGACATGCGGGGCTTCAGCTCCCCGTCGACGAGGCGCTCGTCGACCCAGCCCAGATCGTTGTTGGGCATCAGGCCGTAGAGGCGCTTGCCGGAACCCAGGCGGGACGGCCCGGTGGAGGTGACCATGCAGGAGGCGGACTCGACCTGCCAGGCACGCTCGTTGACGGGCTCGCCGTAGAAGATCTCGGCGACACCGGTGGAGTGGGTGCACACGAACTCGATCTCGTCGGAGAGGGAGATCCGCCAGAAACCGGACTCGCGCTGGTCCGGGCCGACGGGCTGGCCCTCCTCGTCGAGCTTCCAGATCCGGGATTCGTAGGTGAGGTAGTTCTCGCCGTCGTGGGCGAAGATGATCTGCTGCCCGAAGGAGTACCGGCCATCCTCCTCGGTGTCGGCCTTGCCCTCGCCGCGCCAGACGCCGACCAGGGGCAGCAGGGCCAGCAGGCCGTCGTGGATGTTCGGGCCGTGGCGCAGGTTGGCGGTGTCGTCGGGGACCGGCAGCTCGCCGAGGTCCAGCGGGGGGATGTTGCGGTGGGCGGTGTTCTTGGACTGTTCCGCCGCGAGGTTGACGGCGTCGTTGCCGCTCAGGCCGGGCTGCTGCTGGGCGGCTGCGGCGTCGCCGGGGGTGTCGGACGGGGTGTTCTGTGGCTCCTGAGTCATGGGCACCAGCTTAGTGGCCGCGCGGCTAGGCTTGGACATCGTGCGCGTCCTGCTGATAGCGAACCCGAATTCGACCGGCCAGAGCGACAGCCTGTTCCGCCGGGTCATCCCGGTGTTGCGCGCTGTCGATGGGGTCCGGCTCACCGGTATGTTCACCCACCACCCGGGGCATGCCGAGGAGATCTGCCGCGGGCTGGGGCGCCGGGACTGGGACGTGGTGGTCGTCGTGGGCGGGGACGGCACGGTCCATGAAGCGGTCAACGGGCTGCTGGGCCCGGTGGGTGGGCAGATGCGTGATCCCCGGGAGCTGCCCGCCCTGGCGGTGGTGCCGACAGGTTCTGCGAACGTCTTCGCCCGTGCGCTGGGTTTCCCGCCGGACCCGGTCGCCGCGGTGCGGATGCTCGCCGACCTGCTGCGCAGCGACCTGCGCCGTACGATCTGCCTGGGCACCTGGAATGACCGGTGGTTCGCCGTCAACGCCGGTTTCGGGATGGACGCAGACGTCATCGCCCGGGTCCATGACGCCCGGGAGCACGGCTTCGCCGCCACCCCGCTGCGCTACCTGCGGGTCTCGCTGCTGGTGTGGGCGCGGGCGCGGCATGATCCGCCGCACATCGACGTCCACGCCGTCGGCACCGACGGCCGCGAACTCCGGCTGGCGGACGTCCCGCTGTTCGTGGCCTCCAACACCAACCCGTGGACCTTCCTCGGCCCGCTGCCGGTGGTGACCAACCCGCGCAACAGCTTCGATCAGGGTCTCGGTCTGTTCGGCCTGAGCAGTCTGCGGGGCGCCCGCGGCGTGGCGAGCATGCTGCACCTGATCGGTTTCGGACACAGCACCTTCTTCGAGGACTGGCTCCGGGGTCGCACGCTGCAGTTCGACGACGCCGCCGATGTGGAGCTGACCTGCCGACGACCCCAGGGTTTCCAGGCCGACGGGGAGTACGTCGGCGAGTTCGAGCGGGCGGTGCTGGGCAGCCGGATCAACGCGATCGAGGTGTTCGCCCCGAAGCAGGCCTACCCGGTGTCACCGCGGGCCTGGCGGCAGGTACGCCAGGATGTGGTGCGGATTCTGCGGGCCCTGTTCAGGAACTGGAGACATCGACTGGGGAGAGGTCTGCCAGCCGCACCGTGACGTTGTGGCGTTCCGCCTCGAAGAAGATGGAGCCGCCGGACATGTTCACCCGGCTGGCGCGGCCCGCCAGTGGCAGGGTCCGGGTGTCGAGTGTGAGGCTGAAGGCCTCGCGGGCGGCCTCGGCCGCGGCGGGGGAGAGGTCCACCGGGGCGTCGACAAGCTCCCTGGGGTTCATGTGGAACTGGTCGCCCACCAGCCGCAGATCGACGATGACGGTCACCGGTTCCCGCTGGTTGAAGGGGGTGCCGGTCAGCTGGGCCTCGGCAGCGGAGCCGCCGGCGGGGGAGATGTCGTAGGGGTTGGCGATGTCCAGGTCCGTCATCCCCAGCAACCTCCCCAGGGCCACCCCGTCCAGCCGGATGGTGCGGGTGAATGCGGTGGCGGGGGCGCCGGCGATGTCGCCGCTGAGGACCTGCCCGCGGTCGACTGTGACGCGGGTGAGCTCCGTCTGGGCGTTGACCATGCCGAGTCCGGCGACGTCGACGTCGAGGGCGTGGACACCGACCGTCGGGATCTCACCGGTGAACAGGGCCGCCAGGTAGGGCACCCCACCGACGTTGACCCGCGGGCTGACCTCCAGGCCGGCCTGCTCCTCCACGGCCGCGGAGAGGTGGCGTTCCACCCGGGATGCGGCGACGCTGTCGGCCAGCCAGCCACCGCCGAGCAGGACCGCGAGAACGGAGATGACGATGAGGGGCAGGCGCGGAACGTACACCTCTATATGTCTACCAGCGATAGTCTGGGGAACATGAAGATCGAGCCCCTTGACCTGCCCACCCACCCAGAGCTTGCCGACGCCGCCCGGGACCTGCTTGCCGACGCCGCCCGCACCGACGGCGTCGAGGCCTTCTCCGAGCAGTTCGTCCTCGGCCTCTCCGATGCCCGGCTCTGGCACCGCCACCTCCTCGCCCGTGACGGCGACCAGCTCCTCGGCCTCGCCGCCTGCGACGACGCCTCCTGCGAACTCGTGGTGGCCCCGGCCGCCCGGCGCCGCGGGGTGGCCGGGGCCCTGCTGTCCGAACTCGGCGGCCGGGACGTGTGGGCCCACGGCAACCTGCCTGCCGCCCGTGCCCTGGCGGAGAAGGAGGGGCGGAAGATGACCCGCCGCCTGCTGGTCATGGCGGTGGCGGGCGAGGCCCTGCGCGAGGCCGCATCCTTCGAGCCGCGGGAGGACGTCGAGGCGCTCAACCTCGCCGAATCCGTCGCACGCTACGGCCGCGACCTGGTCGAGGGACAGTGGCTGGCGGCGAACAACGAGGCCTTCTCCTGGCATCCGGAGCAGGGCGGCTGGGACCGGGACCGCCTGTCCCGGGCGCAGGAGGCCGACTGGTTCGCGGAGGAGGACGTGCTCTTCCTGTGGTCCGTGGAGGAGCCTGTCCTGGCGGGTTTCCACTGGACGAAGTGGCACACGGAGGAATCACCGGCCTTCGGCGAGGTCTACGTCGTGGGCCTGGCCTCGGACTTCCGCGGTCGCGGGCTGGGGGACCCACTGCTGCGGCTGGGACTGGCGCACATGGCAGGGAAGGGGGCGGAGCGGGTCATCCTCTACGTGGAGGCCGACAACGGGCCCGCGGTACGGGTCTATGAGAAGCTGGGCTTCCACATCGCCGAGGAACATGTCGTGTGGTCACCCGCCTGATGCCGGAGAAGAGACGGGGCAACCTAACAGTCGGCCATGAAATGTGATGTGTCACCTGGGGTGGGGTGACCCGCCTTACCAAATGCCGGGCCAGGCGGAAAGAGTTCTCTCGATGCTTGTCAGAAGTTAACGGCGCGTTCACCAAACTGCCCCCAGTCGGTTAACTCCGGTGCCTAACTTTAGTGGACGTGGGCAACAGCCCTGTCCACTTTCGGTGTGAACATGCTGAGAATCTGCGGACAGGGAACACCTTGACCGGTCCCAACAGTTGCCCGGACCTGTTTTACTGACTGATCTGTATCGGAAAGGTTCTCCTGTGATCCGCAACTTCAAGCGCACTGCAGCCATCCTGGGCGTCGTCGCCGTCGGCTCTGCCACCCTCGTCGCCTGCGGCGATTCTGACAACGGCTCGACCGACACCACCGCTGACGTCGCCATCGAGGGCCTCTCCGGTACCACCGGCCAGCTCGTGGGTGAGGGTGCCTCCTCCCAGCAGAACGCCATGGACTACTTCGGCCAGAAGTACCAGGGCGCCGTCTCGGGTGCGACCCTCGCCTACACCGCCTCCGGCTCCGGCTCCGGCCGCACCAACTTCGTCGGTGGCCAGGTCTCCTTCGCCGGATCCGACTCCCCGCTGTCCGACGACCAGGTCGCCCCGGCAGCTGAGCGCTGCGAGGGCAACGACGCATGGCACCTGCCTTTCGTCATCGGCCCGGTGGCCATCGCCTACAACCTCGAGGGTGTCGAGGACCTGAACCTCTCCATCCCGACCGTTGCGCAGATCTTCAAGGGCGAGATCACCAGTTGGAACGACGAGGCCATCGCCGCCGAGAACGAGGGCGTCGACCTCCCGGACACCGACATCTCCGTCGTCTACCGCTCTGACGAGTCCGGCACCTCCGACAACTTCCAGAAGTTCCTCGGCGCTGCCGCCGGCGACATCTGGGAGACCGAGGGCCAGCAGTTCCCCTCCGCAGTCGGTGAGGGCGCCAACGGCTCCAACGGTGTCGCCACCCAGGTCACCGCCATCGACGGCGGCATCACCTACGTCGAGTCCGGCTTCGCCCTCCAGCAGGGCCTGGGCGTCGCGAACCTCGACTTCGGTGCCGGCCCGGTCGAGCTGAACACCGAGTCCGTGGGTGTCGCCCTGGACAACCTGGAGTTCGCCTCCGAGGGCCACGACATGGTCGTCGACACCGACGCCCTGTTCGCCTCCAACGACGAGGGTGCCTACCCGCTGATCCTCACCACCTACGAGATTGTCTGCTCCGCAGGTTACGATGAGACCACCTCCGCGATGGTCAAGGATTTCCTGACCGTTGCCCTGGAGTACCAGGATGAGGGTCTCGAGGAGCTCGGCTACATCCCGGTCACCGGTGCCCACGCCGAGCGCCTGGCCGCAGCCGTCGACGCCATCCAGTAACTGAATAACAGGGACACCCTCCGGGGTGCCCGACCGCTCCGATGTGGCTGCGGTCAAACATGAAGCAGCCCCCGCAAGCGTTTTCGTTTCCGGGGGCGCTGTCACGTCCAGCACTTCAGTGCCGTGGCAATTGTCCTTTCCCTTTAGTTTCAAAGGAACGTGCCTAATGGCAAGCAACCGACCGACCACAGAGGGTCAGGTGACCCGGGCCGGCCAGCCCGTCATCCCCGACTCCGTGGCCTCCATTGGAAACACACAGCAGCCGAGCACCCCGGATCACCCGACCCAGAAGGGCGGGGGCGGTGTCAAACGCCCGGGTGACCGTGTCTTCGAGTTCCTGTCCACCGCCTCCGCGACCCTGATCACCGTCCTCATCGCCGCGATCGGTGCGTTCCTCATCTGGCGCGCCATCCCGTCGCTGAGCCGCAACACCGAGGGCTTCCTCGGCTTCTTCACCTACACCGGCCCCTGGAGCACCTCCAACACCGAGGCGATGCAGTTCGGCATCCCGAACCTCTTCGCGGTCACCGTGCTCATCTCCGTGGTGGCGCTGCTCATTGCCATGCCGATCGCCCTGGGCATCGCGGTTTTCCTCTCCAACTACGCACCGAAGCGGACGGTCAAGCCGCTCGGCTACCTGGTCGACATGCTCGCCGCAGTGCCGTCCATCGTCTACGGACTATGGGGATGGCAGGTCCTCGGCCCGGCACTGACCACCTTCTACGAGTGGATTCACGGCTGGGGCGGCGGCTTCTTCCTGTTCGCCACCTACTCCAACTCCCCGTCCTTCGCCACCGGCCGCAACATCCTCACCGGTGGCATCGTCCTGGCAGTGATGATCCTCCCGGTCATCGCGGCCACCGCCCGCGAGGTCTTCGTCCAGACCCCGCGCGGCCAGATCGAGGCCGCCCTGGCCCTCGGTGCCACCCGCTGGGAGGTCGTCCGGATGACCGTGCTGCCCTTCGGCCTCTCCGGTTACATCTCGGGCTCCATGCTCGGCCTGGGCCGCGCTCTGGGTGAGACCATGGCTCTCTACATGGTCGTCTCCCCGTCCTCGGCCTTCCGTTTCTCCCTGTTCGACGGCGGTACGACCTTCGCCACCGCCATCGCCAACGCTGCCCCCGAGTTCAACGATGACATCCGTGCCGGCGCCTACATCGCCGCGGGTCTGGTGCTGTTCCTCCTCACCTTCGTCGTCAACTCCATCGCCCGAGCAATCGTGGCCAAGAAGTAGAAGGCGGAGAAAACACCATGACAAACAAAGTCAACCCGATCGCTCCGGCCAGCGCCCCGCTGAACTCCCCGAGCGTGTTCACCGACATCTCATCCCGCCGCAAGACGACCAACTCCGTGGCCACCTTCCTGGTCTATGCCACCATGGCCATCGCGATGATCCCGCTGATCTGGGTGCTGTGGGTGGTCATCTCCCGTGGCCTGGCCCCGGTCCTGACCCCCGACTGGTGGACCTCCTCCCAGCAGGGTGTGCTGTACCACCAGGCCGGCGGCGGTGCGCTGCACGCCATCGTGGGTACGCTCATGCAGACCCTGATCGCCTCGGTCCTGTCCATCCCGATCGGTGTGTTCACCGCGATCTACCTCGTCGAATACGCCAACGGCAACCGTCTCGGCCGGATCACCACCTTCATGGTGGACATCCTCACCGGTGTGCCCTCCATCGTCGCGGCGCTGTTCATCTTCACCACCTGGATCACCCTGTTCGGCTTCCAGCGTTCCGGCATGGCCGTGGCCCTGTCGCTGGTGCTGCTGATGGTCCCGGTCGTTGTCCGGAATACGGAGGAGATGCTGCGCGTTGTCCCCATGGACCTGCGTGAGGCCTCCTACGCCCTGGGCGTGCCCAAGTGGAAGACCATCGTGAAAATCGTCCTCCCGACGGCGCTGTCCGGCATCGTCACCGGCATCATGCTGGCCATCGCCCGCGTGATGGGTGAATCCGCGCCGGTGCTGATCCTCGTCGGCTCCACCCAGGCGATGAACTGGGACTCCATGACCGGCCCGCAGTCCTCTCTGCCCCTGATGATGCTCGACATGTACAAGGCCGGTACCTCCCCGGCGGTCCTGGACAAGCTGTGGGGTGCAGCCTTCACCCTGGTGCTCATCATCGCGCTGCTCAACATCGGCGCCCGACTCATCTCCGCGAAGTTCTCGGTCAAGCAGTAGCTTCGCCCCCTGCAGTACAGAAGAAACACAGACCACAGGAGTTACTGATGTCCAAGCTCGAACTCAACGGCGTAGACATTTTCTACGGCGATTTCCATGCCGTCCAGAACGTCAACCTGCAGGTGCCGGCACAGGCCGTCACCGCCTTCATCGGCCCCTCCGGCTGCGGCAAGTCCACCGTCCTGCGCACCCTCAACCGTATGCACGAGGTCATCCCCGGCGCCTACGTCACCGGCGAGGTGCTTCTCGACGGCGAGGACATCTACGGCTCCAAGGTCGACCCTGTCGCCGTGCGCAACACCATCGGCATGGTCTTCCAGAAGGCCAACCCGTTCCCGACCATGTCCATTGAGGACAACGTCGTCGCCGGCCTGAAACTCTCCGGTGAGAAGAACAAGAAGAAACTCAAGGAGGTCGCGGAGAAGTCCCTGCGCGGCGCCAACCTCTGGGAGGAGGTCAAGGACCGCCTCGACAAGCCGGGCGGCGGCCTCTCCGGTGGCCAGCAGCAGCGCCTGTGCATCGCCCGCGCCATCGCGGTCGAGCCCGAGGTTCTCCTCATGGACGAGCCCTGCTCCGCCCTCGACCCGATCTCGACCCTGGCGGTGGAGGACCTCATCCACGAACTGAAGGAAGAGTTCACCATCGTCATCGTGACCCACAACATGCAGCAGGCTGCCCGTGTGTCCGACAAGACCGCCTTCTACTCCCTGGAGGCCACCGGCAAGCCGGGCCGCCTCGTCGAGTTCGGTGACACGAAGAAGATCTTCGAGAACCCGGACCAGAAGGAGACCGAGGACTACATCGCCGGTCGTTTCGGATAATCTCCGGACGTCACTTCGACGGGCCCCGACGCACTGCGCGTCGGGGCCCGTCGCTCTAGGGTGGGGAGGCATGAACACTGATCCGACCGGTAGGGACCCCCGCAAGTTCGGGGATGAACTGCTCGCCCCGCCCCGCTGCCCCGTGGCGCACACCTCCGACGGGGAGGTCCTGGTCCTCGGGCATGCGGAGGCCGTCGAGGTCGCCGCTGATCCGCAGCGTTTCAGCTCCGCTGTCTCCGCGCACCTGCAGCTGCCCAACGGGCTTGACGGGGAGGAGCACGCGCGTTTCCGCGCGCTGATTGATGCCTACCTGGAGCCGGCGGTCGTCGAGAAGCACGAGGATGCTTTTCGACGCACCGCCCACCACGTCGCCACCGAGGCCCTCGCCGCGGATTCCGTGGACGCGGTCCTCGACATCGGCGCCAGGTTCGCGGTCGGCTCGATGACTGCCTGGCTGGGCTGGCCGGAAGAACTGGAGGAACGGCTGCTCGCCTGGGTGGTGGAGAATTTCGCCGCGACCCGCTCCGGTGACCGCAACCGTACCGCTGCCGTGGCCACCGAATTCGACGGGATCATCGCTGAGGTTGTCCGGCCCCGTCTCGAGAACCCGGCAGCCTTCGACGACGTCACCTGTCAGCTGGTGCACGACACCAGCCTGGGGCGGAAGCTGGAGTTCCCGGAGATCGTCTCCATCCTGCGCAACTGGACCGGCGGAGACCTCGGCTCAATGGCCCTGAGCATCGGCGTGATCCTGCACGCCCTGGCACACGAGCCTGAATTACAGGAACGCCTGCGTCAGGGTGTCGCGCGTGAGGAATTCACCGCCATCGCCGACGAACTGCTGCGCCGCGACAACCCCTTCGTCTCCAACCGACGCATCACCACCTGCCCCGTGACCCTGGGTGGAGTGGAGCTTCCCCGGGGACAGCGCGTGCGCATCCACTGGACCGCCGCCAACCGCGACCCGGAGAAATTCGTCGACCCCGATGCCTTCCAACCGGCGGAGAACGCCGCGGCAAACCTGGTGTGGGGGACCGGTCCGCACTACTGCCCCGGCAAGCCCCTGTCGATGCTGGAGCTGCGCGCCATGATCGAGGAGCTGTTGGCCCTGGCGCATATCTCACCCGCTGACGGCGAAGCCGTCCGCGCTGTGCATCCGGTGGGTGGTTGGCGGCGGTTTACGGTGGCTTTAAGGGCGGTCTAGTGGCGGTGGGCGCCGTTCCAGATAGTTGAAAATGGTGCCCATTTTCATTAAATAAATACCCTCTGAGCTGTGCGTTTATTGGAGTTTGCCCCCGAAGTTTGACCCCATGTCCTGGTCATGTTCTAGCGTCGTAATCGAACGGACAAGCGACAGGGGGTGAACAGGATGCAACCGTCATGGAGTGTGCTCAACAAGGCCGACCCGCACGCGGTGGCACGCACCATCAACACCGCCGGGAACTACCGGTTCTGGCGGGCCATCCAACCCACACCCGAACAACTCGACACCATCGACTGGACCACCTTGCTCGCCGGACTCACCCGTTCCACCGGCATCCTGCCAGGCAATCTCACCACCAACCTTGACGCCCTGACCACCCTCGACCGACTACCCCGCCTACGGGCCCTGGTGGAGGAGACCTGGGTGCTCGACATGTTCTACCTCTCGGTCATCGACCGGGCCGCCACCAGAGCACCGGTGCGTCTCCAGGACGACCCCTACTTCTGGGAGATCCTCGACGAGGCCCTGGTCGAACGCCTGGCCACACCGAGAAGGGCGCACCAGCTGCTGCTCAAACCCGACCGCATCCGGCAGGTCGTGGCCACCACCATCACCACCCTGCAGGAAGCAGACGACCACCCCGCCTGGCCCCCGGTCCCGGAACCCGACCCACCACCAGAGCCGGAGGAGGATTCTGAGGGGGATGCCGGGGAGGGCGATTCCGAGGGGAACCAGGGGAACAACAACGACGACGACGGGGACGACGGGAACAACGGGGACGGGGAGGATACTGCGGCACGCCCGCAGCCCTGTCTCGACCCGGTAGAACTCATGCGCTCCCTGCCACCACTGGGTGACACCCCGGCACCAGGGGTGTGGATCGACACGGAGGACAACGGCACCACCCGCTTTGAGCTCTCCGTTGATCAGGCCACCGGCACTCTGATCCGGGATGCGGTGTGGCAGGTCGCCAAAGCAGCCGGTGTCAGCCAGGCCAGGGCGATGGTCATGCTGCTGCTGGGTCAGGCCACCACCTCGGTGACCACGCACCTGTACACAGCGAAGGACATCACCGGTGCGCCGGTGTTCCACCCCCTGGCGGGTGTGCTCACCGAACAGGCAGCACAACGTCTGCTGGCCATCTCAACGAAGACCACCGACATGGATGCGGCGGCCACAGCCCACACCGACTCCTACACCCCCACCGAAGCGATCCGGGCGTATCTGGTGGGCCGGGACTGGACGTGCCGCTGGCCGGGCTGCGGGAAACCCGCACTCGGTGGGGATAATGACCACCGCATCAACCACCATGAGGGTGGCCCCACGACACCGGCGAATATGGTCATGCTGTGCCGGCACCACCACAACCGGAAGACCGATGTTCAGGCCCACTATCTGCTGGATCCGGTGACCGGGGATGTGTTCTGGCTGTTTGCCGACGGCACCTGGGCGGTGGATCATGCGCAGGGGCCGTTGGCGCCTGCGGAGAAACGCTGGGTGCAGACCTACGCGCAACGCCGCCAGCGTCGGGCTGAGCGGGCCGCGGCCCGCGCGGCGGCACAGGAATTCGAGACGTACCAGGAAGGAGCCCCGGCCCGGGCGGAGGCCCACGCCCGGTTGGAGGAGACCATCAACAGGGACGAGGCCGACCACGGCCCCGACCGAGCCCCACCCGAAGACCCACCACCCCAGTGACAACTGACCCCGGGCACCTGGAGGATGACCCGGGGTGGGAGGGGGCGTCGATAAGCGGGTGTCAGTCCTGGCCCCGGGAGAACTGACGTTCAAGTTCGGCGAAGCGGGCTGCGATATCGGCCTCGGCCTGGTCGCGCTCCTTCTTCTCGATGTACTCGTCCGGGCTGAGGCCGGTGGTCAGGTACACGATGCGGGCGGCCACGTTGACGCAGTGGTCGGCGTAACGCTCGTAGAAACGGGCCAGGAGGGCAACGTCCACGGCCTCACGTGTGGAGTGCTGCCACTCGCGCTGCGTGAGCATGGTGAGGATGTAACCGTGGAGATCGTCGACGGCGTCATCGTCCTGCGCGAGGACCAGGGCGACATCGGCGTTCGGGTCGACGAGGATGTCGCGGGTTTTGTCGCTCATCTCATCGACCAGGCGTGCCAGCTCCTGGAAATAGCCGATCAGTGGCTGGGGGAGGGTGTTGTCGGGGTGACGGCGGCGCGCGGATTTGGCCACGTGCATCGCCAGTGCACCCATCCGGGCGAAGTCCTCGACGATGTAGATGGAGGAGACGACCTGCCGGAGATCGCGGGCGACGGGTCCCTCGAGGGCGAGGAGTGCGACGGCGCGATCCTCGCAACGCAGGCGGATCTCGTTGAGGTTGTCAGCCTTGGACAGAGCATCCTCGGCGGACTCCAGGGAGGCCCGCAGCAGGGCGTCGGAGGCGTCGGCCATGAGAGAGCGCACCGTGTCGCACATGACGATGAGGTCATGGGCGAAGTTGTCCAGATGTTCCCGGTAGGCGATACGCATGCCCACCATCATATGAGCATGCGCGGCATCGTGCCTGTTCGGGCCCCCGCGCCTAGCCGCCGGAGTGCATGATTTCCGCGCCCTGGGGCACGGTGGCGTCCTCCGGGTCATCGAGCCAGCCGTCGGGGAGCGCAACCCTGGAGGGAGAGCCCTGCCGGCCGCGGGCACCGTCGGAATCCTCGGCGATCAGCGGGGAATCCGCCCAGGGGGAGAGCTGCTCGCGCAGTTCCGCGAGAGTGGAGATACGTGCCAGGTTGGCACGGAGTTCACCGCCCACCGGGAAACCGCGCAGGTACCAGCCCATGTGCTTGCGCAGGTCGCGGCAGGCGTGGGCCTCGCCATCATGCTCGGCGAGCAGTTCGGCGTGGCGGATGATGATGCGGATGACTTCGCCGAGGGTGGGGGCCGGGGGCAGGGCTTCGCCGCGCAGTTCGGCGGAGAGCTCGGCGAACAGCCACGGCCGGCCCAGGCAGCCACGGCCGACGACCACGCCGTCGCAACCCGTCTCGTCCATCATGCGGCGGGCATCCCCGGCGGCGAAGATGTCACCGTTGCCGAGGACGGGAATACCGGTGCCGTCGAGATGCTCGACCAGGCGCGTGATCTCGGACCAGTCGGCGGCACCGGAGTAGCGCTGGGCGGCGGTACGGGCATGCAGCGCCACGGCGGCGGCACCTTCCTCGACGGCGATGCGGCCGGCATCCAGGTGGGTGTGGTGTTCGTCGTCGATGCCGACGCGGAACTTCACGGTCACGGGGATGTCGGTGCCCTCGGTGGCCTTGACGGCCGCCGCGACGATATTGCCGAAGAGGCGGCGCTTATAGGGGATGGCTGAGCCGCCACCCTTGCGGGTGACCTTGGGGACGGGGCAGCCGAAGTTCATGTCGATGTGGTCGGCCATGTTCTCGTCGACGATCATCTTCGCCGCCTTGTAGGTGTACTCCGGGTCGGTGGTGTACAGCTGCATGCTGCGCGGGGATTCCTCGGGCGCGAAGGTGGTCATGTGCAGGGTCTTCTCGTTGCGTTCGACCAGAGCGCGGGCGGTGATCATCTCGCAGACGTAGAGGCCGGAGACGGTGCCGGTCTTCTCGATCTCCTGCTCGCGGCAGAGGGTACGGAAGGCCACGTTGGTGACACCCGCCATGGGGGCGAGTACCACAGGGGAATTCAGCGTCAGGGATCCGATCTTCACAGTCACCCCCTCATTCTCCCCCCTGTGGGTGTTCCCGCCCAAACCGGGGACCGCGGATCCCCTGGATTCCTGCAGCTCATGCCTTAACATTGAGGCGGTGTCGTACCATTGATACGGGTACCTGCATTTCCACGGGTCCACATCGGATCCGCTAGTGTGGTCACCATAACTAAACGGCAAAAATGTTACCGACCCGACACTGTCGGTCGGGGTCGGTGCCAGCCGAACATCGCTCACAGACATAACGGGGCACACCCATGCGTGTGGCCCGGACAATCAGGAGGAACTACATGTCCGATCGGATCGCCAACGCTCTGCTGCGCGGCAAGATCATGTCCGCCGATGAGGCAGCCCAGCTGATCGACAACGGAGCCAAGGTCGGTATGTCCGGCTTCACCGGCGCCGCCTACCCGAAGGCGCTGCCGACCGCGATCGCCAACCGCGCCAAGGATGCGCAGGCGAAGGGCGACAGCTACAAGATCGACGTATTCACCGGTGCCTCCACCGCCCCGGACTGCGATGGCGTGATGGCTGAGGCCGGCGCGATCAACTACCGCATGCCGTACCAGTCGGACCCCATCATGCGTAACTCCATCAACTCCGGTGAGATGAAGTACCAGGACATCCACCTGTCCCACTCCGGCCAGTACGTCGAGCACGGCTTCTTTGGCCAGCTGGACGTCGCCATCGTCGAGGTCACCCGCATCACCGAGGAGGGCCACCTGATCCCGTCCTCCGGCGTGGGCAACAACGTCGACTACCTGGACAACGCCAAGAAGATCATCATCGAGGTCAACGAGTGGCAGTCCCTCGACCTGGAGGGCATGGCCGACATCCACCGCATCGGCCACCTGCCGAACCGCACCCCGATCCCGATCGTCCACACGGGCGACCGCATCGGCACCACCTACATCGACATCGACGTGACCAAGGTCGTCGCCGTCGTGGAGACCAACGCGCCGGACCGCAACGCCCCCTTCAAGCCGGTGGACGAGCAGTCCAAGCAGATCGCCGGTTACTTCCTCGACTTCCTCGAGGGTGAGGTGCAGGGGGGTCGTCTGACCTACGACAGCTACGTCATGCAGTCCGGCGTGGGCAACGTCCCCAACGCCGTGATGGCCGGCCTGCTGGACTCCAAGTTCGAGAACATCGAGGCCTACACCGAGGTCATCCAGGACGGCATGGTCGACCTTATCGACGCCGGCAAGATGTCTGTGGCATCCGCGACCTCCTTCTCCCTGTCCCCGGAGTACGCGGAGAAGATGAACGCGGAAGCCAAGCGCTACCGCAAGCACATCATCACCCGCCCGCTGCAGGTCTCCAACCACCCGGAGGTCATCCGCCGCGTGGGCCTGATCTCCTCCAACGGCATGATCGAGGCCGACATCTACGGCAACATCAACTCCACCCATGTCGCAGGCCAGCGCATCATGAACGGCATCGGCGGCTCCGGTGACTTCACCCGCAACGCGCGCGTCTCCACCTTCATCTCCCCGTCGGACGCCAAGAACGGTGCGATCTCCTCGGTCGTCCCCTTCGCCTCCCACACCGACCACACCGAGCACGACGCCATGGTCGTCATCACCGAGTACGGTGTCGCCGACCTGCGTGGCCTGGCTCCGCGTGACCGCGTGCAGAAGATGATCGCTGTGGCACACCCGGACTACCGCCCGCTGCTCGAGGAGTACGTCGAGCGTGCCAGCAAGTCCAAGTTCCAGCACACCCCGCACGACCTGGCGACCGCCTTCTCCTTCCACGAGCGTCTCCTCGAGACCGGCTCCATGAAGAAGTAGCCGACGCCTGCTTATCGACGTCCCGCCCCTCCTCCGGAGGGGCGGTTTCCGTTCCTGGGGGGCGGCACACTAATATCGTTCCCACGGGCCTCTAGCTCAGTTGGTAGAGCTACGGACTTTTAATCCGCAGGTCGCGGGTTCGAGCCCCGCGGGGCCCACTGATTCATCGGCCGGGGTGTTCTTCCCAGGCAAGGGCCTCCACCGCACACGCGGTGGGGGCCCTTTTTCCGGACAGACCGCACTGATCAGTGCCACAATTAGGTTGTGACCCAGAACAGCCATGGCGGTGCAGGAACCTCCGGGAGCTTCCGCATCCGAGGTTCGATCCCGGGTGTTCCCCGATTGACGTGGTGGGATCGGATCTGGCGGCCTTTCTGGACGATTCCGGCGGTGAGCGTGGCAGTGGCCCTCGTTCTCGGTTTTCTCCTACCCACCTGGGAGCGGGGATTATCTGACCCCGCGCTGAGGTTCGTCTTCGAGGGTGGGCCCGATGCAGCCCGTGAGGTGCTGGGCACCATCGCCTCATCCACGATCTCAGTCGCCGGTCTCATCTTCTCCATCACCCTGGTCGTGCTGCAGCTGGTGAGCAGCCAGTTCAGTCCCCGGATGCTCAACGGTTTCCTGCGCAACCGCATCGTGCAGGCCACCCTGGGCATCTTCCTGGGTACCTTCGTGTTCTCCCTGACGGTCATCCGGTACGTGTGGAGCGAGGATGAGGACATCACCGGATTTGTCCCCCGCGCATCAGTGACGGTCGCCTTTCTGCTGGTGCTCGGCTGCCTGGGGTTTTTCCTCGCCTTCATCCGTCTGATCACCTTTTCGATGCGGGTGGCCAACGCGATCTCGGAGATCGGGGAGGAGACGAGAGATCTGGCTGAGCGGCTCTACCCGGTGCAGAACGAGGATGCCGGCGCTGTCCAGGGGCCCGGCTGGTCACCGCGCCCCGGCGACCCCCGGGCGGAGGTCCTTGCAGACAGACACGGATCGTTGGTGTGGATCAACTACCGGAAACTGGTGGCCTGGGCGACGGAACAGGAAGCGGTGATCACTGTTGACCGCCCGGTGGGGGATTTCCTGGTGGAGGGCCAGCCGCTGCTGCGGGTCTGGTGGGACGGGGAGCTCAGCGACCGGGACCGACGGATTCTGCGTGCCGCCGTTGAGGTGCGGACGGAGCGGGAACTGGAGCAGGATCTCGCGTTCGGCTTCCGGCAGCTCGTCGACATCGCTGATCGCGCCCTTTCTCCCGGCATCAACGATCCGGTTACGGCAGTCCAGTGCGTCCATGAGATCCACCGGGTTTTCCGCTACCTGGTCACTGCAACTGAACCCAGCCCGTATATCGCCGATGATGACGGACAGGTCAGGGTGGTCCATCAGCCGCCCAGGATCGCGGACATGCTCTATGGGGTGATCCGGGAAATCGGTCTCTACGGGGCGGACTCGGCGATGATCCCGGAGCTGTTGCGGGACATGGTGCAGGACCTGGAAACCGTGGCCAATGAGACTTATCTGCCTGCGTTGGAGCGGGGGCGTGAGCTGTTGGGGCAGGTCGACGGCCGGAGAGACGCTGAGTGAACCGGTGGGCGGGGGTCAGGAGGCGGTGAGGTCGCGGTGTCGGAAAGCAAGGGCACCGAGCAGAGCCAGCAGCACGCCCATGCCGGCCAGTACCACCACACCTGTCCAACCGACCTCGGTCGCCGGATGCTGGCCGACGTGCTCGAAGGGGGAGAGGTTGAGCCACACCTGGTCGAGCTCAATCATCCGGCCGAACATGATGAGCACACTGCCGCTGATGAACACCAGCCACGCCAGGCCAGTCATGCGGGGCGCCAGACCGTAGAGCACGGCGACCAGGCCGATGAACAGCCACACAGGCGCGAACTGGACGCTGTGACCCAGGACAGTGGGCCCCAGCAGCGACCACTCGCCGGTAACCAGTCCGGCCCCCACACCCTCCGCCAAACCGGCGAGCAGACACAGCCAGAAGGCGCCGGCCGCGGCGACCCCCACCCAGGACAGCAACCAGGCACGGCGTCCCACAGCCGTTGAGAGGACAGGCTCGGTGCGGTACCCGGCCTCCTCCGCGCGCAGCGCGGTGACTGCGAGGATGCCGTACACGGAGATGATCACCGCGAAATAGACCCCCATGAAGCCCAGATAACCTTCCGTGATGCCCATCGCCCCGCCGAGAACCGCCAGGATCTCCACGGGCATGTCCCCGGCTGTGTCGGCGATGGTGCGGGTGAAGGCCCCGAAGACCAGGCCGGCGGTGAGCATCGCCACCGACCAGCCGAGGATCGTGCCCCGTTGGAGCCGCCACGCCAACGCGAGGGGAGAACCCAGCCAGGTGGCCGCCTGCGTGCGGCCAGGTCGATCAGCGATGATACCTGCGGCCATGTCACGCCGGGCGCGTAACCGGGATCCCAGCGCCACCGCGAGCACGGAGAAGACCAGCGGCAGGAGCAGCGGCCACCAGCGGTCGAGGGTGTAGGGGGCGGTCTGCTGCGCCCAGCCGATGGGGGAGAGCCACGACAACCACGCCAGGTCTCCGCCCTGCACCCGGGACATGTCGCCGAGACCGCGGACAACGAACGACACCGCCAGAATCAGCCCGGCCAGCGAGGTGCAGGTCCGGGAATAGGGCGACAACTGCGCCGTGACGGTGGCGACCCCCGCGAAGGCGATGCCCGCAGCCGCGATGCTGCTGGTGAACAGGATCGTCGATGCCACCTCCGGGGCGGGCTCGATCGGCGCGGTGAGCACCACCCCGGTCATGAGCGCCGCCAGGAGGAGGTTCATAACCACCGTGAGGATCAGCGCGGCGGCGGGTTGCGCATGACGGCCCACGACACCGGCGAGCACGAGCTCCGCCCGTCCACTCTGCTCCTCCGCGCGGGTGTGCCGGGAGACGGTCAGCATCGACATCAGCGCCGCACCCAGCATCAGGTACACCCCGTAGAGTCCGGCCAGGAAACGCGGCACGGTGACCTCGTCGAGGCCGTAGCTGGGCCCGCCCACCAGCGCCGTGACAGGGCTCAACGCCAGCTGGGCCAGGCCGACCAGACTCTCCCCATCGAGGACGGTTCCCAGCGCCGTGGAGAAATAGGCCATGAGCAGGGACAGTCCCAGCACCCAGGCGGGGAGGCGCCATCTGTCGCGGCGGAGCATGAGGCGCAGTAGCGTGCCGGTACCGGTCATGGTTCGTCCCCGTAGTGACGCAGCAGGATCCGCTCCAGGGAGGGTGGGGAGGCGGTGATGGCACGGACCTCCAGTGCCGCGAGCAGACGCATGACCTCGGGGAGGTGCTCGGTGTCGACGTCGAACCGCACCTGTTCGCCCTCCCGGTGCGCATTGAAAATCCCCTCATGGCTGACCAGCTCATCCATCGGCCGGTCCGTCAGGGTGGTGACCACCGTGCGGCTGAGATGACGCATGTCCAGCAGGGAACCGGATTCGACGATCCGTCCCTTCCGGATGATGGAGATGCGGTCTGCCAGAGCCTCCACCTGAGCGAGGATATGGCTGGACAGCAGCACCGTGTGACCGCGTTGTTTCATCTCCCGGATGACCTCCTGGAACTGCGATTCCATGAGTGGATCGAGACCGGAGGTGGGCTCGTCGAGAAGCAGCAGCTCCGCATCGGAGGCCAGGGCCGAGATCAACGCGACCTTCTGCCGGTTCCCCTTCGAATAAGTCCGGCCCTTCTGGCCCGGATCCAGGTCGAAGCGCTCGATCAGCTCGTCGCGCCGGGCCCTGTCGAACCCGCCCCGCAACCGGGCGAACAGATCAATGGCCTCCCCACCTGTCAGATTCGGCCACAGCTGGACGTCACCGGGTACATACGCCATTCGACGGTGGAGATCCACGGCATTGCGCCAGGGATCGCCTCCGAGCACCTGCACAGAACCAGTGTCATGCCGCAGGATACCCAGGAGGATGCGCAGTGCCGTTGACTTCCCGGCGCCATTCGGCCCGAGGAAACCATGCACCTCACCTGTCTGCACCGTGAGATCGAGTTCATTCAACGCACGGACCGGACCGAAGCTCTTGGTCAGTCCGACTGTCTCCACTACCAGGTCCATGGCGGCCCTTTCCGGGGAACTGTGTTCCTTCCTCCCAGAATAGTCCGCGGACAGGACCTTCGGCTAGAACCGCGTCAGGACTTCACCATCTTCTGGATGGCCTTCATGGCCTCCCGGATCTTCTCATCCGCGGCCTCCCCGTCCGCCTTCGCGGCCCCGGCAACGCAGTGGGAGATGTGGTCCTGCAGCAGTGCCAGGGCGACATTCTCCAGGGCAGAGGTCACCGCGGAGACCTGGGTGAGGATGTCGATGCAGTACTGGTCCTCATCGATCATCCGGTGGATGCCACGGGTCTGGCCCTCAATCCGCTTGAGGCGGGCGAGGTATTTCGCCTTGTTCTCGTTGTAGCCGTGGACGTTCGGCTCATGGCAGGAGCAGCTGGTCTGGTCATTGTTCTGGCTCATGGTTTTCCGCCTGTTCTTGATTCGTCCTGATGTTTCCAGGGTAGATCAGATTGGTACGTGAAAACACGCCGGGGCCAGCGGTTTTTGTTCTTCACACCGAATGCAGTAGTCTTCTTGTCAGTCGCACGTCCCAGAGCGCTTCTGGAAAATTGACTGGCCCCCATCGTCTAGTGGCCTAGGACACCGCCCTTTCACGGCGGCGACACGGGTTCGAATCCCGTTGGGGGTACAGAGGCTTGCCTCTAGAAAAGAATAAGGCCCTGTGGCGCAGTTGGTTAGCGCGCCGCCCTGTCACGGCGGAGGTCGCGGGTTCAAGTCCCGTCAGGGTCGCAGTAGCGAAGACCCCCGGTTGTTTCCTAACGGAAGCGGCCGGGGGTCTTGTGCATGTCCGGTAAGTGTGCGGGAAAGTCGCCCTGACCTGGCGATTTGTCATTGATGTCTGGTTCTGTGTAATGTTACATCTCGTTGCGAAGGACCAGTCCTGAGCACATTAGTAGTAAGGCCCTGTGGCGCAGTTGGTTAGCGCGCCGCCCTGTCACGGCGGAGGTCGCGGGTTCAAGTCCCGTCAGGGTCGCAGAGATTGTCTCTAGCGGCAGTCTTCGGCCAGATAGCTCAGTCGGTAGAGCGTCCGCCTGAAAAGTGGAAGGTCGCCAGTTCGATCCTGGCTCTGGCCACAGTTCAAGCCCCCACCCGGTGAAAATCGGTGGGGGCTTTTCTGCGTGCGGTTCCGGGAGGCGGAAAGCCCCCACCGGGGTGGTGTGGTGGGGGCTGGGGTGTGGCTCTGCGTCGGCCTACGGGGTCGGCATGAGGACACCGTCAATGACGTGGATGACACCGTTGGAGGCATCGATATCGGTGTCGATGACATTGATGGTGTTGCCGGCCACGTCGGTCAGGGAGACGTTTTCGCCGTCCACGTTCACGGTCAGGCTGGCGCCCTGGACGGTTTCGACGGTCTGGCCGTCGAGTTCCACGACGTCGGCGGCGAAGACCTCAGACGGGATGACGTGGTAGGTCAGGATCTCGGTCAGATCGCCGGAAGGATCGGCCAGGAGGGTGTCGAGGGTGCCCTCCGGCAGGGCGGCGAAGGCCTCGTCGGTGGGGGCAAACACGGTGAACGGCCCGTCGCCCTTGAGGGTCTCGACCAGGCCCGCCTCCTGGAGGGCAGTGGTGAGGGTGGTGAACTGACCGGCCGCCACGGCGGTGTCGACGATGTCGTCGCCCTCTGCTGCCGCAGTGGTTGTCGTGGTCTCTTCAGTCGTGGTTTCGGAGGTGGTGACCTCGGTGGTGGTCTCGGCGGTTGTACCTGCCGTCGTCTCGTTGTCCTCGGAGGCGCAGGCGCCGAGGAGGAGCGCCATGCTGAGGGCACCGGTGGCGGCAATTACTCGTTTCATGATGAAACCTTTCAGTAGTGGATAATGTTTACTCTAAGTTAATATCTGATTCTAAGCAAGAGAATCGGGAAAATTATTCTGCTCCGGCGTGGCCATAGGGGTGGGGCTGTTCAGGGAAGTGGCTGGCGACACTCGGGGGGTGGGGGTGATTTTCCGGAATGCAGGAAACTGCGAGTCACATGTATTACACTTCTAGATAATATAACTACCTGAAGGGATAAATAATGAGGAAATTCCTCGCTGGCCTCGGGGCCGCAGCACTTCTCACCACCCTGGCTGCTCCGGCGTCCCAGGCTCAGGACATCTTCGACGGCGGGCGCGTCGGGGGCGGTTCCTCCCAGCTCCTCCCCACCGGTTCATCCGTCCCCGGCAATGAGCTGCCTGAAGTGGGGTTCAAGGTCGACCTCAATGAATACGCCGGCAAGTGGTACCAGGTCGCTGCCCTGCCGCAGCCCTACTCCCTGCAGTGTGCCAGCGACACCACCGCTGAATATGCGGCGCTCGACGACTCCACCATCTCGGTCCGCAACTCCTGCGGGACCTTCTTCGGTCCCTCTGTCATCGAGGGGACCGCTTCGGTGCGCTCCGACGCCTCCCTGCGGGTGAACTTCCCTGACGTGCCCTTCCAGGATCCGGACGGCCCCACCAACTACCGGGTCACCTACCTGGATGAGGGGTATTCGTTGGCCATTGTCGGTGACCCCAACCGCAATTCAGGCTTCGTGCTCTCCCGCACACCCAACCTGAGTGCCGAGCGGTGGTCGGAGGTGCGTTCCATCGTTGAGTCCCGCGGCTGGTGGTCCTGCTCCTTCCTCACCGTGCCCATGGCTGAGGGGCGCAAGGACGTCGCACCGCTCTGCACCCTCTAGGACCATGGAAACGGCCACCTGCTCCGGCAGGTGGCCGTTTCTCAGTTCCCCTCTGTCCAGTCGACATCGTCCAGGGCCAACTCCTGCGCCATGTCCTCCAGGAAGTTGATCACCACCTGACGTTCCTCGCGGCTGAGCCGGGCGGCGGCCTGGAAGCGCTTGGCATGTTTCCTGCCCACGGTCTCCATGGCGGAGGCGCGGGTCTCCTGGGTCACCTCGATGGAGAAGGCCCGACGGTCCACCGGGTGGACCTGGCGGATGATGTGACTGCCTTTCTCCAGGCGGTTGAGCAGCTTGGTGATGGATGCGGGGGACATCTCCAGGTGGGTGCCGAGCATGCCTGGAGTGACCACCTCGGCCCGGTGATTGGCGACGATGAGGAAATGGAGGGCGCGCATGTCCTGCGTGCTCAGCCTCATGTACTTCTCGGAGGCATCGGCGAGCGCCTTCTCTTTCTCGCGCAGCCCTGAGAGGGCGTTCATCAACCGGGTGATCTGATGGACGTCCTCCGGATCCAGGGCAGAGCGGTCAACCAGCTCGCTGCGGGGATCGCTGGAGTTGACATCATAGAGGCTGCCTGAGATGCCCTCGATGCCAGATGCATTTCGCGGATCCGTCATGTGTGGATCTAGCCTCTCGCCTCGAATTTATAGATAAATTATCCCACAGTTAACTATGGGTGTAAAGATAGTATAATTATTCCCTCACGTCCCTGCCTCGCCAGCGGAAATATTCCCTGGCAGAACACGAGAGGCGTGGGCATACTGGGCTGTGTAGCGGACCCACCATATGCACACGCGACCCAGGCAGGAGACTCCACCACATGACTGAGCAGAACTACGAGATCAGGCACATCGAGGGCAGGAACCGTTTCGAGATCATCGTCGACGGTCGGGAGGCCGGTTATGCCTCCTACGTCCCCCGGGAAGGCAATGTCCTGGACTTCAACCACACCGTCGTCGACCAGGCTTTCCGCGGGAGGGGCCTGTCCGTCCCGCTGATCCGGGCGGCGCTTGACCATGCGCGCGAGGAAGGGGCGACCATCACCCCCTCGTGCTCCGCTGTGGCGCATTTCATCAAGAAGAACGAGGACTACCGGGACCTGTGTGAGGACCGGAACCCGTGACGTCGCCAAGCAGGATCAGGTCATGAAGAATGCCCCGGAAGAAAAATCTCCCGGGGCATTTTCGGCCGTCAGATGCTGTAGTCGACCGGATCTTCGGCCGCGTAGTAGTCAGGATCGACGAGCTTGATCCGCTCGCTCTGCCTGCGGGGTCGGTTCTTCGCCGGGATGCCGGTGGCGATGTGATCGGCCGGCACGTCCTTGGTCACGACCGCGTTGGCGCCGATGGCTGAGCCGGCGCCGATGGTGATCGGACCCAGCACCTTGGCGCCGGCACCGATGGTGACATTGTCCTCCAGCGTCGGGTGACGCTTGGTCTGGGTGAGTACCTGACCGCCCAAGGTCACGCCGTGGTAGAGCATCACGCCGTCACCGATCTCCGTGGTCTCGCCGATGACAATGCCCATGCCGTGGTCTATGAAGAAACGGCGGCCGATCGTGGCACCGGGGTGGATCTCGATACCGGTGAAGAAGCGGTTGAGCTGAGCGAGGATGCGGGCGGGGCCACGTAGTCCGCGCTTCCACAGCCAGTGCGACACCCGGTGCGCCCAGATTGCGTGGAGCCCCGAGTAGACGATGGCGTTCTCGACATCACCGCGAGCGGCAGGATCGTGTTCGCGCGCATTCTGGAGGTCTTCGCGGATGGTCTTCGCGATTCTCAGCAACAGCATGGCCCAGAGTGTACCCAGTCCTAGTCGCGGATGTCCTCGTAGAGGATGGTGGAGACGTAACGCTCACCGTAGTCGCAGACGACGGTGACGATGGTCTTGCCGGCGTTCTCCGGCTTCTTGGCCAGCTCCAGGGCGGCCCAGACGTTGCCGCCGGTGGAGATGCCGCCCAGGATGCCGTCCTTGACTGCCAGCTCGCGGGAGACGGCGATGGCGTCCTCATTGGAGACGGTGATGACGTCGTCGAGAACCTTGCGGTCCAGGACCTCCGGGATGAAGTTGGCGCCGATGCCCTGAATCTTGTGCGGGCCGGCCTTGCCTGCGGACAGCAGCGGGGAGGCGGCCGGCTCAACGGCGTAGACCTGGGCCTCCGGCTTGCGCTCCTTGAGCACCTGGCCCACACCGGAGACGGTGCCGCCGGTGCCGACGCCGGCGACGAAGATGTCGACCTTGCCGTCGGTGTCCTTCCAGATCTCCTCGGCGGTGGTCTCGCGGTGGATCTTGAGGTTGGCCGGATTGGCGAACTGGGAGGCCAGGATGGCGTTCTCCTGCTCGGCGACGATCTCGTTGGCCTTGTCGACAGCACCCTGCATGCCGGCGGCGCCCGGGGTCAGGACAATCTCGGCACCGTAGGCGCGGAGCATGACGCGGCGCTCGTTGGACATGGTCTCCGGCATGGTGAGGATGACCTTGTAGCCGCGGGCGGCACCGATCAGGGCCAGGGCGATACCGGTGTTGCCGGAGGTGGCCTCGACGATGGTTCCACCGGGCTTGAGGGAGCCGTCGGCTTCAGCGGCCTCGATGATTGCCTTGCCGATGCGGTCCTTGACGGAGTTCGCCGGGTTGAAGGACTCGACCTTCACCAGCACCTCGGCACCGAGGCCCTCGGTGATGCCGTTCAGGCGGACCAGGGGGGTGTTCCCGATGGTGTCGAGAATGTTGTCGTATACGGCCATGAGGCTGTTTCTCCTTGGAATCGTGTGCGTTGCTGCGTGCCATGGTACACCACAGCACTAGACAGTCCGGTATGGATAGTTTAGACCGGACGGTTTTGGTCGCCGAGCGGGGGTGTTGCCCGATGTGGACATATCACCCCCTGCAGGTGTACCACCACTTTGCTGCGGGTGGGACTGTGATCTGTGCAATCGAATTCCCCTTACCCCCGAAGTAGCGTTATAATGCCCATCTGAAGAAGATAGTTACCCCCGTTGATGTGTGCCTTGGGTGCACCTGACGGGTGTACCCGGAGGAGGACGATTCAGGATGGATTCGCAGAGAATCAAGGATGACGACGAGGCCGTCCGGGCGGCGCTCACGTCTCTGAAGACCGCGACCGGCATACCGGTCACCATGTATGCAACCCTGCTGCCGGACAACCGGCTGCAGGTCACCCAGTGGGTGGGGCTGCGCACTCCCGCGCTGCAGAACCTCATCATGGAGCCCGGCTCCGGCGTCGGCGGCCGCGTGGTCACCACACGCCGTCCCGTCGGCGTCTCCGATTACACGCGGGCCAACATCATCTCCCACGAGAATGACCGTGCCATCCAGGATGAGGGGCTCCACTCCATCGTGGCGGTGCCGGTGATCGTCAACCGGGAGATCCGCGGTGTCCTCTACGTGGGCGTGCACTCTCCCGTCCGCCTGGGGGACAAGGTGATCGAGGAGGTCACCATGACGGCGCGCACCCTGGAGCAGGACCTGGCGGTCAACTCCGCCCTCCGGCGGGCGGAGGGCGGCAAGGCCGGTGCCGCGAAATCGGGCCGCGTGATGAACGGCGCGGAGTGGGAGCAGGTCCGCTCCACCCATTCGAAGCTGCGCATGTTGGCCAACCGTGTCGAGGACGAGATGCTCCGCAAGGAGCTCGAGCAGCTGTGTGATCAGATGGTCTCACCCGTCCGCGTCAAGCAGTCCACCAAGCTCTCCGCCCGGGAGCTGGATGTCCTGTCGTGTGTCGCGCTCGGGCACACCAACGTCGAGGCCGCCGAGGAGATGGGCATCGGGGCGGAGACGGTGAAGTCCTACCTGCGTTCCGTGATGCGCAAGCTGGGTGCCCATACCCGCTACGAGGCGGTCAACGCCGCACGTCGCATCGGCGCGCTGCCCTGACGTCAGGGGCGGGCGGACTCGGCTATTCTCGGGAATCGTGAAGGATCGATTTCTTGTCAGCGGTGGCGCTCGCCTGCAGGGTGCCGTCAAAGTCAGTGGCGCAAAGAACAGCGTCCTCAAGCTCATGGCGGCGGCTCTGCTCGCCGAAGGCACCACCACGCTGAGGAACTGCCCCGAAATTCTCGACGTCCCACTCATGCAGCGCGTCCTCGAGGGCCTCGGCTGCGCGGTCGAGCTGGACGGTGACGTCGTGCGCATCACCACTCCCGCGGAACTGAAATCTGACGCGGATTTCGACGCCGTACGTCAGTTCCGTGCCTCTGTCTGTGTCCTCGGCCCCCTGACCGCCCGCTGTGGCCGGGCAGTGGTGGCGCTGCCGGGTGGTGACGCCATCGGCAACCGCCCCCTGGACATGCACCAGTCCGGTCTGGAGAAGCTCGGTGCCACCACCCGCATCTCCCACGGTGCCGTCGTCGCGGAGGCCGAATCCCTACGGGGCGCGAAGATCGCCCTCGATTTCCCCTCAGTGGGAGCAACGGAGAATATCCTCACCGCCGCCGTGCTCGCCGAGGGCACCACGGTCCTGGACAACGCCGCGCGTGAACCGGAGATCGCCGATCTCTGCGAGATGCTCAACTCCATGGGCGCGCGTATCGACGGCGCCGGCACCTCCACCATCACCATCGAGGGCGTGGAGAGGCTCGAGCCCACCGAGCACGAGGTCATGGGCGACCGCATCGTCGCCGGCACGTGGGCCTACGCCGCAGCCATGACCCGCGGAGACGTCACCGTCGGCGGGATCTCTCCCCGCCACCTGCATCTGGCGCTGGAGAAGCTCAAGGTTGCCGGGGCAGAGGTGGAGACCTACGAGAACGGATTCCGCGTACGGATGGACCGTCGGCCCATGGCTGTGGACTACCAGACCCTGCCGTTCCCCGGTTTCCCCACCGACCTCCAGCCGATGGCCATCGGCATCTCCGCCATCGCCGACGGCATGAGCGTCATCACCGAGAACGTCTTCGAGTCCCGTTTCCGCTTCGTCGATGAGATGCAGCGACTCGGGGCCCACGCCACCGTGGATGGTCACCATGTTGTGCTCCACGGAATTGAGCAGCTCTCCTCGACAGAGGTGTGGAGCTCCGACATCCGTGCCGGCGCCGGCCTGGTGCTCGCGGCTCTCCTGGCGGACGGTGTGACCACCGTCCACGATGTCCACCACATCGACCGTGGCTACCCGAGCTTCGTCGAGAACCTCCAGTCCCTGGGGGCGACCATCGAGCGGGTCAGTCAATAGCTGCCACCATGTTCCTTCCCCAGGTTGATCACTGCATTGACCTGGGGATTTGTGTGTGTGGTGGGGGGTGTGTAACTTTATG
>NZ_JANWTC010000014.1 GCF_024919295.1 Corynebacterium lemuris | reverse complement strand
CTTTTTCCCACGCCGCTAAACCTAAATCACATCGGTGTATCCAGGTTAAGGGAAGAAATGTGTGCTTTTGCGGCGTGTCGGGTTAAGGGAAATTTCGTGTGCTCGCCGTCCCCGGCCACTGACCCCGGATAGTGGGTGTGAGCAGCCGGGACAGCTTATCTACCTAGCCAACCGCGGCGGATGCCCATAGAGTTCGTCGGTGTGGCATCAATACCGGTGTCATAGGTAGCCGGTCGACCGTCTTCACGGCCGACGTCAGGCTGCTGCTGGTTGATCAGGTCGGTGACTTTGGCGAGTCCGACCTTGCCCCACTGCTGCTGCCTGGCGATGCTGATCGGGTCGTCAGGCAGCTGCGTATGGGTGTACAGTCACCAGTCCACCGCGATGCGTTGATGTTCATCGAACATGCCGCGGTGGTGACGCGCCAACGCCTTGATCTGCGCGTTGACCCCGCCTTCCAGGCAGTTGGTCGTCGCCTTGACCGGGGTGGTGACCCCTTCCGGTGGGGTGAGGAAGGTGAACAGGTGACCGCTGGTGGCTAGTTTCTCCAGCAGTTTGTAGGCGCGGCGGTGTCGGTGGTGGGTGAACCACCAGGCCTTGTTGGTGCGTGCGAACGCCGGGACCTGGTCGGCAGGGACATCTGCCTTGTAGGTCTTCTCGTTCAACCAGGGGCCGTAGACGCCGTGGAACTGCTGCAGCAGCACCAGCCAGGTGGCGGCCTGTTCGGGCGTGGTCACCCGTAGAAGTTTCAGCGACAGCTGTCGTAGTGCCTTGCCGGCCGGTAGCTGGGGGCGGAGGGTGACGTGGGTCTGGATGTTGCGTTTGACGTGCACGATGCAGCGCTGGATGGTGGCCTGTGGCCAGGTGTCCCTGATGGCTTTGAGCGCTCCTTGTTGGCCGTCGGTGGTCACAATCAACGGGGCTGGGATCTGGTCGAACAGGCGGGTGTAGCTGTCGGAGTCCTCCCGGGTGCACCAGTGCCAGGCCACGACGTGTTCGGCGGTGCACACCACCAGCAGGCACGTGGTGTTGAAGTAGGTGCCGTCGATGAACAGCTGGTCGTGGACGCGGCGGGTATCGGTGTTACGCGGGACCTGGATGAACCAGTAGTCGTGAAACCAGTTGGTCAGTGTCCGGCGGCTGATCCCAAGCTGGTGGGCGAGGCTGGTGCGTGACTGGGAGTTCAGGATCCAGGTGATGAACAGGCCGAAGCGGTGGGCGTGCTGATCATCGGGGCGGGTGTTGGTGATGGAGGCGCCGCAGGTGGTGCACCGCCAGCGTGGGGAGCCTTTTGAGGTACGGCCGTTTCTTCTCATGGGCCCGGTGCAGACCGGGCAGGTGGGTCGTGTTCTGTTCACTCACCTGGTGTAGTCCGGTGGTGGGCACACGCGGTGTTCGGGGCCGGGATTTCCGTGCGTGGGGCTGCTTGTGTGGATGCGGAGACACAGAATGTTGGTGTTTGTGCTGGCTAGGTCAGGGATTCAAGACCCTAAGAGCACACATTTCTTCCCTTAACCCCTAGAAGGCACAGTAGGGAGAGATAGAGCCTCGCCCCAACTGCGCAACAGCACCGAGAAAATTCAATAGCCCCGGTGATGTACCTAAACGGCAGGGATCACTCCGGGGCTTACAATCCGTGAGTGTAATACTTGACCTTATGACTAGCAACCCCTCCACCGGCTTCGCACAGCTTGAGCAGTGGTTCTCCTCACCGAGGATGAGCACCTACGGGCGCTATTCAGAGCCGGAAGCTTTCTATATTTGGAATACCCGACTATCGAAGGCGTATCTCGAAGACATTCAGCACGTAGAAGTGCTCCTGCGCAATCGGATAGATAACCAGTTGAGTGATGCTCGCGGCCCGCGCTGGTTCGAAGATGCCAGCTATTTCCGTTTTACTGATCAATTCAAGAAAGCAGTGACCACGGCGAAACGCAGAGCAGGGGCGCGCCACTCTCCCGGAAAAATCATCGCAGAGCTTACGTTTGATACGTGGCGCTTTCTGCTCGCCCGCAGGTACAAAACCACTCTTTGGCCTATACTTTTGCGCGGGCTTCCCAATCTGGTCGCCGATGGACTCGGGCAAGAAGACTTCGAAGCGCACGTAGCGGTGATCTATGGTCTGCGCAACCGATGCGCCCATCATGAGCCGTTGGTTCATTCTGACCCGCTAACCGAGGCGAATCAGCTTGATAAGTATGATTCCTCCCTGTTTCACGTAGCCCACTGGATTGACGAGGATGCGGCTCGGTGGATCAAAAAGAATTCACGAGTTCCAGGAATACGTAGCCGTCGACCTGCCTGAGCAAAAAACCGGGAAAGGGGACTTTCCCATCCCAATAGGGCATACCCCAGAGATGCACGCAAGAATTGGCTGAAGCCATTCGCTAGCGCCACCGCCCGCCGAGTCCCCTTCCTTGACAGAGAGACCCCCAACAATGACAGGGCTCAGACACCGCAAGTGGGATCTCACCGAACAAGCGAGGGATTGACGTGAGAATGGATCAACCCTAATCTTCCAGGCCGCCCGGTGTCGCCCCAGCTTCATACTTGATCATGTCTACCGCCGGGACGCTGCCAATCAATTGCAGTTGTCGAAACAAACGAATCGCAAAATAAATGAGCTGATTTTCATCCTTAACTTCTATTTTTGTAGTGACCAGGCCCTCCTGACTAGGACCGTCGCAGAGCATCGGCGTGTAATCAAAAGCAAACTGTTCCAGACATATTCCAATATTCAGGAATTCACTCGATGCCTCATCAACGGTGTCCCCTTGAATATCGAGAAGCCCGTTGACAGCACTCGCGGGGCCCTGGCGAGTAGTTAGAATTCCACCAATAATAGGGCGCAATGAGATTTCCTGACGTGAATAGGTGCCTCCCTTATAGACTACTGGCGCCGACGTCCTCTCAAGATCGCGCACACTCTTGACTTTTTTCCGTGCTTCTGCAATATACTTTTTATTAAATTCAGGTTTAACCTCAAAAACGGCATATACACTCTCGACAGGTACAAACCGTGTTCCCGAGGTTGCACCGAACCACTGCGGTGAAAAGTGGGTGTCATAAATGGCGAGATCGATTTGATCGCTCATATCGCCCGTATGATCTACAGCGAAGATGGGGCCTACCGTGTAGCGAGTAGGAAGGAAGTCGCGGAATAGCCCGACCCAGTCTCCCTCGCTCTGATCTCCGACCGTCGTTGGGTGTGATGTGACATCGCGGATTGCCAGGAATGAAGCATTCAAAGCCACTTGCTTGTTTTGAAATGCCGCAGCAAGATCAAATTTGGACCTACTCATAGGTAAACCTTTCAATTGGGGCGTCTTCCAGGGAAACGTGGCGAAGCCATCGATTTCGGCCGATGAGCCCAAAGGGGAGGATGTTCCTATTAGGTGCCACCGCCAGCACCACCAGGACAACTGGGCTGCCATTCTCCCGCACGATGTCAGCTATCGCGTTTCTATCTGTCCTGCTGGGCGGCTGTGGAGCAGGGTGGCTGTGCCATTCCCCGATATAGCCGATCTTTGGGTCCTCGAGCTCGTGGATCAAGTCTGTGAGGAGCTTTTGAGCTCCTTTGTGGCCACGTTCGTAGTGGTTGGTTCCGGATTGAATGTCAGGCACCACCACAAATTCGTGGATAACAGCTGTCTTTCCATCTTCCCACCAGCCCACAAGAATGCCGCCGATTTCATTCGGCGAATCTAGAGCAAGCCGGCCAGCCGTGTGAAAGGCGCGGTCACCAGCACGAATAATCATGCGCGAAGATGAATGTTTAACGGTAATCACGGACTATGCCCGCCTTGCATACAGGCTCGTTTAACAGCATGCCGATGGCACAACGAGCGGCCAGGGAGGCAGCCTCGAGGACTGCGAAGGGTGGTGTCATTGAGACGGGGTCCCCGCACCCGGCTTCAAATTTCAGGTCTCGCCGATCGGACAAGGGGCCGAGTTGGGTAGGCGGGAGGGCTGGGCCTTCCAATGGAGGTACTACATCCACTCTCACCACTTGACCGTCTTCTTGCAAACAAACAGTGAGTAAGTGATGGCCACTGGCCTCTGCCGCTTTCGCCAGAAGAGCTGTAGTTCCTCCAGCTGCGGAAGCATCGATTACTAGATCCGCGTTGACGAAAAGACGGAGGACTTCCCTGGGCGTCGGTGCCGGCTCATTTTTGACGATGATGGTAGAGATATTAAAAGGTCGAGAGGTAATTACTTCCCGCACCGCGTGAGGTTTTGCTTTCCCTACCATCTCCGCACTTGTTAAATGTCTGACGAGATTTCCTGGCCTCACTTCATCTGGGTCATAAATAGTAATTTCTCCGACGCCTGACCGTGCGAGTTGATCGCACAAGAACGAACCTATGGCGCCTGCCCCAATGACGACTAGTCGGGAGTTGGACAGTTCAGTCGTACGCGGTCCTGCTCGTAAAGATAGGGCTTCCCGAGAATGGCTAGCGCTTTCCACTTTGGCAAGAGTGATCGCCCCAGATTTTGTTGCCCATGCACGAAGAGTGAGGACCGCTTCTAATCCTCCCCGTTCGTATTTGAGGATGAGGTAACTCAGGCGCTGTTCTCGAATCCCCACATCAATCGCTCGCGCGTCCGAGGTAGGAAGCAGAGCTTTAATGTCCTCCCAGTTTCTCGGGGGAACCTCGGGCTGGCCGATCGAGGTGACATAAGCAAATGCTCTGGTGCTTTTGAGTTTTTTCGCTGCTCGCCGAGGTATAGCTCCAACCCCGATAACGCGGGTGAGGGTCTTTTCACGCCGAAGTTGAACAAATTTGTTATTTAGCTTGTCAAGATTGTCGTAAATGATGAGAGGTTCGGCTGGGCCAGGCGAGAAGTAGCGATCTAGATCGAGCACGGGCAGATCTCCCTGCCATCCCGTTGCCGATTCCTCTATCCATCGCTGGATCATCTGGAGGAAGTCATCACTGTCGAGCCAGGGCAAGCTCTCTCGCCCTTCAGCCGGGTAAAGGCACATTGCTCCATTGGGTTCCCGGTGCCAGGACATGGGGAAATCGTCCAGGGGAAACACTTGTGGCGGGCTGAAGGGAAAATTGTCGTCAAATCGAACCCGTACACGTACTGGGTCCTCAGCTCCCCCCACATTTCCTGTCCACGAGCAACCGGTCCGCGAGAAACCCCGCCGCTCGAGCATCTCAACGAACTCACCTGTGGCAGCGGCGAGAGCCTCTTCCCAAATGATCATCCGAATCGGCGGTCCCCCGCGGGCACGTTCGGGGAACCCGGGGTTATCAGCACTGCGGAGTCTTTTTTGGAACCATTTTCGTTGTATCCCTCCGGCATGGGAAATACCACGTCACCGTCGCCATTTTCTCCCAGTAGTGTTCGGAATAACACCGCTGCTTTCCCGCTATCTTCCTCAACATAAGCCTGTCGCGCGGTGATAGCAGCGGAACAAAACTCTATTCGCGCAGCCTCCCACTCATCATCGGTAGCGCGGAAGAAGAGTTGATGGCCAGGCATCGTCGGGTCCGGCAAGGAACGACCCCAGGCAAGTTTATCTTCCAGAAACTCAGCAATAGCTTCAAGGGCGGTAACGTAGCCAAGCGTCAGGCCCTCTGTGCTCACCTTGTTGTTAAAGCAAGCGTCATACAAGCACATCTCGGCGAAGAGACCTCCCGGATGCGAACCAAGGCCGAGGACCGATCGTCGGGTTTGGCGAACTAATTTCACCAGAGGAACATACTTGCCTTCATATTCCTCATTCATCACGGTTTTCAGCGTAGTCAGCTCGTCGGGGTTAGTTTGTTGCCAGTCACCATCTTTAGTAGGGATTTCCCAGTAGCCGTCGGAGCGTAAACGAGCAGGAACGGCGTCGACGTGTAGCTCCTCAAATTCCGGGAACTCAACCTTAATTGACCGTGCCTGGGGTATCACTCTTTTGTTTCCATCATCATCGACCCCGAACGAGCGGCTCAGAACTTCATGGAACTGGTCGAGGACACGCGAAGGCAGGACATCATCGCTGATCTCTTGCATGCGGCAGAAGACGTCGACATCTTTGACTCGTCTGATGGACACATTCCTCTTGTAGGATCCAATAAGGATGGGCTCTAATCCCCAATCTTGGAGTTCCTCTGCAGCCATGAGAACGTCCCTAACTATTTGATGCGCGGCGGCCGCATTATCTTTGTCATCGCGGGGAGGTTCAATTGATTGCAGCGCCTGCTCAAATTGGCGGCTGAGAAGTGCCATTATTCTCCCTTTCAGGGGTAGAAAATATCTCGTCTTTCGACGCGGGCTGTCGACGGAAGGGCCGCTCGACAATCATGAAAGCCTCTTTAATTTTGGGTCTTACTACCGCCTATGAACCTGATATGGGCATCAAGCGGAGGGGTAACCCCTGCGATTTGCACTGCAACGGAACAGACAACCGCAGAATGGGTCGCTTCCTTCTACTAACAAGGATACCCCCTGGCCAAGACGCCCCAAACACCAAACAGAACATGTGTTCGGCAAGTGTCGGGTCATCCCGAGGCAGTGTTATGCAAGCCGCTTCAGCTCCTACCGGATAAGCCGTCAGCTGAACCGTGGCCGCGAAGTGACCGCTAACTTGTCGAAACGCATGCACATCCGTGAGGCTGTGTCAGCCGGCGGATGCCCTTTTCCACGGCATTTGTCAGCGACGGTCGAAAAGTAGCCCAGTAACGACGAGCGAAATGTAGCCCGATGTTGTGTGTTGTCTAGTGTGCCTGACGCTCGGCGACGACTGACGGTAGGACACCCTCACGGCCGGCGATGCGGTAGCTGGTTCCTTTGTGCGTGAAGATCTCCGCGTGGTGGACGATGCGGTCAACCATCGCCGCGGCGACGGTAATGTCCCCGAAGCATTCACCCCAGCGGGAAAACGGCAGATTCGACGTCATGATCAACGAACCACGCTCATACCTGCCCGACACCAGCTGAAAGAACAGATTCGCCGCGTCCGCCTCAATCGGGACGTAGCCGACCTCATCGACGATCAGCAGCTGGTAGCCGTTCAGTTTCTTCAGCAGTCCGTCCAGCTCACCTCTGTTATGCGCCTGGGTCAGCCGGGTGATCCACCCGGCGGCGGTGTCGAAGGCCACCCGGTAGCCCTGGCGTGCGGCGATGACACCTAAGCCCGTGGCCAGATGAGTCTTACCGGTGCCTGGTGGGCCGAGGAAGATGACGTTTCCAGCCTCGGTGATCCACCCACCGGTCTCCAACCGGGCGATCCTCCCGCGGTCGATCGTGGGCTGGGTGGAAAAGTCGAACTCGTCGATGGTCTTGATCTGCGGGAACCCCGCTCTCCTGATCCGGCCCCTCGCCCCGGATTCTGCTCGGGCGGAGGCCTCCACCGACAGCACAGCCGCCAGATACTCCTCATAGGTCCACGAACCGTCCCGGGCCTGGGCGGCGATGGCCGCGTAGTCCGATCCGATGCGTGGTGCCTTCAACGCCCGGGCCAGGTAGGCGACCTCGGATTCCGTTGCGGTGTGATGGGCGCGTGTCATGCTCCCACCTCCAGGCCGGCCAGCCGGTCGTAGATGTCCAGGTCCGCCTGCTCGACCTCCAGGGTCTGCGGGTGGATCCGGGTCACCGCCAGCTGGTGGCGCATCTGCTTCGCGCACGCCGCATGCTGCGGGTCGGTGACGCTCTGGTGATCACCCCACACCCGCACATGGTGGGCGACGATCACCCCATCCGGGGCGCGCACGATCACCTGCTCCAGGTCGGCGTGGACGGTGACGATCCGGTTGATCATCCGCGGGTCCACCGAGTACCGGTTGGCGTCGACCGCGACGTAGTGTTGCGCGGCAGGCGCACCTGCCGCATCACCCCGACCTGCGGTGGGTACGGCGGCAGGGTGGTCATCTTCGCCTTGTCCGCGGTCCACACCTTCGCCGGGACCTGCCTGGTAGTGGCGTGGATCCGTTGGTTGGCCACCTGGGTGATCCAGTCGTCTAGCTGGTGCTGGACATCTGACGGTTGGGTGAAGTGGCGACCGGGGAAAAACGAGGACTTCAGGTATCCGTTGGCCCGTTCCACCACTCCCTTAGTCTCCGGGTCCCGGGGCGGGGCCTGCAGGATCCGGGTGCCCAGTGTGCCGGCAAAGGCAAGCACCGGTTCAGTGAGTTTCTTCTGTCCGATGCCAGTCTCATGGTCCCACAACAGGTGCTCGGGCACGGCCTGAAACGACGTGGACAACAAGGCCCACATGCCGGCGATCAGATCTCCGGTGGTGCGTGTCGGCAGTACCCGGGCGGCCATGAACCTTGAGTGGGACGCCACCATCACCAGCACCGGGAACTCTGCCCTCGTCCCGGTCTCATCCGGCAGCCCACCGGTGGGGAAGGTCAGGTCGCACTGGATCTGCTCCCCGGGACGATGGGTGAGGGTATCGACCGGGTCCACGGGCTGGTAGTCGGGGCGGGTGCGACGGATATTATCGCGAAACCAGGTGATCGACCCGGTCCACCCCACCCGTTCGGCGATCACTGTGGCCGGCAACGTCGGCGTTTTCTCCAGCAGTGCTCGGACCTGCGGTTCGAACGGGGTGAAGCTGGTCGCCTTGCCCGCCCGCTTCTTGTACGTCGGAGGCTCCGGGGAAGCCAGCGCCCGTTCCACGGTCTTTTTCGCGCAACCGACCTCGGCCGCGATCTTTCTGATCGACAGGCCCTGTTTGCGCAGGTACCTGATCTGAGCCCAATCATCCACGGATATCACCCATCCAATCTTGTTGGTGGGCTACTTTCCGATCGTCGTTGGTGGGCTACTTTTCAAGCGCCGCCGACACGCCCGTGGCCATGCCCGGAGAACACACCGCTCCCCTCCCCCACCGTCATGCTGCGGAGCGCAACTCCTACCGTCTCCAGAGACATCGTGTCCTCCGCGAGCATGGCCCTTCTCGTCAACGCATCTCGGATGAGGTTTCCGTGATGGAGGAGGTGCCCCACGACGTTTGGGGGCAAGGCGTCGCGCAGCGGCGCCGCGCCAGCCTCGATCCACGCCGTCATTTCCATCTTCAGCAGCGATAAAAGATGACCTTTTACCCTGGAACATATTGTTTTACTGGATACTGTTATAGAAGACGGGGTGAATAAAAAATAACCGCAGCTCAAAGCCTGTGGATAACTATTTTACCGAGGGTAAATGTACGCATGACCGAGGGTAAATGTACGCATGACCGAGGGTAAATGTACGCA
>NZ_JANWTC010000013.1 GCF_024919295.1 Corynebacterium lemuris | reverse complement strand
GAGGGTAAATGTACGCAGCGTGACCTGCGGAAATAGAAAACCCCAGCCGAGCAAAGCTGCGACCGAGGGTAAATGTACGCAGCGTGACCTGCGGAAATAGAAAACCCCACAGAGTGGGGTCACGGCTATCTGGATTCGAGTTTGCGTCTCGGCTTCGGCGAGATCGGCGTAGGCCCCTGATGAACAAGGAGGCCCTCTGCCGTGACTTCGGCTCCTACCTCGGGCCAGAGCTCTGCAATGGAGGCGATACATTTCTTAATCTCGGTCCGGAAATCCCGCCGCTGCACCCAGGTAGTCAGTTCCACCGGAGAGAAATGACCTTCGAGGGTCTCCCAGGTAAAAGTAAACGAGCGTTCGTTGCGCTTAGATAACCAGAACTTCTTGAGGGCAAGCCAAGTGTAGATATCCATCGCTCGGGGCTTTCCGAGTTGCTGGAGGACGGAAATATCTATCGGGATTGGTGCCCGGTTGATCTCGTCGTAGAACTCTTCGGTGAGTTCAATGAACGATTCACTCATAGCCGGCTGATCCGGGTCGGGCGATAGCCAGAGCTCGTGGTAATTGCTGATGTCCACGGTGGGATTAGCTGCCCTACGGGTAGAGAGTGCGGTCTGCGCGACGTTTTCGACCCTGATTGAGCAAGCCGCAATGCGGTCAACTTGATCACGAATCCGAGCAATAACAGTTCCACTCCCCCGCGTAGTCAGTCCGATTGCACGCAAGAAGGCGTTGAGGGAGTTTCCGAGGGGAATTCGCCGGGCTTCCTCCACGCTCATCGAACCAGTTTTGGCCTGCCCGTCACGCTCTACTGCCTTGGTGATGACGTAGGCCATGACCAACCGGGGATACTTGCCATAGGGCAACCCAGCGGTAGCGGTGACTGTGATTTTTGTCGGGCCTTGTTGGACCTGGCGGATTAGGTCGGTGGAGCTGCGATACGGGAAGAGGGCTTGTACAAAAACTCGACTGGTATAGCCCACGTCTCGATGGTCTACAGGTTCGATCAGGTCACCAATAGTATTGGCAGCCGTGGTGTCCGCAGGGGTATGATTATCCATAAATCCTCACAACCGGGTTCTAATTCTTCTGTGGGGTCACGTCCGGGGCTGTTGGCGCAGCGCCCGGACTTTTATTGCGTTAGGTTCCAAACTACATGCTGGCGGGGGCCAGCTGGGCTGACTTGGCCGATGACTCGCGGGCGTCGCAGGTAGCTACCTTGGCCGCCCGGACCGCTCAGGAAAACTGAAGTAATGGAACGCCGAATTCGGGTTGACCGTATTTACAGCATTACAGTTACCGTAAGGCCGTAAATGCGGGATTACGGCAGAAATGGGGATGGACGTAATGTTCGAGCACTTTACAGTTTTACGGTTACCGTAAAACTGTAAAACCATATTTGCAGTTCTGTGGCGGGCGGAGAACTTTACTTCTTGGAGGTGACGTAAACGGTTAGCTGTTCCTCCACGATTTCCCGCATCGTCTTACCTTCCTGGGCGGCGATCGCCTTGAGCCGGCGGTGGAGGTCGACATCAATCTGAATGGTCAACTTTTTTAGCGTTCCGGGGTCGTCTTTCGGCTGGAAGGTGTCTTCCACGCTCTTCCCTGCAAGGTGGGTTCGATTACTTTCGCTAGCCTTCTTCGGGCCGACTTGGCCAGAAACTCTGTTTCTCGTGCTGCTCATTCGACAACCTCCAGGATCTGCTTGGCCACCCCGTCGTACCCATAGGATTCGGGCCCGGGAGTGTAGCCAAAGGTTGAATGGATATTCTCGCGCAGAGGAATAAGTTCATCGAAGACGGGGACTGCGTTGTCTGCGAGGGCTTGAAGGACAATATCGAGCGAGCTAGTGCCGGTACGGGCGAACGTGATCAAAACGCCGTACGCTTTCCCCTCCAGCGAGGGCTGCAGCTCCCAGACTCGGGATAGATCCGCGTTCGTGGCGCGCGTGGGAACCACGACGAAATCTGCGGCAGCGATGGCCGCGTCAATTGCTTCAGGATCGCCGGGGGGTGTGTCCACCACGATGAACTCTTCCGGTTCTGCAAGCCGAGTAATTCTCTCTAGGCGGCGGGGAATGGTGTTTTCCACCCTGAAGGGCAAGGGTTCCTCGGCGTCCTGCGCCCGCTCGGCCCAGTCAATGGCCGTGCCCTGACGGTCAAGGTCGATCACTCTGACATCTTTGCCCTGTGCGGCAAGAGCTGCAGCAAGATACATTGAAGTCGTCGTTTTTCCGACGCCGCCTTTTGCGTTAACCACGCTGATGAGCATGTAAAACCTCCTCCTATGTGTGTACTTCCTAGGATACAGAATTACGGCTTTACGGCAACCGTAAAGCCGTAAAGCTGGAAAAGCGGTTACCGACCACCGGCCCGAAGTGAGACGACCCTCCTGGCAGGAAATTAAACCGCATTGCTGGAAATACGGCAACCGTAAA
>NZ_JANWTC010000012.1 GCF_024919295.1 Corynebacterium lemuris | reverse complement strand
TGGCAGGAAATTAAACCGCATTGCTGGAAATACGGCAACCGTAAAGCCGTAAAGCTGGAAAGCTGGAAAAGCGGTTACCGACCACCGGCCCGAAGCGAGACGACCCTCCTGGCAGGAAATTAAACCGCATTGCTGGAAATACGGCAACCGTAAAACCGTAAAGCTGGAAAGCTGGAAAAGCGGTTACCGACCACCGGCCCGAAGCGAGACGGGGCGTGGCCGGGGATGGATTTTAACCCAATTCTGGAAGGGGGCTGGATGGGCACTTCAATTCTGGCCCAGGCTGCAGCCAGGGGTGGGGGAGTTGCCGGCTGGTTTCGCGAAGCGTCTCGCCAGTGAGCCTTTGCTGACCAGGCGCTCTTCCTAGAGTTGCCGGCTATTTGTCTTTGGATTTTGGTGGCCGGGCCATCCCGGCGATCAGTGTTCCGGCGTCGACGTCGAGCACGGTGGCGAGGGTGACCATGTTGAGCAGTGCGATGTTGCGCTCGCCGCGTTCCACCGAGCTGACGTAGGTGCGGTGCAGCCCCGCGAGGTGGGCCAGTGCTTCCTGGGACAGGCCCGCGGCCTGGCGGGCTGCTTTCATTCTCAGGCCGAATTCGCGAAGGAGGTCATCATCAGTGCTCACTCCTCCCAAAATCATCAGATTGACACTAAAAGTCGACAGACTATAAGGACACCGACTAAAAGTAGATAGACTATAAGTAGCTTTTTGTAAGCGGTATCCCATCAGGAGGAGCACGCGATGCCCAAGCACCCTCGCCCCCGCCGTCGGGTTGTCCGGCCACAGGGCTCTGTCCGCGATGCCACCCCGCAAGGTGAGGTGGAGGTCCAGCCTGCCAGCGGGGGAGGGATCTATGGGTGGCATCCGCCGGCGGTGGTGAAGGTGACCACCCAGATGACGGTGGAGCACCGTCGCCTCATAGCCCAGCTGGAGGCCCAGACAGGCAGGCACATGTGGGAACTTCATCCACGATGCCCTTGAAAACGCCTACGGCCCTACAGACAGCTGGAAAGTAACCGGCAGGGGAGGAGACCGGTAGTGCTCTGGTTGCTCATCGATGTGAGGAGTCGATCATGATTGTGACGATCGCCAACAGCAAAGGCGGGTCGGGGCGTACCACCACTGCGATCATGCTGGCGTTCGCCTATTCCAGAACGCACCGACCCGTAACAGTAATCGATGCTGATCCGCAGGAAAGTGCCACAATCTGGTCCTATCTCGCGAGAACAGGTGGTCATCGCTTGCCCTTCGCCGTGATCCCGCACCCTGCAGGCAGTGATGTAGCAAGCATGGTGGAGCGTGCCGCCCCAGAGTCGATCATCATCGTCGACACCCCCTCGCATGATCTTCCGTTCGTTCAGGAGGTCTCTCGGGTCTCGGACTTCGTCCTGGTGCCGACCCTGCCAGCGGCAACGGACTACCCCACGACGATCACCACAATCCGTGCACTGGACGCACCCCATGCGGTGCTGCTTACCCAGGCATACCGCCGGACGATAGCGGTGGGGCAGTGGCGCCGCCAGTACGAGAAGGATGGTGTTCTCGTCGTGCCGACGGTGATTGATCACCGGCAATTCTTCGCCACCATCTACGGTGATCACCCACCGGAGTTTCTGGGTGGATATGAGGATGTGGTCACCGACCTCGACACCATCATCGACCTGCCACAGGAATCCGCGGCAGGTCTGCGCAACCGGGAAGCGTGGGAGGACAAGCAGGGGGCCAGCCTCTTTGTCGGCCTGGGTGAGCGTGCCTACTGCCCGATCTACGATCCTCGACAGACCTCTTCTCCTGCCCCGTAACGGGGCGGCGCAGTGGTCCTGGGCGCCTCCAGGATCATGAAAGAGCCGAGGGCGGTTTCGGGTTCCGTCATGGATTCCTCCCGTTCCTTCCTGCCGGGCTGAGCTGTCCCCTCGTCGCTGCGGGCGTGGTTACAGTTCGAGACCACCCTGGGTGTAATCAACGACCTGCTGCTGGTGGTGGGTGGGTGCCGCGTAGGTCTCCTGCGCGGCATGATCATTTCTCATCCGGTTCTGGCGGGCGCGCTCGCGGTCGGCGACTGTCTCGCCCTGGGCCTCGTGCAGGGCTTCTGGGGCGTGCTCATCGAGGACACAGTCCGCGACGCTGATGCGAGTGCTGACGTGAGCGTCGGTGAAATCTACGCCGGTGAAATCCACACTCTGGAGATATCCGGCGATCTGTGCGCCCGTGAAGCGGGCACCGGCCAGCGAGCACATGGTGAACCTGGTGCGGACCATCTGCGCGTCGCTGAAATCCGCCCCCTCAAGATCACACTTGTGGAGGGGAATAACCTGGAAGGGGCCATCACCCACCCCGAAGCGCGCAGAGGTGAAGCTCGCACCCTGCATCTGACAGGACCGGAAGCTGACCTGGTGGAAATCGGTGTCGTCGAAGGCAGCACCACGCAAGTCACAGTCGATGAACTTCACCCCCGTCAGCTCCATCCCGCGCAGATCCGTGTTGCTCAAGTCCCAGCCGTGGATCTCCCCGCGCTCCGGCAGGGGAGTATCCAGCGGTCGCAGGTCGCGGACAGTGTCGCCCGCCAGCTCGTCACGGGTGGTGGTGGCCCAGTCGTAGAGTTCGACGTCCTGGCCGATATGGCGCGGGGGCAGAGCGGCCAGCTTAGGGGCAGAAGAGGGGAGGTGTGACTCGAGGCGGTGGGCGATGACCGCTGCGACATCGCGGGCACCTTCCAGATCCTGTGTGGCCTCACCGATCAGGTCGCGGTAGTCGATGCCGTGACGAGCCAGGCGGGTGGCAGTCGTGGCGATGCGTTCGATGGCCTGGTCCTCATCCACCGGTGCGGTGAGCGTGACCGGCAGGGCGTCCAGTAGTTCGCGGACGTCTGGTTCCAGTTGGGTGCGACGCCACGAGGTGGTGAGCACATCGCAGGCGGTGGCCAGCAGCTCCTTCTTGCGCTCGGGGCTGGTGGCGTGGGTGAGTTCTGCGCATGCAAGGTCATGGGCACTGACGTGGCCGTCATCGGTGGCCACAATGCCCTCAAGGATCTCGTGGTGGTCTAGGGCGTGGTGCTCGCCGGACATGTGCCAGTGCGCGTCCTCAGAATCCAGATCAATGCGGGTGTCCTCGGCAACATAGAGGTGGTTCTGCTTTTTGCCGCGCGTGAGTGCGACGTACAGGCCGCGTCGGTCGGTCTCAGGCCCCACAATGGCGCGGGCGATATCGACGGTCACCCCCTGGGCGCGATGCACCGTCGCGGCGTAACCGAGCTGGACATGCTCTGCGACGTACTGAGCCGGCAGGACCAGGGGCCGGCGGCGCTCTTGTGAGGTCACCTCGAGGGAGCCGTCCTGGCGGATGTGGGTGATGGTGAAGCGGTGGCCGTTGAGCACCCGCTGCCCACCAACAGTCTGATTCCTGCGGGTGAGGATCACATCCCCTGCCGCTGCCTGATGCCCGGTCCCCAGGGTGATCTGTGGGCCGTCGGTGTCGATGAGGCCGCGCTCGCAGCGGGCATCCCGGATGATCTGGTTCGCTACGTCCACATCGGCGCGGGTGGAGGCGATGAGAATGCCGGTATGCCCGGCGGCCTCGTCGGCGAGATGGGCGTGGGCGGCGGCGGTGACCATATCGCTACGTGCGCCGTGGTGGACCCAGCCACGGGAGTGGTAGAGCTCCAGGCCGCCCACGTCACCGTGGCGTATGGCCAGGCCAGCTGTGGCTTGGGCGGTGTCTGCTCCCATGCGCATCACCTGGTCGAGTTCGATCGACTGGTCTCGTTTGACCAGGGTGCGGAAGAGTCCGCCGGTTTCTACGGCGTCGAGCTGGTGGGGGTCACCGACCATGCGGACTACTGCACCAGACGCCTGGGCGATTTCGACGAGGGCTGCGAGGTCGGCGGTGGTGGCCATGCCGGCTTCATCGAGCAGGAGCATGTCCCCAGGGTTCAGGGTGATGCCGAGGTGGTCGAGGCTGCGTGGGTGATCGCCGACCATGCCGCGCCAGCGGTAGGTCAGCGAGGCCAACGTGTGGCCCTGGACGTGGATGTCGTGCCCAAGTTGCTGAGCAGCCGTGGCCGAGGGGGCCAGGGCAATGACGTCGTGGCCGTGCACCTGCCAGATGCGGGCGACCACGGCCATGGACGCGGTTTTGCCGGTACCGGCAGGTCCCACGCCGGCGGTGAGCTGCGCCCCGGATTCCGTCAGGTGAGAGACCAGCAGCTGCTGGCCGTCGTTGAGCTCGAACCCGGACGTTGAGGCATGGTCTGCCAGTGCTGTCTGGACGTGTGCGCGGGTGGCCATGTGCGCGGTCGGTTCACCGACCGCGTCGAGCACGATGGCTTCCTCGTGCAGGGTGGCTGTGGCGGTGAGCATTGCTGCGTCCTGGTCCTGGTCGATGGCGCGGCCATCGGCATGCAGCAGCGCTGCCGGGAGCATCTGATCAGCCGGTGGGGTGAGCGCGACGATGAGGTGCTCACGGGCGAAACGGACGGTATCCGCGCGCACCTGCTCGGCCACCTCCTCGGAGGTGAAGCGCCATTGGTTCATGCGCATGGTCACTGAGGTGCTCAGGTGGCGCTGGTAGAACTCCGCGCGTCTGCTGCGGGTGTCTTCGGTGGCCTGATGCGCCAGACGCGCGACCGCCTCCTCATAGGCTGTGGTGCCAGCGTGAGGGAACATTTCCCGCGCCGGCGCCTCCGCGGCAAGACGAGCCGCTGACAGCTGCTGCCCACCTGCCATGGTGGCCCACTGGGCGCGGTGATCTTCCAGCGACTGGGCCGGCTTCTTCGCATCCCGGGTGTCGAGAATGGCCTGCTGCCACAGGCCGTAGCGCACCCGATCCGACGGGGCATGCCCGTGCGTGGCGGCATACTCCGCGGCGTACTTCTCGTAGACGGGCCGGGCCATGGTGCGACGCGAGGAGAAGTGTGTGATGAGGTCATCATCGATGCCGGCGATCTCCCACACCGGCTGCTTGTCCTCGGCGGTGATACGCGGTCGAAACTCCAGCCCGAGACGCTCGGTCAGGCGTTGGTTGAGTAGCTGCTGGTAGCGCTGACCAGCTAAAGCGGAGTTCTTCAACAAGTGCGAGGCGTCGATGCTGCGCCACTTATCCGCCTCCGCCTTCGTCATGCCAGGTGTCTCAGGATCCGCCTGGACTTTATTCGAGATCAAACAGTGGGTGTGCAGGTCCGGGTCCCCTGCCCGGGTATCGAAGTGGACGAAGGTGGCCGCGATCATGCCGCGTGCACGGATCTGGCGTTCCCCGCGTGAGCCGGTGCGGGTGAACAACACGTGGTCTTCGATCCAGGCCAGGCAATCGGTCACCGTCTCCTGGTGGATTTCCTCGATGGCCTTCCGTGTCTCATCGTCGCCCAGCGCCCAGAGGACGGAGACGGATTTCTGCGGCGAAAACGTCAGATCCACCCCCGAGGTGGCCTGCTTGACCTTGTTCTTCTCATCATTCAGCCAGGCCAGCACTTCCCGCGGTGAACTGGTGTTAAGACCTTGTGCGGTTTCGTAGTGGGGGCGGGCGATCTCCAGGCCGATGACGTTGCGTTCATCCGTGTTCGGCCGGCGCTGGTTGGCGCTGAGGAATTGCGCTTCGGCCGCCTTGATCGCCTCCAGCACCGGCACGCCTTTGGTGTAGATGGGAAACCGCCGACCCAGCTGCACATCCTTGATCGTTGCGCCCTCGTGGAGCATCTGGTGGTCGGCGTCCGGGTGCAGGCCTTCACCATAAAGTGCGGCCATCTGCGCCTCACCCACCACCACACCAGAACCGATGGTGGTGGCACCCAGGCCGTGGATACCTTTGCCAAACCAGCGGCCGGGTGGGGTGCCGGTGGCCTGGTAGTAATCCGACAGCGAGGTGCCAGCACTTCCGGTGTCGTCGTGGGCGGCCACAGAGTCGAGAAGATAGGCGTACCCGTCTCCCGCGTTGACCACCCGAACTGACATCATGGCCCCAAGCTTACGGTGATTGGTGGGGCGCTGACAGGCGAGTGCAACGGCGATTCTGTGAGCTGGGAAAACCGACAGTCAGATTATCTGCAATAGGTGTGTGCCAGTTTATGTGGCTGAAGCGGGGCGGAAGACACGAGGCAGGTCGGCGACGGTTCGGCGGCCTGACGTGAGTGGGAGAGGAGCGGCGGCGTGGGTCGTAGGGGTGCGCTAGGGTCGAGAACAGAAACAAGACACAGCGGACGAAAGCAACAGGGAGTGGTTGATGATGGCGGTGGCCAGAAAAGGAACTTTGAATGCCCGCCAGCGGGCACGCCTGGCAGTACAGGGGGATCAGGAGAAACTCAAGCGTCAGGTCGACCTGTTCACCGAGGCGTTGACGGCAGTGGATGCTCGGGATCAGGCGGAGGTTCGTCTCGGCCATGCTTTCAATGAATTACGCGGGATGGGGCTGAGCCGGGCAGATATTGCCGAGCGCACTGGTCTGGCTCCGCGTGAGGTCTCGGCGGCAATGCGGGCAGCGAAGGAAGCAGAAGCGTTGCAGGCGAACGACGAGAATGAGACCGAAGAAGGCGATGAACTGACCACGTCTGCTGGGGGCGTTGACGTCTCGGAAGGATCGGAGTTTTCTGGTGACTCAGGAGCCGACCAGGACGTGAATGACGACGCGAAGCACGACGTCATGACGGTGCATTCCAGCGACCCAGTTCCCGTTCATTAACGCTGACGAAGCGGCGGTGACATGTGATTGACAACGGCCTGTTTCCCGCACCCCCTAGGGCGACTGACTCTGCTGTCCGAAGGTCACGGATCCCGGTCATTCCCGCCCCCGGCCTGCCGTTGACCCAGCGTGCTCAACAACGCTTCTGGCGCCACGTTGTCCGCGGGGAAGGGGAGCAGTGTTGGATCTGGGTCGGGGCGATTTCCTCCCCCGATGGCTACGGCCGATTCACCTGGCAGATAGACCGCCGGCGCCGCACCGTCTCCGCCCACCGCGTGGCACTGATGATCGCCCACGGTGGTGAGCTTCCCGGAGACCTTGTCGGTGAGCATTTCTGCTGCGAACCCTTGTGCGTCCGCGTCGCCGACGACCACCTGAGGCTGACGACCCAGGCCACCAACCTTGCCCGGGCCGTGGCCCTGGGACGACACTCCTCCAACCGACAAGTCGTCGCCAGCTACGACCGCGCCCAACGCTCCTACCGTGTGAGGGAAGCAGTCCTTGAAGGCTGGAACGAGACGGCACTACGCGCCGCCAAAGGTGATGCCCTCGCACCGGATCAGCAACCCGGGTTATGGTGAGGCGGAAAGAGAAAAACAACGCCGCAACCTGATGGTTGTAGCGTTGTTGGTTGTGTTGGGTTCTGATCACTGATCTTGGTGGGTGCTTCCGGCCGTCGCACCCACTAGAACGTCCAGGACGATCTCGCACGCCCGCAGAGGCCGTGGAGATACTAGGGTGATTTTCTCACCGCATGCACCGCCTTGCACTCGCATCCGTGTCGAAGCGAGAACGATCCGACCCGTGAATTTTCCCACGGCCTTCCTGACCCCCGGTTCACACGGAACCAGGGAGGTTGCTGGACACCTGGCGACCCATGCAGCCACCACCTGATGCTCAACTACCCAGGCCCAGCGGAGGTGCCTTACTCCGGACGGGTCGGGAAACCTGGCCGCTCGCGCGGCGATGCGAGCTGCTGCGCCGATTACCATCGGCGACACGGTGTCCCGTTGAGAGAGCCAGGGCAGCCGAGTGCGATGCGGTGTTGCCGCTCGGAAAACTGGTTCGTGCTCAGCCCACCCCGTAGATACGAGGAAGCCATGCCCCGGATGTCAACTGTAGAAGCTTCGTTCTGCCGCAGTGCGCTGTGGCGTCTTCTGGCCCCAAAGATGGTTCCCTGGATTACTCAGGGCTGGTCCCTCACTGGACGTATTCTGGAGATCGGGGGCGGCAGCGGAGCGATGGCTGAAGCAATCATCCAGTCCCACGGTCAGGTGAACCTCACGACGACCGACGTGGATCCCGCTATGGTCCAGGCTGCGCAGCGATCCCTCGCAGGACTTCCCATTGAGACACGTCAGGCCGATGCCACTGCCCTGCCCTTTGCCGACGAATCCTTCGACACGGTGTTGAGCTTTCTCATGCTCCATCACGTGGTCGAATGGGAGCAGGCGGTGGCTGAGGTGACTCGGGTCCTGCGCCCGGGCGGGTTATTCGTGGGATACGACCTGCTCTCCTCGCGCGCGGCGAATTGGCTTCACCGGGTCGACGGCTCCCCGCACCGCCTCTTCGAGGCCGCCGCCTTCGAATCCGCCCTGAAACAAGCTGGTCTGGAACCGCTTCGACTTCGCTCCGCGTACGGTGGTCTGGTCCTGCGGTTCGTAGTGCAGAAGCCGAGTATCGCCGACCACAACCCCGGTAACTCTGGGTACAGTACGTAGCTGTTTAGCGAAGATAAGCTGCAACTAATAAGGCCAGGTCATCAGCGGTAACGATGACCGGTGCTGGATCTGGTGCGAGGCCATCTCGCCTCCCGAGGGCTATGGCTGGCCAGCAAATCAGAGAACATCCGCCACCCCGTGAAGATCGGCCGCCATCAAGCAAACACCCCCGCCACCGGCAGAGTCACCGGTGGGAACGCTCCCGACTCGTCCGTGACGTCGTCCGCCAGGGAGGCAACACCCACGCCTACCGACTGGCCCGGAAGATGCTCACCCACGACAAGAACCACCTCACCCTAGGGGAGAAACCCAAGACACAAACACCCAGGGACCTCAACCAGATAGGTGAGGCCCCTGGGTGTTTAGGTTGCGGTTGGTGCGTCTTACTCCGCCGGGGAGATCTCGCTTTCGGTGACCCACTTGTGATTGGTCATGGTCATCCCGTCGACGGTGAGATCCACCATGTACACCGTCTCATCAGTGGAATAGTCGATGTTGGCTTCCGCCCCATGCATCCCCGTCATGTGCTCGGCGTCGAGGACGACCGCGGCCCCATCGGGCAGCGGAGCCGCACCCGGGTCGACGAGCTCCTCATGGACTACCCACCGGTGATCGGTGACCGGGCCGCCACCGGTGGTGGGGGTGTAGCTGACGGAGTAGGTGGTGGTGTCAAACGCCCCGGAGACCGTCGCGGTGGCCCCCTCCATGCCCGGCATGTGATCGGCGGTGAGGATGACCTCAGTGCCCACCGGGTAGGTCGGATTCTCCTCCGCTACGATCCCTGCCGGGGGTTGCCCACCATCAGCCGGATGGTCATGACCTTCTGCGTCCATGCCAGCCTCCGCGGAGGCCTGGGTGGTCGTGGTCTCGGGTGCGTCGGATGCGGTGTCGTCCGCGCAGGCGGCCAGTACCAGGGTAGAGGTGAGGGTGAGGGCGGCTAGAGCAATGGTGCGTTTCACGATAATGCTTTCTAGGTTTCTTGGTTGGTGCAGAAGCTGAGAGTCAGAAAGGGATGGTGCTGTTCACTAGCGTCGTGGCTTGTCACTCCTCCGGCTCGATAGGTGCCACTGGGCTAAGGCCTGGGGTAGGACAGCGTCCGGCTCTGGGGAGCCTGTGGTCGGCCCACTCGACGCAGCTACTGCCCGGGCACTGGCCACGTTACCCAGGGACTTCCTAGCGGCTTTAAGCCGCGGGGCGGAGAAGGGGTTTCTTCATGAAATCTTCATGATCTAACCCCGTGATTCGAACCGGGAGACCCCTAGGGTCGAGGGTGTGGGCTGGTCGGCTCGACCGGCTTTTTTCGGATCGACGCGAGATAGGGAGCACGACATGACTCATCACGTACGCACCATGCTGGATACCCACCCGAAAGACCTGAGCCAGATCGACCAGGATGCACTGGCCGAATGCATCGCAGCCTGCTTCGAGTGCGCCCAGACCTGCACCGCCTGCGCGGATGCCTGCCTGAGCGAGAACATGGTCGCGGAGCTGACCACCTGCATCCGCCTCAACCTCGACTGCGCTGACATCTGTGAGACCACCGGCCGGGTGCTTTCGCGTCCCGGCGGTTGGGATGTCAACCTCATCCGCTCCCTCCTGGAGGCCTGTCGTACTGCGTGTCAGGCGTGTGGGGAGGAATGCGATCGCCACGCTGAGATGCATGAGCACTGCAAGGTCTGTGCCGAGGCCTGCCGTCGGTGTGAACAAGCCTGCGCGCAGCTGCTCGCCACCTTGAGCTAACCCCGCACCACGACCACGCTCACTATCGCCCCCACCTCCCGATAGGCAGGAGCCTTCGCTCTCCGGGAACGTCGCGAATGAGACGTTGCTCCAGCACTATTGCCCCGCACCTGCGGTTGTGGCCACGAGGTGAGCGCAGTGGTTCAGATCATCGACATTCCGAGGGAAAGCACAGATGAGATGGTAAATAACACTACTGACATGCACTCTGATGGTGGGGGCCTGACACCCACCGAACTCACCCGGCTTCATGCCTGGTGGCGGGCAGCGAACTATCTGTCCGTCGGGCAGATCTACCTGATGGACAATCCCCTGCTGCGCGAACCGTTGCAGCCCGAACACATCAAACCCCGGTTGTTGGGGCACTGGGGCACCACCCCGGGGTTGAACTTCATCTACGCGCATTTAAACCACAGCATCATCAAACGCGATCTCAACATGATCTACGTCATGGGCCCCGGCCACGGTGGACCAGGCCCGGTGGCAGCGGGATGGCTGGAAGGGACGTATAGCCAGACTTATCCGGACGTGAGCCAGGACCTGGCGGGGATGAAACAGTTATTTAAGCAGTTCTCCTTCCCCGGAGGGATTCCCAGCCATGTGGCCCCGGAAACTCCTGGCTCCATTCACGAGGGCGGGGAACTGGGTTACGCCCTCTCCCACGCCTACGGGGCGGCCTTCGACAACCCCGACCTTATTGTCGCGGCCGTGGTGGGCGATGGGGAGGCGGAAACCGGTCCGCTGGCAGCCAGCTGGCACTCCAACAAGTTCATGAATCCGGCACGCGACGGAGCTGTGTTGCCGATCCTGCACCTCAACGGCTACAAGATCGCCAGTCCCACCGTCCTGGCACGGATTGACCATAACGAGTTGGACGACTTGCTGCGCGGTTACGGGCATACGCCCTATTACGTGGAGGGCCACGACCCGGAACAGATGCACCAGGACTTCGCCCGTGCCTTGGATACCTGTCTGGAGGAAATTGCGCAGATCCAGCGTCGTGCCCGCGAGAACGGAGAGACGCACAGGCCCCGCTGGCCGATGATCGTGTTGCGCTCCCCCAAGGGATGGACCGGCCCGGCGGAAGTGGATGGGCAGGACGTGGAAGGATCCTGGCGCTCCCACCAGGTTCCCTTCAGCGAGGCACGGGAAAACGAGAGCCACCGGCAGATCCTCGAAGACTGGTTACGCAGCTACCGCCCAGAGGAGCTCTTCGACGACTCCGGGAAACCGGTCGAAGAGATCGGCACTCTGCACCCTGTCGGGGACAGACGGATGAGTGCCAACCCCCATGTCAATGGCGGCACGTTATTGCGGGATCTACGGATGCCGGATTTTCGCGATTACGCGGTGCCGGTGGAAGAACCCGGCACCGGTCAGGTCGAGGCAACCCGGGTGCTGGGGCAGATGTTGCGCGACATTATGGCTGCGAATATGGACAATTTTCGGGTCTTCGCCCCGGATGAGAACAACTCCAACCGCCTGACCGCGGTTCTGGAGGCCACGGACCGGGCCTGGAATGCCGGAACAGTCCCCGGGGATGATCATCTGGCCCGTGACGGGCGAGTCATGGAAATCCTGTCCGAGCACACCTGTCAGGGCTGGCTGGAGGGCTACCTGCTCACCGGTCGACACGGATTCTTCTCCTGCTATGAGGCCTTCATCCATATTGTGGACTCCATGTTCAATCAGCACGCCAAGTGGTTGGACACGGCCAACGGTATCCCGTGGCGCAGGCCGGTGGCCTCCCTGAACTATCTGGTGACCTCCCACGTCTGGCGGCAGGACCACAATGGTTTCTCCCATCAGGATCCCGGCTTCATCGATCACGTGCTCAACAAGAAACCCGAGGTCATCCGGGTATACCTACCACCGGATGCGAACACGCTGCTGTCGGTGGCTGACCACTGCCTGCGCAGCCGTCAGTACGTCAATGTCATCGTCGCCGGTAAACAGCCACAGCTGCAGTACCTGGACATGGACGATGCCATCGTCCACTGCACCAAGGGCATCGGCATCTGGGACTGGGCCAGCACACAACCGGACGCGGAACCGGACGTCGTGCTGGGTTGTGCCGGGGACGTTCCCACCATGGAGACCCTCGCCGCCGTGGACCTTTTGCGCACCCACTTTCCGGATTTGTCGATCCGGGTGGTCAACGTCGTAGACCTCCTCCGGCTGCAGCACGAGTCGGAAGGCCCGCACGGGCTGTCGGACACCGATTTCGACGCGCTGTTCACCACGGACAAGCCAGTGATCTTCGCCTACCACGGTTATCCGTGGTTGATTCACCGGCTCACTTACCGGCGGACCAACCACGGCAACTTCCATGTCCACGGTTTTAGGGAGGAAGGCACTACGACGACACCGTTTGATATGTGTGTGCTCAACCGGATCGACCGGTTCCACCTGGCCATGGCTGTGATTGACAGAGTGCCCCGGCTCAAGGACGTGTCGGCCAGCGCGCGCGAAAAATTCAAGAACGCCTTGATCGAACATCGCCAGTACATTCGCACCCACGGCGAAGACATGCCGGAAATCAGCAACTGGCAATGGTCAGCTGTCCCCGGTCCCGACCTTCCCCGTGATCAGGCATCACGGGAGGAACCGGCCTGAGATGACACCGTCACATCCTCCGAAGACCCCACCTCCCCTGCCGTCGAATCATCCCACAGCCTTGCCCTATGACGCGGTGCTGTTCGACATGGACGGGGTCGTCACCCGGACTGCCCACGTGCATGCGGCGGCCTGGAAGGAGCTCTTCGACTCCGTCCTGGCCGACCCGAGATCCGGGGTGGGAGCGGACACGTCGCTGTTTGACGCCGACCGGGACTACCGGCTTTATGTGGACGGGCGGATCCGCGAAGACGGCATCCGTGCGTTTTTAACCTCGCGCGGTATCCGGCTTCCCACCGGCAGCCCGGAGGATGGACCGGAGGCCTGGTCGGTCGCCGGACTGGGGGCCCGCAAAAATGACCTGTTTCTGGCTGCGCTGGCCCGTGATGGTGTCAGTGTGTATCCCGGAGCCGTGGCGTTGCTGGAACGTCTACGCAGCGGAGGCGTCCCGGTGGGTCTTGTCACGGCCAGCCGCAATGCGCATGCCCTGGTGGAGGCCGCGGGCCTGGAGTCGGCATTTGATGTGATCATTGACGGTCAGGTGGCCGCGGAGCAGGGTTTGCCCAGCAAGCCGGACCCGGCGATGTTCCTCGAGGCGGCCCGTCGGCTGGGAGTGTCCCCGGAGCGTGCCGTGGTCATCGAGGATGCCGTGTCCGGGGTTAAGGCAGGACGTGACGGCGGTTTCGGACTGGTGGTGGGCATCGATCACGCCGGGTACCGGGAGCAACTGGAGGCGGCGGGTGCTGATGTCGTCCTGGGTGATGTGGGTCAGTTGGATCTGGGCGCATCGCGCACCGACCCCTGGATGCTGGTCTACGAAGGATTCGACCCGGCCCACGAGGGCCATAGGGAGGCCCTGACCGCCCTGGGTAACGGCTACATGGCCACCCGCGGTGTGCGCCCGGAACGCGGTGATGACGGGATCCACTATCCGGGGACCTACCTCTCGGGTATCTACAACCGGACGGCCGGCATCATCCACGGCCGCGAAATGGAAGAAGAACACCTGGTCAACGTCCCCAACTGGCTGCCGGTCGACGTTCGCATCGGCGACGGTCCCTGGTGGTCCACCGGAGAGATGGGAGCCTCCGAGGATCGCACTGAACTCGATCTGCGTCGCGGGACGCTCACCCGCCGGGTCACTCTCATCGGCCCCGGGGACGCACAGCTTATCGTGGTGCAGCGACGGCTGGTTTCCATGCACAACCCCCACCTGGCGGCGCTGGAAACCACGGTGACGGCACACGGGTTCAACGGTACGGTCAGCATCCGGGCCGGAATTGATGCGCAGGTCGCCAACACCAACGTCCGTGACTACATCGGCAGCGGGCAGAGGCACCTGAGCGACGCCGTCTTTACCGACCTAGACGACCACACCGTTCTGTGTGAGGTGAAGACCAACCAGAGCCAGATTCGGATCGCCCTCGCGGTACGCACGCAGTTTCCTGGCCGGGAAGCAACAGCCAGGGACGTCGACGATGGCGGCAGGAGACACCTACGCACCTTTGATGTTCAGCTGGTCGACGGGGAAACCGCCACGACGATGAAAACTGCGGCGGTAGTAACCTCACGGGATGTGGCGATCTCCTCGCCGGGAGAGGCAGCGCTCACCGAGCTCTCCCGCCATGTCGGCGACTTCGACACCCTGCTCCACGACCATGAAGCAGCCTGGCGTCGCCTGTGGGATCGCTTCGGGGTGACCTTCGACGGGGACCGCCAGTCCCGGTTGATACTCAACCTGCACGTGTTTCACCTGCTGCAGGCAATATCCGAGCACACCGCGGAACTGGATGCCGGGGTGCCGGCCCGGGGCCTGCACGGGGAAGGGTACCGCGGGCATATCTTTTGGGATGAACTGTTCGTCCTGCCGGTTATCGGGCTGCGGCTGCCGCAGGTAAGTCAAGCACTTCTGGAGTACCGGTGGCAGCGGCTGGACGCTGCGCGGGCCGCCGCCCGGGCGCAGGATCTCAACGGAGCACTGTTTCCGTGGCAGAGCGGCAGCGACGGGCGGGAGGAGACACCCCAGTGGCTCTACAATCCACGATCCGCCCGGTGGATGCCAGACAACTCCAGCCGGCAGCGCCACGTCGGTCTGGCCATCGCCTACAACGCCTGGCAGTATTTTCAGGCCACCGGTGACCGGGACTGGCTGGCCACCCGCGGAGCGGAACTGATCATCGAGATAACCAGGATGTTCGCCTCCCTGACCACCTATGACGATGCCACCGGAAGATATCACCTCACCGGGGTGATGGGGCCGGACGAATACCACGATGGCTACCCCGATCATCCCGGAGAGGGCCTGAGCGATAATGCCTACACCAACATTCTTCTCTCCTGGGTCTGTGAACGGGCGATCGATGCCCTCCGGGAACTGGCCGGCCACCACGAACATGACCTCATCGACCGATTGGAGATCACCCCCGACGAAATCCACCACTGGTCCCAGCTGAGCAGCGCCCTGAACGTCGTGTTCCACTCCGACGGGATGATCAGTCAATTCGACGGGTACGAGGACCTGCTGGAACTGGACTGGTCGCGATACCGGGCAAAGTACGGCAACATCGGTCGGCTCGACCTCATCCTGGAAGCCGAAAAGGACACCACCAATCGGTATAAACTGGCCAAACAAGCCGATGTATTGATGCTCGTCTATCTGTTGGGGCCAGCCGGTGTCATCACTCAACTCGGCAGGCTCGGTTATTCTTTCTCCGACACTGATCTGAAACGCACCGTGGAGTACTACGTGTCCCGCACCTCAGAAGGATCCACCCTCAGCCGGGTGGTCCATTCCTCGGTGCTCTCCCGCTTCAACGAAGACCAGGCCTGGGCACTGTTTCGCGAAGCCCTTGTCGCTGACCTGGATGACACCCAGGGGGGAACCACGGGCGAAGGAATTCACCTGGGTGCGATGGCGGGCACGGTGGATATCCTTACCCGCTCTTTTGCCGGTCTGCAGACCGAAGCCAACGCCCTCACTTTTACTCCCCGACTGCCTGCCCACCTGGAAAAAGTGGAGTTCCAGATCCAGTACCGCGGGCACCTGATCGATGTTGCCCTGAGCATCGATAGTTTGGTCATCCACCTACACCCCAGTACTGCCCCACCCATCTCGGTCGGGAGCGCGGGAGCGTATGTGGAACTCGCCGGTGGGCAGTCAACGGACCTGTTGGGGATACGACGCGACCCGCCGGACATCTCTCCCTCGGGCATAACCAGGGGAGAAGACCCTTGATGTCCACCCCGCAGAAAGAGGCCTTGGGCACGACCTGCTCCCTCCGGCGGAGAGGGTAGCTGTCGAAGATGCACGCTGGCCGCGCACCACCCGGGAAAGAGTCCTCATGACGCAGGCCCGTGGTAGTTACCGGAGGAGTGTCTTTTCTCTCGGTCAACGACAGGGACAGGAACCACACCGGGGTACGACAACGAGCACAGTGTCCTGGGACCGGGGTAGAGCAGGCTCGAAAATATGGTCACAATTGGCTAGGTGGAAGGACATGTCATGGATTCAGGAAAATACAACGTGATCAGGGCCGGGACCGGTTTCATCGCGGCGTTGGATCAAAGTGGGGGCAGTACCCCGAAAGCGCTGAAACTTTATGGGATCAATGAGGACGCCTACTCCAGTGAGGAGGAGATGTTTGAGCTGGTGCATAAGATGCGTCGGCGCATCATCACCAGCCCCAGCTTCGACTGTGACGAGATCCTGGGGGTGATTATGTTCGAGGACACCATGGACCGCGACATCGGGGGAATACCCACCGGGGAGTACCTGTGGAATGTCAAAGGCATGGTGCCGTTCCTCAAGATTGACAAGGGCCTGGCGGAAGAAACCGATGGGGCTCAGGTCATGAAGCCTCTCCCTGACTTAGATGACCTGCTTGCCCGTGCGGTCAGCAAGAAGATGTTCGGTACCAAAATGCGCTCGTTCATCAAGCTTCCCGGGCAGGGGGTGGACGCTGTCGTGGCGCAGCAGTTTGCGATCGCTCAGCAGATCCTCGGGTTCGGGCTGGTGCCCATTGTTGAGCCTGAGGTCGACATCCACAGTCCCCGGAAAACCGAGGTAGAAGACCAGCTCCGGGGGGCCCTGCGCACAGAGCTGGACCAGCTCAAGGAGGACCAGCTGGTTATCCTCAAACTGACGCTTCCGGACACGGATGACTTCTACCGCGAGTTCGTGGAACATCCGCGGGTGATCCGGGTGCTGGCACTATCGGGGGGCTACTCACGCGCGGAAGCGAATGCCCGCCTAGCACGCAACCGCGGGATGATCGCCAGTTTCTCCCGCGCCCTGACCGAAGGGCTCACCGTCACCCAGGATGACGTCGAATTCGACGCTGTCCTGGCGGAAGCAATCGGTACCATCGCGGAAGCATCTCGCACCTGAGTGCGTCTTCGAAAGAAGGCGCGGTGCGTCTGATCACCTGGGCAAACGGCAGTGCCCGACCCGGATAGTTCATATCCGGGTCGGGCACCGCCGTGGGTGTCTGCTGCGTGAATCAGCTGGTGGGCGCAGGGGAGACAAAGTCCGCGCGTACCCCCAGGGCACGATCGGTGCGCTGGATGGATTCATCACCGTCTTCCACGGTGCCAGCCAGGGCACGGATCGCGTCGATGTTCTCGGGGACCACGATGGCCTGGTTATCGACCGTGTACGTCCAGTACAACTCATTGCCCTGCACGGTCAGGATGTCCTCCCAGATGGCGACCTCATACATATCACCTCGTGGCCTACCTAGATCTCGCATCAGTTCGACGGTGCTGTTGACCGCCACGATGCCATCGGAGCGTCGCACGAAAGCGATCCGCGGCATCGCCTTCAACGCCTCGAGAACCTCTGCTGCGTCTGCCGGACGGGTCAGCTCGATGGTCCAGAAATGCAGGTGGTTGTGGGTGTGTGCTCCCTTGGCCGCCATGGTCACCACATCCAGGTCGGGGACCACCGACTGGGCGTCCGGGCCCTGATGGCTGGGGATCTTGCCTTCGGGAACGATGGTGTTCATGATCCCCGAGTGATCGGATTCCCACGGATCGGTGGCCCGTCGGACGAGCACTCCGCGTGCTTTGGTCAGCAACCCAGCGTTTTTGAGTGCGGTCAGAGTGCGGACAGTTCCGGTGGTGTTGCAGGACACCACGCGGGTGGTGTCGCGTCCGAGCGTGGAACTGTAGTTGGCGTTGGCAACAAAAGAGTGACCGGTGAGACTGTGCTTCTCCCCGCCCTGGAACACGGACTTGACTCCATGCGTGCGGTAGAGGTCGAGGTTGCCGGCCCCGATTGTGGCCGGGGTGCAGTCCACCACGACGTCAGCGTTGTCGAGCAGGTCCGATAGGTTTCCGGCGACAGGATATCCGGCCTCGCTCATCTCCTGGTGGGCTTCTTCGGTGGAAGCATAAACCGGGATGCCCAGTGTGATGGCGGTGGCGACCCGGTAATCGGTGGTGACGTCGCTGACCCCGAGGAGTTCCATGTCCTCCTGGGCTCTCACCGCGTCGGCTACCCGTTTACCGATGACACCGTACCCGTTTACTGCAACCTTGATCTTAGTTGGCATATTCTTCGTCCTTACCGGAAATCCTGGTGTGACCTGATGGTCGTATCGTCGTGCTTCTCATCTGGTGTGGTCAGGCACTGTCTTTGTTCAGAGCGCGTTGAGCATCTGCTCCATCTGGGTGATCTCGGCCTCCTGGTCTTCAATGACCTGTTCAGCCAGGGCGATGGCCTGCGGGTTCTGGCCGTCAGTGACCTCATCGCGGGCCATCTCGACAGCGCCCTCGTGGTGGGCGGTCATCTGCTCCAGGTAGAGTTGGGCTGCCTCAGTGCCCTGGGCGTCGTCGAGGGCTGCCATGTCCTGCTCGCTCATCATCCCGCTCATCCCGCCATGGTCCATCCCACCCATGTCACCGGTGACCGGCTCTTCTCCCCAGGCCTCGAGCATGGTGTTCATCCGGTCAATCTCGGGGCCCTGAGCGTCAATGACGCCCTCGGCGAAGTCAGCGACCTCGGTCGGGATATCATCCTTGGCCAGGAGCATCTCGCTCATCTCCACGGCCTGCTGGTGATGCGGGATCATCATCTGCGCGAACATGATGTCGGCGTCATTGTGCTCGGCGGAGACCTCTCCAACCGCCCCCGTCTCTGTTTCAGTACCTGTGGTGGCTCCGGTCGTCTCGGCGGTGTCGGGGGCTGATGTCGTGGCGATGGTCGTGGCGTCGGTGTTTTCTCCCTCGGTACCGTCTGCACAGGCGGACAAAACCAGGGTGGAGGCCACGGCGAGGGTGGCGAGGGTGATAGTGCGCTTCATGAGGTTCCCTTTCAGAAGGTATGCATGGGGGGAGTCGATGATGGAGTACATGTCAATGGACGGTGGCCGCAGGGCTCAGGGCAGTGTGCTCATCCTTCCGGTCAGTGGGGGCCAGGTGGGCCGGATCCAGATCAATCCGACGCAGCAGCTGGGCGTTTAGGGCGACGATGATCGTGGACAGGGACATCAAGATGGCGGCGGCCGCCGGGGGAAGCAGAATACCGATGGGGGCAAGCACACCGGCAGCCAACGGCACGGCCACGATGTTGTAACCGGTCGCCCAGACGAGGTTCTGGACCATTTTGCGGTAGCTGGCCCGCGAGAGCTCAATCATCGACAACACCGCCCGCGGATCGTCGCTGGCCAGGACCACCCCGGCGGATTCCATGGCCACATCGGTGCCGGCACCAATGGCGATGCCGACTTCGGCACGCGCCAGAGCGGGGGCGTCGTTGACGCCGTCACCGACCATGGCCACGCTCAGGCCACGGTCCTGCAGCTGCGTGACCTTGGTGTCCTTGTCCTGGGGCAGGACTTCGGCAAAGACCTCGTCAATCCCCAGGTCCCTGCCCACTGCCTGGGCGACCTGTTGGGCGTCGCCGGTGATCATCGCGACCTTGATGCCATGGCGCTGCAGGGCGCGCACTGCGGCACGGGATTCGGGGCGGACCTTGTCCTCGACCGCCACGGCACCGATGATCTCTCCGTCACGGACGACATGGAGGACACCGGCCCCACGCCCGGTCCAGGAGCTGGTGGTGTCGGTGATCTCACCCGGTGGGGTGAGGCCGAACTCGCGCAGCATGTTCGGCCCACCGACGACAATGTCGGAGCCGTTCACCCGGGCACGCACCCCTCGGCCGGAGGCCGCAGTGAAGTTCTCGCCGCGCATGTGCTGGCGGGAGGCCTCGGGGTGTGCGGCGGCGGCTGCGACGATGGCACGGGCCACGGGGTGCTCACTGTCGGCCTCCGCCGCAGCCGCCAGCGCCAGCAGCTCGCCCTCGGTGACGGCGTCGGCTGCTACGACACCGGTGACGGCGTGCGCGCCTTCGGTCAGGGTGCCGGTCTTGTCGAAGAGCACCACATCGATGGTGCGCATGCGCTCCAGGGCCAACCGGTCCTTGATGAGCACCCCGGATTTCGCGGCCCGCTCGGTGGAGATCGCGATGACCAGGGGGATCGCCAGTCCCAGGGCGTGCGGGCAGGCGATGATCAGCACCGTCACCGCGCGCACCACGGCATCGTCTGGGCTACCCAGCACGGTCCACACCACCGCGGTGATCAGGGCAACGATGAGGGCAAACCAGAACAGGAAGGCTGCTGCGCGGTCGGCCAGGGCTTGTGCCCGGGAGGAGGATGCCTGGGCGTCGGCGACCATGCGCTGGATCCCGGCCAGGGCGGTGTCCCCGCCGGTGGCCTCGACGCGCACGCGGACGGTGTTGTCGGTGGCCACGGTACCCGCGACCACCTTGTCACCGGTGTCGCGGAAGACGGGCCGGGATTCGCCGGTGATCATCGCCTCATCGAATTCGGCCGCACCATCAATGATGATTCCGTCGGCCGGCACCCGGGCACCGGCCCGCACGAGCACGACATCGTCGACGGTGAGCTCTGAGATGGCGACGGTGCGGGTGGTCCCGTCTTCCACTTTTTCGGCCTCATCCGGCAGGAGTGCGGCCAGGGCGTCGAGTGCTGAGGAGGCCGCACCGAGGGCGCGCATCTCCAGCCAGTGGCCCAGCAGCATGATGGTCACCAGCAGGGCCAGCTCCCACCAGAAATCCAGGTGGAATCCGCCAATCTCCAGGGTGGTGACCCAGGAGGCGACGAACGCCACGGTGATGGCCATGGCGATCAGCAGCATCATCCCCGGCTGGCGGGATTTCAGCTCGGTCATTGCACCCTTGAGGAAGGGGCTGCCGCCGTAGACGAAGATGATTGTGCCCAGGACCGGAGGAATCCAGTAGGCTCCCGGAATCTCCGGAATACTGTATCCCAGTAGATCGGCGAACATCGGGCTGAAAAACACTACCGGCACCGACAGGATCAGCGACCACCAGAAGTATTTTCTGAACATCGCGGTGCTGTGACCGGCGTGGTCGCCGTGACTGTGGACCTGGTGATCCTCATCCAGGGCCGAGTGCGGGTGCTCGTGCGGCATCGCCTGGCCGTGGGTGTCGGTATCCGCATGGTGCTCGTGACCGGCCTGGTCCGTGAGGTTGGTGTGCCCCGCTTCCGGGGCGGGGTGATCACCGTGGTGATCACCGTGATGGTGGGGAGTGTTCATGACATTCCTTCTGTTCAACCCGGTCAGGGTTGAGCTGGTGGATGGACCAATCAGGAAATGACGCTGTAGCCGGCTGCTGCAATGGCGTCCTTGACCACCTGCGGGGAGGCGGCACCAGTGACGGTGACGGTGGAGACACCACCGGCGGCAAGGTCAATCTGAACGTCGTCGACCTGGGGCAGCGCACGGACAGCCTTGGTGACGCTGTCGGTGCAGTGACCGCAGGTCATGCCGGTGACCTGGTAGACGGTGGGAACATCGGGGCCTGCGTTGGTTTTCGTGGCGGCAGGGGCGGAGGAGGTTTTCACGGAAGGCGTAGAGGGGGCAGAGGGTGCGCAGCACCCACAGCCGTCGGAGGCCATCGGCAGCAAGGGGGGAGTCGGGGTGGTCATCGGATTGCTCCTTCGGATCGGTGAATCGGGCAAGGTCTCGCCTTTCACTATATACCCCTATGGGGTATATTTCGAGGGGTAGTGAGAATCGTTGTCTCATCGGGACGGTCGGCGCTCATCAGTGCGGTTCTTTCCGGGAGCAGCGGAAGAGCGATGGTGAAGATCGATCCGGCACCAGGTCCGGAAGAGGTGGCGGTGAGTGTCCCGCCGTGAGCTTCCACCAGCGCCCGGGAGATGGTCAGGCCGATGCCGGAACCGCCGTGGTCGCGGTCGCGGGCGGTGTCCCCGCGGTAGAACCGCTCGAAGATGTGCCCCAGCTGGTCTGCAGTCATCCCGTCCCCGGTGTCGGTGACCTCGATGAGGACACTGTCGGCCCCTCGGCGGGCGGCACCGATGGTGACCTGACCGCCGGGCGGGGTGTGGCGCAGTGCGTTGGTCAGCAGGTTGCCCATGACCTGGCCGAAGCGTTGAGGGTCGACGGCCACCCTGGCCGTGCCTGTGGCAGCCTCGACCTGCAACCCGACGCCCTTATCGACGTAGGATTCCTGAGCTGCTGCTGCGGTGGCGTGGAGGAGCTGGCCGAGGTCTTCCTCGGTCACATCCAGGTCCATCTGATTTTCCTGGGCCCGGGAGACATCGTCGATGTCCTCCACCAGCCGGGTCAGGCGGGTGAGCTGCTCCGCCATGACTGAGTTTGTGGCAAGGTCCCAGTCCACCACGCCGTCTTCCAGACCATCAAGGTAGACCGACAGCACGGAGACCGGAGTACGCATCTCATGCGCCAGATCCGAGAGCATCTGTCGTCGCAGGTCCTCGGTATGTTCGAGTCGATCAGCCATGGTGTTGAAGGCCTGGGCCAACGTGGCGACCTCGGGTCCGGCATCCCCGGCAGGAACCCGCACGCGGTAGTTGCCGGCAGCGACGGAGGTGGCCGCCCGGGTCAGGTTCTGCAAGGGCGTGCGCAGTCGGCGCGAGAGCCACAGGCTGGCGATCAGCGCGCAGATCAGGGCGGTCGGCAGCGCCACGGCCAGGGTGATCAGGTTGGCGTCCCGGTAGGCCTGTTCGGCGTGGAACAACTCCAGGGAAGGGTCAGGCTGTCCGGTCATCAACATATGATCGTGGAAGACCGGTGGACCCACCAGGGAAGCCACGGCCCCGGCCACGAGCAGGCTGATCGCCACGACCAGCACCTGGGCCGCCAGGAAGCGCAACGTCAGGCTGGTTTCGGTTTTCATGCCCGCCCCATCCGGTAGCCGACCCCACGAACGGTCTCGATAAAGCCCCGCCCCTTTGAGTCAGTGCCGAGCTTGCGGCGGAGGTTGCCGATGTGGACGTCGATGATGCGTTCATCCCCGACCCAGGAGGTGTCCCAGACATCGGTGACCAGTTCGTGGCGGGACAGGACCTGGCCGCGGCGCAGTGCGAGGACGGCCAGCAGTTCACACTCGGTGCGGGTCAGATCAACGAGTACATCGCCGACCCGTGCCTCATGGGCGATGGGATCGATGACCAGCTCGCCGACCGTCAGCGGGGTAGCCATGGTGGTGGCCCGGGGCCGGCGTAGGACGGCATGGATGCGGGTGACCAGTTCCCGGATACTGAACGGTTTGGTGATGTAGTCATCGGCCCCCGCCGTCAGGCCGGTGATCTTGTCGTCCTCACTGCCACGCGCGGTGAGCATGAGGATGTAGCAGTCGGAGAAGGCGCGGATCTGTCGGCAGACCTGAAGGCCGTCCATCCCGGGCAGGCCGAGATCCAGCACGATGACATCTGGGGTGAAACGGCGGGCCTCCTCCAGCGCCTGGGGTCCGGTGTGGGCCTGGGTGACGGTAAATCCGGCGCGTTCGAGATAGGTGGCCACCATCTCGGCCAGGGGTTTTTCGTCGTCGACGACCAGGACCCGGCCAGCGGGACGATTTTCCGCCGTTGTGTGGGAAACCATGGGTGCCAGTATCACCCCAGGGCGGGTGGAATGAGGTGCTTCTGAGCGGTTATGGACGAAATCTTCATCAAGTCTTCAAAAACTTCGGTCCTCCCCCCATCGATCACCTGATCAAGAACCGGGAGTATTCACGCTCCGCTGTCCCGGAGAAAAGTATTACCACCAGGTGATTGTCATCTGTGCAGGTAGTCAACACGGGAGCCAGGGGACAATCGAAACGGGGTGAAAACGCTTCCGTTGCGGTGAGCTAGGCCACTGCCCAAGCTCCCTCAAAGAGGATGTCAGCGCTGCTAGAAGACATTTTTATTTCAGGGGAGAGGTGTCAGGGTGCTAAAAAGTCATAGCATCAACCCCAGGTTGCATGCCACCCTGACCCGAGGAGATTGACGTGAAACGAGCAGCGATCGTGGCCCCCGCCCTCGCACTGACACTGACCGGTTGTTCCTCCGCGATGTCGGGGTCGACTGCCGCGGGGGATGTCTCGCAGGACGAGTTTTTGACCACGCACGGCCTGGCCGGCATGGACGCCGTCAGGGCCATCGATCATCTCGACCAGATGGCTGTCGCTGACCGCCCCACTGACCTGATCGCCTCGGTACGCACCGACGAGCTACTGCTCACCGACGATCATCAGGAAGTCGTCCTCGAGCTGCCGGAGGACCTGACGTACGTGTCGATCGCCCCGTACGTGAACCAGACGCACGACTGCTTCTACCACAGCCTGACCACCTGCCTTGGCGAGCTCGGCAACGAGCCCATCCAGGTCACCATCACCGACGAGGCGAGCGGCGAGGTCCTGGTGGATGAGGAGACGACCACCTTCGACAACGGCTTCGTCGGCTTCTGGATCCCCGATGATGCCACCGGCACCATCGAAGTCACCCATCAGGGACGCACCGGTGCCACCGAGTTCTCCACCACCGACGACGGCGTCACCTGCGTCACGGACCTGCGACTGACCTGACGGACTGGCCCTGTGCTCTGCCCGATTCTTTCCCCCTGTGTCACTCCGACCTTCCCCAAGGACGTTTGAACCATGACGAATAATTTTTCCCGACGACAGCTTCTGCTCGGTGGACTCATGCTCGCCGGGACCGGTGCCCTGGCCGCCTGCGGGGGAAATAATGCCCCTGCTGCCTCCGGTTCCTCCTCATCGGCTGGCCCGTACCCGACACCGACGAACCTGGCACAACCCTCGGTGCGCAAAAAGCTGACTGCCCGACCCATGTCGATCGATATCGGCGGCATCGAGGCGCAGACCTGGGGGTATAGCGCCGATACCGGTGAACCCGCCATCGAAACCACCGTCGGGGACGTCCTCCAGGTCGACATCACCAATGACCTGCCCGAGTCCACCTCCATCCACTGGCACGGGATTGCCCTGCACAACGCGGCCGACGGGGTTCCGGGGATGACCCAATCTCCCATTGAACCGGGGGAGACGTTTCGCTACCTCTTTGAAACCCCGCATGGGGGCACCTACTTCTACCATTCCCACAGTGGCCTGCAGCTCGACCGCGGACTGCACGCTCCGTTGATCGTCCGCGATCCCGAAGACGCGGACGACCAGGACGTCGAATGGACCATCGTGCTCGACGACTGGGTTGACGGTATCGATGGCAGCACCCCCGAGGACCAGCTGCACATGCTGACGGGGATGGGCATGGGCGACCACGGGGACATGGATATGGGTGGTGACGGGGGCATGATGGCCCACGGCACCCCCGACCCGGCTCTGGGCGGAGACGCCGGTGATGTCATGTATCCGCACTATCTCATCAACGGGCGCATCCCTAGGGCGCACCGCACGTTCCACGCCCGGCCGGGGGATAAAGCCCGCCTCCGGTTCATCAACGCCGGTGGTGACACCATCTTCAAGGTGGCTCTCGGTGGACACCGCCTGACCGTCACCCACGTCGACGGTTTCCCTGTCCGCCCCCGCGACATCGAATCGTTCTACCTCTCGATGGGCGAGCGCGTGGACGTGGAGGTGGTGCTGGGCGATGGGGCGTTCCCGCTGACTGCTCTGGCCGCCGGCAAGGACGACCGGGCTTTCGCCGTGGTCCGGACCTCCGGGGGCCGGGTCCCCGCACCAGAGACCACCTTCCCTGAGCTCAACGCTGCCGGTACCTTCCTCACCTCCTTCGAACCTGCAGACCGGGCACTTCTGCCGGAGGGCAAACCAGACCGAGAAGCCAGCATTGACCTGAGCGGGCAGATGATGCCGTATGAATGGGGCATTCTCACCGACGGCCAATCCTCCCCGGGCACCGTCCGGGAGGGCCAGCGCCTGCGGATGATCATGCGCAACAGAACCATGATGCCCCACCCCATGCACATCCACGGCCACACCTGGTCGCTGCCCGGCAGCGGCGGGCTGCGCAAGGACACCGTCCTGCTCCGCCACGGCGAAACCGTGATCGCTGATCTGATCGCCGACAACCCTGGCGAGTGGGCGTTTCACTGCCACAACGCCTACCACATGGAAACCGGGATGATGAGCTCGCTTCGCTACGAGTAAGCCCACAGCATGAGTGATCACCGGGATGGGCAGGGTCGCTACCGACCGTCCACCGGGCAGCAGTATGACCTGCTTGGGTGTTGTGGTCTTTTCGGGACAACCAGAACACCGACCCCTTTTCCACCCGTCCCGTACTAAGGAGATCTCACCCATGTCGAGCACGTCCCGCAGGGCCGCGACCGCGGTTACCGCGGTGCTCACCGCCCTGACCCTGGTGGCCTGTTCCTCGGGCGATGGTGCCCGAAACGCCGTCGCCGTCGGGGGCACCTTCCAGTTCCACTCACCAGGAGGCCAGACCGAAATCCTCTACGCAGAAGAAGAACGCGCCCCGCTGCCGGACTTCTCCGGCCCCTCCCTCATGGCGGAGGACGAGGAGATCAACCTGTCTGATTTTGCAGGTGAGATCGTTGTCCTCAACGCCTGGGGCCAGTGGTGTGCACCCTGTCGGGCGGAAGTCGATGACCTGCAGCTTGTCCAGGAGACTCTCCAACCCCTCGGGGGCACGGTGCTGGGGATCAACGTCCGCGACTATAACCAGACCATCGCCCAGGACTTCGTCACCGATAATGGCGTGACCTACCCCTCGATCTACGACCCACCGTTTCGTAGCGCCGCGGCACTCGGCGGGGTGCCGACCTCGGTCATCCCCACCACCATCGTCCTGGACCGAAGCCACCGCCCAGCCGCGGTCTTCCTCCGCGAGGTCACCGCCGATGACATCCTCGATGTCGCCCTGCCGCTGGCCGAGGAGGCACCCGCATCATGACCGTTGATGTGATGGCCCAGTGGGCGATCGGCCAGCAGTTCGCTGACGCCGCGGCCACCGGGCCGCTGATGATCGGCATCCTGGCTGCGGCAGCTGCAGGTCTGATTTCGTTCGCCTCCCCGTGCGTCGTACCCCTGGTGCCCGGGTACATGTCGTATCTGGCCAGTGTGGTCGGCGGGGAGGTTGACTACGACGCCCAGCGGGGTGCGGTGGTCACCAAACGCCAGTGGGCGGTAGCCGGTGCGGCCGGGTTGTTCATCCTCGGCTTCACGATCGTCTTTGTGCTGGCCACCGTCACTGTCTTCGGGGCGATCAGCCTGCTTACCCTCAACGCCGAGATTCTCATGCGCATCGGCGGGGTGATCACCATTCTCATGGGCCTGGCGTTCATGGGCATGGTGCCCGCCCTGCAACGCGACACCCGGATGGCCCCGAAGAAATGGTCCACCTGGTTGGGTGCCCCGCTGCTGGGGGGAGTCTTCGCCTTGGGGTGGACGCCGTGCCTGGGGCCCACCCTGGCGGCGATCATCTCCGTGTCCGCCGGCACCGAGGGCATGACCGCTGTGCGCGGGGTCATCCTCATCATCGGCTACTGCCTGGGACTGGGCCTGCCGTTTCTTCTCATGGCCTTTGGCTCGGCCCGGGCCATGCGCACGGTTGGTTGGCTGCGCCGTCATTCCCGGAAGATCCAGATGTTCGGCGGGGTGCTCATGATCCTGGTGGGCATTGCCCTGGCCAGCGGGGCGTGGGCGTATTTCATCAACTTTGTGCGCCAGTGGACCGTCGAATACGGCGCCACCTTGATCTAGCACCTGGCCGCTCACCTCACCGGCCCCCGACTGACATCCCTACCCCGCAGCCACCACCCCCTGGTGTGGGCCGCGGACTGGAAAAGGAACACCATGACCCCCCTGATGCGCACCGTAGGAACGTATCCGAAGAAAGCCTGGCACTGGCTGACCAGCATGCGCACCGCCCTGGTGCTGCTGTTCGTCCTGGCGATCGCCGCGATCCCCGGTACCGTGTTGCCCCAACGCAGCCTCAATGAGGGCAACGTCGCCGACTATATTGCCGACAACGGCCGGCTCGCCGAGATCTACGACCAACTACAACTGTTCGACGTCTTCGAATCCACCTGGTTCAACGCCATCTTCATGCTGTTGACCCTCTCCCTGATCGGCTGCATCCTGCCCCGGTCCTGGGAGCACTATAAGGCGATGAAAACCCCACCGGCGCGCGCGCCGAAGCGGCTGGAGCGCCTGCCGCTGCACGCCACGGGCACCGTCGACAAGCCGATGGACCAGCTCACCCGTGAGGCCCGGGGGCTGCTCAAGCGGTGGAAAGTCGCTGAATACACCCCGGACAAGGACCGGGCCGGGGTGTTTTCCCTGGCGGCGGAGCGCGGATACACCCGCGAGCTGGCCAACCTGATCTTCCACCTGTCCCTGGTGGGCATGCTCGTCACGATCGCTGCCGGCCGGATGGTCTACTACGAGGGCATGGTTATCATCGTCACCGAATCCGGCAACTACGAGACCCCGCCGATCGAGCAGAGCACCGAGTTCTGTAACACCTCCACCGCGAACTTCGACTCCTTCCGGGCCGGTCCGACTTTCGATGGCACAGGGTTGACCACGTTTTGCTTCGATGCGCATGACTTCGCGGCTGATTACCTGCCCAACGGGCAGGCGGAGATGTTCACCTCCAATATCTCCTATGCCATCGGTGAGGACATTCTTAAGCCCAAGGAGGAGTGGACCGACTACCAGCTGCAGGTCAACCACCCCCTGCGGGTGGCAGGCGACCGCATCTACCTCATGGGCCACGGCTATGCCCCGACTTTCACCGTCACCTGGCCCAACGGGGAATCCCGCACGCAGACCCTGCAGTTCGGCCCGGAGGATCCGGTCTTCTTCCTGTCCTCTGGGGCCATGCGGTTTGATCCGCCGGCAGGGATGTACCCCGACATTTATGACCGTCGCCAGAACCAGATCGCCCTGGAAGGCCTCTTTGCCCCCACCGCCGAGTGGGGCGGGGACAACGGTCAACTATTGACCTCCGCGTTTCCAGCGATGCGCGACCCAGCGGTGGCCATTGACATCTACCGCGGTGATGCGGGTCTGGATACCGGGCGCTCCCAGTCGATCTTCGAACTCGATCCCACCCTGATCAGCAACGGACAGTTGCAGAAGATCGAACGGGTCAACCTCCTGCAGGGCGAGGAGGTGACCCTGGATGACGGGACGACCGTCGCCTTCGACGGGGCCAGTGAATTCGCCAACTTCCAGATCAGCCACGACCCCTTCCAACCCTGGGTGCTGGTGACCACCGTGCTCATGCTGTCCTCCCTGATCGGCTCACTGGTCATCAAGCGCCGGCGGATCTGGATCCGTCTGCGACCTTCTGCTGACGGCACCGCCACAGTTGTGGAGATGGGTGGCCTGGCCCGCACCGACCGTGCCGGCTGGGGTGGGGAGTTCGACCGGCTCCACCGTGACCTGCTCGGCCTGCCCGATCCGGACGACATCGATGAGGAGGCCGAGGAGAACATCCCCGTGCTGGTCACGACCCCCCGTCAGTAACACCCGCCCTTTAAGCGATAAGGACTTCATCCATTGATGCCTGTTAATCAGACTCTGTCCGTCTTCTCCGATACCGCCTTCCAGACCGCGTTCGTGATCTACCTGCTCGCCCTGGTGCTCTCCCTCGTGCACTACGTGAAAATGCAGGGGGTCATCGATGCCCGACGGGCCCGCGAAGACATCCCACACCCCGAATATGCCGCCGTGGGCGCCGGTAGCGGTACTGCTGACCTCAGTGACCGCTCCACGGGGGACGTCGCCGAGGATTCCCCGCTCAGCGATGAGCAATTTGCTGCCCGGGAGGCTTCCGCCCATAAATTCGGCGGCATGACCCAGATGCTGGTCTGGTTGGGTGCAGTGGTCCACCTGATGTCGGTGGTCCTGCGGGGCTTAGCCACTGATCGCTTCCCGCTGGGCAACATGTACGAGTACATCTCCATGATCTGTGTGCTGGCGGTCATGGCCGCAGCCCTGGCCATTCAGCGCCGCGAATGGCGCAGCATGTGGCCCTGGCTGCTGGTCCCCGTCCTCGTCCTGCTGTTCTTCGCCGGCACCAGCCTCTACTCCGACTCCGCCCCGGTGGTGCCTGCCCTGCAATCCTACTGGTTGCCCGTCCATGTCTCCACCGTGTCTCTGGGCGCGGCGATCGGCATCGTGTCGGGTATCGCCTCCCTGCTCTACCTGCTGCGCATCTGGCAACCCAAGGGTGCGGAGCGCGGCTTCTTCGGGGCTGTGGCCAAGCCGCTGCCGAGTGCGAAAAAGTTGGATGCCCTGGCCTACAAGTCCGCCATCATCACGTTGCCGGTGCTGGGTCTGGGCATTGTCCTGGGGGCGATCTGGGCGGAAGCTGCCTGGGGCCGGTTCTGGGGGTGGGATCCGAAGGAGACCGCCTCCTTTATCTCCTGGGTGCTCTATGCCGCCTACTTGCACGCCCGGGCCACGGCCGGGTGGCGTGATCACAAGGCCGCGTGGATCAATATTCTGGCCTTGGCCACGATGATCTTCAACCTGTTTTTCGTCAACCTGGTGGTCTCTGGTCTGCATTCCTACGCTGGCCTGAACTAAATCTGGCTTCATCAGCAGTCGGGTGGACACCTTCAGAGACGCGGAAAAGCATTGAAAGTTGCGGTGGATGGCTGGAAGGATTGTTCCTGTTCACGGCTCATCAGCGGTCCAGAAAAGATCGTGCTCTCCGGTGAGACCTGGTACTGCAGTGGGTACGAGGACGTCCCGGATTTCCCGGGAGATAGCGGGTACTAACGGACGTAGATTGGCCAGCCATTCCGCGCTCATGGTGGGGGCCGCGGTCGCGTGGTGGCTGGCGCTGCCCCCACGGGGTTGGTGGGTGCTGTTCCCGGTAGGTGTGGCTATATTCATATTGGCGCTGGCAGGTCAACCCCTCCGCAACCGTCTGTGGCTCGGTGTGCTGGGCGGGGTGGTCCACTACGCTCTTGCTCTGCGTTGGCTCACCGACTTTAATACTGCCGGATACGTTGCTGTTGTTGCCATCCAGACGCTGTTATTAATGCTGGTTGCCGCGGTATCTTCTAGCGAGCCAGCTTTTCGCCGTCGCTGGCCTGTCTGGTGGCTGCTCACCCCTGCTGCCCTGGTGATGCTGGAAGCGGTGCAACACCGGTTCCCATTCGGTGGTTTTCCGCTTCCTGCTTTCGGATACAGCCAGGCCGACGGTCCGTTTATGGCTGCAGCACCCCTGGGTGGGACTCTCCTGGCGACCGCGCTGGCTGCAGTTGCCGGGGCCGTAGTTGCCGCTGTCATTCTCGAGCCGCGACGAGCCCGTGGCCTATCCGTAGTCGCAATTGTTGTGGTACTCGCTGTCCCGGGGTTCGCGCCGGCGATCGTCGATGATGCGGTAGAAGACACCCTGAAGGTCGTCCTCGTGCAGGGTGGTGGCCCCCGCGGGCTTCGCGCGGTCAATACCGATCCGTTTGATACCACCCGCCGGCATTTACAAGCTGCCGGAGACATCACTGGGGACCCTGATCTGGTTCTGCTGCCCGAAAACGTCGCCAATGTCGACGAGACGGTCGATGGGACGGTTGTTGATGCATCTTTTGCCGAGCTGGCCCGCCAGCTCGACACGAACGTCGTGGTCGGTATTACCGAGTCCGACGGTGAGCATTTCCGGAACGCATCCATATTATGGGGACCAGACGGCACCCGGTCGGGACGCTATGAGAAGCACCACCGTGTGCCATTCGGCGAGTATCTCCCCATGCGCAACCTGATTGAACGACTCAGTGACGACGCACGGTTTATCCCCCGCGACGCCATTATCGGCGAGGGCCCGGCGGTGCTCGATCCCAGCGAGGCACCACGACTGGGGATCGTCATTTCTTATGAGGTGTTCTTCGCCGACCGGGTTGCCGACGCCGTCCGCAATGGTGGGCAGCTGCTGCTCGCCCCGACTAACGCCGCATCATTTGTGACCGAGGAAGTACCCGCCATTGAAGTGGCCGCGTCCCGGATGCGTGCCAGCGAGTTTGGCCGCACAGTTCTCCAAGCTGCCCCTACCGGGTACTCGGCCATCATCCAGCCCGACGGAACAGTGTCACAACTCAGTGACTTGAGCACAAGCGAACTACTGACGGCAACTGTTCCACTTCATACTGGCTTGACGCCGTACGCGCGAATGGGGGATACGCCCATGTTGGTTCTCGCGTTATTGGCTCTTGCGTGGCCGCTGGTTTCTGATCTCGTCAACTGGCTCAGGAGAAGACGGGGTCATGGAGGTATCTCCTCAAGGCAGATTCCGTCACCACCTTTCTACGTCGACGAGACGCTCGCCCTTGCTGCGTCTGACGAACCCGCATGATGGCAGCTTGAGGGACTAGTCTGACGTCCCTGGAGAGGCTGTGGAGCCCGGACAGTGGCCATGAAACAACCCGGCAATGATAGCCCTGGGGACAAGATCATTCCCCGATAATGGGGCAAAGCCCGGTACTGCCAAGCTCCTCCACTGGAGGCCGGAGAAAAACTGAGTACACCCCGAAGACATTCCCTGCGTTGCTCTATCGAGCGAGTGGCGGCATGCTTTTGCGACAGGTCCAAAAGAAGGACCGACGCTCGGACCTCCGCGGGGATACTGTTAGGAACGGATAGTTTGAAGCGCCGTGGTGACCATCGTGAAGCACGATGGTGAGCTTCGTGAAGCGCTAAACGGACGTAGGCCGCAGACTTTCAGGTACCGCACGACAACCCGGTCGTGTGGGAACCTGAAAGGACCTTCAACCGTGACCAACTACCGGTTGATCATGCGACTGCTCCTGGCGGGCAGTTCCTACCGAGAAATCCAGGCTCGCTGCGGTGCCGCGCACGCCACCATCGCCAAAGCCGGAAAAGCCCTCGATCACCACCACATCACCACCCACGCCCAACTCGAGGGATTGCATGACGACGACCTTCATGTCCTGGTCGGCGACGGGCGGATGACCGTGGCCGGGGAATTCGTCCCCATCGACATGGACACCGTCATCGCCGCCCGGACCGGACGCAAGAAGACACCCCTGAACGTTCTGTGGGCCGACTATCTGACCCTGCCAGCGGGGGGCTTGCGCCACTACAGCTACGAGCGGTTCCGCCAGCTCGTGGGCCAGGAAGTCTCCGTTCGTGGGCTCACCGCCCGGATCCAGCACATCCCGGGCCATACGATGCAGGTCGACTGGGCAGGAACAAAGATGCGCATCATCGACTCCGTCACCCGCCGGGCCACCAGCATCAGCGTGTTCGTCGCCACCTTGCCGTACTCCGGCATGGTCTTTGCCTACGGGTGCGTTGATGAACGTCAACCGAACTGGCTGGCCGCCCACCGCCACGCCTTCGAGTACTTCCGGGGTGTGGCTGAGGTCATCGTGCCGGATAATGCCTCCACCGCGTCGAATGCCATCCGCACCGGGGACAAGGCACGTAGGGTCAACACCGCTTATGAGGAGTTCCTTACCCACTACAACACCGCCGCGCTTCCCACCCGGCCGGTGCGCCCCAAGGACAAGGGCAATGTGGAATCCGGGGTCAAGGTCGTCACCAACTGGGCGATCCGCCGACTCGCGGACCGGGAGTTCAGCAACCTCGACGATCTCAACACGGCCCTGCGGGCAGCGGTCGAGGCGATCAACGACCGCACTCCGTTTAGGGAGCAGCCTGTCTCCCGTCGCCAGATCTTCCAGGAAGCCGAAGCCGAGCTGTTGGCACAGTTGCCACAGGAGCCTTTCCTGCCGACGGTGTGGAAGAAATCCAAGGTGGCCCCGGACTGGCACATCACGATCGCCACCGTGCACTACTCCGTTCCCTATCAGCATGTCGGCGACACCGTGGACGTGCGTATCCGCGGCGATCAGCTGGAAGTTTTCGCCGCTGGCGCCACCATCGCCACGCACACGGTGGGCACGCAACGCGGGGCGTATGTCACCGATGTGGTCCACTGCCCACCGGGGATGGAGAATCCGAACAATCTGTGGTCCTCGGAGTATTTCCTCACCCAGGCCTCACGTGTGGGTCCGCATACGAGAACGGCGATCGCTGATCTCCTGGCGTCGCGACCGATTGTCGCTCAGGCGTATCTGCCGGCCCGCAACATCCTCGCCATGGGTAAAGGCGACAACAAGCCCATCCTCGAGGCGGCCTGCCTCCGACTGGTCGGCGATGCCACCCGTCGTCGGGCGATCTCGTACACCGCGGTGAAGAACATGATGGCCGCGGTCCGTAGCGATCAGGCGACACGACCGGCGACCACCCCTACGCCGCGGGCTCATGCACGTTCTACACCACCACCGCAGTGGCACGGTGACCGTGGTGGGCTACTCGGCGGGGCCGGCCAGTTCAGCCTGGAAGCCCTCACCGGAACAGACACCAGCGACCACAAGGAGGAATCGAAGTGATGGATCCGAACCTCCACCTGGATGACACGTGGCTGGACACCTTCACCAAACTTCGGATGACCGCCTTCGGTCAGACGGTCATCGATATCGCCAACAACGCCGACTTTGATGAGTGGACCTTCTCCCAGAAGATCGCGTTCGCGTTGGACAAAGAGGTCACGGCCCGGGCGGAGCGTCGTGTTGAGAAACTACTCAAGGCATCCAGATCACCACACCCCGATGCCTGCGTAGAAGACATCGACTACCGACCAGATCGCAACCTCAGCCGTGAGTTAACGACACGGCTGGGCAGCTGTCAATGGGTGGCCAAGGCCAGCAACGTCATCATCCTGGGCAAGTCCTCCGTAGGCAAGACCTACCTCGCCCTGGCGCTGCTCAATGCGGCGTGCCGGCGTGACTACACCGCCCGATTCTTTAGGACCGATGACCTGGCCGCGCAGCTGGCGGTGATGGATTATCACGATCCGAAGCGTCTGCAGTTCGTCACTCAGATCACCACCACGGATCTGCTGGTCCTGGATGATTTCCTCACCACCCCGATCAGCCCGGACACCGCGAACATGCTGTTCAATATCCTGTCCGCGCGGGAAGGCCGGGGATCGACGTTGGTGACCTCCCAGTTCAACCCGGAGGAGTGGTACACCTCCATGGCGGACAAGGTCGTCGCTGAGTCCCTGCTCAACCGTCTTGTCTGTGGGGCGGAGATCATCAGCCTGGACGGGCCGAACATGAGACTCTCACCGACCATGGTCAGGTAACCCGCCGGACACCGAAGTGATGATCAAACACCGGGGTGAGCACCGCTTCACGATGCTCACCCCGGCGCTTCACTATCGTCACCACGCTGCTTCAAAATGCACGTTCGGAACAGGGATACCACCGGTCACAGGGGCAGAAGCCGGAAGCTGGTGGTCATGACCACACCCATCACTGTCTCGTCACCGGCAGCAGCTAAAGCAATACGCGCATCGATCGTGCCCTGTATCGGTGGGCGGTTTTCTGGAGCCGTGACGTCAACGGCCAGCGCTATGCCCGGGGATCAACCCGAAGATTCCCCCTGAGCCTCCAGCAGTGTGAAGATCAACAGTCCCCGCAACTCTCCCGGGGCGAGCATTCAGACCGGCCCACAGTCAGCGATGACCTGGACCGTGTCTATCATCCAGACCCCGGAGTGGGCTGGGGACTAAGGACGGGTGTTCTCGGGGGTGGGGAGGTTAGAAGGTGATGCCGTGCTGGGCGAACCAGGGGGCAGGGTCGACGGCGCCGCTGCCGGTGGGGTAGAGCTCAAAATGCAGGTGGGACCCGGTGGAAAATCCTCGGTTACCCATGCCGGCGATCTTCTGGCCGGCGGTGACCTGCTCACCGACGCTGACGTCGAGGGTTTCCATGTGTCCGTAGACGGCAATGGAGCCATCGTCGTGCTGGATGCGGATCCACTGGCCGAAACCGGAGGCCGGACCGGAGTCAATGACGGTGCCTCCCATGGCTGCGAGAATGGGGGTGCCCACCGCGTTGGCGATGTCAATACCTTGGTGCAGACTTCCCCAGCGCATACCGAAATCCGAGGTGAAGATGCCCTCGGCCGGCTTGACCACGGAGGGCGCACGGGCGGCACGGTCAGCCTCGGTACGTTCGACGGCGTATTCCACCGCCTTGTCCAACTGCTCGTCGACGTTGGCTACCGGCTTATACTCCGGGATCGCCAAGATCTGCGGTGCCACCTGCGTCGCATCGAAGGACAAGGCGGCGTCATTGGCGGCCAGCTCTACATCGACGGTGGTGACCTCCATAGATGCCGGGGCCTCATCCTGGGCCTGCAGCGTGGCGGCAGTAGCCCCACCGATCCCGGCCGAGGAGACCGCGCTGGCGGCCACGGCCACCAGTGCCACGCGCCCCTTGGTCTGCGAGGTGGTGATCTTGCGATGTTTTCCTCGGGGAGCCCGCTGAGCCGTCAGTCGCATTGAATCTTCTTCCGTCGTTTCCCTATGCGGGATTGTGATCATGGCGTTATCGTTCCGAGATGACAATAGCGCTTCAATTGCAGATGCCCCACCCCGACAACCCCTCTGTCCGCGCATTCCCCAGGGAAAACACGCGGGCCCTGACCCTCAGCGGGCACGAGTTTCCACTCCCCGCGACACGTGCACGAGCCTGGCGACCGGGCTTCCGCACCCGGAGACAACCCCAGGTGACACTCGGAAATGGCTGGTCACAGCCCGCAGAGGGCGGGCCCGTCCCCAGGGAAGTGGGGGTAGGTATTGGAGTCGCCCCTCCAGCGCCACAGCCGCGGGATGGAGAATGGATTTCTTCATGAAATCTTCATGGTTCAACCCCGTGATTCCCGCCGGGAGACCCCTGGGGTCGAGAGTGTGGTCAAGCTGGCTCGACCGGCTTTTCCGGATCGACGCGAGATAGGGAGCACGACATGACCCATCACGCACGCGCCATGCTGGACACCACCCGAAAGACCTGAGCCCGAGCGACAAGGACACACTGACCGGAAGGCATCACAGCGTGTTTCGAGTGCGCCCAGACCCTGCACTTGCCCTGATTGCCCACCTCCTTGATTTATACCCCCCATGGGTATAAATTGGAGGATAGTCGAAGGGGCGCTCCAGCACTGACGCCACTTCGCCACCTCCGGCCCCACCCCCTTGAAAGGACATTCACATGGCAACCGTCACCAAGAACTACATGGTCAAAGGTATGACCTGCGGACACTGCAAGTCTTCCGTCGAGGAAGAGGTCCGCGAGGTGGCAGGCGTGAACTCCGTGGAGGCGAACCCCGGCACCGGCCGCGTGGAGGTGACCGGAGAGAACTTCACTGACGAGGATGTCGCCGCCGCCATCAAGGAGGCCGGTTACACCCTCAAGCCCTAGTTCCCACCCCCAGGGCCCGGCCGCCGCACTGCGTCACAGCGGGGCCGGGCCCGTTTTCATCCACAGATTCGCGGACATCACCCACCCTTGCTTTATACCCCCCAGGGGTATATGGTTAGGGTTATGGAAGGCGGGGATTGCCGCCCGCACCGGACAATAATTACCGATGCACTCTCCCTGAGGACTGATAAGTGATGACCCAGACTCAACCAGCGGTCGACCTGCTCCAGGTCGACCTCGGCGTGACCGGCATGACGTGTACCTCGTGTTCGTCGCGGGTGGAACGCAAACTCAACAAGCTTGACGGTGTGGAGGCGACCGTCAACTTCGCCACCGAATCGGCTTCCGTGCGCTATGACCCGGCGAAAGTCGACCCTGACAACCTCATCGAGACGGTTAAGGCCACCGGTTACGGTGCCTTCACCATGTCTGGTGCGACGGTCGACGGCGGCGATAGTACGGACGACGCCGCGACAGTGGCTTCGGGTTCCAGCAGTGCCCAGAGTCAGGTCGACACCGCCCGCGAGCATGAGGCCGCTGACCTGAAGAAGCGCCTGATCATCTCCGCGCTGCTCACGGTGCCAATCGTCCTGCTGAGTATGATTCCCGCATTGCAGTTCACCAACTGGCAGTGGGCTGTCCTTACCATGACCACCCCGGTGTTCTTCTGGGGCGGCGCCCCCTTCCACCGGGCCACCCTGGTTAACCTGCGCCACGGCGCAACCACCATGGACACGCTCATCACACTCGGCACAGGAGCGGCTTATCTATGGTCGTTGTGGGCTCTGTTCATCGGTAATGCCGGCCATCCTGGCATGACGATGGAGATTCACCTGTTGCCGACGAACTCCACCATGGACGAGATCTATCTGGAGACCGCGGCAGTGGTGATCTCCTTCCTGCTGCTGGGTCGCTGGTTTGAGACCAAGGCCAAGGGGCAGTCCTCCGCGGCGCTGCGCAAGCTACTCGACATGGGTGCCAAGGACGCCGCGGTCATCCGCGACGGCGCGGAGGTCCGCGTCCCGGTGGGCCAGCTCAAGATTGGTGATGTCTTCGTCGTCCGCCCGGGCGAGAAGATTGCCACCGACGGTCGTGTCACCGAGGGATCCTCGGCGGTGGATGAATCCATGCTCACCGGTGAGTCCGTGCCGGTGGAGGTCACCGAGGGTTCCAAGGTCACCGGCGCCACCCTGAACACTTCAGGGCGGTTGCTGGTGGAGGTCACCCGCACCGGTGCCGACACCACGCTGTCGCAGATGGCCAAGCTAGTCACCGACGCCCAGGCGAAGAAGGCCCCGGTGCAGCGCCTGGTCGACCGGATCTCTGCGGTCTTCGTTCCCGTGGTCATCGTCATCTCGATCCTCACGTTGTTGATCCACGTCTTCCTCCTCGACGCCGGACTGGCGACGGCCTTCACCGCCGCGGTCGCGGTGCTGATCATCGCCTGCCCGTGTGCTCTGGGTCTGGCCACCCCGACCGCGCTGCTGGTGGGTACGGGCCGTGGTGCCGAGCTGGGTCTACTGATCAAGGGCCCCGAGGTGCTGGAGTCGACCAAGAAGGTGGACACCATTGTCATGGACAAGACCGGCACCGTGACCACCGGAGTCATGTCCGTCACGGGCGTCACCGTTGCCGACGGATTTGACCGTAACGATGTTCTGACCAAGGCCGCCGCCGTCGAGTTCGCCTCCGAACACCCCATCGCCCAAGCCATCGCCCGGGAAGGCGGACGCACCCAAACCCTGCCCGAGGTGACCGACTTCGCCAACGCCGCCGGCCGGGGAGTCACCGGCATGGTGGAAGGCCACAGTGTGACCGTCGGACGCCCCGCCGGTGGACTGACCGGCCCCCTGCAGGGTGCCTTCACTCACGCCCAAACCCTGGGTGGTACCCCGGTGGTCGTCCAGATCAACGGCCGCAACGCCGGGGTGATCACCGTGCGTGACACCGCCAAGCCGACCTCCGCCGCCGCGGTGGCCGGCCTGAAGAAGCTGGGCCTGACCCCGATGCTGCTCACCGGTGACAACGCCGGCGCCGCGAAGGCGGTAGCCGCCGAGGTCGGCATCGACCCGGCCCACGTCATCGCCGAGGTCATGCCGGAGGACAAGGTCCGAGTCATCGAGAGGCTGCAGAAGCAGGGCAAGAATGTCGCCATGGTCGGCGACGGCATCAACGACGCCGCCGCACTCGCCCAGGCTGACCTGGGCCTGGCCATGGGGGCAGGCACAGATGTAGCCATCGAGGCCTCTGACATCACCCTGATGAACAGCGACCTGCGCTCCGCGGTCGACGCGATCCGGCTGTCACGCCGCACACTCGGCACCATCAAAGGCAACCTGTTCTGGGCCTTCGCCTACAACGTTGCCCTCATTCCGGTGGCCGCCATCGGCCTGCTCAACCCCATCCTCGCCGGTATCGCGATGGCATTTTCCTCCGTGTTCGTCGTGTCCAACTCCCTGCGACTGCGTGGTTTCACGTCCAGTCACGGTGCGACAGCCCCCGCACCAAACACGACTGAGGCCAGCCCCCGACAGCCGATCAATGCCTAATCCACCTTCCCTCACGCCTGCCATCCTGATCGAACTTCTCACCAACCCCACGACTTACCAGCCGGCCCCTTTTTAGCAAGGAGACCCCCATGAATACCCTCACCCCTGATCAGACCGTCCCTAGTGACGAAACGGCAGGCACCTGCCACACCACCCACGGCTACATCAACGATAAGGACCGCTACCTTGCCCGCCTCAAGCGCATCGAGGGCCAGGTCCGGGGCATACACCGCATGGTCGACGAGGAGCAGTACTGCATCGATATCCTCACCCAGGTCTCCGCGGTCAACTCCGCCCTGCGCAATGTCGCCCTGGGCCTGCTCGATGACCACATGAGGCACTGCGTGCGCGATGCCGCCCAGTCGGGAGGCGAGGCTGCAGACGCGAAATTTCAGGAAGTCACCGATGCCATCGCCCGCTTCGCCCGCTCCTAACCGAACGAACAAACTAGCTCACGAACCCCCGCATATCAGGGTGGCCCGCAGATCCGTGGATTCAGCGGAGAAGGTGGCGCGTCCCCGGTGACCGTCGCAACAGTTTTCGCCGCGAGACGGCAGAACACGCACGGCTGCGTGGGGCGCGAGGCGAACCCGGACCTTGACGGCCTGGGCACGGCGCATTCAGCGAACAGATCTTCGCCCCTGAGAAAGGAGTGGGATCTAGGGACAGTCAAGGCGCGTCACTGCCCGCCAGGGGTTCGACGTGGATGAAGGTCTCTGTCCCGGGGAGAGCCGCGGCGATGGCGTCCTCGAGATCGTGGGCCAGATCATGGGTCATATTCACGCTCCAGTCACCGGGGACCGCCATCACCACGAAAGCATGTCGGTGACGGCCTGACAGTACGGTCCGCGCGGGCGGAAACTCCACGCTGTGATCCTCCCGGAAGTCAGCCAGGGCCGCATTGAGGGTGGTCAGGTCCTCATCAGGGAGGGGCCGGTTGAGCAGGTTGCTCAGTGAGCTGCGCAGCAGACGGTAGCCGGTGAACAAGATGTTGGCGCCGACCAGCAGGGCGATGATCGGGTCAAACCACAGCCAGCCGGTCAGCCAGACTGCGGCGATCCCGACGAGCACCCCGACTGAGGTCCACACATCCGTCATCAGGTGCTGGCCATCGGCCTGGAGGGTGACCGAGCGGTGCCTTTTACCCATCCGGATCAACACCATCCCAACGATGAGGTTGATGACGGGGGCGGCCGTGGTCAGAACCAGACCGATCCCGACCTCTTCCAGGGGTGCGGGGCCAGCAGGCGTTGCCCTGAGGTCCAGATGATCAGCACTGCCGCGAGGAGGATCATGGCACCTTCGGCCAGTGCGGAGGAGTACTCGGCTTTCCCGTGGCCGAAGTTGTGGCTGCCATCCGCGGGACGGGCGGCGACAGACAAGGCGATGACTGCAATGACCGCCGTCACGAGGTTGACCACCGATTCCAGAGCGTCGGATAAGAAGCCCACGGACCCGGTGACGGAGGCCGCAATCATCTTCAATCCGATGGTCACCACCGCCACCACGGAGAGATACATGAACCGGATGAGCAGCAGGTGGTCGTGGTGATGATTACTGCCGGGAGACTTCATGGATGTCAGATCCTTCCAGGGGCTACCGCCTGGTTGTGGTGGACGGGTGCGTGGGCGCAGATTCGTGGCTCGGGCCCCAGGCCACGACGGCCCAGACTGTCCCGAGCAGTCCGAGGCCGGCCAGGATGAGTGCGGTGACGGACAGCCCCATCCAGGCCCCGAGGGCTCCCGCGGCAGGGTAGGTGAGCAGGAAACAGGCGTGGGACAGGGAGAACTGGGCGGCGAAGACCGCCAGACGGTTGTCCTCGGTGCTGGCACGGCGCAGCAGACGGGCCGACGGGGTGAGAACCAGCGAGGTCGCCGCCCCGAGCGCCAACCAAACGAGGAGCAGTCCCGCCCACTGTCCCGGGCCGGTGGGCAAAGCGATCGCGGCGGCGACTGACACGAGACCCACCGGCAGGAGGCCGACCCCGGTGAGCATCACCGGCCGCTCAGCTACCTGGTCTAGGAGCCAAGGGACGACCAGGGCGATGATCATGGATCCGGCCCCGTAGGCGGCCAGCAGCAGCGCGACATCGGACTCCGAACGCTGCAGATACCCCTGGACCAGAACGACGGTATTGACGATCACCATGGCGCTGGCGGCCGCCACGACCAGGTTCATGGCCAACAGACTGCGTAGCTGTGGGGTGCGCCAGAAAATTCGGGCCCCCAGCGTCAACCGGTCCAGGAAGGGGACGGGCTCCGTCGGAGGCACAGCCGGGAAACGGGTGACCAGCACCAGCACAGTGGAGGTGAGAAACCCCAGGGCGGTGCCCAGGAAGAGATTGTTGTAGACCATCACCGTCAGCAGCGCCGCCGCGATCACCGGACTGAGCAGGGACTCAAGGTCATAGGCCAACCGGGACAGCGACAAGGCACGGGTGTAGCGGCGTTCATCAGGCAGCACCTCAGGGATGACTGCCTGGAAGGCCGGAGTGAACGTCGCGGAAGCGGACTGCAGGATGAAGATCAGCACGTAGATCTGCCAGGCCTGATCCACCATCGGCAGGGCCAGGGCCACCACCATGCGCAGCAGGTCCGCACTCACCAGCACCGGCTTGCGGCGCAGGCGGGCGGTCAGCGCGGACATGACCGGGGAGACGGCCACATAGGCGATCATCTTGATGGTCAGCGCGGTACCGAGCACTACTCCGGCGTTGCCGCCGGCGATATCAAAGGCCAGCAGACCCAGAGCCACGGTCAGCAACCCGGTGCCCACCAGGGCGATGACCTGGGCGGAAAACAGCTTCGCATAGGAGGGGTTACGCAGTACCTCGATCATGCCTCGTACTCGTCTCTGAGTTTGGTGACAGATGTCGGAGCACTCTGCCGGTGGTGGCGGGGTTCGGCTTCCACGGCGTGCTCCGCCTGGAAGATGGCATCGGTCACCAGTTGACGGGCATGTTCATTGGCCAGGCGGTAGAACACCCGCTTGCCCTCCTGTCGGGTACCCACCATCCTGGCCAGGCGGAGCTTGGCCAGATGCTGGGAGACTGCCGCCGGGGACTTGGCCACGATTTCAGCGAGTTCACCGACAGATAGTTCCGTTTCCCGCAAGGCGAGGATGATGCGCACCCGGGTCGGGTCGGCCAGCATGGCAAACATTTCCACCGCCAGCTCCACGTAGACGCTGTCGACGGTGACGCTCCATTTATCATCTGCATGCATGTGCATATGATTTCATGAAATGGAAGGGAGGACAAGGGTGTCGCGTTGCGACGTCTTCCTCGCCTCGGTTTCCGCTTTGAGCCACGACCCAGCTACCTGAGAGCGGGGCACACATGGGAAAGCCGCACCGGGAAGACCTGGGAGAAAACCCGGTGGGGCTGGTTGTGGGGGTTGTTTCGTCAGGCGCTCAGCGCCTCCTTCGCCGCGTCAGCGGTGCTGACCTCTGCCTGGCCCTTGCCCTCCTTCAGGGTCGGACGCAGCAGGAGCATCGCGATGGCGATGACCAGCAGGACAGAGGCCTCGTGGACGAGCATGCCAATCGACATGGTCACTCCACCAAGCAGCACGCCGACCAGGAGGATGGCCACCGTGGCCAGGGCGATGGCGATGTTGACACGCATGGTGCGTACCGTGCGCTGAGCCAGACCCAGGGCGTAGGGCAGGCGAGGCAGCTTATCGGCCATCAGGGCGATGTCGGCAGTTTCGATGGCAGCCGGGGAGCCGGCGGCTCCCATGGCCACGCCGATGTCGGCCTGGGCGAGTGCGGGGGTGTCGTTGACGCCGTCACCGACCATGGCCACGGTGTGGCCCTTTTCCTGCAGCTCACGCACGATGGTGAGCTTGTCCTCAGGCATCAGCTCGGCGTGAACCTCGTCGACCCCGAGTTCGGCGGCGACGTTGCGGGCCACCCGCTCGGCGTCACCGGTGGCCATGATGACTCTGGCGCCCTTCTCGTGCAGGGCCTGGACTGCGGCGTACGCGTCATCGCGGATGGTGTCGGCGACGGCGACGATGCCGATGGCGCGTCCGTCGACGCCGACGTACATGGCGGTCTTGCCCTGGTCGTTGAGCTCGAGGATGCGGGTGTTGTCCGGGGTGACATCAAGCAGGTCTGCGGAGCCGACGGCGACAGTCTGACCGTCGACCTGGGCGCGGATGCCCTTGCCGGTGATCGGGGTGGCGTGGTCGACCATCTCCACGGTCAGGCCCTTGTTTTCCGCGCCGTTGATAATTGCCTCGGCCAGCTCACGGGTACCCGACAGGTAGTCGGCGTGGATGTGGGTCTCGGTCACCGCGACGATCGTCATGTCGTTTTTTCGGCCATCGCCCGGTAGACCTCGATGTCTCGGCGGGGATCGACCACCACGGCCGTGTTCTTGGCCTGGCAGCCGATGAAGTAGCTCGCCTGGGCCAGGTCCTCGTCCTAGATGCGTTCGATGAGCATGGTTTCTCCTTCGCAGGAAATCGGGGACAGCCGGGGACGTCTTCCCCGGTCCTACGACACCACCATAATACCCCCAGGGGTATTGAACAAGAGGTACCCTAGGGGGTATATGATCAGGGGAAATGGAGTGAAACGTAGGTCAACTCATCAGGGTAAATGCCCCAGCCCCCCCGGAACGATCGATCATCGACCGTCCCCGTCGATGAGGGACCACTTGCGGTCGGCGACCCAGGCCGAGAGCATCTGCCGGGGAGATCGGCCGCCGCCGCGACAATACCCCTGTCATTGGCTGCGGTCACCGGTGGGAACGCTCCCGACTCGTCCGCGATGCTGTACGCCAAGGGTGGGACGAGCACGCCTACCGGATGGTGAGGCAGATGCTCACCGTCAACGAGGATCAACTCGCACTAGGGCAGAAACCGAAGAGGGCAGCACCCAGGTCCCCGACCACACGGTCAGGGGACCTGGGTACTTATATTGCGGTGTTCTCTTGCCTTGTGAGGGGCAGCTCGATGCCGGTTTGGTGGGTGTCGAGCACATCGGCATCACCCTGCGGTGACCGGCTCACCCCGACTTGCCTCCGGGCTCAGGAGGCGTCGACAAGCAGATAAGCACTTAGGGGTGCTCCGTCACCGGGTCGGCGTAGCGGCGGATGTCTACTTCTCCGACTTCAGTGTTCCCGCCGTCCTGCTTATCCGACCGGTGGGTGACCACGATGACGCTGCGTCGGGTCCGCGGTCCGGGTAGCGGCTTGGCCAGGAGGGTGTCCAGCAGGTCGTCGGCATCTGCCGCGTCAATGTGTTCGGTCGGCTCATCTAACAGCAGCACCGGCGCGGTGGAACATAGCGCCCTGGCCAGCAGCAGACGGCGGCGCTGCCCGCTCGACAGGGAACCCGCGCCGTCGGCAAGCAGCAGGTCCAGCGGGTCGGTGACCGGTCCCACAGTCTCCCGCAGCCAGTCATCTAACCCCACCGCATGCAGGACCTCCCATAGTTCCCCGTCACTGGCGGCCGGGTTGGCCACGAGGAGGTTCTGTCGGATAGTGGTGGAGAAGAGCCATTCGTCCTCCGCGTGCACGCGGACGGTCTTCCGCAACGCGGCCGGGTCGATCTCCGGCACACGTTGCCCTCCCAGCGTGACAGAACCGCTGCGTGGTGGCACCAGGCCACCCAGGGTCTGCAGCAGTGTGGTCTTGCCGCAACCGCTGGGGCCGCGAATGACCATGCGCTCACCGGGTGGCAGATCCACCTGCCAGGTGGTATCGCCGAAGCGGCAACGTAGGTCGGTGGCTTTAAGGTGACAGCCATCGAGCTCCCACGCCGTCGCCTCCCCGCCGTCCGTCGCCGAAGTGGTGTCGGATTCTTTGACCAGGTCGGTGAGTCGGTGGGCGCTGCGGGAGGCCTCGTCGGCGTGGATCGCAGCTTCTGAGAGCTGGGCGTGAGACTCGAAGGCGGCCAGCGGCAGCAGCACCATCATGCCCAGCCAGGTGGGGTCCCCGGTGTAGGTCAGCGCGCCAACGACCACGGTCAGCGCCGCCGCCAGACCGGTGGACCAGGTGATCAAGACCTGTGAGGTGGCCAGCGGTTTCTCGGCGGCGACGGTGGCGTCGCTGCTGCGTCGCGACGCCGTGAGGGCCCACTCCTCGCGTTTCGCCCCCAGGCCGGCGGCGGCGAACTCGACGCGGTGGTCCAGCAGTTCATCCAGGGCCACGTCGAGGTTGTCCTCGGCGAACACTCGGCGTGAACGTCTGGCCGCCCGCACCGCCAGCCACGGGGTGATAAGGCCGGTGACCATGAAGCCGAGAGTCAGGACCAGGCCCGCTGCCGGGTGCAGCCAGGTAGCGCCGGCCACCGCGAACACGGTGAGCACCAATGCCACCCCACCGGGGACGACAGAACGGACGATGACGTCAGTGATGCGTTCGGTGTCGGCGACCAGGCGCACCAGCCCGTCACCGCGGGTGAAGAGGTGTCCTCGGCCGGTGCCGGTGTGGTCAAAAGCCAGCGCGTCGAAGACCCGTGACCGCAATGTGGTCAGGGCCCGCAGCGCGATGCGGTGGCTGAGCAGCCGGTCCACGTAGCGGAATACTGCCCGGGAGATGCCCAGGCCGCGCACCGCGGTGACCGCGACCGAGAGGTCCAGCACCGGTGGCATCTGCCAAGCCTTGGTGATTAACCAACCGGAAACGATCGTCAGGGTCAACGCAGAGATCAGCGTGATGGAACCGGCAGCGATACCCGCGACGACCTCGCGGTAGCGCACGCCGGCCAGGCGCAGCATGGCGCTCAGGGCGCGAAATTCGGACTTCACAGGTACACCACCTCATCCGCGATCGCGGCCAGCCGGACGTCATGACTGGCCACCACCACCGTGTGTCCGGCCGTTGCACGCCGCCGCAGCTCAGCGGAGAGGGCCTCCACCAGCTCCGGACTCAAGTGCGCGCTAGGTTCATCCAGCAGATACAGCGTGGGGCCGGTGCCGCCCGCCAGGGTGCGCGCCAGGGCCAGGCGTTGGCCCTGGCCCGCCGAGATGCCTTCCCCCGCCGGTCCGAGGCGGCGTTCCAGCGACACGTCGAAGCCCAGGTTCCGAGCGGTTTCGGTGGCCGGCCCACGCTCCGCACCCAGCAGCACGAGGTTGTCCTCTACGCTGCCCTGCACCAGTACCGGCCGGGCCGGCAGATAGGCCGTGCGCACCAACGGCGCAGCGACGACCCGTCCGGTGACCAGATCATCCGGCAGCGCGCCCAGGACGGCGAGGAACACAGTGGATTTTCCGGAACCGTTGTCGCCGTACAACACGGTGATCGTCCCAGGTTCGGCGGTGAAGCTCAAGTTCTCCGGCTTCATGCCGTCGCGGCCTCTCACGCTGAGGCCGGTGACCGTCAGTTGGGCGTCTCCAGGTGATTCGCGGTGGGTCAGATAGGTCCGGCCGCGGTGGTCCGCTCCGGCCCCGGATGTGTCGGTTGCTTTGGCATCCTCATCCAGCAGCTCCAAGATCTCCTCGACGGCGGCCAGCCCATCGGCTGCGGCGTGGAAGTTCGTACCCACCTGCCGGATCGGGTTGTACACCTCCGGGACCACGATCAGCGCGATCAGCCCGGCGGTCAACTCCATGTTCCCGTCCACCAGGCGCAGCCCGATGCTCACAGCAACTAGCGCCACCGCGAGGGTGGCCAGGAACTCCAGGGCGAAGGAAGAGAGGAATGCCAGGCGCAGCACCGACATGGTGGCCTTTTCATGGCGACGCCCCGTGGACCGCAGCTGCCTACTCGGATGACGGATGGCTCCCAGCGCCCGCAGCGTTAGCGAGCCGGAGAGTAGATCCGCCAGCTGCCCGCCCAAAGCAGCGGTCACCTCCAGGCGGCGTCGGGTATGCGCGGCGGTCAGCTTGCCGATCAACACCATGAAGGCCGGGATCAGCGGCACCGTCACCAGCGCCAAGATTCCGGAGACCGGGTCCGCCACCAGCACCACCACCAAAGCGGCCGGAGTAGCCAGCACGACGGCGACCAGCGAGGGCAGAAATTCGCTCAAGTAGGGCCGGAAGTCCTCGATACCGTCGGTGAGTACCTCACGCCAGTGGGCCGATTCCTCCTGCACGCGGCGGGGATCGCGGCGTCGCAACGCGGTCAGAGCCTTGGCCCGCAGCGTATCCACGACCCGTCCGACGCTCTCCGAGGAGGCGCGTTGCGCATGACCGGACACGACGCCGTGGACAGCAATGACCACGAAAAGTGCCACCACTGGCCAGGTCAGCACGTCCCAGTCGGCGCCGCGGTCCAAGATGACGCGGGCTGCGATCCAGCCGATGAGCACCCCGCGGGCGAGCACTAACACGGTGGTGAGCGCCTGCAGAACGCCGGTACGCAGGATCAGGCCCCACACCGGCGGAACCAGAGCAAGGAGTCTGGGGTCAATGGGTCCCTGCACGCGGCTCACACCGTGATCCGCTTGGCGAAGGACCAGAAGGTCCAGCCCTGAGCGGCCAGGATGAACGGCACCAGGATCAGCACACCCCAGGACAAAAAGACCAGCGTGTAGTCCGAACTAGAGGCGTTATAGATGTCCAGAGACACCCCGCCCGGCAGGGAGGTAGGCATCACGTTCGGGAACAAGGTGACGAAAATCTGCACCACCAGGGTGGCCACAGCCACGGCAGTGGCCGCGAACGCGAGGCCGTCGTGGCCCCGCATGATGGCCACCGAACCGATGAGCACGCACAGTGCGAGCACACCCACCGCGATCCAGATGACGGGATCACCATGTGCCAGCTGAGTCCATACCGCGAACCCGACGGCCACCACGGCTGTCGGGATAGTCAGCCGTTGGGCTAGGCGATGGGCCCGGCTGCGCAACGGTTCGTGCACCTTGAGCCCCAAAAAGGTCGCGCCGTGCACCATGAACACCAGAACGAAGGTCCCCGCTCCCAGCAGACCGTAGGGATTGAACAGGCCAAACATCGCGGTCAGACTGGAATCGATCTGCCGGTTGGCGTCGATCGCCACGCCCTGGACGATATTGGCGAAGGCTACACCCCAAAAAATCGCTGGCACCCAACTGCCGATAGCCAACCCGATATCGCAGCGGTCCCGCCAGGCCTGGGTGTCGACTTTGACGCGCCACTCCAGGGCGACGCCCCGCAGGATTAGGGAGAGCAAAATGAGCAGCAACGGGAGATAGAAACCGGAAAACATCGTGGCGTACCACTCAGGGAAGGCTGCGAACATGCCACCCACCGCCACGATAAGCCACACCTCGTTGCCGTTCCACACCGGTCCGATGCTAGTGGCCACCGCGTCGCGACGCCGCGCACGCTCCTCACCGTCACCGCCCAGGAAGGGCAGAAGCATACCGACACCGAAGTCGAAACCCTCCAGGACGAAATAACCGACGAACAGGAAAGCGATCACGATGAACCACAAGGTCTGCAGATCCATGATCAATTCCCCTTCTCATCAACGGTGCGCTCATCACGCTGTCGGCGTGGTTTCGTGGTGACAGCTGCGGAACCCCGGTCGGCGGGTTCGGACTCTTCGGCGCTGGGGAAGTCGTCGGAGCTGTCGGCGTTGAAGCTCAGCGGTTCTAGCTCCTCGGCGTCCGGCCCGTAGGTGTCCTCGACGATGTTCTCGGAAGCGCCAGATGCCAGTGCCCCGGCAACCACGAAGCGGCGCATGAGCCAGAACCAGACCACGGCGAGGATGCCGTAGATCAGGGTGAAGGCGATCAGGGAAATCCAGACGGTGGCCACCGAGTGGTTGGACACCCCGAAGTCCACGATCAGGTGGATGTCGTTCTCCCCGTTCGGGCTATTCTCCGGACCGAAGTCAGGATTCGGGTACACCACCCAGGGCTGGCGCCCCATCTCGGTGAAGATCCAGCCGGCGGAGTTAGACAGGAAGGGGAACGGAATCGCGATGAGACCCAGCCAGGCGAACCACCGCCTGTCGGTGGTGCGTTTCTTACGGGTCAACCAGAAACCGACGATAACCACCAGGATGGAGGCGGCCATGAAGCCGATCATCAGACGGAAGGACCAGTAGGTCACGAACAGGTTCGGAGAGTAGTTGCCCGGACCGTAGAGCTGCTCGGCCTGGGCCTGCAGGTCCGTGACACCCTGCAGCGTTACACCGCTGAATTGGCCGCCGGCCAGGAATGACAGAACCCAGGGCACACTGAAAATCTCGGAGACGGAGTTGCAGTCGTTGAACGTGCTGATAGCCAAGATGGAAAACCACGGGTCCTCCTCCGTATAGCAAAGGGCCTCCGCGGAGGCCATCTTCATCGGCTGGACCTCGAACATCACCTTGGCCTGCAGATCACCGGTGATGGAAACGGAGACGATCCCCAATAATGTGACCCACAGTCCCATGCGCAGCAGGGGCCGCCACAACTGCCCGGCATCCTCGGCGTTTTCGCCCGTCTTTGCGGCGTGACGACGATCGCGCACCATCCACCACGCACTAATGCCAGCGACGAAGGTGCCGGCCACAAGCACGGAACCGGCCACCGCGTGCGGGAAGGCCACCAGGGCCACCGGATTGCTCAGCAGTTCCCAGACGTTGATCAGTTCCGCGCGACCGTTCTCGTAGTTCATCGCCGCCCCCACCGGGTGCTGCATAAAGGAGTTCGCCACGATGATGAAGTAGGCCGAGACATTAGTCGCGGCTGCGACGATCCAGATGGACGCCAGGTGTATCCAGCGGGGGACTCTTCCCCAACCAAAGATCCAAATGCCCAAGAAGATGGACTCAAAGAAGAAAGCTGCCAGCCCCTCCAGGGCGAGCGGACCACCGAAAACATCGCCGACAAAGCGAGAGTACTCACTCCAGTTCATGCCGAACTGGAACTCCTGGACAAGGCCGGTGACCACGCCCATGGCGAAGTTGACCAGGAACAGCGTGCCGAAAAACCGGGTGGCGCGGTACCACATATCTTTACCGGTGCGATGCCAGGCCGTCTGCATGATTGCCACCAGCGGAGCGAGTCCGATGGTCAGGGGGACGAAAATGAAGTGATAGACAGTCGTGATGCCAAATTGCCAGCGTGAGACATCGACAAGATCCACAGCGTATGCCTTTCGCAGTTGAAAAACCGGCACAGTAACTCATCGCCACCGCGACAGCTTCTTTTCCGGCAGGCGCGGCGAACTGGCCTCACACACTCCCGGCTCGCGATTCCTGCCGACACCCGATCTAAATTCAGGTATACCCAAGTTGTCGGTCCGGCTGAACGGAAAGTTCCGAGAACGTGACGAAGGTCCCCACCCGAAGCCCATTCGAGTTGATGCAGGTCACCCCAGGTCTGGGCCTGCGTCACACATGGCCCCGGAATCACCGGCGCTGGGAAGTGGCCGCTCGCCAAGGTCAGAGGCTGGTGAAATCGGAGTAGAAGCTGACAAACACCGAGGCTGCGACGGCGACGTAGATCACGGCGATCAGGGTGCCCGCCCATTGGGAGGAAAACCGCACCACAGCCGGGGAGGCGGGGAAGAGCCCATGAGCGAGGTTGCGCACGGTAAGCAGGATGAACAGCGGAACCATCATGGCCCACACCACCATGCAGTACAGGCAGAGAATGTGGATGACGAACAGGGCCTGGTACCACAACCAGACGATGAACAGCAGGCCCACGGTCACCCCTGCCTGCAGAGCCCCCCAGTACCAGTCGGCGAAGCGGGCCCCGGACAGCATGGCCATCGCCGTGGTGATGACCACGGCGAAAGCGACGATGCCGATCAGGGGGTTGGGGAAGCCGAGCAGTTCGGACTGCCAGGTGCCCATCACCTTTCCGCAGGAAACTAACGCGTTGATGTCGCAGGTGGTGACATGTTCGGCGTCCTCGTAGAGGGCCAGGCGTTCGAGCACCAGGATGCCCGAGGCCACCCATCCGATCACACCGGTGATCAGCAGGATGAGGGCGAAAGGACGGTCCCGGGCGACGGTCGGTAGAGAGGTATCAGTGTTCGTCTCGGTCACGAGAACCTCAGTTTCGTCTTCGGCGGTGGGTGGGTGCGTCATGGGTTCGGGTTAGTCGGCGGCGGCCGCGTCGACCTCGGCCCGGAACTGCTCCAGGGAGTCCGGAGTCAAAAGCTGGCCGTCGAGGAAAAAGGTCGGGGTGCCGCGCACACCCAAGGCCGTGCCGTCGGCCACATCGAGCTGGACCCGTGCCTCGGTGGCCGGATCGGCGATAGCGGCGTCATAGGCGGCCAGGTCCAGGCCCAGGTCCTCGGCGAAGCCGCGGAAGACCGCACTGTGGTCTTCCGAGGACTCGCCCCACTCGGACTGGGTCTCGAACATGCGGTGATACATCGCTTCGTACTGGCCCTGCTGGGCGGCGGCCTCCACGGCCACGGCCGCCGGCATGGAGTTGCGGTGGCCCGGCAGCGGGAAGTAACGATGGACGAAGGTGACGGTGTCGGAATACTCCGCGCGCAGGTCCTCCACGAAGGGGTACGCCGCTCGGCAGGCCTCGCACTCGAAGTCGAGGAACTCCACCAGCACAGCCTTCTCGTTCGGCGCCTGGGACAGCACCCGACTGTTGTCCCTCACCACCTGGCCCGCATCACTGGCCACAGTTTCGGGGGTGGGCGCAGAAGTGGAGTCCGCCCGGCCGATGAGGAAGGCCACGATCCCGGCGATCACGACGACGGCTAGCAATGCCCAGACAATGATCCGGGCTTTTCTCCAGTTCCCGGACGGCCGGGTGGTGCGGTTGGTGGGAGTGCTCACGAGGGTTCCGTTCTATCTCTGGTGGGAATCAGGGGTGTCAAGGCAGCAGGCCCAGGGTCGCCCGGCAACCTGCCGACGAAGCCCTCTACCTGGGAGGGTCATGAACAGGTGCATCCATCCGGCGAGCAGCAGGTCGGATCAATGGTGACCACCAACTCAAGCAACTCGCCCAAGGCGTGACCCAGCCGAGGATCAGCCAGCGAATACCAGACGTTGCGCCCCTGCGGGGTGGAGACCACCAGTCCGCATCCGCGCAGGCAGGCCAACTGATTCGACATCACCTGCTTGGAGACAGCCAACTGCCGGGCCAGCTCGGACGGTCGAGCCGGCCCGTGGCGCAGGGCCAGCAAAATTCCGGTCCGGGTGTCATCGGACAGGGCATGGCCCATCCAGGACAAGGCGGAGATGTGAGGCAGGGTCACCGTGCTCATAACGATAGACAGTACACAGTCCCCTGTACTAAGCCTCAATGCACTCAGCGCACTAACCCCCGATAAGCGGGAGCGTGTTCGGCACCCCGGCCACAGACGCGGCCCTGAGGGCCAAGGCCGGGTTTTCTTGCCGGTGGGGTGGGGTTAGAAGGTGATGCCGTGCTGGGCGAACCAGGGGGCAGGGTCGACGGCGCCGCTGCCGGTGGGGTAGAGCTCAAAATGCAGGTGGGACCCGGTGGAAAATCCTCGGTTACCCATGCCGGCGATCTTCTGGCCGGCGGTGACCTGCTCACCGACGCTGACGTCGAGGGTTTCCATGTGTCCGTAGACGGCAATGGAGCCATCGTCGTGCTGGATGCGGATCCACTGGCCGAAACCGGAGGCCGGACCGGAGTCAATGACGGTGCCTCCCATGGCGGCAAGAATCGGGGTACCCACGGCGTTGGCGATGTCGAGGCCGGCGTGGAGGCTGCCCCAGCGCATACCGAAACCGGAGGTGAAGGTGCCCTCGGCCGGCTTGACCACAGAGGCGGACGGAGCCTGCGCGGCCAGCTCTGCCTCCGCGGCGGCAGCCTCAGCAGCGGCAGCCTCTGCTTCAGCGGCGGCGATTGCCTCTGCCTCGGCGGCAGCACGCTCGGCGGCGAGTTCGATGGACTTGTTCAGCTGCTCGTCGAGGTTGTCCACCGGCTTGTGCTCGGCGATGGTCAGGATCTGCGGGGCGGAATCGGTCTCGGGGTAGAGCACCTGCTGAGAGTCGTTGGCAAGCTGGTAGTCGGCGGTGAAGGATTTCTGGGCGGGGACGGAATCGGCCTGCAGAGTCGCTGCGGCCGCGCCGCCGATGCCGGCGGTGGAGACTGCGCCGATGGCAGCGGCCATGAGGGCGATGCGGCTCTTAGTGGACCGCTGATTCGGGCTGGAAATGGTTCTACTCCTGTCATGCTGCCCGCTGCACGGGCCTGGGCGATAACTCAATCGTGAGCACATCGTGACCGTTTCGTTATTGATTCGCAGAACCATACATACGGGCCTTGGGGTATGCAAGCCCCCCGTCCGCCTATAATTTGACTGTCAGAATCCCGGGCCGTATGCAGGGGAAAAAGCCCAGGTTAGCGCGCACGTGGGCGAAGGGTGTCAGGATTCTTCCAGCTCAGACCCAGTTTCTGAGTGGAGAAATGCGCCCCGAATCACAAAGACCACACGCTCCCGGGAGCGTGTGGCCTTGAAGGAAAGGTGGGGAGGGGGTGGCGTGGATAAGCGGGGGTCAGACAGCTCTACGCCGGTGGACCCCGTGATAGAAGACGGCCGTGATGATGGCGACGCCAGCCAGCGCGGCGTACATGGTGCCGTAACCGCGGGAAGCGACCAAGGCTTCCCGGAGGAGCATCGTCACCGCGTAAGGCACGAAAAAAGGAACCGCTCTAGGATGAACTAGTCCCCGGGGCTCACCCGCTAGGTCCATCCCGGAATCGTGCCATTATAAGCCAGAACCTGAGCCTGACATCCGCGGATATCCACCTCTTGCTGGGCGGCAACTATCTTCACCTGCAGTAGCCCGTCCTGGCTGTGAAGTACTTCCGGCTGCCATAGGTCTCCTCCCACGAGGATGCCCGCGCCGTCGCCACCAGAGACCTGGGAGAAGAGGCGGATGGGTGGGGCCCAGGGCAACCCGGTCTTGGAGACGGATTCCACCCGGGCCCATTGTCCTCGGCTGAGTGGCGTCAGGGCCTAGTCTTTATCCTTACGGTTCTCAAGACGCCGCCGTTTCTCGTCGTACTCAGTGGCGTCGATCTCACCTCGGGCATAGCGCTCATCGAGCATGTCTCGTGCCCGATTGCGCTCCGGTCCCTGAGCCCTGTCATCGCCTCCTGGGCCTCGTCCTATTCCGCCGCGGAAAATGCCGACCATGATCATGATCAAGACCACGATACCGAGCACGAGTAGGGCCAGGACCAACCAGCCCATTCCCAGGCCCCAACCCCCCATGTGGTCTCCATCCCAGTGCATGTTTCACTCCTTCGGGGTTTCCCGAGCAGCTGACCATCGTCGCCGGGGGAACGCCAGGCCTTCCGAATTTTCCGGATCAGTACCGCCAGCAGCTCTTCTTCTGCCTGTGGCCACCAGAATAGGTGGCATGTTCTCCTACCTCGACTATTGAGGAGAATGAGGCATAAAGCCAGCCTGGGGCGAGAATCTTCACGAATTCTTCATCAGAGAGGACATGCAGGAACTCATCCTGGGTGGCTGTCTTTATCTGCAGGGGAGGGCAGTTGAATGATCACGTCAGACGATTCTTGCTGTCAGGGGCAGAAGTCGTTTGCCTGCCTTTACCTTACGGAGGATGTGTGTGGCTAGGTGTACTGACCGGAGACGTTGGTCGGATCTGTGTGACCCGCTGACATGACGAAGACCTCCGTGTGGAATGGGAAGTGCCTTAATCCAACCCAGCCACACAGGAGGTCTTCTGTGCTCCACACTAATGCAGCCCTCACGCCCCGTCACCGTCTCAAGGCCGCGAAACTCGTCGTCGACGACGGATACCCCATCAGCGAGGTCGCCGCCCGGTTCCAGTGCTCCTGGCCCACCGTCAAACGCTGGGCGGATCGCTACCGGGCCGGGGAATCCATGGCTGACCGCTCCTCCCGACCGCACACCAGCCCGACAAAGACACCGAAAAAGGTCGTCCAACGGATCGTGTCCCTGCGCCTGCGCAAACGCCTCGGGCCCCTGCAGTTGGGTGTGCTGTGTGGGGTCGCCCCCTCGACCGCGCACCAGATCCTCCGGCGGTGTCGGCTGGGCCGCCTGTCGTACACCGACCGCGCCACCGGGGAAACCGTGCGCCGCTATGAGCACGATGCCCCGGGTGATCTCCTCCATGTCGACGTCACCAAGTTCGGGCAGATCCCCGATGGGGGTGGCTGGCGGTTTGTCGGACGCCAACAGGGTGACCGCCACCGGGCCGCCACCCCGGGCAAACCAAAAAGCGCCCACCGCAACCCGAAGATGGGGCACTGTTTCGTCCATACCGTCATCGATGACCACTCCAGGGTGGCCTATGCCGAGATCCATGACGATGAAAAAGCTGTCACCGCTGCCGGGGTACTTCAACGGGCTACGGCCTGGTTCGCCGACCGGGGGATCACCGTGGCCCGGGTGATCAGCGACAACGGCTCCGCCTACCGGTCGCGGTTGTGGGCTCAGACCTGCGGGAAGTTGGGGATCACGCCGAAGTGGACCAGGCCCTACCGCCCGCAGACAAACGGCAAGGTCGAACGGTTCCACCGGACGATGGCCGACGGGTGGGCCTACGCGAAGCACTACCTGTCCGAGCAAGAGCGGAGAAACGCGTTGGGCCGGTGGATCCATGACTCCAATCACCACCGGCCCCATTCCGCGTGCGGAGGTCAGCCACCGGTGAGCCGGTTAACTAACCTCCCCGGTCAGTACAGCTAGGCGCCGAGGTATGACACTGTCACGCGGAGTCGATAGTAGGTCAGAGACGGTTTCGCTGGCCTGAGGGTGAACGCGGCTTCGGACTGTTCTCGAAACTGCCCCCACTGGTGACTGGCAGGGGGAAGCGTCAGTGCGTGGGCTTATCTTCGTGGTCGATGCCGGCGTGTTCCTTGCCCTTCTGGAAGTTGAGCAGGCGCAGCGCGTTCGCGACGACGATGAGAGTGGATCCCTCGTGGATGAGCACGACGGCGCCGATATTCAACCCGAGGAAGGTCGCGATGATGAGGACAACGACGACTGCGAGGCTGGCGATGAGGTTCTGCCGGATGATCTGGCCAGTCGCCCGGCTCAGCCGGACAGCGAACGGGACGCGTCCGAGGTCGTCACTCATCAACGCGATGTCACAGGTCTCCAGCGCGACCGTCGATCCAGCGGCACCCATCGCAATGCCGACATCAGCGCGGGCCATGGCGGGGGCATCGTTGACACCGTCGCCGACCATCGCGATCGGATGGTATGTCTTGGCCAGGCCCGTGATGTGGGTGACCTTATCCTCGGGGAGCAGCTCTCCGATCGCCGTGTCGACGCCGACTTCCCGGCCGACCGCGTCGGCCACCCGCTGGTTGTCGCCGGAGATCATGATCAGATGGCCCACCCCTGTGTCCCGGAGCATGCTGAGCACCTGGGCAGATTCGTTGCGGGAGGCATCCATCACTCCGACGACCCCAAGGAAGCGGTCACCGCGACGGACCACCATCAACGTCTGCCCCGAGTCGCGGGCCTTCGTGTAGGCCTCGGCCAGCGAAGGAGGCAGCTTAAGCTGCTGCTCGTCGAACATGCGGAGGTTGCCCACTTCCACCCGTTCTCCGTCGATCGTCGCAGTGATGCCGCGTCCAGTGAGGGCAGAGAGATCGGTGGCCACCAACCGCTCGGTCTCCGGGACGCGGGGGGCAAGGTCGCGGACGATCGCGGCAGCGAGGGGGTGATCGCTGAGCGATTCGACCGCCACCAGTGTGGGGATCAGTTCCGCTTCGGACGTATCGTTGGCGGGAGCCAGTGAGGTCACTCGGGGCGCGCCCCACGTGAGGGTGCCGGTCTTGTCGAACGCTATCGCCTTTACTCGGCCCAGTGTCTCGAGCGGGGCACCGCCCTTGACGAGCACGCCGGCACGGGCAGCGCGAGCCACACCCGCCAGGACCGCGGCTGGGGTGGCGATCGCGAGAGCACATGGACTCGCGGCGACGAGCACGGTCATGGCGAGGTAGAAAGCGTCGGAGAACAGCTGCGCGAACACGAACATCGACACCAACAAGGTGGCGATGACCCCGAGGATCACGGCGGGCACGTACCAGCGCTGGAACCGGTCGATGAACTGCTGGGTCGGGGACGCGGCCTGATCGGCGGTGCGAACGAGCTCGACGACTTTGCTCAGCGTTGAGTCGGCGGCGGTCGCGGTGACCTCGATCTCGAGCACGCCGGACCCGTTCACGGTGCCGGCGAACACTCGATTGACAGCGGGGAGGGTGTCGATCATGTGCATCGTCCGCTGTGGGTCGGCCACCGGTTCCTTCTCCACGGGGATCGACTCGCCCGTGACCGCTGATTGATCAACGGCGGACATCCCGGAGATCACGAACCCGTCCGAGGGGATGCGGGAATTCGGGCGGATGACCACGATGTCTCCGACCACGAGTTCCTCCACGGGCACTTCCACGGGTTCGGTATCACCGCGGCGCACCAGGGCGTGGCGGGGGGCGAGTTCGGCGAGGGCCTCAATGGACTTGCTGGCGCGGCTGAGGGCGTACTCCTCGAGGGCGTGGCCGAGGCTGAACAAGAACAGCAGCACCGCTCCCTCCGCCCACCGGCCGATGAGGGCAGCGCCGACCGCGGCGACAAGCATGAGGAAGTCAACCTCGAACTTCCCCCGCAGCGTGGAGGAGATCGCGGTGCGGATGGTGAAGAACCCGCCGAAGAAGTAGGTGGCGAGAAAGAACGCCAACGGCCATCCGACCATCGGCAACCCCAAGGCGAACTGCGCAATCATCCCACCGGCGTAAGTCACGCCGGCGGCGATCGAAAACCCCAACTCCCAGCGTGCGGAACCGTGGGCATGATCGTCGGTAGGGGTGGTCGGCGCTGTCGGTGTCAGGGTTGTGGGGGATCCATTCGGGGCATGGGGCTGGTCGGGGTCATGGCCGTGGTCGGGCGTGCTCATGCCTGTAGCCTAGCCGGGAAAACCCCTTATTGAAAGCTTATTGAAAATGCTTGATGGCATCCGGTCTGGTACGGCCCACGCAAGTGTGAGGCGGGTCGAACGGTGCTGCGGGGAAGGCCACGGTTAGAACCGCTCGCGCTGGCGACGAGCGAATTTCCGGGAGTGATCCGGTCGACTGTCACCGTAGCGGTCGTGCAACATGCGTGAACGGGCACCGGAGGATGCGGACGTGGTGGTTCCGGTAGGGGCGAGGCCAGGGGTGTCGTTCTCCAGGAGGGTGGTGCGGAGGGTGCCCATCGTGCCGGAATCCGTGTCACCGTCCTGTCGGTCCGTGGTCTGCTCGGCGGATGCGGCGTCGACGGAAAGCTCGGCCTCCTCGCGGCGCACGCGGCGGCGTTCCTTCAGCTCCGCCCAGATGAAGTAGCCCAGGCCGAGCGGGGCCATGATGCCAAAGGCGATCCACTGGAAGGCGTAGGACAGGTGTGAGCCGCGGTCGAGCATGGGCACCGGGATGGCGTTGATCTCCCCGGCCTGTCCCTCGGCGAGCTGCACATAGTCCTGTGCGAGATCTGTGCCGGTCACCTCGGCGATCTGCTCGGTATTGATGCCGTAGACCTGGCGGTAGCCCTGGTCCTCGATCGGCGGGGACATCGGTGTCTGCTCGGCAAATCGGGCGTGGCCGAGAATGGACTGCTCACCGGTCGGCGGGGTGTCCATCGGGGGGACACCGCCCTCGAACGGCGGTTGAAAACCACGGTTGACCAGGATCACCTCACCGGAGTTCAGCTGGAAGGGGGTCAGGGCGTGGAAGGCAGGGGAGGAGTCGACCGGACGGTTGCGCATCAAGACCTCATCCTCGGGCAGATAGTGGCCCTCAAGGATGACCCGTGCCCATTCCTCCTCAGACTCGATGCCGCCCTGGGCGTCGAAGACCTCCTCGGCGGGGACAGGCTCGACCTCGAAGGCGGCCTCGATCTGATCGTTGCGCTCGACGATGGCACCGTCCCTGCTCAGCTGCCACGGGGCCAGAAAGGTAAAGGAGAAATAGGAGAAGGTGATGATGGCGAGGACACCGAACACCCAGCCGGGACGGAGGAATGTCCTCCAGCCCTTCTTCTGCGGGGCCCGCTCGTACCTGTGCTCATGTGTGCTGCTCACGGCCATGACTTCTACTTCCCCGTCCGGTGAGAAAATGCATTCTTTTCCAGTGTGCTGATGGGTGAAAACACTAGTAGACCCGGGTCTTTCCGTGCGCATCCTCATCCGTGGGAACCGTGGCCGTCGCCACCGGGTTGAGGTCGGGATGCCGGGTGCGGGCGGCCCGCAGACCGTTGGCGATGACGATGACCTCGGCCACCTCGTGGACCAGAACCACCGCCGCCAGTCCCAGCACGCCGGTGATCGCCAACGGGAGCAAAACGATGATGATCGCCAGGGACAGGACGATGTTCTGGTTGATGATGGCCCGTCCCCGGCGGGCATGGTGCAAGGCACGGGGGATCAGGCGCAGGTCATCGCCGGTAAACGCCACGTCCGCGGACTCGATAGCGGCGTCCGAGCCCCTGGCACCCATGGCGATGCCGATGTCTGCCGAGGCCAGGGCGGGGGCGTCGTTGATGCCGTCGCCGATCATCGCCACCGGACCCCGCTCATGCAGGTCAGCCACGGCCCGGGCCTTGTCCTCCGGGCGCAGCTGCGCACGGACGTCCTGGATGCCGGCCTCGACAGCCAGGGCCTGGGCGGTGCGGGTGTTATCGCCGGTGAGCATGGTGATCCCGAAGCCTTCGGCAGTCAGTGACCTGATGACCTCGGGGGTTTCGGGGCGCAATTCATCGCGGACCCCGACTATCCCGACGGGTTGGTCGTCGCGGTGGACGATGACCACGGTCATGCCCTGTTCTTCCAGGGACTCCACCTCGGTGGCCAGAGGCCCAGGGGAAAGCCAGCGGGGGCTACCCACGGCAATCCGGGTTCCGTTGATGACTCCGGTAATGCCCTGGCCGGCGGCCTCCGAAACCTGCTGGGCCACCGGAGGGTGGGGTGCGGCGGCGGTGATCGCCGCGGCCAGCGGATGGGTGGAGTGAGCCTCCAGTGCCGCCGCCCAGTCGAGGACCTCGGCCCGGCTGACTCCCCCGGTGGTGAGCACCTCCGTGACGGTGGGTCGGTTGCGGGTCAGGGTGCCGGTCTTGTCCAGGGCCAGATGCCGGATGCCGCCGAGGCGTTCAAAGGCGGCGCCGGATTTGATGACCACACCGAATTTACTGGCCGCCCCGATCGCCGAGACCACCGTGACCGGCACCGAGATCGCCAACGCGCACGGGGAAGCGGCCACCAGGACGACCAGGGCACGCTCGATCCACACACCGGGATCACCGAGCAGGGAACCGATGACGGCCACGAGGATGGCCAGGATGAGGACCCCGGGCACCAGGGGGCGGGCCAGACGGTCAGCGATCCGGGCCCGTCGGCCCTTGTCGTTCTGGGCCTGCTCCACCAGCTTGACGACGGTGGTCAGGGAGTTGTCCGTGCCGGCGGCGGTGGCCTTGACCTCGAGGGCGCCGGAGGTGTTGATGGATCCGGCCAGCACCGCATCGCCGGGCCCGACTTCGACGGGGATGGATTCGCCCGTGATCGCCGAGACATCCAGGCTGCTGTGACCTGAGCGGACCACCCCGTCGGTGGCCAGGCGTTCCCCGGCGGCCAGGCGCAGAATGTCCCCGGGGACGAGGTCTTCGACCTGTACGGTGCGGGCACCCCCGTGAGCAGCGACGATCGTGGCGGTCGAGGGGATGAGGGTCAGCAGGGCGCGCAGGCCCGAACGGGCCTTGTCCATCGCCTTATCCTCCAGCGCCTCGGCGATGGAGTAGAGGAAGGCCAGGGCGGCGGCCTCCTCAATGAATCCCAGCAGGACCGCACCGGTGGCGCTGATGGTCATCAGCAACCCGATACCCAGCTTTCCCCGGGTAAACAGTCCCGTGAGGGCCCCGGGAACGAACTGGGAGGCACCCAGCAGCAGGGAGACCCAGAACAAGGCGGTGGCCACCAACCCGGCCCCGGGGATAAACCACTCGAGGATCAGGCCGAGGAGCAGGGTCAGTCCGGAAGCCACCGGGATGAGGATGGCGCGGTCACGCCACCACGGGGTGGGCTCCTCATGGTCTCGGGTCGCGGTGGCCGTGGCGGGCGCGCAACAGGCGTCCATTGTTCTACCGCCCCTCTGTAGCGTCGCAGCAACCCTCAACCGGGCAGGACGGGTCCAGGCACGGTGCGCTTTCATCCACGGCCAGGGTGGTCTCCAGCAGAGCGGTCAAGGCCTGAGCCAGGTGGGCATCAGCAATGTCATAGCGGGTGCGCCGCCCCTCTGGCTCGGCGACCACGATCCCGCAGTCCCGCAGGCACGTCAGGTGATTGGAGACGTTTGAGCGCGTCAACCCTAGTTCCCGGGCCAGTTGCGCCGGATAGTTCGGGGCATCGAGCAGGGACAACAGAATCCGGGACCGCGTGGGATCGGCCATGGCACGACCCAGGCGGTTCATCACATCGAGACGGGAAACAATGGTCAGCATAGGCTGACCATACAGTGGTGAATGACTAATCTGCAAGCATCCCCCGGCGGAGTCATCCTCGGGTACCGGGCCAGCATCAAGTGGGGTGTGGTCCTGAAATACCTCCGGAGGCAGGAAGAGGGGCCCGTGGCATGGCACATCTGCACGGGAGGACGTACAGGGTGCCTCTTTCACTCTTTAACGCGCGTCACGACGTCGGACGACCAGGACACCGGCACCGGCGATGGCCCCGAAGACGGCCAGTCCCACGAGGGTCGGGACTATCAGATCGCTCCATCCGGAGGTGTCTTCCTCGGCAGTGTTCTCGGCAGCGGGGGTCTCCTCCACCGGCTCGGCGTCACCCGTGGTGGCAGCGGCCGCGTCGCCGGCGACGGTGAAGGTGGTTGAGCTGCGGGTGGCGTGGCCGTCGGAGGAGAGGATCTGGAAACCCACGGTGTAGTCGCCTGGCCCACCACTGATATCCGCCGGCAGGTCGAGGGTCACCAGTCGATCCTCGATGGTCGGCTCACCACTGAACAGGAGGTCACCGGAATCCTGATCGGTGATGGCCACGGTGCTGAAACCCTCCTGGGGAAGCCCCGAGAACTCCAGTTCGATGCTGCGCGGGAACTCCTCGACCACCTCACCGTCGGCGGGATTGCCACCGATCACCGAGTCATGCGCGAGGGCAGCCGGGGTGGCTACGACACTCAGGGCACCGACCGCCACCACAGCGGCGATGACACGACGAGGGGGCATGGGGGAGATGATCACGAACGTCCTCCTGGACTGGGCTGATTCTTCAACCGGATGTGAGCGACTAAGGCACCTGCTTGCGGGAGGCACTAAGGGACTGGTCGGAACGGACGGGGGGAAAGTTCCCGGCGACGCCGCGTTCACCACGTGTTGTTACCCACAGCAGGGTGCACCCCGCAGGGGTGCACCGGACGGATCGGCCGGAGGGCGGGCACTTTATACGAACACCCGCCGGCCCCATTAGGGTGAACCCCACGCCAGCTTCCGAACGCATCAGGAGAGCGGAGGCGGCTTGGACGGCGAAATGGACACAGATGACCCACCCGGTAAACGACACCACCATCCCCCCTGTCACGGATACAACGGCGGGGAAGGCTCCCCCCACCGGGGGTCGACCACAGGAGCGGGTACGCCCCACGTGGCCGCTGTACCTGCTCTTCCTCGGTGTCGCCGGTGTCATCGGCGGGACGATCGCCTACAGCTTCCTCGGCGAATCCCTCGCGGCCCTGGGGATCCCCGACCCGGGCATCGCGACCACCTTCGGGTTGCCGTTTTTCCGCGCGGTCGGTTGGATGCTCGCTGCCCTGTCGGCCGGTTCCTTCCTGTTCTCTGCCTTCCTCATCTCCCCCCGGTTGCCCGGCGGTGATAACGCCCGCCTGCACCAGGCCTCGTTGAGTGTGGACGGGCACCTGGCCTCGCGTACCGGTGCGGTCGCGGCCCTCTGCTTCGGGCTTGTTGCGTTATTGATGATCCCGCTGGTGCTCTCGGATGTCTCCGGCACACCCCTGGCCCAGACACTGGGTCCCGAGGCCCTGGTGGTGGCCCTCCAACAGGTGGCCATGGCCCAGGTGTGGCTGATCGTGGCCCTTATTGCCCTGGTCACCGGACTTACGGGCCTGATGGGCCGGGCGTGGATCACCCAACCCCTGCTCCTGCTCGGGGCGATCCTCATGATCATCCCCCTCGGCCTGACGGGACACTCCTCCTCGGGCGGTGACCACGACCACGGCACCAACTCCTACCTGTGGCACCTGATCTTCCTGGTCATCTGGATCGGCGGGCTCATGGCCCTGCTCGCTCACGGACGACGCCTGGGACCTGACCTGAATATCGCACTGCGCCGCTATTCGACGATCGCCCTGGTCTCGATCATCATCATGGCCGTGTCCGGGCTGGTCAACGCTGCCATCCGTATCGAGCTGACCGACCTGTTGACCACCCGCTATGGGCTGATCATCGTCGCCAAGACCATCGGCGTGATCATCCTCGGTGTCTTCGGCTGGATCCACCGGGCCTGGGTCATCCCGCAGGTGCAGGCCGATCCCACTGATCACCGCCTGTTCCGCCAGGTCGCCATCGTCGAGATCCTCGTCATGGCCGCGGTCACCGGTATCGCTATCACGATGGGGCGCACCCCGCCGCCGCCACCGCGCATCCCGAACCTCTCACAGATGGCCACCGAGCTCGGCTACGAGCTGTCCGAGAAACCCACCGCCCTCAACGTGTGGGGCATGTGGCGCTTTGACCTGCTCTTTGGCACCCTCGCTCTGCTGCTGGCCGCCGGCTACCTCTACGCGGTGTGGCGCACCCACCAGGCCGGCAGAACCTGGTCGACCACCTCCACCGCCTGGTGGCTGGCCGGATGTGTGACCCTGCTGGCGACGATGAGCTCAGGGATCGGGATGAACATGCCCGCCAGCTTCTCGATGCACATGCTCGGTCACATGATCTTGTCGCTGGTCATCCCCATCTTCCTCGTGCTCGGCGCCCCGCTGACCCTGCTGATGACCGCCTATGACTCCGACCCGGCCGGCCGGCCAGGCATCCATGACTGGGTGTGTGCCTTCACCCGCAGCCGGTTGGTGGCGATGATCACTCATCCGGTGGTCAACACCATGCAGTTCTTATTCTTCTTCTACGTGATGTACCTGCTCATCCCGCTCTATGAGCTGCTGATCTCCGAGCACGCAGGACATCTGATCATGAACACCGTGCTCCTGGTCTCCGGCTGCTTCTACTTCTGGGGGATGTGTGGACCTGATCCTCTTCCGCACCGCCGCCCAGCCGCGGTCCGCCTGGGATGGCTGATCGCTTCCCTGCCGGTCCACCTGCCCTTCGGCGTCTACCTCCTCCAGCTCGACACCATCTTGGGCCAGGCGTTCTACCGCTCACTACTCCTGCCCTGGGAGCTGGACCTGCTCGCCGACCAACGCGCCGCCGTCCTGGCCTGGGCCACAGGTGTCCTCCCGCTGGCCTTCGTCGCTTTTCTGCTCAGCCGACAGCTGCGGGGGAGGGGCGACAGCACCCGGGGTGTCGAGGAGGTGGCCACCCCCGACACCGGAGGAACCGGTACACCCTCCCTGTCCCCGCCCGCCAAGTAGTACCGGTGGGATTTCGCCAGGAGCGGCCGGGACGCCGCCGGTGGCTACAGTCCTGCCCGGATTGCCCCTGGCCGTGCCCGATTTCTAGGTAGGTCAGCTAGGCAGTGTTACGAAAATCGTTGGCCCAGGCCGTAGGGCGGT
>NZ_JANWTC010000011.1 GCF_024919295.1 Corynebacterium lemuris | reverse complement strand
GTGGTGCCGTCCCCGCCCCCGGTGCTGCCGTCCCCGCCCCCGGTGGTGCCGTCCCCGCCCCCGGTGCTGCCGTCCCCGCCCCCGGTGCTGCAATTTCAACTCCCTTGCCGACGCCCCCAGCGTCTCCCAGTGCTACCGTGCCCCCGCCTGGATCCAGCAGCTCAGCGCAACAGGACGCGACCACTGTCGACGATGAAACCCGGAAGCAGCCCAAGCAACGCTCCGTGCGAACACAGCTGCTGACTCCGTTGACCCGGAAGCAGTGGTATGTCACGGGTAGCTTTATCCTCCTTGTGCTTATCGTCAGCGCCGCCATCGCCACGCTCGCCGCACGCTGGCTGGTGGGGCTGGAGCCTGTAGCGGAGTTCATCACCCGCTATCCAGGTGAATATGAGCTGCCCGAAAACACTCCGACCGGCATCCCCGCCTGGGTGGGTTGGCAGCACTTCTTCAACATGTTCTTCCTTTTCCTGATCATCCGGACCGGAATCCAGATCAACCGGGAGCGCAGACCGCGGGGTTACTGGCGGTCAAAGCGGGGAGGGAAGAAGATCAGCCTGACACTGTGGATACACCTGGTCCTGGATCTGCTGTGGATCGTCAATGGTGCGGTGTTCTACATCTTGCTATTCACCACCGGGCACTGGGCGCGGATCGTGCCGACCAGCTGGGAGGTCTTCCCGAACGCAATTTCCGCTGGCCTGCAGTATCTGTCCCTGGACTGGCCCACCCACAATTCCTGGGTCAACTACAACAGTCTGCAGGAACTGGCCTACTTCATCACCGTCTTTATCGCCGCCCCCCTGGCGATCCTCACAGGCCTGCGGTTGTCCGAGTACTGGCCGAAGAACAACAAGGCACTGAGCGATACTTTTCCGATCGCTCTCGCCCGAGGGGTGCACCTGCCCGTGATGGTCTATTTCGTGATTTTCACGGTTATCCATGTGATCCTGGTCTTCGCCACCGGTGCTCTGCGCAACCTCAACCACATGTACGCCGCGCAGGACTCCACAAACTGGACGGGTTTTGGTCTCTTCGTTCTGTCCTTGGCCGCGATCGTCGTAGGCCTTATCGCTGTTCGTCCGTCCCTGATCGCCCCGCTCGCGCAGAGGTTCGGCGAAGTGACTGCCCGCTGATCAGGGTGGTTGCTGCGGTCATGCGGAATTGATCAGGGAATTCCCGGAGGTCACATCAGTCAGGCAGCAGTAGGATTGGAAGCATGAGTATGAGGTACCCCGCCAATCAGCCGGACATGAGACTGAGTGATGCTGAGCGCAACGCCGCCATGTCCACGCTGGGTCGTGCCTTTGCGGAGGGTCGGCTGACAGTCGACGAATATGACCGACGGTGCGCGGAGATTGCGAAAGCGGACCTGCACCGCGATCTGACACCGCTCTTCCAGGACATCCCACAGTTTCAGGGTGCCCCCGGCACCGAGGTGGGCAAGCTGTACTCGGCGCAGGAGATTGAGAGCGCTTTCCGGGACGGGCAGAAGACCCGTTTCGGCCTTCTCGGCCTGACCACCGTGGGCAGTGCGGCGGCGTCAATCCTGTTGGCCGGGACCACGCCCTTCTCTCCTCTGTTGCTTCTGCTGATCCCGACCTTGTGGATCCTGCTCTACATCATGAAGATCGGGCCGAAGTCCTGGTTTGTGCCGAGCTCGCGGGCGCTCGACAGGCAGCGGATCAGGGAGTTGCGGACTGCGGAGCAGCTGCGTGCAGCGGAACTGCGGCTGGCGGAACAGGACAAACTGGCCGAACTACGGGCGGAACGACGCGCACAGACAGCGGAGCTGACGAACAAGGCGATGGGCTTTGTGAACAAGGCCCTGGACCGGGGAAAATCAGACCGGGACTGACAAGAATCACTGCTCCTCCCGGAGCCGCTTCCGGGGACCAATTAGTTCCTCCCACCTGTCCAACACGGCGACGTACCGGCTGCCGGCGCTGACCAAGGCCTGACTCCATCCTCCAGGGCCCGCCACGGTTTCGTGTCCCCTGACTGCGGTTCAGGGTCGGTACCGGATCCGACCCCACACCAGGGTCCTCGGGTCCAGGGGCACGCATGCTTGGTTTACTCAGTCCGGCGGAGAGTGGCACAATGCACATCATGAGCGAGACCGACTCCCCGACAACCATCCGCCGACGTCCCCGCGTGTTCGACCAGTCGAACAAGATGAAGGACGTACTCTACGAGATCCGCGGCCCAGTGTCCGCGGAGGCGGAGCGGTTGGAGGCGGACGGCCACCACATCCTCAAGCTGAACACGGGCAACCCGGCCACCTTCGGTTTCGACGCCCCCGACGTGATCATGCGGGACATGATCGCCGCGCTGCCCACCTCGCAGGGTTACTCGACGTCGAAAGGCATCATCCCGGCCCGCCGCGCCGTGGTCACCCGTTACGAGCTCATCGACGATTTCCCGGACTTCGACGTCGAGGACGTCTTCCTGGGCAACGGTGTCTCCGAGCTGATCACGATGACCACCCAGGCGTTGCTCAACGACGGCGACGAGGTGCTCATCCCGGCCCCCGACTACCCGCTGTGGACGGCCGCCACCTCCCTGGCAGGTGGTAAGCCGGTGCACTACCTCTGCGATGAGGAGGACGACTGGAACCCCTCCATCGAGGATATCCGCGCCAAGGTCACCGAGAACACCAAGGCCATCGTGGTGATCAACCCGAACAACCCCACGGGTGCGGTGTACTCCCGGGAGGTCCTGCAGCGGATCGTCGACGTCGCGCGCGAATACCAGCTGCTCATCCTGGCCGATGAGATCTATGACCGCATCCTCTACGACGACGCTGAACACATCTCCCTGGCCACCCTGGCCCCGGACCTGCTGACCATCACCTACAACGGCCTGTCCAAGGCCTACCGGGTGGCCGGCTACCGGGCGGGCTGGATGGTGCTGACCGGACCGAAGGAGCACGCCAAGGGCTTCATCGAGGGTCTGGAGCTGCTCGCCGGCACGCGTTTGTGCCCGAACGTCCCTGCGCAGCATGGCATCCAGGTGGCCCTGGGTGGCCGCCAGTCCATCTTCGAACTGACCGGTGAAGGTGGCCGTCTGCTCAACCAGCGGAACGTGGCCTTCGAGAAGCTCAACGAGATCCCGGGTGTCAGCTGTGTGAAGCCGATGGGTGCCCTCTACGCCTTCCCGCGTCTGGACCCCAACGTCTACGAGATCCACGACGACTCCAAGCTGATGCTCGACATCCTGCGTGCGGAGAAGATCCTCCTGGTGCAGGGCACCGGCTTCAACTGGCCGCACACCGACCACTTCCGCCTGGTCACCCTGCCGTGGGCCTCCCAGCTGGAGAACGCCATCGAGCGGCTGGGCAACTTCCTGGTCAGTTACAAGCAGTAGCTCTCAGGCGTGGAAGGCTGGGACGACCTGCTCAATCAGCTCATCGAGCATCTCCCCGGCCGGCCGGCTCCCGCGCTTGAGACCGAGGATGACGTGATCGACACCCATGTCCTCCAGTTCGTGAAGGATTCGGCGCAGGTGCCGCACACCGACCCGCCAGCCGAATTTGATGGGCCCGGCCGCTGCCCCGGGGTCGGGGTGCAGGTCCAGGGACATCGACATGGCGAAGGGCCTGTCATTGCCCTCCTCCCGCCAGGTGTCCAGGTATTTCTTCTGCACCGGCAGCGGCCGCTGGTAGGTGACGTGCGCGTCAGCGTGCTCGCGGTGCCAGGCCATCGACTGCAGGCAGGAACCGACGGTGAGCAGCGGCGGACGCACCGCCAGGGGTTTGGGCACCACGTCCCCGCCCCACATCCGGCCGCCCGACCAGCGGATCCCCCGCTTCTCCGTGGTCCACGCCTGCTGCATCACCTGCAGGTGTTCCCGGAAGACGGCGTCGCGCTCCCCCTCCGCCACCCCGAAGGCGGGGAATTCGCTCGAGCGGTCACCGGTTGCCACGCCGAAGAGGAAACGTCCGGCGCTGAGATGATCGATGCTCGCCGCCTGCTTCGCCAGGTGCAGCGGGTGCCGCAGCGGCGCCACCACGGCGCCGGTGCCTAACGCGATCTTGCTTGTCGACGCCGCCAGGTACCCCAGGTAGCTCACCGGGTCCCAGACCTGCCCCACGTCCCCGAAGTCCGGATCCCGCAGCGGGATGTCACGCAGCCATACCGCGGCAAAACCTGCGGCCTCCGCGCGGCGCACCAGCTCCACCTGCCGGATGATGTCGACGTCGGGTTCCTCGGCCCGGCCGGCGTCCACCGGGAGGAAGAGCCCCAGGGTCAGGCGCCCACGGGGGAAGGTGCGGCGAAAACCGGGCAGGGCGGTGACGGGGGCGTCGGAAAGCGAGAACGGGGGGACCATACCCGCCGATGGTAGCCGCGGCTAACCTCAACAACCATGGGCAGACACCAGGCAACAGGCACACCACCGGCGACCTCACCCTGGCGGTGGGCGCTGCTCGGTTTTCTCGCGGTGGCGGTGCTGACCACCCTCGTCGGCCTGTGGCGGCTGTGGCCGCCGACGGAGGCCCCGAACGTCTCCGAGGACTTCGCCACCACCTTCAACCTCAACCACACGCAGGTCACCGGCACCGTCACGCTTGCCGACGCCGCCGCCTGCGCCTCCCCGTCCACCGGCACCGTCTTCGACGGCTCGCCGTTGAGCCCGCCCGGCCAGGAGGGCATCGCATGTGAACGCTCCCTCGTGGAGATCACCTCGGGGCAGAACGAGGGCCGGCGCACCCAGCTCGTCCACTACGGCATGCCCGGTGAGCCCCGGCTCGCCGAGGGCGACCGGATCATGCTCGCGGAGACCCCCACCCCGGAGGGACCCGTCTACTCCTTCTCCGATTACCAGCGCACCGTCCCGCTGGTCACCTGGGGCGTGGTCATCGCGCTGATGATTGTCGTCTTCGCCGCCTGGCGCGGTTTCCGGGCATTGATCGGCCTGGTCATCACCATGGTCGGCATCGGTGTCTTCCTGCTGCCCGCGCTGCTGCACGGCGGCAGCCCCCTAGGTCTGGCGCTGGTGGCGGGTTCCGCGATCCTCATCATCGTCGTGCCGCTCGTGCACGGGGTGAACTGGAAGTCCGCCTCCGCGCTCGGCGGCACCCTCATCGCCCTCGGCATCGCAGCAGGTCTGGCGCAGGTGGCCATCGACACCTCGCACCTGCGTGGCCTGGGTTCCGACGACAACCTCAACATCCTGCTCTACCTGCCGGAGGTCTCCATCATCGGCCTGCTGCTGTGCGGCTTCATCATCGGTGCACTCGGCGTGCTCAACGACGTCACCATTGCGCAGGCCTCCACCGTCACCGAACTCGCCGACCTCGATCCCGAGGCTACCCCCTGGCGGCTCTTCCTCGGGGCGATGAAGGTCGGCCGGGACCATATCGCCTCGATGGTCTACACCCTCGTGCTCTCCTACACCGGCGCCTCCCTGCCGATGCTGCTGCTCCTCAGCGTCGCGGAACGACCGCTGAGCCAGACGTTGACCAGCGACGTCGTCGCCACCGAGCTGCTGCGCTCCGGCATCGGCGCCCTCGCCCTGACCATGGCCGTCCCGCTGACCACCCTCATCGCGGCGTGGACGGTGCGGGAGAAGGCGGCGTCGGCAGGCAGTGCGACGGTTTAGAGCGTGCGGCCGAGGGCGCGGATCTCCCAGCCGGCGTCCTGCCACTTCTCAACGGGCAGGACGTTGCGGCCGTCGATGATGACCCTCCGGTCCACCAGCTCCCCGACCGCGACCGGGTCCAGCTCCCGGAACTGGGCCCACTCGGTGGCCAGGACCACCACATCAGCCCCCTCCAACGCCTCCTCCACCGAATCGGCGTAACCGAGGGTGGGGAAGACCTTCCGGGCGTTGTCCATGGCCTGCGGGTCGTAGACGGAGACATCCGCACCCGCCAGGGAGAGGGAACCGGCCACCGACAGCGCCGGGGAATCCCGCACATCATCGGAATTCGGTTTGAAGGCCGCGCCCAGCACCGTCACGCGGTGGCCGAGCAGGTTGCCGTCGCAAAGCTCACGGGTCAGCTGGACCACGCGGTCCCGGCGGCGCATGTTGATCGCGTCGACCTCACGCAGGAAGGTCAACGCCTGGTCGGCACCGAGTTCACCGGCGCGGGCCATGAATGCGCGGATGTCCTTGGGCAGGCAACCACCACCGAAGCCGAGGCCGGCACCGAGGAATTTCCGCCCGATGCGGTCGTCATGGCCGATGGCGTCCGCCAGCTTGGTCACATCACCACCGGCGATCTCGCAGATCTCGGAGACTGCATTGATGAAGGAGATCTTCGTGGCCAGGAAAGCGTTCGCGGAGACCTTCACCAGCTCCGAGGTCACCCGGTCCATGACCAGGAACGGGGTGCCCTCCTCGATCGACTTGGCGAAGACCTCCCGGGCAACCTCCTCCGCACGGCTACCCTCCCGGCCGATACCCAGCACGATGCGGTCCGGGGAAATGGTGTCCTGCACGGCGTAACCCTCGCGGAGGAACTCCGGGTTCCAGGCGATCTCGACGTTCGTGCCCGGACCAGCGAGGCTGTCGGCCAGTTCCTGCATCTCATCGGCGGTGCCCACAGGCACGGTCGACTTGCCGAAGATGATGTGGTCGCCCTCCAGCAGCGGGACCAGGTCCGCGATGACCGCCCGCACATAGGTCAGGTCCGCGGCATAGGAACCGCGCTTCTGTGGGGTGCCGACACCCAGGAAGTGCACGTTCGCGAAGTCGGCGACCCGCTGGTAGTCGGTGGTGAAGTCCAGGCGACCCGAGTCCAGACTCCGGCTGAGCACCTCCGGCAGGCCGGGCTCGTAGAAGGGGACGGTGCCCGCCTTCAGGGAGTCGATCTTGGCGGAATCCACATCCACGCCCAGGACCTCATGGCCGAGCTCAGCCATGCAGGCGGCGTGGGTTGCACCCAGGTATCCGGTACCGATGACAGTCATACGCATGTCCCCAAGTTTTACCCGTCGGACATGAACTGAGCATTAAACGAAAATGAATGTCATCTCATGTGGGGGTGTGCTCAGGGGAAGTTGAGGTACGCCTTCGAGGGCGTCGGCCCACGCTGGCCCTGGTACTTCGAACCCAGCTTGCCCGAACCGTAGGGCACCTCCGCCGGCGAGGACATCTTGAACAACGCCAGCTGGCCCACCTTCATCCCCGGCCACAGCGTCATCGGCAGATTCGCCACATTCGACAGCTCAAGGGTGATGTAGCCATTGAAACCCGGGTCGATGAAACCCGCGGTGGAGTGCGTGAGCAGGCCGAGACGCCCCAGGGAGGATTTGCCCTCCAGGCGGCCGGCGAGGTTGTCCGGCAAGGTGAACCTCTCCAGGGTGGAGGCCAGCACGAACTCCCCCGGGTGCAGGACGAAGGACTCCCCCTCATCGACCTCGACGAGGGTGGTCAGCTCATCCTGCTGCAACTTCGGATCAATGTGGGTGTACTTCGAGTTGTTGAACACCCGGAAGAAGCGGTCCATCCGCACATCCACACTGGAGGGCTGGATGTTGGCCGGTTCAAAGGGTTCGATACCCAGGTCACCGGAGTTAATGGCGGCACGGATGTCACGATCTGAGAGAAGCACGAGTCCGAGTGTACGTCAGCACCTGTGACCACCGCCCCACCAGGCGATTTCCGCCCCGGTTTCCGGTCAGTGCCCGGGCGGGTGCTACAGTGTGTTGCAGTGCACTGAGCTGCACAGACGCCGGCGTAGTTTAGTGGTAGAACATCAGCTTCCCAAGCTGAGAGTGCGGGTTCGATTCCCGTCGCCGGCTCCACTCATCAACGCCCCGCCGCCCTGAACCGGGCCGCGGGGCGTTTGTGCTGCCACCCCGTTCTGGGCTTTTTCTGATCAACTCCTGCTCAGATCAAGCGGATTTTCCGCAGAGTTGATCAGAAAAAACAGCTGCCCGCCGCAGGGGGCGCGTCGTGAACAGGAAAGTTGCTCAACTCTCCCACTCTTAACCCCGCAGGATGTTCGTCATCTTCTTTCCGCGGGCGAGTTCGTCGACGAGTTTGTCCATCCAGCGGATCTGCTGCATGAGGGGGTCCTTGATGTCCTCGACGCGCACGCCGCAGACCACGCCCGTGATCAACCCGGTGTTGTCGTTCATGAGTGGGGCGGCGGCGAAGAACTCCCGGAGATCGCCCTCGAAGCTCCGCAGCTGCTCAGCGGTGTAGCCGGTGAGCCAGCTGAGGACCTCATCCAGTTCCCCGGCGGTCCGCCCCTTGCGCTCCACCTTGTTCAAGTACAGACGGTGGATCTCGACGAAGGAGTAGCGGAACAGGCGCTCAGACATCTCAGGAGCACCGCACGATCGGCTGCGGGTCGTAGACGGTGGTCTGCACCTCGCGGCTGATCTCATTGCCGGCCAGGTCGCGGATGATGCGGGTGTCGGAGGTGGTGAAACCGGGGGCACCGCCGGAAGGGCTGCAGTCGCTGCCGGAGACGTTCATCGTCTGCGGCTGGGTGGGGGCCCAGCGGCCGCCGTTGACGGACTCGACCTGGACGGTCTTCACACCGGTGAGGCGGATGGTGACGTTGCCGCCGCCGACGGTGCTCTCGATGCGCACGGGGTACTGGGAGTTGTTGCGGAACTGCAGGTCGATGGCACCTTCGTAGACGGTGGCCTCGCGTCCCGCGGGGTAGCGGGAGATGTAGTAGCTGTGCGGGGTGTGGGCGACGTCCTCCATGCCGGCGAAGTAGGCGGCGTTGTAGAGGGTGGTGGCGTACTGGCTGATGCCGCCGCCGACGGCAGTGCCGCCGCGGCCGTTGATGATGATGCCGGAGTCGACGTAACCCTGCGCGGTGCCGCGGGGTCCGGTGTAGCCGTTGAGGGAGAAGGTGTCCCCGGGGGCGACGATGGCGCCGTTGACGGTGCTGGCGACCAGCTGGATGTTGACGCCGGAGGAGGCGGAGTAACCGGAGGTGGTGAATTCGCCGACGACCTCGTCGAAGGTGGCGACCTCGGCCATCTCGGTGGTGAAGGTGGCGGGGTCGTCCTCGTACTCGGCCTCCCACTGCCGGTCCTCGGGGTCGGTGCTCAGGACACGGTCGTGGAAGCCCTCCAGGGTGGTCTCCCAGTTGATCTGCACGCCGTCGCTGTGCGGGGTGATCTGGCGGGAGCCGCCGGAGAAGGTGATGTCGGCGTTGCGGCGGGTGGACTCGGTCTCGCTGAGGGTCTCATCGAGGATGCCCTGGGCGGCCTCGACGTTGATGTCGGTGCGCAGGCGGTCGTCCTCGGGGACGAAGGTGACGACCTCACCCATGCGCTCCGGCGGGATGAGGCCGTTGATGTCGTCGCGGCCGGTCACGGTCAGCGGTCCCGAAATGACTGCGGCGGCGTCCCCCTCGGCGGTGGCGGCGACGGTGTCAGCATCGATGGCGGGCGGGGTGACCTCGGCGTCGACCTCGATGCCGGCGGGGTCGAGCCAGTCGGTGGTCACACCCTCACGGAGGGCGGCGGGGTCGATGACGTGGCCGTTGATGGCCTCGGTGACCTGGACGCGGCCGTCGATAAGCTCGATGCGGCCGTCGGCGGGTTCGGCGCTGAGCTCGGAGTGCATGCGCTCGAGCTGGGGGGCCAGGGCGGCGTCATCGGTGGCGGAGACGATCTCGGCCTCGGTGCCGGAGCCGAACAGGCCCTGCAGGCGCAGGATGGGGTTGGCGGATTCGGTGCCGATCTCCTCGACGGTCTGCGCGAAGTCTATGCTCAGGCCGGCCTGGGCGGGGATGAACTCGACCGTCCGGTCGCCGGCGGTGACGGTGACGGGTTCATCGACCACGCCGCCGAGTTCACGCTCGAGGGTGGTGCGGGCATCCGCCGGGCTCATGCCGGAGATGTCCACCCCGCCGACGGTGGTGCCGCGGGGGACATTCCCCTTGGTCAGGAAGTAATCCACCCCGTAGGCGACGGCGAGGAGGGCGAAGATACCGGCGATGACGCCGGCGGCGATGCGGGTGCCCCGCCCACCGCTGTCCTGGCTTTTTGACTGACTCACAGTTTTCACACTAGTTGCCGTGCACAGGTTTGCCTACTTGCGCGGAGCCGGAAACGGCCCGGAAACGCCCCGGAAATACCCGATTCAGCTCCCCGAGGTGAGCAGTTGGAGCTGCACGCGGTAGGCGGACTCGTCGAGACGCTCCGCGGGGATCTCCCCGGCGGTGACCGCTGCGTCGAGGGCGTCGATGGCGGCGCCCAGTTCTCCGCTGGTGGAGAACAGCGGCCGGTCCGCGCCCGCCTTAACGGCGGCGACAACCGCCTGGGGCAGGGTGTGGCGGTCGGTGATCGCGCGCATGCCGGTGAGGTCATCGGTGTAGGCCACGCCCTCGAAAGGCACGCCGCCGGGGTAGTTGCCGCTGCGCAGGAGTTCATAGACGGCCGGGTCGAGGCTGGAGGGGCTGAAGCCGTCGCCGAGACCGGGTACGACCATGTGGCCGACCATCACGGCACCATCCGACTGTGCGAGGGCGGTGGCGTAGGGCGGCAGGTCGTGGGCGATGACCTGTTCGATCGGCGGGGTGACGGCGAGTTCCAGGTGGGTGTCGCCGCTGGCCTGCCCGTGGCCGGGGAAGTGCTTGAACACCGGGGTGACACCGGCCGCGCCCAGTCCGCGGGCGAAGGCGGCACCGTAGTCGCCGGCGACCTGCGGGTCGGTGGAGAAAGCGCGGTCGCCGACGATCTCCAGCCCGGCGGCATCCACATCCAGCACGGGTGCGAAGTTGACGGTCACGCCGTGCCAGCGCAGCGAATGTCCCAGATCGCGGGCGTAGTGCTCCACCTCCTGCAGGCTCATGGTGGCCGCCATCTCGCGGGCGGAGATCCGGCTACCGATGACGTGTTCGTGGCGCTGCACGCGCCCGCCCTCGTAGTCGATGGACACCGAGAAGGGCCGGCCGACAGCCTCACGCAGGGCCACGATGTTGCGACCCGGGGTGGTCAGCAGTTCCGGGTTCGCCCAGCTGGTGATGAAGATCCCGCCGGCGCCCTGACGCAGTTTCGCCAGCGCGTCGTCGTAGTTGTCCACGCCGACGACCATCAGCGATGCCGCCTTCGCACGCTGCTCCTGCGGGACGCGCTGGCGGGCCAGCTCCTCGGGTGTGGGCTCGGCGGCCGGGGTGCTGCTTGCCGACGCCGCCGTACTCGTCATCGTCGAGCTTGTTTCCGGGGTGGTGCTCACCGGGGCAGGCTGCTCCGCGGGTTCCGCGCAGGCGGTCAACCCGCCGGACAGGACCCCGATACTCAGGGCCGCGCCCAGGAGTCGCGCGATGCCGCGGCTGCTGATCATGCGGCCCGTCCTTTCCTGGGGTGTTCCGGGTGTCCTGTTCCCCCTTATTGTGCATGAGTCGTCGTTAGACTGGGACTGGACCAGCCCTGCACTCTTAAGGAATGTGAATTCACCCGTGGCCACGACGATGCTCATCGCCTTTGACGGATCTCGGGAGGCCCGGCGCGCCATCACGGCAGCTGCCCAGCTGCTTTCCCCGCGCAGTGTGGAACTGCTCACGGCGTGGGAGCCGCTGCACCGGGCGGCAGCGCGGGCAGTGAGTATGTCGGGGCTGCACCAGGCGGAGTGGGTGACGGACACGGAGGAGAATGATCCGGCCTATGCGCGGGCCCGGGAGATCTGCAACGAGGGTGTGGAGCTGGCGGAGTCCCTGGGCCTGGCGGCGCGTGCCCACCTCGTGGAGTCGGAGACCTCGGTGTGGTCGGCGATCGTCGATGCGGCCCGGGAGCTGGAACCGGATGTCATCGTCACCGGCACCCGGGGGGCCTCGGCGTGGAAATCGTTCTGGCAGACCTCCACAGCGGAGGGCGTGCTGCACCATGGTGGGGTGCCGGTGTTCATTGTTCCGCCGGAAAATTAGGGGGTAGGATCTGCAGCCATGTCCTACTCCTCCCCTTCCGTCAACCGTCGCTCAGTGAGCTCGGTGATCGCCAGCGCGGTCGTCGGTGTGGCTCTGGGCGTGGTGTCCGTCATCGGGGTCGCCTCCTTCTCGGGTCAGGACACCGTGCCGCAGGGCAACGCCGTGCCGGCCGAGGACGCCCTGCTCGGCGGCCCGGAGTACGGCACCCGCGGCTGATTCGTGCCGCACCTCCTCGGCTGGGTGCTCCTGGGGCTGCTCAGTTTCCTGCAGCCGCCGGGGCTGGTGGCCGCCGACACGAAACATGACCTGACGGTCGACCCGGCGGGTTTCCTCGCGCAGGCCACGCATGCCTGGACGGACACGTTCACGCTGGGCCAGCTGCAGAACCAGGCCTACGGTTATCTCTTCCCGCACGGGGCCTTCTTCGTGCTCACTGATCCGCTGCCGGACTGGATCGCGCAGCGGTTGTGGTGGTGGCTGGTCACCGGGGTGGGTTTCTCAGGTTTTCTGCTGCTGGTGGGGCGCCTGCACATCGGCAGCACACCGTTCCGGGTGTTGGCCGCGTTTCTCTTCGCGCTCTCGCCACGCACGCTGACCACGCTGACGGCGATCTCCTCGGAGACCTGGCCGGTGATGCTCGCCCCCTGGGTGGTCCTGCCCTTCCTGGGGCGGCTGGGCTGGCGGGCCGTGACCGCGGCGACGCTGCCGGTGGCGCTGATGGGGGCGGTCAACGCCACCGCCACCATCGCGGCCTGTCTGCCGGCGGGCCTGGTCATCGCGTGGCGGGTGCTGCGCCGGGACGGTCGGGCGGCGGGCACACTGCTGGGCTGGTTGGCCGGCTGCCTGCTGGTGAGCCTGTGGTGGATCGGACCATTGCTGGTGCTGGGGCGCTATTCCGCCCCGTTCACTGATTTCATCGAGTCCGCGTATGTGACCACCCGCTGGCTCAACCTCATCGAGATCCTGCGCGGGACCACCAGCTGGGCACCGTTCGTGGACACCGAACGCCAGGCCGGCCACCTGCTGGCCTCCTCCCCGACGATGGTGCTGGCGACCACGGCGGTGGCGGCCCTCGGATTATGGGGGCTCACGTTGCGCACCACCCCGCACCGGCGGATGTGGGTGGGCATGCTGCTGTTCGGTGTGGTCATTCTGGGCGCCGCCCATGGCCCGCTGGGCCCGCAGTGGCTGGCGCTTCTCGACGGTCCCCTGGCCCCTTTCCGCAACCTCCACAAATTCGATCCGCTGGTGCGTATCCCGCTGCTGGTCGGGGTGGCGGCGCTCGGTGTGCCGCTGCGCACGCCGGGCAGCTGGCGGGTGGTGCTGGAACCGGGGCGTCGTGAAGCGGCTGCCGCGCTGGTCATCGTCATCGGCGTGGCCTCGCTGGCGCCGGCCTGGTCGGGCCGGCTGCTGCCGCGCGGGGCCTACGAGTATGTGCCCGCCTACTGGCAGGAGGCGACGAACCTGCTCAACGCGCAGGCGCAGGGCACGCGCACGCTCATCATCCCGGAGGCCTCCTTCGCGCGGCAGACCTGGGGCTGGACCCGGGACGAACCCGCCCAGCCGCTACTGGATGTCCCGTGGGCCGTCCGCGACGCCGTCCCCCTCATCGACCCGGAGGCCATCCGCGGCCTCGACGGGGTGATGGCTGTGCTGCACCACGATCCGGCGGCCGGGGCGGATGTCCTGCGGCGGCTGGGCATCGGTGCGGTGCTGCACCGCGGCGACCTGGATACGGGGGTGGCGGAGATCGACGTCGACAGGCTCGCTGAGGCCACCGGCAGTACCGTCCACCACTTCGGTGCGGAGGACCAGCTGGCGGTGGTCATCTTCGACCCGGCCGCCGACCTCATGCTCGCCGACCAGGAACCTGTACGGGTGGCCGGCGGCGGGGAGAGCCTGGCGGTGCTCGACATGATCCACGGCCCGGGCCCGCGCGTGCTTGTCGAGGAAGGCGCGGAGGTGGTCACCGATACCCCGGCGCTGACGGTGCGCCACTACGGCACCCTCGACGGGGCGGTCTCCGCACCCCTCGCCGACCTGGATGAGGGCGTGGGCTCCCGTAACGTCGTGCCTGACTACCCCTCCGCCGGCCCCTTCACCCGGGTGGAGTCCCGCGGCGGCACCGTCACCGCCAGCTCCTCGGCGGCCGATGCGGGCAGCTTCGGCGGGGCCGACCCGGCGCGCTCGCTCACCGCGGCAGTCGACGGTGAACCGGACACCGCCTGGTGGCCGACGCCGGGACCGCCGGACGGGCAGTGGCTGGAGCTGCGCCCCGACCGGGTGCTGCGGGATCCGGCCGTCACATTGAGCGCCACCGCCGGGACCACGGTCAACCTCCACGGCCGGCTCCACGAGATCGGGGAGGAACCCACCACCTTCCATCTGCGCGGTGACTTCGAGTCTCTGCGGATCACCCTCACCGAGGACCAGCCGGTGGGCATCGCCGAGGTCACGGTCAACGGACACCCGCTGGAACGGGTGGTCACCGTGCCGGACACCTCCCCGGACGTGCGCCAGTTCCTCTTCCAGCGGCTCACCCTGGACACCGGGCACATCATCCGCGATTTCACCGCGCCGCGCCCGATGCGGGTACTTGTCGACGCCCCCGCCGAATCCGAGGTCCTCCTCGACGACGCCGTGCACGCCCCCGGCGCTGTCGTGGACCTGGAACCGGGTGTCCACCGCCTGTCCACCGGCGCGGAATGGGCCACCCTCACCGAGGAAGGCTTCGACCCCTCCCCGGCGTGGGAGCCGACAGGCACGGATATCGCGCCGGCGGACGGCGACCGACTGCTCATCACCGGCCGTTCCGCCAACCCCGGGCTGCGTGCCCACCTCGGCGGGCAGGAACTCGAACCGGCGGTCGTGGATGCCGCCACCCAGGCCTTCGGCGTGCCCGCCGGCGCGGGTGGCCGGGTGGAGTTCAGCTTCGCCGGGGATCCGGCCTACCGGGGCCTGCTCTTCGGCGGGGGTGTCCTCGCCCTGCTCACGGTGCTGGGCTGTCTGGTGCTGCTGCTCCGCACCCGGCCCGGGGAACGAGAGGTCCCGGACAACCGGACCGGCCCCGGCCTGCTCATCCTCGGGGTAGTGGCCGCCTGGCTGCTCGCCGGCTGGCCCGGCCTGCTGGCCGCGGCCGGGGCCCTGCTGGTCCTGCGGCTGACGATCATCCCCGCAGGACTACTCGCCTTCTCCCTGCTCAGCGTCACCGGGGCCTGGCTGGCCCGCGGGCCCTGGCCCGTCGGGGACTACGCCGGTGACTCCACCGCCCTGGCCCTCCTGCTCGTCGCCGCCCTGACCAGCCTCTTGCCCGGCTCCTCCAGGAAGACATAACTGGCCGCCGACACCGGCAGGGTGAGCACCAGCGTCACCGCCAGCACCGGCCAGAAACCCCCCGAGAAGTAATTCAGACCCAGCAGCGGGAAGGCCAGCGAGAGCATGGCCACGTGCCACAGGAAGATCGAGTAGGACCAACGCCCCAGCGCCTTCATCACCGGACTCGCCAGCCAGCGCGCACCCGGGTCCAGGGCCTCCGGCACGACCACCGCGAAGGCGAAGACCGTGCCCGCCAGCACCCGGCGGGTAAATTCCGCGGGCTCAGGATGGGTCAGGCCCACCGGCCCGAACCACTCCTGCCCCGCCAGCCAGGCCGTCATCAGCGCCAGCCACCACCACGCCCACCGCCAGCCCAGCACCCGACGCACCCGGTCCGGCACCCGCCCGGAGAACTCCGCCGCGATCATGCCCACCGCGAACCAGGGGGCGTACGCCACGGGCCAGATCTGCCGGTTGGGGATGCCGGCGGCCGCATCCGGGCCCGCCGTGACAAAAGGCAGCCAGGCCCAGCCCAGGCTGAGCACGGCCAGGGCGAGGATCGTGAGGACCCGCCCGCGCCGGGGCAGCCGCCCGATGCTCAGCGCCAGCAGCGGCAGGACCAGGTAGAAACCGACCTCCACACTCAGGGACCACAGGTGTGTCAGGCCGGGGGCCAGTCCGTCGACGACATAGACCTGGGTGAGGGTGAGGTTGGCCAGGATCTGCTCCCCGCTCATCCGGGAGGCCTCCGGCAGCAGCAGGATCACCGCCACAACACACACCAGGTAGGCGGGCAGGATCCGGCCGGTGCGGTTGACCAGGTACCGGCCGATGGTGCCCGCCTCCCGGTCGCCGTGGTGGTTGCGCCAGAGCAGGAAGGCAGACAGCGCGAAGAACACGGGGACGAAGAAGTCGAAGCGGGCCAGCACGGAACCGGCCAGCGAGCGCGGGTCCACCCCTGTCTGGAAGGCCACGTGGGTGAGCACCACCCCGAAGGCCGCGATGGCGCGCAGTCCTTCCAGTCCGGGCAGGTGGCGTGGTTTGTAGGATGGAACGGACATGCGGCCACACCTCCCGCTTCGCTTCTCGGCACCCGGGGAAGTCCCGGGGTGTTTCCGGCGATCTTAACGAACAGGACCTGCACACATTGACTCAGAGCGTGTTCCGGCGCCCGCCGATCCGGCTGCTGCTGCTGCTCGCCGTGGTCACCTTCCTCCTCGGTTCCCTGGTCCCGCCCCTGCTCATCAGCCAGATGAAACCCCTGCCCACCGATCTGCAGACGCCCTACCGCAGCAACCCGGCAGAGACGGTCATGCTCGCGCCCACGGCCATGACGGAAGGTGCCGTGCCGGAGGAGAACCGGGCACGCGCAGAATGCCGGGAGGGCACTTTTCCTGATGTCCCCTATTCCTGTCTCGTGGTGGAGACCCCCACCCACCGGGAACTGACGGTGGCCACCTCGGCGGCGCCCGCGCGTGACGAGGTCGATATCACGGCCACCAGGCAGCTGCACGCGGAGGAGACTCTCCTAGCGGAGGTCAGCGACACCCTGCGTCTGGACCGGCGTTCCACCTACCCGGTCTCCGACCCGGTCAGCGAACTCTCGGTGACCATCCCTGCCCTGGATCTGGAGACCACCACCGGTTTCTCCGTCCGGGAGGGCCTGCAGTACTTCTTCCCTTTCCCGCCGGAACGGCGTTCCTACCCGCGCTACGACACCGTCGCCGGGCGGCCCCTCCTGCTGGACTACGTCGGCGAGGTGGAACGCGCCGGCCTGGAGACCTTCGAGTTCCACCACACCTTCACCGCCCTGCCGCTGACCGCACCCGATGACAACCGCCCCCGCCAGGAAGAAACCGAGGACAGTGTGTTCACCACCCTGGAGGCGTGGGGGCTGGGTTCCGTCTGGTACGCCGTCGACCGCACCGTGTGGGTGGAACCGAAATCCGGCACGCTGGTGGACACGCAGGAGCGCATCCACATCTACTTCGCCGCTGACCACCCCGAGGCCGAGGAACGTGCCTTCATCCCCGCCCCGGAGTTCAGCATCCTGCACACCTCCGCGACCTGGGACGGCGCCACCGTGGAGCGGCAGCATGAGCGGGCCGCCGGGGTGGCCTCCCGCCTGCGGGTCCTGCAGGTCAGTGCCGTCGCCCTCAAGACGGTCGCCCTGGCGGCCGTGATCTGGGCGGTGGTGCTCCTGCTGCGTGAACGCCGGGGGCGGACGTCCTGAACCGGCTGCGGTGGTCGCCCCTGTGGGCGGGTGTGCTCATCACCGCTCTGCTGTGGCCGCTCATCATGCCGGGCCAGCTGGCCTTGCGCGACATGCTGGTCCTCGACTCCCCCGTCCTGTCCCCCGGCGCGCTGGGCACCGGTGACCTGCCGGCCCGCAATGCCCCGCAGGACGGGCTGCTGGCCCTGCTCGGCATCTTCCTGCCTGCCTCCTGGGTGGCGCGCCTGTTCATCGTGGGTGGGGCGGTCGCCGGGGCGGTCGGCGCGGTGTGGCTGGCCCGCCACCAGGGGGCCGGGCGGGTGGGCATGCTCGCCGCGGTGACGCTGGTGCTGTGGAATCCCTTCGTGGTGGAACGTCTCCTGCAGGGCCACTGGTCGCTGGTCATCGGCGGCTGGTTGCTGCCGCTGATCGCCGCCGCCGGTCTCAGCGGCCACGCCCCGATGGGTTGGCTGGCCATGTGGGCGGCCTCGTTGACACCCACCGGCGCTCTGTTCGCCCTGTTCACAGGCTTTGCGACGGCCCGGGGCCGCCGCCTGCCCACCCTGCTGCTCGGTCTGTTGTGCTGCCTGCCGTGGCTGCTCCCGGGCCTGCTGGGCGGCGGGGGCACCGCCAGTGCTGCATCCGCCGCGGCCTTCGCCCCGCGTGCGGAGGCCCATGTGGGCACCCTTGGTGCCCTGCTGGGACTCGGCGGTATCTGGAATGCGGAGGCTGTGCCCGCCTCCCGGGAACTGGGTTTCGCACTGGCCGGGGTGGCCCTCTTCGCGGTGCTGCTGTTCTCCGCCCGGCGGGTGCCCGCCCCCCTGCTGTGGCTGGCGGGCATCGGCCTGGGCGGGGCAGTGCTCCTCTGGCTGCTCCCCGGGCTCTCCGGTTGGCTGGTCGCCACCCTGCCCGGGGCGGGTCTGCTGCGGGACGCGAGCAAACTGACCGTCCTGGCGCTGCCGGCCTATGTGGCCGCGGCGGCGTCGGCACGCACGTGGGCGGCGGGGCTGGTGCTGGCCCTGGCGCTGCTCCAGGTCCCCGACGCACCTGCGGCACTCGCGCCACTGCGCCCCCAGCCGGTGGCGGTCGACCAGGCGCTGGTGGAACACGCCGCGGGCCGCGACGTCCTGCTTGTCGACGAACCCGTGCTGGTCCGCCGCGCCGACGGCACCCCGATGCTCAACCCCCTGGTCAAGGCCCTGTCCGCGGTGGAGTCCGGGGCGCTGAGCGTCGACGGCGTACTCGTCGACGCCCCCTCCACCCGCTGGGCCGCCGCCACCGCCGCGTGGGCGGACCGTGACCGTGACCGGCTCGCGGAACTCGGCGTCGGGGTGGTCGTCGCCGACGGCCGGGTCGTGGAGACCGCCGCCGGTCCGCAGCCGCGCTGGCCCGGTCTGGTGCTGCTGGCGGGCTGGCTGCTCATCCCCGCCGGGGTGGGGCTGCACCTTCTGCGACGGCGGTGAGCAGCTCTTCAAAACGCGCGCCGGTCTGTTCCCAGGAGAAACCCTCCGCCCGCTGCCGGGCCGCCTGCCCGAGGCGGCGGGTGAGGGGGGCGTCGGCAATCAGGCGGGCCGTGAGCTGCGTCAGCTGCGCGGGGCTCTCCGCCAGCAGACCGGTGCGGCCGTCAATGATCGAATCCCGCAGACCACCGGCCGTACGGTAGCCGATGGTGGGCACCCCATGTTGGGCGGCCTCCATCACCGCCAACCCCCAACCCTCCTTCCGGGAGGGCATGAGGTGCACCGTCGCCCGGTCCAGCAGGGCGTGTTTATAGTCCTCCGTGACCTGGCCGTGGAAACGCACCCGACCGGTGATCCCGATTTTCTGCGCATAGTCCCGCAGTTCCTCCTCCCACCAGCCGGAGCCGATGACATCGAGGACCACCTCCCCGGGCAGCTGCGCCACGGTGTCCATGGCATGCTCGATCTGCTTGTGCGGCACCAGCCGGGACAACGTGACCAGGTGGGTGGCACCGTTGTCCTCCAACCGCGGGATGTGCTCGGGCACCGGGTCCACCCCGTTGTGGATGATGGTGATGTCGCTCTCCCGCACGCCCAGCTCCAGCAGATCCGCGCGCGAGGACTCCGAGACAGTCACGTACTGCGCACCCCGGTACACCCGTGGCGCGACCTGCGACTCCAGGAACCAGCCCAGCTTCGCCATCGCCCAGCCGGCCACCGGCCACTGCTCCTTGTGCCGGTGGTGGGTCAGCAGCACCGTCGGCACCCCGGCCACCGGGCGGGCGAAGAAGGGGACGCCGTTCTGGGTGTCCACCACCACGTCGAGACCACCCAGCGTGCCGATCCCCAACCGACCCAGCACGATCCCCAGCAGCGCCTTCGGGTACACCGTGTACTTGCCGCCACTGCGGGAGAACCGCACCCCGTTGCGGTGGGAACGCCGCGGCGCATCCGTGTGCCCGGCCGTCCGGTAGACCACCTCATGGCCGTGGGCCGCGAGATACTCCCCCACCCGTTCCAGGTAGCGTTCCGAGCCGCCACCCTGCGGATGGGTCGAATCGCGCCAGCACAGCAGGAGGATCTTCATGGTCCAGCTGATTCTACCTGTGCAACGATGGAGTCCGTGACGCCCCGAACCCGACGCCTGGCCACGCTGCGCCGCTCCTGGTCCCTGCTGCGCGCCATCCGCCACGAACAGACCCGGCCCGAGCTCTTCTACCGGCCCTTGGCCGAGGACACCGCATCGCTTCTCGACGCCCTCCGCACCGACCTCCTCGGCCGTGACCTGGCTGGGGCGTCCGTCCTCGACGTCGGCGGTGGGCCCGGCTACTTCGCCGAGGCTTTCGCGGGGCTGGGTGCCTGGTATGTGCCAGTGGAACCCGATGTCGGGGAGATGGCCGCCGCCGGCATCACCGTGCCCGGTTCCGTGCGCGGCGACGGCATGGCCCTGCCCTTCCGGGACGGCTCCTTCGACGTGGTCTACTCCTCCAACGTGGCCGAACACGTGCCGCAGCCCTGGGCCATGGCCGGGGAGATGCTGCGCGTGACCCGCCCCGGCGGCCTGATGGTCCTCAGCTACACCGTCTGGCTCGGGCCCTTCGGCGGCCACGAGACCGGTATCTGGGAGCACTACATCGGCGGCGACTTCGCCCGCCACCGTTATGAGTCCCGGCACGGGCACCCGCCCAAGAACGTCTTCGGCGAGTCACTGTTCAACGTCTCCTGTACCGAGGGCCTACGCTGGGCCGCTGCGGTGCCGGGGGCGGAGCTGACGGCGGCCTTCCCCCGCTACCACCCGGCCTGGGCGTGGTGGCTGGTGCGCGTGCCGGTGCTGCGGGAGTTCCTGGTCTCCAACCTGGTCGTGGTGCTGCGGAAGGACTGAGCGGGCCGATGCCGGCGGGATACCGTCCCCGCGGGACCGGTACCGCTGACCGGACTCCATCCGCAGCGCGAGCTCGTTCGCGTCTGGTGCTGCCGGGAACCCTGCGATCACGCATCCGCGAAGACAAACCTGCGATCAACCCACAAAATGGCCTGGAACCCCGCGGGGAGTCCGAAGACCAGGGCCCTCGCGGGTTTGTGACCGCGGGTTCTGTGAACCCGCCCCATCCACCCCAAGAGAAATCCCGCCCCCGGGGACCGTGGTCCACCTGGGGGCGGGAAATCCTGCTTCAGCTCAGCGAGCCGGGCACCTTAGGCCTTGGCGGCCTCGATGCGCTCCTTGAGCTTGCCCAGCTGTTCGTGGACCTCGCTCGGGACGCGCGGGCCGAGGAATGCCAGGTACTCCTCGTCGGACGCGACGTCGCGGGCCCAGTCCTCGGCGGGTGCGGACAGTGCCTCCTGGATGTCCTCCAGCGGGGTGTCCAGACCGGTCAGGTCCAGGTCCTCCGGGCGGGCGGTGTTGCCCACGACGGTGGCCTCGGCGTCGACGCGGCCCTCGATGCGGTCGATGATCCACTTGAGGACACGGGAGTTCTCGCCGAAGCCCGGCCACAGGAAGCGGCCGTCCTCGCCGCGGCGGAACCAGTTGACAAGGAAGATGGACGGCATGCGGTCGCCGCCCTTGTTGCCCATGTCGATCCAGTGCTGCAGGTAGTCACCGGCGTTGTAGCCCATGAACGGCAGCATGGCCATCGGGTCGTGGCGCAGGGAGCCGACCTTGGCCTCGGCGGAGGCTGCGGTCTGGCCGGAGGCCAGGGTCGCACCGACGAAGGTGCCGTGCTCCCAGTCGAAGGACTGGGTGACCAGCGGGACGGTGTCGGCGCGGCGGCCGCCGAAGAGGATGGCGTCGATCTTGACGCCCTCCGGGTCATTGAACTCCGGTGCGGCGACCGGGCACTGCTCGATGGCGACGCAGTAGCGGGAGTTCGGGTGCGCGGCGTTGGTGCCGGACTCCGGGGTCCAGTCGTTGCCCAGCCAGTCGATGAGGTGGGCCGGCTTCTCGCCGTCCATGCCCTCCCACCAGATGTCACCGTCGTCGGTCAGGGCGACGTTGGTGAACAGGGTGTTGCCCGGCTCCATGGTGCGCATGGCGATCGGGTTGGAGGCGTAGTTGGTGCCCGGTGCGACACCGAAGAAGCCGTTCTCCGGGTTGACGGCGTAGAGGCCGTCCTCGCGCAGCTTGAGCCATGCGATGTCGTCGCCGACGACCTCGGCGGTCCAGCCTTCGATGGTCGGGGTGATCATCGCGAGGTTGGTCTTGCCGCAGGCGGACGGGAAGGCGGCGGCGATGTGGTAGCTCTTGCCCTCCGGGGAGTTCAGCTTGAGGATGAGCATGTGCTCAGCCATCCAGCCCTCCTCCTTGGCCATGACGGAGGCGATGCGCAGGGCGTAGCACTTCTTGGCCAGGATGGCGTTGCCGCCGTAGCCGGAGCCGTAGGACCAGATCTCCTTGGTGTCGGGGAACTGGGTGATGTACTTGGTGTCGTTGCACGGCCACGGCACGTCCTCCTGGCCGGGCTCGAGCGGAGCACCGACGGAGTGGAGGGCGCGGACGAATTCACCGTCGGTGCCGATCTTGGCCAGGGCCTCGGAACCCATGCGGGTCATGATGCCCATGGACAGGACGACGTAGGCGGAGTCGGTCAGCTGGACACCCAGCTTCGGGTCCGGGTCGGTGATCGGGCCCATGCAGAAGGGAACGACGTACATGGTGCGGCCGCGCATGGAGCCGCGGAAGACCTCGGTCATCTCGGTCTTCATCTCGGTGGGGTCGACCCAGTTGTTGGTCGGGCCGGCGTCCTCCTCGTTCTCGGAGCAGATGAAGGTGCGGGACTCGACACGGGCGACGTCGTCCGGGTTGGAACGTGCGAGGAAGCTGTTGGGGCGCTTCTCCTCGTTGAGCTTGATCAGGGTGCCGGCCTCGACGAGCTCCGAGGTGAGGCGGTCCCACTCCTCCTGAGAGCCATCGACGAAGACGACCGTCTCAGGCTCGAACAACTCAACTGCCTCCGCAATCCAGGTGAGGAGCTTCTCGTTGTCGGTCGGGGCGGGGCCCACCAGGCCCTTGATGGCAGTGGTCATTTGTTCTCCATTTACAGGTCACTCGGTAGAGATCTCTTTACAGGGTATCTATTTGTAGTGGTTTCGGAAGAGTGGCGCTGGGATTCAGGGAGTGGGATAGGTCATAACCTGCCGGTTTATCCCCGTTCAATCCGGTGTCACCCGGCATTACTCCGGGACTCCCCGGACGAGGCGCTCCCCCTTTCGGGGGTGGCCTCCGGGGCTAAACCCCACCCCGGGGCTTCCTCAATAGCAGATTTCCCGGGGATATCCGACGCCAACCCCCAGGCCGCAGCATGGGGGTCAGCGGTATAGACCTCGTAGCCTCCGTCGTGGTGGACGGAGGAGATGTGGTCGACGACCCCGTCACCGTCGAGGTCGGCGTAGACGGTCATTCCGGTGCCATCACTGAGGGTGACGCAGTCCCCCTCCGCGCCGGCGAGTTCGAACTGTTCGTCACCCAGGCGCAGGTGCAGCGTGGCGCCCTCATCAGCTCCGGTGAGATCATCGAGCCCGTGCAGGCTCAGCCAGATGTCAGTCAAGTCAGCTCCTTGGCCAGTGTGCGCCGCAGCCAGACGGCCGGCGCGTGTTCCGGTGTGCGGCGGAGACGGGCGGCCTCCTCCGCCGCCCACCGCGACTGTGCTTCACGACGACCCCGCCACCAGCGCAGCCCTCCCGCAGCCAGCGCCGCGAGCGTTCCCGCGGTGGCACCGGTGACCGGGCCCGCCGCCCAGACCGCACGGCCGGCGGCCAGCCCCACCACGAACGCGATGAGCAGGGCCTGGCCGAGCTGCTCCCGCAGCCGGGGCGGCGGGGCGGGTGGCAGCCCCTGCTCGTGGGCGAGCTGCGCCAGCTCCCCCACCGCGCGGCGGGTGACCAGGTCGGTGAGGTGGGCGTCGAGAAGCAGGCGGCGCCGGCGCTCCAGCTGCTCGGCGGCGCGCAGCCACGTGCCGGGCCGCACGTCGGGCAACGGGCCGGCGGGGAGGGTGAGGGCATGGCGGACCGCCTCGACCGGTGGACGGCCGGGCGGGACAAGCGTGCCGGGGATGCCGGCGGGCAGCGGCGCTGTCGAGACCAGGCGGCCGGCCCGGCGCGCGGCATCGGCCAGGGTCGGGTGGTCGGCGGTGGTCCAGCCGCCCGGAGGTGCGACGGCGAGCACCGCATCCACGTGAGCGTCATCGGCGATGTCGATGCCGGGCAGCTCCACCCGGGTGTCCGGGTCCGGGCTGATGACGGCCACCCGTGGGGTCCGGGTGATGGTCGGGGCAGGCCCGGCGAGCGCCAGCAGCTCGTCCGCAAGCTGGGGGTGGCGGGCCGCCAGTGCGCGGATTTCACCGTGGAGGAGACGGGAGCGGACCGTCGGAAGCAACCCGGCGGGAAACGGCGGCTCCACCGGTAGCTGCCTGACCACGATGACCTCCTGCGGGCCGAGGGCGATCCGGGAGCGGGCGGCTGCCGGCAGCGGGTCCGGGTGGACGAGCACCACGATGTCGGCGCCGGGGCTCGTCACCGGCCACGTCACCGCCACCTCTCTGACCTGCCAGAATGCCGGCAGCGGCACGGGTGCGTGCAGGGTGCAGGCACCGACCCGGGGCGGCCCGGTCAGCTCCAGCAGCACCCGCCGCAGGCCGATGCCCGCCGGGCAGCCGAAATCCCGCGCGTGTGCCCAGTCGGCCGCGCGGATGAAGATCTCCGGCGTGCGCATTCTCCCGCCCCCTCCCCCGGGTCGCTTCCGCGCCCATCCTCACCCACGCCCTCCCGGGCCGCAACCGGGGAGCAACCGGGGCGGAGAAAATTGAAGTTTGACCACGGTAGGGGAAGAATAAGAGCGATGTCTATCACTGATTTTCCCGATAATGAACGGCCCCTGGGCGATCTGCCCGCCGGCCGCCCCCCGCAGACCGATTTCGGCGACGACGGCCGCGACTACCCCCGCCTCGGTGCGGTGAGCTTCCGCCGCGGCACGCTGACCGACAACCAGGAGAAGCTCTGGGAGGAGAACTGGCCGCGTCTGGGCCGTGTCCTCAGCGATGAGCGCATCGACGTCGACGAATGGTTCGGCCGCACCGGTGCGCCCACCATCCTGGAGATCGGTTCCGGCACGGGCACCTCCACCGCGGCGATGGCCCCGCTGGAGGCGGACACCAACGTCATCGCCGTCGAGCTGTACAAGCCCGGCCTGGCGAAGCTGCTGGGTTCCGTGGTCCGCGGCGGCATCGGCAACATCCGCATGGTGCGTGGCGACGGCGTCGAGGTGCTGGCCCGCATGATCGCCCCAGGTTCCCTCGACGGCGTCCGGATCTTCTTCCCGGACCCCTGGCCGAAGGCGCGGCACCATAAGCGCCGCATCATCCAGACCGGTACGCTGCACCTGATCGCCACCCGGCTGAAGCCTGGCGGCGTGCTGCACGTGGCCACCGACCACGCCGATTATGCGGAGTGGATCACCGAGCTCGTCGACTCCGAGCCGCTGCTCGGGTACCAGGGCTGGCCGTGGGCGGAGTGCCCGCAGCTGGTGGACCGGCAGGTCATCACCAAATTCGAGGGCAAGGGTCTGGACAAGGACCACACCATCACTGAATTTCTCTGGCAGCGCACGGACGCGCCCGCCTGATTTTCCCTTATTTTGCGAAAAGAGCATCCACCGTGAGCGATCTTCACGAATCCACCCACCACTACGGCAGCCGGGAGAATTCCGGCCCGGACAACCTCCTGCTGGTCTGGGACGCCCCGAACCTGGACATGGGCCTCGGCGCCATCCTCGGCGGCCGTCCCACCGCGGCCTACCGCCCGCGTTTCGACGCCATCGGCCGCTGGCTGCTGGCGCGTGCCGGCAAGCTCTCCCATGACACGGGCGGCCATGTCGAGGCGGAGGCCACCGTCTTCACCAACGTCACCCCGGGTGGCGCGGACGTCGTCCGCCCCTGGGTGGAGGCGCTGCGCAACGTCGGTTTCGCCGTCTTCGCCAAGCCGAAGACGGACGAGGACTCCGATGTCGACCCGGACATGCTCGCCCACATCCGCCGTCGCCACGCGGAGGGGGTGCTCAAGGGCCTGGTCGTCGCCTCGGCGGACGGGCAGAACTTCAAGGAGACCATCGACGAGCTCATCGCGGAGGGGCTGCCGGTCACGGTCCTCGGTTTCCATGAGCACGCTTCCTGGGCGGTCGGCTCCGACACGATCGACTTCGTCGATCTGGAGGAGATCACCGGGGTCTTCCGGGAACCGCTGCCGCGCATCAGCCTGGACCAGCTGCCCGATGAAGGCGCCTGGCTGCAGCCTTTCCGTCCGCTGTCGGCCCTGCTGGCCGGCCGCAATCACTGACCGAGAGGGGAAGCCCGATGTTCGAGAAGTGGGGACATTTCTCCTATCGCCACCGCCGCCTGGTGCCCCTGATCGTCATCGCCGCGATCGTGGTGCTCTACGCCGTCTTCGGGCTGCGTCTCGACGACCGCATGAGCCAGGAGGGCTGGGACGATCCGGGCTCCAGCTCCACCGCGGCCGCCGCCATCGAGCTGGAGACCTTCGGCCGTGACAACAGCGGTGACGTCATCCTCCTGTTCGAGGCGGCCGAGGGCCGCTCGATCAACGATCCGGTGACCTTCGGTGCCATCGCCTCCCACCTGGAGGATCTCAAGACCGGGCATCCGGAGGAGATCGCCCATGTCACCAGCTACTTCGACACCCGTAACGCCCAGCTGATCAACGAGGACGGCACCGTCGCCTTCGCCGCCATCGGGTTGCGCGGGGACGGGGAGCAGACCCTGCGGGACTTCCGCGCCATCGAGGACTCCCTCGTGGCGGAGGACCTGCCCGACGGGGTGGAGACCAGGGTGGCCGGTGCCACGGCCGTCGCCGATTCCCTCGACGACGGCATGGCCGGCGACATCGTCCGCGCCGAGGTCGTCGCTCTGCCCCTGGTGGGGCTGCTCCTGCTGGTGGTCTTCGGTTCCGTCGTCGCGGCGTTCATGCCGCTGATCGTCGGTGTCCTGTCCATCGCCGGTTCCCTGGGCATCCTGTCCATCCTGGCGGGGACCGTCCAGGTCAACGTCTTCGCCCAGTCGGTGGTCACCCTGCTCGGTCTGGGCCTGGCCATCGACTACGGCCTGTTCATGGTCTCCCGGTTCCGGGAGGAGCTGGACAAGGGGGCCGGTGTACCCGAGGCGGTGGGCACGACCACCGCCACCGCCGGCAAGACGGTGGTCTTCTCCGCGGCGATGGTCGCGGTGGCCCTGTCCGGTCTGCTGGTATTCCCGCAGGCCTTCCTCAAGTCCGTGGCCTACGGTGCGATCTCCGCGGTGGGCCTGGCGGCGCTGCTGTCGGTGACGGTCCTGCCGGCCCTGTTCGGCATGCTGGGCCACAACATCGACAAGTGGACCCTCCGCCGCACGAAGCGCACCGCCCGCCGCCTGGAGGACACCCTGTGGTTCCGCATCCCCTCCTGGGCGATGCGCAACGCCAAGGTGGTCACCGTCGTCGTCGCCGGGCTGCTCATCCTGCTCACCCTGCCGCTGGCGGGGGTGAAGTTCGGCGGCATCAACGAGACCTATCTCCCGCCCTCCCACGAGACGCGGGTGGCCCAGGACGAGTTCAACGAGACCTTCCCCGCCTTCCGCACCGAACCGGTCAAACTCGTGGTCACGAATGCCACGGAGCAGCAGCTGGTGGACATCTACGTCCAGGCCCGGGACATCGGGGGCCTGACGGCCCCGTTCACCCCGGACCACGGCACGGTCGACGGGACGACGGTGCTCTCCGCGGGCATCCAGGACCGGGACCTCAACAGCCAGGTCATCGATCAGCTGCGCGCCCTCGAGGCGCCCGAGGGGGTCGGTCTGTACATCGGCGGCACCCCGGCCATGGAGATCGAGTCCATCGAGGCCCTGCTGGACAAGCTGCCGTGGATGGCCATCTATGTCGTGGTGGCCACGTTCATCCTCATGGCCCTGGTCTTCGGTTCGCTCATCCTCCCGGCGAAGGCCGTGATCATGACGGTCCTGGGGCTGGGCGCGACCCTGGGCATCCTCACCGCCATGTTCGTCGGTGGCCTGGGGGCGGAGCTGTTCAACTTCACGCCGGGTCCGCTGATGTCACCGGTGCTGGTGCTCATCGTGGCCATCGTCTACGGCCTGTCCACGGACTACGAGGTCTTCCTCGTCTCCCGGATGGTGGAGGCCCGCGACCGCGGGGAATCCACCGACGACGCGATCCGCTACGGCACCGCCCAGACGGGCTCGATCATCACGGCGGCCGCGCTGATCATGATCGTCGTGGCCGGCGCCTTCGGCTTCTCCGAGATCGTCATGATGAAGTACATCGCCTTCGGCATGATCTTCGCCCTGGCCATCGACGCCACCATCATCCGCATGATGCTCGTGCCCGCCGTGATGCACCTGCTGCGCGAGGACAACTGGTGGGCCCCGGCCTTCATCAAACGCGCCTACGCCCGCCTCGGCCACGGTGAGGCACCCGCCCCCGCGGCCGTCGGGAAGCAGGAGCTGCTGCTTGACGACGCCGTCGTCGTCGACGAGGAGGAGGCCGCCCGAGGTGGCCGCACCACCGCCGACGATGAGGAGCTCATCCCCTTCAGCGAGCTGATGGCCCGCATCTCATCCGACCGGAACGGTCCCCGCAAGCTGGGCCGCTGACGTGCTGCGCCGGATCACCGCCAACCGGTGGGTGCGGTGGCTGGGCCCGTTCGTGGTACTGGTCATCCTCGTGGTGGCCTTCCGCGACCAGCTGCCCTTCCTCGGCGACGGCATCCGCCGCCTGCGCGATGCGGAACCTGCCGGGGTGGTCGTGGCAGTCATCACGACCTTCCTCTCCCTCGCGGCGATGGCCGAGGTCATGCGCCTGCTCCTCGGGGCGGGCGGTACCCGTGTCCCGCTGTCCGCCGCCACCGGCCTGACCCTGGCCTCCAACTCGTGGTCCACCTCCCTGCCCGGCGGGCCCGCTTTCTCCGCCGTGCTGACCTACCAGGTGCAGCGCAGCTGGGGCGCCAGCCGCCTGCTGTGCGGCTGGTTCCTGGTGCTCAGCTCCGCGGTGTCCACGATGTGGCTGGTCCTGATCGGCGTCTCCGGTGTGTTCTTCCTCGGCGCCCAGGTCAGCGTGTGGTCCCTGCTGGCCACCCTGGCGGCCATGACCGTCCTGTCCTGGGCCGTGTACTGGGCCGCCAACCACCCCGACCACCTGGAACGCTGGACCCGTGCCCTCCTGCCCGTGTTCAACCGGCTGCTGCGCCGGGCCCCTGACACCGGTCTCGAGGCCGTGGTCACCCAGCTCCACCAGTTCGACACGGTCCACCTCAGCCGGGGCCGCTTCGCTGCCGTCGCCGGCTGGTCGCTGCTCAACCGGCTTTTCGACGTCCTCGCCCTCTACGCCTGTGTCTGGGCCATCACCGGCACCGCCCCCGGCCTGGAGGCCACCCCCGACCGCACCACCGTCATGGGCGTCCTGCTCGCCTACACCACCGCCAAACTCGCCGGCACCGCGCAGGTGACCCCGGGTGGGCTGGGCACCGTGGAGGCGGTCATCATCGCCACCCTGGTCACCGCCGGCATGACCGCCGTTGACGCCACCGGCGTGGCCCTGGTCTACCGGCTGATCTCCTTCGCCCTGGCCACCATCATCGGCTGGGTGGTCTACTTCCTCTACTTCGCCGGACGCAGCGTCCGGAGCGCTGCGGAACCGGCGATAGAGTTGGGTCATGAGCAGAATCTCCGCACTGACCGCTGACGTGGTGGCCATCGCCGCCTTCGCCCTGTTTGCCCGCATCGCGCACCAGACCGACGACATGCCCCTGAACTTCGGTGGCTGGTTGTCCACCCTCTGGCCCTTTCTGCTGGGCGTGGCACTGTCCTGGGTGGTCATCACCGCAGCGAAATGGGACGGGGCCCGCCTGGTGCCCGCGGGGGTGTCCGCGTGGCTCATCACCGTCGTGGTGGGCCTGGGTATCTGGACCGTGCGCAACGGGGAGTTCCCCCACTGGTCCTTCATCCTGGTGGCCACCATCATGTCCGCGCTGTTCATGCTCGGCTGGCGGGCGATCGCCGGGATCGTGGGGCGTCGCCGCCGGGTCTGAGGGGCGGATGCGTCTCATCGAGACCAGTCGCATTCGGCCCCCGGGGCACTCACTCCTCTCGGGATGGTGATCTCGAACCCGCTGAATCGACGACGTCCCGGCCCCCGCATGGAGCGGGAGCCGGGACGTCGTGCAGCCGGAGGCTAACCCTGAGAGCTCAGGGTGTGGGTCAGCTGGTTGCTGATCATGATGATCAGACCGATGATGTCACCGAAAAGGTCCACGGCGGTGCTCAGCATGAGGATGCTCCTTAAGTGGTTGACGAGCAGTTACATTGGGTACATCGTGCCATAGTAATCATTCCGTTACATAGCCGGGGGAAACAATTTCTCCGGTTACAGCGGCATGATCGTGTGCTTCTTGGGAAGGTCCTGCTCGTCCTTCGTCGCCAGCTGGCGCAGGGCCCGGCGCAGGGTCAGACGCGTCTCCCGCGGCTGGATCATCGCGTCCAGGTAGCCGCGCTCGGCCGCCACATAGGGGCTGGTCATGTTCTCGTCGTAGAAGTCCATGAAGATCTTCTTCAGGTAATCCCGCTGCTCAGGGGGTGCGGCAGCCAGCTGCTTGCCCTGGATCATGACCACGGCGGCGGCGGAACCCATGACGGCGATCTGCGCGGTCGGCCACGCCAGGTTGATGTCACCGCTGAGGTTCTTCGAACCCATGACGGCGTAGGCACCGCCGTAGGCCTTGCGGACGATGAGGGTGACCTTGGGCACTGTCGCCTCCACCAGGGCGAAGGCGAGCTTGGCACCGCGGTGGATCAGTCCCGCCTTCTCCTGCTCCACGCCCGGCAGGTATCCCGGGGTGTCCACGACAAAGACCAGGGGGATGTTGTAGGCGTCGCAGGTGCGGATGAAGCGGGCACCCTTGTCGGCGGCATCGGCGTCGATGCAGCCGGCCAGATGCATGGGGTTGTTGGCGATGAAGCCGACGGCGCGGCCGTCGATACGCCCGAAGGCGGTGATGAGGTTCGGCCCGTAGTTGGCCTGGATCTCCACGAGGTTCTCGTCATCGCCCAGCTGGACCAGCAGGTCCATCATGTCGTAACCGGCGTTGGAGTCGTCCGGCATGAACAGGTCGAGGGCCGGGTCGTCGGCGACGGCCTCGTCCAGCGGTGCCCGGAATACCGGGGCCGGATCGTGGCAGGTCAGGGGCAGGTGGTCGAGCAGGTCCCGGACCGCGTCGAAGGCCTCATCCTCGGAATCGACGACCATGGAGATGTTGCCGTTGAGTTCCTGCTGGCGGGCGCCGCCGAGCTCCGCGGAGGTGACGTCCTCGCCGGTGACCTCGCGGATGACGTTGGGGCCGGTGACGTACATCTCGGACTCGCCGTCGACGGCGATGACGAAGTCGGTGGTCACCGGGGCGTAGACGGCACCGCCGGCGGAGCGGCCGAGCATGACGGAGATCTGCGGGCTGCGGCCCGACAGGGGCAGCTGGCGGCGGGAGATCTCCGAGTACATGGCCAGGGAGGTCACGGCGTCCTGGATGCGGGCGCCACCGGAATCCTGGATGCCGATGACCGGGCAACCGATCTTGATGGCCATCTCCATGACCTCGACGACCTTGCGGCCGAAGGTCTCGCCGACAGAACCGCCGTAGACGGTCTTGTCGTGGGCGTAGATAGCGACCGGACGGCCGTCGACACGTCCGTAGCCGGTGACCACGCCGTCGGAGTAGACGGCGTCATCCACACCCGGTGTCTTCGCCAGGGCACCGATCTCGACGAAGGAGCCTTCGTCGAGAAGCGAGGCGATGCGCTGGCGCGGGGTGGACCGGCCCTCGTCATCACGCTTCCTACGTGCACGCTCGCTGCCGGGGTCGCGTGCCTGGTCGAGGCGGGAGCGCAGGTCCGCCAGTTTGGCTGCGGTTGACGTTTCAGTCACAGATCACTCCAGTTCCTCGATACGCCGGGCCATGTGCGCACCCACGACGCCGATGGCCGGTTCGTCGGGTACCGCGAGGTGATCGCCCTTGAGCTGGACGATATCAAGTTCATCGACGATGGCCGACCAGCCGCCGTCCGGGTCAATGTGGGCGTAGCGCGGCTCCAGCTCGATGGCACCGTCGTGCATCCGCTCGGAACGGAACAGCAGGACCGGCACCTTCACCTCCGCCCAGCGGCTGAAGTCGAGCTTGTCCAGGATGCGGTTGTCCACGAAGCTGGCGCGCTGATGCTCCAGCACGCCGGCGGCCAGACCGTGTTCGGAGGCGTCGGTGGTGGCCAGGAACTGCTCCAGCATGGTGAGCATGGCCTCCTCGCCGGCGGTCTCCAGCAGCTCGAAGGGCACCGGGAAGTCGAGGCCGTAGGTCCGGCCGGCGAATTCGCTGTAGCGCTCCCAGCGGGCCTTCGTCTCCTCCATGGTGTCCGGGATCGGCTCGGAGGGCTGGGTGGTGTCCAGGAGCGCGATGTAGGCGACCTCGACGTCGGTGTCCTTGAGCTGGCTGGCGACCTCGTAGGCCAGGGCACCGCCGAAGGACCAGCCGCCGAGGACCACCGGGCGGCCGTCGGAGTACTGGCGGATCTCGTCGATGTAGGCGGCGGCCCGCTCCTCGAGGGTGCCCTCGAGGCGTTCCACACCGTAGACGGGGATGTCCTCCGGCAGGCGACGGGCCAGTGGCTGGTAGACCACGGAGGAGCCGCCGGCGGGGTGGAACATGAACACGCTGGGCTTCGCGGAGTCCCCGGGGCGGGCCCGCAGGACGCGGATGTTGCCCTCGACCTCGGTCTCCAGTGCGTCACGCACGATGTTGGCCAGCGGTTCCAGCGTCTCCGCCCCCGTGACCTGCTCAGGGGTGATCTCCAGGCCGGCGCGGTCGGTGAGCCGCTCGGCGATCTGCTTCGCGACGCCCGCGTCGACCGCCGGCAGCGTGGTGGTCACCCCCGCCGGTGCCTTGCCGGTGATGGTGGCCCAGGTGCCGAACACCATGCGCTCGGCGGCGTCGCGGGGGGCGACACCCACGCCCTGCGGCGCCTCGTCCTGCACGGGCTCTTCCCGGACATCCTGCTCGGCCTCCTCGACATCGTCGGCGGACATGACCGGCTCGATGAGCGGGGTGGCGGTGTTCGTCTTCGCGGCGACGGCCTCCTCAACGATGCGGACGACATCGGCCACGGAGGCGTCCCGCAGCGCCTGGACCTGCAGCGGCGGGATCTGGAAGTCGTTCTCCACGCGGTTCTTGATGCGCATGCCCATGAGCGAGTCCAGACCCAGGTCGATGAGCGGGAGCTCACCGGGCAGGTCGTCGACGTCGTAGCCCATGGACTCCGAGACGATGGCGCGCAGGCGGGCCTCGACGGTCTCCCCCGAGGAGGGGTCCCAGCGGATCTCCTCGATGTCGAGTTCCTCCTCGACCACCGCGGGGCTCGCTGCGGCCTGCGGGGTCTGCACACCCGGTACGGCGGCCGGGGTGTTGAGCTTCAGCGCGGTGGCGAAGCCCTCCGCCAGCAGGGTCGTGGTGCCGGCGGCGGGGTCGGTGACACCGTGGACCGTCAGGCTCACGCCGCCCACACCGCGGTTGGCCATGGTGGTGATCTCACCGGTGACCGGGAGCATGGCGTACTCCTCCGCCGCGACGAGCTGCGCTCCCGGCTGAACCGCCTCGGCGGCACGTTCGAGCAGCGCGAGGGCGGAGGGGACCTGGTCGGCGTCGGTGCTGAAGGCCACCACACCACCGGGCAGGGTCACGCGCTGGCCCGGCAGCTCCGCGGGGCGGTGGCTGGCCGGGCGGGCGTTGGTCCAGTAGCGCTGGTGCTTCCACGTGATGTGCGGGGCGGGCAGCAGCGGGCCGGGCCCGTAGACCAGGGAGAAGTCGACCGGGGCACCGGCCGCGTAGAGCTTGGCCAGCAGGTCGCGCAGCGCCTCGACCTCGCCGACCTTGCGCTTGAGGGCGAAGAGCAGCTGGGCGTCGGGTTTGCCCACGCTGAAGGCGGTGTTCATCATGCCCATGATCCCGACCGGGTTCGGGGCGATCTCGACCAGGGTGGTGTGACCGTGGGCGAAGGCGGCCTCGGTGGCGTCCTGGAAGTGGACGGACTGGCGCGTCATGCGCAGCCAGTAGTCGGTGTCGTGGATGGTCTGACCCGGCTGGTGCAGCTCGCCCGGGTCGACGGAGCTGAACAGCGGGGTGTGCAGGGGCTGCGGGCTGATGCCGGCGGTCTCGAAGCCGAGCTCGCCGAGCAACGGCTCCACGGCGCTGGTGTGGCCGGCGCCCTTGACGTTGAGCAGGCGGGCGAACTTGCCCTCGCCCTCGAGCTTCTCGACGAGCGCGGTCACCTGCTCCCGTGGTCCGCCCACGGTGGTCATGCCCGGGCCGGCGTAGACGGCCGGTTCGATGTTGCCGAAGGCCTCCTCGTCGTTGAGCTCCCGGAGTGCCTCGGTGGACAGTTCCACCACTGCCATCGCACCGAGCTGGTCCTCGGGCAGGGACTTCTCCCCCTCACCCATGAGGCGGGCCCGGTGACAGGCGATCTGCATGGCGTCCCCGGCGTTGAGGCCACCGGCGGCGTAGGCCGCGGCGATCTCGCCCATGGACATGCCCATGACGGCCGCGGGCTTCGCACCGAAGGCGGCAAGCAGGTCGGTCAGCGCGATCTGGATGGCGGTGATGGCGACCTGCGCGGTCTCCGTGTCATAGGTCTGCTCATCATCGGCGACGATCTCCAGGACCGACCAGCCGGACTCGAACTGCACCCGCTCGTCGAGTTCCTCCATGCGGGTACGGAACAGCGGGGAGGCGGCGAGCAGCTCCTTGGCCATCTTGCGGTGCTGGGAACCGAAACCGGAGTACACGAACACCGGTCCCACAGCGGCGGGGGAATCAGCGGCGGTGATGCCCACCGAGACCTTGCCCTCGGCGACCTGGCGCAGGCGCTTCACGGCCTCCTCCACCGTCTCCGCGTTGACGACGGCGCGGGAACGACCGTGGTTGCGGCCGGCCAGGGAACGGGCCACCGGCACCAGATCGGTGTCGGGGCGGCCCTCCAGGAAATCGGCGAGGTCCGCGGCGGCCTGTCGGCGGCGCGAGGGCAGCAGGCCGGAGACCGGCAGCAGCACCGCATTCGGGTGCCCCGGGTCGGTCAGCTGGGACTCCAGCGGAGCAAGGTCAGCGGTCTCCGCCTCGTAATCGGCCGGGTCGAAGGAGCTGACCACGACGTGGGCGTTGGTGCCGCCGAAGCCGAAACCGGAGACGCCGGCGACCTTGCGCCGGGAGTACTCGGGCCACTCGCGGGGGTCCTCGACGACCTCGAGGCGCTCGGCATCGAAGTCGATGTAGCGGTTGGGGGCCTCGAAGTGCAGGCTCGGCGGGATCACACCGTGCTGGATGGACTGGACGACCTTGATCAGGCCGGCAGCTCCCGCGGCGGACTCGGAGTGGCCGATGTTGGACTTCACCGAACCCAGCAGGGTCGGCTGCTTCAGGTCGCGGCCCTCACCGAGGACCGCGCCGAGGGCGGTGGCCTCGATGGGGTCACCGAGGATGGTGCCGGTGCCGTGGGCCTCGATGTAGTCCACCTGGGTGGGGTCGATGCCGGCGTCGTCGTAGGCGCGGGACAGCACCTCGATCTGGGCGTCGGGGTTGGGCGCGGTCAGGCCGTTGGAGTGGCCGTCGGAGTTGATGGCCGAGCCCTTGACCACGGCGAGGATGTCATCGCCGTCGGCAAGCGCATCCTTGACCCGCTTGAGGATGAGCACGCCGGCGCCGTCGGAACGGATGAAACCGTCGGCGTCGTCGGAGAAGGCGTGGATGTGGCCGGTCGGGCTGAGCACCCCGAGCTCGCCGAAAGCGGTGGTGACGAACGGGGAGGCCAGGATGTTCACGCCACCGGCCACCGCGACATCGGCGTCGCCGTCGCGCAGCGCACGCACCGCCTGGTGGACGGCCACCAGCGAGGAGGAGCACGCCGTGTCCACGCTGACGGACGGGCCGCGGAAGTCGAAGGCGTAGGAGATGCGGTTGGGGATGATCGAGCTGGAGGTGCCCGTCAGAGCGTAGGGGTGCGCCTCGGCCGGATCGGCGGTGATGAGCATGCCGTAGTCGTTGTTCGAGGAACCGAGGAAGACACCCACCGAGGTGCCGCGCAGGGTGTTCGGCGCGAGGTGGGCGTCCTCGAGAGCCTCCCACGTGACCTCGAGCATGATGCGCTGCTGCGGGTCCATGTTGGCCGCCTCAAGCGGGGACAGTCCGAAGAACTCGGCGTCGAAGCTGGAGAGGTCCTCCAGGTAGCCACCGGTCAGGGACTGCTCCGCCATCTTGGCGGCCATGACCTCCTCACCGGCGTATTCCGACCAGCGGCCGATCGGCAGCTCACCGGTGCCGTCGCGGCCCTCGACGAGCATGGACCAGTACTCGTCCAGGTTGCCGGCACCCGGGAAACGTCCCCCCATGCCGACGATGGCGATGTCGTGGGTGCCCGGGGTGCGGTCAGTGCCGCCGGTGTGGCGGATGCGCGGGCGGGTACGTTCGCGGGCGGCGGGCTCGCCGTCGACGAGCCGCTGCGCCAGAGCCTGGATCGTGGGGTACTCGTAGGTGATGGTGGCGTCCAGCTGGACACCGAGGAGGTTCTCCAGCTCGCCGGACAGGATGACCGCGTCACGGGAGGAAAGACCGAAGTTCTCCATCGGCTTGGTGTCGGTGACGTCCTCCGGGTTCAACCCGGTGACCTGCACCACCCAGTCGCGGAGCCACCCGCGGAGCTGTTCGACGGTCATCGTCGCGGGGCCAGGGCTCTCACTCATGTACGCGGTATTCCTTTTCCATCTTCGGTCCAGCACAGTTTTGTTCGTACGGGACGTTATCGGCTGTGCGGACCCCTTCGTTACTTATTCCTGTTCGTCCCCGGCGGGGATCAGGCCTCGGACAGGTAGCTCTTCTGGATCACCCGGCGGGCGATCTTGCCTGCCGAGGAACGCTGGATCTCGTTCGGACCGACGAACCGGATGTCGGCCGGGGTGACACCGTGGGCGGTGGTGACCGCTGCCCGGATGGCCTCGATGGCGGCCTCGTCGCCCGAGGCATCGGCCTTGTCATCGCGCTCGATGACCAGCACCAGCTGCTCGGTGGACTCGGCGGCATCCTCGTCGGTGACGGAGAACGCGGCGACGGAGTCCGGGCGGACGTGGTCGGAGGCGTTCATCACGGTGAACTCGATGTCCTGCGGGTAGTGGTTACGGCCCGCGATGACGATGAGGTCCTTGAGGCGGCCGGTGATGTAGGTTTCACCGTTGACGATGGTGCCCAGGTCACCGGTGGCGAGCCAGCCCTCGTCGGTGGCGTCCGCGACACGGGACTCCGGCAGACGCTCGCCGAGGGTGTTGCGGAAGGTCTCCGCGGTCTCCTCCTCGCGGCCGAGGTAACCGGCGGCGAGGTTGTCGCCCTTGACCCACAGCTCACCGATCTGGCCGTCAGCCAGCTCGGCCTTCGTCTCCGGGTCGACGATGGTCAGGGCCTGCGGGCGGACAACCTGGCCGTTGGAGGCGAAGGCCACGGCCAGCTCGGAGTCCTTCTCCACGAACTCGACGACACCCTCGGAGAGCTTGTCGCGGTCGAAGTAGGAGATCAGCGGGCGCTCCGGGGTCTGCGGGGTGGTCACCAGCAGGGAGGCCTCGGCCAGTCCGTAGGAGGGGCGCAGCACGTTGGTGGACAGCTGGTACTCACCGAAGGCCTCGATGAAGGCGGTGACGGCCTTCTCCGTGATCGGCTCGGAACCGATGATGATGCCGTCGATGGCGGACAGGTCGAGGGTCTCGCCGTCCTTCGGCTTCCCGTAACGGGCGGCCAGCTCGAGGGCGAAGTTCGGGATGACGGTGTAGACGGACACACCCTCATCGGTGTCGCGGCGGTGGAGCTGCTCGACCCAGCGCTTCGGCTGCTGGATGAAGTCACGCGGGGCCATGATCTCGTTGGGCAGGCCCAGGATGGTGACGAAGAGGGAGAGGATGATGCCCATGTCGTGGTGCAGCGGCAGCCAGGTCACCAGACGCAGCGGCATGCGCAGGCGGGCGGCGGTGAAGATCTGCAGCACGTTGGTGAGGATGGAGCGGTTGGTCAGCTGCACGCCGGCCGGGGTGCGGGTGGAACCGGAGGTGTACTGCAGGAAGGCGGGCTGGTCGACCGGCATGGTGGTCGCCGAGGCCATGAGCTGCTGACCCTGCAGGGTCATCATCGGGTTCATGTAGGAGGATGCCAGGGTGTCCGGCAGGGAGTCCACCGCGAGGATGCGGGGGCGCTCACGGGAGGGCAGCTCGGCGAAGTGCTCGCGCACGGCCGTCGCGGAGGTGGAGTTGGTGAGCACGAAGGCGGGCTCGCAATCGGCGAAGACGGCCTTGAGGTGGTCCGCATGGCCCGGCTCGGAGGGATCGTAGAGCGGGACCGGGGTCATGCCCGCGTAGAGCGCACCGATGAAACCGAAGAGGTACTCCGGCGAGTTGTTCGCCAGGATGGCCACGCGGTCACCGATCTTGCCCACCTGCTGCAGACGGGCCGCCACAGCCTTGATGCGGGTGTTGATCTCGGTGCGGGTGAAGTCGACCGGGGTACCTTCCCGGGATTCGGAGAAGTCCCAGAAGCGCAGACAGTGACGTTCTCCCCCGCCGAGCTGCAGATCACCCTGGTACATCAGCTCGGCCAGGCCGGCCAGGGTCAGCTGCGGAGCAAGGACGATCTCGCCCTTGTCGTTGAAGAACTGGCTCATCGCCGCTTGAAGGTCCATGCTTCTCCTTGTGGTGCTCCCGCGGGCGGGATGTTTTATAAGTCTTTCGTGTCAACCTAACAGAGCAGGCATACGTCCTGTTAGTCCTCTGTCGAGACGTTTTCGTTACATAACGAGAGTACCCTCCGGTACCCCCGGTCACTGGGCGATCAGTTCACTGGCCCATTCCACAACCCACGCATTGGCGGTGGTCCCCGGGATCACATCGGGATTGCTGGCGTAGAGGGCGTGCACGCCGTTGGCGGCGACCAACGCCTGGGCCCGCTCGATGGCATTGCCCACGTTGCGGGGTGCATCGCAGATGCTGTCGTCGGGGGCGCAGATGTCGAAGGTGCGGTCCTGGAGCTCCCCGAAGCCGCCGACGCGGGGACCACGCATGGTCGCACCGGGGACGACCGGCTGAACGAGCAGGTTGAGTGGCTGGAGAGCAACCTCTGCGCCGACTCCGTCGACCCAGGTGCCGGGGTTCTGGCCCACACCAGGTTCCCGGCGGCCGTCCGCGATCAGGACGGTACCCCTGATGCGCTCGGCCGGGATCACGCCGCCGCCCTGTCCGATCTGGCTGGCCAGGTCACCCAGGATGACCGCCCCCTGCGAGAATCCGGCGAGAATGAAATCCGTGTAGGGGCACTGGTCGTGCATCGTCACCAGTTCGGTCTCGAGGACCTGCTGCCCCTCCTGCCGGGACTCGTCGTAGGTCATCTCCTGCTGGGAGTTGATGGAGCGGAACTGCGCGGTGTACGGCAGGGTCCACACCTTCACGTCATCCGGGCTGAATCGCTCCTGCAGGGGGCGGGTGATCGACAGCATGAAGCTATACTCGTTCGCGGTCGGGTTGAACGGGTCATCACCGGCCGCCGATTCCCAGGTACCCGGTGCGGCGATCACCTCGACGTCCGGACACCAGTCCGGCTGGAGCAGTTCCGTCGGCTGCGGCACCCCCGGCGGCAACGGGACGTCATCGCCGGAGCGCAGGAAACGGAACGTGCCGACGCCGATGAGGAGTACGAGGATCAACACGGCCAGGATGGTCAGCAGCTTACGCATGTCTCAGATCTTATATCTCTAGCAGTAGGCGTTTTTCGCCGTGGACTCGATCAGCGCCGTGACTTCCCCGACGGGCAGGTCGGTACGGCCCTGCTCAACGAGCTGGCCTGCCACGGCCGGAGGGGTGGCCTCCGTGAGGACGTTCCCGCCACCCCCGCAGACGGTCGAGGCGGTGCCGATGAGCTGGTCCTCGACCCCCTCGACGTCGATACCCTCGTCGGTGAGGTCACCGAGGAAGGTGACGTCCTCCGGGGAACGAGGTGTCTGCTGCTCGGGGATCTCATCGATCTCCCGGGCACCCTGATCCTGCGGCTGCGGTTCGGCAGGCCGGCCGGCCGGCGGCCGGCGCCCGGGCTCCCCGGTCTCCGGGGACTCCTCGGACACGTCGTTCTTCGGGGCGCGCTCGAGCGGCGCCACGGAGGTGGCCGTCGTGGGGTCGTTCTCCACGGTGGCCCCGCCGCAGGCGGTGAGGGTGAACGCGCCGGTCAGCACGGCGATGATCAACCCGGTCCTGGCCGGAGTAGGCATGATCAGTTCCGCCCCTCCCGGATCTGCCCACCGACTTCGCTGATGGTGCCGTTCTGGAAGCGGACGGTCTGGCCGGTCTGATCGGCGGTCGGCCAGCCGAACTCACCCTGCTCGTACCCCTTGGTGCCCCAGTGGTTGAAGATGCCACCGTAGAGGATGTAGTGCGCACCGGTGGCGGCGGACCAGTAGATGTTGCCGTTCTCGAACTCCTGGAAGGCACCGCCGCGGATGAGCTTCTCATTGGAGGTGGGGAAACCCAGGGGGGAGCTGACGGTGTTGACATCGCTGTACTTGGCAGCGATGGCACCCTTGACCCGGTGGGTCCCACCGTCCGGATCCTGGACGATCCAGCCCTTCTGGAACTCCTGGACCTGGCCGCCGTTGGTGTCGACCGGCGGGGTGACCGGGTAACCCAGGTCGCCGCGCTCCCAGCCGGCGGCACCCCACTCGGCCATGATCCGGCCCGGGACCTCCTGGGCACCGGTGCCCGGGGTCCAGTAGATGGAGCCGTTCTCGAAGTGGACGTAGCGGCCGACGCCGTCCGGGGTGGTGCGCTCGCCGGTGGTCGGGAAGCCGAGCCAGCTGGCCGGGCCGCCGATGTGATGGTAGCGGGCGTTGATGGCGCCGTGCAGGGCATGCGCGCCGGTCTCGGGGGACCAGTAGGCCACACCGTTGCGGAAGTCCTGGCGGGCGCCGTCCCCGACCGCGTACTCGTTGTTCACGCAGGAACCGATGACGCCGGATTTGGTGGCCTCGGCGATGGCGCCGACGGCGACGCAGTCGGCACCCTTGTCCCTCTCGGACAGTGACAGGGCGTTGGCGATGTGCGGCCAGGACTGGACCATCTCGAACTGCCAGTAGGGCCAGGCGTGGACGCCGGAGGGACGGAAGTGGACGACCGGCTCCACACCGGCCTCACGGGCGCGGTCGACGAAGGTCTGGGAGGTCATGCGGGAGAGGATCTCCAGGCTGATGCCTGCGGCATTCGCCGGGCCGGTGGCCACGGAATTGGCCTGCCCGAAGTCATCGCTGCCGGAACCGGAGGAGACGTAGACCTTCATGTCCTTGAGGGCCTGAATGCCCAGCTTCGGATCGTGGTCGACCCAGTCCTGGTGGCCGGGGCTGCCCCACATGGCGGTGCCGTCGTAGCCGCCGGCGTCGCGCTGGGCCGCCAGGATGGCCTCGGGCATGCCCGGGGAGGTGGTGTCCAGGTAGCCGGAGAAGGAGCCGACGAACTCGAACATGTGCGGGTGGCGCTGGGCGAGGTTCATCGCGGCGGTACCGCCCATGGACAGGCCGAAGATGGCGCGTTCCTTGCTGGAGCGGAAACCGTTGTCCAGGATCGGGACCAGCTCCTGCATGAGGAAGGTCTCCCACTTGTAGTGCTTGCCGTTGTCCGGACGCTGCCAGTCGGAGTAGAAGGAGGATTCGCCGCCGACGGGGAGGATGACGTTGACGTTCTTGTCGGCGTAGAACTGCTCGATGTTGGTCTCGATGGTCCAGCCGCTGTCGTCCTCACGTGCACGCAGACCGTCAAGCGCCCAGACCTCCGGGAAGGTGCGGCTGCTGTCGGCGTGCCAGTCGCGGGCGAGCAGCATCTGGACCTGGATCAGCTCGCCGGGCATGGCGGCGGATTTGATGTAGAGGGCGATGCGGCGGTTGGTGATCCACTCGACACGCTCAACGTCGACACCGGCGGGCAGCCCCTGGACGTCCGGGTACTCCGTGGAGACCGGGGTGCGCTGCGGCGGGTCGGAGGGACGGATCGAGTCGGAGAGGCTGCTTCCGGAGAGGTCCTGGGCAATGGCCGCGGGCGCCAGGGACAGACCGAGGGCGACCGTCGTCGGGAGGACGAGGGCGGCGAGCCAGGGTCGGCGGCGCTGCGGGGAACGGGATGCGGTGTCGCGCATGAGTGAAGTCCTTGTGTGTGGTGCTCGTGGATGTGTGGTGCCGACGGGGACCCGGCACGTCAGGTGGGCCGCCACCGCCCGGGGGTTCCCCGCCCCCGGGCGGTGGGCTTCTGAGGCACCCACCTTCCGCGCCCGACGTCTCCGTCGGCGGAAGATTCTTCAGTTGTCTCACCGGGGCGGTGATGTGGGTCTCCGCCAGGGTCGTGCTCAAGTTTAAGTTGAACTTGAGACTTTAGGGTAGGGCACGCCGTGTCCTACCCCCGGAAATAAAGAACCCCGGAGGGCGGTTCCTGCCCTCCGGGGCACGCGTGGCGTGGCTACCAGGCGTTCATGACATCCAGGACACGGCCCTTGGTCTTGTGCAGCTGGCTGCCGAACTGGTTCCAGTTGTGGATGCCGGTCAACGGGTAGTCGGTGGTGACGTTGATCCCGGTGGCCAGCGCCTTGCCCTCCCACAGCCGGGTGGACACCCGGGCCAGCATCTCCAGCGGGGTCGCGGAGAGCTTGAGGTTCACCGGGTAGTTGTTGTCCTCCGGGCCCCACAGGCCGGTGGCGGCGGAGATGTAGACGTCCTTGCCGCGCAGGCCCTCCATGTTGTGGAAGGGGTCATTCTCGAAGCGGCGCGGGTTGAGGATGGTGCCGTACATGGCGTTGATGTTGAAGCCGCCGGCGTCGAGAAGCGCCACGCGCATCATGGTCTGCATGCCCGGCATGGTGGTGGCCAGGTAGCCGGACCAGGACAGTGCCTGGCGGAACTGGCCCGGGTACTTCGCGGCCAGGTTGAGGGCCGCGGTACCACCCATGGACAGGCCGGCGATGGAGTTGTTGTCCGGTGCGACACCGAAGTTCTGCTGCAGGTAGGCCGGCAGCTCAGAGGAGAGGAAGGTCTCCCACTGGTAGGTGACCGGGTTGTTCAGGTCGTAGGTGGCGGGCTCCTCCCAGTCGGCGTAGAAGGAACCTGCGCCACCCACCGGCATCACCAGGGTGATGTTGGAGTTGTTGTACACGGCCGCGGCGTTGACGTCGACGGTCCAGGCGTTGGCGTGGTTGGTGGCACGCAGTCCGTCCAGGAGGTAGAAGCCCGCGTTGCCGCCGCGGGCGGCCGGCTGGATCTGGACGGTGATGTTGTTGCCGGTGGAGGGGGACCAGACGTCACAACGCTGGACCCAGTGGCCGACTCCGTCCCATTCACAGTGGCCGTTTGCGTCCTGGCGCAGCCAGGCCCGGTTGTCGGCCCTGGCCTCCCCGGCACCGACGAACACCATGAGGGTGAGGGCGGTGGCGAAGGCGGCCAGCACCGCGAGGGCTCTTCGGCTCACGCGACGGGCTCCGGTCAGAAAGGTCATGGTTCTCCTCGGCTTGGCGTTCTGCAGTCTTGGCGCTGTGGGACCTATCGGCTGCGCCTGCCAGTTCGTTAACAACCGCGCCGCGCTGCATCATAGCGTCCCTACTGCGTGACACTGTAGAGCAATACGTAACGAAAAGCTCATTATTTCGTTACCAGTCTGTGACTTTATGCGGCCTCACCTGGGGTTTTCGGGGGAAATTTCCACTGGCCAGGCCACCTGAATTCCAGGCTGAACCGGGCCGTGCTCCTTAATGACCTCCTCTGGATCGAGGCTGAACTCCAACGTACGGCCGTCTGTGAAGGCGAAACGGATGTTGGCCAGGAAACGATCCAGGCTCATCGGCTCACGGTAGGTGGCCACCAGGTCCGCCAACGCCGGGGTCTGCAGGGCCTGGCGGGCCAGGGCGGTGGCCTCCCGGTCATACCAGCCGGGCAGGTTCTCCAGGGCGACGGCGGTGTCCGAGGCCTGCCACTCGAAGGGCAGCCACTTGTCGTGGCCCACGCGCGCCTCCGCGTCCCGCGGCTGACGTGCGGCGAGCGGGGTGGTCAACCCGACCGTGTCCAGCACACGCAACTCCAGCGGCGCATTCATGCTGGTCATACCCAGATTGATGTGGTACACGGTCGGCGGCTGGTCGGCCAGGCCGGTCGGGTCCTCATGCGCCAGCTCGCGCGGGATCCGCGGGGTGGTGATCCAGGAGAACTCGTTGGGCTCCGTGCTCAACAGGATCTGCGACATCAGGCCCACGTCCTGCTCCCTGGCCTGCTGTGCCACCTCCGGGTAGTTGTTCATGGCCAGGGCAGTGCGGAAATCAGCGGCCACCAGCGGCGGATCACCCTGTTCCCGGAAGGTTGCGTACGTCCAGAAATCACGTTCGTCGACGATGCCCAGTTCCTCGTAGTCGGTCTCCCAGTCGACGGGGTGACCGGTGATCACCGTGCTCACCCCCCACCAGGCCAGCACCGCCAGGCCGAGAGCCGCCGGCAGATCAAAACGCGGGGCGATCCGCCGCAGGTCCACCAGGGGCACCACCGCCAGCGGCAGCAGCAGGGCGAACAGGGGCAGCAGGAGCATCCGGCCGTGCATGAAGTCACCGCCCACGCGCAGCACATAGAGGAGGTGGATGGTGCCGGCCAGCAGGATCAGGCAGGTCACCGCCACCGGGGTGCGCAGCCGCCCACGGCCGGTGACCACGACGGGCTCGCCATGGGGCGTCGAGAAGCGCCACAGGGTCACCGCACCCAGGACGATGACCACCGCGAGGGCCAGCCACAGCCAGTACGGATCGACCAGATCCCGGAGGTACTCCCAGCCCCCCGCCCATTCGGCGTCACCCGCGGACTTCGCCACCGCCGTGTGCGGGGTGAGCAGTCCGTAGTAACCCATCCGGAAGATCTGGTAGCCGGCGGGTACAGGCAGTGCGGCCGCCAGGATGAGTCCGCGCTGCCGCCAGCTGGTGGCCGCGAAGATGATGAGCAGGCCGGTCAGCCCGCCGTAGAGCGCGAGCTCGGGGCGCACGAGCCAGGACAGGCCCGCCCAGAACGCCAGCCAGTAGGTGGTCTTCTCGGAGGGGCCGCCGGCGTGGTGCCGGCCCGCCTTCCCCTCCCGGATCGCCCATGCGACGAGCAGACACCAGAGCCCGGCGATCCATAACAGGCTCAGACCCCACTCCAGGCCGGAGGTGGCGAAATCGCGGGCCGGCGGCAGCGCCAGATAGACCAGCCCGCCGGCGGGCAGGAGCAGGAGCGTGGGCCGGTGGCGGTAGAGCCGGGCGGTGCCCCAGGCCGCCAGGCCGAGTGCCACGGTGGTGAAGATCAGGGCCAGCCACATCGCGATGATCTCGAGGCGGGCATCGGTGACCAGGGCCACCAGATAGATGAGGTACTGCCACAGGGTGGAGGTGTTGGCCTCGACCCGCTCACCGGCGTTGAAGACCGGGCCGTTGCCGGCCAGCAGGTTACGCACGGTGCGCAGGACGATCAGGCCGTCATCGCTCATCCACCGCCGCTGCCATCCCCCGGCGAAGGCCAGGATGGCCAGCAGGATCGCGCTGGCCACACCCGTCCACAGCGTCAGCGACGCCGGGGCCTTCCGTTCCGGGGATTTCTGTGGTGCAGGGTGACCGGACAACCCGGCAGCTGTGGTCATGGCCGAAATGTTAGCAGGGGCCGCGGCCCGCCCCGGGAACCACGGGCGGGCGCGACGCCGCTAGAGTGCCGGCACCAGGTAGACGGCCAGCACGATGCACAGGATCCACAACAGAGCCAGCGCCTGGAGGACCCGGTCGGACAGTGCCATCTCATCGGGGGCACCACCGGCACCGCGGTCGACGTCGGCGGCGTAGCGCAGGATCGCGATGGTGAACGGCACCATGGAGATCTGGTACCAGACGCCGGCCATGCCCCCGACCTCGGTGGAGAGCTGGAAACCCCACAGGGCGTAGCTCATGACCACGGCGGTGGCCGCCAGGGTCCAGACAAAACGCAGGTAGGTCGGGGTGTAGCCCTGCAGGGAACGGCGGATCTGCTTGCCTGTGCGCTCCGCCAGCAGCAGCTCGGCGTAGCGCTTGCCGGAGGCCATGAACAGCGAACCGAAGGCGGCGACCAGCAGGAACCACTGGGACAGGGAGATGCCGGCGGCGACACCGCCGGCCATCGCACGCAGCATGAAGCCGGAGGAGACCAGGGCGATGTCGATCACCGGCAGGTGCTTCCAGCCGAAGCAGTAGCCCAGCTGCAGGATGATGTAGACACTGACCACGGCGGCCAGTCCCCAGCCGGAGGAGGCCAGGAAGGACAGCCCGACGGAGGCGACGATGAGGATGACCGCCATGGCGTAGGCCAGGTTGATCGGCAGCATGCCGGAGGCGATCGGGCGGAAACGCTTGGTGGGGTGCTCGCGGTCGGCGTCGACGTCGCGGGCGTCGTTGACCAGGTAGATCGACGAAGCGGCGAGGCAGAAGACGACGAAGGCGAGGAGGACGTCGAGAAGCGTGCGGCCGTCGATCAGCGCCTCCGCGCCGGCTGCGGCGGGAGCGGCGACGACGAGGACGTTCTTGACCCACTGCTTGGGGCGCAGCGCCTTGACCATCGCATCGGGAAGGTTCTTCGGCGGCTGGCGGCGACGGGTGTTGTCGATGCCCTCGGTGTGCGGCTCAGAGTAGAAGATGCCCGGTTTGTCCTCGGCCAGGTTTTCCTCGCTCACGCGGTCTTCCTCTCAATCGTGGTGACGATCCTGGCGGTGGCGGCACCCAGGACCGCGCCTGCCAGTGTGTCGGTCGGGTAGTGCACTCCCAGCACCATACGCGAGACCATCATCACCGGAATGCCCGCGAGCGGCAATTTAGAACCGCTCAACTGTGACAGAGAAGTCAGTGCCGCGGCGGTGGATGTGGAGTGCGAGGAGGGGAAGGACAGCTTCGACGGCGTGCCCACCCCGACCCGGATGCGCGGGTCATGCGGGCGGTTGCGGCGCACGATCCGCTTGATCACCACGGAGGCCGCGTGCGAGACGAAGGCCGACACACCCAGCGCCACCCACTGGCGGCGACGCTGCTTGTCGACGGCCGCCCCCGCCCCGGCCAACGCGAACCAGCCGAGGGAATGCTCCCCGAAATGCGAGAGGGTGGTGGCCACGCGCAGGGCGCCCGGCCGGTCGCAGAGTAGGTCCTGCGCCCGGACCAGCAGATCGACTTCCCGGCTCATCCGAAAATCCTCCCCCAGGCCTCCCGGCTGACCAGCTCGGGCTGGGCGGCACGGTAGGTGGTGCGCAGCTCGTCGAAACGCTCCGCGATCTCCTTCTGCAGGGCCCAGGTCTCCTTGAGCAGGCGCTCAGCGAGCTCGCGGTTGCGCTTGCGGTAGGCCACGCCGTTGTTGCCTGCGGTGGTGACGGTCACGCCGTCGAGACGCGAGAGCGAGAACCAGCGGGCCTCGGCGGGCGAGAGATTCAGCTGCGGCACCTCGTGGTGGTGCGGATCCTCCTTACCCAGGGAGTGGCGCAGGCCCTTGAGCAGCCAGCCGGCCTTCCTGATCTTGCCCAGGCGGCCACCGATGTCCTTGATGGGCACACCCGGCGCACCGGAGGCGGCGGGCAGTTCCGCGGCCGAGGGGATGACCACGGCGTCGGAGTACTGCTTACGGATCGCGGCGATACGCGGCAGGGAGGACTCGAGGACGTCGAAGAGCTGGTCGGGTCCCGCGAGGAAGTCCTTCATGGACTCGATCTGGATGGCCAGCGTCGAGTACTCCATGCACATCAGGTGCTTGAAGGTGGATTTGCGCAGGGAGGTGATGATGCCGTCGACCGGGCCGTCGTGGTTGAGGGCGGCGACGATGAGGCGGTTGCGCAGGTGGAAGTAGGCCTGCCAGTCGATGGCGTCGTCCTTGTCGGTCCACGCCATGTGCCAGATGGCCACACCCGGCCAGGTCACGGTGGGGAAACCGGCCTTGCCGGCGCGCAGGGAGTACTCGGTGTCGTCCCATTTGATGAACAGCGGCAGCGGCTGGCCGATGGTCTGGGCGACAACGCGGGGGAACATGCACATCCACCAGCCGTTGTAGTCCACGTCGATGCGGCGGTGCAGGTCCCGGGAGTTCTTGGCGTCCGGGTCCTTCTCGTCCTCGTCCTCACCGCGGAAGCCGAGCGGATAGCGGGCGAAGTCGTGGTCGTAGGTGGAGTGGGTGGCCGGGCCCCACATGAAGTCGTGGCGTTGGACGACCTCGCCCATGGTGCGCAGCTGGGAGCGTTCCTGCAGGTTGAGCATCTGGCCACCGATGATGATCGGGCTCCTGGCGTAGCGGCCGACCTGGATGGCGCGCAGGATCGACTCCGGTTCGATGGCGATGTCGTCGTCCATGTAGAGGATGAACGGGGACTGCGCGGCGCCGGCCGGGCCCTCACCGACGGCCTCGTACATGATGCGGGAGTAGCCGCCGGAACCGCCGAGGTTGCCCTGGCGGAACTCGTGGAAACGGTTCCCGAAGTGGGCGACGGCCTCGTCGTAGCCGGGTTCGTCGGCGGGGTGCGCCGTGCCCTGGTCGGGCATGATGACGGCGTCGATGGCGGCGTCGACGAGCGGGTCCTCGGCCAGTGCCTGCAGGGCCGCGACGGCGTCGTGGGGGCGGTTGAACGTGGGGATGCCCACGGTGGCGCGCTTGTCGAAGGGGCCGACCTCAGTGCCGTCAGGCAGGATCTGGGCGGCCGGTTCGCGGTCGGCGTACCAGCCGGCTTCGGTGATGGTGGTCCCCGTCTCGGCGGTGATGTCGAACCACAGCCAGCCACCGTCCTCGAAGTGGGACAGGGGAATCGTGAATTCAGCCACATCGTCGGTGACCAGGGCCCCGTCGACGGCCACACGGGTGCCGTCGATCTTGGAGCGGTACACCTCGACGCTGGCGGTGCCGGCCACGTTCATGCGCAGCAGCACATGCTCCAGCTGGGACCAACGGCGCCAGTAGCTGGCGGGGAAGGCGTTGAAGTAGGTCTGGAAGGACACCTCCGCGCCGGCGGGGACGGTGACCGTGAGCCGGTCCGCCCAGGTCAGGCGCTCCTTGTTCTGCTCGGCCTCGACGAGGTAGAGCATGCGTACATCATGCGGCTCGCCCTTCCGGGGCAGCAGGATGCGCTGCAGCATCTCGCGCACGTTGTCGTCTCCGTTGTTCTTCACTTCGGGTGGTTCCACCTTTCGGGTCATCTCCGGAACAAGGGTAGTGTGCCTGGCGCAGATTTCGCGGTGCACCCACCGGGACGGGACTCTATCCTGGATGACATGACGGCCTCCATTCAGAGACTGACCCGAAGCCTGGCCACCTGTCTCCTGTTCGGCTTCCTCGCCGTGCTGGTTGCGTTTCTCCCGGGTGTCTTCTCCCCTGCCGCGGCGGTGGCCACGCGGGAGGTGGAGGTCATCGACCTGGCCGATGAGCTCAGCGGCGCGGATGAGCAGCTGCTGCTGGAGCGCACCCCGGGACTGGAGCTGCCCGGGGAGGTCACCGACGTCACCTACATCCTCTTCGCCGAGAATGACGACAACCTCAATGACACGGTGCGGGAGTTCGGTGAGGATGAGCGTTCCGACCTCATCAGCACGGAACGCGATAAGTGGGCGCCGGGGGCGTTGATCGTGGCGGTGGGCCTTGATCCACAGAAGATGGGCGTGTACTGCGGCGATGATGTGTGCGCGGCGATCGGGATCTACGAGGAGGGACGCCTGGACGGCATCCTCGACCGGATGGAGACCCCCCTGCGCAACGGGAACTGGGCCGCGGGCATGCTCGAGGGCGCAACGGCCGCAGGTGATCCCACCGCGGTGCGGGAGAGTTCACAGGCCCCGGGCTGGTTGGGCTGGGCCATCGGCGGCGGCATCGGCGCGCTCGCCGTGGGCGGTGGCGCGGCGGCCATCGTGGCCACCCGCCGTGCGCAGGTGAAGAAGGCGCGGGGGCAGTTCGATGAGGTGCAGCGTGATTACGGGCGGGTGGCCCAGGAGCTGCAGGCCATCGACGTGCGCGCGCATTCGCTGACTTCTCCGCTGGCCGACGATGCCCTGCGGTGCCAGTGGGAGGAGGTCAAGAGCGGTTTCCTGGGGCTCAACGAGACCTTCGACCAGCTGGCGGGGCTGCGCCATGAATCCCCGGACGCGGAGTTCCGGGAGCTGCGCGCACCCATCGCCACGGCGCACGAGCAGGTCACGCGGATGAAAACGGCGGAGGAGAACATCGAGCTGTTGGCGGGCATGGAGCACGGGGACGCGGGGTTGCGCCGCCGGGAGCTGACGGAACTGCACGAGGACATCCTCGCCGCCGGGGCCGGCATCGAGGATGCGGGGCTGGGTGAGCGTCTCTCGCTTCTCGACGCCCGTGTGCTCGACCTGCGCTCCCGCCTCGACGCCCCGGGTTTCATGGATGAGTTCGCCGACCTGGTCGGCGACCACCGGGTGCTCGTGGCTGCGGCGCAGCAGCGCCTCTACGAGGAATCCGGCACGGAGGAGACGTCGGACGAGGGCCGCCGGGCCCCGAGGGTGTGGGAATCGGGTTGGCGCCCGGCCTACGGTTACGGCAACTATGTACCCTTCGCTGTGGTGCACACCTGGCACAGCAGCGACCAGCAGGCGGCGAGCGCCTCCTCATCCTCGGCCACCACCGGGTATTCCGGGGGCGGGTTCTCCGGTGGCGGCGGCTCCCGGGGCTTTTAGGGAAGCTTAAGCGGCCAGGCGCTGTGCGGACTGCGGGACGAAGGGGATGTCCAGCTCGGTGAGCAGGCCGGCGACGCGGCCCTCCATGTCCTGGGCGAAGCGGCGGATCTGCTCGACATTCATGCCGTCGGTGGCCGGCACGTCCCACTGGACGAAGCTGCGGCCCGGCAGGTCGTGCGGCTCCTTCTCGTCGAGGTAGACGACGATGTCGGCGGCGGCGACGGTGCGGGCGGTGTCAGCGGCGTAGCTGACCGGCTCGGCGCGCAGGCCACGCTCATCCATGACCCACTCGATGAGGGCGTCCCGACGGTTCTCGGGGTGGGTGTTCGCGACGGTGGCTACGACGGCGTTGTCGCTGATGCGGCGGGCCAGTGCGGCAGCCAGGACGGCGCGGGCGGCGTTGGTGCGGCTGACGAAGAGGATCCGCTGGCGCGGGGTGCCTATATTCCCGTGGGTCCACAGGTGGTCCTGGATCTTCTCCGCTGCCTCGCGGTAGATGAAGATCGACAGGAAATCCGTGACACGCGCCGCGGCGGTGTGCTCGGTGATCACCTCATCGAGGATGGTGTCGATCATGCTGCTGTCGGCACGGTGCCCGAAACGGGTGTAGAGGTCGTGGCGGACGGAGCGGAATGCGTTTACAGTCATTTTGCAGGTCTCTCTTTCTGGGCGTCGCCAAGCGTTTACTTGTGCGACTTTATGTTTACCTAGTGTTCATCTTAGGCGAACGGCCAGGGAGTTCGCAACCAAAGTCCTAGGTTTATGCGAAATGATGCGCCATCACCCCAGGTCAGGGGTGTTAACTTAAAGTTAACCTTTTGGCGACCCCCGCGACCAGAAACGCCACCGCCCCACCCAGGATGAGCCCGGCGAGGACATCGCTGAACCAGTGGACGCCCAGGTAGAGGCGGGTCCAGGACACCGCGACGGCCAGCGCCCACACCCCCGCCACCGGGAGACGCCACCATCCGCCGCGCGGCCACCACCACAGGGTGATCACCATCGCCAGGGCCGCCATCCCCGTGGCATGCCCCGAGGGCATCGCGTGGTTTGTCTCCACAACCAGCCGGAACTCCTCCGGCGGACGCTCCCGGCCGATCACCGGCTTGAGTACATGACTGACCAGCCCGGCGGCGATGACCGCCAGCGGCAGGACGAGCACCGGCCGCCAGCGCCACACCAGCAGTGCGGCCACCACCAGCGACAACGCCGTCACCGCGAGTGGACGGGTGACGGCGGAGAGGGTGACGGCGGCGTCGACAAGCAGGGGGTGGCGGTCGGCGATCAGCCGGTGCCAGAGCGCGGAATCAGGCAGAGGCAAAAACCTCAGCCCGCCACAGACTCACCCGAGGGCAGACGGTCGACCAGGAGATCCATCTCGTGGAGCAGTTCACGGACCTGCTTCTCCACCTCATCGGCGATCTTCCGCACCCGCTCGATGGGGCGGCCCGCCGGGTCGTCGATGTTCCAGTAGACGTAACGGTGGCCCGGGACCGCCGGGATCTCGTGGACACCCATAAGCACCACGACATCGGCGCGGTGGACGGTGCGCGGGATGATCGTCGCCTTGTAGATGTACTCCGTGGAGATGCCCCGCTCCTCCAGCACGGCGAGCACGTTCGGATCGACGCCCTCCTCCGGCTCCAGACCGATGGACCGGACGAAGAGCCGGTCACCCACGAGGTGCCGGGTGATGCAGGCGGCGAGCTGGGAACGGCCGGCGTTGCGCTGGCAGACATAGAGGACCTCACGGCGGGACTCCACGTCCGGGTCATCGGCGGCCGCGATGTGCTCGAGAATCTCGGAGACCTCGCGCTCGACGAGCACCGGCAGGTAGGTCTTGATCCGCGCCCGCGCGGAGACCTCCTCGATGGTACGGTCGACCAGGTCATCGATGGTGTCGGGATCGAAGTACTGGCCGTAACGGCGGTGCATGTCCTCACGGACGATGGCGAAACGGTCACCGGTCATGACGGCACCTTTCTGTGCGGACGAAAGGGGGGAACGCATCGTTCCCCCGCAGTTAACCTCTTGTTAACGTTACGCCCAGTTTATGTTTTCCCACAAGCAATTCGGACATAAATGTCCGGTAATTGTCCGCCAACTACTGTCCGCGCCCCTGTTCGAGGGTGGCGCCCTCCGTGAAGTACGGCACGAGCCTGTTGTCGAAGAGCGTCAGCGCTGAAGCGATCGCCATGTGCATGTCCAGGTACTGGTAGGTGCCCAGCCGGCCACCGAAGAGGACCTTGCTGTCCCGGGCCTCGGCGGCGGCGAGCTCACGGTAGGCCTTGAGCATCTCACGGTCACCGGGGGTGTTGATCGGGTAGTAGGGCTCGTCCCCCTCCTCCGCGAAGCGCGAGTACTCCTTCATGATGACCGTCCTATCCTTCGGGTAGACGTTCTCCCGCTCGGGATGGAAGTGACGGAACTCGTGGATACGGGTGTAGGGGACATCCGCGTCGTTGTAGTTCATGACGGAGGTGCCCTGGAAGTCGCCGGTCTCCAGCACCTCGGTCTCGAAGTCGAGGGTGCGCCAGCCCAGCTCGCCGGCGGAGTAGTCGAAGTAGCGGTCGAGCGGACCGGTGTAGATGACCGGGGCGTCCGGGGACTCGGCGCGCAGCTGATCGCGCACCTCGAACCAGTCGGTGTCCAGCCGGACCTCGATGAGCTCATGCTCGGCCATGCGCTTGAGCCAGGCGGCATAGCCGTCGACGGGCAGCCCCTCGAAAGTGTCGTTGAAGTAGCGGTTGTTGAAGGTGTAGCGCACCGGCAGGCGGGTGATGTTGGAGGCCGGCAGGTTCTTCGGGTCGGTCTGCCACTGTTTGGCGGTGTAGTCGCGGATGAAGGCCTCGTAGAGGGGGCGGCCGATCAGCGAGATGGCCTTCTCCTCCAGGTTGGTGGCCTCGGCGGAGTCGATCTCGCTGGCCTGCTCCGCGATGAGCGCACGGGCCTCATCCGGGGAGTAGTAACGACCGAAGAACTGGTTGATCATGCCCAGACCCATGGGGAACTGGTAGGCCGTGCCGTCGTGCATGGCGAAGACGCGGTGCTGGTAGCCGGTGAAGCCGGTGAACTGGTTGACGTAGTCCCAGACCCGCTCATTGGAGGTGTGGAAGAGGTGGGCACCGTATTTGTGGATCTCGATGCCCGTCTCCGGTTCCGCTTCGGAGTAGGCGTTGCCGCCGAGGTGGGCACGGCGCTCAACGATGAGCACCTTCTTGCCCAGCTGACTGGCGGCGCGTTCCGCCACCGTGAGTCCGAAGAGGCCGGAGCCGACAACAATCAGGTCGTAAGTCATGTGGATCAGGCTAATCGACACCCGCTCCCCCCACCCGGTGCAACACCGTCCGCCGAGGGCAGCGGGTACATCCGATTTCACCAGGAGACCCCCTTCGTCACATCAGTATCACGAGTCACGAATATGTACTAGAGTTCACTCTGTCCAACTTGGGCAACACCTATTTCCGATATTTCCAGGGAGTTCCCCCGTGCAGCAAAGACGCCGAATCGCCACGTCACGGCTCACCAGCGTCAATCCGACAGTGGCCGTCATCCTCACCGTCGCTCTTGTCGCCTCTGCCGCCTTCGGCGGAAACCAGATCCTCCGCACCCAGGAGGCCGGCGGCAACCCCATCGAGGTCGCCTCCGCCGAGGCCTCCTTCGCGGACGGTGACAACGTGGTTGTCGATGATGCCGCCATCGCCGCCCAGTCCGGCGTCGGCGGCCCCCGCACCGTCAAGGAGTTTGAACGCGACGAGGAGTTCTCCATGTTCGCCGTGACCTGGAACGGTCACCGCGATCTCGCCGCCTTCATCCGCGCCGAGCAGGCCGACGGCTCCTGGGGTCCCTGGTGGGACGCCGAGCCCATCGGTCAGACCGGCCCCGGCGGGGAGAACGGCACCGAACTGATCTACGTCGAGCCCACCAACCGCGTCCAGGTGTCCATCACCGGCGTGGACATCCTCGGTGGCCCCACCGAGGAGGAGTCCGTCCCGGAAGCCGCCCCGGCCGCCCCCGAGGTCGACATCAACATCGCCGAGGCCCCGGTGGCCGAGGCTCCGGTCATTGAGGAGCCGGTCGCCGACGCCCCGGTGATCGAGGATCCGGCCCCCGCGGTCGAGCCCGCCCCCGCCGGCATCGCGCCGCTGCCGACCAACTACGGCGACATCCAGCCGGTCGCCGACGTGGCGGCCGCCGACGATCTCGGCGTCGTCTTCATCGACGGCCGCGCGGAAGAGGGCGGCATCGCCCTGGCCACCGACTCCGTCGCCTACGGCATGCCGAAGGTGGTCACCCGGGCCGGCTGGGGCGCCAACGAGAATGCCCGCTGCCGCAACGCCACCTACGATGACGAGGTCCAGGCCGCCGGCGTCCACCACACCGCAGGCTCCAACAACTACACCAGGGCACAGTCCGCCGGCATCGTCCGCGGTATCTACGACTACCACGCCCGCACCCTGGGCTGGTGCGATGTGGGCTACAACGCGCTCGTGGACAAGTACGGCACCATCTACGAGGGTCGCTTCGGCGGACTGGACAAGAACGTCCAGGGCGCCCACATCGGTGGCTTCAACCACAACACCTTCGGCATCTCCATGATGGGCAACTACGACATCGCCCCGACCACCCCGGAGATGATCCAGGCCGTCGGCGACATGATCGGCTGGAAGGCCGCAATCGCCGGCTTCGACCCGAAGGGTTCGGACCGCTACACCCCCTACGCCTTCTCCGGTTCGAAGTACACCGGCGGGGTCGCCATGAACCTGCCGGCCATCTTCGCCCACCGCGACGCCCACAACAACGCCTGCCCGGGCACCTTCGGCTACGCGCAGATGGACAACATCCGCAACATCGCCTCGGAGAAGTACCAGGCCGTGACGTCGGGCACCGCTGACCGTCCCGGTACCTCCACCACTCCGTCGACCACCACCTCCCCGGCGGACGTGACTGACCCGGATCCGGATAACCCGGGCACCCTGGAGCCGGTTGATTCCAGCCTGACGGACCAGGCCACGGATCTCGCCGAGGTTCCGGCCCTGATGAGCAGCGCCGTCGACGGTGACCAGACCGCCCTGCTGACCATCATCGGTTCCCTGGCCGGACTCGCGGTGGCTTTCCTCGCCGTCGAGGGCAGCCTGCCGGGCACCGGGACCCAGGTCGGCGACGTGCAGGTCCTCGACGGGGTCTCGCTGGCCAACCTCCAGCCGATCCTGGACGTCGCCTCCAGCCTTGCGGAGGACTCGAAGGCCAGCCAGGCCGCTGACCGGGTGGGCGCCAACTACGGTGCTGTCCTCGGTGAGCCGCGCGGTGGCGTGAACACCGAGAACGCCACCTACACGCTCTTCGACGAGGGCGTCATCATCGATGAGGTCGACTCCGAGGAGGCCCGCGCACTGTGGGGCCCGATCGCGGATGTGTGGGCCGGCCAGGGCTTCGACCTCGGCCCCCTGGGCATGCCGCTCAACGAGCAGTACGACGAAGGTGACCTCGTCCGCGTCGACTTCGAGGGTGGCCACGCCACCGTCGACCCGGCCACCGGTGAGGTCGACGTCAAGCTGAGCTGACGCTCAGACCCAGTCCAGGGACCGCTCCACCGCCCGGTTCCAGTCCGTGACCAGCGCCTCACGCTGCTGGTCTGACCACCGGGGCGACCAGGAACGGTCCGCGGTCTGGAGGCCGCGGACGCTGGCAAGCGAGGACCAGAAACCACCGCCCACCCCGGCAGCGAAAGCCGCGCCGAGGGCGGTGGTCTCGATGTTTCCGGGGCGCACCACCTCCGCGCCGAGCAGATCGGCCTGCAGCTGCATGAGCAGGTTGTTGGCCGTCATGCCGCCGTCGACCCGCAGGCTCGTGGGGCGGATGCCCGAATCCGCGGCCATCGCCTCCACCACCTCCCGGGTCTGCAGGGCGGTCGCCTCCAGCGCCGCACGAGCGATGTGGCTGCGGTCGGCGAAACGCGTCAGGCCCACGATCACCCCGCGGGCGTCGGGGCGCCACCGCGGGGCGAAGAGCCCGGAGAAGGCCGGCACGATGAACACCCCACCGTTGTCCGCCGCCGCGATCTCCTCCACCTCGCGCGCCGAGCGGATGATCCCCAGCTGGTCCCGCAGCCATTGGATGAGCGAACCCCCCACCGCGACCGAGCCCTCCAGGGCGTAGACCGGTTCCTCCCCCTCGATCTCGTAGAGCACCGTCGACAGCAGCCCGTGGGTGCTGAACTGCGGGGTGGTGCCGGTGTTGAGCAGCAGGAACAGACCCGTCCCGTAGGTGTTCTTCGCATCCCCGACCTCGAAGCAACCCTGTCCGAACATCGCCGACTGCTGGTCCCCCAGCATCCCGGTGACCGGCACACCGGCCAGGGTGCCGCGGCTGCGCACCCTGCCGAAATCACTCACCGAGGGTCGGATCTCCGGCAGCACCCGCACCGGCACCCCGATCTCAGCGCACAGCTGCGGATCCCACTGACGCGTGCGCAGATCCATGAGCAGGGTGCGCGAGGCATTGGTCACGTCCGTGGCGTGCACCGCCGGGCGGCCCTCATCACCACGCGCCCCGCCGGTGAGATTCCACAGCAGCCACGTGTCGATGGTGCCGGCCAGCAGCTCGCCGGCCTCCGCCCGCTGCCGGGCCCCGGGGACATGGTCCAGGATCCACGCGATCTTCGGGCCCGCCGGATAGGAATTGGCCAGCAACCCGGTGCGCTCCAGCCACCGGGCCGGATCATCACCGGCGATGTCGGCGGTTCGGGTGTCCTGCCAGACGATGGCGTTGTGGATGGGCCGGCCGGTGGCCTTCTCCCAGACCACGGCGGTCTCCCGCTGGTTGGTCACCCCCAGGGCGGTGATGTTGGCCGGGGAGATGTCGATGTCTACCATCGCCTTCGACACCGCCCGGCGGGTGTTGGCCCAGATCTCCAGCGGATCATGCTCCACCCAGCCCTGCTGCGGCATGATCTGCCCGTGTTCGAACTGGGCGGAGGAGACCACCTGACCGTCGTGGTCGACGATCACACACCGCGTCGACGTCGTGCCCTGGTCAATCGCCGCCACATACTGTTTCGGGGAGGAAGCCGTCATGGCCCCAAGTCTGCCACGGAGCGGATGGCATGCCCGGGGGTCTGGGGCGCGAGATAGCCTTGGTCCATGGACAGACCGCCGGGAACACTCCGCTCCATCGCAGCCTGGTGCTGGGTGGGCGGTCTGCTGGCGTGCATAGTGACGACGGCGATGGCCGATGTCGGTTGGGACACGAATATCGGTGCCAGCTTCGCGCTGGCACTCGCCATGTTTTTCATCTGTGCGGCGCAGGCAGCCACCCTCGTCACCCTCTGGCTCTGGGCCGCTGGGCGGAGACAGAATAAGGGGAGTGACGCCGGTACCCCGCTGCGGAACCTGCTCTGGGGTGGGACCACGGTGCTGGCGCTGGCTGCTGTCCTGCTGCTGTGCAGCGGCTTCGAATTCAGCAGCCCCGGGATCCTGTATCTCCTGGGCAGCGCCGTAGTCACCGGTCTCGCGGCCGGGTCAGTTTCCGTGGAGGTAAGTCGACACTCCCGTCACCCCGGGTGAACAGGCTCAGCTCAGAACCAGCGTTCCAGGACCTGCGCAACCCCGGCCTCCTCGTTGGTGGCGGTGGTCAGATCGGCGGCTTCCTTGACAGAATCACGGGCGTTGCCCATCGCCACCCCGGTGCCGGCCCAGCGGAGCATCTCGATGTCGTTGGGCATGTCGCCGAAGGCGATGACGTCCGCCTGGTCGATCTCATGGAGCTCAGCCAGCGTGGAGACACCCAGTGCCTTGGTCACGCCGGGGGCGGCGACCTCGAGCAGGCCCTCGTTCATGGAGAAGGTCAGGTGTGCGACCTGCGGGTCAACGTGGGGGGCGAGCAGTTCGTACATCTCGGGGGCGTTGAGGAATTCGTTGCGCAGCAGCATCTTCACGGCCGGTTCGGCCATGACCTCGTCCTCGGGGAGGATACTGTAACCCTGTGCGTGCCAGGTGTGGAGGTAGTCCGGGGAGATGACGAACATCTCCTCCTCCGGGTCGAAGGCGGACACACCGACGCGTTCACAGCCGATGGCCACGCCGCCGACGTCGGCGAAGGCCTCCTGCGCGAGGGCCAGGACCTCAGTCATCGTCGCCGGCTGCAGGACGTGGGAGCGCAGGATCCTGTCATTCGCGGAGTCGTAGAGGACGGCGCCGTTGGCGGTGACGCACACCGGGCGGATGGGCAGCTGCTCCAGGACCGGGAAGATCCAGCGGTGGGGGCGTCCCGTGGCCAGGGCCACCTCGGTGCCGGATTCGACGGCGCGGATGACGGCAGCACGTACCCGGGGCAGGACCCGTTCCTGTGAGTTGAGCAGGGTGCCGTCGATGTCGCTGGCAACCAGTTTCGGTGCTGGCCCGAGAGTGTCCATGGTGGTGGTCGTTACCTCCTGAATTTTTCCTTCACCCTGTCGATGAAGGTCCGTGCGTTGCCGAGCGCTGCGTCGGCGCGTTTGTCCAGTTTCGCCGCGGCCTTCTTCTCTTTCCTGGAGACGCGGGCGGCGCGTTCCTGCCGGTCGATCTCGGCGGCGTCGATAAGCGTCGGGGCGGTGCCGCCCGCAGCGGCGGGCAGCCAGTACGCGCCGGCGGGGAAGGGGCCGTAGGCGCGGTTGTAGTCGTCGCGGACGCGGTCGAGGAGCTCCTGCATGGCCCCACGGAGCCGTTCGATCGCCTCCTCCGGGGTGCCGGAAATGTCGACGGGTTCACCGACGCGGATGAACACCGGGGTGTTGGTGCGGCCCAGCCGCTTGGGGTGGTCCTTGGTCCAGATGCGCTGGGAACCCCAGGTGACCATGGGGATCAGGGGAACCCCAGCCCCCTCCGCGATGCGGACCGCACCGTTCTTGAACTCCTTGAGCTCGAAGGAACGGGAGATCGTCGCCTCGGGGAAGATCCCCACGAGCTGGCCGGCGCGCAGGTGCACCTCGGCCTCCTCCCGGGAAGCCGCCCCGCTGGAACGGTCCACCGACACGTGCTTCATCGCACGCATGAGGGGTCCGGCGACAGGCGTGTCGAAGATCTCCTTCTTCGCCATGAAACGGACCAGACGCTTGCCCCGCAGGTGGGCGGCGACCTCACCGAAGATGAAGTCGTAGTAACCGGTGTGGTTCATGGCCAGCAGTGCACCGCCGGTGGTGGGGATGTTCTCCGCACCGAATACGGTGACCCGGATGCCCTGGGCCTTCAGCAGCCCCTTGAGCAGGCGGATGATGATGCCGTTGTAGACCGGCTCCTTCGCCTCCGTGGGGTGGTCGGGCACCTCCGGCAGGTCGGCGGGAACGTGGAAGACCCCGGCGCGCTTCTCGAACTTCCGCTGTGCCGCCATCGCTATTTCCCGGGCTCGATGATGTCCTTGCCCACGAACGGGCGCAGGGCCTCCGGCACGACGACGGAGCCGTCGGCCTGCTGGTGGTTCTCCAGGATGGCGACCAGCCAGCGGGTGGTGGCCAGGGTGCCGTTGAGGGTGGCGGCGGTCTGGGTCTTGCCGTCGGCGTCGCGGTAGCGGGTGTTCAGGCGGCGGCCCTGGAAGGTGGTGCAGTTGGAGGTGGAGGTCAGCTCACGCCAGGTGCCCTGGGTGGGGACCCATGCCTCGGTGTCGAATTTCCGGGCCGCGGAGGAACCGAGGTCGCCGCCGGCGACGTCGATGATGCGGTAGGGCACCTCGACGGCGGCGAGCATGTCGCGCTCCATGTCCAGCAGCGCCTGGTGCTGCTCCTGCGCCTCCTCGGGGCGGCAGTAGACGAACATCTCCAGCTTGTCGAACTGGTGGACACGCAGGATGCCGCGGGTGTCCTTGCCGTAGGAACCGGCCTCGCGGCGGAAGCAGGAGGACCAGCCGGTGTAGCGGACCGGGCCGTTGGACAGGTCGATGATCTCGTCCTTGTGGTAGCCGGCCAGGGCGACCTCGGAGGTACCGACCAGGTAGAGGTCGTCGCGCTCGAGGTAGTAGATCTCGTCGGAGTGCTCACCGAGGAAGCCGGTGCCCTGCATGATCTCGGGGCGCACGAGCACCGGGGGGATCATCAGCTGGAAGCCGGCGGCACGTGCCTTCTGGGCGGCGAGCATCATCATGCCCAGCTGCAGGAAGGCGCCGTCACCGGTGAGGTAGTAGAAGCGGGAGCCGCCGACCTTGGTGCCGCGCTCCATGTCGATCAGGCCGAGGCTGGTGCCCAGCTCGAGGTGGTCCTTCGGCTCGAAGTCGAATTTCGTGGGCTCGCCGACATGCTCGAGGACGACGAAGTCCTCCTCGCCGCCGGCCGGGGCGCCCTCCACGATGTTGGAGATGCGGTACTGGAGTTCGGTGACCTTCTCCTCGGCGGCCTTCTGTGCCTCCTCGGCCTCCTTCACCTTGGCCTTGAGCTCGTTGGAGCCTTCCAGCAGGGCCGGGCGGTCCTCTGGGGCGGCCTGACCGATCTTCCTGCCGAAGCTCTTCTGTTCAGCGCGCAGGGTGTCCGCGGCCTGGATCGATGCGCGACGGGACTCGTCGGCGGCGATCAGCTGGTCGACCAGCTCAGGGTCCTCCCCACGGTTGATCTGTGAGGCACGGACGACATCGGGGTTCTCGCGGAGGAATTTGAGATCAATCACGCATATGAGCCTACCGCGCGGCCCCGCGCTCCGTGCTGCGACCTGCGCACCTGTCCCCCGGCAACCGGGAGAACGCGATTCGCGACACTGGTCATAACCAGCGGTCTAGGATGGAACCATGGCTGCAGCAGCGCGGGGACCGCGTCATCTCCAGTTGCCCGCCCGGGAGATCACGGACGGACCGGCACCGAAACACGCCCAGCTCCGCGCGATCCTCGAGGAACTGTGTGACACCCGACTCCACCCCGGTGACCTCCTGCCCGGCGAACGCGTGCTGGAGGAGACCTACGGTGTCTCCCGCATCACCGTCCGCCGGGCGATCGGTGATCTCGTGGCCGCGGGCCGGCTGCGGCGGGCCCGGGGCAAGGGCACCTTCGTGGCCCCCAACCCGCTGGTCTCCCGCCTGCACCTGGCCTCCTTCAGCTCCGAGATGGAGGCCCAGAACGTCACGGCGAGCTCGAAGATCCTGCTCTCCGGGCGTTCCCCCGCCCCGGGGGAGGTGCGGCAGTTCTTCGGCGGCGAACCGGGTACCCCGCACACCCACCTGCGGCGCCTGCGCCTCGGGGACGGTGAGCCCTATTCCATCGATGATGCCTGGTACAACGCCGAACATGTACCCGACCTGCTGGAGAACGACGTCTACAACTCCGTCTACACCATCCTCGACGAGGACTACCGTGTGCCCGTCACCGAGGCCGATCAGGTGGTCACCGCCGTCAATGCCGACGAGGAGACCGCCGTGCTTCTCGACGTCGCGCCCGGCACCGCCCTGCTCCGCATCGTGCGACTCTCCCGTTCCGGGGAGCTGCCCGTGGAGTGGTGCTCCTCGGTCTACCGCACCGACCGCTACCGGCTGAACGCCCGTGTCACGCGGATGGCGGAGTAGATTTTCCGTTGTGAACGGGTGCACAATGGGACCATCATGACGACCAGTACCGCCCGCTCAGCGGCAGCCGTGCGCACCGGCCTGGTGGCCGCCCTGGCCGCCGCCGTCGCCGTCGGCTCCTACGGCTACTTCTCCGCGGCCTCGAATGGTGGTTCCGCCCCCGGCGGTTCCACGGCCACCGGGCCCGCCGCGCCGGGCAACGGGGAGACCACCTCGGGTGTCGCCCCCTTCACCACCGCCGACGCCGGTTCCTGCCTGACCTGGGACATCGCGGCCGACGGCACAGTGAGCAGCTTCCAGCAGACCGACTGCGCCGGGGAGCACCGCTTCGAGGTCTCCGCCCGGGAGAACCTGGCCACCTACCCCTCCTCCGAATTCGGCGAGAACGCCCCCATCCCCGACCTGACCCGCCAGGCGCAGCTGCGTGAGGAGCTGTGCCTCAACCCGACCCTGCGCTACCTGGGCGGGCAGTTCGACCCGGTGGGCCGCTATTCCATCGCCCCGATCCTGCCGCCCGCCGAGGCCTGGGCCGCCGGTGACCGCACCATGCTGTGCGGCCTCCAGTCCACCGACATGGGTGGCATCCCGATGCTCACCGCCGGCGCTGCAGCCGATCAGGACCAGGCGGTGGTTGCCCAGCCGGGGACCTGCCTGTTCGTCGACGAGTCCCGTTCGCTGCGCACCGTCGACTGCGCCGAGGACCATCAGCTGGAGACCACCCTCGTCGTCGATCTGGCTCCCGTCTTCCCGGAGGGCGTCCCGAGTGTCGAGGACCAGGACAATCACCTGCGGGACGTGTGCACCGACGCCGCCATCGACTACCTCGGTGAGGAAGAGAACCTCTACCAGTCCACGCTGCAGCCCTACTGGGGCACCCTGCAGGAGGCCTCATGGGTGGGTGGTTCCCGTTCCGTGAACTGCTCCCTGGTCTTCGCCGACGAGGAGGGGGGTTTCGCCACCCTCAACGGCACCGCCCGCGACAGCCGGGACGGTTTCACGATTAACGGCGAACCGCCGGCCGAGCGGCCGGAGCGTAACCCGCTGCGCGAACCCGCAGAGTAGACAGGAGAATATAACTTCGTGGTGGAAGTCAGTGACGAACGTTTCGACGAGATGGTCGACGACGCCCTCGACCGCATCCCCGAGGAATTCGCCCGCCGCATGAGCAACGTCGTCGTCCTGGTACGCGACTTCCACGAGGAGAACCCGTGGACCCTCGGCCTTTACGAGGGGGTCGCCATGACCGACCGCACCTTCGACCACACCGGTTTCCTGCCGGACACCATCTCCATCTTCAAGGGTGCCCTGGAGGCCCACTGCCAGACCGAGGAGCAGCTGGCGGAGGAGGTCATGGTGACCGTCTTCCACGAGGTCGGTCACTATTTCGGGATTGATGAGGAGACGCTGCACCGCCTCGGCTGGGGTTAGATCTGGTGATCCAGGTCCGCCCAGCGCACCAGCTTCCACTGCCCGAAGGGACGGTTGCCGGGTTCCAGCACGATGAAGCGGCAGTTGCCCAGATAACCGGCGAAGGCGAAATCCGGGTCCACCGCTGCCGCATGGGTGGCCATCGTGCGGATCGCCGCGCCGTGGCTGACCATGAGGACGTCCCGGCTGGCGCCATCGGCCAGGTGGGTGAGCACCAGCTCCTCCATCACCGGCTGATAGCGGCCCATCAGCTCAAGGTAGGTCTCCCCGCCCGGAATGTTGGCGGAATCATCCCCGTCGAGCCAGCCGCGCAGGGCCGTGGCATAGGAACGGTGGGAATCCTCGTCCGCCAGCATCTCATGCTCGCCGGCGTAGATCTCGTGAATGCCGGGCAGGACGTCAATGCGCATCGAGAACTCCTCCAACCCGGCGCTCTGCTCGAAGGCATTCATCGCCAGCAGGGCGGTCTGCTGGGCACGCAGCGCGACGGAGCTGACGACCGCGCCCAACCGACCGGCAGAACCGTTGCCCGCGCCGCAGAACTCGACGAGTTCCTCGCCGACGTTCCACGCCTGGTTCCGTCCGGTGTCGGTGAGCTCCGCGCCGGGCGGGCGGGTGTCCAGTCGGCGGGCGACGTTGCTGTAGGTCTGCCCGTGGCGCAGCAGGATGAGTCTTCCGGTCATGGCGGTGTCAGAGATCCTTTCCTTCACGTACGGCGGCCACCCAGTCCGAGGCGCGCTGCAGGCGGTCGAGGTCGGCCTGCAGGACGTCCTCCCGGCCGTCGCGGCCCGGGGTGGGCCAGGAACCGAGGTAGGTGATGTCCTCGGCGCGCAGCCACAGGGCACGCAGGGCCTCGGCGAGCGGGAGGTCGTCGATGTGGCCGACCAGGTCGGCGTAGAAGTGGTAGGTGCCGAATGTCCGGCGCGTCGGCCGCGATTCAATGCGGCTGAGGTCCACCCCGCGCAGCGAGAACTCCGTGAGCGCGCCAACGAGGGTGCCCGGTTCGTTGGGCAGGGTGAACACCACGGTGGTCTGGTCCGTGCCGGTGCGCGGGGTGGGCACCCCGCGCGGGCCGACGACAACGAAACGGGTCCGCGCGCCGGCCATGTCGGCCACGCCCTTCTCCACCACGTCCAGGCCGAAGAGCACGGCGGCGCGGTCGGGGGCGGCCGCGGCGTCGGCACGCCCCTCAGCGACGGCCTCGGCCGCCGCGGCGTTGGAGGAGGCAGGCACGAACCGGGCATCGGGGATGTTCGCGGCCAACCACCTGCGCACCTGCTGGTGGGCGACGGGGTGGGTGGCGAAGGTCTTCACCTCCGACAGCTGCATACCAGGGCGCACCATGATGGAGAAGGCGATCTCGATCTCCAGCTCGTGGTAGATCTGCACGCCGCCGCCCTCGACCAGGGCATCGAAGGTGGAGGTCACCGCACCGTCCACGGAGTTCTCGATGGCCACGCAGGCGAACTGCGCGCGCCCCTCACGAACCGCCTCGAGGGCCTCCCGCGGGGAACTGACCGGCAGCTGCGCCACCTCCTCCGGGCCGAAGGCCCCTGCCGCCGCGAAACGCAGCAGTGCGGCCTCGGTGAAGGTGCCGGCGGGGCCGAGATAGGCGACGGTGACAGTGGGTTCAGTCATGCCTGCCAGCCTAGACAGTCGTATTCTGTACCGCATGACCACTTCCCTGCGTGAACTCGCCGCCGCCCTACGTCGCGGTGAGGTGACGGCGGTGGAACAGGTCGAGGAACTGGCCGACCGGCTCACCGGACTCGGTCCCACCGAGCACGGTTTCTCCCACCTCGCGCTCGAACAGGCCCACGAGCGCGCGGAACGGGCCGACAAGGTGGCCACCGCGCAGCGCGGCCGCCTCCACGGGCTGCTCATCCCCGTCAAAGACCTCTCGAACGTCGGCGGCATGCCCACCACCTTCGGTTCCGTCCACCGCACCCGCCATCCTGAGGTCTCGGACGCGATCGCGCAGGCGCTTATCGACGCCGGCGCCATCATCCCCGGCAAGTCCGCCTCCGCCGAGCTCGGCCTCATGATCTACACCGAACCACCCGGCATGGCCGCACCCGAGAACCCGCTGTGGCCGGGGCGCACCCCCGCCGGCTCCTCCGGTGGGGCAGCCGTTCTCGTGGCCCGCGGTCTCCTTCCCGCCGCCCATGCCTCTGACGGGGGCGGTTCCATCCGGGTGCCCGCCGCCACCTGTGGAGTCGTCGGTTTCAAACCCACCGCACCAAGGTTAGCAGCGCAGGGTTTCATCACCCGCTCGCTTGCAGACACCGCCTTCCTCCACCGCCTCTCCCCCGAGCCTGGTCGCCGCCGCATCGGCGTGCTCACCCAGCCGCTGTTCACCGGGGCAATGGTCGATGAGGTGCATCTGCGTGCCGTGGCGGAGACCGCCGACACACTGCGCGAAGCCGGCCACGACGTCATCGAGGTCCACCCCTACCCTGCCGCGGAGGAGACCTTCGAGACCTTCACCACCATCTTCACCTCCCGGCTCGCCGGGCTGCCCGAACCGGCGGAGGATCTCGTCGCCTGGCTGCGCGCCCACGGCCGCTCCCTGAGCACGGACCGGATCGCCGCCGCCGAGAAACACGCCGACCACCTCGGGGCCCACCTCGCCGAGTACTGGGGTATCGACGCCCTGCTGACACCCATGACCACCACCGATCCCCCACCCATCGGTTATTTCGCCGACATGCGTCCCGCGGAGAACTTCCTCGAGCAGACCCGCTGGTCGCCCTGGGGGTCCCTGTTCAACATGACCGGGCGGGCAGCGGTGTCCGTGCCCTGGGAGGTACCCGGGCGCCCGCCCGTCGGCGTGCACCTGGGTTCGGTCACACTTTCTGACGCTGCGCTGCTCAGCCTCGCGGCTATCCTGCATGAATGACCCACCTGACTCGACGCCTACGCACTGAGATCGTCCTGGTCATCGCCCTCACATTCGGTGTTTCCGGGATCCGCGCACTGCTGCAGCTCACCGACGCGCTCCTCGACCCGCGTCCGCTGGATCAGCAGCAGATGACCATCTACCAGTCCCTATCCCACATCCCCTGGATCGATCTCGGCCTGCAGCTGGCCTCGGCCGCGACGCTCTTCCTCTACGGCGCACTGGCACTGTTCCTGCTGGCCGGTGAGGTCCGCCTCCGACGACCGGGCGTGCGCGACCTCGGCTGGGGTCTCGGGCTGGCGGCGGCCATCGGCATCCCGGGACTGGCCTTCTACGCGACCGCCGTGCACCTGGGACTGTCCCGACAGGTCATCCCCACCGCGCTGGAGCACCCCTGGACGGAGATCCCCGTCTTGCTGATCTGGTCGCTGGCCAACGCCTTCGGCGAGGAGGTCGTCGTGGTGATGTATCTGCTCACCCGTCTGCGGCAGCTGGGCTGGGGCCTGCCCGCTGCGCTTGCGGCCTCCAGCGTGCTGCGCGGCAGTTACCACCTCTACCAGGGGATCTCCGCCGGCTTCGGCAACATCCTCATGGGGCTGCTCTACGGCTGGTTCTACTGGCGGACCGGACGGATCTGGCCATTGGTCATCGCCCACTTCATCATCGACGCCGTCGCCTTCGTGGGTTATACCGCGATCGGTGGGGATTTGAGTTGGTTGGGGTTTTAAAGGCCTGCAAGTAAAGCGGCGGGACACATCTCCATTGCTCCTCCAATAAACAATTGATTGCTGCTACAAGTAATTAATGATCGCTTCGCACTTCAATTACTTGGCAGCATTGCGAATGACTGGGACTACAGCCGAAGGGTCGGGAGGCCCCTCCATCCACTGCCCGTGCCCGGCCAGCACGGAAGGCTCACCCGCCACAATGTTTAAACAATTTCCCTGCTGCAATTAACGGATATTTCATAATAACTAACCATGCAATTCCATTAACACATTCTGAGAAAGTCATTACAAACACTCAGCTAGCCTGCGATTCCGGCATATTGCATTAAATGCAATCGGTTCCGCACGGAGGATCATCGCTACCAGCCTCCACCCCCAGCTCTTACCCCCCCTAGATCCAGTGTGCGCACAGTGTTCTCACAGCTCAGAATAATGTTGACCATTCAAAGCGGGTTTAGGGAAATGCCATAACTAGAAGTCGATTTTTACTTTCTGCCAACACTGTTAGCATCCGTTCTTGCTTATCAAAAGCAGAAATACTGTTTGGCTGGACCACCGCAAGCTGATGAATGAACCGCTGATGCGATCAGTGTGGCCCGCATGCCTCCCACACCTTTGAGGAAAAAATGAAGAAGACCCATAAGCGGATCAGTGCCGCTGTTCTGAGCCTCGCACTCGGCTTCTCTGTGGCCGGAGCACCCGCCCTCGCGCCGATGGCGAGCGCGCAGTCGATCAACGCGGGCCAGGCATCCAGCGTCAACCTGGGAGCAGATGTGTCCCTGACCATCAACAAATATGACGGGGAAATCGATGACACCACAACCCCCCTAGGTGGCGCCGACTTCACTGTTGCGAAAGTCGATTTGAATGGCGAAAATTTGAACACTGTTGACGGCTGGACCGTTGTCAACAACATTCAGGCGGCGCTCGACGCAGGAACTACCCCTGACCTTGCCGGAGATGCGTGGGAGCTCACCACCGACTCCACTGGTACTGTCACAATTTCCACCGGAACCACGAACGACAATGTCGACGGATCAGATACCGCGAACTTCACCGTTGGTCTTTACCTGGTCACAGAAAAACAAAATGGCAACTTCTCGGTGGGTAAACCGTTCCTGGTGGCACTCCCCTTCACTAACGGAGATGGAGAGTGGGGATACCAGCAGACTGTCGAGCCGAAGAACCAACTTCTGAGCGTTGAGAAGGACGTCAGTGACCTTGGTACGACCCTGAACATGCCCGTCAACTACACCATCAATGCTTCGGTGCCCGCCGAGGAACTCGACCGCTTTAACATTATCGATGCCTTGCCTGCAGAGCTCGACCTCGGTACCGATACCGCTATCACGGTAACGGTTATCAACACCACCCCTTCTGTGACTCTTGTCGAGACCACTGACTACAGCATTGACCCGACGGAGTTCTCCAACGACACCATCAAGATCGAGTTCACCGAGACCGGTTTAGAAAAGTTGGAGACAGCTCGCGTAACCAACCCTAACCTTCAGATTCAGGTCACTTTCACCGCTACCATCGTCGAGCTTCCTGAAGATGGCGTCATCCGCAATGATGTTGTCGTGGAACTCCCCAATGGCGGTAGTATCACCACCGATCCGGAAGATCCTGACGATCCAGATACTGGTGCAGAGACCCGTCTCGGAACTCTCACTATCAACAAGAGGGATGTCAACGGAGCACTGATCGAAATCGAGGGCGACGTCACTCGCGGGGCAAGCTTCGAACTGTGGCGCTGTGAGGAAATCACCTCGGACACGTGGGAGGTTTCAGAGGGGCCCCTATCCGCCGCTATCGAGAATGAGCAGGGCGACCTCATCAACGTCAATGAATTCACCACTGCTACAAACGGTGTTGCCCTCCTGGAGGGAGTTCAGATCAGGGATTGGGTAAACAACGGCGCTCCTGCCGAATCCGAAGTTGACCCGGATCTCTGTGTTGTGGAGACCATCGCCCCCACTGGATACGTCCTCAACCCGGCGCCACAGCCGGTCAACGTTGATTCCAGTGACGAATTCATCATGACTGCCGACGTCATCAACCTCGAGGACACCATCGACGGCCAGCTGCCGTCCACCGGTGGCATGGGCACCATGGCGATGATCGCCGGCGGTCTGCTCGTTGCAGTCGCAGGTGGCTTCGCAGCCCTGCGTGGAAACCGCGCACGCGGCTAATCACGTGAACCAGCTCGTGTGACCAGCCTTCCCGGCTGGTCACACGGCAAACACGCGCGAGACAAGAAACAAACACATGGGTGTTCACACATTACCGGCCCCCGAGCCTGCCTCTCCGAAAAGAAGAGGGCTCGGTTACGTGCTGCGTTATGTTGTGGCACCCATTTTTCTCGTTCTGCTCGGCATCGGCATCATGCTGGCACCGGTGGTCTCGACGCAGCTGCACAACATGGAGCAGGCGCGCATCGCCCGCGAGTACTCGGAGCAGATCGCACGGCTACATGAGGAGCAGCTTGATGCGGAACTCGGTCAGGCGTGGGAGTGGAATGCGTCGACAAGCATTCCGGTCGCGGGAGATCCCTGGACCATCGACAATGACACCCTCACCCCCGACTACCAGGCTTATCTTCAACAACTCAATATCACCCCGGTGATGGCACGTATCCGGGTGCCGTCAGCCCAGATCGATCTGCCGGTGTACCACGGCACGGATGAACACACGCTGGCGCACGGTGCGGGTCATCTCCACGGAACTTCGCTGCCGGTGGGTGGGGTGGGTACGCATGCGGTGATCACCGGGCATACCGGCATCACTACGGCGACGCTGTTCGACAACCTCGTCGATGTCACCGAAGGCGATCTGATGGCTGTGGATGTGCTCGGCGAGACGCTCGTCTACCGCGTCACGCAGATCCACACGGTGCTGCCGCCCGAGACCGAGACGCTGCGCACGGTCGCGGGCAAGGATCTGATCACGCTGATCACGTGCACGCCCTACGGCATCAACACGCACCGGCTTCTGGTCACCGGCGAAAGGCTTACCGACGTCCCCCTCCCCGCCCAGGACGCCCGCTTCCTCTGGCAACCCTGGATGCTCCTGGCCTTCGCCTTGAGCGCTGCTCTTGTTGTTCTCATTTTCTTGGTTTGGATCTACCGGCACAGAAAGGAGCGGAAATGACCATATGGTTATCGACATCGCTGTTCAAAAGGATTGCTGGCGAGGTCAATTCTGTAAGCCCATCGGGAAGGAGCACCCTACTCCGGCTGCTGTCCATGTTGCTCACAGCCCTGGTCCTGGCGATGCCCGTCACCGCCGCCGCGCAGGAACGTCTCGGTTCGGTGACCATCAAGAAGCTGCCCACCTCGCTGGATACCCCAGGAGTCCATCCCGTAAAATTCGAGTTCTCAGGCGGCAACCTCACGGCCCCGCTCACGCTGTACAGCGACAGTGACACAGTGCTTTTCAACGACCTCGCCCCCGGCACCTACAACATCCGTGAACTGGCCACCCGCACCGGCGACATCGCCCGTGCCACCGTCGCGCCGATCACGGTGACCGTCCCCAAGGGCGATCTCTATGACGTCACCGTCTACCCCAAGACCCAACCGCTGACCCTGCGGAAATCCGCCGACGTCAGCAAAATCATCCCGGGTGCTAAGTTCCAGTACACCCTCGACGGCACTGTGCCGCTGCCCGACACCCACGATCAGCTGCACCGCTACATCATCCGCGATGCCCTGCCTTCCGGTGTCACGCTGGCCGGGAAATCCGCGGTACAGCTGCACATCGGTTCCCGCACGGTCCCGCTGACCGCCGGCGAGCACTACAACATCACCAATGACAACAACGTCATCACCGCCACCTTCACCCCGACCGGCCTGGAGCTCCTTGCCGGGGAGCGTGGCAACCATGATGACGTGATCGTGCGTTTCACTTTCGGTGTGCGTGCATTCTCCAAGCTGGCGCATGGTAGCCAGGTACTCAACATCGGCCACCTTTACCCCGACGGCTATCCCGAGGACGGTGAGGAGTCGGTGGTCTCCAATGAGCATGTCCTGCCGGTTGCCGATTCTAGCGGTCTGCTTATCCCCGTGCCCATCCCTATTCCGGTGGGCTTTCCGGGAAGTTCAGGAAGCAGCACCATCCTGACTCCCGGTTCCGTGGGCGAGACTCCGGTGATTTCGCCTGCTGACACCCCCAATAAACCTGGATCGCCCGGTGCCCCGGAACAACCCGAGTCCAGGAATCCGCTGGCTTCCACCGGTGCCAGCGTCCTGGGGATGCTCGCCCTGGGAACTCTCCTTTCGATTATCGGTATCACTCTTTTCCTGCGAGGCCGCCGTGCTTAAAAACATGAAAACAAAAATCCGTCGCACACTTGCGACAGCCCTCAGCGTTTTCCTCGTGGCTGGTGTTGTACTGCCGGTTCAAACGAATGCTCAGGAGAGTCCTTACGATCCCGCGACGCACCTCGATAACACCTATTCCTATGCCTACGGTGGTTTATTGGATCTACGCCTGCTCAACCAGTGGCTCACCATCGGACCGAATGGCGATGCTTTGAGCGCTACCGATTTGCGGGGTGTGGATCAGCTCTGGGAAACGGTGCTCGACAACGACAAGAATGTGGCAGCCTCCTCACTTGATGTTGAGGCGCTGGAACTCATTTACCTCAACCTAGGACAGATTTCCCTCCCCTTGCTTGGTCAAGGCGGGCTTCTAGAGTTCGTGCTCAATGATGCTTCCGTCGGTACTCTGCGCGAATACGCCTACGTTCCTTCCGCCGCTCACGCACATGGTGCCGCCGGCGTCGTCAGTGATTCAGGTGGCCTCGAGTTGACTCAACCGGGCGAGGGGAAGAGCTCATCAATCGATATTCTCAGTCTCTTGGCTCTGGGTAACAGTACCGTCATCACCGAAAACATCATTGACACGGCCGCACTTGAACTCGGTGCTATCAGCGCCGTCGCGATAAACCCGGACGACTCCGATTTCTCGAACTACGAGGTCACGTGTGCGCATCCACTCACTGCAACCGATATCGGTACTGACGCGGCTGTCGCCGAAGTGGTCTGCCACGGCTACCAAGTCGCAGATGCGATTTTGGTTCTCGATGTCCCCCTCATTGACACTCTGATGGGAGACATCACCTCTCTTTTTGATGGCCTCAACACCACGATTAATGATGCACTGGGCGAGGACAGCCTGTTCAACTCCCTTCTGCGCACCCTGACGAACTTAATTAGGGCTGTTCCGCTTGTTGGGCTACTAGTGAATCTCGACCTCGAAGTGACAGCCAAAGTTCCGGTCAATATCGTGACGGACCTGCTGAACCACGAGCTGAGCGACGCAGACGGCTTAGTGAAAATCGACCTGAAGAACGGTCTGATCAAGGTTGATCTGAAGCAGCTGCATACCGGGAATCTAAACAGCCTTGAAGCCAACACCAACCTACTCACCCCAGACAACATCAATGCCATCACGGCTTCTGTCCTGAGCCTGCTGACTGATGATGCTGATACCAATAAGAATGGTCTGATGGCTCATCTGGAGAGCCTTCTGCTAGGCGACCGTGCATCGCAGACCGGGGGGCTCTACGAAACCTCAGTTAGCATCATCCTGAAAAGCTCTGGTTTGCTGGGCGGCGTTGGTTCCCTTGAAATCAGCGGTACCCTTTCCCAGCTCTTCAATGGTGGATTCACGTACGAGGGCACTGGCCTCCTTTACCTTGTGGAGATTCTGGGCGCTATTCTCAATCCGCTCACTGGGGGAGTCGGAGAACTTCTTGAGGAAATCCTCTTCAACGGCCCAACTTCTGTCGTCAGCACTTTAATCGGAAGTGCAACTGATGCCGTGCTATCCCAGATTGTGGGTATTCTGGACCCAGTCTTGGAGGAAGTTCTTAAACCGCTCGCCAACATCATCATCAACAGGCAGTTCACAACGGAAGAGACACATGGGACCGTGTTCACGGTGTCTGCGTTGGAGGTCAACGTCGGTGATCTGAACACCTCCGGTGAGCTCGTTCACCTTCCACTGGCTACTGCATCGGTTATGGCGCAGCCTCCGGTCAAGATGGATATTGACGTCGCGAAGATCGGTGACGGCCGGAATCTGCATACCGGCGGTTACGCCTATGACCTGCTCTGTACGATCGGCACTGAGGAAAACCGCCAGGAAGTGCTTAATAAGACGGGTCTCCAGTACGACGGAATCAACCTTGGTGAAGGCTTCTTCCTCGAAGCGGATGAACTGTCTCTTTCAGGTGCTGTCGGCGGGATCGAGCCGGTACGAATCACGCCCGGAGCCGAGTGCACTGTCACCGCTATTTCTCCGAAACTGAACGAGACACATGAGGCCCTGCGTCCGACCGGCCATGAGCCCGGTATCCGAACTCCGTATACCTATTTCCTCGACGTCGATAAGACTAACGGCGTGCGCGTTTCCGGCGAGACACCTGCAGACGGCCCCACAGCGATGCATCCCATCGGTATGGCTGAGGAAGGCCCGGTAAATGTGGACACCACCACAATCGGCGCTGAGTGGAAGCACCGCGCCTTCACTTTCATCGTCCCGCCCGGAGAAAAGACTCACAAAGTGAATATCGTCCATGCCTACGACATTGACAGGCGAGACATTGTGCTGTCGAAGTCGGTGTCTGGTCCGGCACCAGGGGAAGAAAACTATAACTTCGAGTACTCCTTAGACGGCGGAAAAACGTGGCTCCCCCACGTAACGAATTCTCCTATCTCTATCCCTACTGATAGTTCCTTCACCATCAAGGACGTCCCTGTCCTCAATCTGGAGGCCCTCAATGCGGAACCATCAACTCAGGTTCCAGCTCAGGTCATGATCCGAGAGAGGCTGGGTACCGAGTCGCAGCATGTTAGGTGGATGCTGGAAAACAGCTCATTGCCTTCTTTCTACCCACAGGAGACAGACGGTGCTTTCAAGTACGCAACCACCACGTTCGCTGCCGGCCCAGTCATAACCCCTGATGTTGTCCCCACACCGAATCAGAATCTCGGTATCACCAATTTCTACGCGGCAATTGAGGTAGACAAGCACATCGATGGTCTGCTGGACGGGATCGGGGAAACCACTCTTCTCCCCTCCGGGGAAGGCAGCATGGCTATCAGCTACACCGTCAAGAATATCGGTGCCGTGGAGCTGGATGCCATCAAGATCTACGACCCTTCGCTGGTCAATGACCTGTTCACCCTCCCAGCCGACATCACCGTAGGTCCGGGGACCGGTGAGGTCACCGGCTGCACGCTCGTATTCGGTCCAAATGGCGAAGACGCAACCTGCTCCTTCGAGGTCAGTTTCACCAACCCTGAGGCGCCTTTCCACTACGAAGCGGATACCTCAGAGGTAACCGCCGAGGCCACCACAATCATTGAAGGCCGAACGATCACCGCCACTGCCACCGACAAGCACGGCGCGATGCGTCTTTCGAATATCCTCGGTCAGCTCCCGGCCACCGGCGTGACCACCCTCGTGTCGGTCCTGGCCCTGGGGCTGATCGCAGCGCTGGGAGCACTGGCCCTCTATGTCCGGAGCCGGAGGAAGTAAGTGGCACTGCACAGCCTGGAGGACCGCAGAAAAGCGGACAGAAAGCAGGATCCGGGAAGAAAATCCCGTCTGCTTTCCCTCCTGCTGCTCATTGTCAGTCTGGTGATCCTGCTGTACCCGATGGTGTCCACGTTGTGGAACGACTACCAGAACAGTGAGATCGCGCGGAAATACGAGGAGGAGCTCAGCAAGGTCGACTCCCCGGATGTGTTCGCCGATCTCTGGGGCAGGGCCGAAGGGTACAACGACCATCTCGACACTGCCGGGCACCATTACCGCCCGGAGGATCCAGAGGACCCGGAGTACCTGGACTACAAGTCCCAGCTCCTGCCCTCCGAACGCAGTTCGGTCATGGCGCGCATCAGTATCCCGGATATCGGGGTGGACCTGCCCGTCTACCACGGGACCACCGACAACGTCCTCTATCGCGGGGCGGGTCACATGTACGGCAGTGACCTGCCCATCGGCGGGGAGGGCAACACCTCGGCGATCACGGCGCATACCGGGATGGTCAATGCCAGCATGTTCGACAACCTCGGCAAGTTGGAGGAGGGTCAACCCGTCTACATCAACGTGCTGGGTGAGACCCTGCGGTACCGGATGACCGGCTCGGAGGTGGTCAAGCCTGATGACTATGACGCGGTGACCTATGAGGAGGGTGTGGACAAGCTCGTTCTCATTACCTGTACCCCGTACGGCATCAACTCCGACCGGTTGCTGGTCACGGCGGTCCGGGACACCACCCCGATCACCGAGGACGAGTTAGCCGGTGGCTGGCGGCCGCAGCTGTCCTGGTGGATGAAGCTGGATCTGGCACTCATCGCGGCGATCATCGCCATTGCGCTGTGGTCGACCCTGCACCGCAGGAAGAAACAGAAGCAGGAGTCCCCGGCGACAGCTTCCCGGCTGGGGTTGAACCCTCAGTCTGGCTAGTCTATTGACATGCATGAACGCGACCCCCGGCAGCGCGACCCCCGACCCGGCCGTTCGCCGGGTGGCTCCGCCGATCCCCGCGACGCCGGTGACATCGTCCGGGGTCGGGACGGTAAACCCATCGTCGACCGCTATGGCCGACCCGTCCGTCGCCGTTCCACGGCAGCCCGCCCCAGCTCAGCCCAGCCGGAGCCGGTGCGGCGCCGGACGCCGCGTCGTGAAGCAGCCCCCGCTGAGCGGCCGCAGCAGTACATCCCACCCCGGCGCGAGGAACCACCCCGTCGCCACCAGGCACCGCCGGCCCGGGCCGCCCAGGCACGCGCTCCGCAACGTCCGGCGGCACGTCCCCCGGCACGGCCGGCCGCCCCACCGCGCAGCAGGCGCCGCCGCTCGGGCCGTCGTGGTTTCCGCCCGCTGCGCACTCTCGGTTGGGCAGTAGCGACTGTCGTGGTCCTCAGCCTGTCGATGATGCTGTGGGCCGATGCCCAGCTCAACCGCGTCGAGGCGCTGCCGGAGTACCGGGTGGCCAACACCGCCGGCACCAACTGGCTGCTGGTCGGCTCCGATTCCCGGCAGGGGCTCAGCGAGGAGGACGTCGACCGGCTCGGCACAGGCGGTGACCTGGGTGTGGGTCGCACCGACACCATCATGATCCTCCACATCCCACTGACGGGGCAGGCCCGGCTGGTTTCCCTGCCGCGTGATTCCTATGTCAGCATCCCCGGCTACGGCGAGGACAAGATCAACGCCGCCTTCACCTTCGGTGGCCCGCCCCTGTTGACCACCACCGTGGAGCAGGCCACGGGCCTGCGCATCGACCGCTACGCGGAGATCGGCATGGGTGGGCTGGCCAATGTTGTCGACGCCGTCGGCGGGGTGGAGCTGTGTCCGCCGGAGCCGATCTACGATCCTCTCGCGCAGCTGGACGTCCAGGCCGGTTGCCAGGAGATGGACGGCCCGACCGCCCTCGGCTACGTGCGTACCCGCGCCACCGCGCAGGGGGATCTCGACCGGGTGAACCGTCAGCGGGAGTTCTTCGCCGCGCTGGTGGATCAGTCCACCAACGCGGGCACGCTGCTCAATCCCTTCCGCTTTGTCCCGCTGGTCAGCAGCACCGCCGGTGCCTTCACGGTGGGCAAGGGTGACCACGTGTGGCACCTCGGCCGGGTGGGACTGGCCATGCGTGGCGGTGTGCAGACGGAGACCGTGCCGGTGGCCGGTTTCGCCGACTATGCCGTCGGCAGCGTGGTGTTGTGGGACCAGGCCGGGGCCCAGGCGCTGTGGGAGTCGATGAAATAGGCGGCGTTCCTGCGGCAGCTTCTCCGCTCAGTAGCCCGTGATCTCCACCGGCGTCTGCGAGATGCCGTTGTCGAGCAGCTCCCGCAACAGCTCCGGCAGCTTCCGTGGCACGAAGGTCGCTGCAGATCCGGAGAGCTCCTGAGGTGACCACCACCGGAGGCCCTGGATGTTCTCCTCCTGCAGCTGGGTGGCAGTGAAGGAGGGGGAGGGATCGAAACGCGGCGCTCGCACGAGGTGGACGTGGTCCACCTGACCTGACCAAGATCCCGAGGGGGCATGGGTGGTCTTCGTCCAGATCTCGGGGCCGATCTCCTCCGGCAGGAAACCGGTTTCCTCACGCAGTTCCCGGCGCAGCGCCTGTTCCCGGGTCTCCCCGGCCTCGATGCCGCCACCCGGGGTGATCCACAGCCCGCCCTCGAATCCCAGCCCCACCCAGTTGAGGTTGACCAGGAGGACATGGTCAACGGGATCGAGGATGAGGCCCCGGACACTGTGGCGGAGGGTCATGCGCTACGGCTCCTTCTCTCTTGGTGGTACATCGGAGAAGCGCACGTCCCGCCCGGAAACCAGTCGGCTCCGGGCGGGACGTGGGATTCTGCGGGTGCTGTCGCAGAGCAACCTACCGGATGGTCACCTGGCGGGACTTGATGTTCTGCAGCTGCTTGCGCTCGTCGGCGGTGAGCTGGGCGTCGTTGGACACCTCGGCGTCGACGGCCGCAGAGACCCTGCTGAGCTCGGCGCCGTAGGAGTCCCAGGCGACCTCCGGGTCGAGGTCGAAGACGGGGACGATGATGCCGTGGGTGCGGAAGGCGCCGGCGAATTTGGTGTTCTCACCGAGGTTGAGCTCGCCGCGGGCGGCGACACGCGCCAGGGCGTTGAGGAGGGCGTCCTCGTTGTCCTCGGGGCGGACCCAGCGGATGTGGGCCTTGCCGCCACCGGGGTTGACCCACCACACGGCGCCGGGGATCTCCGTGTCCACGCGGTGGGACTCCACGACGGAGTCGTTGGCGGCCTGCAGGGCCTGGGCGGTGGCGGCGTCGAGCTCGGTGCCCTCCGGCAGCCACCAGTTGAAGTCCTGGTGCTCGGTGATCTCGAGCGTGGCGTCGGCGGCGATGAGTTCGCCCAGGGCCGGCTGGCTGCCGTCGGCGACGCCGGACTCCAGGGTCTGGCCCGGCTCGGCGTCCTTGAGCCAGTTGAGGGCGTAAGCGAGGTCGCGGCCCGGGTTCTGGCTGTGGGCGGTGGTCTGCAGGGCGACGAAAGCGGCGCCGCCGTTGTCCTCCTCACGGATCATCGCCGCGGCACCGCCGGGCAGGACGGTGGCGATGTGGACGTCCCGGTCGATGCCGGTGACGGCGACCTTGGCGGTCGCGGAGGGCACGAACTCCTGCAGGGCGATGAGGTCGGCTTCGCCGCCGATGCCACCGTAGGGTCGGGCGTCCTTCTCCAGGGCGGCTCGTTCAGCGGCGCGGGCGGCGAGCTTCGCCTGGCGGCGGCTCATGCCCTCGGGCAGGTTCTCGTTCTTCTTGTTCTTCTTGGCCATGGGTCAAAGATACCCGCCCGCCTTCAGTTCCCGAGGGTACGGAGGGCGAGTTCGGGTTCGTCGGTGGCCAGCAGGTCCACGCCCCGCTCCCTGGCCCAGAGCATGTCCTCGGGATCGTTGACCGTCCACATGTAGGTGGGCAGGCCCATGCGCCCGATGAGGCTGGGGCGCAGCTTGGCCCGCCACAGGGAGACCCCCAGCCCGGTGGGTTGTCCCGGGTGGACATCCAGCGGGTTGAGCCGGCGCTCGATCTTGCGGCGCAGATGGATGCGGTCGAGGCCCGGCGCGATGTGGCGCATGCGGATGATGGCGGCGGGTGAGAAGGAGATGAAGTGCATGCGGGGGTCGTCGAGAAGCGCGGCGTGCCGCAGACAGCGCACGACCTGTTCCTCGATCATCCGGCCGTAGCGCACGGGGTGTTTGGTCTCGATGTAGAGGTGTTTGTCCGGGTGGTCCTGCATCATCTCCAGCAGCTCCGGGAGGGTGAGCACCTGCTGCGGGTGGTCGGCGGTGCCGAAGTTGAGGTCGCGCAGGCGGGCGAGGGTGGCGTTGGAGACCCGTCCCCGGCCATCGGAGACCCGGTCAATGACAGGGTCGTGGATGACCACGAGTTCGCCGTCGAGGGTGAGGCGGACATCGCATTCCACGCCGTGGATGGGCAGCTCGAGGGCCTTCTCGAAGGCGAGGCGGGTCAGTTCCGGGTACTTCGCGGAGTAGCCACGGTGGGCGATGATCTTCACCGGGATCCTCCCCCGTCACTCATCGTCATCGACCCAGCTGCCGACGCGGCGCAGCAGCTGACGGTTCTTGCGCTGGGAGCGGCCCAGCTTCGTGGACAGGGTGTGGAGGATGCGGATCGCGTCGGTGATGTGCGGGCCCTTGTTGAGCATGACCGCCTCCGCACGCAGGGCGTAGCCGGCGTCGGTGATCTCCGCGCGGGAGGGCAGCCCCGATTTGGCCAGGTTCTCCAGCACCTGGGTGGCCATGACGACGGGCACGTGCGCGGCCTCCGCCATCTGTAAGATCAGGCGCGGGACCTCTGCCATGCGGTCGAAGCCGAGTTCCACGGCCAGGTCGCCGCGGGCGATCATGACGCCGAGGTTCGGGTGGCGCATGCCCTCCAGCAGGACGTCGCGCAGGTTCTCATAGGCCGGGATCGTCTCGATCTTGAGCACGAGCCCCAGGTTGCGGACCTGCTGCGGGTCGGGTGATTCCTGGGCGATCTGTTCCAGGGTCTCGAGGAGGAAGGCCACGTCGGCGGCGTCGCGGATGAAGGAGACGTTGGCGATGTCACCGTGGGCGGCCACGAAACGGAAGGCCTCGATGTCCTCCGCCGTCAGGCTGGGCAGCGGCAGGACGGTCTCCGGCAGGTTGATGCCCTTGTAGGCGGCCAGCTTCGTGCCCTCGGGCCGTGCCCGGGTGATCTCCAGCCAGATCTCCGTGTGCCCGTCGTCGCTGCGCTGCTTATCGACGGCGCGTGCGGCGATCGCCCCGTCATCGAAGAGCACGCGCTGTCCGACCTCGATGGCCGCCACCGCCTCCGGCAGGGTGCAGCCGATGCGCGGGACCCGGCCCGGGGTCGGTTCCGCGGGGGTCTGGTCGTCGGTGAGGATGAGCCGGTCACCGGCGTAGAGCCGCAGACGCTGCTCCGTGGGTGGCACCCCGGAGACCCGGGTCCGTTCCCAGTCATGCTCCAGGAAGGTGGTGTTGGCGATGTAGGCGTTGCGCTGCCCCTCCGCGAGCACCCCCTCGTCCCGGATGCGGGTGACGGTGAAGCGGCGCTTGGCGTCCCGGTTGTCGTGCAGCGTGATCTCGGAGTCGACGGTGAGTTTCTCCAGCCAGGCCCGGTCCACCCGCAGCGGCAGGGTGGGGCGCCCCGGCAGGCCGGTGGGTACCGGCGGGGTGTGCTCCTCATCCAGGTCAGCGGGGGTGAGCCAGATCTTGGCGGGGGTGAGCACCCGGCCGGTCGAGGTCCGGGTGACACGGGCACGCCCGACCGCCGGGCCCGGTGCGATCTGTCCGGTACGCACCTTCGGGCCGGCCAGGTCCATGGCCACCTTGATCTCCCGGTCGAGTTCGCGGGCGGCGGTGCGGACGTTGGCGATCATGCGTTCCCACACCTGCGGGCCGTCGTGGGCGCAGTTGATCCGGGCCAGTTCCATGCCGGCCCGGGCGAAGTCGCGCACCATCCCGAGGTCCTCGCCGGCCTCCGTGGGGAGGGTGACCATGATGCGGGAGTGGGTCTCCTCGGAGGATTCGCCGAAGAGGATGGTCGCGTGGTCCTCGAGGATGTCATCGGCCAGGGCGAAGGCGTTGCGGACCTGGCCGCCGGTGTACTTCAGCTCCTCACCCGCGTAGGCGGAGAGCACGTTGCGGGCCGCCTGCAGCCGGGCCAGGACGGCCGGCTCGGCGGTGGACAGACGGGTGGCGCCGATGGAGGCGAGGCCGCCCTGCACCGCACGGACATCATGCTGGCGCAGTTCGGCGTAGTGGACGAGGTTGGCTGCCCCGCTGCGGTGGTTGTCCGCGGCCGCGGAGATCGCGTCGGCCTGGCGCCGCTCCACTGTCTCGAGCGCCTGGATGAGGTTGTCAACCTCGGTGATCAGCTCATGCAACCTGATGTCCACGGTCGGCCTCCGCACGCTTGGGTTGGTTGGATAATTCCTTCCCATTGTGCCCATGATCGGGCGGCCCGGCATCCCGGACGGGGGTCGGGCCCCTCAGGACCCGGGTGAGGTGGGCGGGAAGAACTCCTCCTTGACGGCGCGCAGCGTGGCGGCTGAATGCGCGAACCGTTCCTTCTCATGGTCATTGAGGCGCAGCTCCACCACGCGGGCGATGCCCGCGCGGTTGATGATCGCCGGGGTACCGATGTACAGGTCCTTCTCGCCGTATTCGCCGTCCAGGTGGGCGGAGACGGGCAGGGCGACGTCCTGGTTCTGGATGATCGCCCTGGTGATGCGCGCCAGCCCCATGCCGATGCCGTAGGAGGTGGACCCTTTGGCGTCGATGATCTCGTAGGCGGCGTCGCGGGTCTCCTCGAAGATCTCCCCGATGCGTTCCTCGAAGCCCTCCTCCTGCTCCACCCGGGACGCCAGGGAGACGCCCGCGATGGTGGCGGAGGAGATGACCGGCAGTTCGGTGTCACCGTGTTCGCCGATGATGTAGGCATGGATCGACGTCGGTGAGGTCCGGGACAGCTCCCCGAGCATGAACCGGTAACGGGCGGAGTCCAGGATGGTGCCGGAGCCGATGACCCGGTGATGGTCCAGGCCGGAATAACGCCACACGCCGTAGGTGAGGATGTCAACCGGGTTCGTGGCGACGAGGAAGATGCCGTCGAAACCGTGTCCCATGACCTCATCGACGATAGACTTCATGATCTTCATGTTCTTGTCCACCAGCTGCAGGCGGGTCTCACCGGGTTTCTGGGCCGCGCCTGCGCAGATGACCACGACCGCCGCGTCCCGGCAGTCCGCATAGGTGCCTTCGGTGACGCGCGTGGTGGAGCTGGACCACACCACACCGTGGTTGAGGTCCATGACGTTGCCGCGGAGCTTCTTGGCGTCGATGTCGATGATGGCCAGGTGATCGACTGTGCCCTGGTTGACCAGCGCGTACGCGTAGGCCACACCCACGTCCCCGGCGCCGATGAGCACGATCTTGTTGCCTACTGCTGTTCGCATGGGGTTCTCCGGTGGCTCGGGGAGGGGGACAGCCACCATTATCGCCTGATCCGGCGGTCTGCGCAGCAAACCCTGCGAAGCCCCGGCCGCTCTGCCAGAATCGCCCACATGAGGGTTCCCCGCCGCCTGCACCGCCGGATTCTGGCCGCCGCCGCGCCAGTGGCGGTGCGCGCACTCAGGGGGGCGGCCTTCGCCCTGGAGGTCACCGCCGACCTCACACCCGGTTTCCGGATGACGCGGCGCCGCCGCCTCCCGGCGGACCTCGGCGCCGGGATCCTCGGCGCGGAGCTGGCCACGTGGTGGGCGATCTCCCCCTCCCTGCTGCCGCGTCCCTGGTGGGTGACGGCGGCGAACGTCGCCATCTGCCAGGGGGCGGGCCATGTGGTGGGCACGGGGGTGTCCTGGGCGTTGAACCGGTGGCTGCGCCGGCACGGCCTGCGCCCACCCGCCCGGGTCCGCCACTTCTGGCTGGAGACCGGCCACACGGCGGTGGCGCTGGTGACTTCCGCGGCGGTGTTCATGAGTCTGCGGCGGCAGCGCCAGCAGGCCCGCCTGGTCCACCTGGAGCACGTGCGCGGCGGCCGGCACGCCCTCGTCGGCGGGGTGGTCGGCACCGCCGGCTACGGGATCCTGCTGCTGCTCGGGGACGCCGCCCAGGTCTCCGTCGACGAGCTCGGCCGCCGGCTCTCCCGCTGGATGCCGCTGGGGGTGGCATGGTCACTGGCAGCCGGAGGTCTGACCTGGCTGGCGCTGGTGCTGAGCGACAAGGTGCTCATGCGCCGGCTCCTGGCGGACATGTCCCGGCGGGCCGAACAGCTCAACCAGTCCGTCTTCCCCGGCACGAGCATGCCGTGGGAACCGGAACGCTCCGGTTCCCCCTGGTCCCTGGAACGGTGGTCGGCCGTCGGCTCCCAGGGCCGGGCCGTGCTCTCCCTCGGCCCGCGGGCGAAGGACATCGCCGAGGTCACCGGCCTGGCGCAGACCCGGGAACCGATCCGGATCTTCATCGGCCTGGTGCCGGGGCGTTCTCTGAAATCCGCCGCCCGGCTCGTCCTCGCGGAAATGGACCGCACCGGCGCCTTCCACCGCAACACCCTGGTGCTGCAGACCTCCGCGGGTTCCGGCTGGATCACCGACTGGTCCGTGGACACCGTGGAATTCCTCACCGGCGGGAACTGCGCCACCATGGCCATGCAGTACTCCTTCCTCCCCTCCGCCCTGTCCTACCTGGTGGACCACGACACCCCGGTGCGCGCCTCCCGCATCCTCATCGAGGCAATCCTCCGCCGCCTGGAACAGATGGACCCGGAGAACAGACCGAAGTTCTACGTCGCGGGGGAATCGCTCGGCGCCTACGGCATCGCCACCTCCTTCGACGGTCTGGAGGACCTCCTCGAACGCACCGACGGTGCCGTCTTCTCCGGCGCACCCCGCTTCACCCGCATGCTGCGCGGCCTCACCGACGCACGCGATGCCGGCACCCCGGCCCGCCTGCCGGTCGTCGGCGGCGGCCGGCACGTGCGTTTCGTCTCCCACCCCGAGCACCTGCGCCAGGACTTCAGCGGCATGCCCTACGCCCATGACTGGGACTATCCCCGCGTCGTGGTCGCCCAGCACCCCTCCGACCCCATCGTGTGGTGGGACCAGGAGCTGTTCTGGCGCCGCCCCGTCTGGCTCACCGAACCCGGCTCCCGCGGGGTACCGGCCCCCCGCCCGCAGCGCCTGGACGTGTTCCAGGGGATGCGCTGGATACCCTTCATCACCGGCTGGCAGATCGGCCTGGACCAGCTGACCTCACTGCTGGTGCCCGGCGGCCACGGGCACAACTACCACGAGGAGATGCTCTGGTACTGGGACGCGGTGCTCGGCGGGCACGCCGCGGTGCGGATGGACCGGCGGCTGGCCCTGCGCGCCGGGGAGTTCATCCGGCGCGATTCGATCAAGCGGTGATCAGCGCGCCGTCGTAACGCACGCCCGGGCCCGGCACCACCGGGGAACCGGCGACGGTGACGTCGCGGACGCGCTGCCAGGACATGTCCACGTGCGTCGGGTGGACAGTGAGGGTGGCGTAACCGTGCGCATCCAGGTCCACGTGCCGGATGTGCGGGTTGTGGGCCAGCACGTGACGCTCCGCGCTCTGTGAGACGGGGCTGTCCTCCGCGAGGCCGAGGATCTCGTCGACGTTGTTGGCTGTGATGGACGAACACACCAGCTCCGCCGCGATGACCCGGTCGCCGTGGTGGATGTGGCTGGCCCACTCGGAGTGGATGTCACCGGTGAGGAAGACGTTGCGGCCGTGGCCGTGCTCCCGGGCGAGTTCATCGAGCAGGCGCTGGCGGTCTGCGGCATAACCGTCCCACTGGTCGACGTTGACCGGGGTGCCCGCGACATCGAGCCCCACCATGCCCGCCAGCTGGGAACGCACAGCCTGGTCGACGTGGATGAGGTTGAGCGGGGCCATCATGACGGAGGTGCCGATGAGGTTCCACCTCGTATCGGCCGTGGTCAGGCGGTTGGCCAACCAGGTGAACTGCTCGGAGCCCATGATCGTGCGGTCGACGGCGTTGCGCTGCACCGGATGCAGCACCCCCGGCGCGCTGCGGTAGGAACGCAGGTCGAGCATGTGGATCTCTGCGAGCCGCCCGAAGCGCAGCGTCCGGTAGATGCGCCCACCCCGGGAGGGGGCGTCGCCGCGGACCGGGAGCCACTCGAGATAGGCCTGCATCGCCGAGTCCCGGCGCGTGTCCCAGTCCCCGTGGAAGGGATCATGGCCCTGGGCGCCGCCCTCCCAGGCGTTGTCGGCGATCTCGTGGTCGTCCCAGGTCACCACCCAGGGTGCGGCAGCGTGGGCGGCCTGCAGCTCGACGTCGCGGCGGTAGTGGCCGTAGCGCGAGCGGTAGTCCGCCAGGGTGCGGATCTCCCAGGTGGGCACGTGCGGGCGGACCACGCCGTATTTCCCGGCGTAGTCCCCGGAGGCGAATTCGTAGAGGTAGTCGCCCATGTGCACGACGATGTCGATCTCCCCGGCATGCGCCCGGCGGGCGATGTCGGAGTAGGCGGAGAAGTAGCCGGCCTCGAAGTTCGCGCAGGAGCACACCGCGAGGCTGAGCTTCTCGACGTCCGCGTCATCCGCCGGCGCCGTCCGAGTCCGCCCCGTGCGGGACATCCTCCCCGCCTGCTCGCCGTCGAGGGCGGTGAAACGGTAGTGGTACACCGTGCCCGGGCGCAGGCCGAAGGGGTCGACGTGGACGGTGTGGTCCTGCGCGGCGGTGGCGGTGACCGTGCCGGCGCGCGTCAGGACGGAGAACTCCGGATCCTCGGAGACCTCCCAGCGCAGCAGCACATCAGGGCCGACCCCGGAACCGGGGACCGACTCCGGGGTCGGGGTCACCCGCGTCCACAGGATCACGGAATTCGGCAGCGGATCACCGGAGGCCACCCCGTGCATGAACGCGTGGTACTCCGGGTCAGCATAAGGAAGGGGGGCGTGCAGGGAATTGAGATCCACATCAGCGTAGGCCTGGATATCGGAGGCGCGGACGCGGGTCAGGGAACTCGGTGCGGCTGCCGCGGCACCGGCGATCAGGGAGCCCTGGAGAAGCCCCCGTCGCGTGATCCGGGGGCCGGTACGGTGGTGCCCTGTGCTGCTCACGGCCCTCATTGTCCCGGCTGACCTGCGGGTCCGCAAACCGGGCAACCGAGAATTCACACCGCTTTAACTAATGTCACTGCCACGTCACCTACCCTGTGATGCATGCAACTGCCCGCCACGACCGCCGCCGTCCTCTACGACCTGGACGGCACCCTCGTCGACCACGACCACGCCGCCCGCGCCGGTGTCGACGCCTGGTGCCGCGAACTCGGCATGTCCGGCGGCCAGTGGGAGCGGTGGTCGGACATTGAGCAGCGCTGGTTCAGCCGCTTCGAGAACGGCCGGATCAGCCACCTGGGCCAGCGGATCGGACGCTGCCGGGAATTCCTCGGCCGCCCTGAACTGGGCGAGGCCGAGGCCCTCGAGCTCTACGAGTTCTACCTCGCGGTCTACCGGGAGAACTGGCGGGCCTTCCCCGACGCAGCCCCCTCCCTCGACAACGCACTGGCGGCCGGGCTGAAGGTGGGGATCCTCACCAACGGGGCGCAGGTCATGCAGCAGGCGAAGATGGAGAGCACCGGCCTGTGGCGCGAGGGGATGGTCATGTGCGCGACCGTGGAGATCGGCGCGCCGAAACCGCAGCCGGAGGCCTACCTCGGGACACTGGAGAGGCTCGGCGTGACGGCGGAGGAGGCCGTCATGATCGGCGATTCCTGGCTCAATGACGTGGCGGGGGCGCGGCAGGTGGGCATGACCGCCATCCACCTGGATCGCGGAGGGGATTCAGCGGGGAGCATCGGCTCCCTCGACGAGATCGTCTGGGGATGAGGCGGCCGCTACGACTGTTCCGGCAGGCGGCAGGCCACCCCGGTGGAGTGGTGGGGGCAGTAGCCGTGGGGCACCTTGTGCAGGTACTGCTGGTGCTCGTCCTCGGCCAGATAGTAGGCGCCCGAATCGGTCTCCGCGAGGGTGCGCACCTCCGTGGTCACCTCACCGAAGCCGTGCTGCTTGAGCTGGGCGGCGTAGGAGTCGACGATCGACTGGACCTCATCGCGTTCCGCCGCCGCGTCAGGGCCGGTGGTGTAGAAGGCGGAGCGGTACTGCGTACCCACGTCATTGCCCTGCCGCATGACCTGGGTCGGGTCATGGTTCTCCAGGGCGGTGGCCACCAGCTGCTGCAGGGTGAGCTTCTCCGGGTCGTAGACCACCTCGACGACCTCGGCGTGGTTGGTGCCGCCGCCGCAGACCTCGCGGTAGGTGGGGTTGGGGGTGGTGCCGCCGGCATAACCGACGGAGGTCCCCTCCACGCCCGGCATCTCCCAGTAGATCTTCTCCACACCCCAGAAGCAGCCGATGCCGACGAGGAGGGAACGCTGCCCCTCCTGCCAGGGACCGGTGATCGGGGTGCCCAGCACAGCGTGCGGACGGGGATGGGCCAGGACCGGGGTGTCCCGGCCGGGCAGGGCCTTGTCGGCGGGTACGAGTTCAGGGGTGCGGACAAACATCCAGGACATGGATCCCACTGTACGCCCGCTTTCGCGGGGGCCGCCACCTGCACCGATCCATTTCGGCAACATTATCGTTGCGGAAATGATTCTTTCGCTTATCATGGTCAGTGGGCGGTTTCCGGCGGTACAGTCGGGAACGCCCCTGTTTAAACGAAAGGAAACTGAAACAACATGGCAGTTTACGAACTTCCCGAGCTCGACTACGCCTACGACGCTCTCGAGCCCCACATCTCCGCCGAGATCATGGAGCTGCACCACTCCAAGCACCACGCCACCTACGTCGGCGGCGCCAACGCCGCCCTGGAGGCACTGGAGGCAGAGCGCAACGGCGAGGCCAACCCGGACCGCGTCCGCGCACTGTCCAAGAACCTGGCCTTCAACCTCGGTGGCCACACCAACCACTCCATCTTCTGGAAGAACCTCTCCCCCAACGGTGGTGGCACCCCGACCGGCGAGCTGGCTGAGGCCATCGACCGCGACTTCGGCTCCTTCGAGAAGTTCCAGGCCCACTTCAACGCAGCCGCTCTCGGCCTGCAGGGTTCCGGCTGGGCTGTGCTCGGCTACGACCACATCGCCGGCCGCCTCGTCATCGAGCAGCTGACCGACCAGCAGGGCAACATCTCCATCAACCTGACCCCGCTGCTGATGCTGGACATGTGGGAGCACGCCTTCTACCTGCAGTACAAGAACGTCAAGGCCGATTACGTCAAGGCCGTGTGGAACGTCTTCAACTGGGACGACGTCGCACAGCGTTACGCCGCAGCCAAGTAATACCCCCACGTTCCCGGGAAACATCCCGGGTTTCACGTGAAACATCGACGCCCCGACTCACCCACCGTGAGCGGGGCGTCCCCCGTTTCCCTGCCGGAGGCGGATTCTGAGGGTCGTTGCAACGCTCGTGCTTTTCAGGTGAT
>NZ_JANWTC010000010.1 GCF_024919295.1 Corynebacterium lemuris | reverse complement strand
GCACCCGGGAGGGTGTGGGAGAGTAGGTTACCGCCGACGCTAAAACAAAAAACAACTGAATACCAACGAACACCCCGGTGGTGTGGTTCCCCTGTGAAAAACGGGCGGATCACATCACCGGGGTTTTCTCGTTCCACAAACACGACGGATACCACAAATTCGGACAGGATTCACAACATTTCGGATGGATCTTGACGGTTGGAACGGGAAGAATAACAGGATAGACGAGAGGACTCGTCACCGACATCTGCGTGAGGAAATGAATACGACCATGGACCGACTCTGTCCTACCCCCCGTCCTGACAGGTCACGGGGAGTACGGGGATGACTTCACTGCCTATCCTGCAGAAGATCTCCCTACGCAGCATCGCCGCCCACCGACTGCGACTGATCATGACGGTCCTGGCCGTGGTGCTGGGTACAAGTTTCGTGTCCGGGGGATTCATCCTCACCGCCTCGCTGTCGAAGGCCTTCGACGACATTACCGCGGCCAGCTACGAAGGCTCAGACGTCGTACTCAACTCCACACCCGATCATCGGCTCACCCGCGCCATGGGAGAGGAGATCGAGGCCCTGCCGGGGGTGGAGAAGGTGGAGACCACCAATATCCAGCCGGTCGTGATCATCGGTCCGGACGGTGCCCCCTATCAGTCCGGTGGTGCGGGCTCCTGGCTCCTGCCTTTCACGCCGCAGGAGCCTGCCATGACGGGAGGTGTCACGGTCGTGGAGGGACGGACACCTGAGGGGCCCACTGAGGCAGTGGTGAACACCGCTGCGGCGGAGCGGGCCGACATCAGCCTGGGGGACACCATCACGGTCATCGACACCTCGAAACGGACTGACTTCGAGATCGTCGGACTGACGGAGCTCCCCACCTCCACCGGCGGGTGGGCGGGCGTCCAGATTGCGGAGGAACTGTACCGCACGGAGTTCACGGACGGGGTGTCCACTGACCGGATCCTCGTCCGCGGGGAGATCAGCCGCGATGCCCTGGCTGCCCGCTACCCCGGCTTCGACATCCTCACCTCCGAGGAGGCGTCCGCGCAGGACTCCGAGCAGATCTCCTCGTTGCTGGCCTTCTTCACCTACATCCTCGTCGCCTTCGGGCTCATCGCCCTGCTGGTGGGGACGTTCATCATCTCGAACACGTTCTCCATGATCGTGGCGCAGCGGACGAGGGAGTTCGCCCTCCTGCGTGCCATCGGCATGTCCCGTCCCCAGTTGACCAGCTCCGTGCTGGTGGAGGCAGCTTTCATCGGTGTCCTCGGGTCCGTCCTGGGCATCGGGGTGGGCATCGGTCTGGTGCGTCTCATCGTCACCGCCATGGAGGCCTTCGGGCTCGGCTTCCCGGATTCCGGTCTGGGACTCGACGCAGCCAGCATCCTGGCGCCCCTGGGCGTCGGCATCGTGGTCACCCTGCTGAGCGCCTGGGTGCCCGCGCGCCGTGCCGGCGGGATCCGGCCCGTGCAGGCCATGCGTTCGGGGGAGCAGTCGAGCACCCAGCCGGTGGGGGCGCGCAGCATCCTGGGCGGGGTCCTGGCGGTGGCCGGTGTGGCCGTGACCGTGACGGCCGCCTTCATGACGGACTGGTCCACCACCACCCGGGCGGTGCTGACCGGCATCGGTGCCCTGACGCTCATTCTGGGTGCGCTGCTTCTCCAGGCGGGACTGGCGCGTGTGATATTTTCCGCGCGCTCACCGTTCCGGTCGGTGGTGCCCCTGCTGGCACGCACGAGCCTGGCCCGGAATCCGCGGCGTACCGCCGCCACAGCCTTTGCTCTCACTCTCGGGGTGGCGCTTGTCTCCGCCGTGGGCATCCTCGGGGCGTCGATGAAGCTCTCCGTCTACGGTTCCATCGACGAGGAGATGCGTGCCCAGACCGTGGTCTCGGCGGGCCTTCTCTCCACTCAGGGCATCCCGGGGCAGGTCGCCGACGAGATCAGCGCCATCGACGAGGTCGACGCTGTGGTGCCCAGCCTGTGGGCACCCCTCAGCGTCGCCGGCAGAACCGGGACCGCCAGTGCGGCGGGCGCGGTGAGCAATGTCCTCACCGTGGATCCCACTCTCGCACTGCACCTGGAGATCCTCGGGGGAGACTTCGCAGATCTCACCACGGCACCTGGGGCGGGGCTCAGTGAGACGGTGGCGCGGGAGCTCGGCCTGTCCGTCGGTGACCTCGTCGAGATCGCATCCCCGGTGTCGGTGGCATCCCTGGAGGTGCCTGTCCGGGTGATCTGGGCGGACTCGTCCGCCTACACCCCCGTCGCTGTCACGGAGGCTGCCGCGGAGCAGATCCTGCCCGACCGCAGTTCGTGGATCATGCAGGACCTCTTCGTCACATTCACCGACGGCGCCGACGAAGCAGAGGTGCACGAGCAGGTCCTCAGCACCACTGACCCCTACGGGGTGCTGCAGGTGCTGACGAAGGAGGAGTACCGCCTGGCCAGCGCCGAGCAGATCGACCAGCTGCTCGCCCTGGTCTATGCGTTGCTGGCGTTGAGTGTGATCATTGCGGTACTGGGGATCATCAACACGCTGGCACTGTCGATCATGGAGCGCCGCCGTGAATTCGGCATGCTGCGGGCGGTGGGTATGCAGCGCAGCCAGATCCGGCGGATGGTCACCATCGAGTCGATCCACATCGCGGGCCTGGGCGCGACCGCCGGCATCATTCTCGGCGTGTGGCTGGGCTGGTGCTTCGTCCGCGCACTCGCCGACCAGGGGATCACCCGCTGGGCGATCCCCTGGGACCAGATGGCAGTGGTGCTGGTCGCCGCGATCGTGGTCGGTGTGCTGGCCGCTGTCTGGCCGGCGCGGCAGGCAGCGGCCACCAACCCGCTGGAGGCGGTGGACTAGAGCTGCTGCAGCCGGTCCACGGCCAGCCGCAGGGTCCCGTGGCGTTTACCGAAGGCGAAGCGCACCTTCGTGCGCCAGGGCCCGGGATCATCACAGAAGACCTGGGCGGGGATGGCGGCGACACCGATGCGTTCGGGCAGGTCGAGGCAGAAGGCGACACCGTCGGTCGCCCCGAGCGGGGCGATGTCGGCCACCACGAAATAGGTGCCGTGACTGTCGTGGACCTCCAGCCCCGCGGAGCGCAGGCCGGCGACCAGCAGGTCACGGCCCCCGGCGAGTTCGGCCACCATGTCGTTCAGCCACGCGGACTCCTCGTTGAGGGCATGGGCGACGGCGGGCTGGAAGGGCGTGGCGCCGACGAAGGACATGAACTGCTTGGCCTTGAGGACGGCGTCGAGAAGCGGGGCGGGAGCGAGCGCCCAACCGGTCTTCCAGCCGGTGACGTTCCACGTCTTCGCGGCGGAGGAGACGGTGACGGTGCGTCCGAACATGCCGGGCAGGGAGGCCAGGGCGGTGTGGGTGACCCCGTCGAAGAGCAGATTCTCGTAGACCTCATCGGCCAGCACCAGCAGGTCACGTTCCACACAGACGGCGGCGAGTTCCGTGAGCACCTCGCGGGAGAAGACGGAACCGGTCGGGTTGTGCGGGGAGTTGACGATGATCATCGCGGTCCTCCCGGTGACTGCGGCGCGTACCGCGTCGACATCCACCGTCCAGCCGGCCCCGTCGGCGACGAGCGGCACCGCCACCCGCTGCGCCCCGGCCAGGGCGATGGCGGCGGCGTAGGCGTCGTAGTACGGCTCCAGGACGATGACCTCTGAACCGGGCTCCACCAGGCCGAGGACCGTCGCCGAGATCGCCTCCGTGGCGCCGACGGTGACCAGCACCTCCGTCTCCGGGTCGTAGCTGACCTGATGGTCGCGGGCGCGTTGGGCGGCCACCGCCTCGCGGAGCACCGCCATGCCCCGGGCCGGGCCGTACTGGTTGTTGCCGCCGCGGATCTGCTCGCACGCGATCTCCAGCATGCGGGGTGGGCCGTCGGAATCGGGGAAACCCTGACCGAGGTTGACGGCATCGAATTCTGCGGCCTTCGCGCTCATCGTGGCGAAGACCGTCTCGCCGAACTGGCGGAGCCGGGCGACGGTCACAGCGCCAGGAGGTTGTAGCGGGTGGCCTTGACCTCGTCGAGGCGTTTGCGGGCCTTGTCCAGACGCGTCCACTGGTCCTCCGGGATGGACCGGCGGGCGGTGTTGACCACGTCCTGGTCCGGGGTGCCCCAGGCGATGGGCATGGGGGAGATCTCATCCCAGTGCTCCTGGTCACGCACGCTGCGCCGGCCCTGGACCGCGGCGACGGGGACCCGGGTGCCCAGCTTCGGCTCCTTGATGCCGTTGATGCGGGAGACGGTGCGCAGTGCGGCACCCCAGCGCGGCGGGAGCAGCGGGTCGACGTTGGTGTTCACCAGCGCCATGAGCACGTAGTCACGCTCGTTGACCTCGGCGACCACGGCCGGGGCCAGGGGGTAGGCGTCGTAGAGCTCCTGTGGTTTGCCGACCTTGCGGGGCACCGCCACGGCAAGGAAGAAGCAGAGCAGGCCGAAGGTCAGCGAGATGATACCGCCGACCAGTCCCCACACCTCACCTGCTCCCAGCCAGGCGAAGAGAACCACCGCCAGGGCGAGGAGGATGACACCGAAGACGATCGCTGACAGCTGCAGCCGTCGGGTGTCCCGGAGCATCTCGTTGTTCTTCTTCGCGAACGCCTCGTCCACCTCGAACCTGAAAACCTTCATGGGTGACAGCCTAACCAAGCTGGTCCAGGTCCTCCGCATCGACGATGCGGTAGGCATAACCCTGCTCGGCGAGGAAACGCTGGCGATGGGCCGCGTACTCCGCATCCAGGGTGTCCCGGGAGACCACCGAGTAGAAGTGGGCTTCGCCACCGTCGGCCTTGGGGCGCAGCAGCCGGCCGAGGCGCTGGGCCTCCTCCTGACGGGAGCCGAAGGTGCCGGAGACCTGGATCGCCACGGCGGCCTCCGGCAGGTCGATGGAGAAGTTCGCGACCTTGCTCACGATGAGGACGTTGATCTCCCCGCGACGGAATCGCCCGAAGAGTTCCTCGCGCTTCTTGTTGGGGGTGCGGCCTTCGATGACGGGGGCACCGAAACGCGCGGCGAGTTCCTCCAGCTGGTCGAGGTAGGCGCCGATGATCAGCGTGGGCTGACCGCGGTGGCGTTCCAGGAGCTTGTCGACGACGCGCATCTTGCCCTGTGCGCTCGCCGCCAGGCGGTAGCGGTCGGCGGTCTCCGCGGTGGCGTAGACCATCCGCTCGGAATCGGTCATGGTGGTGCGCACCTCCACGCACTCGGCGGAGGCGATGAAACCCATGGCCTCAATGTCGCGCCACGGGGCGTCGTACCGCTTCGGCCCGATGAGGGAGAAGACGTCGCCCTCGCGGCCGTCCTCACGCACCAGCGTGGCCGTCAACCCCAGGCGGCGACGCGACTGCAGGTCGGAGGTCATGCGGAAGACCGGGGCGGGCAGGAGGTGGACCTCGTCGTAGATGATCAGCCCCCAGTCGCGGGAGTCGAAGAGCTCCAGCGCGCGGTACTCACCCTTCGTCCTCCGGGTGACCACCTGATAGGTGGCGATGGTGACGGGGCGGATCTCCTTCTTCTCACCGGAGTACTCGCCGATCTCCTCGGCGGTGAGCGTGGTGCGGCGCAGCAGTTCATCGCGCCACTGCCGGCCGGCGACGGTGTTGGTCACCAGGATCAGGGTGGTGGCCTGGGCGCGGGCCATGGAGGCCGCACCGACCATCGTCTTACCCGCCCCACACGGCAGGACCACCACGCCGGAGCCGCCCTCCCAGAAGGAGTCGGCGGCGTAGCGCTGGTAGTCGCGCAGTTCCCAGTTCTCGTTCTCCGTGGACAGGGCGATGGGGTGGGACTCGCCGTCCACGTAACCGGCCAGGTCCTCCGCCGGCCAGCCGACCTTGAGCAGTTCCTGCTTGAGACGGCCCCGCTCGGAGGGGTGGACGGGGATGTTCTCCGCGTCGACTGGTTCACCGAGCATGGGCCGGATCTTCTTGTGCCGCTGCAGCTCAGCCAGGATCGCCGGTTCGGCGGACTCGAGGATGAGCCCGTGGGCCGGGTGCTTGTGCAGACGGACACGACCGTAGCGGGACATCGTCTCAGCGACATCGACGAGCAGGGGCTGCGGTACCGGGAAACGGGAGTAACGCTCCAGGACGTCGACGACCTCCTCCGCATCGTGACCCGCGGCACGTGCGTTCCACAGCGCCAGCGGGGTGATGCGGTAGGTGTGGACGTGTTCCGGGGCGCGCTCGAGCTCGGCGAAGGGCGCGAGCCCGGCGCGCGCCTCATCCGCCTGTGCGTGGTCGATCTCCAGCAGAACGGTCTTGTCCGACTGGACGATCAGGGGGCCGTCCCCGAATGCCATGGAATGCTCCTTACTGACGGGTGTGCAGCATTCCATTATGGCAGGTCAGTCAAGTCCCTACCGGGCAGTCAGTGCCTGGCGCCAGGTCATGCGGCGGCCGTTGTTGAGGATGGCCGCCCGGTAGATGCGCGCCACCAGCCAGATCGCCAGCAGGTTGGTCAGCGCCAGGATCCCGTAGGACAGGGCGAGCTGGCCGAGGCCGAAGTTGCCGGCCGCGTACTGCAGCGGGGCCACCGCCACAGACATCGGCGGGACCCAGGCCAGGACCTCCATCCAGGTGGAGTCGAGCGCGTTGAAACCGAAGGTGGCGGAATAGATGGTGGCGATCAGCAGGAGGAGGATCGGCATCTGCGTGGACTGCAGGTCCTCCGTGCGCTGCACCATCGCACCCGCCGCGGCATAGAGGCTGCCGAAGAAGATCATGCCCAGCAGGAAGCCGACGAGCAGGACCGCGAGGATGCCCCAGTCGAATTCCAGGCCCTCCAGCAGGCCGGAGAAGGCCAGGGCGGCACCGGCGATGATCACCATGACGGTGGTGGCCAGGAAGCCGAAGATGACGTTGCCGAGGATCTTGCCCGCCAGGAAGTCCATCGGCCGCACACTGGCGAGGATGATCTCCACGACGCGGGAGGACTTCTCCGCGGTGACCCGGCCGCCGATGTTGCCGGCGAAGAGCATGACGGTGAACATGAGGACTACCACGCCGGCCAGCACGGTGAGCACGGCCGGGTAGTTGATCTCGGTGGTGGCGTCGGCCCCGAGGTCCACGGGGATGACCGTGGTCGGCGGCAGGGCGGTGGCGAATTCCTCCGGGGTGAGCCCGAAACCGGCGAGGGCCTCCTCGGTGGCCTGCGAGTTCACCAGCTGCGTGGCCGCTCCCAGCACGGTGGGGGAGGGATCCCCCTCCGCGAGCAGTTCCCAGCCCTGCTCGGTGGGGACCAGCGCGGCGTCGTCATCACCCATCTCAAGGGACGTCATGGCGTCCTCCCGGTCGGCGACATTGACGAAGATGACCTCTGACTCCTCCGGGGTGGGGGCGTTCATCCCCACCACGGCGATGGAGGGTTGCCCGCCCTCACGCTCGGACAGCAGCGTGAGGGCCCCGATACCGGCCAGGGTGAGCACCAGGGTGAGCACCACGGAGACCATGATGCCCTTGTTGCGCAGTGCCACCCGCATCTCGCGTTTTGCCACGGTGGTGATGGTGTTCATCGACGAATAACTCATCAGGCGACAACCTCCCGGAACAGGTCGGTCAGGTCTGGGATCAGACGGGTGAAGGAGTGGACGGGGCCGACGGCGATGGCGGCCTGGAGGATCTGCTGGTCATCGGCGGGGTCGGCGGTCTCGAGGACCACCCCGCGCTCGGTCTCGCTGACCAGACGTGTGCCTTCCGGGTACCAGTTGCGCGCCGGGGTGTGCACCTCGAAGCGGACGGGTCCGGACATGCGCAGTTCATCGACGGTGCCCTCGGTGACCATGGAGCCCCGGGCGACGATACCCACCCGGTCGCTGAGGCGCTGCACCAGGTCGAGCTGGTGGGAGGAGAAGATCACCGGCACACCCTGCCGGGCGCGTTCGACGAGCATCCGGCTCATCACCTCCACGGCGACCGGGTCGAGCCCGGAGAAGGGCTCGTCGAGGATGAGCAGCTCCGGCTCGTGGATGAGGGAGGCCGCCAGCTGTACACGCTGCTGGTTGCCCAACGAGAGGTCGTCGAGTTTGTCGCCGGCGCGTTCGCCCAGTCCGAGCTGCTCGAGCAGGGAGGTCGCCGAGTCGTGTGCCGATTTCCCGGACATGCCGTGCAGCCGCCCGAAGTAGGTCAGCTGGTCGGCGATACCCTCCTTGCCGTAGAGTCCGCGCTCCTCGGGCATGTAGCCGATGCGGCGGCGGATGTCGTCGTTCATGGGGGTGTCGTCGAAGCGCACCTGACCGGAATCCGCGGAGAGCACGCCCAGCGCGATGCGCATGGTGGTCGATTTTCCTGCTCCGTTGGAACCGACGAAACCGTAGATCTCGCCGGGATTCACAGAGAAGGTCATGTCATTGAGCGCGCGGTTGTCCCCGAACGACTTGTTCAGGTGATCGATGTGGAGTGTGGGCATGTCCTTCAGTATTCCTCTTCGGGGTCGGTGTCGGCGTCGTCCCGGTTGAAGGCCAGCGCGTAGCCGACCACCGGCAGGGTGCCCACGGACAGGTAAAGCATAATCATGTACATGCCAGCGAACATGGACATCGTGGCCACGTCGATGTGCTCACGGAACAGGGCACCGAGGAGGATCACCGCGGCTCCGCCGAGGATGAGCAGGATCTCGAAGATCCGGAGACTGCGTCGGCGCCAGTCAGCGAGCACCTCCTGCTCGTAGCTGTCGAGCACCTGTTCCGGTGCGGTGTCCTTCGCGTCGATGGCGGAGCGCAGCACCGTCCACGCCACCATGGAGGTGAACAGGGCCGCGAAATGGAACCACATGAAGTGTGTCCAGAGGAACGACCCGGCCAGGGAGACCATCGCCAGGGCGAGCCCGGTGAAGTAGGCGGCTATCAGCGCGCGGGTGGGGCGCGGTCGGCGCAGCTCCTCGAAACGGGGTGCGTTGTCGGCGAGGTACTGCCACCGCCGCAGTTGACTCTCGGGCGTCATGTCATCTCCTGAGTGGGTTGGTAGAGTTCCGCGGACATCGGGTTGAACTCTGTGCGGGAGAAGACCGCCTCCACGGGCAGCCCGAAGGTCTCGCAGATCCGCAGGGCGAGGTCCAGGCTGGGGGAGTGGTCACCGCGCTCGAGTGCGCCGATGGTCTGGGGGTTGACGTTGATCAGTTCAGCCAGCTGCGCACGGGACATGTCCCGTTCCGCGCGCAGCACACGAACCCGATTGAATATCGGACTCTTCGACTGTTTCCTTGGGGACATGCAACATAGTGTTGCATAAACCCAACGGGTTTGCAGCGCGTCTACCCGAGCAGCACCTCCGTGATGCGGTGCAGCATGAAGCGCTGCACCTGACCGCTCACCTCGTCGAGGGCGTCGACCTGCCCGCCCGTCACCGTCAGGGGGGTCACCGTGCGGTGCATGGCCCGCCCGTGCTTGTCGACGAACCCGAGCGTCACCGTCCGCCCACCCCGCGCCGCCGCCTGCAGCAGCGCCAGGGTGGTGCGGGTGTCCGGGGCAGTGTGGGCCGTACCGGCCTCCTTCGCGCCGTCAGCCCTGCGGATTGCGGCGACCGCCGCACTGATCCGGGACTCATCGAGCACCGGCAGTGCCTTCACCGGGATGTCCGGGGCAGGCAGGCGCGCGGGTTTCGGCCGGATGTCCAGTGCCGCGCCGGTGGCGTCCTCGGCGACCGGTTGGAAACCAGCCTCCCGCAGCTCCTCGATGACCTTCGCCAGGGGAGCCTGCGCCACCGCCACCGTCGGTGCGATGATCCGCAGGGCCACCCGCTCCGCGGCCGGCGTGCGGGCGGCCTCGGTGAGCAGCGCGGGGTCGTCGCAACGCAGGTAGCTCAGCGCCGGTCCACCCCGCAGGGTGCCGTGGCGGCGGGCGACGTCCTCGATGAGATAGATGATCGACTGCGGGACCTCGCCGAGGGAGTGGTCGGTGAGCCAGTCCCGCAGCTGCGCGGCCGTACGGCCGGTGTCCAGCGCGCGGCGCACGGAGGTTTCCGTCACCCGGTATACGCTGGCCAACCCGGCGGACTCCAGCTCCCCGAGGAGGTCCAGCTCCGTCTGCAGGTCCCGCGACAGGGGGCCGGGGGCCATGACCGTCATGTCTGCCTGCGGGATCACCCTCTCCACGGTGCCGGGGGTGACCTCCCCGGCCACGGCGAGAGCGTCTGCCGCGGGGTCGAGCAGTGCCCGCAGGACGGAGGTCGCCGTCCCCTGCGCCAGGGCACCGGTCCAGCGGGCCTCCGCCACAATCTCGGAGATTGTCTCCTCCGGCAGGAGGGTGGCGGCCACGGGGCGGGTGAAGAAGAGGTCGTCGCGCATCTGCTCGTCCGTGACGTCCACGCCGGGGGCCACGAGCGTGTGGCGGCTGACCAGCAGGCGGCGGTGTTCGGCGAGGTGCGGCCGTTTCATGGCGTCGCTGAGCAACCGGACCGGCTGCCGCTTCTCATCCCGGGTGCCGATCAGCCACGGCGCCCAGGGCGAATCCAACCATCCGGAAAGCATGGCCACCCAACGTGTGGCCAGGTCGGAGTCCAGCCACCCGTCGGCGGCCAGGGTGGGGGAGAGATAGTCCGAACCCTCATCACCGGCCGGCAGCGGATCCGGTTCCCCACGGCCCAGCAACCCGGCTGCGGTCCCCAGGCTGACCAGGCGGTGGATCTCCGTCTCCTCCACGCCCAGGGCGCGGGCGAGCGTGGTCACGGCGCGTACCCCCACCCCACCCTCCTTCAGCAGCGGGGCAGGGTTCTCGCCGAGCAGCTCGATGAGCTGCCGGAGGTTCCGGGCCACCTCCAGCCCCGCCCCCGCGCCGGCGTGGTCGGCGCGGTCGCGCCCCCGGTCGTCGGCACGCGTCTCCCCCAGCACCCGGGGTGAGGGCGTCAACGGCCGCTGGGTGACGTCCCCACCGCGCAGCAGCGCCCGTACCCGCCGGGGCAGCCGCACGGTGCCGGCATCCACCCGTACGAGCAGTCCGGCATTGATCAGCTGCGGGACTGGGTGGCCCGGGTCGGCGTCCACCGCCGCATGCTTCGTGCGCCCCACCCCACCCGAGTTGAGGAGCGTATCCAGGATCGCCCGCTGTGGCTGGCTCAGTTTCTCGATCACCGCCAGCTCCATCACCGCCGGGGCATCATCCAGCAGCTGCCAGTCCTGCGGCAGGGACGACATGGCCTCCGCAGTGATCCGCAGGGACTGCCCGGAGCCGTAGCACAGGGCCAGTTCCCGTAGCCGGCGTAGCGCCTGCTCCACCTGGGCCGGGGCGGCGGTGGTCGCCGCACAGACCTGGTTGATGACATCCGTGGCCGCCACCGGCTCCAGCTCCGCGCCGAGGTCGGCGGCCGCCTCCAGGGCCGCCAGTTCCAGGGCGTTCAGGGTGCGCAGGGCCCGGCCCACGGAGGCCCGCAGCTCGAGGCGGGCGGCGAGAGGGGTGATTCCCGGGGGTAGCGGCAGAACCACATCGGGGCGGGCACGAAGCAGATTCGCCAGTTCGCGGTCATCACACTGGGCCAACCAGGTGCGGAAATCGGGGCTTTCGGGGGTGGCAGACATGGTGCAACCGATTTTAGTTGCAGTTCAAGTTACTTTTCCGCCGTAGTTTTGCAACAATGAGACCATGGCTAACGTTGAGAAGAAGGGCTATGTCGATCCGGGCTGGCCGAAGCACATCCCGCGGACTGACGGCCACGTGGTGACCGAAATTACCTCCACCCTGGCTGGTGCGTCCAGCCCCTACGGTGACGACCTGGTTCTCCCGCGTCCCGCGGAAGAGCTGGGCTACGTCCACCCGTACACCCGCTTCAACAAGTAGGGGTCCGGGACACTTCCCAGACGCAGACTGATCCCCCGCGCACCTTCCTGGTGCGCGGGGGATCAGTCTCTGGAGGGGGGAAAGCGGAACGGCCCCCGATCTCAGGCTGAGGTCGGGGGCCGTTGACGTGGTTTTCTAGAGACCCACGACAGCGTCGATGGTGCCGCGGTTGGCGCCGTAGAAGGCGTTGAAGTCGTGGCGGTTGGCGTTGTAGGTGGCGTCGAGGGCAGCCGGGACGCCGACACCGTACTGGGTCAGGGAGTCGCGGACGAGGCCGTAGACGGCGTCGACGGCGAGCTCATCGGAGGACACGCCGGAGATCACGGACTGCTCCTCCGACTGGGCGACGATCTGCTGGACCTGGGCCGGGGCGGATGCCTCGGTGGTCGGGGCGGTGCGCGGGGTCGGGGCGGAGTTCAGGCCCAGACGTGCGGAGCAGGCGGGCCATGCGCCCCAGCCCTGGCCGGCGAGGGTCTTCTCGGCGACGGCGATCTGCTGCTCGCGGGTGGCCTGGTTGGCGGTGGCCGCGTACTGGGTGCCACCGTAGGCGGCCCAGGTGGAGGGGGAGAACTGCAGGCCACCGTGGTAGCCGTTGCCGGTGTTGATGTTCCAGTTTCCGCCGGCCTCGCACTGCGCGAGACGGTCCCAGTCGGAGTCCGGGGCGGCGGCGGCGGCCGGTGCCAGCAGAGCTGCGGCGGTGCCGAATGCGGCGGTGGTGGCGGCGAGCTTGGCCGCGGCGGAAACGGTCTTACGGGTGTGACGTGCCATGATTGCTGTGTTCCTCTCATGTTCACGCCTGCGAGGTGAGCTGTCGGGTTCGGGCGGAGGATCACTGTGCCCGGCCCCACTGTCGTGGGGCTTCACCCCGAGGGCAACGGCTGTACTTCTCTGGCCGTCGACCGGTGCGGACCTGGCTGGCCCGCGGTGGTTTCCCCGCCCCTGTCCACATGTATTCTCAAGTATCTGGTGCACTCTGCTGCGCGGCCGCCCGCCTCCCGGACAGGGCTCGGCGTGGGTGGCGGGGAACGGTCCTGCGCGGTGCCTGCCCGATACGATAACGGTTTATAACGTTTCAGTCACGCTAAGTGAACGAAACGGTGTGGATTTCATGGCGGTGCGGAAAAATCCCCCGGGAAGTCCCAGCTCACGACGTCGCCCTCCGCGGGTGTGAGTTACCTCACGCCACGCCGGGCTGGCTGTCCTCCCGCCGGAATCCCCTCCCCGCAGAAATAACTTCTCCCCACCCCGGAGGGGTATACTGACGCCTTCACTATTCAACAGCTAAGGACAGGTGAGCATTGTGCCGATCGGCAAGGTGAAGTGGTACGACGCCGATAAGGGCTTCGGATTCGTCTCCAACCCCGGGGATGAGGATGTGTTCGTGGGCAAGCAGGTGCTGCCCGAGGGAGTCGACGAGCTGGTCCCCGGCCAACGCATCGAGTTCGACTTCGCCGCCGGCCGCCGCGGACCGCAGGCCCTGCGGGTGAAGATCCTGGACACCCCGCGCCGTCGACCCGCGCAGCGCCGCAAGCCCGAGGAGCTGGGCAGTCTGGTCCAGGACCTCATGACCGTCCTGGAGACCCAGGTCCAGCCGGGCCTGGCCGCCGGCCGCTACCCCGACCGCCAGACCGGCCGGCAGGTCGCGGAGATCCTGCGCGCCGTGGCGAAGGAACTCGACAGCTAGTCCTCCGCCGGGTCCACCATGGTGCTCAGGGACCACACCGTGGCGTAGGGGGTCTCCTGCCCCTCGGCGTCGGGACCGATCTGGGCGGAGGAGATCTCCACGACCATGAGGCGGGGACGGGGGTCACCCGCATTCACCGGGTCGACGGAACCGGGGATCTCCACCTGCTCGGTGTCGTAGGGGCCGTGCAGCTGCTGGTCATTGACCGCCGGATCGTCGTAGATCATCAGCAGCTGCCAGTCATGGTCGTGGATCGGCTCGGGGATCTCCAGCACCAGAGTGTCGTCCGGGCCCACCGCCAGGTTGGGCACCTCACCCTCCGGGCACTCCAGGCCGGGTTCACACACGAGATACGGGGAGACCTCGAGGGAGCTGTCACCCACGCGGGCCGTGACGGTGATGTCCTGCGGGGCGGGGCCGGGCCGGTTGTTCCACCAGTTCTGGGCGAGGACCGCCGCGACGATGATGATCACCACGGCGATCAGGAGAGCGAGAAACTGCAGCAGCGACCTCTGCCGCGCCTTCTTGGGGGTGGACATGGCTCCTCATCCTACTGGGCGGGGATGAGCTCGACCTCGTAGAGGTCGGGCCAGCGTTTCCCGCCGAGCAGAAAACGGTCGGTGCCCGGCACGTGCGCGATTCCGTTGAGGACGTGGTCGGCGGCGGGTTCGGCATTGTTGGGCAGGCCGGCGGCGTCGATGACGGCTGTGACGGTGCCGGCGGCGTCGATACGCAGGATGTCGGTGGTGAGGAATACATTGGCGTAGATGTCCCCGTCGACGCACTCGAGCTCGTTGAGGTTCTCCTGCGGGAGACCGTCGGCGGTGACCTGGAATCGGTCGACTTCCGCGAAGGTCCCGGGGTCGAGCCGGCGGAGGGTGTCGGTGCCGTCGGACATGATCAGCTCCTCCCCGGTCGAGCACAACCCCCAACCCTCGCCGGGGTAGGGGACGCGGTCGATCTCCTCGAGTGTGTCCGCATCGCGTTTGACCGCCACCTGTCCCCGCCAGGTCAGTTGCCAGATGTGTCCGCCGTGGCGGGTGACCCCCTCACCGAAGCGCTCCGGTTCCAGCCCGGCGGAAGCCAGCTCCTGCCCCTCGAGGGTGGTGCGGTAGATGCGTGATTCCCCGTACTCGCCCGTGCCCACCAGCAGCGTGCCCCCCTCCTCGAGCTCCAGACCCTGGGTGAAGCTGCTCGCGTCGAAGGGGTGGACCGCCACGATCCGCGGTACCAGCTGCTCCACTTCCACGGGTTCCCCCGCACAGGAGACGAGACCTGCAGCAGATGACATGAGGAGCGTTGCAGCGGCTTCCCTGAGACCCATGGGTTCCATCATGCCGCACATGGCCCATAATGGGGGCGTGTCCTCCTCTCATCGTCGCAGGAAATCTGCACAGCAGCGCAGTCCGCTTCTCGACGCCCGCGCCGTCGAACTCGCCCGCACCGCCCTGGAGGAACTCGGGGACGGGCCAGTCGGCGAGCACATCGGGGTCCAGGGTCTGACGAAGAACGTCGCCACCCACCGCTTCGCCGCGGACGTGCCCGGTTACAGCGGTTGGGAGTGGAATGCCGTACTGGCCTGCGCCTCCGGCTCCCGCCACGTCACAGTCAATGAACTCGCCCTCGTGCCCGCCCCCACCGGTGAAGCCCTCCGCGCACCCGAGTGGGTGCCGTGGATCGACCGGATCCGACCCGGCGACCTCGGCCCCGGCGACCTCATGCCACCCGAGCCGGGGGACGAGCGTCTCACCGAGGCCGAGGACGGCCGTCTCGTCCTGTCGAAGAAGGGACTGGAGAACGCCAGACAGCGCTGGCGCACGGGCGACTACGGCCCCAACAGCGAATTCGCGGAGAAGGCGACCCTGCACTGCCGCACCTGCGCCTTCTTCGTTCCGGCGGGGGAGGTGCTGGGGGAGAACTTCGGTGCGTGCGTGAACGAGTTCTCGGCGGACGGCCACATTGTCCACGCCACCTACGGCTGCGGAGCACACTCCGACACCCCGCCGGACACCCTCATCGAGGAGGCCCCCGATGCCTTCGACGATGAGTACCCGATCTTCTAGTACCGCGCCAGGCAACCTCTGTCCTTCAGGTCCCGGAGCATTATCGGGGCGGTCCACCCTGTATATGGTGTTCACCGCTGCGGAACAGGACTTTTTCTATGCAGTCTCCATAGTGAGGTGACTTCCCTCGAACGTGCGGCGTGCAGCAGGTCTGAGCTGTCTCTCGCTCGCCCATGGGTGGGCGTCGTGTCGAGCCGATCGATCACCTGAAGCCCCGCCTCGTCAATTGCGTCCAGAAGCATCTGTCGGCTGCGCAGGCCAAGGAGCTCGGCGAGATCAGAGAGGATCAACCAACCCTCTCCGTCATCCGTGAGGTGACGTGGCAACCCGGCCAGAAATTGCAGCAGCATTCTGCTGCCGGGGTCATACACTGCCGCATCGAGTGTGGTCGCCGCGCTGCCCGGCAACCACGGCGGGTTGCAGACGATGAGCGGCGCCCGTCCTGCAGGGAACATGCTGGTCAACTGGGCCTCTGCCACACCCTGCATGCCCAGTCGGGTGAAGTTGTCGTTCGCACAGTCCACTGCACGCTGGTTGAGGTCCGTTCCCAGCACCTTTTCCACACCCCGGTTCACGAGCACTGCGGCCAGCACTCCGGTGCCGGTACCAATATCGAACGCCAGATCCCGATTGTTCAGCGGTGCGCGGGCAACGAGATCAACATACTCGTGACGGGTGGGCAGAAACGTACCGTAATGAGGGTGAATCTTTGCGTTCAGGGCGGGAACGTCGACGCCCTGCACGAACCATTGATAAGCGCTCTGCACCCCGATCAGCTCCTGCAGACTCACCACAGCATCCTCGCTGCCGGAGCCAGGATGCTGCCCATACCCGAACTCCACCGCCGGACCAACGTGCGGGGCCCGGGACAAGGGCACCATTGCACTCCCGCTCTGTGCATCAAAGGTGAGCGGCACCAGAACCAACGACATCATCCGTGAACGCTGGGCTCTGACCTGGCGGATACGGTAAAACTTATCTGCATCAGCCATGTCAGGCTGAGCTGCTGCCCTCCCTCGACCTTTTGTCAGGCGTCGGTCCATGGCACTCAAAATTTGTTTTGCGTTGTGGAAGTCGCCCAACCAGAGCATCCCCGTGCCCTGCGCTGCATACCTCATCGCCTGAACTGTGGTGAGCCGGTCATCGACCACGACAAGTTTCCTGGGCGCGGGCCGGTCATTTGCTGACCACCACCTGGCTGAACCCGCTGCCCCGTCATGTTCCCAGTTCAGTAACTCTGCCGCAGGAATCTGGTCCGGAGTAATAGGAATCAACCTCGCTCGATAACGGTACGTCAGCAGTGGGGACCTGCCGGCACCCGCAGGCACATCCACCTGCTTGTCTTGTCCATAGCGATGACCAGCGTGAATGCGCCGACGGTAGGTTCGGTTGCCTGATCATAACAGGATGCCGCTCTGGTCTGATCCGGTGTCAGCAGTCCTGGTGTCGCTCACCCGTAGGGTACGTGCCCCATACCTTCAGACCTCTCCGGCCTGCTCCCACATCCGCTGGTTGATCTCCCGGTGGGTGGGGGCCCCCAGACGCGGCGCGTTGAGGCTGCTCGGGGCCAGCACGGAGCCGTATTCCAGCCAGCCGGTGACCTTGCGCACACCCTCCATGGAACTGAGCAGCCAGGTCTCGTTGCTGCGCAGCTGCAGCATGGTCAACCCCTCCGGATGCTCGACAATCCTGAGTCCCGCCCCGGTGAGCAGCTCCAGGGCCGCCTCCAGCGTCACCGAATCCGAGGCGCGCTGGTGGGCGGAGACGTTGACGGTGCCCTCCTTCAGGTCCAGGAAGAGCACGGCGGAGAAGACCCCCGAGATGACATTGCCGCGTTCGTCGATGAGCAGGCCGGCATCGGAGTCGGAGTGGCGGAGCATGTTCAGGTGTCGGATCTGCCAGCCGAAGTCCGGGCCCTTGCGGGTGGGGTGACGACGCTGGTCGAGGATCCCCTCGGCGTCGACGGTGATCTCCTCCGCCGGCATGATTGAGGGGTGGAGCTCCACGGTCACCGTCGTCTGACCGACACGGATGGCGGGACGGAAGATCCCCGGGCCGGCCTCACGGAGCTTCGCACGAACCTCGTCGACGAGTACCGGGTTGTCAGTGGTCTCCTCACGGAGGCGGTTGAGGTGGGCTTCCAGGTTGGCGACGCGGCCGTCGCGCATGAGGAAGGTCGACACGTACATCACGGGGCGGGCTCCTTGCAGTCGACCCATAATCTACCCAAATGTTGTGTAATTCAAATCCAGGTGGGAGATTTACGAGGTAAAGAGAACTTCATTGAATCCGGAACAGGGGAACCGCGTATGACCACCGGGGTACAGAACAAGGACCGGAGTGCCCTCGACAGGTACTTCCACATCACCGAGCGTGGCTCGACCATCGGCACAGAGATCCGCGCCGGGGTGGTCACGTTCTTCGCGATGGCCTACATCGTCATCCTCAACCCGCTGATCATCGGCACCACCGAAGACATCAACGGCACCACCCTGGGGATCTCCCAGGTTGCCGCCGCCACCGCGCTGGCAGCCGGTGTGATGACGATCGGTTTCGGTCTGATCGCCCGCTATCCCTTCGGCATCGCCGCGGGCCTCGGCCTCAACACCCTCGTCGCCGTCACCCTCGTCGCGGGGGAGGGGCTGACCTGGCCCGAGGCAATGGGACTGGTTGTCCTCGACGGTGTGGTCATCGTCCTGCTGGCGATCTCGGGTTTCCGGACCGCCGTCTTCCGTGCGATCCCGCCATCGATGAAGGCGGCCATGGGTGTCGGTATCGGCATGTTCATCTCCATCATCGGCTTCGTTGACGCCGGTTTCGTCCGCCGCATTCCCGATGCCGCGGGCACCACCGTGCCCGTCGGCCTCGGCATCGACGGTTCCATCTCCTCCTGGCCGACGGTCACCTTCGTCCTCGGCCTGATCATCTGTGGCTTCCTCGTCGTGCGCAAGGTCCGCGGCGGGCTGTTCCTGGGCATCCTGACCACCACGATCATCGCCATGATCGTCGAGGCCCTGACCGATGCGGGTCCCTCCTTCGTGGAGGGTGAGGCCAACCCCGCCGGCTGGTCCCTGGCGGTGCCCGTCATCCCGGAGGGTTTCGGCGGTCTGCCCGACCTCTCCCTGGTCGGCGCGGTCGACCTCTTCGGTGCCTTCACGCGCATCGGCGTCATCGCCGCCACCCTGCTGGTGTTCACCCTGGTCCTGGCGAACTTCTTCGATGCGATGGGCACCATGACCGCACTGGGCAAGCAGGGCAACCTGGTCAACGAGAACGGCGAGCTGCCCGACATGAAGAGGGCCCTGGTCGTCGAGGGTTTCGGCGCCATCGTCGGTGGTGCGACCTCCTCCTCCTCAGCCACCGTCTACGCGGATTCCGCCGCCGGAGTCGGTGACGGTGCGCGCACCGGCCTGGCCAACATCGTCACCGGTGTGCTCTTCCTGCTGGCCATGTTCCTCACCCCGCTCTACGAGGTGGTGCCCATCGAGGCCGCCGCCCCCGTGCTGGTCATCGTCGGTGCAATGATGATGGCCCAGGTCACCGACATCGAGTGGACCAAATTCCACATCGCCCTGCCGGCCTTCCTGACCATCGTGGTCATGCCCTTCACCTACTCCATCGCCAACGGCATCGGCGTCGGCTTCATCGCCTTCGCCCTCATGGCTGTCGCGGCAGGGAAGGCCCGGGAGGTCCACTGGATCATGTGGCTGGTCTCCGCCCTGTTCATCGTCTACTTCGGCATGGACCCGATCCTCGAGGCGATCGGCTGATGCGGATCCGGATCGACGACCCCGCGGACCCGCGTCTCGACGACGTCCGCGACCTCAACCACTCCGACGCCGCAGAGCGCCGCCTGGTGATCGCCGAGGGCCCGCTGGTGGTGGGACGCCTGCTGGAGGCCCGCTTCCCGGTCCGCTGCCTCGTCGGTTTCCCCGGCAGAATCGACAGTTTCCTCGCCGGGAACGTTGTCCCCGCCGACCTGCCCCTCTACGAGGTCAGCCGGGAGGTGCTCGCTGAGGTCGCCGGCTTCGACATGCACCGTGGTCTCCTCGCCGCCGCGGACCGGGCACCCGAACCGGAGCTCGGGGAGATCCTGGCTGAGGCACGCACCGTCGTCGTACTCGAGGGGGTCGGCGACCACGAGAACATCGGCTCGATGTTCCGCAACGCCGCCGGCATGGGCATCGACGCGGTGCTCTTCGGCAACGGCTGCGGCGACCCGCTTTACCGGCGGGTGGTCCGCGTGTCCATGGGGCATGTGCTGCGCATGCCGTTCGCCCATCTGACAGGCACCTACACCACCTGGCAGCGTTCTCTGCAGCAGCTTACCGATGCCGGTTTCCGCCTCGTCTCCCTGACACCTGATCCGGGGGCGGCGCACCTGGCGGACGCGCTCGTGGATGAGCAGGGGCAACCGTGGGAGAAGGTGGCGCTGCTCGTCGGCGCGGAAGGGCCGGGTCTCACCGAGCACGCCATGCGGGTAACCGACATCCGGGCCCGGATCCCCATGGCGCCGGGCACCGACTCCCTCAACCTGGCCACCTCGGCGGCGATCGCCTTCTACGAACGCGATCGCTCGCTGCTTCAGCCCCGGTCGGAGTGACGGATCTTCTCCGTCACCCACGAGCGGGCCAGACGTAACCGGCGGCTGAGCCCGGTGCCCGTGCGCCGCACTGCTGCCACCGATTCATCCGCCCACCGGGGCAACCGGTCCCGCTCCTCCTCGGCGGCAAACTCGTAGTCGTCATAACCGCCGGTGACCTGCGGCTCTGAGGGCTCGCGTGCGGCGCGCTCCCGTTCGAGCCGTGGACCGTCGACCTCCCGGGGTGCGGGCCGACCGTCGACCGCATACGCCACGATGTGGATGTCGGGTCCCTCCGGCGTGATGTCGATCCCCAGCCAGGAACGCCGGGCCTCCGCAACCAGATCCACAGGTTCGAAAGGCAGGGCGATGCCGCCGGCGCTCTCGGCCTTCTCGCCGGCCCAGTAGGGGGCCTCGAAAGGCTCGGGCAGACCGACGTCCTCGTAGGTGCGGGTCCGCTCCGCGCACAGCGAACGCTTGAGCGCCCCGCCCCGCCAGTGCGCCAGCGCGCCGTAACCGGTCGCGGGGTTCACCCCGAAGGCGTACACATCGGCGGCGGGCACGGATTCCAGCAGCCGGCGGTCGAGCTCAGAGAGCGCGGGGGTGTCCGTCAGGACCGTCTGCACGATGGTGACCCCCGGGAAGCCCGCCACATAGAACTCACCCGCAGAGGCCTGCGCTGAACGGTTCAACGCGAACTCGCCGATCGGCGTGATCGGCCACGTCGGATTGAGCTGGGCCAGGTATTTCCGGCCGAAGCCGCGGTCCGCCCGCGGTTCTGCGGTGATCACCCCCGCAGGGTCAGCGGCCGTGACAAACCACAGGGTGACGACAGTCTCCACGACCCACCGCCCCTAGTTCCGCGGACGCTTCGTGTTCGCGCGTACGCCCAACAGCACGTCCTCCCAGTGGGGGGTCACTGCTTTACGACGCCGCCGCGCCGGCGGCGCCTTCTCCTCAGCCTGGAAGTCCTCGCCCTCCAGTTCCTCGGTCTCCGGGACCTCCGGGGTCAGCTGCTCCCCGTCGGAGGTGTCCTCGTCATGGTCCTCCTCGTAGCGGTTGCCCCGACCCACGGAAGTCAGGGAACGCACGGGCTGCACGAAGTCAGGATCCGTCAGGTCGGCGGCCACCGGGTTACGGGCCTCGGCCGTTGTCTGTGAGGTCGGATGGGCGTTGATCGACCACTCGGCCTCGTTCTCTGACAGGCCGACGGTCCAGGTCACCCGGGCCACCCAGGTGCCGTCCGCCTCCCGGTAGGCGTCCCAGGATGTGTCTGCGACGGAATGCCCGCGGGCGGCGAAGGCGGCGGCCAGGACCTCCCACAGCGTCAGCTTCGCCGGGCCGTCCTCCCGGATCGGATGGGCCTGCTTCGCCATCTCCGCCATGCGGGAACGCTCCAGCAGCACCGGATGTGCGAAGGCCTCCACGCGGGAGACCGCGACCCTCATCTCCGCGGCGAGTTCCTCCACCGAGGATCCACTCCGGATGCGTCCCTGGATCTCCCTGGGACGCATGGTCAACGGGGCGGTCAGGAGGGGATCGCGCTCGGGCAGGGCACGCGGAGGTTCCGCAACCACCACGGGGGCGGGCTCCGGATCCGGCTCGGGCTCGGATGGGGCAGCGATCTCGGGCTCCAGGCCGCTCAGGAGGTTCTGCCCGGCGGCGTCAAGCTGCGTGACATCCAGGAAGAACTGATCGCCGTCCGCGGTGCGCAGCACCAGTGAGGTGGACGTCGATTCATCAGGGACGAGGAACAGCTCGCGCATGCGTTCTCCTTCAGGACAGCTCACGTGATGTGTTCCACCCTAACGCAGACATGCGCCGGACCGTGTGATGTCCGACGCATGTTGATCTGTGCAGCAGCCTGACTACTTGGCGGCGACGCCCGAATCCAGGACGTGGTCGATGGCCTTGGTCAGGGTCACGACGTCGGCGGAGTCGATCGCCGGGAACATGCCGATCCGCAGCTGGTTGCGGCCCAGCTTGCGGTAGGGCTCGACGTCCAGGATGCCGTTGGCGCGCAGGACCTTGGCGATGACGGCGGCGTCGATGGAGTCGTCGAAGTCGATGGTGCCGACGACCAGGGAACGCTTGGCCGCGTCGGTGACATAGGGGGTGGTCTCCGCACGGGCCTCAGCCCAGGAGTACAGGGCGTCAGAGGAGGCGGTGGTGCGCGCGACCATGCCGTCCAGGCCGCCGTTGTCGTTCATCCACTTGACCTGGTTGTCCAGCATGAGCAGGGTGCCCACTGCCGGGGTGTTGTAGGTCTGGTTCTTCAGGGAGTTGTCCACCGCGGTCTGCAGGTCCAGGAATGCCGGGATGAAGCGGCCGGAGTCCTTGATCTTCGCGATGCGCTCGATCGCGGCCGGGGACATGGCTGCCAGCCAGATGCCACCGTCGGAGGCGAAACACTTCTGCGGGGAGAAGTAGTAGACGTCGGTCTGGGAGATGTCGACGGGCAGACCGCCGGCGCCGGAGGTGGCGTCGATGGTGATCAGGGAGCCCTCCGAGCCTTCCGGACGGATGATCGGAACCATGGCGCCGGTGGAGGTCTCGTTGTGGGCCCAGCCGATGACGTCGGCACCCTCGATGGCCTGCGGGGCCGGGGCATCGCCGGCCGGGGCCTCGATGACGGTGGGCTCATCCAGCCACGGTGCCTGCTTGGCGGCCTTCGCGAACTTGGAGGAGAACTCGCCGTAGGACAGGTGGCCGGACTTCTTCTCGATGAGACCGAAGGTCGCCGCATCCCAGAAGGCGGTGGCGCCGCCCAGGGAGAGGATGATCTCGTAGCCCTCCGGCAGGGAGAACAGCTCGGCGAGGCCCTCGCGCACGGAGCCGACGACGTTCTTCACGGCCGGCTGGCGGTGGGAGGTGCCGATGATGTCACGGCCACCGTCGACGATGGCCTGGATCTGCTCCGGACGGACCTTGGACGGGCCGCAGCCGAAACGACCGTCGGCGGGGATGAGGTCGGCGGGGAGGGTGGGGAACTCGGTCATGGGGATGACGTCCCTTTCATGGTCTCTGGGATGGCTGTCCGAACTAGAACAACCCTAGTATCTCCCTGCCCGCCGGCGGGCCGGAACCCGGGTGTGTCCCGGAGCTGCGCAACGGGGGTAGCGGGTGGGGGAGTAAAACAGTCGCAACCTCGCAAATTCCATGGGGGTGACCTGCTTCGGCCGAATATGTTGCCGCCATCACATGATTTGCTAAACTGTGCCGTGGCCCACCTGGCTGGCGCGTGGACTGCTTCCGAGGGAGCAGCGGAAATGCCCTGGCGTGGGATGAATAACTGCACAAAGGTGGCCTCGCCGGTTATTCCCGCACTCACATGAGTGGGGGAGGTGGCGGGAATACCGAGGGCACCATCGTGATAGCGTCACCTAAACTCATACATGACTCACCGTCATGTCGGGACTACGGTGAATGTCACATCACCAAAGTTCTGATGGCGGCTGACCCCGACGCGGGGCAAGGTCGAAAACGAAGTCTGAAAGGTACACAGTGGCTACTGACAACAAGGACAAGGCCGTACTCCACTACCCGGGCGGCGAGTACGAACTCGACATCATCAAGGCCACCGAGGGCAACGATGGCGTCGTCCTCGGCAAGATGCTGGCTGAAACGGGCCTGGTCACCTTCGACCCCGGCTACGTCTCCACCGGTTCCTGCGAGTCCGCGATCACCTACATCGACGGTGAGAACGGCATCCTGCGCCACCGTGGTTATGACATCGCCGACCTGGCGGAGAACGCCACCTTCAACGAGGTCTCCTACCTCCTGATCAACGGTGAGCTGCCGACTGTCGATGAGCTGCACAAGTTCTCCGACGACATCCGCCACCACACCCTGCTGGATGAGGACTTCAAGTCCCAGTTCAACGTCTTCCCGCGGGATGCCCATCCGATGTCTGTCCTGGCGTCGTCGGTCAACATACTGTCCACCTACTACCAGGATCAGCTGGACCCCATGAACGAGGCCCACCTGGATAAGGCGACCGTCCGCCTCATGGCCAAGGTGCCGATGCTGGCTGCCTACGCCTACCGTGCCTCCAAGGGTGCCCCGTACATGTACCCGGACAACTCCCTCAACGCGCGCGAGAACTTCCTGCGCATGATGTTCGGCTACCCGACCGAGCCGTACGAGGTCGACCCGATCATGGTCAAGGCACTGGACAAGCTCCTCATCCTGCACGCGGATCACGAGCAGAACTGCTCCACCTCCACCGTCCGCATGATCGGCTCCGCCCAGGCCAACATGTTCGTCTCCATCGCCGGCGGCATCAACGCACTCTCCGGACCGCTGCACGGTGGCGCCAACCAGGCCGTCCTCGAGATGCTCGAGGAGATCGACGCCAACGGCGGCGACGCCACCGACTTCATGAACCGGGTGAAGAACAAGGAGGACGGCGTCCGCCTCATGGGCTTCGGCCACCGCGTCTACCGCAACTACGACCCGCGTGCGGCGATCGTCAAGGAGACCGCCCACGAGATCCTCGAGCACCTCGGCGGCGACCACCTCCTCGATCTCGCCATGAAGCTCGAGGACATCGCCCTCAACGACGAGTACTTCATCTCCCGCAAGCTGTACCCGAACGTCGACTTCTACACCGGCCTGATCTACCGCGCCATGGGCTTCCCGACGGACTTCTTCACCGTCCTCTTCGCCATCGGCCGCCTGCCGGGCTGGATCGCCCACTACCGCGAGCAGCTGGCCACCACCAACAAGATCAACCGCCCGCGTCAGATCTACACCGGCAACACCCTGCGCACCGTCACCCCGCGTGAGGAGCGCTAGAAACACCGGCTGATCCGTGTGTCGGGAAACCGGGCACAACGCCACCTCTATACTGGTGTCGTTGTGCCCGGTTTTTCATGAGTACTCATAATAAGGAGCAATACCCCATGACCAAGCCCCAGATTGAAGCCCAGTCCGGTCCCGCCCCGGAGGATCTTGTTTCTGTCGACCTCGTCGTCGGTGACGGTGCGGAGGCCAAGGCCGGTGGGCTCGTCGAGGTCCACTATGTCGGCGTGGACTTCGAATCGGGCCAGGAGTTCGACTCCTCCTGGGACCGCGGCCAGTCCATCGAGTTCCCGCTGAACGGGCTCATCGCCGGCTGGCAGGAGGGCATCCCGGGCATGAAGGTCGGCGGCCGCCGCCAGCTGACCATCCCGCCGGAGAAGGCCTACGGCCCGGCGGGCGGCGGACACCCCCTGTCCGGACGCACCCTCGTATTCATCATCGACCTGATCAGCGTCGGTTAGATCGCGTGGAGTTCCAGGGCCGTGGCCACCGTTCAGACGGTGGCCACGGCCCTCTGCGTTGCAGGGGTGGCGCGGGGGTGTGATGCGGAAGGTCTCTACCGGACAGGGTGAATGGGGGCACAATGAGGGCATGGCTACAGTAACGCTCAATGACGGCACGGACATCCCCCAGATCGGAATGGGCACCTGGGGCATTCAGGGGGAGGAGGGCCTGCGCCTGGTCCGGACAGCGATTGAGCTGGGTTACCGACACTTCGACACTGCATCCGCATACGGCAACGAGGAGGTCGTCGGCAGAGCGGTCGCGGAGGCCGTCGCCGCCGGCGATGTGACCCGTGAGGAGCTGTTCATCACCACCAAGGTGTGGCAGGACGAGCAGGGTACGGACGCCGTCCCCCTGGCATTCCGCGCTTCCCTGGACCGGCTGGGCCTGGACTACGTGGACCTCTATCTGGTGCACTGGCCCGCTCCGGAGCTGGGGAGGTACGTGGAGAGCTTCGAGGCGATCGCCCGCCTGCAGGGACTGGGACTGGTCCAGTCGGTCGGTGTCTCCAATTTCTACGGGGAGATCCTCCGGGAGGTGGTGGAGAGGGCGGGCATCGTCCCTGCCGTCAACCAGGTGGAACTCCACCCCGGTTTCTCCCAGGCGCCCCTGCGGGGGCTGCACGCTGAACTCGGCGTGACGACGGCCGCCTGGTCCCCGCTGGGGCGCGGCAGGCTGCTGTCGAACCCTGTTCTCGATGCCGTGGCCCGTGCTGCAGGTCGGTCAACCGCCCAGGTGGCCCTGCGGTGGGTCCTGCAGCTGGGCTGCGTGGCCATTCCCCGGGCCTCCCACCCGAAGCGGCTGGCGCAGAATCTGGCGGCAGCTGATTTCACACTCAGTCGGGAGCAGATGGCGGCGATCACGGGGCTGGACGGGGAGTCCGGCTTCGGCAGATTCTTCGAGGATCCCCGGACCTTCGGGAATCCGGTTTCCTGAAAGAACGCTGAAGATATGCGTAGTGTGAATCTCTGTTTAGGGTCTGGGCTATGTTTGCGAAGATCATTGCCTCTGCAAAAGTCGCATTCACAAACTTTGCCGCCCACTGCGAGTTCCCGGTCGGGGGTGGTCGTAGCATCAATGAATGTGCAGGTGATCCCGCCCTGCGGGGGTGGAGAATGATGAGATATCGATCAAAGTGACCTGTTCACTTCAATGTTGCAGTGTGAGCCAGGTAACTTACATTTGCAGGACAGGGTGTGATCGCTCGCACAGGGTATGGCCCTGAGGGAGAACCCACCAGCAGCTAGACTCCCCGGTGTAGCCGGGGCCGATACGAAAGAGAGATCATTGTGAGCGCGACTCCTCCAGTTGTACGACCGGATGGCCGGCGCGAGCCGACGTCCGAGGACTTCATCGAGATGCAGGCGAGCCCGCAGTTCCAGGAACTGCGCTCGGTTTTCCGTAGGTTCAGCTTCCCCATGGCCGTGGCGTTCTTCGTCTGGTACATCTTCTACCTCCTGGTGGCCACGTTTGCCGCTGACTGGATGGCCACCCCGATCGGCGGCGGCTTCAACTACGGCATCGTCTTCGGCCTCCTCCAGTTCGCCACCACGTTCCTGATCACCTGGATCTACGTGCAGTACTCAAACAAGCAGATCGAGCCGCGGACGGCCGCCATCCGCCAGCAGATGGAGGGTTAAACAATGGATATCACCTATCTCGCACAGGAGAGCACCGGAAACCCGATTCTCAACATCGCGGTTTTCGTCGTGTTCATCGTCGTCACCATGACCGTGGTCCTGCGTGCCGGCAAGACCACCAAGGAAGCCTCCGACTTCTACACCGGCGGCGCCTCCTTCACCGGCACCCAGAACGGCCTGGCCATCGCGGGTGACTACCTCTCCGCAGCCTCCTTCCTGGGCATCGTCGGCTCCATCGCCCTCAACGGCTACGACGGCTTCCTCTACTCCATCGGCTTCTTCGTCGCCTGGCTGGTCGCCCTGCTGCTCGTCGCTGAGCCGCTGCGTAACGTCGGACGTTTCACCATGGCCGACGTGCTCTCCTTCCGCCTGCGCCAGAAGCCGGTCCGTGTGGCCGCCGCCATCGCGACCCTCGCGGTCTCGATCTTCTACCTCATCGCCCAGATGGCCGGTGCCGGTTCGCTGGTCTCCGTGCTGCTGAACATGCACGAGCTGTGGCAGCAGGCCATCGTCGTCGCCGTCGTCGGTGTGATCATGACCGCCTACGTTCTCGTCGGCGGCATGAAGGGCACCACCTACGTCCAGATGATCAAGGCAGTCCTGCTCATCGGTGGCGTCGCCGTCATGACGATCTGGACCTTCATCGCCGTCAGGGGTGGCTTCGCCACACTGTTCAACGACGCCATTGCCGCACACGCCGTCTCCGACGTCATCCAGACGAAGGGTTACGCCGCCGAGGACATCATGAAGCCGGGCCTGCAGTACGGCGCGTCCTTCACCAAGCAGCTCGACTTCATCTCCCTGGGTCTGTCCCTGGTCCTCGGTACCGCCGGCCTGCCGCACGTGCTCATGCGCTTCTACACGGTCCCGACCGCCAAGGAAGCCCGCAAGTCCGTGACCGTGGCCATCATCCTCATCGGTATCTTCTACCTCATGGCCATGGTCCTCGGCTACGGTGCCGCCGCCCTCGTCGGCCCGGACCGCATCCTGGCTGCGCCGGGTGCCGCGAACGCCGCCGCCCCGCTGCTGGCACTGGAGCTCGGTGGTTCCATCTTCATGGCCCTGATCTCCGCGGTCGCCTTCGCCACCGTCCTCGCGGTCGTCGCCGGCCTGGCCATCACCGCCTCGGCATCTGTCGCCCACGACGTCTACTCCTCGGTCTTCCGCGACGGCAAGGCCACTGAGGAGGAGACCGTGCGTGTCTCCCGCATCACCGTGGTCATCCTGGGCCTGGTCTCCATCGTCCTCGGTATCCTCGCGATGCAGCAGAACGTCGCCTTCCTGGTGTCGCTGGCCTTCGCCGTCGCTGCCTCCGCGAACGTGCCGACCATCCTGTTCTCCCTGTACTGGAGGCGCTTCAACACCGCCGGTGCCGTCGCCTCCATGTACACCGGTGTGGTCTCCGCGCTGGTCCTGATCGCCCTGTCCCCGGCAGTCTCCGGCGCACCGACCGCCATGTTCCCGAACGCCGACTGGTCGATCTTCCCGCTCACCAGCCCGGGCCTGGTCTCCATCCCGCTGGCCTTCCTGGCAGGCATCATCGCCACCCTGGCCACCAAGCCGGACAACCTGGACCATCTCGCAGCTGAGATGGAGGTCCGCTCCCTCACCGGTGTCGGCGTCGAGGCTCCGGTTGATCACTAGTCACCCGTAGCTCTCGCTGCACCAGCGCCGCCCCCACGGTCACCGTGGGGGCGGCGCTATTATTTTGGATGTGCCAGGAACTTCAGCTGTCGTGCGGACCTTCCCCGCGGCGGTGGCCGCGCTCGCCGTCGCGATCACCGTCGCCATCCCTCTCGTCGTCTGGCTCGGCCGCCACGAGGCGGGGGAGACGGTGCGTCCGGCGGGCGTCGAGAAGCAGGAGGGGCTCCGGCCGGTGACCGCCCCGGGAACCGAGCTGGCACCCTTCGTGGAGAACTCCACAGGCTCCCAGATCAGCTTCCACCGGCTCTCCGACGGCCACCGCACGGGCACCGCCACGGAACGCTTCGCCCGGCCCGCGTTGAGCCTGATCAAGCTCTACATAGCCGAGTACGTCATCGAGCACGGCACGTTCGCCGAGCAGTACGCTGCGATCGACATGATCAGCTCCTCCGATGACCGGACGGCAGGGGAGCTGTACCGGAAGTACCCTGAGTCGATCGGGGAGGTCGCCCGGGAGTACGGGCTGCTGTCCACCCGCGCGCACGACCAGTGGGGACAATCGGTCACGTCGACCTATGACGTGGTGGACTTCATCGTCCAGCTCATGGAGAAGGACCCCATGCACCCGATCCTGGTTGCCATGGCGGAGGCGACCCCCATCGCCGCCGACGGCTACGGCCAGGATTTCGGGACCTCGGTGCTGCCCGGGGTGATCGGCAGCAAGTGGGGATGGTCGAACAGCCGGGAGCTGCACTCCTCGGTGTCCTTCGGGGAGAATTTCGTCGTCGCTGCCGCGGTGACGGGCAGCGCCGACGATCTCACGGAACTCGTCGAGGCCCAGCTGGCCGACGAGGTTGCGGCAGCTACTGGGTCGACAGGTTCCTGAGGGCGTCGACGCCCTGCTGGATCTGCGCCTGGCCGGGCGCAGCCTGATCCGGGGTCCACTGACCCCAGTCGTGCGCGTAGACGTTGTTGATGTCGATACCGACGCCGCCGATCCGGTCCTTGTCGATGCGGACCTGGTGCAGGGTGGTGCGCGGGTGGATCCGGCCGCCGGAGCCCCAGTTGTGCATCCAGAAGTACTGGCCGAGGCCGTCGGCGACCGCCCAGTCCACGACGTTGTAGTTGCCGTACACGCCGGTCTGGTATCCGGCGGCCTGCAGCGCCGCCTGGAAGGCCTGCAGGTAGGGGCGGATCTGGTTGTCGTACTGGGCGCGGGTGGGGTTGTCGTCGATGGCGATGTAGATCGGTCGGCCGGTCGGACCGCCCGCTGCCCGGTGGTAGGCGATCGCCTGCGGGGCGTGCGTCACGACGCCCGCCGCACCCTGCTTCCAGTCCGCCGTGACGTCCTTGCCGTACTGGTAGACCGAGGCGACGGTCAGGCCGTGGTTGGCGAAGTCCTGCGTCTCCGAGGCGGTGACGGGCTTGCCCAGCATCCACTCGGCGCCGGGGCGGCGGCCGGAGACGTAGCGGACGGCACCCAGGTGGCCCGCTGCCTTGATGTCGGCGGCTCCGGGGGCTGCCGCCGAGTAGTCGATGACGGTACCGAGGACGGGGCCCAGGGCGTGTGCCTTGGGCAGGGTGGCACCGACGGCACCGGCGGCCACCGCGACAGCGGCGGCGCGCAGGAATCCACGGCGATTCATGGAGGGGGTGATGGACACAGAAATTCTCCCGATTGATGAACAGCAGTCACATAAACAACATCCGTCACGTTATCAACCGGACAGGGGTGGCGCCAGAGGATCGGGGATGGGCTGGGTTCGGAACTGCGTCATGGCTGGTTCCTGTCCATACCAATGCTGCGGGTCCGTCCGCTCATGGGAGTGCGGCCCCGGGCACGGGAAAAAAGAACCCTCTGATCAGCATCGCTGCAGATCAGAGGGTATTTTTTCTGCGCCCCAGAGAGGAATCGAACCTCCGACACCCGCTTTAGGAGAGCGGTGCTCTATCCACTGAGCTACTGGGGCAACGTCGACAAGAGTACCGCACGTGGGGCGGGTGTCGGTAACCGGACCCGGCCCAACTATCCTGAGAGGTACCTATACTGTTCCAGCCAGAAAGGACCACAACCGTGGCCCAGAACGAGCCGACCTTCATCGACGTCCAGCGACGGGACATCGTCGCCGAGATCGTGACCAAGGATGGTGTCCCGGTGCTGTCCATCGACAAGCAGCTGCCGGGTGGTTCATCCAAGCGGCTGCTGCTGCTCAACAAGGTTGACGCCAAGCAGCTCTCCGAGGTCCTCGAGCACTACCTCAAGCAGGTCTACTCCCTGGAGCTGGCCGGCCTGAACACCTCGCTGTCTCCGCAGGACATGCTCGCCCTCTTCGGTGAAGAGGACGACGACGAGGACTAGTCACCTGCGCTGGCGATGAGCTCCTCCAGCTTGCGGCGCACGGCGGATGCCTCCGGGTTGGTGGCGTGGGTGCCGTCGGAGTACTGCACGGTCGGCACCACCCGGTTGCCGTCGTTGACGGACTCCACCCAGGACGCGGCCTCGGCGTCCTCCTCCACGTCGACCACCGCGTAGGGGGTTTCGGTGCGGTCCAGACGCTTGATCAGGTTGGTGCAGTAGGGGCACCAGGTGGTGGCGTAGATCGTGATGTGGTTGTTTTCGGCCGTCATGCGGCCTCCTTTCTCTCGTACCGCAGGAAACGGTACCTCAGGGGCAGGTCGCTGGGACCATCGCCGACGACAAGGTGGCCCTCCTCGGAATCCAGCCAGCCGGTGTCGGTGACCAGACCGAATTCGTGGGGGATGGCGGGGGCGTGGACCGCGCGGTCACCGAGAACATCACCGAGGTGCGCCCCGATGAGGGTGACCTCGAGGACGTCGACCTCGTCGATGGTGGCGGCGTAGAGCTGGCCGCCGCCCATGATCCAGACCTCGGGGGCGTCGATGAACTCGGGCAGGTCGTTGACCACCTTGCCGCCGTAGGACCAGTCGCCGGCCTCCCGGCTGCACAGGATGAAGTTCTCCCGCTTCGGCAGGGGGCGGAACTTCTCCGGCAGGCTCAGCCAGGTGCGCCGGCCCATGATGACGGGATGGCCCTGGGTCACCTCCCGGAAGTGGGCGAGATCTTCGGGGACGTGCCAGGGCATCCCGGCCCCGTCGCCGATGATGCCGTCGAGGGACTGCGCCCAGATGGCGCCGAGCATGGACATCAGACCGAGACCCTGCCCCGGATTGTCGGGTGCGGGTCGTAACCGGCCACCTCGATGTCGTCGAAGCCGTAGTCGAAAATGCTCTCCGCCTTGCGCAGGTTCAGCTGCGGGTAGGGGCGGGGATCCCGGGAGAGCTGCTCACGGACCTGTTCCAGGTGGTCGTTGTAGATGTGGCAGTCGCCGCCGGTCCAGATCAGTTCGCCGACCTCCAGACCCGCCTGCTGGGCGAACATATGGGCCAGCAGTGCGTAGGAGGCGATGTTGAAGGGCACCCCGAGGAACATGTCCGCGGAACGCTGGTAGACCTGCAGCGAGAGGCGCCCGTCCACGACATAGAGCTGGAACAGCAGGTGACAGGGGAGCAGGGCCATCTTGTCCAGCTCGGAGACATTCCAGGCGGAGACGACGTTGCGGCGGGAATCGGGGTTGGAGCGCAGAGTTTCCAGGGCGCCGGCGATCTGGTCGATGTGGGCGCCGTCGGGGGTGGGCCAGGAACGCCACTGCACGCCGTAGACGGGGCCGAGTTCACCGTCGGCGTCGGCCCACTCGTTCCAGATACGGACGTTGTGGTCCTGCAGCCAGGTGATGTTGGAGTCACCGCGCAGGAACCACAGCAGCTCGCCGACCACGGCGTGGAGGTGGACTTTCTTGGTGGTGAGCAGCGGGAAGGAATCGGCCAGGTTGTAGCGCAGCTGCCGGCCGAACACACTGAGGGTGCCGGTCCCGGTGCGGTCGCCCTTGGGTGCGCCCTCCTCGAGGATCTCGCGGAGGAGGTCTTCGTAGGGCGTGGGGATGGAGACAGTCATGCCAGCCACCTTAGTAGCGACCGTTCTCCTCCTTGAAAGCCGCCGCCATCGCGAGGATGTCCCCGGCCAACTCCGGGCGACAGATGAGAATGTCCGGCATGTAGGTGTCGCGGTTGTTGTACGTCAGCTCGGTACCGTCGAGGCGGGAGCAGTGTAACCCCGCGGCCTTGGCCACGCCCACCGGGGCGGCGGAGTCCCATTCATACTGGCCACCGGCGTGGATGTAGGCGTCGTAGTCCCCGAGCAGGACGTGCATGGCCTTGGCACCGGCGGAACCGATGGCGGCCGTCTCGAAAGCGAGCTGCTCCGCGATGTGGAGGGCCACCTGCGGGGGCCGGTTGTGGGAGATGGCCAGCTTCTTCGCATACGGACCGGTCACCGCCCGGGATTCGGCGGAGCTGAAGACCACACCCAGATCCGGCAGCGCGACGGCAGCGTGGGTGGGCCGCCCCTTCTCGACGAGGGCGATATGCACCGCCCAGTCCTGGCGCCCGGTGGCGAACTCCTTGGTGCCGTCCAACGGGTCGATGATCCACACCCGGTCCTTGTCCAGCCGCTCCGGGGTGTCCGCCATCTCCTCGGAGAGGAAACCATCGTCCGGGCGGTGCTGACGCAGGACACGCGCGATCCAGTTCTGGGCGAGTTCATCACCGGCATCGCCGAGGTTGCGCCCCCGCAGTGCACCGACGTTGCGGACCCCCTTGAGAATCTCCCCCGTGCCCTGCGCGAGCATGTGGGTGAGCCGGGCGTCATCCAGGTGAGCTGTCATGAATCCGACCTTACCGCGCGCGGTAGAGTTGGGCATGACCCAAAGCATCCTCTCCAGGTTCCGCCCCCAGGTGGCCACCTGGTTCGGGGAGGTCTTCGCGGCGCCGACTCCCGTGCAGGAGTCAGCGTGGTCGGCGATCTCCGACGGTGATAACGCACTGGTGGTGGCGCCCACCGGTTCCGGCAAGACCCTCGCAGCCTTCCTGTGGGCGCTGAACAACCTCGTGGAACGGGCGGGGCAGCTGACGCTCCCGGTGGGGGAGGGGGCGTCGGCAAGCGGGGCCGGCGTGAAGGTCCTCTACATATCGCCGCTGAAGGCCCTGGGCGTGGACGTGGAGAACAACCTCCGCGCCCCGCTGACCGGTATCAGCCGCGTGGCGGAACGTCTCGGCCTGGACGTGCCGGAGATCTCCGTGGCGGTACGCTCCGGCGACACGCCTGCCGCGGAGCGCAGCCGGCAGCTGCGCCGCCCACCGGACATCCTCATCACCACCCCGGAATCGGCCTACCTCATGATGACGTCGAAGGCCGCCGGGATCCTGAAGACCGTGGACACCGTCATCATCGACGAGATCCACGCCCTGGCCGGCACCAAACGCGGGGTGCACCTGGCGCTGACCCTGGAACGTCTCGCCCGGCTGACCGGTGGCTTCCAGCGCATCGGGCTCTCGGCGACGGTCCGACCCCTGACCACGGTGGCGAATTTCCTGGGCGGCGACCGCCCCGTGGAGATCATCGCCCCGCCCGCGGACAAAGCCTGGGACCTGCAGGTGCGCGTCGGGGTGGCGGACATGTCGGACCTGCCCGTCCCAGAACTGGGTTCCACCATCGGGGAGGCCACCATCGATGACCAGCTCAGCCCGGAGCCGGCGCAGCCGAAATCGATCTGGCCCTACATCGAGCAGGAGGTCTATGAGGAGGTGATGGCGCACCGCTCGACGCTGGTCTTCGTCAACTCGCGGCGTTCCGCGGAGCGGCTGACCAGCCGGCTCAACGAGATCCACGCCGAGATCCACGACCCGGAGGCGCTGTCCCCGCCGACCAGACGGCCCCCGGCGCAGATCATGGTGCCGGCCGACACCGCCGGTGCCGCCCCGCCACTCATCGCCCGCGCCCACCACGGTTCAGTCTCCAAGGATGAACGTGCCCTGACGGAGCAGATGCTCAAGGAGGGCTCACTCAAGGCCGTCGTGGCGACCAGCTCCCTGGAACTGGGCATCGACATGGGTGCGGTCGACCTGGTTGTCCAGGTGGAATCCCCGCCGAGCGTGGCCTCCGGGCTGCAGCGCGTGGGCCGCGCCGGGCACTCCGTGGGCGCGGTCTCCGAAGGATCCTTCCACCCCAAGCACCGCGCCGACCTGGTGCAGTCGGCGGTGACGGTCGAGCGGATGCGCCAGGGCATGATCGAGGAACTCCACGTGCCCGCCAACCCGCTGGACGTGCTCGCCCAGCAGACCGTGGCGGCCGTCGCCGTCGAGGATCTCGACGTCGAGGAATGGTACGCGCTGGTGCGCCGCGCCTGGCCCTACCGGGAGCTGGCCCGCGACGTCTTCGACGCCGTCATCGACCTGGTCAGCGGCGTATACCCCTCCACGGACTTCGCCGAGCTGCGCCCCCGCGTGGTCTTCGACCGCGTCACCGGGATCCTCTCCGCCCGGCCCGGCGCGCAGCGGGTGGCGGTCATCTCCGGCGGAACGATCCCGGACCGCGGCATGTTCGGGGTCTTCCTCCTCGGTGGGGAAGGAGCTCCGCGCCGGGTGGGGGAGCTGGATGAGGAGATGGTCTACGAATCGCGTGTCGGTGACGTGTTCACCCTCGGGGCCTCCAGTTGGCGGATCGAGGACATCACCCGGGACCAGGTGCTGGTCAGTCCCGCGCCGGGGCACACCGGCCGGCTGCCCTTCTGGACGGGGGATGCCGCCGGGCGCCCCTATGAGCTGGGTCTGGCGCTGGGGGCCTACCGCCGGGAGGTCCACGCGGAGCCGTCCCGCATCGCGGACCTGGATGATCATGCGCGGACCAACCTGCTGACCTTCCTGGCGGAACAGCACGAGGCGACCGGTGTGATCCCGGATGAGCGGACGCTGGTGCTGGAACGGTTCCGGGATGAGCTCGGTGACTGGCGGGTCGTGTTGCACACACCCTTCGGCCGCGGGGTCAACGCTGCGTGGGCGCTGGCGATCGGGGCGCGTTTCGACATTGACGTCCAGGCTGTCGCCGGTGACGACGGCATCGTGCTGCGGCTGCCCGACGGGGCAGTGGAGCCGGACGCCTCGATCTTCCTCTTCGACGCCGATGACATCACTGAGCTGGTGACCGAGCAGGTGGGAAACTCCGCGCTGTTCGCCTCCCGGTTCCGGGAGTGCGCCGCCCGCGCGCTGCTCCTGCCGCGGCGCCACCCGGGGAAACGGGCCCCGCTGTGGCAGCAGCGCCAGCGTGCGGAGCAGCTGCTGGATGTGGCCCGGAAGTACCCGAGTTTCCCCATCATCCTGGAGACGGTCCGCGAGTGCCTCCAGGACGTCTACGACCTGCCGGCGCTGACCCAGGTGTGCCGTGACCTGGGCACCCGCCGGATCCGCATCACCGAGGTCACCACCGACCAGCCCAGCCCCTTCGCCTCCTCGCTGCTGTTCAACTACACCGGTGCGTTCATGTACGAGGGTGACAGCCCGCTGGCGGAGAAGCGCGCGGCTGCGCTGGCCCTCGACCCGACGCTGCTGGCCAAGCTGCTGGGCACGGTGGAGCTGCGGGAGCTGCTCGACCCGGAGATCATCGCCGAGGTCCATGAGCAGCTGCGGCGCCGCGGGGACCGGCGGGCGCGTTCCCCGGAGGAATTCGCCGACACCCTGCGCATCCTCGGTCCCGTACCCGTCGACGAGCTGGAGCACCACACCACCTTCACCGGCGGGCTGGAAAGTCTCGGCGACCGGATCATGGAGGTCCGCATCGGTGGCCGGGCACATCTCGCCCAGACCCCGGATGCGCCGCTGCTGCGCGATGCGCTGGGTGTCCCTGTCCCGCCGGGGGTGCCCGCGCAGGTGGACACCATCCTCGATGCACTGGAGCAGCTGGTCTCCCGCTGGGTGCGCACGCGCGGCCCCTTCGTCCTGCGTGACCTCGCGGCTGATTTCGGGCTCGCGGTCAGCGCCGCGCACTCCGCGCTCCAGCCCCTGCTTGCCGACGCCCGCGTCATCGAGGGGCGTTTCCGTCAGGGCATCGAGGAGCAGGAGTACTGCGCCGCGGACGTGCTCAACATCATCCGCCGCCGCTCGCTGGCCGCCGCCCGGGCCGCCACCCAGCCGGTGTCGCAGTCCGCCTACGCGCGTTTCCTCGTCGACTGGCAGCAGGTCGCCCCGGTGGGGCAGCGGCCCACCCTGCGCGGTGCCGACGGAGTGTTCACCGTCCTGGAGCAGCTCGCCGGGGCCCGCCTGCCCGCCAGTGCCTGGGAATCGGTCGTCCTGCCCTCCCGGGTCGCGGACTATTCCCCGCTCTTCCTCGACGAACTCACCTCCTCCGGGGAGATCCTCATCGCCGGGGCGGGTACCGCAGCGGCCCGCGACCCGTGGATCATGCTCCTGCCTGCCGATTACGCCGCTGAGCTCGTCCCCGAGGTGGAGGCCACGGGGTTGACCTTCATCCAGGAACGCGTCGTGGAGATCCTCCGCCGCGGCGGCGGTTTCCTCTTCGCTGACCTGCAGCGGGAACTGACCGATCTGGTCACCTCCGCCGAGCTGCGGGAGGCGGTCTGGGGGTTGGTCGACGCCGGCCTGGTCAGTCCCGACAGCTTCGCCCCGGTCCGTGCCCGCCTGGCCACCACCGGTGGCACCACCGCCCACCGGGCCCGCCGCCGGCCCAACCGCTCCCGCCTGCGCCACGGCCCACCCCTGGACATGGGCGGACGCTGGGCCCTGACCGTGCCCGCCAGCACGGAGGCCACGGTCCGCTCCGTGGTCCAGGGGGAGACCTGGCTGGACCGCTACGGCGTGGTCACCCGCGGCAGCGTCGTCGCCGAGGACGTCCTCGGCGGTTTCGCCCTGGCGTACAAGGTACTCAGCGGTTTCGAGGAATCCGGCAAGGCGATGCGCGGCTACCTCGTGGAAGGACTCGGTGCCTCCCAGTTCTCCACCCCCGCGGTCATCGACCGGCTCCGCGGCATGGACAACGGCGGTTTCCCGCCCGACCTGCAGGACCCGGACGTCCACGTCCTCGCCGCCGCCGACCCCGCCAACCCCTACGGTGCGGCCCTGCCCTGGCCGGAGACCGGACCCAACCGCGCCGCCGGGGCGCTCGTCGTGCTTGCCGACGGGCTGCTGCTGGCCCACGTCACCCGCGGCGGGCGCACCCTCACCCTCTTCGATGACGTCAACACCGACCTCGTGGTCCAGGCCCTGGCCGCCACCGTGGACCAGCCACTGACAGTGGAGAGGATCAACGGCGTCTCCGCCTTCGACTCGCCGCTGCTGGGCGTGCTGCGGGAGGCGGGGGCGTCGATAAGCCCGCGGGGCGTGCGGATCGGCGGGCGCAGCGCCCCGCCGCGTGCCCCCGGAAAGGGGAGACGGGTGACGGATGTGATCGGGAATCTGAGCTTCAACGACGAATAAGCCCAGGTCACCCCCTTCCGACCACTACAGTGGGCATAGCTGCGGTGGCGCGATCAGAAGTCTCGTCTGATAATTCCGATCGGGGGAAATGATCGCCACGAGGCACGGCCCCGGAACCGGCAGAAGGGAAGCTCGGGGGATGACGGTTCCGGGATCGTGCCTCGTGGCAGTAGCCTGAAGGGCGTGCCCGAAGGTGATTCCGTCCTCCAGCTCTCCCGGCGCCTGCAGATCATGACCGGCCGGGAGGTCCTCCACACCTCACTGCGCGTGCCCTCCGTCGCCACCGTCAGCTTCACCGGCGAGACCGTTGACCGCGTGTGGCCCTACGGAAAACACCTGTTCATGCAGTTCGGTGACCGCATCCTGCACACCCATCTGAAGATGGAGGGCACCTGGGCGCTCCACCGCGTCGGCGACCGCTGGCGCAAACCCGGCCACACCGCCCGCGTCGTGCTCCAGCTGTCCGACCCGAAGCCCATCGAGGTCGTCGGACACTCCCTCGGCCTGGTCCGGGTATTCCCCCTCGACCGCTACCACGAGCAGATCAGCCGTCTCGGCCCCGATGTCCTGGCCCCTGACTGGGACCGGGCGGAGGCCCACCGGCGGGTGAGCGCGGTGCCGCAGCGCAGCATCGGCGAGGCCCTGCTCGACCAGTACAACCTTGCCGGCGTGGGCAACGAGTACCGCGCCGAGATCTGTTTCCTCTGCGGCATCCACCCCGCCCGGCCCGTCGGGGAGGTCGATGTGGATCACGTGCTCGACGTGACCCGGCGGATCATGTGGGCCAACCGCGACGCCCCCGTGCGCGTGACCACCGGTATCCGCCGCGCCGGGGAGACCACCTGGGTATTCGGCCGCCACAGACGGCCATGCCGGCGGTGCGGCACCCCGATTCAGCGGGCCATGCTGGGGGAGCGGATCATCTGGTGGTGCCCCTCGTGCCAACCTGCCGCGCCTGACTTCGTCGCCGTGCCCGTCGTATCAACTGGACCAGCACCACGAGGACAACGATACCGACGATGATGTAGACCACCGTGGAGTACTCGTCGATGACGGACTCCACCAGGTGGTAGCGGTCACCCAGCCACACCCCGGCTGCCAGCAGCAGGGCGTTCCATAATGCGGAGCCGGCCAACGTCATCAGGCCGAAGACCACCGGGTTCATCCGGTCGATGCCCGCAGGGATGGAGATCAACGAACGGATGCCCGGCACCAGCCGGCCGAAGAACACCGAGGTCTTGCCGTATTTCGTGAACCACCGCAGGGACTTGTCCACGTCCTCCGGCTCAACCAGCCACATCCGGTCGGCGATCTGCCGGAGCCGCTCCGCCCCGATCGCCGCACCCAGCCAGTACAGCAGATAGGCACCGACCACCGAACCTGCCGTGGCCCAGATGAAGGCGGCCCAGATGTTGAGCTCGCCGCGGGAGGCGGTGAAACCGGCCAGCGGCAGCACCACCTCGGAGGGGATGGGCGGGAAGAGGTTCTCGAGGAGGATCGCGATACCGACCCCCGGTGCCCCGAGAATCTCCATGAGGGAGACGACCCATTCGACGACAGAGTTGAACATGCGTGGCACGTTACTCCTGCTCCAGCTCCTTCATCCGCTGCGTGGCCCGACGCAACCGCTCCTTCCGGGCGAGTTCCTCAGCTTCTTTCAGCTCCTTGTAGGCTTTCTCGTCCGCATCCGAGAAACCGTGGATCATACGAGGCAGGGGCATCGTGACGAACAGCGTCAACCACACCATCCATGCCCAGCTGGCACTGAACACGAAGGTCAGCACAAGGAAGGTCACCAGCGTCAGCGTGAAGATGAGGCCGGTCAGGCTCTCCACCCGCTTCCCTGACTTCTTCAGCTGCGCGAGCTCGCGCTCCTCACTCCGCTTCTCGACGACCCCGTGATTCTCCGTCAGCGCCTGCTCCAGCTGCCCCGGAAGATCCTGGAAAAAGGGACGAAGATCACCCCTCGTCTTCGCCTGGGTGATGGCGAGGGAACGGTCGTCGAACTCGGTGGCGTCGAGACGCCCCTCCGTGAAGTGGGACGCCAGCGAACTCATGGCGGTGAGCCGCTCATTATCAGACAGCCGCAGGTTTTCGTCCATGAAACCATGCTACGTCCGTGACTGACGAAGGTCGCGGCTCTTCACTACATTGGGGACTGTGAAGCTGTTGCTCAACATCATCTGGTTCATCACCGGCGGTTTCCTCCTTGCCGCCGGTTACCTCCTCTTCGGCCTCCTGGCCTGCCTCCTGGTGGTGACCATCCCGGCCGGTATCGCCTCCTTCCGGATGGCCAACTACGCCCTCGCCCCCTTCGGACGTTCCGTCGTCCAGCCCGTGGGCGGGGTCGGCGGGCTGTCCACCTTGAGCAACATCATCTGGTTCCTGGTGGCCGGCCTGTGGCTGGCGCTGGGACACATCGGCACCGCCGCTGTCCAGGCAGCCAGCATCATCGGCATCCCCCTGGCATGGGCGAACATCAAGATGATCCCGGTGACCTGTTTCCCCTTCGGCAGGGAGATCGTCCCCTCCGACCGCATCCCCTACGGCTACGAGCCCATGGTGAAACTCTGAGCCCCACTACCTGGAGCCACAACGGTCATTTCCACGGTTGAGTGCTGCGCTCGCTTCCCGACGCCCGCTCCCATGCCCTCGACCTCGGCTGCGGTTCAGACCATCTGGTCCGCCAGCTCACCTCCTGCTTCGAGGCGGTGACCGGTGTGGACTCGGACCCAGCCATCATTCAGGACGTGGCGGTGCCCGCCAACACCCGGCTTCTCGTCTCCGAAGCGTTGGCTGTCCAGGAACGTGCCGACCTGATAACCCTGCTCGCGGTCCTCCACCATCTGCCCCTCCGGTCTGCTCTTGAGCATGTGGCGGACCTGCTGAACCCCGGCGGACGTTTCCTCTGTGTGGGATTGGCACGCCCCAGGAGCCTGATGGACTGGGCCTGGGCAGTAGGTAACGTCGTGGCGAATCCTCTTATCGGCCTGATCACGTAAGGGAAAGCAGCCCCGTCCCATGCCAGGATCGTCGAGCCCTCGCTGAGTCTCGCGGAGATTGGCCAGGTCGGGTCCGAGGTGATGCCAGGACTGAGGACCCGCCGCCGGGAGGGCTTCCGCCATACTCTGACGTGGAGTAAGCCCTAGAACGGCGGGGGATCGGACTCGGTCGGTTGGTCGTCGGGTGGTGCCCGGTCCGGATCGGTGTCCTCCGGTGGGTCGGGGCCGTTGCTGGTCTCGGCCTGTGCCACGGCCTCCTCCAGCCGGGCGTGGGCCTCCGCCCGGGCCTCAGCCCCTTCCTGATAGGTAGCGAATTCCTGTGCTGCGGCCCTCGCTGCTGCCCGCTCCGCCCGGCGTTTCCGGCGCTGCACATAGGTCTGCACCCAGCGTTTCTCCACCGGCGCCAGGGGCCCCTGCGCATGATCCACCGCCCACGTCCCGTCCGCGAACAACCAGAACACATCCCCGGTCACCGGATCAAGCAGGTACTGGGCCTGGGCATCAGTTTTCCGGTTGTGGTGGTGCCGGCACAGCATCACCATGTTCCCCGGTGTGGTGGGCCCACCGTCGTGGTGGTTGATGCGGTGGTCGTTATCGCTGGCGACCGCGGGTGTGGAGCAACCGGGCCAGCGGCAGCACCAGTCCCTCCCGACGAGGTAGGCCCGGATCACAGGTGTCGGGGTATAGGCCGGTGTGACTGCGGTGGCAGCAGCATCCATGTCCGTGGTGCGCTCAGAGATGTCCAGCAGACGGGTGGCTGCCTGCGCGGTGAGCATGCCTGCCAGGGGGTGGAACACCGGGGCACCGGCCACATCACGGACGGTGTACAGGTGCGTGGTGACACTGGTGGTGGTCTGCCCGAGGATGAGCATGACCATCGCCTTTGCCTGGCTGACATCAGCGGCCTTGGCGACCTGCCACACCGCATCCCGGATCAGGGTGCCGGTGGCCTGATCCACCGACAACTCGAAGCGGAGGGTGGCGTTGTCCTCGGTGTCGATCCACAACCCCGGTGCCGGGGTATCGCCCAGGGGCGGCAGGGAACGCATGAGTTCTGCCGGGTCGAGGCACGGCTGCGGACCGGTCGGGGCATCGGTCTCCTCGGCCCCGTCCTGACCGTTATCGTCGCTGGCGTCGTTGCTGCCCTCCCCCGGGTTGTCCTCCGGATCCCCCTCCAGTGCCTCAGGTGGTGGGTCGGGTTCCGGGACCGGGGGCCAGGCGGGGTGGTCATCGTGGGTCACCACGGTGGTGATGGTGGTGGCCACGACCTGCCGGATGGTCTGAGGTGTCGGCAGCAGCTGATGGGCTCTTCTGGGGGCCAGCAGGCGTTCGACCAGGGCGTGGTCGAGGGCCTCCCAGAAGTAGAGGTCGTCCTGCAGGCGCACGGGTGCGCGGGTGGCGGCGCGGTCGATGACGCGCAGGTGGTCGATGTCGAGTACCCAGGTCTCCTCAACCACTTCTTTGAGCATGGGCAGCTGGTCCAGGGTGGTCAGCGCGTCGAGACAGGCGGTGATGCGTGTGGCGTCGATGCCGGTGGAGCGGGTGAGACCGGCGAGCAGGGTGGTCCAGTCGACGGTGTCCAGCTGTTCGGGGGCGGGTTGGATGGCGCGCCAGAACCGGTAGTTGCCGGCGGTGTGGATGGTGCGTGCCACCGCGTGCGGGTCGGCCTCGTTGAGCACACTCCATGACGGTTGCATCCTGTCTCACCCCCTGTCGAACATCCGTCGCTTATCCGTTCGATTCCGACGCTAGACCATGCACCTGACACGGGGGTGAACTCCGGGGTCAACCGACGGTGAACGGGCAGTTCAGGGGGTATTTATTTAATGAAAACGGGCACCATTTCCATTTATCAGGAAACGGTGCCCCAGCAGATGATCGAACTCAGCCGCCAATTTTCCAGGTGTGCACCGGTTCCTCGGTGGCCTGGTGGGCCAGGTAGAGGCGCAGCATCTCGGCCAGAGCGGCGCGCCGTTCCGGGGAGTTCGGCTTGCTGCCCGTCGGAGTGAGCGCCTTGAGGGTGCGCAGCTGCCACATGGCGCCGTTCTGGCGGGTGCGGGCGCGCTGGCGGACGATGTCCAGATAGTAGGTGATCAGGTCTTCATCGACGTCGAGGGCGCGGAGCCCCTCGCAGGCCTGGTCGAGGAGATGGTCCTGGACGAGGGTGGCGACGTCGATACGCCCGAGGGTGGGCCAGTCGAGGCGGGCGAACATGCCGGCGCGGGCGCCGTAGGTGAAGTTCTGTTCGGCGGTCTCGAAGGGCAGCCGCGACCAGACGGGGCGTGTCTCCTCAGCGAGGTATTTGACCAGGCCGTAGTAGAAGGCGGCATCAGCGACTATGTCGGTGATGGTGGGGCCGGCGGCCAGGATGCGGTTCTCCACACGGATGTGGGCACGCTGCTTGCCGGGGGCGTAGATGGGCCGGTTCCAGCGCCACACGGTGCCGTTGTGCAGGTTGAGGTGGTGCAGGGTGGGGGACTGGCCCTCGATGATGGGCTTGCCGGAGTCCTCGCGTGCTTCGGGCAGGAGCGGGGAGAAGTAGCGGACGTTCTCCTCGAAGAGGTCGAAGACGCTGGTGATCCACCGTTCCCCGAACCACACACGGGGGCGCACACCCTGGGCGACGAGTTCGGGGGTGCGGGTGTCTATGGACTGCTGGAAGACCGGCACCCGGGATTCGTGCCAGAGTTTCCGGCCGAGGAACAGCGGGGAGTTGGCGCTGAGGGCGACCTGGACGGCGGCCATGGCCTGCGAGGCGTTCCAGGCGCTGGCGAAACGGTTCGGGGGCACCTGCAGGTGCAGCTGCATGGAGGTGCATGTCGATTCGGGGGAGATGTCCTCGAATTCGTGGCGGAACTCCTCCTCGTTGGCGAAGTCGATGTGCACCAGTTCGCCACGACTCTGCATGATGGCGTTGTTGAGTGCGCGGTAGCGGTTCTCCGGGGTCATCCAGCCGTCTTCGGCGAGGAACTCGGGGGTGATGGTCGGCAGGGTGCCGATCATCGCTATCCGGGCGCCCACCTGTTCGGCGGCCTGCCGCACCTCGGTGACACGCGCGGTGATGCCCTCGTGGAGTTGGCGCAGTCCATCACCCGCGACGGTCAGAGGCGGGTGGTTGAGTTCGACGTTGTGCAGGCCGATCTCGGACTGGTACTCCCCGCCGAGCAGCTCGAGGACCTCGGTGCCCTTGCGCAGGGGCTGCATGTCCTCGTCGACGAGGTTGAGCTCGAGTTCCAGACCGATGGTCCCGCGGTTGCCGAACTCGGCCTTCTGCAGGTGCTGGTCGAAAACCTCCAGGTCGTTCATCAGCTGCTGACGGTATTTCGTGCGCTGCTGCGGGGTGTAGGTGTCCTTGGAAACTGCGTCGCCCATGCTGAAGACTTTAGCCGCCCCGGGGGCTGCGGGTCGGGCTTATCGACGCCGTCCTACCGCTGGGCCCGGTACCAGCTGATCAGTGCGTCGGTGGAGGAGTCACCGGAATCGGACTCCTCGGCGCCGGAGACAGCTGCGGCGAGCTGGCTGGCCTGCTGCTTGCCCAGCTCCACGCCCCACTGGTCGAAGGAGTTGATGCCCCAGATCACGCCCTGCACGAAGGTGATGTGCTCATAGAGCGCGATAAGCGCGCCGAGCACCGCGGGGGTCAGCTCCTGCGCCAGGATCGTTGTGCTGGGACGGTTGCCCGGCATGACCTTGTGGGCCACGAGCTCCGCTGCCACGCCTTCCGCGGTGATCTCTTCAGCGGTCTTGCCGAAGGCCAGCACCTTGGCCTGCGCGAAGAGGTTGCCCATGAGCAGGTCGTGCATGGAGCCTTCGCCACTGGCGGTGGGCAGGTCCTCCTTGGGGCGGGCGAAACCGATGAAATCGGCCGGGACGGTGCGGGTGCCCTGGTGCATGAGCTGGTAGAAGGCGTGCTGTCCGTTGGTGCCCGGCTCACCCCAGTAGATCTCGCCGGTGGCGCAGGAGACAGCGGAGCCGTCGTGGCGGACGGACTTGCCGTTGGACTCCATGGTCAGCTGCTGCAGGTAAGCGGGGAAACGCGCCAGGTCCTGGGAGTAGGGGAGCACCGCATGGGTCTCGAAGCCGTGGAAGTTGGTGTACCAGACGCCCAGCAGTGCCATGAGGACGGGGATGTTGTGCTCGAAGGGGGTGGCGCGGAAATGCTCGTCCATGGCGCGGAAACCCTCGAGGAAGCGCATGAAGTCCATGGGGCCGATGACGGCCATGAGCGACAGGCCGATGGCGGAGTCGACGGAGTAGCGCCCGCCGACCCAGTCCCAGAAGCCGAACATGTTGGCGGTGTCGATGCCGAATTCGGCGACCTTCTCCGCGTTGGTGGACACCGCGACGAAGTGCTTCGCGACGGCCCGTTCGTCCCCCTCGAAGGCCTCGAGCAGCCAGCGCTTCGCAGCGTGGGCGTTGGCCAGGGTCTCCTGGGTGGTGAAGGTCTTCGAGGCGATGACGAAGAGGGTGGAGCCCGGGTCGAGGTCCTCGAGGGTGGCGGCCATGTCGGCCGGGTCCACATTGGAGACGAACTCGGCGGTGATGCCGGCGGTGGCGTAGGAGCGCAGGGCCTTGGTCGCCATGGCCGGGCCCAGGTCGGAGCCGCCGATGCCAATGTTGACGATCTTCTTGATGGTGTGGCCCGTGTGGCCCAGCCAGTTGCCCGAACGCAGGGCGGAGGCGAAGTCACGCATCCGGCCGAGCACCTCGTGGACGTCCGCCGCGATATCCTGGCCGTCGACACTGAGGTCCTCCGCCACCGGCAGGCGCAGCGCGGTGTGCAGCACAGCGCGGTCCTCGGTGTTGTTGATGTGCGCGCCGGTGAACATCTTCTCGATTGCCCCGGAGACCTGCGCCTCCTTGGCCAGTGCGACCAGGGAACGCAGGATCTCGTCGTCCACCAGGTTCTTCGACAGGTCCACGCGCAGACCGGCGGCGTCGAAAGTGTACTTCTCCGCACGCTGCGAATCCCCGGCGAACAGCTCGCGCAACGTCGTGGCCTGGCTCCGTTCGAAGACGGTCTCCAGGTTCTTCCATTCGGCGGAGGTGGTGATGTCGACCATGTGGGGGCTCCTCATCGGTTCAGATCTCTTTTATGTTCCTCCTGAATGTAGTGAAGAAACCCCACGTCCGCCCGGGAAGCAGGCACAATGGGTGACATGAGCATCGTCAAGATCAACGCAATCACCGTCCCCGAGGGCGCCGGCCCCGAACTCGAGGCCCGTTTCGCCGCCCGCAAGCAGGCCGTCGACTCCTCACCCGGTTTCGAGGGTTTCCAGCTCCTGCGCCCCGTCGCAGGGGAGGACCGTTACTTCGTGGTCACCCGCTGGGCTGACGAGGAGTCCTACGTAGCCTGGCGCGACGGAGACGCCCGCAACGCCCACAGTGCCCACAGTGGTGAGAAGCGTCAGCCGGTGGCCAGCGGCGCTGAACTGCTGGAGTTCGAGGTCGTCCTCGACTCCACGGAACAGTAGCTCAGCTCCGCAGCAGCCGGAGGACCTCATGGGACTGGAAACCGGGGAACGGGTCGCGTTCCGTCGGGCCGCAGAAGAACAGCTGCTGGTGGACCTCATCTTCACAGGCGGGGTCGAAGGTCAGCGCGCACCGCAGCGTGAAGAGTTCCAGCCGTGCCGGATCCAGTCCTTCGTATGAGGCGGTCTCCCGCAGCATGGCCAGCAGATGGGGGTCCTCTGCAGATACCGGCGACGCAGAGATGAAATGCACCTCGGCCGCCTCCGGCGGGATGGCACCGACGCGGGCGGTGTAGAGCTGGTGGGCGTCGTCGGTGAGCGATGGCTCAGCGACGAACCATGTGGTCACCAGCAGGGTGGGCCACTCAGCCAAGCCGGCCGCGCCCCAGACGCAGCAGCGCGTTGGCGATCTCCGGGCCCTCGGGACCGAGTTCCGCGCGGAACTGGTTGATGATCGCCAGTTCGCGGGTGTGCACCAGGCGGGTGCCGCCGGAGCCCATGCGGGTCTTGCCGATGGCCTGGGCGACTTCGGTGCGACGCTTCACAGCGTCGAGGATGACCCGGTTGAGCCGGTCGATCTCCTGCCGGTACTGCTGGATCTCCGCATCGGACAGGGGGTCGTCGGTGCCGGAGGGCATGCGGATCTCGAACTGGGGTTCAGCAGCGTCAGTCATGGGCACTATTGTGCCACGGGGGTCATGTCGGGTCGGGCTAGTAGGTTGTTAAGCATGCAGCAGTCCATCTCCACCGATCTCACCCTGGGCCTCAATGAGCAGCAGAAGGCCGCCGTCGAACACTCCGGTTCCCCCCTGCTCATCGTCGCAGGTGCCGGCTCCGGCAAGACCGCGGTGCTCACCCGGCGGATCGCCCACCTCATGCAGAACCGCGGGGTGGCGCCCTGGCAGATCCTCGCCATCACCTTCACCAACAAGGCCGCCGCCGAGATGCGTGAACGCGTCTCCGGTCTGGTCGGCGCGATCGCCGAACGGATGTGGGTGGCCACCTTCCACTCGGTATGCGTGCGCATCCTCCGCCAGCAGGCACAGCTCGTGCCGGGGTTGAACACGAACTTCACCATCTACGACTCGGATGATTCCCGCCGTCTGCTGTCGATGATCGCGAAGGACCACAACCTGGACCTGAAGAAATTCACCGCCCGGGTCCTGGGCAACGCGATCTCCAACCTGAAGAACGAACTCATCACCCCGGAGGATGCGCTCGCGGAGGCCGAGGCCACACGCAACCCCTTCGAGTTGACCGTGGCGCAGGTCTTCGGTGACTACCAGCGGCGTCTGCGGGCGGCCAACGCCGTGGACTTCGATGACCTCATCGGTGAGGTGGTGCGCATCTTCCAGGAGCACCCGCAGGTCACCGACCACTACCGCCGTCGCTTCCGTCATGTGCTCATCGACGAGTACCAGGACACCAACCATGCCCAGTACATGCTCATCGCCACGCTGGTGGGTAAGGGGCAGGACGCCCCGGAGTTGTGCGTGGTGGGTGATTCCGACCAGTCGATCTACGCCTTCCGTGGGGCGACGATCCGCAACATCGAGGAATTCGAGCGCGACTACCCGCAGGCCCGCACCATCCTGCTGGAGCAGAACTACCGCTCGACGCAGACGATCCTCAACGCCGCCAACGCCGTGATCTCGCGTAACGACGGCCGCCGGGAGAAGAAGCTGTGGACCGCCCACGGCGAGGGCCGGCGGATCATCGGCTACGTCGCGGACAACGAGCACGACGAGGCGCGTTTCATCGCAGGCGAGATCGACGCGGTCGTCGACAAGGGGGCCACCTACTCCGACGTCGCGGTGATGTACCGCACCAACAACGCCTCCCGCGCGCTGGAGGACGTGTTCATCCGCGCCGGGATCCCCTACAAGGTGGTCGGCGGCACCCGCTTCTACGAGCGCCGCGAGATCCGCGACATCGTCGCCTACCTGCGTATCCTGGAGAACCCCGACGACACGGTCAGCCTGCGCCGGATCATCAACACCCCGCGCCGCGGCATCGGCGACCGTGCACAGGCCTTCATCGCGCTGCACGCCGGGAACAACGCCGTCTCCTTCGGCGCCGCGCTTATCGACGCCGCCGCCGACAAAGTCGATCTCCTCGGCGCGCGCGGGCGCAACGCCGTGGCGAAATTCATCGACATGATGGACACCCTGCGCGCCGAGATGCCCGCCATGGTCAATGAGGTCACCGGCATGCCGGACCTCGGCGAGCTCATCTCCCGGGTGCTGGACATCACCGGCTACCGTGCCGAGCTGGAGGCCAGCAACGACCCGCAGGACGGCGCGCGCCTGGACAACCTCAACGAGCTGGTCTCGGTCGCCCGGGAATTCTCCTCCGAGGCGGCCAACCAGGTCGCCTACGAGGAAATGGACGGCGGCGAGTTCCAGCTTGAGGAAGGCGAGGCCGCGCCGGGTTCCCTGCAGGCCTTCCTGGAGAAGGTCTCGCTGGTGGCTGATGCGGACCAGCTCCCCGACAACGAGCAGGGCGTGGTCACGCTCATGACCCTGCACACGGCCAAGGGCCTGGAGTTCCCGGTCGTCTTCCTCACCGGATGGGAGGACGGGCAGTTCCCGCACCTGCGCGCTCTGGGCGACCCGAAGGAACTGGCCGAGGAGCGTCGCCTGGCGTACGTGGGTATCACCCGCGCCCGGGAGCAGCTCTACATCACCCGGGCGATGCTGCGCTCTTCCTGGGGCAATGCGGTGACCAACCCGCCGAGCCGCTTCCTCGGTGAGGTGCCGGAGGATCTGGTCGACTGGCGCCGGGAGGAGCCGGAGCAGTCGTGGTCCGCTTCCGGTGCGGGTTCCTGGGGCCAGCCGACGCAGCGGCGCACCCCGCCGCGGCGGCCGGACCTGCCGAAGGCCCGCAGCAGCAACAACAACCTCCAGCTGACGGTGGGCGACCGGGTCAACCACGATAAATACGGGCTGGGCACGGTCATCACCTCCGACGGTTCCGGGGCGCGTGCCACCGTGACAATCGACTTCGGTTCCTCCGGCAAGGTGCGGCTGATGCTCATCGGCGGGGTACCGATGGAGAAGCTCTAGCTAGCTGACATTGATGCCCTGGCTGGCGAACCAGCTGACGGGGTCTGTCGGGCCGTTGCCGTCGGGACGGATCTCGAAGTGCAGGTGGGGGCCGGTGGAGTGGCCCTCGTTGCCGATGGTGGCGATCTGGTCGCCGGCGTTGACGCGCTGGCCGACGGAGACGTCGATTGTGTGGACATGCCCGTAGACGGAGATGGAGCCGTCATCGTGGCGCAGGCGGACCCACTGCCCGAAACCGTCGGCCGGTCCGGCGTTGATGACCTCGCCGTCCATGACCGCCAGCACCGGGGTGCCGATGGGATCGGCGATGTCGATACCCTCGTGGGTCGCACCCCAGCGGGAGCCGTAGCCGGAGGTGAACTGTCCGGAGGTGGGGAATACGACGGTGCGGCCGTCGGCGGTCTGGCCGCGGACCGGGGACATCCTGTTGATGCTGCCGAGGACGTCGCCGAGATCCACGTCGGTCAGATCGTCCGGGGAAACAAGGGTGATGGCCGAGGAGAGGGCCTCCAGGGGGTCGAGGATGACCTGCAGGTCGGTGGGCCCGTTCTCGGTGGAGCCGTCGGCGGCGACCGTGTCAGCGAGCTTGCCCACCGCATCGAGGACGGTGATCAGGTCATTGAGGTCGGCGCCCTCGACGCCTTCCTCGGTCACCTGGAACGTGGCCTCCTGCGCACCTGCAGCAGGGGCGAGAACCGCGGAGCTGAGCCCTGTGGTGACGGCAGTGGCTGCGAGGAGGGTCCTGAGGCCCGTTCTTTTCATCGTTGTTACCTTTTCGTTTCGGGGACGAGTTAAAACTACCGGGGCAACAGAGGGGCAGCAACGCGAAAGCGCAGGTTAAAAGGGGGTTTACGAAACGTACATGTCTGGTCCCCGCAGGTCACAGGCATGTTACATATGGTGGGGAAGTGTCGGAATGTTACTTCTGGGGGAGGTGGTTCGGGGGTGGCGGAAAGGCGGAGAACCAGCCGATCGCGGCCACCACGGCCGGGGCGAGAACTAGCAGTGCCGGCACCAGCCACCAGTCGACGCCGACGTAGGTCAGCGTCTGCCGGGAGATGAGCAGCGCCCCGAGGTGCCCCACCAGCAGACCCGGTGCCGCGCCCGACAGGGTGAGTAGAGCTCCGGACCAGGCGGCGACGGCCCGGGCGGTACGGGGTGGCACCCCGATCACCTCCAGCACCATGTTGTGTCGGCGACCCTGCCGCACTGACAGCAGCAGGACCACCCCGACGAGGAGGACCACCGCGCCGGTGAGCAGCAGTTTCGGTGTGATGCTCTGCCGGTGCGCAACCCCCGGTACGCGGATGCCCGGGTCGATCTCCGCCAGCTCCGCCTGCATGGCAGGAGTGACCGCCTGCCCGGCGGTGAGGAGCACACCGAGAAAGTCCTCCGCCACCCGGAACTGGGCGAAGGCCTCCGCGGTGGGCAACCAGTCCGACACCCCTTCCGGCAGGATCGGGCTCAGGGGCAGGACGGCGGCCTCACCAACCGGTTCATCGGCGTAGTTGTGCAGCCGGAAGGTTGCCTCTTCCTGGCCGATGTAGGTGGGGACGAGCATGGCGGGCCCGAGGGGGAGGGGATCCCGGGTGACCAGGGCGCCGATGAGCCCCGGCGACGCGATGACCACACTGGCGTCGAACAGGGCCGCCGGGCCAGGCACCCAGAAAGACATGTCCGGCCGGTCGCGGGTCGGCGGCTCGGCCACGAGGAAGGTGTGTGTCGGGCTCAACCAGTCGGCCCCCAGGCCGTGGACGTCTGTGCGGCTGACCGGACCGACCACCTCCGTGACCGCCGTGACCACCTCCGCCAGCCGCGGGGAGTCCTGCACGGCGATGACCCCCGGACGGTAGGTTGCCTGCTCCCAGACCGCCGCCCGGGTGTCGTAGGCCTGCGACTGCACCATCATGGTGGTCGCCAGCGTGACCAGCGCGGTCACTGCCGCCACCGTGGAGGCGGAGCGGGCGGGCTGCTGGACCAGGTCCCGCGCCGCCAGACGGGCGGACAGGGGACGGCGGACCAGCCGGCCGACCAGCCCCACGATGGCGGGTGCGGACAGGACGATGCCGAGGAAGCCGAGGAGACCACCGATACCGGCAGCGGCCGAGGCCCAGCTGAGGTCCTCGAAATTCGGCAGCGGCGGACTCATGAGGCTGATGGCCAGGATGAGGGCGGAGGCGCCGAGGAGGACCATCCCGCTCCGCATCCACCGGTGGAGATCCCGGGTGCGCGCCGGGGTGCTGACTATGGTTGCCCGGGCAGCCCGGCGCGCTGCGGGCAGCGCCGCACCGGCGGCCACGGCGACGGCGAAGAGCCACAGGGCGGGAAGCCATGCCGACCACAGCACGACGGGCCAGTCCGGGTAGTGCCGCGGCCACCAGAGCAGCGCCCAGAGGCCCCCGGCCAGCATGCCGGCGGTGGCGCCCACCAGTCCGGCCAGGAGGCCCTGGAGGAGCCCCAGCCGCAGGAGCCGGCGAGGGCTGGCGCCCTGTGCTGCCAGAAGCGCGAAGGCGCGGGACTGCCGGCCCAGCGTGATCGTGAACACCGGAGAGAGGATGAGCGCTGCCAGCAGCGTGATGGTGAGGGCGAGCACCAGCATCAGCAGCGCCCACACGAGGAAGAAGGGTTCGTGGATCATTCCCATGGGGTGCGGTGCGAAGCCCGGTTGGACGGGCGGGGGATCACCGGCGATCTCCTCGGCCTGGACGACGAAACCTACCTGATTGAGTCGGGCGACGTCATCCCAGGTCACCACCCCCGGGAGGTGCCACAGCGCCCAGGTGTTGCCCGGGAGGCGGAATTCCGCCGGGTCGGTCACCGTGGGGTGGGAGATCAATGACTCGATACCGGGGGTGTCCCCGGCGATCCGGAGTCCGAGGGTGCGCCCGTCGACGGTGAGCAGGACCGTGTCACCGACCGAGAGACCCAGCTGCTCCCGTTGGAAGGTGACCAGGCGGATCATCCCTGACGGGGGTGCGTGCTCCACGGCGGGGTCCACCTGGGTCAGGGAAGTGGGGGACGTCGCGGTGGGGGAGTTGAGCTCGGCGGGCCCACTGATCACCAGCCGTGCGGAGGTCTCACCCCGCAGGGCCTCAGTGAGCAGGGTCTGCTGGGGGAGATCCGCGGACTCGCCGGCGCATTCGTGGATGTGACCGTCAGGGGACTGCTGGCACTGCCCGCCGATGTAACGGGCGGTGGTGGGGGCGAAGGCGAGGGCATGGGCCGTGGAGCGGGAGGCCTCCTGGATGAGCACGGAGCTGAGGAATGCCACCGGTGCCGCGATGAGCAGGACCGCGACGAGCGCGTGCCAGGGGTGGCGGAGGGCGATGCGCATCGACGCCCCCGTCACTTTCACGTCAGTCTTCCGTCGCGCAGACTGACCGTGCGGTCCGCCCAGTCGGCCACGCGTGGTTCGTGGGTGACCAGCAGGCCGGAACCGCCGGTGTCGATGAGCCTGCGCAGGACGCCGAGCACCTGCGCGCCGGCCGTCGTGTCGAGGGCTCCGGTGGGTTCGTCCGCCAGCACCAGGGTGCGGGGGCCGATCAGTGCGCGGGCCAGTGCGGCGCGCTGGGCCTCTGCCTCGGAGACCGCTTCCGGGAGGAGGTCGCCCTTCCCCTCCAGTCCGACGGCGGCCAGCGCCTCCCCGATGCCGGCGACGGGTGCGTTATCCAGCTCCAGCGGCAGGGCGATGTTCTCTGCGAGGGTCAGTCGGGGGAGGAGGTTGTCCCGCTGGAGGACCAGGCCGATCCGCCGGCGGCGCACCTCCGCGGCCTGGGTACGGGTGAGCCGGGAGACATCGATGCCGTCGACGAGCACGGTCCCGGCGGTGACCGGCAGGAGGAGACCGGCCACGTGGATGAGGGTGGACTTGCCTGAACCGGAGGGGCCGGTGACGGCGACCAGCTCCCCGGGGTTGACGGTGAGGGAGACATCAGTCAGCACCCGGCAGGACACGTTCTGCAGCGCGAGGGCCGCAGATGGGGGAGTGCTGACGCTCATGAGCAGGAGATTACCCCTGGGCAACGGCCTCCCAGAAGGGGCCGGGCATAACAAAAGGACCCGACCTTGAGGGTCGGGTCCTGAACTGAAGGATAAGGTGTGGCTACTGGATGGTGATGCCGCGCTCGGCGAACCACGGGACCGGGTCCACGGCGCCGTTGCCGTTGGGGTGGATCTCGAAGTGGAGGTGGGAACCGGTGGAGAAACCACGGTTGCCCATACCGGCGATGTTCTGGCCAGCGGTGACGCGGTCACCGACGGACACGGCGAGGGTCTCCATGTGACCGTAGACGGAGACGGCGCCGTCGTCATGCTGGACGCGGATCCACTGGCCGTAGCCGGAGGCCGGGCCGGAGTCGATGACGGTGCCGTCCATGACTGCGAGGATCGGGGTGCCGACGACGTTGGCGATGTCGATGCCGGCGTGGAGGGTGCCCCAGCGCGGGCCGAAGCCGGAGGTGAACACACCCTCGGCCGGCTTGGCTACGGAAGGCGCGCGGAGGGCCTGGTCGATCTCGGTACGGATGGTGTTGTGCTCGACAGCCTTGGTCAGCTGGTCTGCCAGGTTGGCGACGGGCTTGTACTCGGCGATCGCGAGGATCTGCGGGGCGGCCTCGGAGGAGGCGGCGAACTCGGCGGCATTCGCTGCGAGCTCGATCTCCGGGGTGGCTGCGGTGGCGGACTGCTCCGGGTTCTGTGCCTGGATCTGGGCGGCTGCTGCGCCACCGATACCTGCCGTAGAAACCGCGCCGGTTGCGACGGCGACGAGGGCGATGCGACCCTTGGTCGTCTGCGAGGAGGTGATCTTGCGGTGCCTGCCTCCGGTCGACCGCTGAGTCGTCATTCGCATGAAGCCTTCTTCCGTTCGTTTCCACAGCCGTAGGGTTACGGGATTGTGACCGCTTTGTTATCTACGCTCGGTAACAATAGCGTCTCAATTCCGGTGTGGCAACCGAGGAAGGAAAATCTCACTAGATCGCGGTTGACTCAGAGGATGTTACATACCTGTGTCCCACGGCCCTGTTGCAGGGGTAACGGAAGGTGACCGTGGCAGAGTGTGGGGGTGATGAGCAAGAAGACCAGCCCCCAGTCCAGGCCCGGTCGGCGCCCACGCAGGATGCGCGCCGGCGGCACCACCGCAGGCCGCGCGGCAACCCCCCGGCCGGCACCGGAACAACAGGCACCCACCGGCCTCCGCGGTCGGTTGCGCCGCTACCTCCCCGTGGTCCTCGTACCCAACGGGGTCGTGGTGCTCGTCCTCATCGTGTTCGCCCTCGCCGGCCTCCTGTTCACCGGAACCTCCCTGGCCGCACTGCCCGCGACGATTGCGCAGCTGTGGCTGATCCTCAACCTTGTCCCGGTTTCCGCTGGCGGCATCGTCCTCGGCGTGCTGCCGCTGCTGCCCGCGATGGGGCTGGCCGCCCTCATCGCCCGGCGGGTGCACGTGGCGGTCCGTGACCGTGTGAGTATGGCGGACCTCCTGGTGCTGGCGCTCAGTGCCGTGGTGGTCCCCCTGGTGCTCACGTTCATCGCCACCGGGATGATGTGGGACGCCGGCCGGGTCTTCGACGTGGGCCCGCCGCCGGTGGGGCAGGCAGTTGCCCGGACCCTGCTGGTCCACCTTCTGGCTCTGGCGACCGGCATGGGCGGGCGGCTGTGGCGTGCCCTGTTGCGCCGCTACAACGCTCCCGAGTGGCTTGTCGACGCCACCGCCACCGCCGTCCGCATCCTTCTTCTGCTCTCCGCGGCCGCACTGGTGGTCATGCTGGTCCTCCTCTTCACCGGCTGGTCCAGGCAGACCGAACTGGCGGCCATCTACGCGGGTGGGCCCGGCATGGTCGGTTCCTCTCTGATCAGCCTGCTCTACCTGCCCAACGCGGTCATCGCCGTGATCACGGTACTGCTGGGCTCGGAATTCCACCTGGGGGCGGCCTCCATCTCCCTCTACGCCATCGACCTGACCGCCCTGCCGCCGCTGCCCCTGCTGGCACTCATCCCCGCCTGGGCGCATCCCTGGTCGATCACCCTGCTGCTGGTCACCTCGATCGCCGTTGCCTACGTCCTGAGCAATGTCCGTTTCAACATCCGGCAGACCCTGGCGACGAGCGCAGTCACGGCTGTCCTGGTGCTCATCTTCAGCTACCTCACGTGGGGGGAGATCGGCCATCTGGGCACCGGCGGACCCATGATCTGGCTGACCGCCGGACTGGCCTTGGCCTGGACTGCCGGTATCGGCGTGGCAGCGGCACTTCTCGGTCGCCTGGCTGACCGTCGCGCCGCGAAGCCCGCCAAACCGGCAGCGGCGCCCGAGACCGAACCCGACCCCGAACCCGAACCCGAGGAGACCATTGAGGAGGTCATCGACAGCGAAATCGTCGAGGACGAAGAGGTGGAAGCCGAGGAAGAGCCCACTGAGGAGGAAGTCGCCGAGGGGGAGGCCACTGAGGGGGAGGCCGCTGAGGAGCTGATGCAAGAACCCGAGGAGGAGACTGCGGGCGAATCGGAGGAGACTGCCGAATCCCAGGAAGACAACGGTAAAGCCGAAGATCCGGAACGTAGGGACTAGGCTGACAGGAGTGACTTCCACCCTCGATCAGAACATCCCGAACGACGGCCCGATGGGGGTCGTCGTACTCGTTTCCGGCAGCGGTACGCTGCTGCAGGCCATCCTGGACAACCAGGGCGACCGCTATCGGGTCTCCCTCGTTATCGCGGACGTGCCCTGCACGGCGCTGGAGCGTGCGGAAAAGGCGGGCGTCGATACGCGGGTAGTGGAGCTCGGTGATGACCGCGCTGCCTGGAACGTCACGCTGGCCGACACCATCGCGGAGATCAACCCGGACATCATTGTCTCGGCCGGGTTCATGAAGATCCTCGGCGCAGGAGTCCTCGCCCGCTTCGACGGACGCATCATCAACACCCACCCGGCGCTGCTGCCGTCGTTCCCGGGCGCACATGCCGTCCGTGACGCGCTCGCCCACGGGGTCAAGGTCACCGGCTCCACCGTCCATTTCATCGACGCGGGCGTGGACACGGGCCCCATCATCGCCCAGGCGGCGGTCGAGGTGGAGACCGATGACACAGAAGATTCCCTCCACGAGCGGATCAAGAAGATCGAACGGCAGCTCATTGTGTCCGTGCTGCGGTCGGCAACCATCGACGAGACCACCAGGAAGGTTGAGTTCATCCATGAGCGATGATCGCAAGGTAATCAAGCGCGCACTGATCAGCGTTTACGACAAGACGGGAATTGAGGAGCTGGCCAAGGCTCTGCACGAGGCGGGCGTGGAGATCGTCTCCACCGGTTCCACCGCCTCCCGCATCGCGGACCAGGGTGTCCCGGTCACCCCCGTCGAGGCTCTCACCGGTTTCCCCGAGTGTCTCGAGGGCCGCGTGAAGACCCTCCACCCGAAGGTCCATGCCGGCATCCTCGCCGACACCCGCAAGGACGATCACCTGGCCCAGCTCGGTGAGCTCGGCGTCGAGCCCTTCCAGCTCGTCGTGGTCAACCTGTACCCCTTCACCGAGACCGTCGCCTCCGGCGCCGGCTTCGATGACTGCGTCGAGCAGATCGACATCGGTGGCCCCTCCATGGTCCGTGCGGCCGCGAAGAACCACCCGTCGGTGGCCGTGGTCGTCGACCCGGCCCGTTACGGGGATGTCGCCGCTGCACTCGCGGACGGCGGTTTCACCCGCACGCAGCGCACCGCGCTCGCCCTCGACGCCTTCCGCCACACCGCCGCCTACGACGTCGCCGTGGCCACCTGGCTGGGCGGGCAGGCCGACGCCGAGGGCTTCCCGGCCTGGATCGGCTCCTCCCACGAGCTGAGCAACACCCTGCGCTACGGCGAGAACCCGCACCAGGCAGGCGCCCTCTACGCGGACGCCGGTGCCGGCGGACTGGCCAACGCCGAGCAGCTGCACGGCAAGGAGATGAGCTACAACAACTACCAGGACGCTGACGCGGCCTGGCGGGCCGCCTGGGACCACGAGCGTCCCTGCGTGGCCATCATCAAGCACGCCAACCCCTGCGGCATCGCGGTCTCCGACACCTCCATCGCCAAGGCCCACCGCAAGGCCCACGCCTGCGACCCGATGTCCGCTTTCGGCGGCGTCATCGCCTCCAACCGTGAGGTCACCGTCGCCATGGCCGAGCAGGTCGCCGAGATCTTCACCGAGGTCATCATCGCACCGTCCTACGCGGACGGCGCCGTGGAGGTCCTCGCCCGGAAGAAGAACATCCGCGTCCTCCAGGCTGAGCCGCTGACCCGTACCGGGCATGAGACGAAGGAGATCTCCGGTGGTCTCCTCGTGCAGGAGCGCGACACCCTCCAGGCCGAGGGTGACCGTGCCGAGAACTGGACGCTGGCCGCCGGTGCGGCCGGCGACGAGCAGATCCTCGCGGACCTCCAGTTCGCCTGGTCCGCCGTGCGTTCCGTCAAGTCCAACGCCATCCTGATCGCCACCCGCGGTGCCACCGTGGGCGTGGGCATGGGGCAGGTCAACCGTGTCGACTCCGCCAAGCTGGCCGTCGAACGCGCGAACACCCTCGCCGGTGACGCCAACCGCACCACCGGTGCCGTCGCCGCCTCCGACGCCTTCTTCCCCTTCGCCGACGGCTTCGAGGTCCTCGCCGAGGCCGGCGTGAAGGCAGTCGTCCAGCCGGGTGGCTCCATCCGCGACGAAGAGGTCATCGCCGCTGCCGAGAAGGCCGGCGTGACCATGTACTTCACCGGGGCGCGCCACTTCGCCCACTAGCGCCTGCGCCGTTCTCCCACCTCGCCCCGCGATCCCCTGTGGACCGCGGGGCGAGGTGTCTTCAGTGGCTGGATAACCACACGGTATAGAAAACATCGCATCCCGGATTCCACCTGATCTGCGGGTTAGACTCAGGACAGTGGTTATAACCAGAGGAGGTCCGGATGGACACAGACATGTACCGGAGTGGTTGGCAGCCGGAACCGCCCCCACGTTCCTCCTCGAACGCCGTGCTCTGGGTGCTCATCGGACTCCTGGCTGTCTTCCTCGCAGCGGGCCTGATCGGGGGAATCTGGTGGTTCACCTCCTCCCGCCCACCGGTGCAGGGGCAGGGGGCGGCCGGCACGGTCACCGCCACAGCAGAACCCCCTGCACCCCCTCCCTCCCCGGTGACGGTCACTGTTGAGGCACCCGCCCCGACTCCGGCACCGGCACCGGCCCCAGCTCCGGCACCCGTACCCTCATCCGGTGTGCCCGGCACGCTGATCAGTGCAGGCGGTTACCTGGAGAACGTCTGGGTCGGTTCCTCCAACACCTCGGAGGCCTTCGCGATGAACGTGTCGAACGCCTACCTGGAGAACCGGGCGATCACCGGCCTGCATAACGCCACGGTCTACGCCTGGAGCCCGGTGACCGGGCAGAGCTACGCCATGAACTGCCGGGAGACCAGTTGGTATGTGACCTGCACCGGCGGCAACAACGCCGTGGTCTACATCTCGTGAGAAAACGGCTGGTTACGGGGCTGCTGACCGCTGCCCTCCTCGGCGGTTGCAGTCCGTCACCGCCGCAGACACCCCCGCCGACCGTGACGGTGTGGGTGACCCCCACCTCCACTCCTGACCCCCTGTCACCGGAACCCCGTGCAGCGCCGGATGTGGTTCAGGAGGCGGTGGACCGGGTCATCGCCCGGTACGGCGGGGAAGCGGAGGTGGCCTTCCTCGACGGTGAGCAGGCCCGGACATCGGGGCTGGTCCAGGATGCCCCGGCCTGGTCGACGGTGAAGGTCCCCATCGCGGTGGCAGCCCTGCGCCGGGACCCTGCCCTGATCAGCACCGTCCAGGCGGCGATCACGGTTTCGGACAACCAGGCCGCGCAACAACTCTGGCTTTCCCTGGGCACCCCGGAGGAGGCGGGACAGGCCACGGAGGCGGTGCTCGCGGAGGCCGGGGTACACACGGCCGTGCAGACGGCTGTCACCCGCCCGGAGTTCAGCAGCTTCGGGCAGACCCGCTGGACATCCCAGGATCAGGTGGCCTTCGCTGCACACCTGCCCTGTCTGGTCGGCGCGGAACCTGTGCTGGCTGCGATGGGGCAGATAACCCCCGGGCAGGACTACGGTCTCGGCACCATCCCCGGGGCCCGCTACAAGGGCGGCTGGGGGCCGGATCCGGACGGGCGGTACGTGGTCCGGCAGTTCGGTCTGCTGCCCACAGATGGGGGACAGGGGATGGGTGCGGTGGCGCTTGTCGCCCGCCCCGCCTCCGGGCAGTATGCGGACGGTCAGGCCATGCTCACCGAACTGGCGCAACAACTCCCGGCGCTTCCCGCCGTGAACTGCCGGGCATAATATCGGACATGACATCGCATCCTGTTGGCCCCGCCCTCCTCTTCGCCCCCGCCCACCGACCAGAGTTGCTGGCCAAGGCCTTCGACCGGGCGGATACCGTCATCGTTGATCTGGAGGACGGTGCCGGCACCGGCGACCGGGACACCATGCACGACAACATCCGCGGTGCCGAGCTGGACCTGGCCCGCACCATCCTGCGCACCACCGGACCCGACGCGGAGGGTTTCGCCGCTGATGTGGCGCTGGCCCGGGAGCTGGGCATCGGCACGGTGATGGTGCCCAAGGTCGGGGAACAGGTTCCGGCCGGTCTGGCGGGGCTGGGCGTCATCGCGATGATCGAGACTCCCCAGGCGCTGGTGAACATCCGGGAGATCGTCAACCATGAGGTAGTGACCGGGCTGTTCTGGGGTGCGGAGGATCTGATCACCCTGCTCGGCGGCACCCACTCCCGGCGGCAGGCGGATGAATCCGGGGCGGGCACCTACCGGGAGGTGATCCGTCACGCGCGGGCACAGGTGCTCATCCATGCGGCGGCCGCCGGGAAATTCGCCGTTGACGCGATCCACGCCGATTTCCGCGACACCGACGGGCAGCTCGCAGAGGCACTCGATGCGGCCCGCTCCGGCTTCCTCGGCACCGCCTGCATCCACCCGGCCCAGGTGGCGGCGGTACGGGAGGCCTTCCGGCCGGAGGCGGAGCAGATCGAATGGGCGCAGAAGGTCCTGGACGGCGCGCGGGGGAACTCCGGTGCCTTCCAGATCGATGGCGTGATGATCGACGCCCCGCTGGTCAGCCAGGCAGAGCGGATCCTCAGCCGTCAGCGGCGTTGATCAGCGCCAGAGTGTGTTCGACGCGGTCGGCGGGATGTTCAGCGTGGAGGACGTCGAGGGCGGCGTCGGCAAGCATGACGGCGATGGCGGGGAGCTCGGCCTGTGAGAGCGGCGCCGCGGGAGTGCCGTCGTTGCCGCGCATCTCAATGACCGACAGGGCGATGTGGAAGGGCAGATCCGCGCGGGGGTCATCCGCCCCGACGATCGCCTGCGCCAGGCTGCGGAAGAGGTTCCGCAGCTCCGTGCGTTGAGTGTGGTACTCGGCGAATTCCGCGGAGGAGGCCACCGGCAGCTGGTAGAGCCTGCCCACATTCCACCGGGTGGACAGCAGCAGACGCGCCTCGGCGGCGACGAGCGCCCACAGCCGCAGGGCGGGGGAGACCTCCGAGTCATGGAGGGCGGTGGCCAGTTCCGTGGACGGCTCGACGGTGGATTTCAGCAGGGTCAGGAATATCTCGGTCTTTGACGGGAAGTGGTAGTACAGCGAGGCCTGGCGGATGCCGACGGCGTCGGCGATCTGGTGGGTGGAGGTCGAGGCGAAGCCCTGGGTGGTGAAGAGCTCGGCGGAGGCGTCGAGGATCTCCTCCCGGGCCGTGGAGCCACGTCGACGCGGGCTGTGCTTGCGCGGACGTCCGACTGCACCTGCCATCGTGGGCCACTCCTTCCTGGTGGTTTCTGTTCGCCTAAAGATACCAGCGTCAGTCGAGGGGGAGGCCGTGGCGTCCGGCCAGGGCGCGCAGCACACCCGCGACCTGACGGGCCGCGGCGCCATAGGCGCTGCGGTGCAGGGCAGGCAGATCACCCAGGGTCGCGGGGCGGGAGTCCACCCGGTCCGCCCACCGCCCGAACTGCAGCGCCAGCCCCGTCTCCCAGGCCTGGGAGAGGGCCTCGACCTCCTCGCCGGTGAGCAGCTCCCGGTTGTGGCCGGCGGCGAGCCTGTCCAGCGTGGAGCGCTCCGCCGGGGCCGCCCAACGGGCCACGTCGGCGATGGGACGCAGCAGGGCCGCGGTGACATCGACCATGACGTCCGGGTCCGGCAGACCCGCCAGGGCGCGCAGGGCCGGTGGGCGGTGGGAGATCGCCAGCTCCAGCAGTTCGCCGGCGACGGTGGCGGGGGTGACCAGCCCGGCGTCGACACGCGCGGCGAGCAGGCCGGCCCCGTCCGTCGGCGGCTCCGCGACGGTGAGTCCCGCGGAGGTGAGCAACCCGACCAGTTCCGAGGTGTCCATCTCCGGTTCCGCGAACCAGACCACCGCTGAGGTGGGCAGGGCGTCACCACGCGCGAAGGCTCCGGTGGGTGTGACGGGGGCGGAGAGCTTCTCGACGACCGCCGGGCACCCCAGCGTGGCCAGCACCAGGTCGGAGAACCACCCGGCAAGGAGGGTCTCCGGGGTCCGGTGCTCCAGGGCGTTGCGCAGCAGCTGCTGCGCCTCAACGAGCACCCCGCGGGCGGTGGCGGTGGTGGGGGAGAGGGGGGCCTGCTCGGCCAGGTCGCGCAGCGAAGGGTGCAGCATGATCTCGAAGATAACAAAACCCGCCCCCTCCGAAATATCGGAAGGGGCGGGTCGGGGGTACTTTTACCGTGTCACACGGCCAGCGGCAAAAGTGCGCTGTTGCGTCCTGTCAACCGGTTTAGCGGCTGGTGAACGGCAGGAGAGCCATTTCGCGTGCGTTCTTCACTGCGGTGGCGACCTGACGCTGCTGCTGCGGGGTCAGGCCGGTCACGCGGCGGGAACGGATCTTGTGGCGGTCGGAGATGAACAGACGAAGGGTCTTGACGTCCTTGTAGTCCACCTTCTCGATGCCCTCAGCCTTGAGGGGGTTCTTCTTCGGGCGGCGGGACTGCTCCATCCGCGCCTTCTTATGGTTGGTGCGCTTCATGTTCGCCACTCCTTACCAGCTGGACTTACGGACGCCCGGCAGCTCACCGCGGTGAGCCATCTCGCGCATACGGACACGGGACAGACCGAACTTGCGGAGGAAACCGCGGGGGCGACCATCGTGTGCGTCGCGGTTACGGACGCGAACCTTGGCGGCGTCGCGCGGCTGACGGTTCAGCTCGAACTGCGCATCCAGACGGTCCTCGTCAGAGGTGTTCGGGTTACGGATGATTGCCTTGAGCTCTGCGCGACGCTCCGCGTAGCGGGCGACGATCTCCTTGCGCTGCTCATTCTTGGCGATCTTAGACTTCTTGGCCATGAATTATCGCTCCTCGCGGAACTCGACGTGCTTGCGGGCAACCGGATCAAACTTCATCAGGGAGATGCGGTCGGGGTTGTTGCGCTTGTTCTTGCGGGTGACATAGGTGTAACCGGTGCCAGCCGTAGACTTCAGCTTGATGATCGGACGGATGTCATTACGTGCCATGACTTAGATCTTCTCCCCACGTGCACGGATCTTGGCCACGACGGACTCGATGCCGTCGCGGTCGATGACCTTGAGGCCCTTGGTGGAAACATTCAGGGTGATGGTCCGGCCCTCAGAGGGCAGGAAGAACCGACGACGCTGCACGTTGGGGTTCCAACGGCGCGAGTGGCGTCGGTGCGAGTGCGAGACGGTCTTGCCGAACTGCGGCTTACGTCCCGTGACCTGGCAAATAGCCGACATGGGTTTTCTTTCTCCTAGCCGCCCACGTCGGAAAAGCTCATATGACCGCGCCGCACCGATTCATTCCTCGTGCCCTCGTGAATGAGCACAGGTCGGGGCGCAGTCTTCAGCCAGCTGACGGGGCGTAGACGTTTACTTCGACAACAGCAAGGGACTACTCTACAAGCCGGTGGGCAGAATTCCTAATCGCATGATATGCAGGGTGATTTCAGGATTCCGGTCCCCCGGGGCTAGGATTGTCCGAGTTGTCAATCTCCAACCCAACTCAGGCACGATCCGGGCCTTTCTGTTCACGCGCCCGGAACCGACCTGATGTTCAATCCTGAGGGAATCGAGACTTAATGAAGAAGGATATCCACCCCGACTACCACCCGGTGGTCTTCCAGGATGCCGGCACCGGCTTCCAGTTCATGACCCGTTCGACCGTCACCAGCGACCGTACCGTCGCCTGGGAGGACGGCAACGAGTACCCGCTGATCGTCGTTGACGTCACCAGCGAGTCCCACCCGTTCTGGACCGGCGCCCAGCGTGTCATGGACACCGCAGGTCGTGTCGAGAAGTTCGAGAAGCGTTTCGGCGGCATGGCCCGCCGCAAGAAGAAGGCCTAAGGAGGGTTATCAACCATGGCAGTTCAGAAGTTCAAGAAGTCCCGCGCGAACACCCGCTCGCGTCGTAGCCAGTGGAAGGCCGACAATGTCGCCCTCCAGGAGGTCAAGGTCGACGGCCAGACCGTCCGCATCCCGCGTCGTCTGGTCAAGGCCGCGCAGCTCGGTCTCGTTGAGGTTGAGCAGTTCTAGTACCTCCCCCGCGGATGTACCTTCACCGGCCGCCCACCACGTTTGTGGTGGGCGGCCGGTGTTTTAGTACCTGTCGGCGTGCATAATCAGGCCATAATGGATATATGAAAATACTCATAGTGGATGACGAGCAGGCGGTCCGCGAATCACTCAGGCGTTCCCTGATCTTCAACGGCTACGACATCGTGCTCGCGGAGGACGGTCTGGAGGCGGTTGAGGCGATCAGCCGCACCAGACCTGACCTCATCATCCTGGACGTGATGATGCCCAAGATGGACGGGCTCGAGGTCTGCCGGACGCTGCGCAGCTCCGGGTATGACCGGCCCATCCTCATGCTGACCGCCCGCGACGGGGTCAGTGACCGGGTGGCCGGTCTCGATGCGGGCGCCGACGACTACCTGCCCAAGCCCTTCGCGCTCGAGGAGCTGCTGGCCCGGGTGCGTTCCCTGCTGCGCCGTGCCGCGGTGGACAACCCGGCCTCGCAGGAGGACATGACGGAGCTGATCTTCGAGGATCTCCGGCTCAACCCGGACACCCGTGACGTGTACCGCGGTGAACGGCCCATCAGTCTGACCCGCACGGAGTTCTCCCTGCTGCAGCTGCTGATGCGCAATCCCCGCCGCGTTCTGTCGCGGGCGACGATCCTGGAGGAGGTCTGGGGTTATGACTTCCCGACCTCCGGCAATGCCCTGGAGGTCTACATCGGCTACCTGCGGCGTAAGACGGAGGCCGATGGTGAGAGCCGTCTGATCCACACCGTCCGCAGCGTCGGTTACGTCCTGCGGGAGACCGCCCCGTGATGCTGCGCCGTCCAGCCACAGGTGGGGACACCTCCTCCCCGTATGTGGCGGTCGGCGCCCACGAATCCTGGTCGGCGCGTACCCCGCTGCCGTGGCTCCTGGCGCTGCTCACCTTCGCCGTGGTCGCCTTCGCCGTTGGCGCGGTCACCTTCCTGGCCTACTGGTCGGTGTCGTTGAGCATCAACGCCCGCGTGGACCGGGAGCTGGACCGTAAGGCCAACGCCGTCCTGGAGAACCTGGTGGATCCCCTCTACCTGATCAATCTCGAGTGGGAGATCCAGCACTTCAAGGAGTACAGTCCCGGGACCCGTCTGGCGGTGTCCCCGCCGGGCTGGAGTTTTGTCCGGGGGGATGCGATCGCCCTGGACGGCACCTTCCGGGAGACCGCGGAGGGGGTGTCCACCGTGGTCCACGCCGTGGGCGGGGAGCGCGTCCTGGTCAAGTCCGACGGTGTCGGCGGGATGGTCATTCTCGCGCAGGACATGAGTGGCGCGCACGAGCAGATCGCATCGCTGGGTGCGGTGCTGCTGGTCATCGCACTCCTGGGGATTCTGCTGGCGGTCGCCTCGGGGCTGGTGGTGGCCACTGCCGGCCTCAAACCGCTGCAGCGGCTGCAACGGGCGGTGGACCATGTCGCCGACACCGATGAGCTGCGCCCCATCGCTGTCTACGGCAATGACACCCTCGCGCAGCTGACCCGTTCCTTCAACGCGATGCTCGCGACCCTGCAGGAGTCCCGCCGCCGGCAGACAGAGCTGGTGGCGGATGCCGGCCACGAGCTCAAGACCCCGCTGACCTCCATGCGCACCAACATTGAGCTGCTCATGATGCTCAACCGTGAGGGTGCCGCCGGGCGGATCACGGAGCAGGACCACCGTGACCTGGAGCGCGACGTGCTTGCCCAGATGACGGAGATGTCCACGCTGATCGGTGATCTGGTGGAGCTGGCGCGGGAGGACACCCCCGATACCGTGCGGGAAACGGTGGAGCTGGGGGAGGTGATCTGTTCTTCCCTGGAGCGGGTGCGCCGACGCCGCTCCGACGTTGATTTCGAGGTCACGCTGCTTCCCTGGGAGCTCAGCGGAGAGCAGTTCGCACTCAACCGGGCGGTGGTCAACCTGCTCGACAATGCCGCCAAGTGGTCCCCACCCGAGGGGGTGGTGCGGGTGGCGATGAGGCAGCTTGCCGACGACCGCGTCGAACTCACCGTCGCTGATTCCGGTCCGGGTATCCGCCCGGAGGACCGGGAGCGCGTATTCGAGCGTTTCTACCGCTCCCCGGAGACCCGTTCCCAACCGGGTTCAGGGCTGGGGCTCGCGATCGTCAAGCAGACCCTGGAACGCCACGGCGGGGCCATCCGCGTGAGTGAATCGGATGACGGAGGCACAAGGATGGTCGTGGAGCTTCCCGGGCGGCGTTCCACCGGGCATCCGGCGGAGTAGCCTGAAATGGAAGGTCATGCCATCCAGGCAACGTACAGAATTGCGTCAGGCACGGTTCAGAGGGGAAGAGCACAATGGGACCAATGAACGACGACACAACTCCGCAGGCCCCGCAGGGCGGTGGTTACCAGCCGGTGACCTCACCTTATGGGGTACAGGAACCGGAACCGGCGCAGGAGAAACGCCGCGTCGGCCTGGGCACCGCCCTGGCGCTCATGCTCATCGGATCGGTGATCTCCGGGTCCATCGTCGGCATGGTGGTCGCCAACACTGCCGGCGGTTCCGGCGAGATCATCAATTCCCTGCAGCAGCCCAGCGCCCCCGCCCCGGATGCCCCCGACAACGGGGTGGAGCAGGTTGCCGCAGCGGTGCTGCCGACGGTCGTGTCGATCCAGGTGGCCAACCGCGCCGGCGCGGGGGAAGGCTCGGGGTCGATCATCTCCTCCGACGGTTATGTGCTCACCAACCACCATGTCGCCGCGGGGGGAGGCAATGCCTTCATGCAGGTCACTCTCAACGACGGCCGCACCCTGCCTGCCGATTACGTGGCCTCCGATGCGGCGACGGACATCGCGGTGGTGAAGATCCGGGACGTCTCCGGTCTGCCCGTCATCAACTTCGGCAACTCCGGCCAGCTGCAGGTGGGTCAGGAGGTCGTGGCCATCGGTTCCCCCCTCGGTCTGAGCTCCACTGTCACCTACGGCATCGTCTCCGCGCTCAACCGCCCGGTGCGGGCCTCCGACGGGGGTGGGGAGTCCTCCCTCATCGACGCCATCCAGACCGACGCGGCCATCAACCCCGGCAACTCGGGCGGTCCGCTGGTGGACATGAACGGCAACCTCGTGGGAATGAACTCCGTCATCGCCTCGATGAGCTCGGGCGGGGAGGCCGGTTCGATCGGCCTGGGCTTCGCCATTCCATCGAACTTCGCCAAGCGCGTTGCCGACCAGCTCATCGCCACCGGTGAGGCCACTCATCCGATGCTGGGCGTCCAGGTCGCCGCCCGCCGTGACGTCGACGGTGCACTCATCGCCTCCGTGGAGCCGGACAGCCCGGCTGCGGAGGCGGGGCTCAACACCGGGGACGTGGTCACGCGTGTCGACGACCGCATCATCGACCACTCCGACGCACTCGTCGCCGCGATCCGCTCCCAGGACTTCGGTCAGACCGTGACGCTGGAGGTCCGGCAGCAGGATACCGGGCAGAGCAGACAGGTAGAGGTTACGCTGACCTCCGAGTAGATTGGCACATAACAGTCCATGAATATCCCGTACAGCAGGATGGAGACCACTGTGAACACCGCCCCCGAGCCGCGAACATCCGCGCTTCTGGATGTCGTGGAACCCGACGAGGCGTTCCTCATCGCCACTGAGCAGGAGGAGGCCCCCCAGGCCCGTCGTCGGGCACTGGTGGTGCTCATCTCAGACCACGCCCTGGACGCAGGAGAGGACACTGACCGACTGGTCACCGAACTGCTCATCGAGGCCGGTTTCTCGGTCGATGCCGTCGTGTCCGTGCGTTCAAAGAAGTCGCAGATCCGCCAGGCGATCGAGACCGCCGTCGTCGGGGGCGTGGACCTGGTCCTTACCGTCGGCGGCACCGGGGTCGGCCCGCGTGACCGCACCCCGGAGGCAACCCGGGGTGTGCTGGATCAGCTGGTCCCGGGCATCGCCCAGGCGCTGCGCTCCTCGGGCCAGGCCTGCGGCGCGGTGGACGCCTGCACGTCGCGCGGCATCTCCGGGGTGTCGGGTTCCACCGTGGTGGTCAACCTCGCCCCGTCCCGCACCGCGGTACGCGACGGCATGGCCACGCTCACGCCGCTGGTCCACCACCTGATCGACCAGCTGCAGAAGCACACCGTTGAGTAGCGCGCCGCGACAGTCCCGCCGAAGGGTGGTCCGGCCGTCCGACGCCCCGGACATCGACCGGGAGGCGGACCGCGCCGGGGCCGGCTTCTGGAATGCGGGATCGGCCGACGGTGACCGGGAGGTTCTCCTGGACCCGGAGGCTGAGGAGACGGTTCCGCGGGAGGAGTTCCTGCGCCAGGAACGTCCCCCGCACTATTCCTAGGATGGCTACTTCTCCGGCAGGGTCGAGGACCTGAGCAGGTCGCGGATCTCGGTGAGCAGCTCCACATCGGTCGGTGCCGGCTCCTCCTCGTCCTCCTTGACTCCGAGGCGGGCGGACATCAGTTCATTGAGCTTGTTCATCGGGGTGATGATGACGAAGTAGATCACCGCCGCGATGATCAAGAAGTTGATGGCGGCGGTTATCACGGCACCGAAGTCCAGGAAAGTGGAGTCGTTGCCGGGGATGATGGCGAAGCCGAGACCGCTGACATCACTTCCGCCGAGGGCGGCGATGAGTGGGTTGATCAGGTGGTCGGAGAAGGCAGTGACGATGGCGGTGAATGCGCCGCCGATGACCACGGCCACAGCCAGGTCCACGACGTTGCCGCGCATGATGAATTCCTTGAATCCCTGCAGCATGGGAGATCCTTTCAGATCAGTGAAGTTACCCTTCGGATTTTAGGGTGTCGGAGCCATTTTCGTGCGCTGCGGGAGTGAGAACTACGGCCAGGGGAGTGGCGAGTGAGGCGGCCGCCACAGCCCGGGCATCCTCCTCGGGAAAACCGATGAGCAGTGTGCCGGGTGCTTCCCGGCTGTCGGCGAGCACCACCCGGCCGCCGGTGGCGATGACCTCCGTCCCGATCCCGTCTCCACCATGGGTGATGATGCTGACCGTGTCCCCGTGGTGGAGCAGGCCGATGACCTCGGGTTCCGCGGGCCGCACGGGGATGAATGTGCCGATGTCCCCGGGGAAGGCAGCGGCGAGTTCCGGACCGACCAGGCGGCGGGCCGTCACCACCTCCCCCTGCTCCGCGGGGACGGCGAGGACCTGCCCATCGATCTCGGCAGGGTCGACGAGCGCGGTGGCCGGCAGGAGGTGATCGGGGACGGGGACCGGTGAGACGTTGTCAGGTGAGAGCGTTTCCCCGGCTGCCACCGGGCGCGTGAAGACGAGGGCCCGGTCGTCAGTGGCGCCGGCCTGTCGTAGGGCCAGCAGCAGGGCAGCGAGCAGGAGAAGGAAAGCCAGGCAGCGGCGCAGAAGTACGGTACGGCGCCATCCCGGGGTGGTCAGGGTGTTGCGGAGCTGGTTCATACCTCAATTGGACTGCGCGCCGGCCCCGGCGGTTCCCGGTCAGGTGAAGCGACGGATCCCGGTGGGGGTGATGGCCAGATCAACCGGCATGTCATGCTCCTCGACGGGGATGTCCTCGCGGATCTCCCCGTTGTAGAGAAGGACCGCGGTCAGCGGCGGATTTTCGGCGTCGGCGAACTGCGCGAGCGCACGGTCATAGAAACCACCGCCCTTGCCTATCCGGATGCCCTCCGGGTTGACCCCCAACGCCGGCACGACGATGAGGCGGCAGGAGTGCAGGGCGTCCGGACCCAGGCGCTCACCCGTGGGTTCCGCGATACCCATGACCCCCGGTGTGAGGGCCAGCCGTCCCTCGTAGAGTGCCCAGGCGAGCTGCCCGTCGGGCAGGGAGATCGGCAGGAGGAGGGAGGATGCCTCCCCGTGGAGGGCGTCGAGAAGCAGCTTGCCGCCCGGCTCCCCGGCCAGAGGGGAATAAGCGGCGACAGAAGTCTCCGAGGGGGCCAGTGAACGCAGTAGCGCGGCCGCATGCGAGATGATCGCGGCATCCTCGCTTCTGATCGTCTCAGGCGACATGTCTGCGCGGGCCTGCATCATCCGGGCCCGCAGTATCGTCTTCCTATCCCGGATGTCCATGCCCTCAGCCTAACCGCGCGGGGTAGGGTATTGCGTTATGAGCTTGTCATCCTCCGCCCATCCGCATGGTGTGAAGACCGTGATTGTGCCTGCCGCCGGCATGGGTACCCGTTTCCTGCCGGCCACCAAGACCGTGCCCAAAGAGCTGCTCCCGGTCGTGGACACCCCCGGCATCGAGCTGATCGCCGAGGAGGCCAACGCCTTAGGTGCCACCCGTCTGGCGGTGATCGTGGCCCCCAACAAGCAGGAGGTCATGCGGCATTTCGAGCAGTTCCCCAACCTGGTGGAGACCCTGACCGAACGCGGCAAACACGCACAGGTGGAGAAGGTCCAGCGTGCCGGTAAGCTGATGACCCCGGTGGCGGTGGAACAGGCCCAGCCCCTGGGCCTGGGCCATGCGGTGGGACTGGCGGAATCGGTGCTGGATGATGACGAGGACGTCGTGGCGGTGATGCTGCCGGATGATCTGGTGCTGCCGATGGGGGTGGTGGAGAAGATGGCCGCGGTGCGCGCGCAGTTGGGGGGTTCGGTGTTGTGCGCGGTGGAAGTACCCCGGGAGGAGGTCTTCAACTACGGGGTGTTCGACATCAAGGAGATCCCGGCGGACTGTGGGCTGCCGGCGGAGCGGGTGAAGCGTGTGGTGGGGATGGTGGAAAAACCGGATCCGGCGGATGCGCCGTCCACCCTGGTGGCCACGGGCCGGTATCTGCTGGACCGGGGGATTTTTGATGCGTTGCGCCGGATTGAACCGGGTAAGGGTGGGGAGATCCAGCTCACGGATGCGATTGAGTTGATGATCCGGGAGGGGCATCCGGTGCATATCGTGGTGCATGAGGGTAAGCGTCATGATCTGGGTAATCCGGCGGGTTATATTCCGGCGTGTGTGGATTTCGGTTTGTCGCATCCGACGTATGGTCCGGGGTTGAAACGGGCGATCACCGCCATCCTCGCCGAGCATGATGCCGCTGAGGCCGCAGCAGAGCCCGCCAAGAACTGACTTTCCTCACCAGAAGGAGTGCGCAGTGCGTTCCGTTGAACAACAGCTCGCGCTTGTCACCGACGCGGCGGTCACGCCCGAGCCGGTGCGCATCGCCATCGCCGACGCCCTCGGCCTGATGTGCGCCGAAGAGGTGCAGGCCACCCGCGCCCTGCCGGGTTTTCCCCAGGCCGCGATCGACGGTTATGCCGTGCGGGCTGTGGACGTCGGCGGTGAGAAGAGACTCGGCGCCCCGGTCCTCGACCCGGACGCGCCTGTCGAAGTGCTGGAACGTTCACTGCCCGTTGTCGGTGAGGTCGCCGCCGGATCGCAGCAGCCCCTGCGCCTCCAGCCGAAACAGGCCGTGCGGGTTCACACCGGCGCCCCGCTGCCCACCCTCGCTGATGCAGTCCTCCCCCTGGAGTGGACCGACCGGGGACGCCGGCGGGTCACCGCTCACCGGGCCGTACGATCCGGTGAGTTTGTCCGCCGCACAGGTGATGACATCCAGCCCGGGGACGTTGCCGTCACCGCGGGAGCCGTCCTCGGCCCCGCCCAGATCGGGCTGCTGGCCGCAGTGGGCCGCTCCAAGGTGCTGGTCTACCCCCGCCCCCGGATGTCCGTGATCTCCGTAGGCAGGGAACTCGTTGACATCGACCGGGAGCCCGGCCTCGGCCAGGTCTACGACGTCAACTCCTACGCACTGGCCGCCGCCGGTCGGGAGGCGGGGGCCGACGTCCACCGGGTCGGCATCGCGGGTGGGGAACCACGCCGTCTGAAGGAGATCCTCGAGGCGCAGATCCAGCGCAGCGAACTCATCGTCATCTCCGGTGCCGTGGGCGGTTCGGGTTCGGAGATGTTCCGGAAGGTCATCGAGGAACTCGGGGAGATCGACACCTCCCGCGTCGCAGTGCACCCCGGTTCCGTCCAGGGTTTCGGCCTGCTGGGGGAGGAGCGCATTCCCGTGTTCCTCCTGCCGGGCAACCCGGTCTCCGCGCTGGTTACCTTCGAGGTGTTCATCCGCCCGCTCATCCGTATCTCCCTGGGCAAACGCAACATTGCCCGACGGATGGTACGTGCACGCGCACTCAACCACATCGCCTCCCGGGAGGGCCGCCTCGGTTTCATCCGTGCCCGCCTCATGCGGGACGCAGAGACCAGTGACTACCTCGTCGAGGGCATCGGCGCTGCCACGGGTGCGCCCGCCCATCTGCTGGCAGGACTGGCTGAGGCCAACGCCCTGATCCGGGTGCCGGAGGAGGTCACCGAGATCCGGCCCGGTGACATCGTCGACGTCATGTTCCTGGCGCAGGGCAGCTGACGGCGACGTGTTGGACCCCTTCGGTACCGCAGCCCGCTCCTTCCGGGAACCTGTCCGTGGCCCCCGCGACCTGAACCATCCCGGCTGGCCGGAATCCACGCCGACCGTACGTCTCCCGGACGGCGGCAGGCTCCGCCTGCGCCCGCTGACCTCCCGGGATTCGCGTCCCTGGCGGGAACAGCGGCTCCTCGACGAAGCCTTTCTCCGCCCCGTCGAACCCACCGTGCCGGGCGGTTGGGAGGCGGCCCATTCCTCCGCCGCCTGGTGGAACTACTTCACCAGCATGCGGGAGGCCTCCCGCGACGGGCAGGTCATCCCCCTCATCATCGAGTTGGACGGGCGTTTCGCCGGCCAGGTCACCCTGGGCAGCATCCAGCACGGCAGCCTCTCGGACTGCTGGATCGGCTACTGGGTCCACTCCGCCCACATGGGGCGGGGGGTGGCCACCGTCGCGTGCGGGCTGGGCACTGACCATGCCTTCCGGCGCATCGGCCTGCACCGGGTCACCGCCACCTACCTGCCCGATAACCCGGCCTCCGGCAGGGTACTGGCGCTCAACGGTTTCCGTACGGAAGGGTACCTGCGGGCGAACCTGCACATTGACGGCCGGTGGCGTGACCATCATTTCGTTGCCCAGAACGTGGAGGACCATCCCGACACCTGCGTCGATCGACTCCGTCGCATCGGGAGACTCAAGTGACTCAGGCGACTTTTCCCGGCGTGGCAGGAGTGGTTGCTGAAACAGCGCGGATAACCTTGGGGGAAGTTCCCGTCCCCTCCCGGAGGAAGAGGTACACAACGTGTCCGGAAGCCTGATCATCGTTCTGATCATCGTGGTGTGGCTGTTTGTGCTCGCACCTCTTCTTCTGCGTGGCCAGAAGCCGATCCGCAAGGCCGGGGAGGCCTTCGACGACACCCGCGTCATCCACCAGGGTGGCTCCGGGGATCTGTCTGCCCGCCGCCGTCCCCGCCTGGCCGCCACGGATGTCCGCCCGGCCCCCGCCGACGAGGAGGACGAGACCCTCGACTACGAGCTTGTCGACGCCGACGAGGTGCTGCTCGACGACGACCTGCCCACCCGCTCCAGCAAGGGCCTGTTCACCCGTACCGGGGAGCCGGCCGAGATTGTCGACGGGGGAGTGGTCCATGAACTGGCCCCCATCGCGCAGGTGACCGAGATCGAGGAGCAGAAGGCGGTGGCGGCCGCGGAGGAATCCGGTACCACCGTCACCGCGGACTGGGACGAGTGGGACGAGGAGGAGACGACCTACGCCTACGACGACTCCTACACCTCCCCGTCTGATTTCCTCTACCCCGATTCCGCTGAGGCAGGGGAGACGACGGCTGAGGACGTCGAGGATGAGGTGGAGAAGGACGAGCAGCTGAGCGCTGACCTCTCCGACGATGAGCTCTCCGAGGACGAGATCGAATTCGCCGAGCACCGTGCCGCCCGCGGCGGCTGGGACCCGGTCGCCGACGCCGAGTACTCGCTCACCCGCTACCAGCGCCGCCAGCGGACCCTCATCGGTCTGGCCGCGGCTGTCGTGATCACCGCGATCATCGCCTTCGTCATCGGCAGCTGGAGCTGGAGCTGGCTGCTCCCTGCGCTGGCAGTGGTGGTCACCGCTGTGTACCTGACCGCCCTGCGCAGCCAGGTCCGTGAGGAGCAGGCCCTGCGCATGCGCCGCATCCGCCAGCTGCGCCGCGCACGCCTGGGGGTCCGCAGTGCCAACGACGACGAGCTGGATCTTCCGCGGCGTCTGCGCCGGCCGGGTGCCGTCGTCCTCGAGCGTGACGACGAATCCCCCGACTTCGAGCACCTGCCGGTTGCCGACACCCGGGTCGCCCAGCTCCCCGATCGCCAGCGCCACCACGATGACCGCTACAGCCGCCGCGTAGGCTGATTTTTCTGCTCAGGTAACCGGGGAGTAATCTGGGCTGCAGCACCTTCAAGGGGCTATAGCTCAGTTGGTAGAGCGTCGCGTTCGCAACGCGAAGGTCAGGGGTTCGATTCCCCTTAGCTCCACAGTCCGGAGGATCCCCGCCGGTGGGAGCCGAGCAGGTGCGTGTCCACCATGCCCACGGCCTCCATGAGTGCGTAGAGCATGGTGGGGCCGACGAAGCGGAAGCCGGCGGCCTTGAGCTCCCGGGTGAGCGCCTCGGATTCGGGGGAGCGGGAGGCGACCTCTGCGAGGGTACGCGGGCAGGGGGTGTGCGCGGGCTGGTGGGACCAGATGAGCTCGGCGAGACCACCCTGTTCCCGCAGGGCCAGTGTGGCCTGGGCGTTGGTGATCACCGCCCGGATCTTGCGTTCGTTGCGGATGATCTCGGGGTTGGTCAGCAACCGGGCAACATCTTCCTCCCCGAAGACGGCCACCTTTTCGGGGTCGAAGTCTGCGAAGGCCCGGCGGAAACCTTCGCGTTTGCGCAGGACCAGTTCCCAGGACAGGCCCGCCTGGAAGGTCTCCAGGCTGAGGCGTTCGAACAGCCCCTGTTCAGTGCGCACGGGCATGCCCCATTCGGTGTCGTAGTACTCGCGCAGCAGGTCGGTGGTGGCGGCCCAGGCGGGGCGGGCAAGTCCGTCGGAGCCGGTGATCAGGTCGGTGAATTCAGCGTCGGTCATGTCTTATTGGACTGCGTGGCCGGTTCAATGGTTCCCGAGGACCCGTTGTTCGTGTTCCAGCAGCCATTTTTTCGCGTCGAGGCCGCCACGGTAGCCACCGAGAGAACCGTCGGTGCGCAGCACACGGTGGCAGGGGCGGATGATGGGCACCGGGTTGGTGGCGCAGGCGCTGCCCACGGCACGGACAGCCTTCGGGTTGCCGCAGTTGGCGGCGAGTTCGGTGTAGGTGACGGTCTGACCGTAGGGGATGTCCTCGAGGCAGGCCTGGGCGGCGGTGCGGAAACCTCCGTCGGGGAGGTCGAGGGGGATGTCGAAAAGCAGGCGTTCGCCGGCGAAGTACTCGGCGAGCTGGTGGGCGGCGTCGAGAAGCAGCGGCGAGGAGGGGCCGTCCGGTCCGCCGAAGTCGATTCGGGTGAGGCCGGTGTCGCTGGCCGTCAGACTGAGGGGGCCGAGGGGTGAGTCAATGAGCACGGGGACTCCCTTCTCCGGGGGTCGGGGTCTTTCGGGGTAGTCTAATCGCATGGACAAACCGGTTGTGAGGGATGCTGCGCTGCTGTTTCTGCGTATCGTCCTCGGTACCGTGTTCGTCGCCCACGGGTGGGACAAGCTCTTCCTCACCGGGCTGACAGAGACCACCGGCCAGTTCAGTGCGTGGGGTGTGCCGCAGCCGAAGTTCTCGGTCTGGCTGGTCATGGCCACGGAACTGCTGGGCGGTGCGCTGCTGGTGGTGGGGTTGCTCACCACCCTGGTGGCGGGTGTGCTGGCGCTGCTCATGGTGGCGGCGTTGTGGTTCGTGCACGTCGGCGCGGGCTTTTTCACCACCACCGGTGGCGTGGAGTTTCCCGTCGTGATGGTGGCGGCGTTGATGATGATCGTGGTTTTCGGGGCGGGGCGGGCGAGCCTGGACGGGGTGCTGACACGTGATTGACCATGACCAGGTGCAGGCGGCACTCTCCGCGCGTCTCGACGGTGAACCGTCCCCGCTGGACGAGGACATCGTGGACACACATGTGGCCAGCTGCCCCGAGTGCCGGCAGTTCCGGGACGAGGCGGTGGCACTGAGCCGGCGTCTGCGTTTCGCGGAGCCGGTGGACGGGGGCATGACTCCGCCGGATCTGTCGGAGGCCATCCTCGCGGGCGTGGAGCCGGAGTGGCGTCGTACCGCCGGTGCCCGCCAGGTGGGCCTGGTGGTCTCCCGGATCCTGCTGGTCATCGCCGCTGTGCTCTGGGTGGCGTGGGGTGTGCAGCTGCTCGGTGACGCCGGCGGACTCACTCCCGTCAGCAGCGAGGGTGTGGTCTCCCCCGACGCTGAGCCGCGCACCGCCTCACTGCTTGTCGACGCCGCCGCCTTCCGCCTCTCCCTCGCCCTCGGCCTGCTGACCATCGCGTGGAAACCCCGCCTGGTCTCCGGTCTGCTGCCGGTGGTGGCTGCGCTGTGGACGTTCATGTTCGGTTTCGTGGTGCGCGACCTGGTGCTCGACGCTGTCGCCGGCACCCAGCTGCTGGGCCTGGGGCTGCTGCTGTTCACTGCCGTGGGCATGGTGTGGACGTGGCTCAACCACCACGGTTACGTCACGCTGCGTGCCGTGTGGCGGGACCTGGGGGCAGATCCGGTCTAACGCCAGCTGGGCAGCCACATCAGCGACTGATACCAGCCCTCGGGGACGAGGTAGCCGTAGAGGATGGGGGACCAGTAGAGGAACATCGCCACCACCAGGGCGAGGTAGGCGATCACCGCGACCGTGCCCCAGCGGATCCCGCCCCCGGCCAACCGGCGCAGCCACAGCCACCCGACCGGTCTGCCGCGGCCGTGCAGCTGTCCCAGGGTCAGCGCCAGCATCGCGATGATGAAGGGGCTGAGGGCCGTGGCGTAGAAGAAGTACATCTGCCGGTCGTAGCCGACCAGCCAGGGGAGGAAACCGGCGGCGAAGGCGACGACCGGTACGAGGAAGCGGCGGTCCCGGCGGATGACCAGGCACCACAGTGCCCAGGCCAGCACCGGCACCGTCAACCACCAGATCGCCGGGGTTCCGAAGAGGTGGATCATGCGGCGGCAGGTGCCGGCCATGCAGTCGATGTCGGTGGAGGAGTAGTAGAGGATCGGCCGACCCGCCACCAGCCAGGACCAGGGTTTGGAGTCCCAGGGGTGGGAGTGGCCGCCGGAGGTGGTCAGGGAGGCGTGGAAGCCGAGGACCGACTGGTGGTAGTGGACGAAACCCGCGGCCCAGTCGGGCAGGAACCGGGCCCAGGTATCGGCGTCCATGGAGCCGTCGACCTTGGCGTGGCGGTAGACGGCGGTCTCGGAGGCGAACCAGGCGCGCCAGGACCACAGGTAGACCAGCACGGGGACGATGACGATGGCGGCGAAGGCCGGGAAGGCGTCCCGGACCAGCGCGCCGAGCACCGGCCGGGGCACACCGTAGCGCCGCCGCAGCGACAGATCCAGGAATACAGCCAGCAGGCCGAAGAAGGCCATGTAGTACAGGCCCGACCACTTCACACCCAGGGCGAGACCGAGGAGGACACCGGCGGTGAAACGCCACCAGCGGAAACCCAGGCGGGGGCCCAGCGGGGAATCCCCCATGTTCCCTGTGCGCCAGGCCCGGTGGATCCGGCCGCGCATCTGCTCATGGTCGCAGACCAGGGCCAGGGCGGCCGCCACCATGAAGAAGACCTGGAAGATGTCGAGCATGCCGAAACGCGAACTGACCAGCAGCACCCCGTCGAATACGGCCAGCAGGCCGGCGAAGGTGGCCACCTGCCAGGTACCCGCCAGGCGCCGCACCAGCAGCATCGTGACCACGACCGTGGCGGAGCCGAAGAGCGCCACCATGAACCGCCAGCCCAGGGGCGTGTAGCCGAAGACCCACTCGCCGAGCGCGATGAGCTGCTTGGCCACCGGTGGGTGCACCACCAGGCCGTAACCCGGGTTGGACTCGATGCCGCCGATGAGCGGGTTCACGGAGGAGCGCACCATGTCCCAGGCCTGGGGGACGTAGTGCTTCTCGTCGAAGACCGGGGTGCCCGAGGAGGTCGCCGTGGTCAGTCCGACGAAGCGGGTGGCCAGGGCCAGTACAGCGATGAGGAGCGTGCTGAGAGTGTCCGCCCGGGTCCAGGACAGGGGCCGCGGGGTCACCGGCCGTACGCGGGCGGCGAAACGGGGCTGGCTGTCGACGGCGGTACTCACCCGAACGAGTCTAGGTCACGGCCCCAACGCCTAGCATGGCAGACATGGTCCCCGACAACTCCCTGCTGCCGCCCCGCGGTGTGGTGCTCGCCGCCACCCCGCTGGGCAACATCCACGACGCCTCCCCCCGCCTGCGCGCCGCGCTCGCCGGAGCGGATGTGATCGCCGCCGAGGACACCCGCCGGGTGCGCAACCTCGCGACCGCCCTCGGTGTGGAGATCCGCGGGAAGGTGGTGTCCAACTTCGACCACAACGAGCAGGGGCGCGCGCGCCAGCTTCTCGACGCCGCCCGCAGCGGCATCGTCCTCGTGGTCACCGACGCCGGCATGCCGCTGGTCTCCGACCCCGGTTTCTCGCTTGTCGACGCCGCCCACACCGCGGGCGTGCCCGTCACCTGCCTGCCCGGCCCCTCCGCCGTGCCGACGGCCCTGGCCCTGTCCGGCCTGCCGGTGGGCCGTTTCCTCTTCGACGGTTTCGCCCCGCGCAAGGCGGGCCCGCGCCGGGAGTGGCTGGAGTCGCTGCGCACCGAGGAACGCGCGGCGTGTTTCTTCGAGTCCCCGCACCGCCTGGCCGAGACACTGGAGTTGGCTGCGGAGGTGCTCGGCCCGGAGCGCCGCGCGGCGGTGTGCCGGGAGCTGACCAAAACTTACGAGGAGGTCCGCCGGGGCACCCTTCCGGAGCTGGCGGAATGGGCTGCGGAAGGCGTGAAGGGGGAGATCACCGTCGTCATCGAGGGTGGGAGCGCGGCTGAGGTGGACGTCGAGAAGCTGGTGCCCGTGGTGGAGTCCCTGGTGGGCGAGGGCATGCGACTGAAGGATGCCTGCCGGCAGGTCGCCGCCGGGCGGGGGGTGTCCAACCGGGAACTCTACGAGGCGGTCCTGGCCGCCCGTTGAGCTTCCGCAAATATTGTTATGAGGTTGTGAGTTTTCCGGTGATTCAGGTCACCTGACCTGCGTCGGGTCCGGATAACGGTCGCCTAAAGACCCGAGAAGCGCCCGATTACCGGGGGTGGTGCCCCGTTTTCTCCTTGAAACCCGCCCCCGGGCTGGGAAACTTGAGTAATGACCACTACAGACCCGGACAAAGGGCAGCCGGATCCCACTGCCACCGAGGAACTGGCGTCGATGATGTCGGACGCCGATGTCATCGGCGACCAGATTGAGCAGGCCACCGCAGAAAAACCCGCCCGCAGAGAGTACGACGACCCGAAGTTCGACTGGTGGATCATCCTGCCGGCCGCTGCCGTCGTCCTCCTCACCGTCGGCTGGGGTCTGATCGGGCCCGACAGCTTCGCGGGTTTCGCCGCGAACGCACTGACCTTCGTGGTGGAGCAGCTCGGCTGGGCCTTCATCATCTTCGGCACCGTCTTCGTCGCGTTCATGATCATCGTCGGGGTGAGCAAATTCGGCGCCATCCGCCTCGGCGGGGATGATGAGGCGCCGGAGTTCCGCACCGTCTCCTGGATCGCAATGATGTTCGCCGCCGGCATGGGCATCGGCCTGATGTTCTACGGCGCGACCGAGCCGCTGACCTTCTACCGTGACGGTGTGCCCGCCCATGCGCCGCAGGAGGTGGGCACCGCGATGGCGGGCACCCTCTTCCACTGGACCCTGCACCCCTGGGCCATCTACGCGATCGTCGGGCTGGCCATCGCCTACTCTACCTTCCGCCTGCGGCGCCGTCAGCTGATCTCCTCCGCCTTCATCCCCCTCATCGGTGAGAAGCGGGCCCGCGGCGGGCTCGGCCGGTTGATCGACTGTCTGGCGATCATCGCCACCATCTTCGGCACCGCCACCTCCCTCGGCATCGGTGCCCTGCAGATCCGCGCCGGAATCTCCGCCTCCGGGATCATCGACTCGCCCGGCATGTCCACCATCGTGGGCATCGTCGCCGTGCTCACGCTCGCCTTCGTGCTCTCCGCGATCTCGGGCGTGGGCAAGGGCATCCAGTACCTGTCCAACGCGAACATGATCATGGCGGCGGTCCTGGCCATCTTCGTCTTCGTTCTCGGCCCGACCGTCTCGATGCTCAACCTCATGCCCACGTCGATCTCGTCCTATTTCGCCCAGTTCTTCGAGATGGCCGGCCGCACCGCCATGTCCGCCGACGGCACCGCCGGCGAGTGGCTGGGCAGCTGGACCGTCTTCTACTGGGCGTGGTGGATCTCCTGGTCGCCCTTCGTCGGCATGTTCCTGGCCCGGATCTCCCGGGGCCGCACCATCCGGGAGTTCACCATCGGTGTGCTGGTGGTGCCGTCGGTGGTCTCCACGGTGTGGTTCTCCATCTTCGGCGGCACCGCGATCACCCTCGAGCAGGAGGGCCGTTCGATCTGGGGTGACGGCTCCGCCGAATCCCAGCTGTTCAGCCTGCTGCACACCCTGCCCGGCGGCACGATCATGGGTGTGCTCGCCGTGATCCTGCTGGGCACCTTCTTCATCACCTCCGCCGACTCCGCCTCGACGGTGATGGGCACCCTGTCCCAGCACGGCCGCGGTGACGCCACCCCGTGGGTCTCGGCATCGTGGGGCCTGATGACCGCGGCCGTGGGCATGGTCATGCTCACCTCCAGCGAGGACTCCCTGGCCAACCTGCAGTCCATCACCATCGTCGCCGCCAGCCCCTTCCTGGTGATCATCATCCTGCTCATGTTCGCCCTGGTGAAGGATCTGCGCAACGACGTCCTCTACCTCGACCACCGTTCCCAGCTCGACTTCAACTCCCGCCTGTCCCGGGAACGCCGCATCCATGCCGAGCACGTGAAGAAGGAGGAACAGAAGGCGCGCCGGGAGAAGAGACTGACCAAGCGCGGCAGAGCGACACCCATGAAATAAGGTGGAGCACATGACCCAGTCTGTGCTTGTCTCCGTTGCCTGGCCGTATGCGAACGGCCCCCGCCACATCGGACACGTCGCCGGTTTCGGCGTCCCCTCCGATGTCTTCGCCCGCTACCAGCGGATGATCGGCAACGAGGTCCTCATGGTCTCGGGCACGGATGAACACGGCACACCGCTGCTGGTGCAGGCCGACAAGGAGGGCGTGACCGTCAAGGAGCTCGCCGACCGCTACAACCGGCAGATCGTCGAGGACCTCGCCGGGCTCGGCCTGTCCTATGACCTGTTCACCCGCACCACCACCCGCAACCACTACGCCGTGGTCCAGGAGCTGTTCACCGGCCTGTACGAGAACGGCTACATGATCCGGGAGACCACCATGGGGGCGGTCTCCCCGTCGACCGGGCGTACCCTGCCGGACCGCTACATCGAGGGCACCTGTCCGATCTGCAGCGCCGACGGGGCCCGCGGTGACCAGTGCGACAACTGCGGCAACCAGCTCGACCCGGCCGACCTGATCAACCCGGTCTCCAAGGTGAACGGCGAGACCCCCGATTTCGTCGAGACCGAGCACTTCCTCCTTGACCTGCCCTCGCTGGCTGAGGCGCTGGGGGAGTGGCTGAAGGGCCGCGAGGACTGGCGCCCCAATGTGTTGAAGTTCTCCCTCAACCTGCTCGATGACCTGCGCCCGCGCGCCATGACCCGCGACATCGACTGGGGTGTGCCGATTCCGGTGGAGGGCTGGGCGGACAACAACGCCAAGAAGCTCTACGTCTGGTTTGATGCCGTCATCGGCTACCTCTCCGCCTCCATCGAGTGGGCGTGGCGCACCGGCGAGCCGGACGCCTGGAAGCAGTGGTGGCAGGATCCGGCCGCCGCCGGTTACTACTTCATGGGCAAGGACAACATCACCTTCCACTCCCAGATCTGGCCGGCGGAGCTGCTCGGTTACGCGGGTAAGGGCGCCAAGGGCGGCGAGGTGCATAAATACGGCGAGATCAACCTGCCGACCGAGGTCGTCTCCTCCGAGTTCCTCACCATGTCGGGCTCGAAGTTCTCCTCCTCCAAGGGCGTGGTCATCTACGTGAAGGACTTCCTCGCCGAGTTCGGCCCGGACCCGCTGCGTTATTTCATCGCCGTGGCGGGCCCGGAGAACACCGATACGGACTTCACCTGGGAGGAATTCATCCGCCGGGTGAACAACGAGCTGGCCAACGGCTGGGGCAACCTGGTCAACCGCACCGTGTCCATGGCGCACAAGAACTTCGGCGAGGTACCCACCCCGGGCGAGCTCAGCGATGCTGACCTGCGGATCCTGGATCTGGCCGCCGCCACCTTCGATATCGCCGGCGATAACCTGGCGCTGTCGAAGTTCAAGAACGGCATCACCGCCGCCATGCACGTCGTCGGTGAGGCCAACGCCTACATCGCGGAACAGGAGCCGTGGAAGCTGGCCAAGGACGAGTCCCAGCGCGAGCGACTGGCCACCGTGCTGTGGACCGCGCTGCAGGTGGTCTCCGACTGCAATGTGCTGCTCACCCCGTACCTGCCGCACATCGCCCAGCAGGTGCACGAGACCCTCGGCCGCGAGGGGGTGTGGGCCGCGAAGCCGGAGATCCACGAGGTCACCGACGACATGCCCGTTGAGCTGGTCGGTGTCGGTCTGCCCGAGGCGGGACAGAGCTACCCGGTGATCACCGGTGACTACACCACCCAGCAGGCTGTGTGGCAGCGCGTCGACGTCGTGCCGGGCACCCCGCTGGCCAAGCCGGCGCCGCTGATCCAGAAGCTGGAGCCGGAGCTCGCGGAGACCGGCCCGGAGTGGGCGCCCGTCCAGTAAAGGTGTGACGTACTACGCTGGGGGCCTGCCATCCGAGGAGCCCCCAGTGAAGTCGAGATCCACCATCCCCGCCCTGCTGCTGTTTCTGGCGGTGTTCACCGCCGCCTTCAACCTGCGCGCGGGGATCTCCTCGCTCGGCGGGGTGCTCGATGACACCCTCGCCGCCTTCGGTGCCGGCGGTTCCCTCGCCGGGGTCATCACCGCCATCCCCGGCCTGTGCTTCGCGGTCTTCGGACTGCTGGCCGTGCCGCTGGCCCTGCGCCTGGGCCTGAGCCGCACACTGCTGGTGGGCATGGTGTTCGCGCTGGCCGGTCTGGCGGCGCGTCCCTGGGTGGGGGACATCTGGGTGTTCATCGTGCTCACCGCCCTGGTGACCACCGGCATCGCGGTGGCCAACGTGCTGCTGCCGGCGTGGATCAAGAATCACGGCGGCCGCCACATCGTCGCCCTGATGACCGTCTACGGCTCCATCCTCGGTTTCTCCGGCGCGATCGGCCCGCTCTCGACCCTGATCACCGGTGACTTCCGCTGGGCGTTGTTCCTGTGGGCCGTGCCCGCCGTGGTCCAGGTGCTCGTCTGGACAGTGGTGGTCCTGCGCACCGGGAAGGACGTGCCTGAGCAGTCCACCCCGCAGGGTGGGGAGACCACCGACGTCTCCCTCTGGCGTTCCCCTACAGCGGTCTTCCTCATGTTCTTCTTCGGCCTGCAGTCGATGCAGGCCTACATCCAGATGGGCTGGCTGCCCAAGATCTACACCGACCACGGCGTCTCCCCGGCCACCGCCAGCCTGTCGCTCGTCCTCGTCGGTTGCTTCACCGTCCTCGGCGGTCTGGTCATGCCCGTGGTCATCGACCGGATGCGCAGCATAGTGTGGCTGCCGGTGGTGTTCTCGGGGGTCACCGCGGCCGGTTACGTCGGCCTGTGGCTGGCACCGGCGGCCGCCCCGCTGCTGTGGGCGGGTCTGCTGGGCTTCGGTGGTTTCTGCTTCCCGACCGCCATCGCACTGATCCCGGCGCGCAGCCGCGCTCCCATGGTCACCGCCCGGCTCTCCGGCTTCGTGCAGCCGATCGGTTATGTCATCGCCGCGTTGGGCCCCTTCGTGGTGGGTGTGGCGCGGGAGGCGACGGGGGACTGGTCCCTGATCATCCCGGTGCTGGCGGCGCTGTGTGTGCTCATGGCGCTGGTGGGGTACCGGGCGGCGGGTGAGGTCTTCATCGACGACGAACTCGCAGCTCAGCGCTGATGTCGGGGGTGTGGGCTACCGTGGGCCCCATGACCGCAACCAGAGCCAGGGCCGATGAACTTCTCACCGGGATCGCAGGACCGGAAGCACAATTACGCGACGACCAGTGGACCGCGATCGACGCGCTGGTCAACCACCGGCGCCGCATGCTGGTGGTCCAGCGCACAGGCTGGGGTAAGTCGGCGGTGTATTTCATCGCGGCGAAACTGCTCCGGGATTCCGGGGCGGGGGCCTCGCTGATCATCTCGCCGCTGCTGGCGCTCATGCGCAACCAGGTGGCGGCGGCGCAGCGGGCGGGGATCCGGGCGGCCACGCTCAACAGCGCGAACATGACGGAGTGGAGAGAGATCGAGGCGCAGGTCGCCGCCGGTGAGGTGGACGTGCTGCTCATCTCCCCGGAGCGCCTGAACAACCCCGGTTTCCGGGATGAGGTCCTGCCGGCACTGGCGGCCACCGTCGGCATGGTCGTGGTGGATGAGGCGCACTGCATCTCCGACTGGGGGCACGATTTCCGGCCCGATTACCGCCGCATCCGCGACCTGCTGGCCGGTCTGCGCGAGGGGGTGCCCGTCCTGGCCACCACCGCCACTGCGAATGACCGCGTGGTCACCGACGTGCAGACCCAGCTGGGGGCGGACACCGGTGTGCTGCGCGGCGGCCTGGACCGGGAATCGCTGCATCTGGCGGTGGTGCGGCTGCCGGACACCACGGTCCGGCCCGCCTGGCTGGCCACCCACCTCGCGGAGCTGGAGGGCTCCGGCATCATCTACTGCCTCACCGTCGCCGCCGCGGAGGACCTGGCCGAGGCACTGGATGCCGCCGGCTGGAACGTCGCCGCCTACACCGGGCGCACGGAGGCCTGGGAGCGGGAGCGGCTGGAACACGCGTTGATCAACAACGAACTCAAGGCGCTGGTGGCTACCTCGGCGTTGGGGATGGGCTTCGACAAGCCCGACCTGGGTTTTGTCGTCCATGTCGGTGCCCCGGCCTCCCCGGTGTCCTACTACCAGCAGATCGGCCGTGCCGGGCGTGGCACGGAACGCGCCGACGTCATCCTGCTCCCCGGGGTGGAGGACCGGGAGATCTGGGAGTATTTCGCCTCTGTCTCCTTCCCGGAGGAGGCCACCGTCCGCCAGCTGCTCGGCGTGCTCACCGATGAGCCGCAGTCGACGATGAAGCTGGAGGCCCGGGTGGACCTTTCGCGTTCCCGGCTGGAGCAGGTGCTCAAGGTCCTCGACGTGGACGGGGTGGTCCGCCGGGTGCAGGGCGGTTGGACCGGCACGGGGCAGGAGTGGCACTACGACGCCACCCGCTACGCGGGGCTGGCGCAGGCCCGCACGGCGGAGCAGGAGGCCATGCTCGCCTACGAGGCCACCGATTCCTGCCGCATGCTCTTCCTGCGCGGTCAGCTCGACGACGCCACAGCCACCGCACCCTGCGGCCGCTGCGACAACTGCACCGGCCGCCGCTGGGACACTGTCATCGACGAGGCGACCGCCCAGCGCGTGGCGGAGCGTCTCACCGCCCCGGGTGTGCGCCTGAGCCAGCGCCGCCAGTGGCCCACCGGCATCAGCGTGCGCGGCCGGATCCGCGGGGTGGAGCCCGGGCGGGCCCTGGGCCGGCTCAACGACATCGCCCGCGGCCCGGCCCTGAACGCCCTGCTGGCGGACCGGTCGTGGCGGCCCACTACCCCGTGGCAGCAGGACACCTGGCTGCCGCGCATCGTCGCGGTGCTCGCCGACTGGGACTGGGACACCCGCCCGACCACCGTCGTGGCCCTGGGCTCCCATGATCCCGCCGCCACGGAATTCACCGCTGCCCTGGCCGAGGCCGTCGCCGCGGTGGGCCGGATGGCCTGGGCCGGGGTACTGCCGGTGCGTCCCGGAGCGGGAGAGGTCACGGCCCAGAACTCCGCCTACCGGGTCACCGCGCTGCTCGACCACTGGGATTTCAGCGGGATCGTCCCCACGGACGGGCCGGTGCTGCTGGTCACCGATGTGATCGACACCGGCTGGTCGGTCACCGTCGCCGGTTCGGCACTGGCGGAACGTACCGGCCGGCCGGTCCTGCCCTTCGCCCTGGCCAGCCGGGGTTAGGGCAGCGCCGCCAGGGCGCGGGCAGAGAAGGAGGAACCGCCGACAGGCACCGGCCAGGACACCCACATCGTGGCACCTGTCGCCGGAACCTGTTCCAGGTTGGTGAGGAACTCGACCTGCCAGTGGTCGTTCTCCAGCCAGTAGCGCTGCGCCGGGTACTCGTCGCACGCCACCAGCGCGCCGGGGTCGGTGTTGAGGGTGTCGTGGCCGATGGCACGCACCCCGCGCTCGTGCAGCAGCTGCACCGCATCCAGGCCCCAGCCCGGTGTGGCGGGGGAGTTGTGGGCGGTCCAGCCGGTATGCAGCGCCACGAAACCACCCTCCGGCAGCGGCCCGTGGCGGGCCTCCCAGCGGAGGAGGTCGGCGGCGGTGAGGGAGGGGGCGTCGATAAGCGGGACGACCACCAGCGGGAGGATGAGCTCTTCCGGGGCGATGTCGGCGAGGGTGCGCGCACCGGGCAGGGCGTGGCCGGGGGCGTCGACGTGCGTGCCCCAGGGGCCGACGAGATGGTAGTTGAGCACCTGGAAGCTGTCGGGACCGGCCTCCGCCAGCGCCGTGACCGTCATGTCGGGATCGGTGGGGAACTTCGGCTGGCCCGGGCGCATCGGGCGGGTGAGGTCCACCAGGCGGGAGAATTCCATGCCCCTACAATGCAGGCATGTCCAAGAAGAAACCCCGTCCCACGCCCGTGCCTGCCGAGCGGATCCCCGGTCTCGTCGACGCCCACACCCATCTGGCATCGGCCGGGGCGCGGACCCCGGAGGAGGTGGCGGCCCTGGTGGGCCGGGCAGTGGACGCAGGTGTGGAACAGATCTGCACGGTCGGGGACGGGCTCGCCGAGGCGGAACTCGCGCTGCAGGCGGCGCAGCACCACGAGCGGGTCTACGCGGCCTGTGCCATCCATCCGACACGCGCGCACGAGCTCGACGCGGCCGCCCGTGCCCGTCTCACCGAGCTGGTCGCCGACCCGCGCTGCGTGGCGGTGGGGGAGACCGGTCTGGACACCTACTGGATCCGGCATGAGCCGGAGCGCACGGCCCCGCTGGAGATGCAGGAGGAGGCGTTGCGCTGGCACATCGATCTGGCGGTGTCCTCCGGTAAGGCGCTGATGCTGCACAACCGGGAGGCGGACGAGGACCTCATGCGGGTGCTGGCGGATGCCCCGCGGCCGGTGGAGACGATCCTGCACTGCTTCTCCTCCCCGCTGGCGGTGGCCGAAGAAGCCCTGGCGCGCGGTTATGTGCTCAGCTTCGCCGGAAACGTCACGTTCAAGCGGAATGCGGAGCTGCGGGAGGTCGCGCGGATCGCGCCGCGGGGGCAGGTGCTCATCGAGACGGATGCGCCCTACATGACGCCGGAGCCTTTCCGCGGAGCGCGCAATGAGCCGGCCCTGATCGGCCACACGGCGCTGTGTGTGGCCCGGGCCCGGGGGATGGAACCGGAGGAGTTCGCTGCGGAGGTCTCGGAGACCTTCGAGCGGGTCTATTGCCGCGTGGAGTGACCATTCTCACACCTGCGCGGGGTGTGCTCCATGTTCCAGCACTTATGCGAGGGGTTGGGTGACGTGTCCGCGGGTTTCGGCGTGTCGTCGATTCCCTGAATGGCATCCAACTGTTACCGTACTGTGATCAACGAGCGGTAACGGACGGCCCTTCGCCGACCGGGACCCAACGCCTTCCCCGACCGAGATCGAGAACGTAACCCCATGGGAATCAAGAACACTTCACGAATCACGCGGATCAACTCCGGTACCTCCACCGTCAAGCGGCTCGCCACCGGCGGAGTCATGGGTGCCCTGCTCGTCGGCGGTGTCTCCGTCGTCGGTGCACAGAAGGACGTCACCCTCGACATCAACGGTGAGGCCACCGAGCTGACCACCCTGTCCCGCGATGTCGCCGGCGCCCTCGAGGCCGCCGGCGTCACCCTCGGTGAGCATGACCTGGTCTACCCGGCACCGAGTGAGTCCCTGGCCGAGGGAGCGGAGATCACCGTCCGCACCGCCAAGCCCGTCGCCGTGGTCATCGACGGTGAGGCCACCGACATCACCTCCACCGCGCTGACCGTCGAGGACCTCGTCGGCCAGCTCGACGGCCTCACCCCGGCCGCCCGCACCGCCGAGGACGGCGACACCCGCCTCACCGACGGCATGCGCGTGGACATCACCACCCCCAAGATCGTCGCCCTCAACGACGGCGGGAAGGTCGTCTACACCGAGATCGCCGCCTCCACCGTCGGTGAACTCCTCAATGACCGCGGTATCGAACTCGGGGAGCACGACCGCGTCACCCCGGGTCTGGATTCCCCGCTGGCCAAGAACTCCAGGGTCGAGATCGAGCGTGTGACCGTCGCGGAGGAGACCGTCACGGAGTCCTTCGACGCTGAGCCGGAGTACGTCGACGACCCGGAGTCCGCAGAGGGCGCCGAGAAGGTCCTCGTCGAGGGCGCCCCGGGCAGCCGCGAGGTCACCACCCGCATCACCACCGTCAACGGCGTGGAGTCGGAACGGGAGCAGATCAACGAGGTCGAACTCGCCCCCGCCACCCCGGCGAAGATCTCCCGCGGCACCAAGACCGCCCCCTCCGTGGCCGGCGGTTCGGTGTGGGACACCCTCGCCCAGTGCGAGTCCGGCGGTGACTGGTCCATCAACACCGGCAACGGCTACCAGGGCGGCCTGCAGTTCTCGCCCTCCACCTGGGCCGCCTACGGTGGCACCCAGTACGCGGCCACCGCCAACCTGGCGACCCGCGAGCAGCAGATCGCCATCGCGGAGAAGACCCGCGCCGGCCAGGGTTGGGGTGCGTGGCCCGCCTGCACCGCGAAGATGGGTCTGCGCTAACCGCGGAATCTGGTTACCCTCGGGTGGCGGAAGGATATTCAGCCCAACGCATGCGAGAGGTAATCCCCATGTCCCACCTGAACAACATCCGCGTCGCGGTCATCGCCACCGACAACTTCGAGGACTCCGAGCTGACCAGCCCGGTCGAGGCCGTCCGTGAGCACGGTGCCACCGTGACCATCCTGTCCACTGAGGCCGGCACCATCGAGGGCAAGAACGGCACGCAGGTCACCGTCGACGCCACCACCGCCGACGCCGACCCGGCGGAATTCGACGCCCTCATCCTGCCGGGCGGCACCGGCAACGCGGACAAGATCCGCATGGATGAGGCCGCTGTCGACTTCGTGAAGAAGCACGTCGAGGCCAGCAAGCCTGTCGGAGTGATCTGCCACGGCGGTTGGATCCTCACCGACGCCGACGTGCTCTCCGGCCGCACCCTCACCTCCTACCCCTCGCTGAGGACCGACCTGCGCAATGCCGGTGCCACGTGGGTGGATGAGGAGGTCCACGTCGACAACGGCCTGGTCTCCTCCCGCACCCCGAAGGACCTGCCGGCCTTCAACGAGAAGATCCTGGAGCAGTTCGCCGCCGGTGCGCGGTAGCCGGCAACCATCGCGGGTGGTCTAGATTGGTTCCATGACCTCCAGTAACCAGCCCGCCGATCTGCTCGGCCCCGTGGAGATCCGCGCCTTGGCGGAGAAGCTCGACGTCACCCCGACCAAGAAGCTCGGCCAGAACTTCCTGCATGATCCGAACACGGTGCGTCGGATCATCGCGGCCGCGGACCTCGACCCCGCCGACCACGTTGTGGAGGTGGGGCCCGGTCTCGGTTCCCTCACCCTCGGGCTGTTGGACACCGTGGCGAAGGTCACGGCCGTGGAAATCGACCGGCGTCTGGCCGCCGAACTACCCGCCACCGTCGCCAGCCGCGCCCCGCAGTACGCCGACCGGCTGACGGTCGTGCAGAAGGATGCCCTGCGCGTGGTCCCGGAGGACCTGGGGGAGCCCACCGCCCTGGTGGCCAACCTGCCCTACAACGTCTCCGTGCCGGTGCTGCTGCACTTTCTGGCCACCTTCCCGAGCATCCGCCGGGTGCTGGTGATGGTGCAGGCCGAGGTCGCCGACCGCCTCGCCGCGGAATCCGGCTCGAAGATCTACGGCGTGCCCAGCGTCAAGGCGGCCTTCTACGGTGATGTCCGCCGCGCCGGTGCCATCGGCCGCCATGTGTTCTGGCCGGCCCCGAACATCGAGTCCGGCCTGGTCCGCATCGACCTGTTCACCCCCGGGACCGAGCCCTGGCCGGTCAATGAGGAATCCCGGGCCGTGGTCTGGCCGGTTGTCGACGCCGCCTTCGCGCAGCGCCGCAAGACCCTCCGCGCCGCGCTCGCCGGCCACTACGGCTCCGCCGCCGCCGCCGAGGAGGCCCTGCGGGCAGCGGACATCGATCCGCAGCTGCGCGGCGAGAAGCTCACCGTCCACGATTTCGTCCGGTTGGCGGGGCTCACCCCATGAGGCAGATCAGCGCCCGGGCCCACGCCAAGATCAACCTCCATCTCGGGGTGGGAGATCTGCGCGAGGACGGTTACCACGACCTGGTCACCGTCTTCCAGTCCCTCAGCCTGGCGGACACGGTGACGCTCGACATCTCCGCGGAGGAGACGGTGACCTCGGGCAGCATCGTCGGGGCGCTCACCGTCAACGGCCTGGATGCGGCCTCGGTGCCGCGGGATGCGGGGAACCTGGCGTGGCGGGCCGTCGACAAGCTCGTCGACCACTACCGCGTCCAGTTCGGCCTGGAGGAGGCCCCGCGGGTCTACCTCAACATCCACAAGGGCATCCCCACCGCAGGCGGCATGGCCGGCGGCTCCGCGGATGCGGCAGCCGCCCTCGTGGCCACCCACGCCCTGCTCAGCGAGACATACCCCGCCCTGCCCATGGCCACCCTGCTGGAGCTGGCCGCAGAACTGGGCTCCGACGTGCCCTTCACCCTGCGGGGCGGCACCATGCTCGGCACCGGACGCGGTGAGCAGCTGACGCCGATGCTTTCCCGCGGCACCTACCACTGGGCGCTGATCTTCTTCCGGGAGGGGCTGTCCACCCAGACGGTGTTCCAGGAGCTCGACAGGCTGCGTGGTGAGGGATTCTCCTTCGGCCCCTCCCTGCACACGGAGGACCTGGCCCGCGCATTGATGACCGGTGATCCGGAGAAACTTGCCGACACCCTGACCAATGACCTGCAGATCGCCGCCACCATGCTGCGCCGCGACGTCGCCCGCACACTGGATAAGGGCATGCAGGCCGGTGCGCTGGCGGCCATGGTCTCCGGCTCGGGTCCCACTGTCGCCTTCCTGTGTGACTCGCAGCTGCAGGCCCAGGACATCATCGACGACATGATCGCCGACGGCAGCGCCTACTCCGGCTCCACCGCCCAGGGCCCCGGCAAGGGTGCCTACGTCATCGACTGAGTGCGCCGGGTGAGTGCGCCATGGCGCACTCCTACACCTTCCCCTCCCGCGGTTCATCGAAGCTGTCCGGATGGTCCCAGACCTGGAGCAGATGCTCATCGCCGTCAGGGACCGGACCGTCGAAGTAGCGGTCGCCCCACCGGCCCATCGCCTCATCGGTGACCGCCGGTCGCCGCCGCTCGGAGGTGAAGCACTCACCGTCGGGGAATCGGAAACGGATCAGGTCCGGGTCTGCGTCGATGTGCACGGTCATGGTGCCTGCCGCGATCAGCCCGTGGCAGCCTGAGCACAGCGGCAGCAGGTTGGCCAGCTCCGTTACCCCGCCCTCAGCCCAGGGGACGATGTGGTGGAACTCCAGGAAACGGGTGTGGTCGCAGCCCGGTGCCGCGCACTGGTGGCCCCAGGCGGTCAGCAGGGCCTTCTCCTGTGCCCTGGATGCCAGCCGCGTGGAACGGCTGACCTTGAGTGCCAGCCCCTCCCGGGACAGCAGGTGCCAGCGCACCGAACCGTTGAGGACGCTGCGCATCAGCTCACCCGTCTGCCCGCCGTGGTGGCCGGGGAGGAAGGCGCGGTGGTCCTGCGTGTACAGCACATTGACCTCCGCGCCGGGCGCGCGCACGCGGCTGAGCGGATGGCTGCGCACCATATGCACCAGCCCCATGAACGCGGTGAACAGCGTGGTGGACAGCGGTGCCCCGAACCGGGTCTTCCGCGGTTTCTCCTCCTCCGGGGTGCGCGCCTGTTCCACGAGCTTCTCGACGGCCGCCGGATCCGCCAGCTCATCCTCCGCCACCTCGTCGATGTCGATGAGGTGGGCAAGTTCGGAGATCTTCAGGGCGGCCAGGAATTCGGCACCGCGCTCCGGGTCAAGCCGACCCCAGATGCGCACCTCCCCGGTTTCCGGGTCGGTGACCACGGAGATCCGGTTGGCGGTCGGCCGGGAATCGGGCTGGTCTCGTCCGGCGAGGAGCTGGGCCAGCTCCGTGATGGGGTGGGCGCGTGCCAGTCCGATGAGTTCCTCCTCGTTGTCCGGCGTCATGTGGCGCAGCAGCAGGCGGACGACGGAATAGGAGAAGGTGGCGGCGAGGAATTCCTGGGCGAGCCGGGGGAATTTCCGCAGTCCACGTCCGGTCCGGAGGTATTCGTAGGCGGTGCGGCGGGCGATGCTGTGGGTCCGCTGCAGCCAGGCGGCGGTGTTGGGTGCGCCGTGGGCGTCGGCGAGCTCACGGTCGTTGAATTCCGTGAGGGCGATGATGAAGCGGGCCTTGTGGCGGGTGAGCTGGCGGTGGGCATCAGTGATCGTGGTGGTCAGTTCGGCGTCGGACTGTTCGATCAGAGTGGTGATGGCGGTGGGTGCAGTCATCGGGGGACTCTCTGTAGGTCGAATTTATGTTCGATCATCCGCACCGTAACATGCACCCCCGACACAGGATTTTTCTTCGGAAAAAGGCAGCTCAGCGGGGAGTTCCTGAAATATTTCACACCGGGGTGCCGCAGCAGCATAGAATATGCAGTTGATATGGCGAATCTGATTAATCTCGAGAATGTCTCCAAGACCTGGGGACTCAAGACACTCCTCGACGGCGTGAGCCTCGGCGTGCAGACCGGCGACCGCATCGGCGTCGTCGGGCTCAACGGCGGCGGCAAGACCACCCTCCTGGAGGTCCTCACCGGCATCGAGGAGCCCGACTCCGGCCGGGTCTCCCACACCTCCAACCTGCGCATGGCGGTGGTCACCCAGCGCGCGGACCTCGACGATGAGGACACCGTCGCCGACGTCGTCCTCGCCCCACTGGGGCTGCAGACCTTCGAGTGGGCCTCCAACGCGCTCGTGCGTGAGGTCCTCGGTGGTCTCGGCGTCGCGGAGCTGGGTCTGGACACGAAGGTCGGCGGTCTCTCCGGTGGCGAACGCCGACGCGTCAACCTCGCTGTGGCCCTGGTCCGCGACCTTGACCTGGTGGTTCTCGACGAGCCGACCAACCACCTCGACGTCGAGGGTGTGCAGTGGTTGGCGGAGCACCTGATCTCCCGGCGCATGGCGATCGTCGTGGTCACCCACGACCGCTGGTTCCTGGACACCATCGCCACCATGACGTGGGAGGTGCATGACGGCCGCGTCGACATCTACGAGGGCGGCTACAACGACTGGGTCTTCGCCCGGGCGGAGCGTGCCCGGCAGGCTGACGCCATCGAGCAGCGGCGCCAGAACCTCGCCCGCAAGGAACTCGCCTGGCTGCGGCGTGGCGCACCCGCACGCACCTCGAAGCCCCGTTACCGCGTCGAGGCCGCCGAAACGCTCATCGCCGACGTGCCCGCACCGCGTGATTCCGTCGAACTCATGGCCTTCTCCCGGCAGCGGCAGGGCAAGGTGGTCATCGAGCTTGAGAACGCCCGCGTCGAGACCCTGGACGGGCGGATGCTCGTCGACCACCTCACCTGGCGTCTGGCCCCCGGCGAGCGCATCGGCCTCGTCGGTGTCAACGGCTCCGGCAAGACCACGCTCCTGCGTACCCTCGCCGGTGAACATCCGCTGGCCGCCGGCAGGCGCATCGAGGGGCAGACGGTCCGCCTCGGTTGGTTGCGCCAGGAACTCGATGACCTCGACCCCGGGCGCACGCTTCTCGACGCCGTCGAGGACGTCGCCACCTACGTGCAGCTGGGCAAGAAGGAGATGTCCGCCTCCCAGCTCGCCGAGCGCCTGGGTTTCTCCCCGAAGCGCCAGCGCACCCCGGTGGGGGACCTCTCCGGCGGTGAACGCCGCCGCCTGCAGCTGACGCGCGTGCTCATGGCGGAGCCGAACGTCCTGCTCCTCGACGAGCCCACCAACGACCTCGACATCGACACCCTCCAGGAACTGGAGTCCCTCCTCGATTCCTGGCCGGGCACCCTCGTGGTCATCTCCCACGACCGTTACCTCATCGAACGCGTCACAGACACCACCTGGGCACTGTTCGGCGACGGGAATCTCACCAACCTGCCGCGCGGTATCGAGCAGTACCTCGAGATCCGCGGCCAGATGGCGGAGGCGGAGGGCTCGGCCCCGCTCGACCTGGGGGAGAAGGACCGCCCGGCCGTCGAGAAGCAGTCCGGCCTGAGCTCCCAGGAGGAGCGTGAGCTGAAGAAACAGCTCAACGCCCTGGAACGCAAGATGTCGCGTATCGACGACCGCATCGCCACCTTCGAGCAGGAGATGGCCGTGCTCTCCGCCTCGGATGACCCCGACTACGGCAAGATCGCCGACGCCAACGCCGCGCTCAACGAGGCCCGCACCGAACACGAGGAACTCGAGATGGAGTGGCTCGAGGTGGGGGAGCAGCTGGAGGGCTAGTCCTCCGCCAGGAGTGTGCCCAGCCAGATGCCGAGCGCCAGGTCATCGAGCTGGCCGAGCCAGGTCTGGCGCACCCGGCCCTGCCGGTCCACGAGCATGGTGGTGGGGGTGCCCTCCAGCCGCCAACGCCGCATTGTCGTCGGCAGGACCCCGTCGCCGGGCCTGTCGACGGCCACCGGGAAGCTCACCCCGAACTCGGAGAGGAAGACTTCGAGCGCGTCGGGGGTCATGACCTCATGGTGCTCGAAGACGCTGTGGATGCCGATCACCGCGACCTGGTCGCCCTTGACCATCCGGTGCACGCGCTGGGCCTGGGGGATGGCGTGGTTGACGCAGCCCGGGCACAGCATCTGGAAGAACTCGATGAGCACGACCTTCCCCCGCAGGTCCTCCGGGCTCAGCGGCCCGGAGTTGAACCAGTGGCTGACATCGAAGTCCAGGGGCTCATACGTGGCCATGGTCACAGTCTAGCCGGAGATGCCGCCGCTGAGCTCGGGGTCGGGAAGCGGATGCACCATCCAGCCGGACCAGTCACACTTCCGGAAACCGAAGGGCACGGGGAAGGGCAGGTCCCGCAGCACCACGCGCAGGACGATCTCCTCGTCCCACGCGGCGTCGGCGATCATCTGCTCCACCTTCTCGGTGGTCATACCGGGGTCGATGTGGAAGGCCTTGTAGTCGATTCCCTTCGGGCCGACCATGTTGTAGGGCTTCAGGAACAGGCGCAGGAAGGTGGCCACCGGAATCTCCTTGAGGAAGTGACTGTCTTTCCCGCCCATCCAACACCACGACAGAGCGTTTCTCACGCCGGACACCTATCATGGTCCGCATGATCCTGATCAATGTCCGATTCCGCCCGCTTCCCGAGTATGTCGAGAATTTCCGCGAGCTGGTCGAGGAGTTCACCGCCGCCACCCGCGCGGAGCCCGGCTGCATCTTCTTCGACTGGTCCCGCAACACCGATGACCCGGCCGAGTACATCCTCATCGAGGCCTTCCACGATGACGGCGCCGAGGCGCACGTGAAGTCGGAGCACTTCAGGAAGGCCGGGGAGATGTTCCCGGAGATCCTGAGCGAGACCCCGCAGATCATCAACACCCTCATCGAGGGCAAGACCGACTGGGACCGCATGGCCGAATTCCAGGTCGGCTGACGGTACTCTCGGAAGCATGGGCAACAAGGACACCGACAGCACTGACCGCCGCAAGCCACCAGGGAAGCTGAACAAGAAGGCCTACGAGAAGGAACTCAAACGTCTGCAGGCCGAACTGGTAGACATGCAGCAGTGGGTGGTGGAGACAGGTGCCCGTGTCGTCATCATCATGGAGGGCCGTGACGCCGCCGGCAAGGGCTCCGCGATCAAGCGGATCACCCAGTACCTCAATCCGCGCAGCGCACGCATCGAGGCCCTGCCCGCCCCGAACTCCCGGGAGCAGGGGCAGTGGTATTTCCAGCGCTACGTGGAGAAGCTGCCCACCGCCGGTGAGATCGTCATCTTCGACCGTTCCTGGTACAACCGGGCCGGCGTGGAACGGGTGATGGGCTTCTGCACCTCGCAGGAGTACCGCCGGTTCCTGCACCAGGCCCCCATCTTCGAACGGCTCCTGGTGGAGGACGGCATCCTGCTGCGCAAGTACTGGTTCTCGGTCTCCGACGAGGAGCAGGTGGCGCGTTTCCAGTCGCGCCTGGAGGACCCGCTGCGCCGTTGGAAGCTCTCACCGATGGATCTGCAGTCGATCACCCGCTGGGAGGACTACTCGCGGGCGAAGGACGAGATGTTCATCCACACCGACATCCCCTCCGCCCCCTGGTACACGGTGGAGAGCGAGGACAAGAAACGCTCGCGCATCAACGTCATCAGCCATCTGCTGTCGACGATCCCCTACGAGAGGATCGACCGGCCGCTGCCGGAGATCCCGCAGCGCCCGGTCTCGGACAACGGCTATGAGCGCCCGCCGCGTGCCGAGTTCCACTATGTCCCCGACGTGGCGTCCCGGCTCGTGGAGAAGAAGGACCGGAAGAAGAAGCGCTAGCTCACATCCCGAGCATCCCCCGCAGCACGGTGACCACGCCGGCCTCCGTGTTGGGTGGGGCGATGTGGTGTGCGATGGCCCGGATCTCCGGGTGGGCGTTCTCCATCGCGTAGGCCGTGCCGGCGGCCCGCAGCAGCTCCAGATCGTTGAGGTAGTCGCCGAAGGCGAGGATCTCGTGCTTCTCGACGCCCAGTTCCGCCGCCAGCGCGGTCAGCGCCCGGCCCTTGCCAGCCTCGGCAGACATGATGTCGACCCAGTGTGCGCCGGAGACCACGACGTTGGCGTCGGGGGCGGCCCGGCGCAGCGGCGGGTAAGCGTATTCCTCGGCGTCGTGGCTGGTGAAGATCGCCAGCTTGATCACGTCCGCGTCGGCGACATCCAGCAGATCCGGCACCTGCTCCCGGGACACGTAGTACTTCTCCAGCTCGGTCCGGGTCGTCTCGCTGACGGTGGGCAGGTGGTAGGCCACGTCGGGGGTGCACACCACCAGGTCGAGTTCCTCCTCGCCGCAGGCGGTGATGACGGAGCGGACGATGGCGGACTCCAGCAGGGTGGTGGACACGATGCCGCCCTCATGGAACACGCAGGTGCCGTTCTCGGCGATGAAGGTTCCCGGGTCGTGTTCGCCGGGGAACATCGAACGCAGCGTGGCCAGCTGGCGGCCGGAGGCGGGTGCCACGGCGATGCCGCGGGAGCGGGCCTCGGTGAGGACCTCCCAGAAGGTGTCGGGGATGCGGCCCTCGGCGTCAAGAAGCGTGCCGTCCATGTCGAGGGCGATGAGGCGGAACTCCATAAAATATGACCTTCCCGTCGGTAGGCTGTGGGCATGACCACACAGACTGAATCGCCCGTGCTCGTCTCCGTCCGCCACCATACCGGCGTTCTGGAGCTCAACCGTCCCAGGGCGCTCAACAGCCTCAACCCGGAGATGGTGGAGATCATCACCCGCGCGCTGGAGGAATGGCGTGACGACGACTCCGTCACCCAGGTACTCATCACCTCCACCTCCCCGAAGGCCTTCTGCGCCGGTGGCGACGTCCGCCACGTCCGCGAGGAGATCCTCGCCGGGCACGAGAAACGGGCCGACCGGTTCTTCTCGGACGAGTACGCGATGAACCACCTCATCGCCTCCTACCCCAAGCCCTATATCGCGGTGCTCGACGGCATCACCATGGGTGGCGGGCTGGGAGTGTCCGCCCACGGCTCCCACCGCGTGGTCACGGAGCAGGCGTGGGCCTCCATGCCGGAGATGGCCATCGGTTACATCACGGACGTCGGCATCTCCTGGGCCTCCCAGCGCTGGCCGGGCTCCTCACCCGCCCTCGGCGCCTTCATCGGCCTGACCGGTTACCGGCTCACCGCCGCCGACATGGCCTACTGCGGCCTGGCCACCCACATGGTCTCCGACGCGGCTGCCTTCACCGGGGATGTCGTTGACCTCGGCGTCGAGGAGGCGCTGACCACCCACGCGACCGAGGTGCCGGAGGAGTCCCGCCTCGCCGAGTGGCGGGAGAGCATCGAGGAGGTTTTCTCCAATGTGACCTGGGCGGATATCGACGCCGCCCTGGCCACCCACACGGACCAGGACTTCGTCACCGCCGTCCGCGTGCTCATGGCGGGCGGTTCCCCGTCAGCGATTCTCGCCACCACCGAGCTCTACGCCGCCAACCGGGACGCCGCTGACCTGCGCCACGGCCTGGACAACGAGGAACGCCTCGGTGAACTCATCCGCCGCCAGCCCGATTTCCTGGAGGGCGTGCGCGCCGTGCTCGTGGACAAGACCCGTGATCCGCAGTTCGGCCCCGTCCCGGACCCGGGTGTCTACCGCGCCGTGCTGCAGTGAGGGTGTGGGGCTGGTACCTCGGCATCCTTGCGGTGCTGCTGGGCTGCTGGGGATACCTGGTGCTCAACTTCCACCTCGTGCTGGATCCCATGCCCACCCACTTCGGGTTGGACGGGCACCCGGACGGCTGGTCACGCAAGTCACTGGGCACCGCGCTCGGTCTGGCCGGGATGGGGCCGCTGATCCTGCTGGTGGTGGGGGCGGGGGTCAGCGGACTCAATAACGCCACCGCCCGGGACGCGGGGGAACGGCAGCAGCTGTCTGCCCGGTTGATGAGCCCCGTGATCGCCGCCTGGCTGTTTGTCCTGGCCGCCTTCATCGCGATCGGGGTGACCGCCGGTCTGCTCGGCCATCACGGGCCAGTGGTCAGCTGGGGTCTGCTGGGTGGCATCCTCCTGGCCACCGTGGTCATGGCCTGGCGGATGCGCCTGGTCAGCCGCACCGTCGATGCCGCGCATCCGCCGGAGGAGAAGGAGAAGCGCACCCGCTGGGGCTTCTACTTCAACCCCGAGGACCCGGAGACGATGGTTTCCCTGGAGAACGGTTCCTACACCACCCTCAACTTCGCCCGCCCCGGGGCGTGGGGGATTCTGGCCATGCTGCTCGGTCCGGTGATCGTGCTCGTCACGGTGGCGACGCTGGCGGACTAGAGGTCCACGCCCCGCAGCCGGGCATAGGAGGCCCGGGCCCGCTGCGGATCCAGGTCGGCGGCGAGCGGGGCCTGCAGGGTCGCCTGCACGGCGGCGGGGGTGGTCGGGGCGTCGGGGCCGGGGAGGCGCAGCGCGGGGGCGTCGAGAAGCACCACGGCTGTGGTCTCCTCGTTCAAGGGCACGGAGGTATGTGTCCAGAGGCCCAGCACCGGCTTGACCGCATCCCCCAGGCCCAGGCCGCGGGCCCGGTCGAGAGGGAGACGGGGCCGGACAAAGTCGATGATGCCGTTGTCGACGCCGAAACGCCGCAGGTTCTCCGCCGGGCTGGGTGGCAGGTGCGGATCAGCCCACGCCCAGGTCCACGTGTCGGCGGTGACGGCGGCGACGATGAGTGCTACGGCTTCGATCTGCTCGTTGAGCAGGGCCCGGCCCCGCGCGATGTCCAGGCTGACGCGCAGGTCGGGGAGAGTGCCGTCGAGCAGGAGCCGGTGCTCGGCGGCGAAGAAATGGGCGTCGGCACGCACATCCGCCAGGCTCATCCCGCCGGAGACCGCCACCGGGAGATCACCGTCGAAGAGGACTTTCGTGCCGTCGGAGAAATCAAAGCTCTCCGTGCTGGAACGCACCCCCAGGCCGCGGGTGGCGGCGTAGGAGAGGAGGGCCCGGCGGACGTCGAGAAGCGGGTCGAGCCCGGCCAGACCCAGCGTCAGCACGCTACGGATCGGACCGGGCTCAGGCCGGAAACCCACCGCCAGCACCCGCGCACTCCCGCCCGCCGGGGCGAGCAGGACGGGCACGTTGCCGTGGAGGGTGCGGGTCGCGCTGAGCAGCTCATCGGAGGCCGGCTGCGGGGAATGCAGTTCCGGGATGTCCAGCTCGTGGTGCCTGCTCCACTCCCACCGGCCGTCAGTGATCCGGGCGACCTCGGTCGCCGGCAGATCCCGCGCCCCCACGCGGGCCGTGTCACCGGTGAACTCCACCCCTCCCGGACCCACCTCCCGGACCCAGGCGGCGTCGATGTCCGCCTGGGCGAGGGCACCGTCGGTGCGCAGGTCAGTGAGCGAAGTGGGGGCGGGCAGATCCATGGGCCCAGGATAACTTAAGCCCCCGGTCCTACTTGATGCCCTGGCGCTCCTTGAACTCACGGCGCTTGGCGTGCAGGATCGGCTCGGTGTAACCCGAGGGGGATTCCGTGCCCTTGAAGATCAGGTCCTTGGCGGCCTGGAAGGCGATGGAGTAGTCGAAGTCGACGGCCATCGGCAGGTAGGCCGGGTCCCCCTCATTCTGGCGGTCGACGACCTCTGCCATGCGCTTGAGGGATTCGAGAACCTCCTCCTCGGTGACGACACCGTGGACCAGCCAGTTGCACAGCAGCTGGGAGGAGATGCGCAGGGTCGCACGGTCCTCCATGAGGTCGATGTCGTGGATGTCCGGGACCTTGGAGCAGCCGACACCCTGCTCGACCCAGCGGACGACATAGCCCAAGATGGATTGGCAGTTGTTGTCCAGCTCCTCCTTCTTCTCCTCCTCGGACCAGTCGGTGGAGGGGGAGACGGGGACGGTCAGCAGACCGTGGAAGGTGTCCCGGCGGCCCTTCGCCTTGAGCTCGTCCTGGACGGAGAAGACATCGACCTGGTGGTAGTGGGTGGCGTGCAGGGTCGCACCGGTGGGGGAGGGGACCCAGGCGGTGTTCGCACCCTCACGCGGCTGACCGATCTTGGCCTCCAGCATCTCTGCCATCAGCTCGGTCATGGCCCACATGCCCTTGCCGATCTGGGACTTGCCCGACAGACCGCGGGCCAGGCCTGCGTCGACGTTGGAATCCTCGTAGGACTGCTTCCACGGGGCCTTCTGCATGTCGGCCTTGCGGACCATGGCGCCGGCCTGCATGGAGGTGTGGATCTCATCGCCGGTGCGGTCCAGGAAGCCGGTGTTGATGAACGCCAGGCGGTCCGCGACGTTCATGATGCACGCGTCCAGGTTGACGGAGGTGCGGCGCTCCTCGTCCATGACACCGACCTTGAGGGTGTAGCGCGGCAGGCCGAGCAGGTCCTCGACGCGGGCGAACAGGTCGTTGGTGAAGGCGACCTCGTCCGGGCCGTGCTGCTTCGGCTTGACGATGTAGATCGAGCCGGTGCGGGAGTTGCGCAGCGGGTTGCGGACGTCCAGGCCGGGGATGGCGGTGACGGTAGTGACCACAGCATCCATGATGCCCTCGAAGACCTCTTCGCCGTCAACGAGGATCGCCGGGTTCTGCATGAGGTGGCCGACGTTGCGGACAAACAGCAGGGAACGGCCGTGAAGACGGATGTCGGTGCCGTTGCGGCCGATGAAGTTGCGGTCGCGGTTGAGGGTGCGGGTGAAGGTCCGGTCGCCCTTGGCGACCTCCTCCTTCAGCTCACCGGTGTTCAGGCCGAACCAGTTGCGGTAGCCGAGGGTCTTGTCCTCACCGTCAACCGCGGCGATGGAGTCCTCGAAGTCCATGATGGTGGTGATGGCGGACTCGAGGACGATGTCCTTGATGCCGCACTTGTCGTCCTTGCCCACCGGGGTGGACGGGTCGACCTGCAGCTCAATGTGCAGGCCGTTGTTGCGCAGCAGGATGGAGGACGGATCCTCGAGGTCACCGGTGAAGCCGCGGTAGGCGGTCTTGTCCTGCAGGCGGTGCTCCTGGTCGCCGACACGGGCGACCAGGTAGCCGGCGGTGATGTCGTAGCGGTCGACGTCGGCGTGGGAGGCGCCGTCCAGCGGGACAGCCTTGTCCAGGAAGTCCCGGCCCCAGGCGATGACCTTCCTGCCGCGGACCGGGTTGTAGCTCCTGCCCTTCTCGGCACCGTCATCCTCGGGGATGGCGTTGGTGCCGTAGAGGGCGTCGTAGAGGGAACCCCAGCGTGCGTTCGCGGCGTTGAGGGCGAAACGGGCGTTGAGGATCGGGACAACCAGCTGCGGGCCGGCCATGATGGCGATCTCGTCGTCGACGCCGCGGGTACGGATTTCGCCCTCCTCCGGCGCGTCCACCAGGTAACCGATCTCACGCAGGAAGTTCTCGTGCTCAGCCGGGTCAGGCTGGCCGGGGTTGGCGCGGTAGTACTCGTCGAGCTTCTCCTGCAGCTCGTCGCGGCGGGCGAGCAGTTCCTTGTTCCGCGGGGTGAACTCCTTGACGATCCCGGCGAAACCGTTCCAGAACTCGTCGGCGTCGACGCCCACGACCGGGAGGACCTCATTGGCGAGGAAGTCGTGCAGGACCTTGGCAACCTGAAGGCCGGCGACCTCGATGCGTTCGGTGGTGTCCTTCAACTCAGTCTGAGTCATCTGAATGCTCCTTGGCGGGTCTGGGAATCTGAACAAATGCGGAAACACTCGCATACTAGGCGATGCCCCCACCCTAAGTGATTCCAGTCACGGGGTAAATGGTTTCGCGGATTTAGCCGCCCCCTACCCCTGTTATGACATCGGTCTCACCCGTTTGTTCGCATGATTTTGGGGGACTGGCGGGCTGTACCTGCAGTTTTGGTTTCGATTCATTTGCGCAGGCCATGGGGGTGGGAGTCAACCGGGCATTCGACCTCCGGGGGTTGTGGGGTTAACAAAATTAGCAAAAACCCCCGCTACCCCCGCACATAATTTGGACGGCCCCAGCCATTGACGACGCGCACTTTTAAGGGCACTGTGTGAGTCACGCCACCAAGAGCGGATGCAGATCCCGCAGGTGGAACCCTCCTCCATCCCCACGCCGGGCAGCCCCACGGGCTGGCTCGGCGAACAAGACAGGAAAGTGAGTCCTCTCCATGACCACTACCGGCCAGGCACGTACCGCAGCTGAGATCCAGAAGGACTGGGACGAGAACCCCCGCTGGGAAGGCATCACCCGCGACTACACCGCTGAGCAGGTGGAGCAGCTCCAGGGCAACGTCATCGAGGAGCACACCCTCGCCCGCCGCGGCGCCGAGATCCTGTGGGACAAGGTCTCCAAGCGTGACGGCTCCTACATCAACTCCCTCGGTGCCCTCACCGGTAACCAGGCGGTGCAGCAGGTCCGCGCCGGCCTGCAGGCTGTCTACCTCTCGGGCTGGCAGGTCGCAGGTGACGCCAACCTCTCCGGCCACACCTACCCGGACCAGTCCCTGTACCCGGCCAACTCCGTGCCGAACGTCGTCCGTCGCATCAACAACGCTCTGATGCGTGCCGATGAGATCTCCCGCGTCGAGGGTGACACCTCCGTCGAGGACTGGCTGGTCCCGATCGTCGCTGACGGTGAGGCCGGCTTCGGTGGCGCTCTCAACGTCTACGAGCTCCAGAAGGCCATGATCAACGCCGGTGCCGCCGGCACCCACTGGGAGGATCAGCTCGCCTCCGAGAAGAAGTGCGGCCACCTCGGTGGCAAGGTCCTCATCCCGACCCAGCAGCACATCCGCACCCTGACCTCTGCGCGCCTGGCCTCTGACGTCGCCAACACCCCGACCGTCGTCATCGCCCGTACCGACGCCGAGGCCGCCACCCTGATCACCTCCGACGTCGATGAGCGCGACAAGCCGTACATCACCGGCGAGCGCACCGCTGAGGGCTACTACCACGTGAAGAACGGCCTCGAGCCCTGCATCGCACGTGCGAAGTCCTACGCTCCGTACGCAGACATGATCTGGATGGAGACCGGTACCCCGGACCTCGAACTGGCCAAGAAGTTCGCCGACGGCGTCCACGAGGAGTTCCCGGACCAGCTGCTGTCCTACAACTGCTCCCCGTCCTTCAACTGGTCCGCACACCTCGATGCAGACGAGATCGCCAAGTTCCAGAAGGAGCTGGGCGCGATGGGCTTCACCTTCCAGTTCATCACCCTGGCAGGCTTCCACTCCCTGAACTACGGCATGTTCGACCTGGCCCACGGCTACGCCCGCGAGGGTATGCCCGCCTTCGTCGACCTGCAGAACCGCGAGTTCAAGGCCGCCGAGGAGCGTGGCTTCACCGCCGTCAAGCACCAGCGTGAGGTCGGTGCCGGCTACTTCGACACCATCGCCACCACCGTCGACCCGCTGTCCTCCACCACCGCGCTGAAGGGCTCCACCGAGGAAGGCCAGTTCCACTAGGAACCAGCTTCCAGATCGACACCGGTAGCGGCGTGCATCGTGAGTTATTCACGGGCACGCCGCTTTCGTGCTTTCCAGGCACCGCCCCCACACCTCCAGAAAGGCAATCCCACGTATGGCCACCTTCATTCCCACCGCCGACCTTGTCGACATCATCGGTGAGGACGTCCGCTCCTGCGACACCCAGTTCCGGGACTTCGGCGGCGTCACCGAATTCTGCGGCCCCATCACCACGATCCGCTGCTTCCAGGACAATGGCCTGGTCAAGCAGACGCTGAACATCCCCAACCCGGGCGGCGTGCTCGTCGTCGACGGGGAGAGCTCCCTCCACACCGCACTCATGGGGGATCTCATCGCCGGCGCCGGCGTGGCGAACGGCTGGGCCGGTGTGGTCATCCTCGGGGCGATCCGCGATTCCGCGGTCATCCGCACCCTGGAGATCGGCACCAAGGCGCTCGGCACCAACCCCCGGAAATCCGCCAAGGATGCCGCGGGGGAGAAGGACGTCACCCTCTCCTTCGGCGGGGTCGACTTCGTGCCGGGGCACATCCTGTATGCCGACGCCGACGGTATCGTCGTGGCCGAGGAACCGGTCCCGGTCCCGGCTGCGTAGAATCGTCGGGAACCCCCACCCGTCAGCTCTCCCCGGAAAGGGCGGCATCTTTGTTCCAGGCCGTGTCCTTCGCGCTGTTGGATTCCCTCAACGCGCTGCTCATCGGTGTCATCGTCGCCCTGGGCGTGATGCTGCCACGCACCGGTCGCTACCGGCGCATCGTCACCCTGCTCATCGCGGGTGACTGGCTCGGGGTGCTCCTCCTCGCCCTGGTCACCCTGCTCATCTTCGACGGGCTGGGTGACCTGGTGCAGCAGGCACTGGAATCGCCGGTCTTCGGCATCCTGCTCATCGTCACCGGTGTGATCACGCTGGTACTCACGGCCCGCAACTCCGAAAATGGTGATTCGGCCCTGGTCAGGAAGCTGCTGGAGCCGTTACAGACGCCGTCGGCAAAGACCGTCGGGGTGGGATTCCTGTTGGGCGTCATCCAGTCAGCCACGTCGTTCCCCTTTTTCTTCGGGCTGGGTTATCTCTCCACCAGCGGTTACGGCCCGGCGGTGCGCTACATTGGACTGTTCTTCTACGCCAGCCTGGCGCTTAGCCTGCCCGCCATCTCCGCGTTCTTCGTCGGGATGGTCCGCGCCTACCCCTACAGCCTTTTCGGCCGCGCCTTCGAGTACATGCGCACCCGTCAGGAGCTCATGGTCAAACTCGCCGGTTATGTGGTGGCGGTCGCGCTCACAGTCTTCGGTATTTCTGCGCTGCTGTAGCGCTATTCCACGATGAAGGCCACGTTGAGCCCGGCGAGTTCATAGCCACCCGGCTCCGCCTGCAGCGTCGAGGTGATCTCGGCGGCCACGTCACGGGTGACCGGGATGATCCAGCCGCGTTTCGGGTCGTGGGCGGGCACCAGCCGGGAATCCTTCACCGGGACCAGCACCACGCGCTTGTCCGCCGCGGACAGGGCGGTGGGGGAGCTGAGGGCATCGTGAAGCAGAGGCACATCGGCTACACCCAGGGTGATGATCACCAGGGACTCGGCCGTGTGCACCTGCAGGTGCCCGAGCGCGACCTCGGTGAGGTGCGCGGGGACGTCGACAAGCTTCTTCCGGCGGAACAGCGCCATGTCAGTCGTCCGCCACCAGCGGGTCCATCGTCAGGTGCGGCAGCTCGCGCTCGATGAAGGCGAGCTTCCACTTGTCGCCGAACAGGGCGATGAGCTCGCCGTCGGTACGCGTGAACACCTCCACGCCACGCTGACGGCCAAGCTCAGCGGCCGATTCAGCATCGGTACGCCGCGCCACGGAGTAGGGCACCGGCTCGGTGATCGTCTCCACGTTGTACTCCAGTTCCATGCGGGCCTGCATGACCTCGAACTGCATGGGGCCGACCGCGGCCATGACCGGGTTCGCCTCGCCGCGGACGTCGTTGCGCAGGATCTGCACCACGCCCTCGGAATCCAGCTGCTCGAGCGCCTTGCGGAACTGCTTGTACTTGCCCAGCGACTTCGCCCGCAGCGTACGGAAGTGCTCGGGGGCGAACTGCGGCATCGGCGGGAACTGGACCCTGCGGCCCGCGTAGATCGTGTCACCCGGGGCCAGGGAACCGGCGTTGACCAGGCCGACGATATCGCCCGGGAAGGCGGTTTCCACGGTGGCGCGGGTGCGGCCGAAGACGGTCAGCGCGTATTTGGTGGAGAAACTACGACCCGACTGGGCATGCGTGACCTGCATGCCACGGTCGAACTCGCCGGAGACCACCCGCATGAAGGCCAGGGTGTCGCGGTGGTTGCGGTCCATGCCCGCCTGCACCTTGAACACCACGCCGGAGAACTCGTCGTCCAGCTCGCGGACCTCATCCATCGCGCTTGTCGACGCCGCCACCGCCGCCGGATCGCTCGCCCGCTCGTGCGGGGCGGGCGCGATGGCGCACAGGGTGTCCAGGATCTGGTGCACGCCGAAGTTGAGCATCGCGGAAGCGAAGATCAACGGGGAAGTCACGCACTGCTCGAAGAGGCCCTGGTCGTGGACTGCACCATCGGCGGCCAGCAGCTCGGCCTCCTCGACGGCGGTCTCCCAGACCTCCTCCTCACGTGCGGCGGCGTCATCGGGGGAGTAGAACTCCTCCGGGGCGATGGTGGAACCACCGGCGGTGCGGGTGAAGTGGATGTACTCCTCAACCTCACCCTCCTCGCTGACGCGCGCGAGGCCCCGGAAGTCACCGGCCTCACCCACCGGCCAGAACAGCGGGGTGGGCTGCAGCTCGATCTCGCGGACGATCTCGTCGACCAGCTCCAGCGGCTCCCGGCCGACACGGTCCCACTTGTTGATCACGGTGATGATCGGCAACCCACGTGCCTTGCACACGCGGAAGAGCTTGAGGGTCTGCGGCTCGAGGCCCTTCGCGGCGTCGATGAGCATGACGGCAGCGTCAACGGCCGTGAGCACACGGTAGGTGTCCTCCGAGAAGTCCGCGTGACCCGGGGTGTCCACCAGGTTGATCATGTACGGCTCACCCGCGTGTCCCTCGGGCGCGTACTCGAACTGCAGGGCGGAGGAGGCGATGGAGATGCCGCGGTCCTTCTCCATCTCCATCCAGTCGGAGACGGTGGCCTTGCGGCCGGCCTTGCCGTGTGTGGCACCCGCCTCGGAGATGATGTGCGCGTGCAGGGCCAGCGCCTCCGTCAGGGTGGACTTACCGGCATCCGGGTGCGCGATGACGGCGAATGTGCGGCGGCGGGCCGCTTCGGCAGTGGTGCTCATAATGAATACAGCGTAGCCGCTGCCGTACCCCCGGGTCACACCGGAGGCGGCAGCGGCTGGGCGGGGATCAGCTAGTCGTCGAAGAGGTCGTCCCAGTCATCCCAGTCGATCCGGGAGGAGAGTCCGAAGAGGGACAGCAGAGCCTGGAAGTTCATGACGGCATCCTTGTCTGTGGAGGGAGTGTCCGGTTTTCCGGCACACCCCCATCACACCTCCCGCAGATGAAACCACCATGAAACAGGGATGAGGATTCTAACGGGCGTGGATCTCGTTCTGCGTTTTGTCCAGTCCCTGCTCCACGAGCATCCGGGTGGCTTCGGCGGCCGTGGCCACCGCGGCGTCCAGCTCTGCACCGCCCTCGACGGGAGAGAGCACGTAATCCGGCACCGCCATACCCTTCGGCGGACGGGAGATACCGATGCGCACCCGCAGGTAATTGCGCGTGCCCAGCAGTTCGGAACAGGACTTCAGGCCGTTGTGGCCGTTCTCGTTGCCCCCGAGTTTCACCCGCACCGTCCCCGTGGGCAGATCGAGCTCGTCGTGGATGACGATGATCCGCTGCGCCGGCACCCCGAGTTGCTGCGCCAGCGGGGCCACCGCCTCGCCGGAGAGGTTCATGAAGGTTGTGGAACGCAGCACCAGCACATCCTGCTCGCCGAGGCGCAGCTGCGCGGCCAGCGCCTTCACCCCGGGTACCGGTTCCAGCAGGTCACCGTCCGCCGCCAGCAGGTCGTCGACCGCCATGTAGCCGACGTTGTGGCGCGTTGAGGCGTATTTCGGTCCCGGATTGCCCAGGCCGAGGATGATCCAGTCGGCCCTGAGATCCCGCTGTGCGGGAGCCGCGGCGGGGGTCGATTTCTTGCGGCGGAACAGATCGAGGAGCTTGAACACGTCCGTTAGTGTCTCACACATGGATATCCCGCAGATCATCATCGCGCCGATGGCCGGTGGCCCCTCAACACCCCGACTGGTCAACGCCGCCGCAGCAGCAGGCTCGCTGGGTTTCCTCGCCACCGGTGGCGCACCCGCCGCTGTCCTGCGTGCCCAGCTGGCGGAGGTCACCGGCCCCTACGGCGTCAACCTGTTCACCCGCCAGGCTCCCTTCACCTCGCTCGCCGACGTCGAACGCATCGCCGCCGGACGCCCCCTCCCCGAGGTGGACCTCAGCAACGGCTTCGACGCGAAATTCGCCGCGCTTCTCGACGCCCCGCACCCGCCCGCCGTCGTCTCCGCGACCTTCGGCCCTTTCAGTCGGGCGGAGATCGAGGCACTGCATGCCCGGGGTATCGCCGCCTGGATCACGGTGACCAACCCGGAGGACGCGCGCACCGCCGCGAAACTGGGGGCCGATGCGCTGGTGGTCCAGGGGCCGGAGGCCGGCGGACACCGCTCAACCTGGACAGTGGCGGAGGATCCTGACCAGCGGCCGCTGCCTGAGCTGGTGCGTGCCATCGACGTGAACCTCCCCCTGGTCGCCGCCGGGGGTGTCCGCAACCGTGCCGATGCCGCCGCCATGCTGGCACTGCCCGGGGTGGTCGCCGTGGCCTGCGGCTCCGCCTTCCTCCTCACCGAGGAAGCCGGCACCTCCGCAGCCAACCGTGAGCTGCTCCGGGCGGGCGGGACCTCCGTGGCCAGCCGGGCCTTCAGCGGACGCGTGGCCCGTGGCCTGACGACCGACTACACGCGGCAGCACCCGGACATGCCACCGGTCTACCCCTACCTGCGGCCATTAACGCTGGAGCAGCCCTACTGTCTGGTGGGGGAGGGTGTCGAGAAGCTCACCGAAGGCACCGTAGCCGAGCTTCTATCACGTCTGATGGTATGAATAAAAGTTTTCAGGCTAGAGTCAAGGGGAAGTTTCCCCCTTACACCCGGAGGTAGAACCGCAGTGACCGCCAACGCGCAGCCTGAGCAGAACCATCAGATCGACTGGAACGAGAAAGTCGCTCTAGCTCAGGAGATGCTGCCGCTGATCAGCCAACTGCACCGCAACAACGATGTGGTCGTCTCCATCTTCGGACGACTCCTCGTCGGCGTGAAGGACACCGACATCATCAAGTCGCACCGTTACGCCCGTCGCGTCACAGACCGTGAGCTCCCGCTCACCCAGACCCTGCCCATCCTGCGCGAGCTCGTCGACATGAACCTCGGCACCGCCTCGCTTGACATCGGCCGCCTGGCCACCGGCTTCGAGAAGTCCGGCGGCACCGACCTGCGCGCCTACCTCGATGAGGAGCTCGCCGAGGTCGTCGGCACCCACAGCAAGACCGAGCCCACCGACGTCGTCCTCTACGGCTTCGGCCGCATCGGCCGTCTCCTGGCCCGCATCCTCATCGCCCGCGAGGCCACCTACGGCGGTGTCCGCCTGCGCGCCGTCGTGGTACGCAAGAACAGCGACAACGACCTCGTCAAGCGCGCCTCCCTCCTGCGCCGCGACTCCGTGCACGGCGCCTTCGACGGCACCATCACCGTCGACGAGGAGAACGACATCATCTGGGCCAACGGAACCAGGATCCAGGTGATCTACTCCAACTCCCCGGCCGAGGTCGACTACACCGCCTACGGCATCAACGACGCCATCGTCGTGGACAACACCGGCCGCTGGCGCGACCGCGAGGGCCTGTCCCAGCACCTCGAGTCCAAGGGTGTGTCCCGCGTCGTGCTCACCGCGCCGGGCAAGGGCGACCTGATCAACGTCGTCTACGGAATCAACCAGGCCATGATCGGCGACGAGAAGATCGTCACCGCCGCCTCCTGCACCACCAACGGCATCACCCCGGTGCTCAAGGTCATCAACGACCGCTACGGCGTCGTCCACGGCCATGTCGAGACCGTCCACTCCTTCACCAACGACCAGAACCTCATCGACAACTTCCACAAGGGTTCCCGTCGTGGCCGCGCCGCCGGCCTGAACATGGTGCTCACCGAGACCGGTGCCGCCAAGGCCGTCGCCAAGGCCCTGCCGGAGTTCGAGGGCAAGCTCACCGGAAACGCCATCCGCGTCCCCACCCCGAACGTCTCCATGGCGGTGCTCAACCTGACCCTGGAGAACGAGGTCGACCGGGACGAGGTCAACAACTTCCTCCGCAAGGTCTCGCTGCACTCCAACCTGCGCCAGCAGATCAGCTACATCCACTCCCCGGAGGTCGTCTCCACAGACTTCGTCGGCTCCACCCACGCCGGCATCGTCGACGGTCTGGCCACCATCGCCAGCGGCAAGCACCTCGTGCTCTACGTCTGGTACGACAACGAGTTCGGCTACTCCAACCAGGTGGTCCGTATCGTCGAGGAGCTCGCCGGCGCCCGCCCGGAGATCTACCCGCGCCGCCTTGAGGCTGTCGCACTGAAGTAGTTCCGGTCACGAAGCGGTGAAGAAATCCCGGCGGATGGCGTGGCAGCCACCGCCGGGATTACGCTTTGTACATGGGCAAGAAAAAATCGGCCAAGCACAGGAACAAGAAGGACAACAAGAAGCACCAGGCCGTCAGCGCTGCAGGATGGAAGACCAAGAAGAAGTGCTGCCGCTCCAACCCGCGCTGCAAAAAATGCCCTGTCGTCTACACCCGGCTGCTCAAGGCCGGCGCCTTCGAGGGGGATACGGCGGAACTGAAACAAAAACTCAAGGACGCCCGCCGCTGGTGAGAACGTATAAAACCGCCCGGCCTCCGTGAAGGGGACCGGGCGGTTTCGCTGTTGCCGGGGTCTCTACAGCCAGCGGGGAGGTGCGGGCACCTCGCCCTGCGGGCTGGTCACGCCCTGGGCACCGCGGCCGGCGGCCCAGCGGGTCAGACCCGGCAGGGAGCCGTGGATCTCCACGGTGTTGTCACCAGGGGAGACCTCGATGCGCTCACCGGAGTCGGTGTTGACGAGGACCAGGCCCTCACCGGCACCGCCGCCCCGCCACTTGCCGGCGATCTCCGGCAGGAGGGTGGCCAGGATGACCTCCGGGATGTCGCTGAAACCAGCGTTGACACCCAGGTCGACGGCGTGCAGCCAGACCTCGCGGGTACGCATCCACAGGGTCTCCGACGCCGGGACCGTGCGGCCCTGGGCCGTCTTGACCTCTGCCTGCCACGCGGCGTCGCCGGCGTCGCGCCAGGCGACGTCGAGACGCACGAGGGTGTGGTCGTGCAGGTTGCGGATGGCGTCCGGGAGGAGGGTGGCGCCGAAGGCGATCTCCTGGTTGCGGGCCTGCGGGGAGGAGTACATGGGCTTCTCCTCGCCCGTCTCCGCCCACTCCATGAGGTTGCAGAGTGCGGCGGCGTTGTAGGCCACATGAGCGGCCAGGTGTGCCACGGTCCAGCCCGGGAGCAGAGTGTCGCGGCCGAAATCGGCGTTGTCGATGAGCGCCAGCTGGCCCGAGTAGTGGGCGGTGCCACGGCGGGTCAGGCTGAGGCGCTCCTCAATGGACAGATCGTGGAAGGAGTTCATTACTCGAACACCGTCTTGTTGGCGACGTAGCCCAGGCCCTCGATCTCGACCTTGACGACGTCGCCGTCGCCGATGTAGGTCTTCGGGTTGCGGGCGTGGCCGACGCCGCCCGGGGTGCCGGTGACGATGACGTCGCCGGCATCCAGCGGGTAGATGTGGGAGATGTACTCGATCAGCTGAGCCGGGTTGAACACCAGGTCATCGGTCGGGGTGGTCTGCATCTTCTCGTCGCCGCGGTAGGTGGCCAGCTCGCCACCGAACTCGAAGGAGTCGGCGGTGGTCATCCACGGACCGAAGCCGGCGCTCTTCTCGAAGGACTTGCCCTGGTGCCACTGCAGGGTGCGGTACTGGTAGTCACGCATGGTGTAGTCGTTCATGACGGCGTAACCGGCGATGTAATCAGCGGCGTCGGCCTCCTTGACGCGACGTGCGCGCTTGCCGATGATGACGGCCAGCTCGCCTTCCCAGTCCAGCTCGGCGTTGGCGTACTCCGGGACGAGGACATCGTCGAACGGTCCGGTCAGCGCGTCCGGGTACTTGACGAAGAGGGTCGGGTGGGTCGGCAGGTCGCGGCCCATCTCCTTGATGTGGTTGGCGTAGTTCAGGCCGACGCACACGATCTTCTTCGGGGCCGGGACGACGGCCTCGAGGTCGGCCTGCTCGAAGGTGACCTCTTCGCCGGCGGCCTTCTCAGCCACCTCGCGCCAGTTGTCCTCCTGCAGCAGGTCGCCGACGTTGGCGAAACCGTCGATCTTCACGGCGGTGTTGTCGGACTCGACGCGGGCGGCAAAGGTGCCCTGGGTGGAGCGGATGGTTGCAAGACGCATGTTGGTTTAGATTCCTTCCGGAGTGTAGGTACGAGCGAGGTCCAGCTTCTCGAAGATCGGGTGATCAGAGAAGCAGAAGAGATCGACACCGTCGGTGCCGGCCTCCAGGGACCACAGCTTCCAGGACGGGATGTTCACGACGTCGCCGTGGTTCATCTCGAAGGTCTGGTCACCGACCTTGATAGTGGCAGATCCTTCGAAAACCTGGAAAACGCGGTTGCCGACCTCCTTGATCGGAGTGGTCGAGGCACCCGGGCGCAGGCGGTGGAACTCAGCGCGGATGGTCGACATGACGTCGCCACCGGTGGTCGGGTTGGTGTAGCGGATGGCTGCGTGACCCGGGCCGACGACGCCGGGGAAGCCTGCGTCCTCGAGGGAGAGCTGGTCGTTGAGGGCGGCGTCGGTGTGCTCCCAGGCGTAACGGCCGATGGTGGAGGAGGTGGTGGCACCCGGGAAAGCAACCGGGCGCAGGCCCGGGTGGGCCCACAGGCGCTCGGAGCGGGAGTAGTCCGGGGTGGACTCGTCGGTGAGCTTCTCGGAGCCGTACTCGAAGAAGCCGGTGTCCATCTGGTACGCGAAGGGGATGTCCAGGCCGTCCAGCCAGGCCATCGGCTCGGTGGCGATGTTGTGGTGGCCGTGGAAGTTCCAGCCCGGGGTGAGCAGGAAGTCGCCGCGCTTCATCGGGACCGCGTCACCGTTGACGACGGTCCAGACGCCCTCGCCCTCGATGACGAAGCGGAAGGCGTTCTGGGAGTGGCGGTGCTCCGGGGCGTTCTCACCCGGTGCCAGGTACTGGATGGCCGCCCACAGGGTGGGGGCGATGTAGGTCGGGCCACCCAGGCCCGGGTTGGCCAGGCCGATGGCGCGGCGCTCGCCGCCACGGCCGACGGGGACGAGCTCACCGGAGCGGCGGGCGAGCTTGATCAGCTCGGACCAGTCCCAGCGGTGGGCGACAGCCTGCGGGTCCGGCTCGTTCGGCATGAGTCCGCCGATCTGGTTCCACAGCGGCTTCATCTGGAGATCGTCCATCTTGGCGTACATGTCGTTGAGCTCGGCCTGCTCCTCCGGAGTGGGCTCGGGGGCGACGAAGTCAACGTGCTTGTTCGAGTAGTCGGTGCTCTCGCTCATGCTTGAACCTCCTGCATCAAATGGTGCACTCGGCAGAGGCCGGGTGCAGGGGTGGTTGTGAGGTCAAACATATGCGTCGGAAAAGTGTGACTCAAAGATATTCCGTACCGCGGAAAAAGTTTCAGGGGGTAATTTTTTCTACCCCTTGAGGGGCAGCGGAGTCGTCCGCACCTCCTCCAGGCGGAAGTTCAGGTCCCGCGCATGTTTCATCAGAACTTCAGCGCAACGGCGGTGGACGTTCCGGAATCGTCCGGTCGGCGTGGCCACCGAAACCGCCCCCAGCACGTCACCGAGGTCATTGCGCAGGCAGGCGGCCACGGCGGAGACATCGTGCTCGTAGAGACCGTGGTTGAGGGAGAAGCCGCGGCTGCGGATTCTGTGCAGCTGCCTGCGCAGACTCTCGAATTCGGCGTCGGGGAGGGAGGGGTAGAGGGCGCGCAGTTCCGCTGCGGACCGCTCGGCGAGCATCACCAGGCCGCCCGCATTCTGCTCTGCGGGCATGACCTGGCCGCGCCGGCTGCCGACCCGGACCGGGTGGCTGCCCTCCACGGTGTGGAGGAAATGCACCTTATTGCCCACCAGGACCATGAGATGGGTGGTCTCCCCGGTCTCCGCGGCAATCGCCGTCAGGTGTGCCGAACAGGCGGAGATCAGCTCGTTGCCCACGCCCGGCTGCAGGCTGGAGGAGAGCAGTGCGGGGCCGGGGAGGTAGGTGCGGGACTCGCTGCGGGTGGCGAAGCCGCGGTAGACGAGCATCGCCATGGAGCGGTGGACGGTGGAGGGGCTGACCTTCAGCTGCTCGGCGGCCGCGGAGATGGCCAGGGTGCCCTGGTCCCGGAGCATGAGGATCAGCGTGAGGGACAGGTCCACCGACTGGAGGAATTCCCTCGGGGGTGGGCCATGGGTGGGAGCGGGGTTCATCGTCATATCGCCTTCCGTCATGTGGAATAACTTTGATTGTAACTCCCATCACGCGGATGATGTCCCTATGGCTCCTATCTCCCAAGACCCGCAGAGCGGGCAAATCACTGCTGGAACGGCGGGTGACACAGACGCACCTGCCATGGGCGGCAACAACCGTGGCCTGACTATCCTCGGAATCAGTGGCAAGAGGCTGGCCGCTGTCCTCATCGGTTGGTTCTTCGTTGTCTTCGACGGATACGACCTCATCGTCTACGGCACGGTCCAGACTGAGCTGATGGAGGAGTGGGATCTGAACTCGGCCACGGCCGGCACCATCGGTTCCACCGCCTTCCTGGGCATGGTCATCGGTGCGGTCTGGGTCGGCAGGCTCTCCGACCGGGTCGGCCGCAAATTCGCGGTCATCGGTTCCGTCATCATTCTGTCTGTGTTCACGCTGCTGTGTGCCTTCGCCATCAACCCGTGGATGTTCGGTGGGTTCCGTCTCCTGGCCGGTATCGGTCTCGGCGGACTCGTGCCCTCCGTCAACGCCATGACCTCCGACCTCGTCCCGCGCCGCTACATGTCCGCGTGGGCGACCGTCATGATGTCCGGTGTTCCGCTGGGCGGCTCCATCGCCGCTGTCCTGGCCCAGTTCATTGTCCCGTCCCACGAGGACTGGGGCTGGCGCTTCATGTTCCTCCTGGCACTGATCCCGATCGTCATCGGTCTGCCGATCGCCATGAAGGTCATTCCCTCCGACCAGGCGATCCGTGATGACCACGCCGCCCGTGAGGGAGCTGACGAGCCGGCGGGTTTCAAGGATCTGCTGGTGGGCAAGTACATGATGATCTCCATCTGGTTCGCCCTGGCCACCTTCGTCACCCTCCTGGCCTGGTACGGCCTGGGCACCTGGCTGCCGCGTCTCATGCAGCAGGCGGGCTATGATTTCGGCGCGGCCCTGAACTTCACCCTCGCCCTCAACCTCGGTGCCATCCTCGGTTCCGTGGTCACCGCCTGGGCGGGTGTGCGCTTCGGTCCGTTGAAGTCGGGTGCGGTCGCCGCCGGTGTCGCCGGTGTCGCACTGCTGCTCCTGCTGTCTGAGCCGGGCATCGTGGCCGTGTACCTCATCCTGGTGCTCGCCGGTGTGGGCACCCACGGCACGCAGATCCTCATCATCGCCGCAGTGGCCAACTTCTACCCGCACAACCTGCGCGGTACGGCCCTGGGCTGGGCACTGGGCGTCGGACGTATCGGCGCGGTCGTGGCACCGCAGCTGGCCGGCCTGCTGCTCAACTGGAACCTGGGTGTCGGCTCGAACTTCATCCTCTTCGGCGCCTCTGCGCTGCTGTCCTCGGTGTCGCTGATCGTCCTGTTCTTCATCCACCGCCGGATGGAGAACCCGACGACCAGGGTCATCAACATGCCCGCGGACAACCGTTAGTCTCTTCCCCACATTTCCGTTGAAAGGAAGTCTCCTATGTCTGAAAACATCCTGACCGCCTCCGAGGACCTCAAGGGCCAGAAGATCATCATCTCCGGTGGAGGTATCGGTGGTGCCGCCGGCGCACTCGCGCTCTCCCTGCGCGGTGCCGACGTCACGCTCTACGAGCGTGCCCCCGAGTTCAAGGAGGTCGGGGCCGGCCTGCAGATCGGTCCGCACGGCGTCAAGATGCTGGAGAAGTGGGGCCTGAAGGAGCGTGTCTTCGAGTCCGGTTACCTCCCGGAGCGCATGCAGTTCCGCGACGCCATCACCACCGAGCCGATCCTGACCATGAACTTCGACGATGATTTCGAGAAGCACTACGGCGGCAAGTACCTGGTCATCCACCGCTCGGACCTGCTGTCCATCCTCGTGGAGGCCGCCCAGGAGGCCGGCGCCACCCTGCACAATGACGTGCAGGTCCTGGGGGCGGACACCCGTGAGGACGGCGTCACCGTGCACATCGAGCACCGCACGGAGGAACGCAAGGAGGATGTCGAGGGCGACATGCTCATCGCCTTCGACGGTACCCACTCCGTCTTCCGCAAGGAGATCGTCCAGGACGATCCGGTTCCGTCCGCCTACGTCGCCTACCGCGGCACCTCCGAGCTGCCCAGCGACCCGGAGATGAAGGACCTCAAGGACGTCGTCGGCTACATCGGCCCGCGGGTCCACTTCATCCAGTACCCGCTGCGCCACGGCGAGCTGCTCAACCAGGTGGCTGTCTTCCAGTCCCCGCGCTACCTCGAGGCTCTGACCGACGGCACCGCGGTCCCCGAGGACTGGGGCAACAACGAGGAGTTCAAGAACGCCTTCGGCCACACCAACGAGTTCGTCCAGGGCCGTCTCGGTTCCATGTGGCTGGACACCTGGTGGCAGATGGCCGACCGTGAGCCGCTGGAGAACTGGGTCGTCTCCGACCGCATCATCGTCATGGGCGATGCCGCGCACCCGCCGCTGCAGTACCTGGCCTCCGGCGCCGTCATGGCCATGGAGGATGCCGAGTGCCTCGCGCTCTACGCCTCCCAGGCCGCCGCGAAGGGCGAGCTCAACTGGGGTGAGGTCCTCCGCGAGGTCTCCGGTGAGCGCGCACCGCGTTGTGCACGCATCCAGACCATCGGCCGTTTCTGGGGCGAGCTGTGGCACGTCGACGGCGTTTCCCGTCTCATCCGCAACGAAACCTTCCGCAACGCCGAGCGTTCCGGCTGGTACCGCTACGCCGACTGGCTGTGGGACTACGACGCCGAGCGTCGCGAGTACCTGCAGGACCCGTCGAAGGGCGAGCTGCCGGTTGAGCTGCAGGAGTGGGAGTACAACATCCACAAGGTCATCGCCCAGCGCGAGGCCGGTGTGGTAGCAGAAGAGCTGACCATCTAGCCACCCGCTTATCGACGCCCCGTTCTCAACCGAGAACGGGGCGTTCCGCGTTCTCTACAGGCTGCGTTCCAGCTCATCGGCCGCATCAGAGCAGATGAAGATCAGCTCCCCGGCCTCCTGCCGGTTGAAGGGCTTGAGCACATAGGCGGCCGGGTCCATCCGACCGGGCGGGCGGCCGATGCCGATGGACAGCCGCTGGTACTCCTTCGTGCCCAGCGATTTCGTCACCGACTTCAGTCCGTTGTGCCCGTGGTCGCCGCCGCCGGTGCGCAGGCGGATCTGCCCGAAGTCGAGCTCGAGCTCGTCATGGACGACGACGATGTCGGCTGGGGCGATCTTGAAGAAGGTCGCCAGCGCCTTGACCGGTCCGCCAGAGACGTTCATGTAGCTGCGGGTCCGCGCCAGGATGAGCCGGCGTCCGCGGTGGCGGACCTCGGCGATCTCGGTGTTGGTGCGCTTGTGCACCGCGAAGCTGGCGGGGACGGGGGAGATGCGGGAGGCGAGTTCGTCGAGAAGCAGCCATCCGATGTTGTGGCGGGTGTCGGCGTATTTGGCGCCCGGGTTACCCAGCCCGACGATGAGAAGTGGGGAATCAGTCACGGGACCTAATAGTACTTCGTTAGCTCTTGTGGTGGGGTGCCCACAGGAGTAGAT